>NZ_CP075170.1:0-1491666 GCF_024399315.1 Chryseobacterium sp. MA9 | reverse complement strand
GGAGTTACCCAGTACGGACAAATGACGGCAGGAAGTTACATGTATATTGGCCCTCAGGGAATTGTTCATGGGACAACGATTACAGCTTTAAATGCTTTCAGAAAAATCAAAAAAGAACCAAAAGGAGGACTTTTTGTTACTTCAGGATTAGGAGGAATGAGTGGTGCGCAGCCAAAAGCAGGTAATATTGCAGGTTGTGTGACTGTATGTGCGGAAGTGAATCCTAAAATTACCAAAATCCGTCATGATCAGAAATGGGTGAATGAGATTCATGAAGATCTTGATTCATTGGTGAAAAGAGTAAGAGAAGCACAGGCTAACAAAGAAACTGTTTCCTTGGCTTATCTTGGAAATATTGTTGATGTTTGGGAGAAATTCGATCAGGAAGATTTAAGAATTGACATCGGATCAGATCAGACCTCACTTCACAATCCTTGGGCTGGTGGTTACTATCCGGTAGGACAAAGTTTTGAAGAATCTAATACAATGATGGCTGAAAACCCTGAATTATTCAAAGAAAAAGTTCAGGAAACGTTGAGAAGGCACGCTGCAGCCATCAACAAACATACGGCAAAAGGAACCTATTTCTTTGATTATGGAAATGCCTTTTTATTGGAAGCTTCCAGAGCCGGAGCTGATGTAATGGCAGAAAATCCAACATTGGGAAGAGAATTCAAATATCCGAGTTATGTACAGGATATTATGGGCCCTATGTGTTTTGATTATGGTTTTGGGCCGTTCCGTTGGGTATGTTCCAGCGGAAAGCCGGAAGATCTACAGAAAACGGATGATATTGCGTGTGCAGTATTGGAAGAAATGGTAAAAAACTCTCCTGAAGAAATTCAGCAGCAGATGAAAGATAATATCCAGTGGATCAAAGGAGCACAGGAAAACAAACTGGTAGTAGGTTCACAGGCAAGAATCCTTTATGCAGACGCAGAAGGAAGAATGAAGATTGCAGAAGCCTTCAATAAAGCCATTAGAAATGGAGAAATAGGACCTGTGGTATTAGGTAGAGACCACCATGATGTTTCAGGAACAGATTCTCCTTACAGAGAGACTTCCAATATCTATGACGGGTCAAGATTTACTGCGGATATGGCTATTCACAATGTGATTGGTGACAGTTTCCGCGGAGCTACCTGGGTTTCTATTCACAATGGTGGTGGAGTAGGCTGGGGAGAAGTAATCAACGGTGGCTTCGGAATGCTTTTGGACGGAAGCGATGATGCCGACAGAAGATTGAAGTCTATGCTTTTCTGGGACGTAAACAACGGAATCTCAAGAAGAAGCTGGGCAAGAAACGAAGGCGCTATTTTCGCCATTAAAAGAGCTATGGAAGTAGAACCGAATCTGAAAGTAACTCTTCCAAACCTTGTAGACGAAAATTTACTGTAAAATATAATATTCAACATTGGCAACAATCAACAAACAACTGTTTTCACACCTGAACGTAG
Source organism: Chryseobacterium sp. MA9 (assembly GCF_024399315.1). NCBI lineage: Bacteria > Pseudomonadati > Bacteroidota > Flavobacteriia > Flavobacteriales > Weeksellaceae > Chryseobacterium > Chryseobacterium sp. MA9. The sequence goes on along the minus strand of NZ_CP075170.1, from coordinate 1,490,209 downwards.
AGGATTGTGATCCTGTATGGGAGAAGTTTGCTGAGGTTGAATTTTCAAAAAAAACTCTGTTTACGGACAATAAAGCCTATCTTGTAGAAGATGGGCTTGTTCGTAAATATTATATCAGCAACACATCCGATATTGATACTGAAATCTGTGCAGAATTTTACTTTCCCGGAGATATTTTCACCGTTGACGAAAAAGGATCTGATGCTGTTTACGAGTCTATAAACAGCGGGCTGGCATGGGAAATCACCCTTGATGAGGTGAAAGATATGTTTGTTTTAAATCCGCACTGCCGTTTCGTTCAGAATTATTATCTCAGCAGAAAACTTAATGCTGCTATGAAAAGGGAAATGCTCCTGTTGAAAAATACACCTCAGGATTTGTATGAATACCTTTTGAAGAACAAACCTCATTACATCCAGAATATTCCTTTAAAATATCTTGCCTCTTACATTGGGATTACGCCTATCTCTTTAAGCAGGATCAGAAAAAGGATTGTGTAAGCTGGAAGAGGGGAGCTGGAAGCTGGAAGTTACTACCCGTTTCCCTATTTTCTATAGATTTAATAATTAAATTGATCAATCATTTCAAATAAAAAAAGGAATAGTTATTCTATCACCTCAATAACTCCCATATTCCATCCCCCAGCTCCCAATCTCAACCCTCATTAATTATCTTTTGTTTATTGTCTTGCCTTCCGTAAGTCTTTTCCTTTGTGAAAAAAAAATTATGGAAATACAAAAATTAAACTGGGCCGGTATCAAGCTCACTTCACACAACAAAACCATCTTAATAGACGCTGTAGAAGATTTCTCTTACTATAAACCTGTTTTGGGTGATGCTGTAGAAAGTCTTATAGAATTCTCAGACCATGTACAGGCAGATTATATCCTGTTTACCCATCTGCATCTCGATCATTTTGACAAAGGAGTCATCAGGAAATGTTTGAAGAAAAACGGAAAACTGATTGTCTATGCAGGGCTTGAAGCCGTGGTAAGAAAAATTGTAATTGACGCAGAGATCATTATTCTTGATCTGAATGAAACCTTTACAGAAAACAACATCACCTTCAAACCCGTATTTGCTATGGATGGATTGGGAGAAATACAGTCTTCCTGGATTGTGGATGACGGAAAAACAAAGCTCTTTCATGGTGGAGACACCATCTGGCACAACCAGTTCTGGAAGCTCGGAAAAGAAAATTCCAATATAGATTACGCATTTTTACCCGTAAACGGTGTTGTGGTCAATTTTGAAATCATTGGATTAGAATACAGCCCTGTTCCCGCCTCTCTCAGTCTCAAAGAAGCCTTTGCCGCAGCCCATCTTTTACATGCTAAAAAACTGGTGCTCATCCACTACGGATTGTTTGCTCATGAGAAATTTTATATTCCTCAGGTGTTTGATGACAATGATATGAAGCGTATTTCAGAGGAAGTAGGACAGGAGTATATGGTTTTGAAAGATGGAACAGTGTTGTTAAAATCTTAAATGGTATTCGTAAGGAAAACTGTCATTCTGAATGAAATGCAATGTAGTGAAGAATCTCAACATCAATAGGAACGGGCTTTAGCCCGTTTTTTAGGATCATTTCTGCATCTCATTGTCAATCCACTCAATTGTCACTCCACGATCTTTTGCATAAGTAGAGTTTCTCGCGCCTTTTTATCATTCAACAGGAATCTATACAGCAAAATTTTTAAATTGATGAAAAAATAAGAATTTAGATTCCTCCGGAATGACAAGGTGAAAGCGTAGGAAGACTATGTAAACATTTATTTGTTCAGATCTTAATAGAAGAAACTATCCGCTTAGATTATCCATACAGTCTGTCATTCCGTAGGAATCCAAACAGAATTAGATGCTTAAAAAACCTTACGATTTTTCAACAGAATTTAAAATGTTAGAAAATTTCACAAGCCTTTCCAACCTTTTCTGCCATAGGGTCATCTTTATAATAAAAGCTTACTATGAAAATCACGATACCCAAACCCTGTCATGAAAACTGGAATACGATGTCACCAGATGAAAAAGGAAGATTCTGCACTGTTTGTTCCAAAACGGTACGAGACTTCAGGAAAACTTCGGATGATGATATTATAGATGTGTTTTCTAAGGCTTCGGAAGAAATCTGTGGAAATTTTAATCCATCACAGCTCAACCGGGAGCTGCATTATTCTTATATCAATGATCTTTTTGTGAAATTTGCTGTTGGTTTTATGCTAACAACAGGAGGGATTGTAAATGTGAATGCACAACAAAATAAAACCTGTGATACCCTAAAGGCTGAAGAAATGGAGGAAGTTGTTTTCAATACTCAGAGAGACAGAAAATTGCTTGGTTCTGTTTCGGTAGTGCCAGCGAGAGCTTTATTAGACAGCAAAGAAAAAGAAAAAAAAGAAATTGTCTCAAAATTATCAGGAGTAATTGGTAAGGCTCCTGAAGATCATAACAGTATACGTATTGGTGGAGCTCCCTCAAGTGGAGCAGTATATAAGCCCATGTATATAGTGAATGGAAAAATAAGCGATTATGAAAAAGTAAAAGCACTGGATCCTAATCTTATAAAAACAATGAATATACTAAAGGGCGCTTCTGCAACTACAAAGTATGGCGAAAAAGCCAAAGATGGAGTAGTTGTAATTACTACTAAGAATAAACGGTAAAAAAATAAAACAAGCATAATTTATACGATATATTCTAAATTTTCTATTATTATTATTATTATTATTCTATCTTAGTAATAAATATAACTGACCATGAGACTAAACATTGCAAACCCTTGTCATGAAAATTGGGAAGAAATGACAAGCAATCAAAAAGGGAAATTTTGTTCCGTTTGTTCTAAAACTGTAACAGATTTTACAAGCTCCTCAGATGAAGAACTTTTAATGAGTTTTAAGTCTGATAAAAAAATGTGTGGGAGGTTTACGGGTGATCAGTTAGGTCGAAATCTAAATTTTTCATTAACCTCTAAAATAGCTCTGGGATTATTGGTTGCAAGCGGAGTGGTGACCACAACCAAAGCACAGGAAGTAAAAGGTGAAGAAGTAAAGAAAGTTGATTTTAAGAAAGGGCTTGAAGGAGTAGAGGTCATCAACAATACAATCAATAAAACAATGTGGCTGGGCATGCCAAGTAAAGAAGATATTGAATCTACACAGCCAATGATTCTGCTGGATGGTAAGAAAATATCTGAAGAGAAAATGAAAAAAATAAAAGGAGATAATGTGAAAAGTGTCAATATACTTTCTGGTGAAGGAGCAACCAAACTTTATGGAGATAAAGGGAGATATGGAGTTATTGTGATTGAAAGTAAAAAATAGAATTGTTGAAAAAATATACCGCGCACTATCAAAAAAAAGATATTGTTTTAGTTTCAGAAACTCAAAATGAAGTGGGAAGAATTGTAGATGTCAGGAAATTATTTCACTATGAGCAATATATTGCTTTCAATTCTAAGAAATATGATATCCGGAATGTAGGTTTTCTAAAGAATGATGTAGAACTCTTTGATTCAAATGTGATAACATATTTCACAGATTTAGCAAAGGAAAGAATTATTAAGTCAGGCCAAGGAGTTAGAATTTATTATTTTAAATTAAAAAGCACCTGGCAATTAACTGAAAAAGGGAAGTTACTGATCGAGATACGGGAGGAGAAAAGAAGAGGTAAAGAATCAATTTTTCATCTTGAAGTCGATCATTCTGCTAATGACTTATTAACTTTACTGTTCTTGCATTACTCAACTAAGGAATTTAATTCTATTGGTGGAGATGGAGATTAAAAAATGATGAACATAAAGCATAAAAATCTTGCGTAAAATATAAACTCCGGCGATCGAAGATCGCCGGAGTTTATATTTATTTTAAAATAAAAGATTATTATTTCACCGCTGCAATCGCCGCTTCGTAATTCGGCTCGTGAGAAATATCTGCAACCTGCTCTTCGTAGATAATCTTTCCTGATGGATCTATTACCACTACAGCTCTGCTCAGAAGGCCTTTCATTGCAGAATCTACCAGTTCCACCCCATAGTTCCATCCGAAATCTGAACGGAAATCTGAAAGCATTACAACATTTTTGATTCCTTCTGCACCACAGAATCTTTTCTGGGCAAACGGAAGATCTTTGGAAATACAAAGTACTACTGTATTGGGAAGATTTCCTGCCTCTTCGTTGAAATGGTGTACAGAAGCTGAACAAACACCTGTGTCTACACTAGGAAAGATATTTAAGATCACATTCTTTCCTTTGTAGGAATCCAACGTCTGCTCATTCATATTCACATCTGTAAGGGTAAATTTAGGAGCAGGTTTGTTCAGAGCCGGCAATTTTGCATAGGTGTGTACTTCTTTTCCTCCCATTAAAACTGTATTGGTTGCTTTAGATTTTTGTGCAAAGCTCACTGCAGAGAAGAATAATAGTGTACTGAAAACTAATTTTGAAAACATGAAATTTATTTTTAGGCTAAATTATTCTTTTTTCAGGAGCTGAGATTAATTTTAATTCAAATAGATCAAATCTATGAGCAGATTGTTTTTTTCAAAACATTTTACTTTTACCTTTATATAATAAAACCTCCTTAGAAGGAGAATCTTATCACATAAAAAAAATAGAAAGATTTATGAGTTCAGAAAATACAGCATCATTCCATCACATTTTTAAGGGTGAAAATGAAATTCCGGAAGAATATAAAGTTCCGGTCATTCACCAGAGAACTTATCTTTTGAATGGCGAACTGGTAGAGTGGAACGGAGATGTCACCGAAATCTATTCCCCGGTGTGTATTCCTACAGAAAATGGATTAGAAAGAAAACTTTTGGGAAGTATCCCCAATATTGGCCCGAAAGAAGCCATGGATGTCCTTGAAGCCTGTGTAAAAGCCTACGATAACGGTCTTGGCGAATGGCCGACTATGTCTGTGGAAGGACGCATTAAATGCATGCAAAAATTTGTTTACCTGATGATCCAGCAAAGAGATCTGATCATTAAGTTACTGATGTGGGAAATCGGGAAAACGCTGGCCGATTCTACGAAAGAATTTGACCGTACTGTAGATTATATCAATCAAACCATTGATGCTCTGAAAGATCTGGACAGAGAATCTTCCCGCTTTCAACAGGCAGAAGGAACCATTGCACAGATTAGAAGAGCGCCGCTGGGAGTGGTTTTAAGTATGGGACCGTTCAATTATCCTCTGAACGAAATATTTACCACCCTGATTCCCGCTTTGATTATGGGAAATACGATTCTGTTTAAACTTCCGAAACATGGAGTGTTAGCCCACTATCCATTATTAGAAGCTTTCAAAGAAGCCTTCCCGAAAGGAACAGTGAATACCTTATATGGAAAGGGATCAGAAATTATCACACCCATCATGGAAAGCGGAAAAGTGAATGTTCTTGCCTTCATTGGATCCAGTAAGGTGGCTAACGGACTGAAAAAACTACACCCGAAAGTAAACCGTTTAAGAGCAATTCTTAGCTTAGATGCGAAAAATGCAGCCATTGTTACCAAAAATGCAAATCTGGATGTAGCGGTGAGTGAATGTGTTCTGGGCGCGCTTTCTTTCAACGGACAGCGATGCACAGCATTGAAACTGATATTTGTTCAGAAAGAAATAGCTGAAGAATTTACAAAAAAATTGAGTGAAGCGGTTTCTGCCTTGAAACCAGGACTTCCATGGGAGAAAGATGTAAAAGTAACTCCGCTTCCGGAAGTGAACAAGCCTCCTTACTTGAAAGAATGCATTGATGATGCTTTACAGAAAGGAGCAGCCGTTTTGAATAGAGATGGAGGCTATACGGATGAATCTTTTGTTTTTCCGGCGGTAGTTTATCCTGTAAACAGTGATATGAAACTGTATCATGAGGAACAGTTTGGTCCGGTGATTCCTGTTGTTCCATTTGAAGATATAGAAGAACCTATAGATTATCAGGTGAATGCTTCACATGGGATGCAGGTAAGTATTTTCAGTGAAGATCCGCGGGAAGTAGCAAAGCTGATTGATCCATTCGTGAATCTCGTAAGCCGCGTTAATATCAACTGCCAGGCGCAAAGAGGTCCGGATGTTTTCCCTTTTACCGGAAGAAAAGACAGTGCGGAAGGAACGCTTTCTGTTTTTGATGCGCTCCGTTCATTCTCAATCCGGTCTCTGGTAGCAGCAAAACTTACAGATTCCAATAAAGAATTACTCAATACCATCGTTAGAGAACATGATTCCAATTTTTTAAGTACAGATTATATTTTCTGATTCTGTTGTATTTAACATAATTAAAAATCCTCAATAAACTTCTTTGTTTGCTGAGGATTTTTTTAACTTAATGCCGGAAATTAGTTTTGTGTTATAATTAAGATAATGTTTCAATAAATATTATCTAAGGTCAGTGTGTAAATCATGTCTTCACCGGAAAAAGAATTTTTAGAGAAAATTGAAAAGCACAAAGGTGTTGTTTTCAAGATTTCTAAAATGTACATGGATAATAAGGACGATCAGAATGACCTCTATCAGGAGATCATCTACCAGGCCTGGAAATCATATGGTGATTTTCAAAAGAGAAGTGATTTCTCCACATGGCTGTACAGAACAGCGCTAAACACAGCAATTGTTTTCCTGCGAAGTGAAAAAAAACGTAGTTTTATACAGAATCAGAATGTAGATGGGCTACATGCCCGGCAGGAACCTTACAATGATACGGATGATATGAATATGAAGCTGATGTATGAAGCAATTCATCAGTTGAGCCCTATTGATAAAGCCCTTATATTTTTCTTTTTGGAGGGTTTTTCTGGAAAAGAAATTGCCGTTCAGCTGGGAATTACTGAAGTGAATACAAGGGTAAAGCTGAAAAGGGCAAAAGAGAAGCTGAAAGAGATCATTACCACACAAAGAGCAGGTTCTCATTAAAAGATAAAATGATGGAGTTAGAAAACTTTAAAGAACTTTGGAATAAAGATACAGGACAGGAATCTCCTGAAATTTCTCTTGAAAAACAGAAGGAAATACATTCCCCGTTGCAAATGCTGAAAGTGAATATGGAAACTGAGTTTTGGCTGATGATTGTAACGCTGCCTTTACTTTTAACCAATTTCCCGTTTGCTTCTACTGATTCTAATATTAAAATCATATCTGCATTTGTAACAATCCTGACCATTGTTATTATCGTCTATTTTTATTCCCGTTTTCTGAAATTGTATAAGCTGCTTCAAAAGAATAGTATCAATACAAATTATGATTTGTTCAATCTTAAAAGTCAGCTTCTCATATCAAAAGAAATTTATATAGCTTATTATGTTTCCTATATTCCTCTTGGATTTCTTCTCTCTCTGATCAGAATTAATTTCCATTTTGAGATGGAATATAACCTGGCTATCTTCGGGATCAGTCTTCTGATTACCCTGCTCTTGATTGCTTTTATCATAAAATACTGGATCTATTATATGTACGGAAGGTATATTGATGATGTAGTACGTTTGGTAGATGAGCTTAACGAGATTGAAGTAAGTCCCAGACCTGAAAAGAAAAAAACTTGGTTTGAGCGTTCACAGAAATTTTTCATGAATAAAATGGGCATCAAAGGAAATATTCTGAATACCGTTATCTGGTTTGTTTCGATGTATATTTTTATCATTTTATTTTTGACACTCGTTTTTTTAATTGTCATAATAGCCGGTGCCAAGCTGAACTTCCTTGATATAGAGTCCTTACAAAGAGCTTTAAATAAACTGAATTAGAAGTTTAGTTAAAAATAGAAGAACCTGATAGATAACCTGTCAGGTTTTTTTATTTCTTTGTGAAAATACTGTAACAATTTTTTTTAATGAAAACTAACTCTATAGAGTAACAAATCATGATCTCATTAGAACAAGAGTTTATAAGTCAAATTGAACAGCATAAAGGAATCCTATTTAAGATTTCTAAAATGTATATGACTGAAAAGGATGATCGGGATGATCTCTTTCAGGAGATTACCTATCAGCTCTGGAAAGCATTTCCTGGTTTCAGAGGTGAAAGCGAATTTTCAACATGGCTATACAGAATCGCTTTGAATACGGCCATTATTTTCCTTAAATCAGAAAAAAGAAGAAGCTTTATTGCCCATGAAGATTTTTCCAATCATATTATTGTGCAGGAGGACTATGATTACCGTAAAGAAGAGCGTCTGGCTGAAATGTATAAGGCTATTCATCAACTCAATCCCATTGATAAAGCTTTTGTATTCTACTATCTGGAAGATTTTTCAGGAAAGCAGATCGCAGAACAGATGGGAATTTCTGAAGGAAACGCAAGAGTGAAAATGAACCGGGCAAAAAATAAACTTAAAGATATCTTAAGCCAAATAAAAACCAACAAACATTAAAATCAGTAATCCAATGAATATCAATGAATTGAAAAACACCTGGAATGAAGATATTATGGAGGAAACTCCGGAAATAAGTATTGAACAAAGAAATAAACTGAATCTTCCCCTTGAAAAAATACGTAAAAACATGCGTGTGGAATTCTGGTGGGTGATAGGAATTTTTGTTTTTGCTTTTTTGGTTTGCTCAGTCTGCAGGCCTTTTAAATTGCAATTGTATATAACGGTTTTAATTGCTTCCATGCTTATTGTTACCGTTTTCTTTTTCAGTAAGTTCTTTAAACTCTATAACGAAATCAGTAATACTGCACCTAAGACCTACGATTCTCTGAAAGATCTGGTAATGCAGCTGAATCTGAATAAACAGTATTATCTTTCATACTACATCAGCTTTGCACCGTTTCTGGTATGTGAGATACTGATTGTCCTGGAATTTATCCCATGGCCAAAACCTTTGAGTGAACTAAAAATTGCTGTAATCTTAATTGGTTCTGTGATTGGAGGGTTGTTTATACTCTATCTGGCTGGGAAATTCTGGTTTCACCGTTATTACGGAAGATACATGCAGCATATTGAAAATCTTTTGGAAGAGTTGAAAAGATAGAAAATATTTCGGCGGGCTGAAAGCCCGCCGAAATATTTATAAATTATTGTCCTTTATTATTATCTTTTTCTTTAGCAATTTCATTTTTTATCCAATCCAGCTGTGGGTCTTTTCTGTCAATGATATCCTGCATACTTTCAGTAACCACTACATCGGGAATAACGCCTTTCCGTGAGTCTGAAAATTTGATATTAGGCTGTACAAGAAGTAACCCGATAGGGAACCTGATCTCAGAATTGGGAAGTTTCTGATAAGAATAGAAACCTGCAACTGTTCCGTCATTGGCACCGCCGGTTTCTTCACCTACAAGAGTTGCTCTTTTATCATTCTTAAGCTTAGCGGTAATAATAGAAGATGCTGAGAAGCTTCCTCCGTTAATCAATACAAAAACTTTTCCGTGGAAAGCTTGTTTATTAGGCTTTGTGGGTTTATCAGCTTTCATTTTATAGAAAACCTTCCCGTCTTTTTTATATGTACTGAAAGCCTGTGCGAAGAAATAACTTGGATAGGCAATACTTTTAAGAGCATATTCTAAGGGATTGCTTTTTCTGAAATAATTTGTACGCAGTGGAGTATTCCTTGATGTTACCTGAGAAGGTTTGATCAGGGTAAAAGGTGCATCTGCTAAATAGGAATACAGGTTATTGATCTCATAGAGAGACCCTCCATAGTTATTTCGGACATCTATGATGAGGTAGGGAGTTTTAGCCTCATTGATCTTTGCAAAGGTCTTTTTATAAAATTTATCAGAATAATCTCTGGAGAAACTTTGTACCTTTATATAAGCAATAGTGCTGTCTTTATCCAGGAATTTAAAACTTCTGTTATAAGAATTACTTGAAGCTACATAATCGTTCAGTTTCTTTTCCAGTGTCTTTTTCTTCATTTCCTTATCCTTCTCAAGATCAGAGTAAGATTTTATTTCCCTGCTTAAGGTATAGATTTTTTTTTCTCCCTGATAAAGCGTTTCAAGAGTTGCTTTACTCCCAAAACCGTTTTCTGCAGTATAAAAATTAAAGAAAAGATCTTTTAAAAAATAGGGATGAAAAGTCGTATTATCACCATCACTGCTGATCAGGCTTCTGTATTTCTTTATATAATCTGAGACAGGAATATTGTTGATTGATAAAATTTCGGTTCCGGGTTGTATATGCTCAATAGAATCTCTGTTTTGAATGATATACATCTGATCGCCTGATATATAATATTCAAAACGGCTGAACATTCCTTTCTGATGTTCCAGTCTTTTAAACTCTCTTTTGGTAAATTTCTTTCTGGGAATTCTTAATGAAAGATGCCCTTCACGGATTCCTGCAATGACAGGCTGAAGTTTAAAATAAAACTGAAGAGGAGTAAGAGATTCAGTGAGAGTCTGTTTAAGACTGTCAAATTTATGGTCCAATTCCTTCTTGGGAATATACCAGTATAATTGAGGATGCATTTGCTGTAATTTTGAATAAGCAAAGTCCACATCCTCTTTGAGTTGCTCCGGTGGAATACATGAAGCCCGCTGTTCGTTGTGTTTTCTTATAGAGGCACAAGACGAAAGTATTGCGAGAAGAAATATTACCGAATAATTTTTCAATATATCTGAGTTTTTTTAAGGTGCTAAAATAGAAAGTTTAAAATTAATCATGACTTAAATGATTAATAAATTTTCCAAAATACATGATAAATTTAGTTAAAAAATGTACTAAAACTGAATAAATTTTCATTTAAAGGCAAAAGTCAATACATTTGATATTTATTTTATACAGATGATTTATTGGATTATTACGACTGTAGCTGTTTTGACAGTTACCTTTTTTATAGTGATCAATATGAAGGCGTTTGGCGGGGTGCCAAAAGGAAAGAGGCTGGAACGTATCAGACAGTCAAAACTCTATAAAAAAAGACAGTTTCAGAATATCAGCCATACCCCTTCCATTACAGAAGGTTACAAAATGTCGAAAGTGACTTACGATTTCTTTTTAGGAAAAAAAGATCCACTTTTGAAGCCTTTGAAAGAAATTCCATCTCTTCATACCGATTTAAAAAGCAGAGATAAAAATCAGGATGTATTTATCTGGCTGGGACATTCATCTTATTATCTGCAGACAGATGGTATTTCGTTCCTGATTGATCCTGTATTGAGTTTATATGGTTCACCTTTCAAATATTTTAACAAAGCTTTTAAAGGATCAGATATCTTTAAACCTGAAGATATTCCCAATGTTGATTATCTGGTAATAACCCATGATCATTTTGACCATTTGGATTACCCAACTGTAAAATCTATCAAAGACAGAACAGGAATGGCTATTTTACCTTTGGGAGTGGGAGCGCATCTGGAGAGATGGGGATATGCTGAAAACTCGATGATTGAAGAAGAATGGGGAACTGAAGTGGCTCTGAAAAATGATATAAAAATTGTTTTTACCCCTGCCAGACATTTTTCGGGCAGGAGAATCAGTAAGAATGATACCCTATGGAGTTCCTATGTTCTGATAACACCTACAAAGAAGATTTTCTTAGGAGGAGACAGTGGTTATGATACCCATTTTAAAACAATTGGTGAACAATACGGACCTTTCGATTATGCAATTCTTGAGAATGGGCAATATGGAGAAGCATGGAGGTATATCCATACACTGCCGGAAGATGTTATTCAAGCCAGTATTGATCTCAGAGCAGAACGTATCATTCCTGTTCATGCAGCAAAATTTGCACTTGCACTTCACCCATGGAATGAGCCATTACAAAAGATAACTGCTCTTGGAAAAGAAAAAGGATTGAATATCCTCACTCCGATGATTGGAGAGGTAGTAGATCTGAATCAGCATGAACAACAATTTACAGCCTGGTGGGAAGACTGATCAGGCATGCCAGATGTCTTTATACCTTACGGGATGGTTTTCAAACTGTTGTCGCACAAAATCACATTCCGGGTCTACAAGCAAATCTTTTTCTTCTGCGTAGCGTACAAGCTCATCCAGTAATAGTTTGGCGTATCCTTTTCCTTCACGTTCTTCATCAAGTTTCGTATAATACACAATAAGCAGTCTTCCGTCAACCTCTATGGACATATAACCTGCCTTTTTCCCATCAATAAATAGCTGCAATTCGTCCTGATATGGAGATACCTGAAACTTTATATTTTCCATGATAATGTAAGATTTGGTTGATAAAAAATAATTTGGAGAACTTCCCAAAACATTCTCTCCATTAAAATTACGAAATTAAATAATATGAAATAATAGTTTTCAGGAATCTTAACGAATTTTATAACATAATGATTAAAAGATAAAAGATGTTGTTAATACTTAATAGGGGTCTTTAGCCCAGCCAGACTTTAAAAAAACATCCATTGGTCTTAGCCAAAACTTAAAAAGGTACTCTTTAAAATTCTTGATTTAATTCCAATTTACTGATTGTTATTCGCTTATTATAAAATCTCTGTTTAACGAAATGAATTATATTCTGATTATCATTTCAAGATGATTAACATGTGATAATTTTATGAAAATGTATAATATATTTCAAAGGTAATCAGTTGTTTATGGTTTTTTTTAATAAATATTAGAATTTACAATTAATATTTGGCACTTTAATTGACTATACTATCATGTTTAATTTAAAAGGGGAATGAAATGAAAAAGTTACTTTTAACAGCATTTTTGATTGGGACATTTAGTTTGAGCTATGCCCAGTCAGATTATTACAATGATTACAGAAGAAGTATTTCGGATGTTAACTGGCAAAGAGTTGTTGCCGATCTGTTGCTGTCTACAACACAGGCAAACCAGATTTATGTACTAAATGACCGATATCGTGATTACGATACATGGAACAGGGTGTATGTGGTAGAGCCGGGAAGATGGAGAAACGACCGCTACTCAGAGCTGGAAAGAATCCTGGGTAGAGAAAAATATATCATTTTTAAAAAGAAATATTATAAAGGTCAAAACCCTGTGATTGTTTACGGCAGAAATAAGAACGATTATAAAAAATACCGTAAACAACAGGAGAAATATTATAAAAATCAGGAAAAATACTATAAAAAACAATCTAAGCATCATGGCCGCGGTCACGGGCACGATGATGACGGTTGGGATTAAATCATTATCAACTATATATTCACTTTTAAATGGCTGGCATCTTTGTCAGTCATTTTATTTTTTAAACAGAATTGTTTTTATTGATTAATTTGTTTGAATTTTATAATTTTGATTCATGGAATCACATGAGTCACTTAAAGGTTTTTATGAAAGGAATGCTCCCAATCTGGCATCACAATGTATTGGAGTCAACAGGATGGGGCACTTCAATGTATTTTCGCGGGAATATTGTTCTCCGTTGACTCCCTATAGCAGAAGGGATTATTATAAGATTTCACTGATTATAGGAAAGGGAAAACTGCATTATGCCGATAAATGGATTAAAGTAGACCGGCCTGCTTTATTATTTTCAAATCCTATTATTCCTTATTCCTGGGAGGCAGATGATGAAGATCAGAAAGGCTGGTTTTGTCTGTTTACCGATCAGTTTTTGCATAATGGAAGCCGCATGGGAAACCTTCAGGATTCTCCGCTGTTCAAGATTGGAGGGACACCGGTTTTCTTTGTGGATGAAGAACAGCAGAGGATACTTTCTGATATTTATACTAAAATGATGACGGAAATTCAGTCGGATTATATTCACAAATATGATATGCTGAGAGCTTACCTTCACCTGATGATTCATGAAACCATGAGAATGCAACCGGCAGAAAGTTTTGAACCTTATCAGAATGCTTCACAGCGGGTTGCTTCCTTATTTATGGAGCTTCTTGAAAGACAATTTCCAATCGACAGTCCTGAAGCCTTTTTAAAATTAAAAACACCCAACGACTATGCTCAGAGTCTTTCCATACATGTGAATTCTTTAAACCGTTCTGTAAAAGAGATCACAGGGAAAACAACCAGCCAGCAGATTACCGCAAGGATTATTCAGGAGGCCAATGCTTTACTGAAACACACAGACTGGAATGTAGCCGAAATCGCCTACGGATTAGGTTTTGAAGAACCGGCTTATTTTACCAATTACTTTAAAAAACAAACCGGAATCACTCCTAATGCCCTAAGAATGGACATTGTTTGAATTTTATAATTCTTGGTTTGAATTCTATATAGTGGTTGATTTCCGGATATTCTAATTTTGTCATATAAAATTAAATCATACCTATCATGAAATTTAAAAAATTAGGAAACACAGACGAACAGTTATCAGCAATTGGTTTAGGATGTATGGGAATGAGCTTTGCTTATGGTCCTACAGATGAACAGGAAAGTATCAATACCTTACACAGAGCTTTGGATTTAGGCGTTAACTTCTGGGATACAGCAGATATGTATGCCAATGGAGAAAACGAAAAACTGATTTCTAAGGTTTTGGTTCCGAACAGGGATAAGATTTTTATTGCAACCAAATTCGGATTCAGGTTTAAAGACGGTAAAGCAAGCCATAGTGGAGCTCCGGGAACTTATTTTGACGGTTCTCCGGAATGGATCAGAAAGGCAGTAGATTTAAGTCTTCAAAGATTGAAAATAGATACTATTGACCTGTACTATGCTCACAGAGTGGATCCCAATGTTCCGGTGGAGGAAACAGTAGGAGCAATGGCAGAGCTGGTAAAAGCAGGAAAAGTGAAATATATCGGATTATCCGAAGCTTCAGCAGAATCTATCAGAAAAGCTAATAAAATTCACCCGATTGCAGCATTACAGTCAGAATATTCCATCCTTACAAAAGATGTTGAAAAAGAAATTTTACCAACTATCAGAGAACTGGGAATTTCTTTAGTACCTTATTCACCGTTGGCAAGAGGTCTTTTTACCAATATTTATGATGTACAGAACCTGGGTGATGATGACTTCAGAAAATCTTTACCGCGCTATCAGCAGGAGTATCTTGAAAATAATACTAAACTGGCAAACGAGATTAATGATTTTGCCGCTTCCAAAGGAGTAAAAGGAACTCAGCTTGCCCTGGCCTGGGTATTGAATCAGGGAGATGATATTATCCCGATTCCGGGTACCAAACGAATTAAATACCTGGAAGAAAATATTGCAGCCGTCAATATAGAGCTTTCCCAATCAGATCTGGATACCATTGATGCCATTCTGAAAAAATACCCGAATGTAGGAGAAAGATATACTGAAGGTTCAATGAAACTGGTGAACAACTAAAAACTATTGTACAAAAACTGAGTTCCTGATTATGGTGGAGCTCAGTTTTTTTATTACTCTCAATGAGGAATTTATAATATGAAAAAAACTAAATTATGAACAGAAGAGAACTGTTAAAGAATGGCTTATTGGCAGGAACATTAAGTATGATTCCTTTTTCCAGTGTATTGGCAGAAACTCCAAAAACAGCTGAAAAGACAGGTGATGATCTTTCCGGCTTTAAAAAACTGAAGCTTGGAGAACTGGAACTTTTTGTTCTTACAGACGGATATATTCATGAAGAAAATCTCAACGAATTTGCTCCCAGAGGAACTGTTGCTGAGCTGAAATCAATCCTTAAAGATAATTTCAGGCCGGAGAATTATATTGATATGGCCATGAATATTCTATTGGTTAAAACAAAGAATAAACTCATTTTGTTAGATACCGGAATGGGCATTTTTGCTGATGAAAGGACCGGTTTTTTATTAAAAAGCCTCCAAAAAGCAGGCTTTTCACCAAAAGATATTACTGATGTTTTTATTTCCCATGCCCACCCTGATCATATTGGTGGTGTAGTTGATAAGAAACAGAACCTGGTTTTTCCGAACGCCAATATTTTCATTTCAAAAATTGAACATGATTTTTGGATGAAAGCCACAATTAAAGATTTTGAAAATAGTGCTTTGAAAAAACAGCCTGGACTGCTTAATCAGATTATTCCTGCTGTTCAAAATATTCTGAAGACCATTCAGCCGAAACTTAAGTTTTATGACCTTAATAATCCGCTGTATGATTCTTTCAGTTTTCAGCTGGCTCCCGGTCATACTCCCGGTTTAATAGTAACAACCATTTCCTCAGGGAATGAAAAGTTGATCTACATTGCTGATTTGATTCATTCCGATGTAATCCTTTTTCCACATCCTGAGTGGGGCTACTTTGGAGATACCGATCTGGATATTGCCGCCGTTTCAAGAAAAAAGCTTCTTCAACAGCTGGCAGATACCAAAATCAGAGCATTTGCTTATCATTTGCCATGGCCGGGTCTGGGCTTTACAAAAACAAAATCCGGTGCATTTGAATGGTTCCCGGAAAGTTTTATGAATTAAGTTGCAGGTAATAGGTAATTAGAGATTAGGGAACTATTGTCCTGGATTACTATATATGTGCTCAGCATTCCTCTCCTCCGGAGGGGTGGTCAAATAATCACTTTCAGATATAAACAACTGATCCCCCAGGCAGTGAGAGGATCAGTTTCAAACATAAGAAAAAATTAGAGTTTTCTGATCATCAAGCTTCTCCAAATACCAACTCGGGAGAGTACAGTTTTCTGAACATCAGATAAGTCATTGTAAGCACTGAGAAAGCGACTATTGCGTCTATCGTAGATGGAAAACCCAGTACTGCTATTTTTGAGAAGAAAGCAAAGAGGATATCGAAAAACATTCCTGCAAATACCCATTCTTTCAGCCTCAGTAACCTGTTGGGAAGCAAAAGAACAAGAACACCTGAAATTTTAAAAACCCCCAGTATATAAATGAAATGAGGAGGATAGCCAAGCTGTTGGGTGATGTCCCAAACAACAGGGTTTTTTGTCAGTTCAAAGAAACCACTGGCCCCAAACCATAATGACATAAAAATAGCTCCTGCCCAATAGATGATTTTTGTTGTTTTTGTTTTCATTGTAGTATTATTTTTAGTTGTTATTATTACTGTATTGCGTAAAAGTTATTTGAAGATTGTTTTTGCTGATCCTGATATTTCTCCTGTTTTTGTATTTTGAATAAAAGCTATGACTTCCCAATTTTCAGGAGAAAAGCCGTCCGGAAGCTTAAAGGTTGTTGCTCCTTCCGTTTGTTTATTCAGTGAGACCTGATTTTGCCTGTGAACAATCTGCCAATGATGCAGATGACGGCCTTCATTTTCACCTTTACCTACCTGGGTGGAGGAATGTTTTTCAACCAGATTAATAAGAAGCATATTCTTAGGATCAGTGGCAGAGGTTTTATACTGTACATTGATTTCCTTCTGAGAAATATTTGCTGATAGTTCTACATTTGTTTTTTTAGAATTAAATAAGGCTTCCCGTATTGCATTTTTGATATTGTTTTCATCAGATCCTACAAATTCCGTTTTTCCATTGACAACCAATTGTGGAGTATAAACCTGTGAATTTAAGATACGGCTGTATTGCTGTTGTCGCTGTGAGTTTTCTGCAGTACTGAATCTGTCTTTCCACCCAAGGCGGTTCCAGTAATCCACATGATAGGAGAGAAGGTAAACAGGTTCGTCCTTATATTCTTTTTCAATTTTTCCAATCAGTTCATCTGCCGGTGGGCAACTGGAGCAGCCTTCTGAAGTGAAAAGCTCCAAAACCACAAAACCATTGTTTTCATTAGTTGAATGCTGTGCTGTCTTTTGGATTTTATCTTGATGAATAAATGCTGAAGTAGCAAATAATAATGCGGTAAAAGCGCTTACTATGATTAAGTTTTTTAGTATCATGTCTTTTAATTTGATTCAAAAGTAGATACTTGGGAAAGACAGAAGAATACAAAAAAGGGTTAACCGGACAAATTGAAAGGTGAATCCGGAAATTGTGAGGGGAAGTATATTTTGGCTGGAAGAAGGAGGTTGGAAGCTGGAGGTTCTGGAGTACCAAAAAGGAGTAGAGGTTTGTATTTTTAAATATTGAAATATAAACAGGAAAGAGCTTAATAAATTAAAACAGATCAAATAAAAAACAGAAGAAAACCCTGATCATATCAATCAGGGTTATCATTTATTTTAAAAAAACATCTATAGATTAGAATGGCTTCAAGTACTTCCAGCTCCCAGCCTCAAACTTCCTTCTTCTCTATCTGTCTTCCAGCCAAGTAAAGAAACTATGAGTCTTTTCTTTATTAATAAGAAGCTTTTCGGGGGTTTCTACAGTGAGTTTCACCAATATTTTGCGTTGAAAATAATGTTCCATCTCCTTGATCGCTTTAAAATTGACCAGATATTGTCTGTTGATTCTGAAGAATTGTTTTTCAGAGACCTGTTCTGCGACTTGTCCCAAAGGCTGACTAAGGGGAAACTGTTCTTTGGTAAAGGTTACCAGATGAGTTATCTCATTATGGATATAAAAATAAGCAATATCATCCGTAGGAATCGTTGTATATTTCTGATTTTTAAAAACAAGGAAACTACTTTTACCGGAAGGCTGAGTGATTTTTTGTATAATGGATTCCAAATCTGGCAAGTCATTTTTCTGAAAGAATTTTTTCAGTTCATCAACTTTTCGTAAAGCTTCAGCAATATCTTCTTTTGAAAAAGGCTTTAAAACATAGTCAACTCCCTTACTTTTAAAGGCATCCAGCATATACTGATCAAAAGCAGTACAGAAAACCACAGGACATGTGATATCTACCGATTTGAAAATCTCAAATGAAAGTCCGTCCGAAAGATGGATGTCCATAAAAATAAGATCGGGTTTGAGCTCCTTTAAGCCCTCAATACTTGTTTCGATACTGTCGTAAACACCCAGTATCTTTGAGTTCGGTTTTAAATCTGAAATTAAATTCTGAAGGGATTTTGCAGCCCTGAATTCGTCTTCAATAATGATGATATTCATGAATTAATGGTAGTTTTATTTGAAATGTTTTTTCGTCTGAGTTAATTGTAATTTCCTTTTCCAGTAGATGTCTGTAACGCATTTTAATATTGTCAAGTCCCACTCCCAGAGAGTCTTCAGTATTCATCTTTCGCTGTATAGGATTTTCAATTACAATTTGAGCATCAGCGGTATAGATTTTAATATGTAAAGGTTTACTTTGCGAAACAATATTGTGCTTGATGCAGTTCTCTACCAAAAGCTGAAGTGTAAAAGGAGGGATAAGGGTTTGAGCTGATTCTTTTTCAAGTTCGTTGGTAAACTTAATTCCTTCACCAAAACGGGCTTTCTGAAGAAAAAGATAAGCATCCACTATTTTCATTTCTTCCTGAACACTGATGAGGTCCAGTTTTCTGCTTTCAAGTGTAAATCGGTAAAAATCAGAAAGTTTTACAATAAAATCAACCGTTTCTTCGTCATGCGTTTCTGCCATTAATTTTAATGTATTCAGGCTGTTGAAGAGAAAATGTGGATTGATCTGTTGTTTCAGTAATTCGTACTGGGCCCCTAAATTGTCACTTTTTACCTTTTCCAGTTCAAGCTGTATCTGCTGGCCTGTATAGTTATTTTGAAGCAGTGTTAAAAACATATAGCATACCAGATTGATTAAAATTCCTCTTACTTCAACCATCAGCATTACCGGACCGAAATTGATATGAGATAAAATAAGCTGCTGAATCCAGGCAAGTCCAAACATAATCACCATTCCGAAAGCCAGTACCACCATCAATCTTGAATAGGAAATATGCTGTCTTCGTTTTGCTGTACGGTTCAGCATATAAATATTAATATACCACATGATAATGGAAAATGCTGCTGTAATTCCTGAATTCACCAAGGCTTCTTTCCAGTCAAACTGATGTGAAGCCAGCTGAGGAACAGAAGATAGAATCCCCAGGAAAACAGAGCTTATCCAGATAATGGCTTGTGAAATTTTTATTTTTTGCTGTTGCATGAAATCTGCTGATTTGAAAAAGTTAAATTAATGCTTTTTATTGAAAATATTATGATAAATAGTGAAACCGGAATTTTTATTATGGCCTGCTTACAGGGTGGTAGCTCATAAAATACTGTATTCTTTCTTCTTTATCAGGAGAACTGTTTTGTAGCAAATCATTTTTAATATCATAAGAAATATTTCCCAGCTGATCAGCCTGAACAGTTTCAATACTTACCAGTTCTCCGGTGATTGTTCCGCCGATATATTGAGGATTATCATGATATTTCCAGGTTACCAGTTTCATAACTGCACCTGCTTCCGGTGTCTGGCTTTCCTTTGATAAAGATTCCAATGCTTTTTCATTTCCGTATAAAGCGGACATGGTTTCTTTTCTGGGATTTAAAGAATTGGAAATGAATTTGAGATGACCCGGGTCAAAAACAGTCCTCACGAGTCCATTTTCTTTATCATTATTTTCTTTGCTGCAGGCGGTAAGGGAAACAAGGCTTACCAATAAAATCAGGATTGTATTTTTCATTTTTTCTGTAAATTTTGGATTAATCTTTGAGTATTTACTTTCATAGGAACATCAAACAGATAACCTGTTTTTTCTGCAAGTTGTCTGTGACAGGCGATGCATGATTCTTTGGCGAAAGATGCTGTCTTTCCGGTTGGGTGAAGATCATCTCCTGAGAATTTTGCAAATCCCCAGCCTTCAGTATCTTTATATTGTTTGGAATCTTTTACCATAAATTGTGCATTGATAAATTTTCCGGGTCTGATTTCTCCGTCAGGCAACACCTGTTGTTTCCATACAGATTTTACCACAATGCTTCCGTCTGGCCACGGGTGAAAGTTCTCTGTTTCCACAGCTTTTACAGCGATGTCATTTCCATAGATCACACGGATGGAATTGTCAAAAAGAGTACTCATACTGATGACTTTCCAGTTTTTGAAATCAGGCGTGTACTGAACTCCATTGGGAGAAACCGGAAATTTTGTTGATGCAGAAATGGGTAAAATGGATGAGGCCTGAGGTATTTCAATCTTTTTTTGAGTTGTTGGATTTACTGAGGATAATGAAAGCGTATATTTTCTAATGACTTCAATATCTTTTTGATTAATTTTCGCTGAAGGATGCAGAAGAGTATATTCATGAAGAGGCATTTTTCCACTTTGCATCATATTGAGAATAGCGTACATTTTTCCCTGTTGCTCGGCTGGAGAGTATTTTTCCCATTCTGAAAAATTCAGAACTTCTCTGGCTCTTTTGATATCTTTATTGACTGCCCAGGAAACTGGAGCAATTTTATCATACCAGCTTAGATTCTGCTGGTTGGAATGACAGTTGAAACACGAGTTTTCAAGAATGCTGATCACTTCCCTTGGTGCTTCGATTTTTTTTGTAACCGGTTTTCCTTCTAAAGGCTGACTGAATAACTGCAGCCCTCCGAAAACTCCTAGTATGGCCAGAAAGAAGATGGCAATGGGATTTCTTTTTTTCTTTACGGTCTCCATAATGTGTATTGTTTTTATTTTCTCGTTCAAAAGTAGGTTGGTAGTACATGCTGTGAAACGGAAAACAGGCCGAGTTGGACAAATCAAAAGGTGAATCCGGAATTTTTTAGCCTGAAAATACACATGAAAAATCCCGGTAATTGCGCTGCCGGGATTTGATGAAATCTATCTTTTATAAAGTAATGCCGCCATCTATCACAATTTCAGTACCTGTGATAAATCCCGAAAGCTGATCATCTGATAAATAAGTAACCAGCCTGGCGACTTCTTCAGCGGTTCCCATTTTCTTCATTGGAATCTGATCTATGAGATGATTTTGAATATTCTTCAATGCCTCTTCATCCAGGCCGGCTTTACTCATAATTTCAGTTTTTATAGGACCAGGGCTTATCATATTCACTCTGATTTTTCTAGGTGCCAGCTCTGCTGCTGCTGTTTTCGCAATAGAGTTCAATGCGGCTTTGCTTGCCTGATAAGCCGAACTGTTGGGTTTATAGGTGGAAGCGACAATGGAAGATAAAAAGATCACTGAAGCTCCGTCATTCAATAAAGGAATGAATTTGCTTAATGTGAAATAAGCACCTCTAAAATTAATATTCATTACCTGATCAAAATTTTCTACATCCATATTTTCAATAGGCGTCAGGGTTCCTGTAATGCCTGCATTGATAAACAGAATATCTACCTTGCCGTACTGTTTCTCTACTTCTTTCTTCAGCAGATCAATATCATCAAGATTAGCCTGATCTGCGATGAACGGAACAGCACCGAGTTCCTGAGCCGCCTTTTCTACAGCTTCTTTTCGTCTTCCGGTGATGATCACTTTTGCTCCTTCTGAAATAAGTTCTTTTGCTGCAGCGAATCCGATTCCGCTGTTTCCTCCTGTTACAATAGCCAGTTTATGGGTTAATTTTTTCATTGTAAAATTTTTTGACAAAGTTATTTTAAAATGGTATACTTTTGTAACCAGTATCACAGAGTATACCAGTATAATGAATGATACCGCTTAATTTTGCAGCTATGGAAAGAGATCAGACAGAAGAACTTAGAGCCTTACAGGATACCCTTTATTTTATCGGGGGAAAATGGCGAATTCCGGTGATCAATTCACTTTGTAATGGTAACAGACGTTTCAGGGAAATTGAACGCAGTATTCCCGGAATTACCACCAGAATGCTTTCAAAAGAACTGAAAGATATGGAACTGAACAAACTTGTAAAACGCACCGTTTATCCGGAAACTCCTGTTTTAATAGAATATGAGCCTACAGAATATTGCCGAACCTTTGGAAACATTATTCAGGAAATGATCAACTGGGGAAGAGAGCATAGGAGAGTGATTGTGGAAGATAGGTAGCAGATAGAAGGTTTTAGGCTGCAGGGGTTAAGAATTGGAGATGTGATGACCTTGAGTAGTAAATATGTGCTCAACATTCCCCTCCCTTGGAGGGGTGTCAAAAATTCAAAGAATTTTTGACGGGGTGGTTTCACAAAAAAAGCCCCTTAAAAAAGGAGCTTTTAATTTATATCAAAAACGAAAAATTAAATTCCGTCAATAATTTCATTTAAAACTGTGCTAGGTCTCATTGCTGCATATGTTTTATATGTATCAGTTTTGTAATAACCTTCAATGTTTTGAGGTTTACCCTGAGCACCAATTAATTCAGCATTGATTACTTCTTCGTTTTCCTGCATTGCCTGAGCAATAGGAGCAAACTTAGCAGCCAATTCAGCATCAGCAGTCTGGTTAGCTAACGCTTCAGCCCAATACATTGCTAAATAGAAGTGAGAACCTCTGTTGTCAATCTGACCTACTTTTCTTGCAGGAGATTTGTCTGTAGCTAAGAATTTAGCATTTGCTTCATCTAATGCATCAGCTAAAACCTGAGATTTTGTATTCCCCTGAGTCTGTGCCAAGTGCTCTAAAGAAGCCTGAAGTGCTAAGAATTCACCTAGAGAATCCCATCTTAAATATCCTTCTTCTAAGAACTGCTCAACGTGTTTTGGAGCAGAACCTCCGGCACCTGTTTCGAATAAACCACCACCATTCATCAATGGAACGATAGAAAGCATTTTTGCAGAAGTACCAAGCTCAAGGATTGGGAAAAGGTCTGTTAAATAATCTCTCAATACGTTTCCTGAAACAGAGATTGTATCTTTACCTTCTCTTGCTCTCTTCAGCGTTTCAGTCATAGCATCTTTTACATCAAGGATTCTGATATCAAGACCTGTTGTATCATGATCAGCAAGATATTTCTCTACTTTTTTGATGATTTCTCTGTCGTGAGCTCTTCCTTTGTCTAACCAGAAGATAGCAGGAGTATCAGATAATCTTGATCTGTTTACCGCTAATTTTACCCAGTCCTGGATAGGAGCATCTTTAGTCTGACACATTCTGAAGATATCGTCTTTTTCTACTTTCTGAGAAAGAAGAACGTTTCCTGCTTCATCCTGAACTTCTACAGTTCCGTCAGCTGCTAATTGGAAAGTTTTATCGTGAGAACCATATTCTTCAGCTTTCTGAGCCATTAATCCAACGTTTGGAACAGATCCCATTGTTGTAGGGTCTAGTTTTCCGTGAGCTTTCATATCATCGATTACAGACTGATAGAACCCAGCGTAAGAACGGTCTGGAATGATACAAACTGTATCTTCCTCGTTTCCGTCTTTGTTCCACATTTTACCTCCACCTCTTACAAGAGCAGCCATAGATGCGTCAACGATGATATCAGAAGGTACATGGAAGTTAGTAATTCCTTTGTCAGAATTTACCATTGCCACTCTGGGTCCGTTTGCTAAAGCAGTTTCTATATCAGCTTTGATGTCAGCTTCCTGAGCATTTCCTTTGATTTTATCGAAAAGATCAGCAAGACCGTTATTTGGATTGATGTCTAAAGACTTGAAAGTCTCAGCATATTTAGTAAATACTTCTTTGAAGAAAGTCTCAACGATAGCCCCAAAAATGATTGGATCAGAGATTTTCATCATTGTTGCTTTAAGGTGGGCAGAAAGAAGTACGTTTCTTTTCTTAGCTTCCTCGATAGCTTCCTTAACAAATGCTTTTAATGCATTTAAGTTCATTACAGAAGAATCAATTACTTCACCAGCCTGAAGACCCGCGAAGTCTTTTAATACAGATTCAGAACCATCATTTCCTTTGAATACGATTCTGTATTTTGCAGCATTTTCTAATGTTGTAGAATTTTCTGTACCGTAGAAATCACCATTGTTCATATGAGCTACGTCAGTTTTGCTGTCAGATGCCCAGTCACCCATTCTGTGAGGGTTTGCTTTTGCATAGTTTTTAACAGCCTTTGGAGCACGTCTGTCAGAGTTTCCTTCTCTTAACACAGGGTTTACAGCACTTCCTAATACTTTAGCATATTTAGCTTTGATGGCTTTTTCTTCGTCATTTTTAGGCTCTGCAGGATAGTTGGGAACCGCGAAACCTTTACCTTGTAGTTCAGCAATAGCTGCATCCAATTGAGGCACAGAAGCAGAAATGTTAGGTAACTTAATGATATTAGCGTCAGGTTGAGTCGCCAATTCTCCTAGTTGAGCCAGAGCATCACTGATTTTTTGGTCGTCTTTTAAAAACTCAGGGAAGTTTGCTAGAATTCTTCCTGCCAAAGAAATATCCGGAACTGCGATTTCGATATCTGCTGATTTTGTGAAAGCTTTTACAATGGGTAAAAACGAGTGAGTAGCCAGCATTGGAGCTTCATCAGTAAGTGTGTAATAGATTTTTGATTTTTCTGACATTATACTGTTATTTTTTATTTGAAATTTTAAGTCCCACAAATTTAGTAAATATCATTGTTTTATTTGGGATATTTCCATAAAAAAAAAGGCTTTTACCTCTTTATATTTCATATTGGTTTATATCGGTATAATTGAATAAGCTGCAGATATGTTAACATTTATTTTTTTAATAATTCTACAATTTTTATATATTGGATCTTTTATTACATAGATATTGGTTTTTCAGTACTGTAGCTAAAGGATTTTGTCTGAAAAAAACTGATTATCAAACGAAATACTTTTATTTTCACTTTAAGATTAATTTAACCATAATAAGACTGGGAAAATTTTCTTTTTTGATTAAATTTGGAAAACTAAAAAAATAAATATTATGTCAACGACAATCACTTTAAAAGGAAACGAAGTACACACAATAGGAACATTACCATCTGTAGGAACCACTGTAAAAGACTTTGCTTTGGTAGACTCAGGTTTAGCGGTAAAAACGCTGGAAACTTTTGCAGGAAAGAAAAAAGTATTCAATATTTTCCCAAGCATTGATACCCCTACTTGTGCTGCTTCTTCCAGAAAATTTAATGAAGAGGCTTCAAAACTTGATAATACGGTTATCATCAATGTTTCAAAAGACCTTCCATTCGCATTAGGAAGATTCTGTGCAGCTGAAGGTTTGAATAACGTAGAAACACTTTCAGATTTCAGAAGCAGCTTCGGAGATGATTATGAAGTGACTATCGCGGACTCTCCTTTGAAAGGATTATTGAGCCGTGCCGTGATCGTTACAGACGAAAACAACAAAGTAGTATATACTGAGCAGGTTCCTGAAATTGCTGATGAGCCTAATTACGATGCCGCTCTTGCTGCATTGAACAAATAATAGAAATAATTTTTGTAAAAAAGCCTTGTGAATCATTTTGCAAGGCTTTTTTTGAAAATAAAACCTAATCAAATCACACCAAATGATGTCAAATAATTATAAGAAATATGGGGAACTCTTTCAGGTAGACTCAGAGCACTTTGAAGAATTCTATGCACTGCTTCATGATACAAAGCTTTTAAAGTCTGATTTTTTTCTGAAACAGGGAGAAAAATGCAAGTATCTGGGCTTTATCAAAAAAGGAACCATCAGATCTTTCTATATCAATGATCAGGGACGCGAAATCAATTTCGGATTCTATTTTGAAAATGAATTTTTTACCGACTATGAAAGCATCCTTTGTGATACCGTATCCAATATGAACATCCAGGCGCTGGAAAACTGTGAAATTTTACTGTTGAGTAAAGAAGATCTGCAGAATTTATATAAAAAAGAAGCATATTGGCAGCAATTTGGGAGAGTGATGAGTGAAAAGATTTATCTCGATGCCAAAAAACGGATTGATGATCTGCTGTGTTTTTCCCCTGAAAACAGATATCTTAATCTTGTCAAAAAACAACCTGCGCTCTTTCAGAAAATAGCCCAGAAACACATTGCCAGCTACCTTGGTGTAACAGAACAGTCACTCAGCCGTATCAGAAGCCGTATCGTTAATTAACTTAAGTTAACGTCCACAGATATTTTAAGCCGTAGCTTTATCATCATCAAATTTTAACACAATAATTATGGAACAAAAAGATTTAACCATTATTTTGGTACACGGAGCATGGGGAGACGGTTCACACTGGCAATACGTTATTCCTTCACTGACAAAAGCGGGCTATAAAGTAAGAAGTGTTCAGAATCCATTAACATCTCTGCAGGACGATATTAATAAGACTAAAGATCTTATTGATGCCCAGGAAGGCAAGGTGCTTTTAGTAGGACATTCCTATGGGGGTGCTGTTATTTCAGGAGCGGGACACCATGATAAAGTAGCCGGACTGGTTTATATTGCTGCTTTTGCACCGGATGCAGGAGACAGTCTGGGATCTCTGTTAGGAAGACGGGAATCTCCGGGGGGAGCAAGTATTTATCCTGATAACAAAGGTTTTTTGTGGATTAAATATGATGAATTTAAATCTGCTTTCTGTCAGGATTTGGATGATGAAAAAGCACTGGTAATGTCATTATCGCAAAAACCTATTCACGGTCAGTGTTTCGGTGATGTAGCAGGTGAACCGGCATGGAAAACGCGTCCAAGTTGGTATCAAATCTCACTGCAGGACCGTATGATCCCTGCAGAAACAGAAAAAGAAATGGCAGAACGTCTTGAACCAAAGAAAATAATCTCTTTGGATGCAGGACATGCTTCCTTGGCATCACATCCTGAAGAAGTTATTCAGCTGATTTTAGAAGCTGCTTCGTCAATATAATACAATATACAGTACAATAATTTATCAAGCCTTGTGAAATTTTACGTAATTTCACAAGGCTTTTTTAATGAAAAACTAGTGCAAAATGGTAAAAAGAATCATAGCAAATATTAAAACGAATGATCTTTCCAGAGCCAATCAGTTTTATCAGGATATTCTGGAACTGGACGTTTTGATGGATCATGGCTGGATCAAAACATTGGGTAATGATGAAGAAGCTAAAATTCAAATAAGCTTTGCAGAACAGGGAGGAAATGATACCGAAGTTCCCGATCTTTCCATTGAAGTGGATAATGTAGATGAAGTCTATAACAAAATGAAAAATGCCGGTTTTGAAATTGCTTATGAGCTAACCAATGAAGATTGGGGAGTCCGCAGGTTTTTTGTTAAAGATCCATTTCAGAAACTGATCAATATACTGTCTCACCAATAAAAATTTATAATGAAAGCAGATAGAATTATTCCCATATTAAGAATCTTCGATTATCAGAAAACAAAAGAATTTTACATAGACTGGCTGGGATTTGATATCGTCTGGGAACATTATTTTGATGAAAATACTCCCGTTTATATGGAAGTGAAAAGAGAAAATATCATTTTCCATTTAAGCGAACACCACGGAGATGGAACACCCGGAACAAGAGTTGCCGTCTGGGGTGAAGGCGTTCCGCAATATCATAAAGAACTCATCGACAAAAAATACAAATATAACCGTCCCGGACTTGAAAAAACGTTTTACGGAGCTGTATCTTTTACCGTAATTGATCCTTTTGGGAATAAAATTACCTTTGAAGAAGAATATAATGAAGAAAAACATAAAGATCTGAAGCTTTATTCTCACGATTGATTCTGCACGAACAGCATAAAAAATAGTCATTATTACACTATGTTTTCCAATATACATCAGGAGTTTGAAGCCCCGGAAGAATTAAAGGATACCATTAAGTGCTTCTGGTATAACAGAAGAGATTATGGAGAAAACGTGTCCGAATTTTCAGTACTTCCGGATGGTTATGCCGAAATCATCTTTCATTTTGGGAGTAGATGCAGTATTTCTCATCAGGGAATTCTACAGGCTTTGCCTTCTCCTTTTATCATGGGGCTGCTCAATCAGCCTGCTCTCTTTCATGCTCAGAATCAGCTGGAAATTATCGGGATAAGATGTTTTCCATGGGCTGTTTTTGACTTATTGGGGCTTTCTTCAGAAAAAACTGAAAACGGAGTCCATATATTCGAACATCCTGTTGCACAACTTCACACTGTATTGAATGATCTCATTACACAAGGGAAAATAAAGGATGCTATTGCTCAGGTAGAACAATATTTTCTGAAATTACACAGTCACATCACAGCGGACAGTCTCCTTTCTAAAGCGGGAGCTGCCATGAGGAAAAATAATGGAACGATTCCTGTGAATCGGGTAGCGGATTTAGCCCATACAACCGTCAGGACATTGGAAAGAAAGTTTAAACAATCTTCCGGTCATACCGTAAAAGATGTATCTGGTATTATGCGTTTTGAGCAGATAAGAAACCATCTGTGGCATGCTCCCGATACTTCTATCGCTGAACTTGCTCAGGAATTTGGATATACAGACCAATCTCATTTAAGCAGAGATTTTAAACGGTATAGCGGTACAACACCAGCTGTTTTCGCACGGGAAGCCAGAAAAAGAAAACAAGTCTTAAGCAATGATTTTGTCGCATTTGTACAAGCATGATACTACTACATTCCTGAATTTTGTACCATAATAAATACATTACAAATTATGGTATTGAATCATAAAAAAGTCGCCGTTATTGGCGCAGGACCTGTAGGTTTAACCATGGCCGTTTTATTACAGCAAAAAGATGTTGAAGTAAATGTTTACGAAAGAGATGTGAATGCACAGACAAGAGTCTGGGGCGGTACATTGGATCTTCATAAAGAATCAGGACAGAAATCTATGAAAAAGGCTGGATTGCTGAATAAGTATTACGAGATGGCACTGCCTATGGGAATCAAAATCGCTGATGAACATTGCAATATACTTTTTACGAAAGAAATCACACCTGAAAATCAATATGACAATCCTGAAATCAACAGAAATCATTTGAGAGAAATGCTGCTTGGCAGTCTGGCAGATGATACCGTAATCTGGGATATGAATTTTACAGGAATGGAAGAAAAAGACGGCAAATGGATTCTTCATTTTAAAGACAAGCCTGATGTGATCGCAGATCTCGTTATTGGTGCCAACGGAGGTATGTCCAGAGTAAGAAAATACGTTACAGACGCTGAAGTGGAAGAAACGGGAACGTTTATTATTCAGGGAGATATTCCACAGCCTGAAAAAACATGTCCCGAATTTTTCAAATGGTGTGAAGGAAAAAGACCAATGGCAGCTTTTGAAGGCAATTTATTGGTAGCCAATCCATTTAATAACGATTCCTTGAGTTATGGAGTTATATTCAAAAAGCCCGAGGAATGGAAAGATGGCTGTACTTTGGATTTTAAAAATACAGAACAGGTTCGCCAGTTTCTTGCCAAAAGATTTTCCTCATGGAATGAACTGTATCAGCAGTTATTCCTTTCAACCTCATTTTTTGTGGGGCTGCCAACAAAAAGAATTCCATTAGACAAGCCTTGGAAAAATAACCGCTCATTGCCTGTAACACTTATTGGCGATGCTGCTCATCTTATGCCTCCTTTTGCCGGCCAAGGAGTGAATACCGGGCTGTTGGATGCTTTAATTTTATCAGAAAATCTAACGGAAGGAAAATACCAAACAATATCCGAAGCCATTAATGCTTACGAAAAAGAGATGTTTATCTATGCCAAAGAAGCTCAGCTTGAATCCAGCAAAAATGAACTGGAAATGCGTGATGTCAACTTCTCTTTCACAAGTCTTATCCAATAATTAATGATTCGGATCATTAAAAATTAAGCGGAATAAAACTTACCTTTACACTTTAATCATAGAATGAAACGTTCAGGCACAGCAGATTTACCCCTTCACTATGGCAAAGTACCGCCATGGCTGTATGAACGTATGTCTGTGCTGGGACTTTCCATAATTGAAGTCATTCTGATGGATTATGGTAAAGATGAGGTACTGCGCCGGCTGGCAGATCCGTTCTGGTTTCAGAGTTTTGGGGCGGTAATGGGAATGGACTGGCATTCTTCAGGTATCACTACTTCCGTTATGGGAGCTTTAAAACGTTCTATCAATCCTAATTCTCAATCTCTGGGACTTTATATCTGTGGAGGAAAAGGAAAATTTTCACGGGAAACTCCATCAGAATTAATCAGGATTGCAGATAAAACCGGATTGAACGGAACAGATCTGGTAAGAGCCAGCAAACTTTCTGCAAAAGTAGATAATACTGCTATTCAGGATGGTTATCAGTTGTATCTGCACAATTTCATTCTTTCAGATAGTGGAAACTGGAGTGTTATTCAGCAGGGAATGCATGAATCCGACGGTACAGCAAGAAGGTATCACTGGCATTCTGAAAACATCACCTCATTTGTAGAAAAACCTCACACAGGAATCAATGGGGTTTCAAGAGGAAGAATTCTTAACCTTACCGATACTGAAGCTTCAGAAAACAGAAAGGGAATTTTAGATATTTCCCATACCGATTCAGCAGAAGTGATGAAAGATTTTGCAAGATTGATTCTTCCTGCTCATCATGACGTTCAGGCTTCTGATGTTGATCTGAAGCGTCTGGGAGCACTTCTGTATGTTACCAGAGAACAGCAGCCTCAGAATTTTGAAGATTTGCTGATGCTGGAAGGAGTAGGACCAAGAACCATGCAGTCATTGGCTTTGGTAAGTGAAGTGATTCACGGAGCACCGTCAAGATTTGCTGATCCGGCAAGGTTTTCCTTTGCTCATGGAGGTAAAGATGGACATCCTTTCCCTGTTCCTATCAATACCTATGACGAAAGTATCAGCATTCTCAGAAAAGGAATTGAAAAGTCCAAACTGGGAAATTCTGATAAGCTGAACTCTTTAAATAAGCTTCACCAGATCGTAACAGAAGCAGAAAAAGACTTCACTCCGGATTTTGATATCCAGAAGGTAATTGAAGAAGAAAGACAAAATTCCTGGCGCTTTGGCGGAAAAACAGTTTTTGGAGATGCCGAGAAGCCAAGTTCGCAGAAATCGATACAGCTTTCTCTGTTCTAAGCTTACTATTTTTTTAAGATTCGACAGTTCTATTAATGTCAGATAAATGTTTTATTATACCCATCCTTTGGAAGGGTTTCAAAAATCCAAAGAATTTTTAACGAGGGGGTAAGAGATAGTGTATTTTAAATAGCTGTTTAAAAATTATTGGTTTTAGAAGTAGCTTTTATTTCAGTGTAATAGATGCTTTTTTATAAAAATATTAAAATCTTTGTTTAATGTTTTTTGTTCTTAATTCAATTAAAAATTTTACTTTTAAAGACTTAAAAAATTGACACCAATGACCAATAAAGCCTTAGAAACCTGCTATGATTTCCCTTTCTTTTTCCCTGAAGAACTTGCTGAAATATTTCAGGCTCATGAAAAAACATCTTTCCAGAAAGGTGATTTCATTCTTGAAGAAGGAAAAACGGCTAATGAATATTATATTCTTGAAAGCGGATTGGCGCGTTCCTATGTTAATGATTTCAACGGAAATGAAGTAACCACTCATTTTTTCGTAGAGAATGAAGTGATTATTGAGGTTTTGTCAATGTTTCAACGGGTTCCGTCTCAGGAAAATATTGTTTGTATTACAGATTGTGAATGCTGGAGACTGGATTATGACACTTTCCAGGAATTGTTCCATAAAATCCCAAATCTCAGGGAATGGGGAAGATCATGGATGTCTCAGGAGCTTTTTGCCTACAAACAACGCTCCGTAGAAATGTTCACTCTTTCAGCAACCAGAAGATACCTTAATCTGCTGGAACAGAAATCTAAAGTCATACAATTTGCACCATTGAAGCAGATTGCTTCCTATCTGGGAGTTACAGACACTTCTTTAAGCCGTATTCGCAAAGAAATAGTTTCCCATCCTAAGAAAAATTAAATCTTGCCTTATGACAAGTTGATTTTCATTGCACCTTGGTAATTTTGGATTACAATTTAACACTAAAATTACAAAAATGAAAGTCAATCAAATTTATGTGAACCTTCCTGTAAAAGATGTACAGAAAACAAAAGAATTCTGGACCAAGGTAGGTTTTTCGATTAATGAACAATTCTCTGATGATAAAGCAACCTGCGTTGTTTTGAATGATACCATCTATGCTATGTTTCTGCAGGAAGATTATTTTATGACCTTCACCAATAAACCTGTTGCCAAAGAAAATACAAGCCAGGTTCTTGTAGCAGTAGGTTTGAACAGCCGTGAAGAAGTAGATAAAATAGTGAATACCGCTGTAGAAAACGGAGCGTGGCAACATGAAGAACCTCAGGATTACGGATGGATGTATCAGAATTCTTTCTGGGATCTGGACGGGCACGGCTGGAATATTACTTTTGCTGATATGTCTCAAATGCCGACAGAATAATTTAAATCCAAATAAAAATTAAATCTTGTCCTATGACAAGCACATTCTTACCATATCCTGGTAATTTTGGATGACAATCACCACTAAAATTTACAAAATGAATATTAATGATATTTACGTCAATTTACCAGTAAAAGACGTACAAAAAACCAGAGAATTCTGGACAGAGCTTGGCTTTTCTATCAATGAACAGTTTTCAAACGATAAGGCAATATGTGTTGTCATGAAGGAAAATCATATTTATACGATGTTTCTTAAAGAAGAGTTCTTCCAAACCTTTACCAACAGACCTTTTGCCAAAGGAGATACTACACAGGTACTTCTTGCCATTGGGGTAAACAGCCGCGAAGCAGTAGATCATATGGTAAAAACAGCCATCGGAAACGGAGGTTCAAAATATGGTGAGCCTGTAGATTACGGATGGATGTATCAAAGCAGTTTTGCAGATATCAATGGCCATCAGTGGGAAGTAATGCATGGAGATGCCTCTCAGATGCCTGCAGAATAATATATTATCATTTACTTATTAAATACATATCCAATGGAAGCAATATCAAATGATATAGAATTAATAAAGAATCAGGTAGTGAGCAACTATCAGGTGATTTCTTTGAATACTGAGGGCATTACCCATGAAGAATCTATGATTTTTCCTAATGGTGAAGCTAATTGCATGAACTGGATTCTGGGACATTTAATCTATATCAGAAATCCCCTTCTGAATATTTTAGGTGAAGAATCTGTTTGGGACAGTGAAAAGTTTTCTTGCTACAACAGAGGGGAAATTCCTTTGGACCGTAAAGATGAATTGGTCAGCTTTGAAGATTTAAAATCTTATCTGAAACAATCTCAGGACAGGCTGGAAGCTAAACTTGGAGCTCTTGACAGCTTTAAACCTGAAATGGTTAATGATATTTCAACCCTAAGCCTTCATGAGATTTACCACAGCGGGCAACTGGGTTATCTCCGCAGAATTCTAGGAAAACCAGGCGCCATAAAATGATAGAAGTTTTCAACCCAATTTTGTAGTAATCTGCAAAAACTGAGTGCACCATCTCTAATATAAAAGTTGAGATTCCTTGCCTTGCTCAGAATGACAACGCCGTTTAAATATTGGCATTATCTTTAGATGAGTACAATTTTATCGAAGATAAAAATCCCCGCACCTTAAAAAACGTATAGTTTGTAGAAAACTTAGCGCCTTTGCGTTTCTTCAACATTTTAACCTCTAATTTCTAACTTCTAATCTCTAACTAAAAATGGACACACCAAAATCAAAAAAAATGGAACTCGTTATTCCGGCTTACAGAATGCATTCCCAAAGCTTTATGAATGTATTAGATGGCATTTCGGAAGAAGACGCGTTGAAAAGAATTGAAAATAAAACCAATCATATTGTATGGATGGCAGGAAACTTTGTCAATATGCGCTATGGTCTGGGCTGGGTACTTGGAATACAGGAAGAAGACCCTTACAGCGATTTGTTTTTCCAGGGAAAAGCACTGGATGAAAGCTTTAAATATCCAACTTTGGCCGAATTGAAAGAAAACTTCCATGCCATTTCAGCTAAAGTATTTCAAAAGCTTCATGAAGTAACTGATGAAGAACTGGATGAAATATTTGAAATAGGAATGAATATTCCCTTCATTAAAGAAACAAAACTCAATTTTGTCGGAATGTGTATTGGACGTGAAGACTATCTCTGTGGACAGATAGGCTTGATGCGCAGAATTCTGAACTATCCTGGAATGAAATATGACGTGGACGAAAATCTTAAATATTAATAATGAATCCAGTAGAAAAAGGCTATAAAAAAGTCAACGGCATCCAATTGTATTACGAGATCTATGGATCTGGAAAACCACTGGTTTTAATCCATGGAGGAGGCTCTTCCATTTTATATGATTTTAAAGAAGTTATCACAAGGCTGGAAGATAAGTTTCAGCTCATAGGAATAGACCTGCAAAATCATGGACGAAGTGAACACCGCGATATTCCTGAAACCTTTGAACAGGATGCAGACGATGTAGCCGGAGTACTGGCAGAGCTTAACATTGCAAAAGCTTCCTTTTGGGGATTTAGTAATGGAGGAAGTACTGTAATGCAGATTGGCCACCGTCACCCCGGAATCGTGGAGAAACTGGTTGTTGCCTCAGCTTTTTATAAAAGAAGCGGAATGATAGACGGTTTTTTTGAAGGAATGCAGGAAGCCACTTTTGAATCAATGCCGGAACCTTTCAAAATTAATTTTTTAAATCTCAATCCAGATTTTTCAAAACTGGAAAACCTTTTTGAGAAAGATTGCACAAGGATGCAGACTTTTGAAGACTGGGATGATGAGGTGCTGGCTTCTATCAAATCACCTACATTATTCATCAGTGGAGATCAGGATGTCATGAAACCAGAGCATGCTGCAGCAATGTGGCGCCTGGTGAAAGGCTCCAGATTAATGATACTTCCTGCCACTCATGGTGTCTATATGATGCCTGACTTTGACGGAAGTATTGATGTAAACTTAATAGACTTTACCGTCAGTGAAGTAGAGAAATTTATAAACCATTAAGTGTTTTATTCATATTAAATTAATTAATTCTTAATGGATCACCAGTAGAACCTATATCTTATAATAATAACTTTAAAATTAAAAATCATGGCTAAATTAAATCCGTATCTGAATTTTGATGGAACAGCTGAAGAAGCGTTCAATTTTTACAAAACTGTTTTCGGTGGTGAATTCGTTGGAGGAATCCACAAAATGGGAAATGCTCCCGGTACAGAAAACCTTTCAGAAGAAGAAAAAAATAGGGTAATGCACATTGCTTTGCCTATTGGGGGTGACCTTTTAATGGCATCAGATATCGTACCCGGTTTTGGGCAGACTCTTACTGTAGGAAACAATAATTATGTTTCTATTTTCCCGGATTCCAGAAATGAAGCTGACAGAATCTTTAAAGAGCTTTCTGATGGCGGAAATGTAGAAATGCCGATTGAAGATCAGTTTTGGGGAGACTATTTCGGATGCTTTCAGGATAAATATGGTGTTCATTGGATGGTGAACTATAATGATGAATACGCAAAATAATACTATATTTAACTAATGATAAAAGAGATGGGCTGTCTCAAAAGTGTCATTTTGAACACAAACTGAAATCTGCGAAAGCACTTCTGAAATGTAGTAAAGAATCTTATGTGTTTGGAAATCAATAAGATTATTCCTTCGTCAGAAATCGAAGATTCGATGTAGTCAATGACAATAATCCAATTATTTGACTTTTGAGACGGCTCAGCTCTTTATTTAAACTTTTAAAAAATTTAGAACTATGGATCCAATTAAAATAGACATTACAATTTTAGCACCCGTTGAAAAAGTCTGGAATTATTTCAATGAGCCAAAACACATTACAAAATGGAATTTTGCCCACGAAACCTGGCAGTGCCCTAGTTCTGAAAATAACCTGACGGTAGGAGGCAAATTCAAAAACAGAATGGAAGCTAAAGACAAAAGTTTCGGATTTGATTTTGAAGGAGTATATGATGAAATTATTCCTCATGAAGTTATCAAATATCATATGGAGGACGGACGGAAAGTAGAAGTTGTTTTCGATAAAATAGATGAGAACACAACGAAAGTTATTGAAATTTTCGATCCGGAAAAACAAAATTCTGTGGAAATGCAGCGAGATGGCTGGTATGCTATTCTTAATAATTTCCACAAGTATGTTGAGAATCATTAACACTATTTTTTGTAGCCATGATCAATTTAGTCATCATGTCCAAGAGTTTAAATTCCATTTATGCTTTTAATTATGACCCTAAAGAAGAATTTCTTCATGGGGTTATTGCAATACCTGCAAGAAGAGCCTTAGAAAAAGAAAAAATAAATTCTTTGGAAAAACTTTCAGATTATTCCGAGAAAGAAATTATGCAGCTGCATGGTTTCGGGAAAAATACGATGGTAAAACTGAAGAATTATATGAAAGAAAACCAGGTATGTTTTAAAGAAGTATGAAAGTATAACCAGACATTTCTACAGTGTCATTGCAGATAAAGTGAAGCAGCCTCCTTTAAATGCAAAGACATAAGATTTCTTTTGCTGTAAAATTAATCAGCAGATGAATACAATATCCCTAAGAAAAAGTCAAAAATATATAAATCAATCCACTTAAAAATAAAATTATGAATAACGATATTTTCCCATGTCTCTGGTATGACGGAGACGCCAAGCAGTCTGCCGAATTTTATTGTAAAGTTTTTGGCGGTGAGATTACGGCAGATACGCCTGTGGTGATGAATATTGATTTGTTTGGACAAAGATTGATGCTTCTGAACGGTGGTCCGCAATTCAAAAAAAATCCTTCTATATCTTTCATGGTAATTTGTGAAACAGAAGATGAGGTTCAAAAATACTGGGATAAGCTGCTGGATGGTGGGATGGCTTTGATGGAACTGGGATCTTACTCATGGAGTAAAAAATATGGTTGGGTGCAGGATCAATATGGTGTAACATGGCAGTTGTTTCTGGGCGAAAAAGCAAATGAACAAAAGATAATACCTACTTTGATGTTTATCCATCAGAACAACGGAAAAGCAAAAGAGGCAATGGAACTTTATACCAAAACGTTTCCCAACTCAAGCATAGGAAGCATATTGACCTATGGCGCAGGAAGTGAAGGCCATGATATCCCGGAACCGGCGGAAAATGTTCAGCATGCTCAATTTACAATAGACAATTACAGTTTATTCTGCATGGATAATTCTTACGATCACCAGTTTGATTTCAATGAAGGAATATCATTGGTGGTGATGACGGATGACCAGCTGCAGACCGATAATTACTGGAACACGCTGACAGCAGACGGCGGCAGAGAAAGTATGTGTGGCTGGCTGAAAGATAAATATGGATTGAGCTGGCAGATAGTGCCTAAAAGATTAATTCAGTTAATGAACGATTCCAATCAGGAAAAAGCCTATAATGTAGTTCAGGCGATGATGAAAATGCAGAAAATTATCATTCAGGATTTGGAGGATGCTTATCATTCTTAATCTGTTTCGGCGTATTGTTTGATGTTATTTAGAGAAAAGATTTGCATATGAAGACACAGAACAAATCAGAATCTAAATCAAAAGTCCCTAAAGAAGGGCTGTTTCCGGAAATTATCCGCAACGATTATCAGGGAAGTCAGAAGCTGAAGGGTAAAAAAGCAGTTATTTCTGGAGGAGACAGCGGCATAGGACAGGCTGTAGCCGTTCATTTTGCCAGAGAAGGAGCAGATGTTGCTATTATCTACAAAGAAAGTGATGATGATGCCAAAGAAACCCAAAAACTGATTGAAAAAGAAGGGCAGAAATGCATACTTATTAAAGGTGATCTTACCCGGAAAGCATTCAGAACCAAATGCGCAGACAATATTAAAAAAGAGTGGAAGAAACTTGATATTCTTGTTAATAATGCAGGAATTCATACCTCTAAAAACAGTCTGGAAAAAATCTCTGATGAGCAGATTCAGGAAACATTTGATACCAATATCATTTCTATGATTTCTTTCACCAGAAATTTTCTTCCGATGATTGGAAAAGGAGGAAGAATTATCTGCACAACCTCTGTCACAGCGTACCGCGGAAGCGATCATTTACTTGATTATGCGGCTACAAAAGGAGCCGTGTTGTCTTTTATCCGTTCACTGGCGGATAATCTGGCCGAAAAAGGAATTCTGGTGAATGGAATTGCACCTGGACCTATTTGGACTCCGCTTGTGAAAGAAGCTTTTGATGACCTTTCCAAGTTTGGAAAAGATACTCCGCTGAAGCGTGCGGGGCAGCCATCGGAAGTGGCTCCTGCTTATGTTTTTCTTGCTTCTAAAGATGCAAGTTATATCACAGGAGAAATCATTCACATTAATGGAGGTGATTTCGTCGGAGGATAGAATGAGAAGTTAGGAGTTAGAAGTTAGAAGTTAGAAGTTAGAATTGCAGTTCAATACACTTTTACTCTAATACTTTCAAACCCTCAAACTCCACCCAATCACCTGCAACCTATTATCTACAACCAAATACCTAAAATAAAATGGAACGATTATCATATGAAATAGAAATCAATGCCGAGCCGGAAAAAGTATGGAGTGTCCTTTGGGGAGATATTACATACAGGCAATGGACAACAGCATTTACAGACGGTTCTTTCTATGAAGGAACGCTCGAAGAGAACAATATTATTAAATTTCTCGATCCCAAAAACAACGGGATGTACAGCAGAGTAGAAAAAGTTATTCCCAATGAAGAAATAAAATTTTTGCACCTGGGAGAAATTTATGAAGGTATTGAAGTGCCTCAGGACTGGGGAGAAGCAACGGAAGCTTATTTTCTTGAAGAAAATGAAGAAGGAACGCTTCTGAAAACAGAAATTCAGACCCCTGCGGAATTTAAAGATTTTTTTGAAGAGAAATTTCCAAAAGCGATGACAATCGTTAAGCATCTTTCAGAAAATCAGCTTTAAATATTTCAGTTTGCTCGAAATGACCACTCTAAAAAATAAAAAAATGGAAACCTTATCATACGAAACAGTAATTGATGCTCCTCTACAGAAAGTATGGGATATTCTTTGGAACCCTGAAACATATAGTGAATGGACCCGGTTTTTCGGTGCAGGATCTATCATGAAGTCCGATTGGAAGGTAGACGGAAAGACCTATTTTCTTAATGCGGAGGGAGAAGGAATGGTTTCAACAATAGACAGCCTGGATGAACCCAATCAGATTGTTTTTAAACATCTGGGAATGGTAGACAAAAATGGAGTAGAGGACACCCAAAGCAAGGAAGTAATGGAATGGAACGGAAGCTTTGAAAAATATTTTTTAATAGACTTTGGAGGGAAAACAAAACTTCATGCCGAAGTTCAGGTTGAAAAACAATGGGAAGACCATATGAACACAGGTTTTACAAAAGGATTGATGGTTGTGAAAAGTCTTGCAGAAGGAATAAGTCTTGATTCAGTGTGATTGAAGTTCAAAGTTTAAAATTTAAAGTTCAAAATTTAGAGTTTAGAGTTGCTGTCTTGATATTCATCTCTAATCCCTGCCATCTGCAACCTCTTACTTATAATCTATTACCTATCAACTAAAAAATGAAGCTACTTGTAATACTTTTTGCAACATTTATTCTGGCTTTGCTGGGGACTTTTTTGTTTCAGGGGAAGCCGGATTTTATATTTTCAGGTAATCTTGGAATGGCTGTATTTATCATATTTACAGGTGTTTCCCATTTTAAATTCCAAAAAGGAATGGCCATGATGATCCCGGATTTTATGCCCGCAAAAATGTTTTGGGTATACTTTACAGGTGTTTTGGAAATTGCAGCAGGAATTGGTCTCATGATTCCGGCTATTCGTGAGATAACCGCAGTTTTACTCATTATTTTTTATGTCTTGGTTTTTATAGCCAATATCAATTCTTCCAGGAAAAAGATTAATATTTTTAAAGCAGATTACACCGGTCCGGGAATGAAATACCTTTATACTCAAAGGATTTCCATGCAGATTATCTTAATCGTCTGGACATGGTATTTCGGAATATACTTACACTAAATAAAAAAGACAGTCAACTAAGGCTGTCTTTTTTATATAATTGATATTTTTTTTAATTAAATGATAAAACTGTGTAACGTTTTGTGGGTATGATATGTCTTATTATATAAATGCATTCGTTTTCTATTGTTTTAAAAATGAGTGCTTTCTATAACTTTAACCTTTAAAACAGAAGTTATGAACCTAAATCACAACATTTTCGGTACAGCCCTTATTGTACTTTCTACCATTATGACTAACGCACAAAGTTCTACTGCCAAACTGCCGGGAGATCCTACTTTGCCATCTTCCAAAGCCAATCTTGAGAAGCTTATTTCTTACGACAAAGGAAACTTTAAATACAAAGTTGAAGATTACTTTGCAAGGCCAAAAGCTTCGGCTTTTAAAATCTCTCCCGACGGGAAATACCTTTCCTATAAAGAAAAAGATCAGGACAAAAAGAATCACGTTTATGTAAAAGACCTGAGTTCAGGAAAAATTACCAAAGCTATCGTGGAAAAAGATGATCTGATCAGAGGCTATGGCTGGCTAAATAAAAAGCGCCTTTACTACACACAGGATAGAGGAGGGAATGAGAATATTCATTTGTATGCTACAGATGCAGATGGCGGAAATCAGAAGGATTTAACACCATTTGACGGAGTAAAAGTACAGTCAATCATTCCTATAAAAGATACAGACTTCGTTGTGGTTACCCTCAATAAAAATAATAAACAGATTTTTGAACCTTTTAAAATCAACTTCGTTACCGGAGAAATGACCCAGCTGTATGAAAATAAAGATGTTAACAGCCCTATTGACGATTACCTTTTTGATAAAGATGGAAATTTAAGAGGTTATAGTGTTCTTGAAAACGGATTAACCACAAAAACATATTATAAAGATCTGCAGACAGGAAAATTCAATCTGATCAAATCTGCGGACTGGTCTGATACTTTCAGTATTATAGAATTTAATGAAAATTCTAAAAACAAAGACGAAGCTTATGTAGTAACGAATCTGGATAGCGATAAAGCGAGAATTGTGCTATATGATCTGAAAAAAAATGCTGTGATTAAAGAAATTTATTCTAATCCTGTATATGATGTAAGCTCAATAAGCACTGCCGGAAAAAACAGAAACTATGAGCTGGATTTTATCAGCTATGAAGGGACAAAAGGAGAAACGGTTCCGGTAAGTAAATTTTATAAAGAAATACATGATAAATTAAAATCTCAGTTCGGAGATAAGGAATTTGGAATTGCTTCTTCCGATGATAATAATGATAAACTTCTGGTGGTTGTAGGAAGTGATAAGCTCTACGGAACTTATTATGAATATGATACAAAAACCAAGCAGACCAAGCTTCTTTACAATCTGATGCCTCAGTTGAAGGAAGAAGACATGGCTGAAATGAGACCTATCGAATTTAAAAGCAGAGACGGGCTGACTATCCATGGATATATCACACTGCCTAAAGCGGCACTGGAAGGGAAAAAAGTTCCTTTGATTGTAAATCCTCATGGTGGACCGCAGGGAATCAGAGACAGCTGGGGATTCAATCCGGAAACACAGTTGTTTGCAAGCAGAGGATATGCCACACTTCAGGTCAACTTCAGAATTTCCGGAGGCTATGGGAAATCATTCCAGAAATCCGGTTACAAACAGATCGGAAGAAAGGCAATGGATGATGTGGAAGATGGTGTAAAATATGCCATTGAACAGGGATGGGTAGACAAAGATAAAGTAGCCATTTACGGAGGAAGTCATGGAGGATATGCAACATTAATGGGATTGATCAAAACTCCGGATTTGTATACCTGCGGAGTGGATTACGTAGGAGTTTCCAATATTTTTACCTTCTTTGCTTCCTTCCCGGAATATTGGAAGCCTTATAAAGAAATGGTAAAACAAATCTGGTATGACCTGGATAATCCTGAAGAAGCTAAAATTGCTAAGGAAGTTTCTCCGGTATATCAGATCGATAAGATTAAGAAACCGTTATTTGTAGTACAGGGAGCTAATGATCCAAGAGTAAATATCAATGAATCTGACCAGATTGTAAAAGCAATGCGTGCCAAAGGTTTTGAAGTTCCTTACCTTGTAAAATATGACGAAGGACATGGGTTTGGAAAAGAACCGAACAGAATTGAACTTTACAAATCGATGTTAGGATTCTTTGCAGAAAATTTTAATAAGTAAACTATTAATTAAATAATATTTGAACGGAGGGCTTAGGTCTTCCGTTTTTTTATGACAAAGTTATTGCGAGCAAAGCGAAGCAATCTCATGATAAGTCTAATAAATGGAGTTAGAAAAGCGCAAAGTCGCTAAGGTTTTACAAGCGGTATGCTTTAAGGCGCAAAGATTTTATCTCGGGTAAAATTGTATAGTTCTAAAGATTTTACAGATATTTCAACGGTAAGTTTGTCATTCCGGGCAAAGCGAGGAATCCAGGCTTCATGTTGAAAATAGCTCTTCTTGTTAATTATACAGGTATTGATAAAAACTGTTTAATAACCTTGATCTACACTGATCTACAAGAAAATAAAAAGAATCCCACTTGCTGAAAATCTTTGATTTTCTTGCGCCTTAAAAAATTACGCATAAAGATTAGAAAAACTTTGCGTCCTTGCGACCCCAACAAAAATATATAAGTTTGGAAATACAAAGATTTTGTCATTCATCATTGATACTCTTAGCCCCGATAGCAGCGGTTACCCCGGAACATGAGTAGGAGCGTCGGAGGATAAGGTTGAGGAACAGCCTGGCGTGAGGAGTATGAGCGGATAGCGGGAATAAGCTCCTAAGAAAATAAATAATGAGTAATAAGCAATGGGGTAATCTGATAAAAATAAGAAGATAAAAATGTTGATGAATAAAAGAAAAATTGAATTGTAAGAAAAATATTTTAAATTTATTAAAGTAAAACCAAAAGGCTGGCCGTCATAGCAATATGGAGGTTGTCGAAAAAATAACAATGCCACAGAAAGAGAAAGAAAGCATCATCTCGCAGACCGTTTCCAACTACGGAGGGAAGCTGATGTCCTATATTCGTCCGAAAGTGAAAAATACGGAGGATGCGGAAGATATTCTGCAGGAAGTGTGGTATCAGTTCAGTAGCCTTACGAATATTTCGGAGATCGTAAATGTTGGTGGGTGGTTATATAGAGTAACAGCGAATAAAATCACGGATCGTTACCGTAAAAAGAAAACAGAAAATCTTGAAGATTTCGTATATGAAGATGAAGACGGCAGTTTTTCTATCAAGGATATCTTATTGATGGATGACAGTGCTGGTCCTGAAGTGAAAATGTTTCAGGATGAGATCTGGAAAAAACTGTTTGAAGCACTTGACGAACTTCCTGAAAAACAAAGACTGGTCTACGTAGAAAATGAACTGAACGACAAAACCCTCCAGGAGATTGCCGATGAGCAGGGTGAAAACATCAAAACCATCATCAGTAGAAAAAACTATGCTGTGAAGCATTTGAGAAACAGATTGAGAAAATTATACGAAGATTTAAAAAGTTAGAAAAAGAAATTATGAATCATAAACACAAAAAGGGTTGGATTTTTTTATTGTTATGCCCACCATTAATTTTAGCCGCTGTTACATGGATTGTAATGCTGCTTTGGAATTGCCTTCTCCCAGAGATTTTAGGGGTAAAAGCCATTACATTCTGGCAGGCGATGGGAATACTGATCCTAAGTAAAATTCTTTTCGGAGGTTTCCATTTCGGTAAAGGGATGAAAGACTTCAAGGAAAGAAAAATGAGAGAAAAAATGGAAAGCTGGTCCCCTGAGGAAAGGGAGAAGTTCAAAGAAGTTTGGAGAAATAAATGCTCGGGAGGATTCTTCAACAGAAACAACGAATAATTTGAAATTTTTAAAGAAGTAGTAAAGTAAAATTAGAATTCATTCGTCTCTATAAAAAACAAGAAGTAGTAAAATTTAAAATTTTGAAAAAATGAAAAATTCAGCATTAAAAGGAGCTCTAGGAGCATTAGCCGTTGTGGGTGTAGCCTTAATCGCTAAAAAAGCAATACAAAGAAAAAGATTTATCAAAGGAATTTTTGATGAGTACGGAATCAAGGAAAAATCACCTTTCGGACTGGCAGATAAGATCAGAGAAATGAATGATGAAGACTATCAGGAACTGAAAGGGAAATTCAAAAAAGAATTCCATTCAAGATGCTGTAAAAAAAAGGATAATACCTTCGAAGCATAATACGCAAAGACTAAATTGAAATTGTTACATTCCGGCGCGGAAAGCAAAGCTTCCCGCGCCGGAATTTTTTATTTAAAACAAGCTGTTAAGAGGTGTTTTAGTCTTACATTTGTTTCTTTGTTATAAAGTTTATTCAGAAGATTATGAAAATCAAAAATATTTTTATTGCAGCGCTGTCATTTTTTTCAATGATCATTTACGGACAAAATTCCAGACAGAAACAATATGTTTTCTTTTTACATAATAAG
This sequence comes from Chryseobacterium sp. MA9, assembly GCF_024399315.1. Taxonomy (NCBI): domain Bacteria; kingdom Pseudomonadati; phylum Bacteroidota; class Flavobacteriia; order Flavobacteriales; family Weeksellaceae; genus Chryseobacterium; species Chryseobacterium sp. MA9. The sequence goes on along the minus strand of NZ_CP075170.1, from coordinate 1,445,331 downwards.
TTTTTAGAAGATCATTCTTTTGAAGAAGCGCATCCCAAATATGGTGTTGCAGAGTATAAAGAAATACTCAATAAATTAAAGGATAAAAATACGATTGTGATTTCTGAGAAAAGAAAAGCCAATTCAGATCCAATGGTCTATGCAGAGAAAGTGAGAAAGCAGATTGACAGTCTTATGAAAAAAGGAATTCCAGCTGGAAGGATTACTGTTGTAGGAACTTCTCAGGGAGGATATATTGCTCAGTATGTATCTTTTTATGAGAAAAATCCGCAATTGAAGTTTGTCTTCATTGGAGCAAGCTTTAAAGATGATTCTTTGGAAAAAGATAAGAACTTTAAGCTGTATGGAAGAATTCTTTCCATTACTGAGAAGTCGGATGACGGGCATGTGCCGTTGTCACAGGAGCAAAGATTGATCAGATCCGGTATTAAGGATTTTAAAGAAATAGAGCTTAATACAGGGATGAATCATGGTTTTCTTTTCAAGGCCCTCAATGACTGGATTGTTCCGGCTAAGGATTGGATTTTCCGCAAATAGATACTGGTTGAGCTATTACCGTTTAGTTCTTATGATTGAAGTTGCTGCGAAATGATCTGCGTAATCGGTGAAATCTGCGGGCAGAAATTAAAGTTGAGATTCCTCGCTATGCTCGGAATGACAAAAGGACTGTTGAGCTCATTCAATTCGCAGCATTTGTTGAGAAGTACAATTTTATCGGAGATAAAATCTTTGCGTCTTAAAATATGCAGTTTGAAAAAGAACTAGCGTCTTTGCGTTTTCCAACTTTAAAATAATAAATGATATTGAGATTGCTTCACCTTTGATTCGCAATGGCTTTTAGATCCGTTCTTCCAACAAAATTTTACCGTAAACATCAAACACAAAGAAAAATAAATCCTTATTTTTGTATTTCTCAATGAAAGACTACTACTATTTTCTCGGTATATCCCAGGATGCTTCGGAAGAAGACGTCAAAAAAGCGTATCGAAAACTGTCTTTAAAATATCATCCTGATAAAAATGATAACGACGACTTTTTTGCTGACCGTTTCCGCGAAATTCAGGAAGCTTATGAGACGTTGAGTGATCCTGTCAGAAGACGTGCTTACGATCAGAATTTAGAAAGTCATCAACGAAGTTTCAGATATAATATTCCACCTGCCATCAAAACTTTTACAGCGAATAAAATTCACGCAAAAAAAGGAGAGGAGATAATCATCAACTGGCAGACGAGTAATGCCGATGTGGTGAAGGTATTGCCTTTCGGATTAGAAAAGCCATATGGAGAGAGGATCTTCAAGATCACAGAATTTAAAGATGGGAAATTCCAGCTTCTGCTTCATGCAACGAATTCTCTTTTGCACAAAACCGTTGTTCAGGGAATTACCATTACGGAAGTTTTTGAAAATGATACTGAAAAATTCAAAAATACGGTAGAAGAAATGTTTAAGCCACAACCCAGAACGGTGATGAACAGGTATGGGCAACCTAAAATTATAATGCTGTTTTGGGGAATTATCGTACTGGCAATTGCCTTATACTTTTTGATTAAAACGCTAGGCTAGGCCATTTTCTTTCTTCCCGGGCATTTTTTGCATCTTTTTCCTTTCTTGAACTTTTTACAACACGATTTCTTTTCACAGAACATCTCTTCGTTATTGAATGAGTAAGGTGCCAAAGGCGGAACTTTAAAAGGGACAATCATATTCATGCTGCAAATATATTAATTTAGAATAAATATAATTAATAAAATTTCATAAAATTCTTTAAACCTGATGTGTAGCAGTTATAGCCTGCTTTTTTCGGCATTAATGGGCTTAAATTTTATACCGGATAATTTCTTACATTCACTATAAACTAGGTTTAAGCTTACACTTTGGAAAAAAATAGTTTTTACCAACTCTTTTTAATATAAGTTTAATTAATAGGTTAAAATCCATTGATTAAATACATTATTTTAGCAATAGATAATGTACTTAATTATATGTTAATTAATGCTTTTCGTTATATATTATGTATAGGATAGTGGTTATTATTAATGAAATTAATGTAAACCTTATCATAAATTATGAAATGTGAATTATGAGAAAAAGTCACAAATAGAGGTGTGAATTATCACCTTGGTAGTACTCTTGTGAAATCGTCCAAAAAATTGTAATTTTACCCATCTTTTTACAAACAAAATCTAATAAATAAAAATGAATACAGAACAGTTTGTGAGCCGTCACATTTCCCTTAATGAAGCCGATAAACAGGCGATGTTGGAGAAACTTGGCGTTTCTAGTATTGAAGAGTTAATTTCTCAGACCATTCCATCTTCTATCCGTTTAGAGAAAGATCTTGAGATCTCGGAACCGCTTTCTGAATACGAAATGTTGAACCACTCAAAAGAATTGGCATCTAAAAATACAGATTATACGAGTTACATCGGATTTGGATACCACAATACACTTTTGCCTTCAGCAATCCAGAGAAATATTTTTGAAAACCCTAGCTGGTATACAGCTTATACTCCGTATCAGGCAGAAATTGCACAGGGAAGACTTGAAGCTCTTCTTAATTTCCAGACTGTAGTATGTGATCTTACAGGTTTTGCATTAGCTAATGCATCTTTGCTGGATGAATCTACTGCTGCAGCTGAAGCAATGCATATGTTCTTCAACAACAGAACGAAAGATCAGAAAAAAGCAGGAGCTAATAAGTTCTTTATTTCTGACCTTGTTCTTCCTCAAACAGTTTCTGTATTAAAAACAAAAGCTGAAGGATTAGAAATAGAAATTGTAGTGGGAGATCATAAAACACACCAGTTTGATGGTTCTTATTATGGAGTTTTATTACAGTATCCTGGTAAAAACGGAATCGTTTTAGATTACACAGAAAATATCGTAGAATACAAAAAGCTGGACCTTCAGGTAGCAGTTGCCTGTGATCCTATGGCTTTGGTTAAGCTGAAATCTCCTGCAGAAATGGGGGCTGACTGTGCGGTAGGAACTACACAGAGATTTGGTATTCCATTAGGGTACGGAGGTCCTCATGCAGCTTTCTTTGCTTGTAGAGAAGACTATAAAAGAGATATCCCGGGAAGAATCATCGGCGTTTCTCAGGATATGTACGGAAGACGTGCATTAAGAATGGCACTGCAGACAAGAGAACAGCATATCAAAAGAGAGAAAGCTACTTCAAATATCTGTACAGCTCAGGTTCTTTTGGCAGTAATGGCTGGAATGTATGCTGTTTACCACGGTCCAAAAGGATTGAACTATATCGCAGATCAGATTCACTTTAAAGCAAATGCTTTGAAAGGAGGTCTTAAAGCATTAGGTTATCAGGTAGTAGAAGAGCCAATCTTTGATACTGTGAAAATCACGATGGCTGAAGATGAGAAAGGAAGATTAGTAAGGTTGATGCTTGATCACAGATTAAATCTAAACTATTTCACAGAAGGTGTGGTAAGTATTGCGATCAACGAAAGTACAACATTAGAGAAATTAAACTATCTGATGGCTTCTTTCGCTCAGTTTAAAGACAAGCAGACTTTCAAATTAGAAATAAAAGAAGGATACAGCATTCCGGACGAAAACTTAAGAAAAGACGAAATCCTTACAGAATCAGTATTCAATAAATACCATACGGAAACAGAATTGATGCGTTACATCAAGCGTCTTGAGAGAAAAGACTTATCATTGACACATTCAATGATCTCTTTAGGATCTTGTACGATGAAACTGAACGCAGCAACTCAAATGTTACCGCTTTCCTGGGAAAACTGGGGAGCTGTTCACCCATTCGTACCTGTTAACCAGGCTGAAGGGTATCAGGAAATGATCCGTGAACTGGAGAAAGACTTAGCAGAAATTACAGGTTTTGCAGGAACTTCTCTTCAGCCAAACTCTGGAGCTCAGGGAGAATATGCAGGATTAATGGTAATCAGAGAATACCATATCTCAAGAGGAGATCACCACAGAAATGTAGTATTGATTCCTCAGTCTGCACACGGAACAAACCCGGCTTCTGCAGCTATGGCAGGAATGAAAATCGTAGTTGTGAAAAACCTTGAAAATGGTGAAATCGACTTCGAAGATCTTAAAGCTAAAACAGAACTTCATTCAGCCAACTTATCAGCTGTAATGATTACTTATCCGTCTACTTATGGATTCTTTGATGCGAACATTAAAGAAATTACAAACCTTATCCACGAGCACGGAGGACAGGTATATATGGATGGTGCCAACATGAATGCTCAGGTAGGATTTACAAGTCCTGGAAACATTGGAGCTGACGTTTGCCACCTTAACCTTCACAAAACTTTCGCAATCCCTCATGGAGGTGGAGGCCCTGGAGTAGGTCCAATTTGTGTAGCTAAACACTTAGTCCCTTTCCTTCCTTCTAACGCGAATATCAGAATCGGGTCTAAAGAAGCTATTGAGGGTATTTCTGCTGCACCTTACGGTTCAGGATTGATCCTTAATATTTCTTATTCTTACATCAAAATGCTGGGAACTGAAGGTCTTAAAAAGGCTACAGGGCATGCTATCATGAATGCTAATTACCTGAAAGAAATTTTAGCTGAGCATTTCCCAATCTTATATTCAAACGAAAACGGAAGAGTAGCTCACGAATGTATCGTAGATTTCCGTCAGTTTAAATCTTTAGGCATTGAAGTGGCTGATGTGGCGAAGAGATTGATGGACTATGGTTTCCATGCTCCTACCGTTTCTTTCCCGGTTGCAGGAACATTGATGATTGAGCCTACAGAATCTGAAAGCAAGTCTGAAATCGATCGTTTTGCAGAAGCATTGATCTCTATCAAAAAAGAAATTGATGAAATTGCCAACGGAGAAGCAGATGCGACTAACAACGTGTTGAAAAATGCTCCTCATACAGAGCAATTGGTAATCTCTGATTCTTGGGATAAACCATACAGCAGAGAAAAGGCAGCTTATCCATTAGAGTGGGTAAGAGACCACAAATTCTTCGCTTCTGTATCAAGAGTAGATGAAGCTTACGGAGACAGAAACTTAGTGTGTACTTGTGAGCCAATTGAAGCTTATATGTAATCTCAGTTTTTTAAATATAAAAATCCCTTTCAGTGATGATAGGGATTTTTTGTTTTTATTCATCTATAGTCATTGCGAGAAAAGAGAAGCAACCTCAAATTACACAAAGCCAATTATGCTCTATTAATCAAATAACTTATATTTCTCTCTATAATCTCCTTTTGCTTTAAAATGTCCTGTTTTTTGATTATAAAGAAAAATATATTCTACAGGAAACTTTTTGAAAGGATTCTCAACAGAATATTTGACCTGCCTGCCATTTATGGTTGTGTTGTCATACCAAAACCCATCTGGTGCTCGTCCCTGGATCAATACGATTTTTCCTGTGAAAGCAATATCATTGAATCCATCGTTATTATAATCTTTTATTTTTAATTGTAACTCATGAGGTTCATAAACTCTGTTGTCCTCATCAGTATCATAAGTTTTGACATTACCATCATAGATATTTACTAAAGAATCTGCTGTTACTTTGTAAATTTCATGGCCTCCATTTCCATGGCCTGTTACTAATGTTGCCAGTAAAAAAGGATTTTGTTTGGGAAAGATTTTTATAAATTCATATCGTTGGGCAAACAAAATTTTGACAAGCTTTCCTTCGGACGTTAATAATATTTGGTTTTTCCAGGGATATCCTGCAGTGGGACCCGTTTTCCAGTCATATTCAATAAAATAATAATCCTGATCCGAACCATTTATTTTTACCTTTTTGAATGCTGTTATTTTTTCGCCTTCCTCCTGTTCAGGGCTTTCATTAATTGTAAGATCAAAAGTCTGCCGAAGATTTTTGATAAACAATGAAGAATCCTTAATTTTCGGATAATCGGAGATCTGCTCGAATTTTTTTTCGTTCTTTTGGGCACAACTAAAAATTATGAGAGAAAGAATTACCAGTAAGGGAGTTTTCATAGGGTTACAGTAAGAAAGAATGGTGTAATTTATTAGATTTCAACGGAAATACAATCATTTATTTGAAATAAAAAGGTTTTCCTTTATTAAAATAAAACCACCTCCCAAAATTGAGAGGTGTTCTATTATTTTGTCATATTCCTTTACCTTCTTTTAAAGCTATAGGCAAGCAAAATGGCTACGCCCATAGTTACGCAGGTTATAATTGAAATAGTTTCAATTGAAATTCCACTTTTCATCTGTGTGTTTTCTTTTTCACATGAAAAAAAGAATAATACTGTCATAAATAGACAGACCGATAGTAATTTTTTATTCATAAACGCATTTGTTTGGTTATGAAAGTTTTACATCAAAAAGTATACCGGATTTGTAGAGTGATAGAAAGGGGTTCATTAAGGTGCTAGATTAGACTTTTAGGATAGATCAATACCCGATTAATAGGACTAAATTATGAAAGATAGTTAACTTTATGAGTAACTTCTTCAACTAATCCCTGGCTTCCAAAATAACAAAATAAATGATTGATGATAAGTCCAAAAAGAGGAAGCAGTTTTCCAAAGAAACCTTCAAAATAAATCAGTGTAATAATAAGAAATGCAAGTGCAAATAAGTTTAACTTCCATAGCCTGACTTTGTAAGTGAGTATTTTGCTTTTTTCATTATAGGTGAATTTTCCGTCATCAATTAAAGACAAATAGTCCCAATTGGATCTTTCTTTAAGAAAACCCTCATTGAAAGAAACAAATCCCGGTCCGTAAAGAATATTTTGAACTTTTTTCTCTCTAAGTATATCACGTGCTGTATAAATTACATTATCAGAAGTTTTATCTTTTGTGATTTCTTTTTCAAAAGTATAAGTAAATGGGAACATATAGTTTTAAGCTTGGTTATTTGTTTTTCCTTCATTCCAATAATAGCTGTCCGGGTAGATTCTGGCCCCAAAAACAGCTGTTCCCACCCGTACAATGGTAGCTCCTTCTTCAATGGCTGTTTCCAGATCTCCGCTCATTCCCATAGACAGTTCTTTCATCTCCACATTCGGAATGTTTTCACGAATGATGTCCTGTTGAAGATTTTTAAGGATTTTAAAACATGCTCTTACTTTCTCGGTTTCAGCACTGAACAGACCAATGGTCATCAAGCCCTTTATTTTCAAAGTAGAGTAGTGAGAAATCTTTCGGATAAGTCCAACCGCTTCATTGGGATCAACTCCAAATTTACTCTCTTCATTGGAAGTATTCACCTGAATTAAAACATCCATTGTCCTGTTTTCAGCTAAAAGTCTCTGATGAAGCTTTTCAGCAAGTTCCAGACGATCCATAGACTGAACGCAGGTAACATCATATTTCAGAATATCTTTGATTTTATTGGTCTGAAGATGGCCTATAAAATGATTGTTATGAGGTATATCTTTTAAATCATCGTACTTCTCCTTTAATTCCTGCACCTTGTTTTCTGCAATTAAGATTTGGCCATTTTCCAGAGCAACTTTAATTCGTTCTGCAGAAACTGTTTTAGTGGCCAGTAATAACTTAACTTCATCAATATTTCTTCCGGATTGTTCACAGGCATTTTTTATCCGGTTATTGATGGTGGTGAGATTGTGGAGAATGTCATCTTTCATGATGGGATGGTTTCTTTGGCTTCCAGTTTTTTAATTAATGCGGCTTTTACAGCCGTTAAAGCATAATCCTTAGCTTCAGCAAAAGAAACAGTGTATTTTCTTTCAACGGTTCTCATTTCTTCCGGAAACTGATTTAGTAATTGATCGTAGAATGTATCCAGGATCTCAGCAGAGGACATTTCATAATTAATCTTTAGCTGGAAGCGTCTTAAAAGAGCGGTGTCAATAATCTCAGGATGATTGGTAGCACAGATTAAAAGAGAATTCTCAGGGTAATAATCAATCAATTGAATCAAGGTGTTCACCAGTCTTCTCATTTCGCCCACATCCTTATCATCACTGCCTCTTGCTTTTCCTATCTGATCCAGTTCATCAAGAAAAAGGACAGATCTTTCTCTGGCGGCCTTATCAAAAATCATTTTAATATTCTGGGAAGTTTCTCCGATGCGGGACGAAACAATATTACTAAGATTTAAAATAATAATATTTTTTCCCAGGGCATTGGCAATGGCTTTTGCTGTCATTGTTTTTCCGCATCCCGAACTTCCCTGAAGTAAAATCTTATTATTAACCGGAAGACCGTATTCCTGCAGCTCTTTAATATAATTGTGTTCCTTGATAAGCTGCACAAGATGTTCCCTGTTGTTTTTATCTAGAAATACTTCATTAAGGTTGACTTGTTCCTTATCCTGGATAATAAGATTGTACAGATTCATGATGACGATAAAATAATTATTGGATAAACAAAGATAAAGTTTTATTGAATGTTAAAAAGAATCCTGAATAATAATAAACATCTGGTCCAGCGTAAAATGAATGATGAGCTATAAATTATGAATGGAAATTCGCATTAGAAAACAATTTATAACAACATGAAAAATATTCCTAAACAATCTGTGGACAATAAACAATTTTTGTTTTTACAGAACACCTTAATAAAAAAAGAAAAGCCAGACTTGCGGCCGGCTTTTCTCATTTGGATATTAAAATTTGTTATGAAACTAAGATCTTTTTGTTTATGTTTTTGGGCCCTTTTACCCGATGGTAAAAGAGCAATCCGATCTCTCAGACTAAAAACATAAAACAATATAATTAGTATAGATTTTCTATAGGCTTGTTTTAATTAGAATTAGTTTCTTTCTCTTCTTACTGTCATGAAATATGAAGTGATTACTACTAAACCTGTTACGATACCGATATAAGTTACCATTTTGTATTATTTTTAATTATTTGACTTTTTTTTATCAATCTTTCAATTGCAATATTACTACTTTCAAATCACGTGCCAAAGTAAAACTTCATGATGTATATCAGTGTATTACGGTTGTTGATGTTCATTTATTGATGAATTTTTGTTTACATTAAATTAATGCATTATTGAAAATTTATTAATACTTTTATTATTCTCTCTGTAAAATTATGTGAAAACGTTAACCGTTTCTTGACTTCTATATTGGAGTTGATAAAACAAATAATAAATAATGCTTGGCATAATATTGTTTTAAACCGCTTTTTTTGAATGTAAATTTTTCACGCGAAAAGGATTTTAATGTTAAGAAAATTTATTTTTAGCCTTGTTTTTCATTCGGAATTTTTGTCAGCTGTCACATTTCATGACGTGGAGAAATATTGATTTTTGTGTCAGATCAGAACAATAAGTTTGCATAATGGCATACTTTTTAAAGCTTTTGAAATGTTGAATGTAGCTAAAAATAAAGCACTTAAGATAACTTAAATGCGTGTGAGAAGTATAATCATATGATTAATGGTTTAAAAAACTGAGATTTTCACAGCGTAGTGAAGACAGAGAACCATCTGCTTTCTTTGGATAAACAGAGAATTTCGCCGTTATTCTTTTTTGGAATTACCTGAGTGCTTTATTACTTTTGTACAAAGAATAAATTTATGGGACGCAGTTATATTTTTCTTGCTTTAGCTATTGTATTTGAGATCATCGCTACGAGTTTCCTGAAAAAATCTGAAGAATTCTCCAAACTATGGCCATCCGTAGTGACAGTCATAGGATATGCCTGTGCTTTTTATTTTCTAAGTCTTACCCTTCGTCAGATTCCTGTAGGGATTACCTATGCAATCTGGTCCGGAGTGGGAATTGTCTTTATAACAATGATTGGGGTTATCGCCTTCAGGCAGATTCCTGATCTTCCAGCTATTATTGGTATTGCTCTGATTGTAATCGGGGTGATTATTATTAATGTATTTTCAAAAATGGGAACGCATTAAAAAATAATCTCCTGATGCTTTTGCATCTGTTTCCAGTGTTTAGATCTTGTTTTGTATAAGAAAAATTTTCCCAGTTTATATTTGAACTTTAAATATCCGCGAAACTCAATACCGTCAAATAATGTAAAGGGAATTGTCGGATTTTCTTCTAATGACTGTCTGATTCCATTACTGAATACAGTAGGTCCTGTAGTAGAATGTATATCATGTGGATAGCGGTGGCTGTTTATATTATCAATCATCAATTCCAGTGTTTTCTTTAGAAAAGGATGATTTTTATTGAAAATAAGTGCCCATTGAACATACAGATTTTCATGTCTTTCTACACTGATTACAGCTTCATCATTATCTTTAATCAATTTTCTGAATGGCTTGATAATACTACTGTCAACATCCAGATATACACCTCCTTTCTTATATAAAACAGCATATCTGAAAAAATCAGCTTTTGCAGCACCAATCCTTAGCTTGCGATAAGTTTCAATATATTGGGGAGAGAATTCTTCTTCGAGAAAATTTTCTATATCCTGATCATCATAAAAGTAATACTTATATTCCGGATTCTTTCTTTTCATATTCCAGATATGATAACGCGTAATCAGAGGAAGTTTTTTAGTTATAAAAGTCTGAAATATTTGTTTGGGTACTGCCATATTCTTTAGTATATTCTTATTAAAATCCTGAGATCATTTTTCATCAACTATGTGCATACACTAATTAAGATTTTTCATGAAGGAGAGAGCTACAATCCCTGAATATGAAACAGCTTATGTTTAGCTGAGGTTTTGATTGTATTTTGTGAGAATGGTTAAATGCTGAAGAGCGAAAATTTTAATTTTTTTTTAATATTCTGGTCTGGGAATATTGATAATAAGTTCAGATATTGTAAAAATTAAAACTAAACAAGGCTGAGAATGACTTTGTTTAGTTTATTTTGCTCTTCGTCTTTCAAAAGGATTATAAGAAATTCCGGCATTGAAATAGAATGAAGGTTTATAAGTTCCTTTCCATATATAATCATTAAAAGACTCCTGTTTATTAAAAGCCCTGGAATTAATATTGGCTCTAAGCCCTGTTTTAAAAGTTCCTATGAAATTTCCCCCAAGATTATGCTCATAGATCACCCCTGAATTGAGAGCAACCTGCCGGAATTCATACGTATTATTCTTTCTGTAGGTGTAAAAAGAAGTGTTGTCCATTTCCGTCCCCAATGAAACTCTTCCATTTGAAGAAATATCTTTTCTTACCAGTACTTTTTTCGGAAGCAGAACATCCAATACCCATCCGTTATTAAATCTGTTTTCATAAGTGAAGATAGGAAGTACAGGTATTTGGGTACTGGGATCAATAATACCAGCCAGCCCAAGAGTCATTTTTATTTTTGGAGTTGCTTTTAAAATCAATGAAGCAGTTATCAATCCTCTGATTCGTTCAAAATGCTGATCACTTCCATCCGTTGAAATACTGGCTGAGTAGATGGCTGTCTTTTTGAGCAATCTTGAAAAATAAGTCAGATTGATGGCTTCCGAATGATAGTGGAAATTTTCGTCAGCTTCAATTCCGGGGATAACAGGATTTTCATTTCTGATCGAAGTGTAACGGTAGCTCAAGGCAGTACTCAAAAGCCAACTCCTGTTTTTGATAAAATAAATATTGGCATCCGCTTTTAACTGCTGAAAGCTTTTCACCTTATTGTCCGGCAGATCCTTTCCCTGAAGCTGTGAAGAGAAAGAGGATGGAGAAACCAGGGTATATTCAAGATTAAAGTTTCGTGCCTGCGGAATTTTATCAGCAAAAAAAGCACGAACCTTCAAAGGAATACTATCCTTTTTCTGGGCATATGTAATGTTTTTAAAAGGGAGGATTGCGAGTGGGACAAGCATTCTTCTCAATGTTTTCATGGGTTGTTTATTTTAAAGGTTGAATTACAGATTGAAAAAAATTAAATGTAAAAATCCTGTCATAGAAAATATCCAGACTGTTTTCAATAATTGCATCAGTGTAGCCGGCCGTATCCGGTACAAATGTTTCCTCTACAAAAACAAACCAGAGTTCCGAAAGTCCGTATCTTCTTCTGAACTCTTCAGAAACATTGCTGTCAGGCACGGTAGAATGCTTGAGATCACAAAACAGAATTCCTTTTTGATCTCCATTATGTTCCACAATATTAATAGGATGATGGAGATAGCTGAGAATTTTCATTTTCGGTTCAAAACATTCTACAAAATGGTGTAAATCAATGATCTGTATTACTTTTTCTTCCTGTTGAGAGTCTGTCATAAAGAAACATTCCAATGATATTTCCTGAGTTAGTTCGTGAAAAGCTGTTAATTCCATATGTGTTCATTTTACAGTACAAAGGAATAGAGAAAAGGGCCGCGTCAATTTGTTTTTATACAAAATGGCTGGTATTTTATACCAAATCCCGGAACATCATAATTGGTATAATAAAATGCAGGTTTTGTATAATAAAATAGTTGTAATTTCCGTTATTGTCTATTTTTGTTAATGATAAAATGAGCCTATCCTATGAAATACAGTCCGCAGAAATTTGAAGAAACCTTTGTAATGGATTTTTTGGTGGAAGCGAAGTATGGGATCCGAAGGCATCTGCTGTTTCTGATTTTCTTTTTCTTTTTACTGTACAGTGCGAGGTTCTGGCATTGGTATTCAGGAATATATCAGTACTATGTTTTGTTCTTTGTGTATATTATTCTGATTGCAATGGTTTACATTAATATATATGTATTGGTTCCACGGTTTTTCTTTAAAACAAAATACCTTACCTACCTTGTGCTGCTTATTCTGATGGGAGTTGTAGGGCTTAATTTTATTGGGTACAGTTTCAGATACCTTTTTGAGGACTTCAGAACACAGTACATTCCGAAAGATAATGAAAGGGGAGGAATCTATGAAGGCGTTCTGATGTGTATTCCGATTATTCTGACAACGACAACCATAAAACTTCTACAAAAATGGATCAATGATAATAAAAGAATCAATGAGCTGAGTACTCTTACGCTGAATATGGAGTTGAATGAGCTCAGAAACCAGATTAATCCCCATTTTCTGTTTAATATGCTCAATAATGTAAAAGCACTCATCAGAACAGATCCGGCAAAAGCTTCGGTGGTGATTGTAAAACTTTCCGAGTTTCTGAGATATCAGCTGTATGAAAACAGTGAAGAAAAAACGTTACTGACCTCAGAAATTGATTTCCTGTCCAACTTTTTAAACCTTGAAAAAATAAGACGTGATAATTTCTCTTTTGATATTCATACCGATGTTGATAAAAGAATGACCAGCAGCACATTTATTCCACCAAATCTGTTTACTACTTTCGTAGAAAATGCTGTAAAGCACAGTGTAGATCTCAGTGGAGGAGAGTCTTATGTGAAAGTGGAAATTAATATTGAGAATAAACAGCTTTATTTCAGGTGTGCTAATTCAAGGAGTGCCGGTTATGTAGTTTCAGACAGTAAAAACAGCGGGCTTGGGCTTGCCAATATTACCAGAAGACTGGAACTTCTTTATAGTGATACTTTTGCCCTGAAGATAGAATCCGGTGAAAAAGAATATATTGTAAATTTAAAAATTCCCGTGTGATGAATTGTATTATAGTTGATGATGAACCTTTGGCAAGATCCGAAATGAGATCTCTGATTGCTGAAATTTCCAGTATTGATATCCTTGGCGAATTTTCCAATGCTCCGTCTGCACTCGAGTTTCTTAAAGATAATGATGTAGACCTTATTTTTCTTGATATAGAAATGCCTATGGTAACAGGTCTTGAGTTCGCGGAAATGCTTCCGAAAAAATCCCTGATCATCTTTACAACAGCCTATTCTCAGTATGCACTGAAGAGCTACGAGCTGGAAGCTGTTGATTATCTTCTGAAGCCTGTTGATCCTCAAAGATTGGAAAAAGCAATTGATAAAGCGATACTTTACACCGAACTTTTATCCAAAGACACTGTAAAAAATACTGTAGAATCCAATACTGCAGACTTTTTATTCATCAAAGCAGAACGAAGGTTCTATAAAATCAGTTTTTCAGACATTAAGTTTATAGAAGGGCTTAAAGACTATGTAGTCATTCATACAAAGCAGCAAAAGCTTATCACTGCAATGAATTTAAAAACCATTCATCAGAAAATTTCCGGTGAAACCTTCATCAGGGTGAGCAAATCCTACGTAGTGAATATGAACTATATAGATTCATTTGATAATCATAATATATACATCGAAGACTCCGAAATCCCTCTTGGAGAAGTATATAGATCAGAATTTTTTACAAAATTTGCCGGTGGACTCCTCAACTCGGATTAATAGATGAGTAATGGGTAATCAGCAATGAGTAATAATAATCAGGCTCAGGAAATATATATATCCATCTGTGAAAATCTGTGGGGAAAAATGTATCAAAGTTGTCATTCTGAACGAATGAAATGTAATGTAGAATCTCATGTTGACTAACAGTAAGATTCTTCTTTCATCAGAATGATAAAAGCCAAATGGTGCAAGGCAGTCTTTTAAATAAACCTTTCAACGGCTTTAGTCAAAAGTTAAAAGCATCATTTATTTTAATAAAGCTTCTGATCTTTTTCACAGTAGAAACTCCTCCTTTTTCCTTTACCTGTTTGTTTCTTGATCAGCTTCTGACCACATACAGGACATACAGATTTGGTATGAACCAACCAATGTTTTTTCAAGACAAATTCTCTTTTCCAATTCAGAAAATCAAAACTGTAATTTCTGGCCTCAGTAATAAGTTCCTTTCTTTTTTTAAGAGGGAGATTACCGACCAGACTTTCAGGCTGCACTCCAATCCTGAAAAGCACTTCATTTTTAATAATATTTCCTACACCTGAAAAAATGTCCTGATTCATCAATGCATCACAAACCATCATTTTAGGATTTGATTTCAGCTTCTCTTCAGTTTTCTTAGGGCTCCACTGATCGTTCATTACGTCAGCTTCCCAATCAATTGTAGTGAGAAAATCAAGATCTACGGATTTTACCGAGCAGGTATAAAAATAGATGCTTCCTGTTGAGAAAAACAAGGCTAACCGCAAACTTTTATCCGGTTTGGTCTGTTCATCAATACTGTAAGAGCCGAACATTAATAAATGAATACGGATGGCTGCTTTTTCAAAAACGAGATAAGTCTGTTTTCCAAAAGTACGGATTTCGAGAAGAGTCTGGCCAATAAAAGAATCTTTTTCAAATTTGGCATTTCCTGAAATCTCTGTGATTTGCTGCCCCGCAAATGGCTGCAGGTTTTCTTTCATTAATATGATGGATGGACCTTCAGGCATAACATTGATTTTGAGATAAAGATTCAAATAGCATTCCATTACTTTATAAAATCTGAAGCTTTATCTCAAACATACCTTTTTAAAACAACTGTTACTCCACTCAGGACAGTTTTTGGCCGACAAATCGGATTACAGAACCTGTTCCATTGTGGAATAATCCTTCATTGAGTTCTATTTCTGTTTCTCTTAATTCAATAATATCATAATCAGGAAAATCAGCTTTGATCTCTTCAATAGAAAATAAAGATTCAATATCCTTTGGACCGCCTACTTTTTCGTTCTTTGCAATATATTCAAGATGATTTTTACTGAAAGCTTCAAAAATAATAAAACCGCCTTTACGCAGATATTGATTCAGCATTTGATGTATGGATGATTTAACAGCACCCGGAAAATGAGCATAGATAAGAGCAATAGCGTCAAACTGTTCTTTGTGATAATTTAAAGTTGAAAGTTCTCCAACCTGATAATCAATCGTGGTTCCCAGTTGCTCTGCAAGCTGTAAAGCCTTGTTTTTGCCATTGGCGCTGATATCGAAAGCTGAAACCTGCCATCCCTTTGCTGCTGCGAAAACGGCATTTCGGCCTTCACCTTCTGCGGGGAAAAGTATTTTGCCTGGTTGTAATTTACCAAGCTGCTCTCTCAGATAATTGTTGGGCTCTGTTCCATACGCAAACTCTTCGCTGCTATACCTTTCGTCCCATCTGTTGAGCCATGTGTTGTCCGTCATTATATAAAGAATTTAAAATTTACATGAAGAAGAATCATAAGTATTCTTCAGTTGTATTAGTCGTATCAAATGTAGAATATTTCCTCAAGTTTTCCGATCCCTAAAAAACGTTCACTATTATAGATTTTTTGAATGACAGATCTGTTTAATAAAAATCTAAATACTATTCCATACAATTAAAATTTGGAGTAATTTTGAAAAATGATGAATTTAAACCAGATTTTCACCAATCAACGTACAGGAAATAATCCACAGACTAAGGCTTCACGAACTGATTTTCAAAGAGATTTCGACAGAATTATCTTTTCTTCTGCGTTCAGAAGACTGCAGAATAAAACGCAGGTTTTTCCTCTTCCCGGAAGTGTTTTTGTACACAACAGGCTTACGCATTCTCTGGAAGTATCATCTGTAGGAAGAAGTTTAGGTAGTATTATCGGTGAATTTATTGCTGAAGATTTTAAAAACGAACTTACTGAAGATTCAAAGAATTTTTACCTCTATAATCTAGGAAACGTAATTGCAGCCGCATGTTTATGTCATGATGTGGGAAATCCTGCTTTCGGTCATTCCGGGGAAGATGCCATTGCAAGCTATTTTGAAAGAAATGAAAAAGATCTGAAGTCAAAATTCAATGAAAAGGAGTGGGCGGATCTGGTTAATTTTGAAGGAAATGCCAATGCCATCAGAGTTCTGGCACAGCAGCAGCAGGGAAAAGATGCCGGAGGTATTCAGCTGACGTTCTCCACGCTGGCAAGCATTGCAAAATATCCTTGTGAGGCTGTAGCAAAGAAAAAAGGAATCATTCACAGAAAGAAATTCGGGTTTTTCCAGAATGAAAAAGATATATTTCTGGAAATTGCCAAAGGAACGCAGCTTATTTCTGAAAGTGAAGAACCTCATATTTTCAAAAGACACCCTTTTGTATGGCTGGTAGAAGCAGCTGATGACATCTGCTACAACATCATTGATATGGAAGATGCCCACAGATTGGGAATTGTTTCAACAGCAGACTGTAAAAATTTATTTTTTGAACTGGTAAAATCTGAAACAAATGATGTTCAGAGAATTGAAACAAAGCTAAGTTCTATCTCCAACGAAAACGAACAGATTTCTTATTTAAGAGCAAAGGTAATCAATGCCTTAATCAACAAATCGATTGAAATGTATAAGCATAACTTTGAAACGATTCTTGAAGGAAATCTTGGTAATGGCTTACTTGATATCTATAAAAAAGAAAATAAAGCACTGCAGGATATTGAAAGTTTCTCGGTAGAAAAAATTTACAATCACAAAGCAGTTGTTGAAATTGAAAATGCAGGCTACAACGTAATGTATGAGCTGCTGGATCATTTTATTCCTTCCATTCTGAAGCCGGATAACCAAAGAAAATCTTATGACGAAAAAGCTTTGAAATTAATTCCAAAGCAATTTATTTACAATGACGGTACCGATTATCAGAAAGTTCTTGGGGTCGTTGATTTCGTTTCAGGGATGACGGACAATTACGCTACCGATTTATATAGAAAAATTAAAGGAATAGACATCGGAATGACCGTGTAAATTCTACTTATTGTAATAATACAGAAGCCTCTTCGATTAATGATTTCATTAAAGTGGAGGCTTTTTTATGTTTTAAAAGCGGGGCGATCTGCCCTGCCCAGAAGAATACCAGATCATTCTTTTGTTGTTCCAAAGCAGCCTTTCTCAATGCTCCCATAAAATGCGTTTGTAAAGGAAACGGCAGTGTCTTATCAGTTGCAGCCAATACATCTCTTGCAATTCTTGTAGTAATTCCGCGTCCTAATCTTCCGGTATAAGCTCTGGTTAAAGTAGTGGATTTTGCTGCGTCGGAAAATAAAAACTCTTTATGAATGGGTAGCGCTCCGGATTCTTCAGTAGCCAGAAAAGCGGTTCCGATTTGTACAGCATCAGCTCCCAGCTTGAAAGCGCCGGCAATTCCATGGCCGTTAGCAATTCCTCCAGCCGCAACAATGGGAATTTTTACACGATCCTTTATCAGTTGAATCAATGCAAAAGTTCCCGTTGTAGAAAGTTCAGCCTGATCCAGAAACGAAGGTCTGTGGCCACCACTTTCAAAACCGGAAGCTACAATAGCGTCCACTCCCGTTTTTTCCAGAACAATCGCCTCATCCAGCGTTGTTGCATTTCCCAATACAACAGTTCCCTGACGATGAAGTTCTTCGATGAGGTTTTCACTAAGCAATCCGAACATAAAGCTGAAAACTTTAGGCTTAATATCAAAAATAACATTTAGCTGATTCTGGAATCTCGATTCAAAAGAGGGGGGAAGTGGAGGTATATCTGTGTTTAAAAGATTAAAATAAGGTTTAAAAATTTCAACAGCCTTTTGATATTGTTTTTTTGTATGCTCTTCGCTAATGATGTCGTGATCATTTACCCAAAGATTAAGATTGTAGGGTTTGTCTGTTTTCGATTGTATTTCTCTGTGAATATCATATATTTCCCGAGGTAACAAGGTATATGCTCCAAAACCTCCCAATCCGCCAAGATTACTCACTGTTGTTGTGAGTTCAACGGTAGAAAGCCCTCCGCCAAAAGGACCTTGTAGAATAGGATATTCAATTCCCAATAATTCCGTAATTCTATTTTTATTCCACATGATTGTATCGGTTTTAATTAAAAATTTGAATTAAGGGTGTACGTTGATCAATGTCTTGTTAACGATCAGCCATTTCCCGTCTATATGATTGAAAGTTATAAAATTATAATAATTAAAATCATACATTCTTACGTTTAGTTTTGCGACAGCAATTGAATTAATGACATCAATTGATATAATTTCAGCTTTAAATCTCTTTCCGGATTTCTCCGGACTTACACGGTTTCCAACTCCTTCAATATATTGTTCTGCAGTTTTGAAATAGGGAACTCCATCTACATCTCCAAAGAGTAAAGCTCCTTTATAAAAAGCTTTTGTAAGAAGTTCAGTATTCCCTTCATAAATCCCTTTGAAATAATAATTCTCTGTGATATTTCTTATTTCAGCTTCTGGTGTTTGGTTGGTTTTCATACTCTTTATATTTTGTGCATGGCCGTTCAACGGAAGGCAGAACAGCCATGCAATGATTAATAATAGTTTCATGATAAATGATGTCCGGCTCCCATTCCTCCGTCTACATTGATGATAGCTCCGGAAATTAATTTGTTCTTAGCAATCGCATGAATCATCTGAGCAACTTCTTCCGGCTCTCCAATACGGTTGATCAAATGTATTCCCGCATTATTATCAACGTCTGCAGCATGCATTGGAGTTCTGATTAATCCGGGAGCAACCGTATTGACCCTGATATTATCTTTTCCAAATTCTGCAGCCAGCTGTAAAGTCAGTGCATGAATAGCTCCTTTACTCGAAATAGGCGCAGTAGAGGGAGATTCCGCAATCGCATGGTATACTAGTGGGGTTCCCACATTGATAACCACTCCGTCTTTTTGTTTAATCATCTGAGGAATAACAGCCTGCGTTGTGAAGAATGTTCCTTTCAGATTCGTTGCTAAAAAACGGTCCAGATAGTCTTCTGTAACCTCTAAAAATGGTTTGTTTTCGTAAATTCCGGCATTGTTGACAAGAACGTCGATTGATCCAAATCTTTCAATTGCTGTTTTTACCAACGCTTCTCCCGTTGATTTCTCTGATATACTTCCGGAAACCATTGCCAGATTTTCTCCTGCTCCCAGTTCATTGTAAACTTGCTCTAATTTGGATGCTGTTTGTGAATTGATGATTACATTATCACCTCTGTCTAAGAAATAACGGGCTGTTTCCAATCCTATTCCTGAAGAGGCCCCTGTTATGATTACGGTTTGTTTTTTCATTGCTGATTTATTTTTTTTCTGTTGAAAATCCCTGTTCTTTTAACACTGAAACCTGTTCTCCGGCGTATCCCCAGTTATCATCCTCAATTTCATTGATGACAATATGGGTTAAATGAGGATCTTTGTTCAAAACTGAAGTTACAGCTTCACTTATTTTTCTGATTAACTGTTGTTTTGTTTCGCGGTTAAGATCTTCGCGAAGCACATCTACTTTTATGAATGGCATGATGGTAAATTTTTAAGATTATTGATAGTTGAATTACACTAGTAAGCTTCAGCAATAAGATGAATATTGAGATCAAAATTGTTATAGATCAATGTGTCGCCAAGATTGGTAAAGAAATTAGAAGACCTGAATTTGATGTTGAATTTCGTTCTGTCAATCACTATTTTAGTATCTAAAACAGCAGTATTATCTGTTTTTACGATACGTAGACTCGTATCGATAGAATGAGTAATGCCTTTTATGGTAAGATATCCTTTTACATAGTAAAGATTTTCATTACCAGGTTCTGCATGAGTGATCTCGAAATAAGCTTCAGGAAACTGTTCAGAATCAAAAAAATCATCAGAAGCCAGATGATTGGCAAACTGTGCATTGGTTTCTGCATCCTCAATATCAAGGATTTTGATACTGCGGGTATCAATAGTAAATTTTCCAGATATAGGTTTTCCCTCTCCGAATATAAAGTTTCCTTCTTTTACACCAATTGTACCATTGTGAGCGCCGGTTACTTTTCTTCCGACCCAGTTGATGGTACTATTTTCTTTATTGACTTTAAAATTTTTTGTGTCCATTTTTATTGGGTTTAAATATTGACACAAAGTTCAGCCGATCGGAAGTAAAACTTACGTGATGTACCTCACAAAATACAAGCGAGGAAAAACGGTTTTAAAGATGATAATTATTGATGAAGTCTGCTCAGCGTTTCTCTGGTTACTCCAAGATAAGAAGCGATGAGGTGTTTCGGAACCAGATTGTATAACTGAGGATACATAGATAAAAGCTCCTGATAACGAAACTTAGCATCATTATTCATGAAAGAAAGCAGACGTTTTTGCGCAGCTACATAACCTTTGTTGGTTCTCCATCGGAAAAAATGTTCAACCTCATGAATTTCACTGCAGATTTTTTCCCTGTCTTCGTTGGAAATAGCCAGAATTGTAGCATTTGTGATACAGTCTACATTGATGGTTGCCCTTGTTTTATTGTACAGTGCATCAAAATCTGTCACCCACCATGTAGGCATAGCAAACTGGAGGATGAACATTTTCATACTGTCATTAAGATAAAATGCTTTCAAACAACCTTCCAGAACAAAATATTCATGGTTCACAAAATCACCTTCCGAGATCAGGCTTTGCCCTTTTTTTAAAGTAATCAGATTAAAATGTTCAAAAACATAGTCAAGTTGTTCTTCAGTAATAGAAGTGAATTTAGAGATGTGATCCTTTAGTATTTCTTTAGAATTGGCCATGATATGCAATGAATATTCAAAAGTAAGTTTTTTCAGGATAATTTTAATTTAAAAACAATCAATAATTCCTGTGCTTGATTTCCAGTGGGTTATATTATAAGGCTTCTATTTATTTTTCTTATATTTAAACAACACAGATAGAAATGCTTTTAACAAAACAGGATTTATAACGACACATTAAAAAAATTAAAACTATGGGAATATATTTAGCGCCCGTTATTTTCTTTGGGCTTATTATTTTGTTCGCTTCATTCTTTGTGGTTAAGCAGGAAACAGCGGCTATTATTGAAAGATTTGGGAAATTTCGGGCTGTAAAACATTCCGGCCTTCACCTTAAGCTGCCAATCATAGATCAGATTGCTAAAAGACTGAATTTGAGAATTCAGCAGCTGGATGTAATGATTGATACAAAAACATTAGACAATGTTTTCATCAAAATGAAAATTTCCGTTCAGTATCAGGTAATCAGAAGCCAGGTAGGAGATGCTTACTATCGTCTGGAAAATCCTGAAAATCAAATTACTTCATTTGTTTTTGATGTGGTAAGAGCAGAAGTTCCAAAGTTGAAACTGGATGATGTTTTTGTAAGAAAAGATGATGTTGCGATTGCAGTGAAAGGTGAGCTTCAGGAAGCTATGAACAGCTATGGCTATGACATTATCAAAGCTTTGGTAACTGATATTGATCCTGATGAACAGGTAAAACATGCCATGAACAGAATCAATGCTGCAGAAAGAGAAAAAACGGCTGCAGAATATGAATCTGAAGCACAAAGAATCAGAATTGTAGCTGTAGCAAAAGCAGAAGCGGAATCTAAAAAACTACAAGGGCAGGGGATTGCCGACCAAAGAAGAGAAATTGCAAAAGGGCTTGAAGAGTCTGTGAGAATGTTGAATAATGTAGACATCAATTCTCATGAAGCATCAGCGCTTATTGTGGTAACACAGCATTATGATACATTACATTCGGTAGGAGCGAGCAGCAGAAGTAACCTTGTACTTCTTCCCAATTCGCCTACTGCAGCAAGTGGGATGCTGAATGATCTTGTAGTAGCTATGACTACTGCGAATACCGTAGGAGAGGTTACAAAAGGAAAATATCCTGATCCTCCTCAAAAAGAAGCTGGATTTTAAATAAAGAGAAGGTACAAGGAAGAGAGAAATAAAAGTACAAAGATGAATCATTTGTTGACTTTTCCCAGTTGACCAAAGTAACTTCGGGCTTCATTCTTCCCACTTCCATCGTAAATAATAAAAAAAGCTCCTGAAAATTTCAGGAGCTTTTTTTATTATTTCTTCGTTTTAGAAATTTGTTCTATCAGTGTGTATTTGATTGAAGAAGCATCTGCCGGCGGGTTCGCAATTTTTTCAGTTTTTACTTTTAAAACATATTCGTAACCCGGCTCATAGGTGAAACCTTCAATATTGCTGTAGAAATTCGTCCAGCTCTCAGAAGCATTCTCTTTTACCTGCATACACTTCATACGCCCTGCTCCTGCAGAACAGTCTACAGTTTGTGGCCCTACGATAATTGTTTTTTCATTAGCCGTCATTTCAGTTTTCTTCGTTTTAGAAACCTGCTTTACCAAAGTGTATTTTATAGATGATCCATCAGCTGGTGGATTGGTAATTTTTTCAGTTTTTACTTTTAAAACATATTCATATCCCGGTTCATAAGTAAATCCTTCAATATTGCTGTAGAAATTAGTCCAGTCTCCGGAAGCGTTTTCTTTTACCTGCAGACATTTCATAGGAGCTACACCTGTACAGTCTGCTGTTTGTGGTCCTACGATGAAGGTAGCTTCATCACCTGCGGATGCATTGGCTGTGGTTGTACATTGCGTCATTGCGAATAATGCTAATGCGGGAGCTGCCCCTTTTAGAATTGTTGCTATACTTTTCATAAACTTGATTTTCCCCATACCTCACAATTACCATGCCGAACTTGGCTTTCCAGAATTTGTAGTACTTCTGCTATTGCTTTTTATTTTTTTAATCATTTAATTTGAATTTCTTAAGACACTAACCAAAACATAATTCTTATAATAAATATGGATAATCAAATGCAAGTTGAAAATTACAGGATTCAAAAACCTGAAATGTGGGCAGGAAATATCGGGGATGAGGAAATAATAAGCCGAATCAAAGACTCCGAATTTGCCAAAAGACAAATTGATGAAGGCCGTGACTACTGCTACTTTTTAGACAAAAAATATTATACCAGCAATACGGAAAACAGCGAATATGTCTGTATGGCTTATACGCTGAACGAGCCGGGAAATCTGGAGAGAGCTTCCGTGTCTGATGTTATTGTGGAGGAAAATGAAGTCTATCAGATTCACAGGATCAGTGTTTTGAGAGACGGGGTGCTGATAGACAAAATTCCGGATACGAATATTAAAGTTCTTGACAGTGAAAACCAGAGCAGCGGAGGTGTTTTAAGCAGTAATAAAAAAATCAACATTACTATTAAAGACCTCAGACTGTATGATGTACTGATTTTAGAAGATTCAAGAATTAAAGAATTTACAGACCGGGATTTCCTAAGAAAGGAATTCTCAAAATATGTATGGGTAAGTCCGGATAATTATTGGGCTTATGGCAGTTTTAAATTTACGTTCATCAATGAGCGCGAGCAGACAATTGCCTACAAAAAAACTTTTTTCAGAGATGAACAGGGTAACGTTCTTGAGCCACAGGTAAATCATTTGAAAAAAGGGGAGCGGTTTGTAATTGAAGAACAGAATTATATCAATCCTGTAGATTCCGGACGAGAGATTTTCCCTTATGTGGATTTTGCTACTGAAAGCAGCTGGAAAGATCTTTCCAACTATATAGTGCCTATTTATGATGAGATTTTCAATACCTCTTCCTTACAGGATTTTGCTCCGAACCTGATAGAAAAGCTGGATGCTATTGCTGATCAGGATGAAAAGCTTCAGTTTGCCATAGAATATGTTCAGAATCATATCTACTATATCTTCAATGCTGATGAAATGAATGGGCATAAGCCACAGGCACCGTCTGTAACCTATGAAAATAAGCAGGGAGATTGTAAAGCGAAATCAGTTTTGTTAAAAGTGATTCTTGATTATATAGGTGTGGATGCTTCCGTTGTACTGGTGAATTTCAATACAGATTATTATATCAAATATTACCTTCCGTCATTGTTAAGTTTCAATCATGTTGTGGTAAAAGTGAATTACAAAGGTCAGGAATATTTCATTGATGCCACGATCCGTGATGAATTTGGTCTGATCGAGAACAGAGGATTCATGTACTTTATGCATTATCTGGAAGTGAAAAAAGATCAGGAACTGCAGGTAAGAAAGCCTTATAAATTCCCTTATTTCTGCATTGACGAAAAAGTAGATTTCAATGTACAGGGGACTGTCGGAAAGCTTACTCTGTCCACTACTTACAAAGGAAGCAGAGCCAATGCCATGAGAAGGTATTTTAAAAGTACCAACAAAAGAGAAATCATAGACAGCTGGAACAGTTTCCTTTTCTATGCACTTAATTATTCCGGTGACAGAAATGGTACGGATGTACGAAATGTATTCAAAGATGCAGCTATTGATGTGGTAAGCGATGATAAAAGACTGAATGAAGTCAAGATTCAATATTCTGCTGTCGTAGAGAGTCCTTATTTTGTAGATCCACAGAAAAACCGTTTTCTGATGTACTTTGACCGAAATGTAATAAAGGCAAGTGCACGGGATTTTATGCATAAAGATTTACCGTTCTGGCATAACTTTGACAGTGAGAAATATGAGATCAACCTGCATACGGATCATAAAATTGATACTGAAGAAAAATATACTGTTCAGGAAAGCACCATTGCCAATCCATATTTTGATTATAAAAGCCGTAAAAAAATAAATAAGAATGGGGCAAGTGTATTTATTGAATACAATCCTCTCATTAATATTGAAATTCCACAAAGTGAATTTGAACAGTTCAGGACAGATCATCATACCATTGCCGACAGCAATTTCGGACTGGGAATTGATATTATAGAACCAGGTCTGATGAATAGGCTTAAGTTCAGTTTTAAGAAAAAATTCAAATAGTATCTTTAAAGTTCAAAATTTAAAGTTTAAGGTTTAAAGTTTCAGCGGGCGGCGGAGCCGCCCGCTGAAACTTTTATTACAGTGTATCCGTTTAAAAATTATCAAAAAAATATAGATTTATTTATGTGTAAGATATTTTGTCTTGCTTCTTTTATAGCAGTTTCATCTCTGATGAATGCTCAAAAATTAACCAAAGAAAATGTTACAGGATTCTGGAAACTGAAAGAAGCCGGATTTTATGAAGATAAGAAGAAAGTAGTAAAAGAATTCGATAACTGCCGCCTGATGAGAAATTATGCCATCAGAGAAGATGGTTTTGCTATTTATAATTATGTAGAAGGAAATACAGGGGACTGCAGTCCATCTGAACCAAGACTTTCTTTTTGGAGAATTGTAGAAAACAGAATTCAGTTTTATGTAGATGATAAAAATATCCTTGAAGAAGTGGAAGTAACAATGAACAAAGATAATACAATAACCTTTTCAAGTTATATCCCTAAACAGAAAAAAGTAGATGGAGATGCTCTTGCTGAGAAAATAGTAAACACCATTCACTACGATATACTTGAAAAACAATACTGATCGTAAACACAAAACTTTTTGATGTATGAATTACGTAACGATAATTTATCTTGTAAATTTGGTATTGTATGCCATGTATTTCTTTGGAAAAACCGGAAGTGAGGTTGCATTGTCCGGTCTGGATTATACGGTTTCCGGAATCCTATCCCTCTTTCTTATCTTTTCAGGATATCTGAATGCAAAAAAAGGAATGATATACAGAACTGTTCTGTGGATGTTTTTTGTGAATGTGTTTTTATTTATTTGCTCCGGTTTATTTGATCAGTTTGGAAGCAACTTCAATATTCTTTCTACAAGTAACAGTGACAGTTTCCTTTTTTCACTGGCACTTCTTGTTTATAACGGATACCTTTTTCCGTTAACGGTTATTCTTGATGGTTCTGGTTTGGCACTAATAGTTCCTGTGGTATTGTCATTTATTTTGCCCTCATTGGGATATTTGATAGGAAAGAAGTTTCATCAGGACAAACAAAATCCTACTGATTTATAGTCATTGCGAACCGAAGGTAAAGCAACCTCAATAGAATTCAAAAGCAGCGGTTGAAAAAGCGCTAATATGCTAAGGGTTTTTATCTCTGATAAAATTTGAGCAGTACCTGTGTCATTCCGAGCAAAGCAAGGAATCTAAACTTCAATGTCTCTCACAGAATAAAACAAATTAAGCAGATGATTATAAAAATATTTTACTGCTGTTCCTGCTTCTGAGGCTGATTGCCAGCCCCAAAGAATTTTTGTTTACCGATTAATAATTCAAAAAACAATCTGAAATCTGAGATAAGAGACCATAAAGGATACTTAAAAGTTGCCGGTTTATTTCTCTCAATCACGGCATGACTGAACCAGGCAAATCCATAGCCTACAATCGGGATGTACCAAAGAAATCTTTCTTTTCCGGAGCTGATAACATATCCTATCACGAAGAATACGAGAAACGTTCCGATAAAATGAAAAATTCGGGTTCCGGTTTTACTGTGTTCTGTAAGATAAAACTGATAAAACTCTCTGTATGTTTTGATTCTTTCAGTCATGGCAGTCTAGTTTGTTGATTGTATAGAAGTTAAAGCAATAATTCTGCCGATTTTTATCAGATGTTTAGAAAAACAAAAAGGCAAAATCGCAAATCAGTCTTTCCATCAGGTTTAACCTATTTGCCATTTTGCCTTTTCGCAATTTTATTTATTGCTTACTTAGCTGTTCTTTAATTCTTTTCCCAGTTTACTGTTCTTGTATCCATAGCAGAAATAAATAACCATACCGATCAGGAACCACATTCCGAACCAGAACCAGTTTTCATGGCTCATTCCGGTAAGAAGATACAGACATGAGCTTAACCCAACTAGTGGAATCAGTGATAAGTTCTTGATAAAAGCTACTACACATAAGATCAGATTGATGATAATAAAGAAGAAAATAGAGGCTCTGAACTCTCCTTCGTTAGGGTCTGACCAGTTCATCAGATTGTCAAAAAACTCCGGCTGCCACTTGTAGAAAACTAGTAAACTGCCAATGAAAACAACGGGGAAAATAATTTTGCCATTCACATATGGAAGGTGAAATCTACCTTTGATTTTCTCTTTGGCAGGAAGCATAAGTACCCCTGCACATACCAATACGAACGCGAAAATAGTCCCGATACTCGTAAAATCAAGGATAAATGTTTTATCCGTAAACAGGATAGGAATACCTACTACAATTCCGGTAACCACAGTTGCATAGGATGGTGTTTTATATTTAGGATGCACCTTCTGAAATCTTGCAGGCATCAATCCATCACGGCTCATTGCGTACCAGATTCTCGGCTGTCCCATCTGGAAAACCAATAATACTGTAGTAATGGCTACGATCGCAACGAAGGAAACGACAAGCTCCATCCAAGCTACATTGGCATTTGTTTTTTCGAATATGAATGAAAGAGGATCTCCTACACCATCGAATTTTTTATAATCTACCATTCCTGTTAATACCAATGTTAAAGCAATATAGATTACCGTACATAATACAAGAGAGATGATCATTCCTTTTGGTAAGGTTTTCTGTGGATCTTTAGTTTCTTCAGATAGTACACTTAAGGCATCAAATCCAATATAGGCAAAGAATACTCCGGATACTGCACTCATTACTCCTGCAAAACCATTAGGCATAAAAGAAGGAGTTCCTGTTGTAGGGCTTACCGGAGTCCAGTTATCAATACTGACATAGGATACTCCAACAAGGATTACTAGTACAATCACTCCCAGTTTTAAGATAACCAGAGAGTTGTTAAAGTTTTTGCTTTCCTTTACTCCTACATAACAAAGCCATGTAATTAAACCGTTAATAACCAATGCCGGAATGTCTACAATAAATTTTAAACTTCCAATTAATGGTGCTGTTTTCCAAGCGTTTAGCAGTTCTTTGTTTTCTGAACCATATTGAACTGCTTTTCTTGCTTCTGTATAGCTGCAGGTAAGGTAGTCAGGAATATGCATTCCGAGGCGTCCCAAGAAACTCGTGAAATAATCTGACCAGGAAAAAGCTACGTAAATATTTCCAAAAGAATATTCCATAATCAGTGCCCAGCCGATAATCCATGCAATCAGTTCTCCAAAGCTGGCATAGGCATAGGTATAGGCAGAACCTGCAGTAGGAATTCTGCTGGCAAATTCAGCATAGCATAAAGCAGTAAACCCACAGGCAAACCCACAAATCAAATATAGAAGGATTACACCGGGACCACCTCTGAAAACGGCTTCTCCTAAACTGCTGAAACTCCCAGCTCCGATAATCGCCGCAATACCAAAAAATACGATGTCCCACACACCTAAGACTCTTAAAAGTCCCGTTGAAGTATCTGTATCTGAATAGATTTTTCTTCTAAAAAGTTGACTCATTCAATAACTATATTTGATTTGAAAAAAAGCAAATGTAATGATTTTTTATTTTGATGTTAACAGTTGTTAAAAACATTTGGGTAAAAATACTCAGACAAAAGGCCTTACTCTTTATAAACAGGGATTTCCACATAGCTGTCATTGTACCATTTTACTTCCAGAGGTTCTCCGGAATCTTTTATCGTTTCATCACTTACATCTTTACCCGATCCATAATTGATCTGCCAGTTGGGACTTTTATTAACCCCAACTAATAAGAGCAGTTTGCTTCCTTTTTCTATCTTTTTACTCATAAAATAGGAATTGTTAATTGGAATTTGCTCCATTTTATTTGGTTCAAGAAGCTGTCTTTTTTCATTGTTCTTTGCATAGCTGGCTCTCACAATATGAGTGGACAGTAAGGAAGACTTTCCATCCGGCTGAATCTGGTACAGATAAGTATCCGTATCAAAGTCCTTTTTGTTGATGGAGACATTGAAGAATCCTGAAAGATTTCCACTGATGATCATATCCTTATCCAATACTTCACTTTCAAAAGCAATTGAAGTAGTCATTTTTATGCTGTCTTTTTTGCTGACTTTGTAGTAAATGTCTTTCTGATCTCTGTTTTTAAAATCAACAACTTGAGTTGTGAAGTTTTTAGTCTCAGGCTTATTAAATACCGAAGAAGTGTTTTTCTTGTCCTGAAGGTAAAATTTCAGGGTAGAAGTATGCATTTTATCAAGATCAGGAACGTGTTTCCATGTATTGGTATTCATTACCTGAAAATTGATTCTATCTTTTAAAATTTCCGGTTTTTTACCTCCTTTAAGAATATAATCAAACCATGAAAAAGCAAGGTCATCAATGCTTATTCTGGCCACCGGATCAATAGGGTTTCCGTTCACATAAGTAAAACCGAAACTCTGTGCTCCTCCATGATTATAGGGACCTATTACCAAATAATGGTCTGCATTTTTATTGTACTGATGATGTTGCTTGAAATAATAAAGTGCACCTATCTGATCGTCATCATAATATCCGGTTGTCGTCAGAATTGGAATATTGATTTTAGAAAAATCCTCTTTGTAAGGTACCATTTTCTGCCAGTATTGGTCATATCCCGGATGATCCAGCCAGCGTTGGAAGATTTTGCTGGGTTTACCGCTTATGGTGTCCAAAGATCTGAATGATTTTCCGCTTTTATACCATTCTGTATTGATTAAATTCCATTTTGCAAAATTACCAAAGTCTACTTCATCCGTAAGTTTATTGTTGGTGACATACTGTATCCACTGAAGCATATAGCTCATGAATATATTATTCTGAGCAGGATAATCTATCCCGATTCCTACTGCAACCTGTGGTACAATCGTCTTTAATGCCGGATGCAGTTTTTTTACTGCCGCCCATTGACTAAAGCCTAAATAGCTTCCACCAATCATTCCAACTTTTCCATTGCACCATGGCTGTTTGCTTACCCAGTCTATGACTTCGTAGATGTCTTCTGATTCATGCTCAAAAGGGTTATTTACATTATTACTGTTTCTTTTGCCGCGGGTATTGACTACAACTCCTACATAATTATAAGTAGCAGCTCTCTTTCCGAAGAATTCATCAAATGGACCTGCATAAATATTATTGGTAAGAATAACAGGAAGTGGAGACGTGTTTTCCTTTTTTCTGACAATGGTAATCGTTAATGTATTTCCGTTTTTTATCTTAAGATCCCTGGTTTCAACAATGAATCTTTCTTTATCTTTTGAAGCCAGCAGCTGCATCACTTGAGGTTTGATGCCGGAATAAGTTTTATAGTTCAGATAACTTTTGCATAGCGCTAGAGCGGTTTTGTAATCAATACTGTCATTGTTCTTTTGTTTGTCCAGTATCTCTTTCATTTGTTTTCTGAATTCTTTCACATTGCCGTCAACTGCAAGACCCAGTCTGGGAATCAGTTTTTCCGGAAGGCTTTCATATTTTTGGTTAAATGATTTTTGAAGCGCAGCGGAAAAGGTAATGTTGCCTTCCTTCTGCGCCAGTTTAGCCATGCTGTACAATTCAAACCCCATAAATCTATATCCTCCCATATTATGATCGGCAAACAGGTTACGGTTTTCAGATAGAGTAGTAATCGAGGTTTTATAATCCTGCGCTACCATCTGTAAACGGAAAAGATTGTCCAGAAGGTCGATCCTGTTTTCCGGTTTATACTTTTCGGATTGAAGTTGGGGGATCACTTGCTGGGCAAGTCCCGGCATCTGTTTTTCCAATATAAGAGAGTCTGTAACGGCTGTCTTTGGAAAGTAAAATTTTTGTGCCTGCATGAGGTTTACAAAAATTAATGCTAAAAGAATCTTAAATTTCATGGAATGGTGTGTTTATGGTATGTTTTTAGCTGCTGTTGAGAAAGTATCAAATTAAAATATGTTTTTGATAACGGTTTATTAAAATTGTTTACATTTTATCAGACGAAAGTAGTAAATTTTATCATTGAATGGTGAGAAAATTTTCTTCGTTATTAATTTGCTATTTAAGCCTAATAAATTGGTTAAAACTTGCTTAAACAATAAGTTTTTAATATTTTCGTTAACTTATTTAGACTAATTTTCTTATATCAAGAAGAATGAAATCAAAAAAAATACTTTTAGCGGCTGCAGTAATTTATTTCGGAATCTCCGATGCTCAACAGTCCCAATATTTTACCCAGAAAGAAAATTACAGATTCAATCTAGCTGAAAATCTTTATCAGACCAAAATATACAACGCTTCTCAATACGAATATGCAAGACAATATTTCTACAATCAGAATTTGTCCCGTTCTAAAAAAGAAGCCGCGCAGTTTTTTGATAATGTGATTGGTGTGATTCTTCAGAAAAATCATGCTGAAGAAGGATTAACAGCTTTCATGAAAGAATATCCTAATTCTGCTTATTTTGCACAGGCTAATCTTCCATTGGCAGATTACTACTTAGCAAAAAAAGATTTTGATAAAGCTTTGGAGACTTTGAAAAAAGTAAACCAGTATCAGCTTTCAAAAGAAGAGAATACACAGTATATTCTGAAGCTTGGGTATGCAAAATTCATGACGGGTGATTCTAAAGGAGCTATCGATGCCCTGGAGGAAGCTTATAAAACAGCAGATCAGTCTCAAAAAGGAGATATTGCCTATATGCTTGGGCATTTATATTACAGCAACAGGCAAAATGATAAAGCTTTCCAGTATTTTGATTCTATAAAGGATCAGGATAAGTTCTCAAAGCTGGTGCGTCCTTATTATGTACAGATGTATTATAATGATAAGAACTATGATCAGGCGATTACAGAAGGAACAGCTCTGTTAAACGAAAATATTTCAGATTCTTATAAAGCGGAAGTTCATAAGATCATCGGAGAGAGTTATTTCATGAAGAATGATTATACATCTGCTTATCCGCATTTGAAAGATTATCTGAGTGTACAGCAGAATCCATCTGAAAACGATTTGTATGAGATGGGATTTGTGGCTGCACAGCTGAAAAAATATGATGAGGCGGTTTCTTATTACAACCAGCTTCTGAACAGCAATTCTGCACTGGCACAGAATGCTTACTACCAGTTAGGAAATGCTTATCTGGCAGTAGATAAAAAGCAGGAAGCTCTTTCTGCATTCCGTTCTTCTTATCAGATGGATTATGATGCGAAAGTGAAAAAACTGGCTCATGAGCAGTATGCTAAATTAAGCTACGATATCGGTAACCCGTTTGAAAGCCCTTCTGCGGTGATCCAAAGCTATATCAACGAAAATCAGAATGGGGCCAATGATTCAGAAATGAGATCATTATTGGTAAAATCATATCTGTATTCCGGAAACTATAAAGAAACCCTGAATGCTATTGACAGATTGCAGAGTTCCACTCCTGAGATCAATAAAGTAGATCAGGAGGTTTCTTATTTATTGGGAACTGAAGAATTCAACAAAGGAAATTATGACGAAGCTGAGAAATATTTCTTAAGAAGTCTTGGTTTCAATCTTAATAAAGAATTTAACAGCAGAGCTTTATATTGGCTGGCACAGGTGTATTACCAAAAAGGAAATTACCCATCTGCCATTGTACGTTATGAAAAGCTTCTGAACGAAAATTTCCCTGAAAAACAACAGCTGCCTTATGATTTAGGATATGCTTATTTTAAATCCAAAAAATTTGATCAGGCTGCAACTTACTTCAAACAATATCTTACCAATCCGAAACCTGAATTTAAAAATGATGCAGAACTTCGTCTTGCAGATATTCATTATGCCAATAATGATCTGAACGAAGCCATTGCCATCTATGATAAAAATGAAGATGCAACGGATTATACTTTGTACCAAAAAGCAATGGCTTTAGGATTCAAAGGAGATACACAGGCGAAGATCACGAACCTTAAAAATCTTTTATCAAAATATCCGGGTTCTGAATATTACGATGATGCTCAGTATGAAATAGGAACAGCTTATGCGGCTCAGGATGATTTTGCCAATTCCAATGATTATTTCGGAAAAGTAATTAAAGAGTCTTCTGACAAGGATTTGATCGCCAATGCTTCTATTTACAGGGCACAGAATTATATAGACCAAAACCAGAATGATAAAGCGCTTTCTGAACTGAAATCTCTGGGTGAGCAGTATAAAAATACCGCTTATGCTCAGAAGGTCGTTCAGGCAGCAAAACCTATCTTCACGAAAAACGGTGATGTTTCAGGCTATGAAAGTTTTGCAAGAAATATTGGTGTGAATGTGGATGCTTCTGAAATTGATGAGATCAACTTATCTACCGGAAAACAATTCTTCTCTAAGAAAGATTATAAGAATGCAATTTCTTATTATGAAAAGTACCTTACACAAAATCCGACAGGGGAAGGATTGTACCAGGCAAAGTATGAATTGGGAGAAAGTTATTATCAAACCAACAATTCAACAAAAGCTTTACTTGTTCTTCAGGAAGTTGCTGGAATTCAGAATGATTACCAAGATGATGCACAAACTCGTTTAGCTCAAATATTCCTTGCACAAGGGAATACAGCAGAAGCTAAAAAGTACCTCGAAGGCATTAAAAACTCTTCCAACATCAGCATTAAGAATTATGCAAATGTTGAGTTGATGAAACTGTATGCAGAAGAAAACAATTTCTCTGAAGCTGAAAAATTAGCCAATGCAGTAATTGCTAATTCTAAAAACTCAGCTGCCGTTATTGAAACCGCGAAAGTGATCAAAGCAAGAAGTCTGATGAACTCAGGAAAGGATAAAGACGCACAGTCTGCGTATACTTCTCTTGAAAAATCATCCAACACTTCGGTAGCTGCAGAAGCTTTATATGCAAAAGCTTATTATCAGAATAAAGGTAAAGCGTTCAAATCTTCTAATGAGACGATCTTTAAGCTTGCCAATAACTATGCATCAGAAGAGTTCTGGGGAGCAAAAGCTTTGGTATTGATGGCGAAAAATTATATTGGCCTGAAGGATAACTACCAGGCAAGTTATACATGTGACCAGATCATTGCAAACTATAAGGATTTCCCTGAAATTGTTGCAGAAGCGAAAGAGGTTAAGAAACAGATTAAGAAATAGTACATGAAGGTTTTTAAAATTGCTATCTGTTCTTTCTTAGTTTCGGCTTCACTCTGGAGCTGCATTCCATCATACAGTGCATATCCTAAAGAGTATAACCGTGCGAAAGCTGACTTTCCAAAGCAAAAAGCTTTTGTAGTGAATAAAAATCTTGAGAGAGAATTTAACATTTTAAAACATTCAGATATTTATGAAATTGTAGAAGACAGTACGAATGCAGCTAAAATAACTCTGCATCCCATGATGACTCGTACTCCTTCTTGCGGAAACCCAATGATAGGAAGTATGATTACAGTCGGGTTACTGCCTTCGGGATTTCCGTACGACATTTCTTACAGCTATGATGTAGCTGAGAACAGTACAACGAAAAATTATCAATACAAATTACAAGTTTATCAAAGCCTTTGGCTGTTTAATATATTCAGACTAGGGAGAACTTTTTCAAAACAGTCAGGGAAAGCTTTATTAGGGAGCTACATTGCTTCCAATAAATAAAAACCCGTTATATATTTTTTTCAAATAAAGAAAATATGAACAAGAAAATTCAAATATTATCCATATTATTTTTAGGGGTTTCGTCGGTGGCGTTTTCCCAGATCAAGGAGGAAAAACTGGTTCTTAACAAAAAAAGAGAGCCGGAAGTGAAGAAGATCGAGAAGAAGAAGACTTCTGTGGAAACTATTAAAAACTATCCGCCGGAAGAGAAATCGCAGACTCCTGTGAAATATACCATTACGGATGTTCCTGCCGTTTCTGATTTCAAAACTTCAACAATTCAGGGAGAAGATGTAGCCCCAAAATTTGACGGAACGGCTCAAAATAATTACTTCCAGATCGGAATGGGTAATTATGGTAAAGTCTTAGTAGATGGAAACATATCCAAAACTCTTGAAAATAAGTTTGAAGTAGGAGCAGATGTTCATGTTCTTTCTACGAATGGTCTTAAAAAAGAGTATGACTGGAAATCCGGGCAGACTTCAGCTAATATTGGTGCTTTCCTGAACTCTTACGGAGAAAAAGGAAAATTCAATATTAATGCTGAATATGGCTTAGACAACTATAATTATTACGGGATCTATGCAATGCAGCCTACTGGTGAGCTTGATCTGAAACAAAAGGTCAATCAGTTTAAGGTAAACGGTTACTATGATTTTTATTCCAATGAAATCTTAAATGATGTAAGGGTAAAATCATCTTTCCTGAAAGATCATTTTGATGCTCAGGAAAATCAGGTTTCCATCCTTGCCAACTTTTCCAAGCATGCCGTAGAATTAGGAAAATCTGGGATCAATCTGAATGCCGATCTTGGCGTAGGATTGGATGCTGTGAAGACCGATTTCGCCATCAGAGATAAAAACTCTTCCAATTTCTTCAATACCAGCCTGACTCCGAAAGTAACGTTCAGAAAAGGAGATTCTTATTTGATGTTAGGATCTACATTCTCTTTCCTGAAGGCTAAAAATTCCAATGATCAGCTGGAACAGCAAAAAAATAACAAAACTTACTGGTTCCCTCAGGCAGAATTCCAGTTTGCTGCTGCTAAAGAATTCAAATTCTATGGTGGAGTAGACGGAGGTCTGAAGCTGAATACTTATGGAGATATGTTACAGACAAATCCATTCATTCTTTCTGACCAGTTTTTAAAGCCTACAGAGACGAAATATCATTTTTATGTAGGACTGAGAGGAGATATCGACGAAACGCTGAAATACGACTTCTCTGCAGGGTATGGAAAGATGAGGGATATTATGTTCTTTAAGGCCAACGGTCTTTTTGATAACACCTCTGTTAACCGTTCTGCATACAATTTTGCCAATACATTCTCTGCAGTGTATGACGATGGAAATGTAAGCGATATCAAAGGTAGCGTACAGTATTTCCCGTTAGAAAACCTGATTTTAGATGGAGAATTAAGATTTACCAAGTATGATCTTAAGAATTATGACAATATTTATAACGTTCCATTGTTCAATGCGAGCATCGGGGCAAAATATACAATGCTTGACAAGAAACTATTGTTAGGATTTAAAGGAATCTTTGCAAGTGACAGAACTACAAACTCTTATGCAATCGAAGGTGTGGGGGCTCCTAATGTAATTTATCAGTCTACGGAGAACACCAATGATAAAGTTGGAGGATATGCTGATTTAAATCTTTCTGCAGAGTATAAAATTCACAAAAATTTCAGTATTTTCGCACTCGGAAATAATCTTCTGAGCTCAAAATACCAGACGTACAAAGGATATAAAGTCCTGGGTGCACAAATTCTGGGAGGAGTGAAAATTACTTTCTAAGTAAATAATGAGTAATTAATAATAAACTATATTTGTATACTTATTATTAATTACTCATCAAAATGGCTTCGTAGTTCAACTGGATAGAATATCGGATTTCGGCTCCGAGGGTTGGGGGTTCGAACCCCTCCGAAGTCACAAGGCTTAAACCAATCTCATAGAGGGTTTAAGCCTTTTTTATTTTTTGAAAGCGGGTTAATTAGTAACAAAAACGGTAACGATTAATACGTGTGAAAAATCTAAACTTCAGATGAGCCCTAGAACTTTCTTAGTCTAATTTCCAAACTTCTTGACGTGTATCCTTTTCTCTGATACTTTGATGATAAATGGTTCAAGATTTATTATTCTTCCCGCCTGAACAGTAAATTCCCGGCTTATTTTCTCAGAATAGGTGTTGGCAGGTAATGAGCTTTCTACAAGCTCAATTCTGTAATTTCCAGATCCTAGGAAAGAGCCAATTTCGCCATTGTCGTCGGTAACTACATGTTGGATAAACTTATCTTTATCATAGATGTTGAAAATAATTCCTGCCGTTTTAGGATCAAATTCCAATGCTTTTTTAGGATCAAATTCATAAGTGATTTTTCCCTGCATTGTTCCATTTTGATGGAGTGGAACCTGAAGAGAATAGCTGTTTCTTTTCACTTCAAACTCAAGTTCATGATAATACCATCCTTGCTGGATCACCTGTTTTAGCATATACTTGCCATACGGAATTGCTTTGTACACAATTTTACCACTTTGATTTGTTTTGAAAGAAACATTGTTGATCATAATAATGTAATTTTCAGCACTTTGGTCGCCTTCATCATAGACACTATTATTATTGTTGTCATAAAATACAAATGCTGTTATTTCTCCTTTTTTACTGGCAATAAGTCTGTTAGGTTGAAAGTTCAGTGTGACACCTGCTTCAATGGTAAAAAAATTATTGCTGAAATTGTTGGAAGAATAATTGAACCAGGAAGAATTCAGGAATATGCCATATCTTTCTTTTGTATATTTCAGGTTAACGAACCCGGAAGGAGACTTGCCATATAAAATATCATCCGTATAGGATAATCCCGAAGTAATATTAAGTTTTTCGGCTAACAGATTTTTGTTAACAAAAGCAGATACTGAAAATTTCTTATAGATGACGTTCTCATTGAAATTTCTTGATGAAGCAAACTCAGAGAGGTAATAGCTGCCATGCTGATATATTCCGTTTATATTAAACCATTTATAGCTGTAGTTTCCAGTGATCTTCATCTGGTAGTCCGAATTGTTGCCATCAGGGTATTTGACCGCTCCTGCTTCCAGTGCCAATAATGAAGAGTGTTTTCTGTTATTGCTGATCCATGTTGTATTTTGGCTGATTCTAAACGCTTTCAGCGTTTGCAGTTCCTGATTTCCTGAAGTATCAAAAAAGTTATTATAGCTGTTAGAACTTTCCTCCTGATACTGAGTGCCCAAAGCAAATCCAAAATTTTTCCTTTTCGCGAAGTTGATTCCAATATCTCCTCTTATGGTATTGGATTTGAAATCATTGTTGTACGAGTAAAATTTGGGAGAAAAGTTAGAGATCATCACATTTGCATACAAATAATGGTTTTCAAAAACAGGGGTTGAAAAATTCTGCTGTATTTGTAGCATTCCTCTTCTGTTTCCGGGATAATAGTCGCTGCTGTAGAAGTAGTTTCCATTCAGATTGACTTTTTTGATA
Organism: Chryseobacterium sp. MA9; assembly: GCF_024399315.1. Lineage (NCBI taxonomy): Bacteria > Pseudomonadati > Bacteroidota > Flavobacteriia > Flavobacteriales > Weeksellaceae > Chryseobacterium > Chryseobacterium sp. MA9. The sequence continues at coordinate 1,407,032 of NZ_CP075170.1, read as the reverse complement.
GTTCCTGAATACTGAGTTTCCAAAGCCAGGGAAGGTTTGGTAAGAGATGTATTTTCGTGAAAACTCAGACCACTGTATACTTTGGAATTCATTTTCCAGTATTCATTGAAAGAATATTGAATATCTGTGCCTAGTACATGATGATTCGCTTTTTCATAAGGATCATTTTTAAAAATATAAGTTGCTGAGAAATTTTTCGATGCATTTTGAGCGCCCAATATTCCCCTGGCGTACAATCCGTATCCGTACTTCAAAAAAGAATTTCTTTCAATAAGGCTGAAACTCTGATCTACAAAACCTACTTCTATTTTCTTTTCTTTATCAGAAGAAGTATAAGCATATTCTGCACCTCTTCCAAATAATGAAACTTCCATCATTTTACTGATATTCCCTAAGGTGAATTCACTTTGTTCTCTGTGATAAGATACATAGGTATTGCTTACAACAGGATCACTTTGATTGTTCAGCGTATAAATATTACCGCGTATAAACATATAGCCCGAAGGAAGATTAAAGCCGCCTGATCCTATCAGCTGATACATATCTGTAGTGTTGCCGACGCGCCTGTAACTGGCAGTAATGCTATTTTTGCTGTAATTTGAAAACAGATCAAACTCCATATCCTGATAACGCTGGGTAGAAGAAACATTTTGCACTGATATAGAAGTAGTACCAAAGATTTCCTTGTCTGGCTCTCTGAAACCGACGATATTAACCGTAAACTGTGAGCTCTTCAGCAGATTTCCGGAAGGCAGAAACCGAAAAACAAATACAGAATCTTTCTGTACATCAATAGTTCCTTTTTTTTCGATAAAAAGGTTCTTTTGGGTAGCTTCGGGGATTTTAAATACAATGGTAACATGCTGCTTTTTGTTTCCTAAATTGGAAACCCTTGCCCGGACTTCCAGAGAATCCTTATTAGTTCCCATGTAGACAACAGGATTTTCAGCTGTTATCTGCATATTATTGTTCTCCATCACCACATAGGGAAGGTTCTTTTTTACAACCTGTTGATTTTTTTCATCGGTAATGGTGAATGTGAGATCTGTTTTACCCGAAATGATAGTGTTACTGGTCAGTATTTTTATGGGAATAAACAGATTCTGGCTGGGATTCAGTTCTATTTCAGAATTGCTGTCAGAAATTGTTCTGAAACCTTTTGGAGTCTTAACTTCAACTCTGCCTTTAAAATATTTATTTCCATTGTTTTTCAAAACGAGCAGAATCTCTATAATGTTAGGATTAGCCCGATTAGGCTCATTACGGATCTCCATGTTTATATCTGTGTCAGTCTGAGCCGAAATCCAGATGGAAAACGGGACCATAATAAAAAGTATTATTTTCCTGAACAGCCTGTTATGGAGCATTATAAATTATTGAGGAGTAATCTCGAATTGAAGGGTTGTCGTATAATCTTCTGCTTTAGCATTGATAAATCTTTCATCATTAGGTTTAGTAGAATACTTCATGTCATAATAAACATCAGTATTCTGTGTAGAACCACCGGCAGCGATAAGTTGTGGCATTGTACTCAGCAAAACAGCAGATACAGTTCCCATATTGCCTGAAATAGGAATCAGATTAAGCTGTACTGCATCAAGAGGCAGAAAATTACCAGAAGAAGAACTGAACTGAGTCTGAAGGGATTTTAATTTGATCTGATAATTCGTATTGCTTTTTACAATCAATGCATTGGAATAAGTCACACTGGCTCCATTTACATAATCCTGCATATTTTTAAATTCCAGATTACCGTTTATTGCAGAAGCTCCAAACTTCATAGACATCTCCGGAATATCCGTTGGGGTTCCTGAAAGCGTACCGATCTGAAATTGAAAATTATGATCTACTGTGCCAATGATGTTATTGTACTGATCATAGGCCGTAAACTGTAATGGAGCTGTAAAAGTAATCCAGGCAGGATATGCTCCCAGATAGGTTCCTCCTGCCAGATTCATGCTGTATTTAATCTGAAGATTATAATAACCATTTGGTTGTGCTGGCTGATTAAATATGGCAGCGTTTGACTGGGGAATTAAGAATACTTCTTGCCCTTCTTTCAAAATCACATTAAGCGGCATACCAATTTGTGGAATGGATGGCACCGGATTGGGGTAAGCCTTTCCTGATGATGAAACCGGCTGAAAAGAAATTTTATTCGCGGGTAAAATATAATTCCCTTTATTTGACATAATAGGCTGCTTCAATCTTACCGAAACTCTCCAATAAGGGATGTTGATATTCCCATTACCAGATAAAGTAAGTGTGTATGCATCCGGATTTGTATTGCCGTTATAAGAATTAATCTGCAGATAACCGTTTACCCATGAGCTGTATGAAATTTGTGAAAAACAGCTCATAGAGATCAATAATAGGATAAGACACAGTTTTTTATTCATGCGTAAAATTCAGTTCTGCCAGCTCCAGATTATTGTTGTCACCATAATCAATCATTACTGATGCTGTATATTTCCCTTTTGAAAGTGTTGCAGGAAGAGGTATAATCACTTCTCTTTTATTTCCCGGCATAGTATAGAAAATAATCTGGTCAAGGGATACTTTATTGCCGTTTTCTGTATTGACAAGTTCCGTTTGTATTTTCCCATCTGTCCATATATTACCTTGATTTTCGAATAAGATGCTAAGATCTTTTTTTGATTGGGCTAATGTAAGATTATGGATTTCAATTTTTTTACTGGCTTTGGCAGTTAACTTATGAAAGAGTTTAATTCCTGAACGAATGCTTACTTTTATATTGGCTCCTTTATTATCCACATCATTCACAGGATTCATCTGACTGACATACAGAACAGCAGTATGGGCTAACATCTGATCTGATAATGTACCGGGAGGAGTGATGGTTACATCAATATCTTTTCTTTCCCCTGGAGCTAAAGTAAAATAGGTATCTTCATTTTTTATGGATATCCAGCTGGCGCAAGATGTCGGCAGTGTATTGGCTGGAGACATTTTGTTTTCTCCTGTTTCATTATATTCCCAGTCACCTAAACTGACAGCCATGTCCAGAGAGTTTTTTGCACTTACATTGGTTACTGTTACTTTCTGGGTAGTACTTTTTCCTGCATCAGATTCAAAATAAAGTCTAGGAGGAGATACTGATACTCCTGTCTGAGCCTTGATTGGAGAACAGAAAAAAAGTAAAGAGAATACAATGAAGATATAGGATCGGTTCATTATTATACTTTGCTGTTAAAGTACAGATAAAGTGCTACAATTTGTAACACTTTATCTGTAGTAGTTTATATAATATCTAAATACTTATTGAGAAATAATAGTATACGTTAACTCTGTTGTATAAACGGTAGGATCCTGACCTGCAATATAATTGTCAAGATAAGCATTGGCTCCTGCTCCTTTATATTCAATGTTAATTTTTTTGTCTACACCACCATTAGCGGATGTTACTAATGTAGCTTCGTTAGCTGAAAGCTGTACATTCTGTGCATACTGAGCTCCGTTAAGAACTTCAGTTCCTGCACTGGCCTTAATTTGAATTGTGTTGGCCTGGATATTCTTTGCTCCACTTTGCAATGCTGCATTAGCACTTTTTACTTTAACCTGAAAACCTCCGGTACTATAAATACTTAAATGGTCAGCATTTACAGAGGATACTCCGTTTGCATAATCATCTTTGGTTTTATAGTCTAAGTTGACAACTTTTTGAGCAGGATTAACAATAAGGGTTTGAATAGGTTTTAATCTAACATTTAATGTTACATTTTGTTGAGCCTTGAATGCAACAAAACCAAATAGCGACATTGAGGCTACAATATATTTCTTCATAAATAACGGAGTTTTAATAGTATATTAATTCTTGTTTTTTTTCAGGTGCAAATTTAGAAAGAGGTATAGGTACTTATTTTGTGAAAAAGTACTAAAGATTTGTAAATTTGGTTTTGGAAATAATCTTGCTGAAAAAGAGTATTTTATAAAGAAATATGGAGGTTTAAGTTAATTAAAAATTAAAAATATTGTTAATGTTGTTAAATCAATATTATATTATTGTCAATTTACTAAAAATGAATAGGTGAAAATTTAAAAAAATAATATTTAATGCATAGTAAATAAGCTGCAGATCGGCTTATTGAGAGATTAAAGTTAACATCATAGAAGTAGACTTATCTTTAAACTGTTTTATAATTTTATCTATTTTTTGATTTATCATGAATTTTTTTTCTATAACTCCATTCTGACTTTTGATGAGATTATACTCATCTTTATCATCCTGCTGAATTCCTAACTGAAAACCTGATGGACTTGAAATGATAACAGCGTTCATTTCCGGCTGGATACTTTCATCTGTATCATCAGTCATTTCACTGTCACCTCCAAGTGCCAGCATTTGTGTAGGATAAAGTCTTACATTCACCTGAACATCATCTGCCTGCGCATAGATACTCATGGAAACAAAAAGGAAAATTACTGAAAAAAAACATCTTTTCAACATATATTAATTTTTCACTGATCTGTTATTTATCCAAAAATACAATATTATTTTTATATTATTTCATTTCTGAGGGATTTTTTCCTGTATGTTTCTTAATAAAGTTACTAAAATTACCTTCATCGCTGAATCCCAGATCATAAGCAATTTCAGAAATGTTGTGGCCTGAGAAACTAAGGGATTTTTTGCATTCATTGATCAATTTTTCAATAATAATATGTTTTGCTGTTTTTCCCAGAACATACTCAGTCATTTCAGTTAGTTTTCTTGGAGTGATATTGAGTTCATTAGCATAGTGGGAAACCTTTTTAGCCTTTTTATAGTCCCTCTGTAAAAGAACTTTGAATCTATTGACGTAGTGGAGATAGTCAAATTTGATATCTTTTTTCAGTGTTTCGGCCGGGATATGCAAAAATGCATCCAGTATCAGTCTTTCAATAGCGTTATGGGCAGCAGAAACATATAAACTTTCATCTTTGTGCTGAAAGTTGTGCATTCTTCCCATAAAAACAATGTTCATTTCCTTAATATTTTCAAAAGGTGCTATAAAAACATCAGAATCATAATTAAAAAAAAGTCTTGAATTGATAAACATGCTATCTTTTGCAGATCTTTCATAAAAACTTGATGAAAATGTAATTATATAAATCTCACCGCGTTTAGTTTCTCCAAATACAATTTGTTTTTGCGGGCCTACAAATGCTATATGACCACCTTTTATGGAATATGGAATGTTTTCTACCTCTAATGTGATATCTTCTATAATGATATAGATACAGAAATATTCGAGTGTATTAAAACTTCTTTTATTATTATTTCTCTGTATTATATTATTTAATGTGTTGATGCTAAATCCTAAATTTTTTAAATGATCTGTAATAACGTACATAGTAATAAGCTTCAATAAAATGATTAATTTGTTCTATAAAGGCAGATTATACAGCTAAAATGGGCTCAAAGATCAAGCCATATGGTATAATTAGGATATTTAGTTACTTATTTTGAAGCTTGATTTGAACTAATATAAATGTATATAAAAATAACTATGTTTTAGCATTAAGTTCGGATTTCTTTTCTGTCAGATTTATTATCTGAAAGTTTGATTATAAATGGTAGTTACACTTAAGTATATTACTACTTTATCTTAACAATGTTAAATGTATTACTGTGCTGATGATGAGATGTTTTTACCTTGGCATTGAAAAAATCCTGCAAAATCAGTGATTTGCAGGATTTGTTTGCTTGGAGCTATTATTGTGATTCTCAAAAATACTTCAAAAGTATGTGGCAAATTGTTTTACCTTCTATTTTAAATAGGCTGAGGTATCACAAGATCATCACAATTTATTGTTTTTGGGATGCATCGCTTTACTTTTTCACACCATTGATGAGTGTATATGCATACTGACGGAAATGGCCCTCCAATTATTCCGGCTCCTGTTACTGTTTTCAATTCATTTCTTGAAATTTTTTTTAGATTTTTCATAATACAAAATGTTTTTATTTTCCTACTCTTTTATGTAAAGCTTTTCGGATACCGCTTATTTTATGGTTCAAAAATGAGATATCAGATATTCAGTGCAAAGAAGGGATTAATAAGTGGCGGTGCTTTTTATATAAGTGAAGTCATTTAAGGATTTACTGTATGGGTGGCAGTAGGAAAGACTATTGAAATATTACACAAAAGTGCCATAGACCGGCAGCCGATTTACATGTAATTTTACCATGAAATCAATCGGTATTTCTAGAACTACAGGTTTACCTTCAATCTTAAAATATAGAACCATGAAAACAGCTTTATTGGTAATTGTATTGACCGCTCTTTTTTCAGGCAGTCTTTTTGGGCAAGGAAATTTTGAAATAGTTATTGAAAGAAAACTATCATCAGCGGCTTGTACCTTAGGATATCTCATTGCAGATAAAAAAGTCATCTGTCATACATTGGAACTGCCATGGGAAAATAATATAAAAAATATCAGTTGTATTCCTTCCGGATCCTATAACGGTATTTTAAGATATGATAAAAATGACGGATGGAGAATACAGCTTGAAAATGTACCAGACAGAGATGGGGTACAAATTCATATGGGAAACTATACAAAGCAGATCAAAGGATGTGTTTTGGTGGGAATGGAAACTGATATTAAAAATTGTACTGTGGGAAATAGTAAACTGGCGTACAGTAAATTGAAGAACGCATTTTATGGTACCTCAAATCCTAACAGTACTCCTGATAAAAACATTATAATAACCTTTAAATAGTTTAATCATGAAAAATCTTTATGTAATCATTGTATTGCTATTTGCCAATACTGGAGTTATTTGGTCGCAGGTGACACCAAATTCAAACAAATTTTCAGTCGAAAATTATGTAGCCATAGATAGTAAAGGGAAATATGCGCTTTATAATACCCACGGCTTTTATGAAAATGTTGCTAAGGGTACTGTTGCTAAAGTATTTATATTACCCATTCTTAAGTTTGATATCAATAATATTAAATATATAGACAGTAAAGGAAATGAAACCTACAAGAGTTCTGATAATATCCGTACGTTGATTATTCCGGTAACACAGGAACTGGCATTACCCAATGAAAGCCAGAAAGCATCAATTTGTGCTGCAATAAGAAGCACGACAATAGCAGCTTTTTATCCTCCAATTTTAAAAAATACAAACGGGCAGCCCATGTTGACGCCTTACCTGATTACCAATCCTGGATTAACCAATCATTTCTTTTCCTTAGCCAAGCAGTATGAAACTACCATGCTTGCCCCTCAGGAACTATTGATTAAAGACTATAATACAAATTTTCAAAGCCAGATCATTTCACCTACCGAGGTAGAATTCATTGTGGAAGCAGGAGGGGAAATTGTTTACAGCAAGCGCATTTCAGGAACTTTGGTTGGAAATAAAAGTTTTAAAAATATTAGTATTGAAAATCCTACAGAGTATGTTAAGAATCTGCTGGCAAACGGAAATGGAGATATATCTGTCAGTTACAAATTTAAGAATTCTAAAACCAGTTATATTAATGCACATATAGATGGCAGTACGATTGTTAACCAATTTTTAAGTGATGCTCAAAAGAGCAGTGTCAGCCAGAAATCAAGCGGATGGGCATTTCTTGGATTAGGAAGCAGCAGGAAATCGATGAAGTCTTCATTCAATCAGCAGGTTGACAGCCAGTATAATGCTGAAAAAATTAATAATACGAGAATCGAAATGTACGATGCAGATGATGATATGATTAATCAATTTGAAGAAAAATTCTTTCCTGATATCTCTCAGGAAGAAGCCCTTAAAAATCACCTTCAGGCAGCCGAAAAAGCAAAAGCAGAAGGAAATGATAAGTTGCAGAATTTACATTTGCAGTTTGCAGAGTCATTGCAAAAAAATGATCCTAACCTGACTCCCAATATCGAAGCTGCTGTAGCCGCCCTTGGCAGAAAAGATTATATAGGATTTATAGCCAATGGAGTAAGGTGGGGAAATAATACAGCCCGCGGTAACACCTCCTTTAAAAGGGTGCTGAACAGCACTGAAATGACTAAGACAGTGGAAGATTACAGCCATACGAAAGCAATATCTGTACAGCATGCGGTTACTCAACCTGTCATTGCTAAAGAAGATGTGAAGTTTAGAGCTTCTGTAGGAGTTATAGATGTTATTCCATGGGATGTACAGCTGTATATTTATAATGGATACAATACCGTTCTTCAGAATGTAAAAGGGGTATTAATAGGACCAACGACTGTAGGTGGAGCTTTACATCTCAATAATATCCTGCCTGGTACTCTGGTTAAAAAAGTGGGTTCTTATTCCGTATATGATGCTCAGACTTTTACCGATGCTTTAAAAAACTATGAACCTGGTGAAAGGACCGATTTGACTTTAGTAGTGCCCAATGCAATGAATCCCAATATCTATCAGGAAAAAACCGTGCAATTTACGCTGGGGTCTCTTCCGGTTATTGATTAAAGTTCACTATTAGTAAATATCAAAATTAAAATACTCCTGTAGATTTTCAACAGGAGTTCTTTTTGTAGACTGCAATCATTGGAATATTTTAAAATCTTGAAACCTTTTTCTCTTATTTCTTATTTTTCAGCAATCTTATAAAACCAAACCAAATTATTATGATATTAATTATTTGATTACAGGTAAAATGTTAAATATTTTTCTCTTTTTGAAGTGTTAATTTATTGATAATCTGATGTGTAAATTTGAGTTATTATCATTGGAAACCTATAAGTTGTTGTTATTCAGTGTTATAGATATATTTTAATAGTATAGTGAAATTCCATATTATTTAATAAAATTAATTTGTACATTTATTTCATTGTTCATGAATGTATCTTATTGGTAATTAATGTAATATGTTTTTTTAAAAGTATGGAGAGTCTCATATGTTTAAATAAAACTATTATGCTATAAAAGATAAAAACCATTAAAACATATAATCATGAGTAATGAAAATTTTAACCCTCTTGAACTTCTTCGTACAAAGTTCAGGTATCCATTCCCAACTTTAAAAAATCCTCATGCAGATCAATTGCAGGAAATCACCGAAAATCAATGGATTGATGGTGAATATATGTGGCTGTATCAAAATAATCCTGATCTGCGTAAAAAGTACAAGAAAACCAAAACTGCCCACATCGCTGCCCAATGGTTTCCTACTGCTTCTGCTGAACGTTTCCAGCCTATCTGCAGGTTGATGCTCTGGACACTTTACAATGATGATCTGTATGAAGAAAGTAAGCCTGATGACATTGATGATGTACATGCTCAATCCATTGCTATATTGAATGGTGAGATCTCTGCTTCTCAATCTACAATACCTTTAGCTTCTATGCTTGCCTCATTAAGACAGGAATTGCTTCAGTTTATACCAAAAGAATCAATGCATCGTTTCACACAGATGATCAGCAGGTATTTTAGTGGGCTTAAAAAGGAACAGGAATACAAAAAGAATAAGATGTTTCCTACAACAGCAGAATGCATTGTCTTAAGGGAAGATTCAATCTGTCTGTATCCTTTCCTGCAGCTTACTGAGGTTGAAACAGGCATCATCCTCCCGCCAGAAATTCATGATCATCCGGTGATTCGCCGTCTCCAGGCACTTGCCTGTCATCTGGTAACTTTTTTCAATGAAGTTCAATCTGTAGTAAAAGATGAAGCAACGGGCAGTATCTATTATAATATTGTGAAGGTAATCCAGAATGAACGCAGGGTCTCGTTAGAGGAAGCCTGCCTGGAAGATCTGCGTCTCCATAATGAAGATCTTAAGGAATTTGTAGCCCTGCAGGCCTCACTTCCTGACTTTGGTATATGGCACGAGGCTGTAGTCAATTGGGTACACTATATGAGTATGGTATTGAGTGGCTGGAAAAATATATCCACTAAACTTGACCGCTATAACAAAACAGAATTTCCAAGTGTTTCCGAATTAAAACAAACATTAGGGCATAACCAATTTCAATAAAAATTTAACGATTACCGTCGTATTAAGACCCTGCCGGAGTTTAGAACAGAGTGGGGATATACCAATATTGCTTTACCTGAGTGAATACATGATCTACAATACAGTTGTACAGTAATAACCGCGGTACAGAAGAAATTCGGTTGTGATTTATTACATAAAGCAGTTAATTTATTTAAATACAATAATTTTAAAATATAGATAAAAATGACACCAGAACAATATAATAGTGCAGATTACTTGCCACGGGGATGCTACCCATGGCCCGACCTTATAAATCCACATGCTGAACAAATGGGGGAAGATATGAATGGCTGGATTGATAATGATTATACTTTTTTAACAGAAAAACAACGGAAAATCTATAAAAAAATGGAACTTCATATGTGTACAGCACGTATGTGGCCGCACTTAACCTATGAGCAGGTCATTCCATGCAACAGGTTCATGCTCCAATACGTTGCTCTTGATGATCAGGTGGAGCATTCGTCCCTTGAAGAGATCCAGGAGTTACGAATCCGTTGTACAGATATTCTCAGGGGTGCTCAGGCCCTGCCGGAAGAAAATGCCCTCTATCATCATATGGCAATGATCCGGGATGAATTTCGTGCTTTTATGCCAGACTTATGGTTTGAACGGTTTGTTTACTATTTTTATCAATCTTTCAGATACGGAATCGAATTGGAGTATCCATACAAAATAGCTCATCGCCCACCATCATTGAATCTTTACAAAACCATCAGAGAATATTCTGTGCTAATGCGCCCTTATCTGATCTTTGGTGAGATTGAATCAGGTCTTGTCCTGCCAGAACATATCTTTGAGCATATAGTGGTACAAAAGATGATTTCCCATATGACTCTGGTAGTTGCGTGGCAAAATGACCTTCACTCCCTGCCAAAGGAGATAGCAAAGGGGACAGAGGTTTTTAATCTGGTTTTTGTATTGCAGCAGGAGTATAATCTTTCTTTGGAAGATGCTTGTGCAGAGGCTTTACATATTCATAATGAAGAGCTGGCTAGTCTGAATGGCTTACATAAAGAGTATCGGGAGTTTGGCGAATATCAGGAACACGTCGACAAATTTGTTTATTATGCCGGTGTCGGGCTGCAGGGAGTTAACACTTTTTATCTGGAAACAAACAGATATAAACATGGGGGAGTTGGTTTTGCCTGGCCTGAAGATAATCATGCCACAAATAGCAGTCTGTAAATTAAGTTTAATATAACTTTTTAAAGATGAAACAACAAGATGTTCCTGTTTTGCAATATCCCTGGCCTTATGAAATAGGCCCGTTTTCACAATCCTTTTATGAAGAACAGAATAATTGGATTGATACGGATTATCAGTTTATGTCTGAAGTTACAAGAACTCAATATAAGAAACACGGCCTCGTAGAGGCCGCGTCTTATATGTTTCCGGCGGCTAGTACCAAAGAACAGATCAGTCCTATAGCAAGATTTATGGTTTGGTTGACTCTATTTGATGATTATTATGAGTTGTGCCCGGTTGATAAACTTGCAGATATCAGGGATCATATAATGGATATCATGCTGGGAGAAAAACCCAAAGCAGGTGATATCGGACTGATAAAACAAGTGGCTTTAAGCAGGCAGGAATTTATTCCTTACGTTAATGATGATTGGTTTATACGCTGGACTAAAAACTTTTATAATTATGCTACCTATGGAGTTATGGAAGAAACACCCTACAAGTTAAAAAGAGAATTTCCAACTCTTAGTAATCTTCTGCTTATCCGTGAGTATTCGATTTTTATGTATCCATATGGAGATTCGGTAGAACCTTCTATTAATTACATGGTTCCGGGATATATATCTGAACATCCAATTATAAAACGTTTAAAAATGTTAATGTGCAGAATAATAGCTATTCAGAATGATTTTGCTTCAGTAGAGAAGGAGTTAGGGATTGATACAGAAGTTCTGAACATTATATTGGTTATCAGGAATCAGTATACTATTTCATTAGGAGAAGCCATTACCGAAGCAATGCACATCCATGATTCATATGTTAAAGAGTTTGTTGAACTCCGGAATAATCTGCCAGATTTTGGTAATCAGCAAAAGAATGTTGTACGGTTTGTACATAATATGGCACTGATGATCTCAGGATTAGGAGCATGGTACCATAAAGGCAATTCTACCAGATACAAAATTCCTGGTGAATTTCCCAAACCAGAATACGGGATCATTACACAATACTTTTAATTAAAACACAAATAGTACACCCATGATCAATAGCGAGTTTAAATTTTACTTCCGCAATCACTTTTAGAGGCTGTCTTAAACATAGGAGACAGCCTCTTTTGTATTCGTATAAACCTTTTATTCTGTCTATTTTAGATAATATTAATACTATATTTTGTAGAATAGAAACAAAATTTAAAAGAAATAATTATGTAATATTGATTGGTAATTTCAAGATTTATTTCTTTGGAGTTAAAGATAAATTATCCATATAAACAGCCTGATGTACCCCATTCAGTAAAACTTTCAGCCCTAGATGAGCGTCTTTTTTCAAAGAAATGGTATATGTTTTTTTCTCTCCTGTGATCTTTGAAGGCTTAGTGATTGAAACATAAGATTTTGCATCAGAAGAACTGTTTATTGAGAAAAGCTCTAATGTTGTTTCCCCTCCGTTATCCGAAAGATCAACAGAAAGGGTATAGGTTCCGGTTTTTATTTCCGGAGTTACCAGATACATATTTTCTCCTGGGTTGCTCATTGAGTAAAAAATAATTCTTTTATCACTGGCATACAGCATGGCTTTTCCTGGCTGAGCAGTCCAGCATTTATTGATATCTTTCCAGGTATCAAAATTTTCAGCAAGGGTAGATACAGGTTTACATTGTGCATTTACTGTTAGAAACCCTCCAATAACAGCTATTCCCGAGAGTACGATTTTTTTCATATATTATTTTTATTTATAATGAGTAAAAATAACAAAAAAAGATTGTACTGGAACGGTCTTGTTTTATGATTTAAATTAGCTCTTTTAAGCTTCATACGGTCGAATGTTCCTTTTCGGCCTGCTTTTCATTGTGACGTATGGTATCTGTTTAAGAGATGATAATGGTATTCCAAAGCTTATCAAATAAAATAAGCCTTCCCATTACAGAAAAGCTTATCTGATTTCAAGTAAGATGCAATTATAAACAAGACTCAAAAATAGGATTAAATGTAATCAGATACTTATGAGTGAGATCATATTGAATCTTTGCAAAGGTGTTGAAAATTGTCCTGAAAGATTATTTTCGGCACCTTTATTGATTTTTCTTTTCTATATTGCAAGCCTGTTGGCTTGTAAATTGATGCTAAAAACTGTATTGAATTTTTGATGACTAATGACTAGAACGATTGCAATTTTAATTTTCTTTTTAAGTGGTTTTTTCTTTTTAAATGCACAGGAAAAAAAAGATTCGCTGTATTACAAAATAGAAGAATTTTCGGATAAGAGAAAAGTTACCAAATTCATTCACCGCTTTATATTTCGTAGAGAGCCGGATTCAACTTCCGTTAAGTCCAGGACAGAAAAACTGTCGCAGGAGACTTATAACAAAAAATACATCAGAAAAATCAGGATAGAGACTATTGATCCATTTGGATACGGTTCCAAGGACAGTAAAGAAAGATCCAGATGGTATGATTGGGTGGCAGATCATCTTCATGCCAATACAAAAAATTCCACTGTTAATAATTATTTGCTTTTTGAAGAAGGTGAAGAATATAATGCCCAGAAACTTTATGAATCCGAGCGTTTGCTGAGAGCAATGCCTTTTGTCAACAGAGTGAATATCAGTGTTTCCGACAGCACTTCCGGCAAAGATTCTATTGATGTGGTGGTAAAAGTTCTGGATTCCTGGAGTCTGAAGCCGAGAATCAGCTATTCCGGAAGTAAGCTCGGTCTGGGAGTTACTGAAGAAAATGTATTAGGATTGGGCCACACTCTTGATTTCCTTTACAGAAACGACTCCAAAGAAAAGCAGGATTATCTTTTGGGAAGCTATACAACCTATAACCTTTTAGGTACTTATATCAATGCACAGCTGCTTGGTGAACGGGATTTTTTGAGAAATGAAAGAATCAATTTCAATGTAAGAAGAGACTTTTTCTCGCCTTTAACAAAATGGGCGGGTGGTTTTACGTTTGAATATTTTAAGCGGAAGGTTTTACTTCCTACAGAAACCGATACTGCTTTTCCTGAAGTTCAGATCAAAGTGTACAGTCAGGATGTATGGGGTGGGTATCAAATTCCCGTTTCATCGGATCCTAACGAAAAAGTATCCAGCAATATTGCAGTGATAGGAAGATTTCAGAATTATCAGTATAAAGACAGTCCGGGAATAGATCAGTATAAATATTTTAGCTCATACAACAGCTTTCTGATGTCTGTTGGGTTTATCCATAGAAACTTTTCGGTTCAGAGAAACATTTTTCAATATGATTTGCCGGAAGATGTTGCTTACGGTAATTCCGTGAACATTATTGCGGGAGGTTTATCAAGAAACAAAGAAGTGAACCCTTATGTGGGAATTTCAGCTTCTTATGGTACTTTTACAAAGTTGGGATACTTTACAGTCAAAGGGCAGTTTGGAAGGTTTTTTAATGAAGACAGCCAGAATCGGGAGTCTTTCCGTGTAGACGGAACCTATTTTACGAATCTTATGGATTGGAAGTTTGCCAAAGCAAGACATTTCTTTTCTCCAACTATAGCATTAGGAAATCCACAGCATAACTATTCTTATAAAGACAGAATCAATCTGTCTTCCACAGACGAATTTCCTGTTTACAGTTCTGATTATATAGGAACTAAAAAACTGGTTCTAAGGTATCAGCTTCAATTGTTCATTAATAAAACGTGGAAGAACTTCCATTTCAGTCCTTATTTAACCACTGCAGTAGGGTGGTTGGGAATGCCTGATGATAAACTATTGAAAACAAAAGCAAATACAAAAATTGGGATTGGGGTATTGATTAATAATCCGTACCTGGTTTTCAACAGAATTCAAATTTCTTTCATGTATTATCCACGGGTTCCGTTTGATAATAATCCGGTTTTTGATTTTAACAGCAATAGAAATAATCTTTTACCAATGAATAATTTTGCAACAGATGTTCCACATTTTGTGAACTTTGGAAATTGATAAAGGAGCGTTTTAGATTTCTCCCATTACAAACATATTCTCCATGGTAGGTACTTTACTTCCGCCTTCTTTTTCTAGAGTAATGGCAAAAGCCTGAGCATTTGTAATATTGGCCAGTGCAATTCTGCTGTCTTTATCTTCGGTGTACATTCCTGCACTTACAGGTTGTCCGTTTTCGATGGCCCAAAGCTGATATTGCATTCCTGCGGGAGCTTTAGGAAGTTTTTCGGCATTCAGATAAACTTCTTTTGTTTTTTTATCCCAGAAAACCATTGCTTTGGAATCCGTATGCTTTTCTACACCCTTCAGCATCACCATCTGCATATCAGGATTGGAGAACATATCAATCTTACTGGTCATTTTTTTCATTGCCTGGTCCTGAGCTTGTTTTTCTGCAGACAGCAAAGCGATTTCCTTTTTATTGGATGACTGGGTATTCATCCAGAATAAATTTCCGGCAACACTTATCAGGAACAATGCAGAAGCTGCTATTGCGTAGGTTTTCCAGCGGGTATCTCTCTGAGTATTTACTCTTTCTGTGGTTTCTTTGTGATCTTGCGCCTCAGGAATGTCTGTTGAAACAGCTGGTGTTACTTCTTCGGCAGTCTGTTCCTGCTGAATTTTATTCCAGATCTTAGATTTCAGATCACTTGGAGGTGTTACGGCCTGAGCGGTAGCAAGATGTTCCAAAGTCTTTTGTGCTTCTTCAAAAGCTGCTTTTACTTCAGCATTATTCTTCATCACACACTCCAAAATCCCTGCTTCTTCAGGAGAAGCATGGCCAAGAATATAAGATTCTATAATTCCGGATGATATGTATTCTTTTGTGTTCAATTTATTGATAATCTTTTAACAAATCTTTTAATTTCATCAGTGCATTACGCATTTTCGTTTTCACTGTTCCCAGCGGTATCTTCAGCTTTTCGGATATTTCATGTTGGGTATATCCTTGATAATAAGCAAGATTTATGAGTTCCTGCTTGTCTGATTCCAGTCTTTCAAGCACATTGTTAAATCCGATATAATCAGACGAATTGTTGACTGTTGAAAGTTCTGTAGTATTATATACGAAATCCGGAAGTGATTGGTTTTTAAGCTCATTCTGGAATCCCTTAGACTTTAAATAATCAATAGCGGTATTTCTTGCAATATTAATCATCCAGGTGTAAAACCTTCCTTTGGAAGCGTCGTATTGATGAATGGAGTTCCATATTTTAACAAAAACATCCTGAATAACTTCTTCAGTGTATTCTTTAGACTGAACGATCCGGAGAATGATTCCGTACAGCGCACCGGAATAGTGGTCATACAGATAATGAAAACCGGTTTCGTTTTTTTCTTTTAATAAAACGATAAGTTCCTCTTCCGAATAGGTTGTTTTAATAGCTTTTATTTTTCTGTCCAAATGTAATAAAATAAAACATATAGTCAATGAAATCCAATGTATCTTTTATTTCGTACATGATTTTAAATAAGTCATTGAAAAATATTTAATATGGAAAATCTTACTTCAAGCTTTGTACTTGCTTTTTGTGTCGCTTTGTCCACACATTTTTGTATAAAGCCCAGAGCCAGCTTCTTTAAATTAAAGACTCTTCACGCTCATACATCTGAAAATCTATAGGAACCCAATTTTGCATAAGTTCTATCTGCCTTTAAATTTGTTTCGAATGAAAAATAATATACTGTAAATCAATTAATTAAAAATAATTTCATTTTTTTTCAATCTAAAATAAAACCAGTCTCGTAAATGACATTAAACACACAATTAACTATAATTAATTAAAAAATAACGCAATGAACACACAATCGAAAATCACAGTTTTAGCAATGGTAGCTTTATCATTTGCATTCAGCGGGAAGGTAACAGCGCAAACGATGAAAGAAAAAACAGTAATGGTGGGAGGAGCTCTCATGTATCCATCTAAAAATATTATTGAAAATGCGATCAACTCCAAAGATCACAAAACCCTTGTTGCGGCAGTGAAAGCTGCCGGTTTAGTAGAAACATTACAGGGAGCAGGCCCATTTACAGTACTGGCACCCACAGATGCTGCCTTTGCAAAACTTCCGAAAGGAACAGTAGAAAATCTTGTGAAACCTGAAAACAAAGCAACACTTAACAGTATCCTGACTTATCATGTTCTGCCAGGAAGATACAGCGCAAAAGAAATCTGGACTGCGGTAAAAGCCGGTAATGGAAAAAGCATGATGAAAACAGTACAGGGAGAAGATCTTACTTTCTGGACTAAAGGAAAAGACCTTTACATAAAAGATGCAAAAGGAAACAGTGCGAAAATAACCATCGCAGACGTGAACCAGTCTAACGGCGTGATTCATGTAATAGACACGGTTTTAATGCCATAACAATTTATAAGATTTCAGACAGCATATTTCAGTATGCTGTTTTTCTTCTTTTATCCTAACACTAAAAAAATTAATAGTATGAAAAAGACAATTCAGGTTTCTAATCAGGGAGTTACCCTTGATACAAGCAGAAGAAACTTTTTAAAATTAAGTGGAGTAGGATTGGCTGTCGCAGGCCTTACTTTAATAGGATGCGATGACAATGATGATTTTCAGATTATGGAAGAATCCAAGTATGATCTGGGAACAGGAGATGTAGGCGTATTAAACTATGCCTATGCACTCGAACAGCTGGAAGCAGATTTTTATACCAAAGTGGTCAATAATTTTTATACGGGAATTTCCAGTGTTGAAAAAGAAGTTTTTACAGACCTCTATCATCATGAAGTGATTCACCGGGATTTCTTTAAAGCAGCCATTAGCGGTGCTACAGACCATGTGCTTCCAAAACTTGAATTCCAGTATCCAAATGTTAATTTTAATGATCGTAATTCAGTTTTAGCCACGGCAAAAGCATTGGAAGATACTGGGGTAGCAGCCTATAATGGAGCCGGAAAGTATATTTCCAATCCTGCTTATCTGGTGATTGCCGGTAAAATAGTTTCGGTGGAGGCCAGACATGCTTCTGCGATCAGAAATTTAATCAATCCCGGATCTGCGGATTTTTCAGGAGATGATGTGATAGATGCCAACGGACTTGACCTTGCAAAAGAGCCCAAAGATATCGTAATGGCTGCAGGAGCGTTTATCAAAACACCTTTTACCTGGAAAGAAAGAGGCATTAACTAATCATTCACCCTTAAAAATTACATTATGAATATTCTTAGATTACTGGATAAGCTTTCTTATGATAAATTTTTCACCACGGAAGCTTCAAGACTGGAAACCATTACGAATATGTCATTATTCGGAAAAAAAGCAGCTACAGCAGCTGTACCGCTTGGACTGGGAACATTGATGACTACTCCTGTCAAAGCAGAAACTACAGAAACAAAATTAACAGGTACTGCCTTGAAAAGTACTCTGACTGATGCATTACAGCTGGCACTTGTACTGGAATATCTTGAAAATGAATATTACAGCATAGGGCTATCTACACCAGGATTAATTCCTACTGGAGACAGAACTGTTTTTATGCAGATCTCAAAACACGAATCAGCCCATGTCAGCTTTCTGAAAAGTACACTGACTTCTCTGGGTACAACACCGGGTAATAAACCAACATTTGACTTTACAGCCAACGGAAATTTTATGCCTTTTACAGATTATAATCAGTTTCTTATTCTTGCTCAGGCTTTTGAAGATACTGGAGTAAGAGCTTATAAAGGACAGGCTGGAAATGTAATGTCTAATAAAGTCGTACTTCAGGCTGCATTACAGATTCACTCTGTTGAAGCCAGACATGCTTCACAGGTGAGAAGGATGAGAGCCAATAAAGGCTGGATTGAGCTTGCTGACGGAGGAAGTATGCCCTCTGCAACCAATCCTGTCTATGCTGGAGAAGATAATGTAAACCAGGCAGGCTATAATACAGGAACGTTATTTGGAACAGCAGCCGGTTCTGCGGCTTACGATGAAATATTAAGTGGCAGCGATGCACAGACTATTGCCTCATTGTTCATAGTTTAGTTGTGATTTGGATGATGATAAAGTGGTGTCCATTTCCGGATTTTTCCGGAAATGGATTTTTATTATATTCTATTGAATTGTATATGCTGATTCCAGATGTACGGAATTCATTTTTTTCTTCCTTTAATAATTTCAGTTGAAGCCCCATGATAGAGCATAGTTAAGCAGGTATTAGTTTAAATAAAAAATCCCCAGAAATTCCTGGGGATAAAAACTAATAACCATGAAACTCAAATTAATGAGATAATCAAGCCGCAAATGTATTGAAAAAAGATTCAAAGTCCCATTATTTTGAATTATTTTTTTCTGTTTTTTTTAAAAAATTTACAGAAAGTTTCAACGTTTGCTGCCCGAAAGCATCTCAAAAAAAATAAGATATTTTTAATTGTAGATGGATCTCAAAAAAGATAAGCTGTATGCCTATCTTATATAACCGCTGCCCAACATGTGTAACTATAAGTTTTTCAGCGGTTAAGTTAATATGAATGTTATATTGTTAAGATTAAATGAGAAGTCTACTGTAGTGTTTTCAATTGAGTGGTAAATTCAGTATAATCTATACTACCGACATTCTTATCAATTACTTTCCCATTTTTTATAATAAAAGTTAATGGAATGGTACTATATCCCAGTAGACCATTTCCTCCCAAAAAGGTTTTGATTGATTCAATGTATTCTGTATTTTGAAGTGTAATATCGTTTATTGTATTCTTAGTAAGAAAAGTTTTTAATTTTTCAGAATTTTCATCAATAGATAAAAAAACAAACTTTATGTTTGGATTCTCTTTACTTATTTTTTGAAAGTAGGAATTTCCTGAATACAAGGTTTACACCATGTAGCCCAAACATTTACCACAACGAGATCATTCTTATTCAGATATTCTTTTTGGAAAGGGCTATCTTCAATATTTCCGGAGGATTTTGTTTTGTGCTGGCTGAGTATAGAATTATCAGCTGTACTTATTTTGATGAATTTAAATCCAAGAAAAATAAATGCTGCAGGAATAATGATAATTAATATCACTTTTTTTATCATCTGTTTTTTTTGTAAAATTATGTAAATCCCTGGTATAATAAATGATCGAAACTGTAGACATTAAACTACAGAAATAGCAAATTAAATTGTCACAGATCAGATCTCATTATTATTTTATAAGGATTATTTTTTTTTAATAATAAAGTAGATTTAATCTATTGATTTTTTTTTATTGATAGATTTTGTGAATTTTCGAAATTGAATTTATTGAGAAGGTTTTGAGAGATCAACGGTCTATATTTGCCCCACAATAAATAAAAATTATGAAAAAAAATGTATTTTTAGCTGGGATTTTCATTACATCTACATTGTATTCCCAGCAACTGACAACCAATACAGGAAGCCCTGTAGGAGATAATCAAAATTCTAAAACGGTAGGGAATAACGGACCTGTTTTACTGGAGGACATTCATTTAATTGAGAAGTTAGCCGCTTTTGACAGAGAAAGAATTCCTGAAAGGGTAGTGCATGCGAGAGGGGCCGGTGCCATTGGTGAATTTGTTACAGATGCCGATTTTTCAGATGTTACCATGGCTGATTTTTTATCAAAAGCAGGAAAGAAAACGCCTGTATTGGTAAGGTTTTCTACAGTGGTACATCAACAGGGATCTCCGGAAACCTTCAGAGATCCAAGAGGATTTGCGGTTAAATTTTATACTGATCAGGGAAATTATGATTTAGTAGGTAACAACTTACCGGTGTTTTTCATCAGAGATGCCATGAAATTTCCTGATATGGTTCACGCTTTTAAACCATCTCCGGTTACCAATAACGCTTCTGATAATAATAGGGTTTTTGATTTTATGGCTAATATTCCCGAGGCTACACATATGCTGACCTGGTTATTCTCAGATTACGGAATTCCTGCCAGTTACAGAGAAATGCAGGGAAATGGAGTGCATGCCTTCAAGTGGGTCAATGCAAATGGAGAAGTAACCTATGTGAAGTACAAATGGGTTCCTCAGCAAGGCGAAAAGAATCTTACCCAGGAAGAAGCCGATAAAATTCAATCTACACAAATAGAACATGCGACGAGAGATTTGTACAGCGCTATTCAGAATAAAAACTTTCCTAAGTGGGATTTGTATGTGCAGATGTTGAAAAAAGATGATTTTGAAAAGCTTGATTTTAACCCGGTAGATGTGACCAAAATATGGCCGGAATCTATAGCAAAATCGGTTAAAGCAGGAACGATGACTCTTAATCAGAATCCAACGAACTATTTTCAGCAGGTAGAGCAGGCTGCTTTTTCTCCGGGAACTCTTGTGCCGGGAATTGAACCGTCAGAAGATAAACTGTTACAGGGAAGACTCTTTTCTTATTTTGACACTCAGAGACACAGGATTGGAGGGAATTTTCAGCAGCTGCCAGTTAACGCATCAAAAAATGAGGTTATGACCTACAATCAAAATGGCTACATGTCTATGAAACCTCAAAGCGGTGAAGTCAACTACCAGCCTTCAGCGGGAAAACCGGAAGTGACTGACAATAAAAAATTCAAATATTCTCAGACCGTTTTTCCGGCAGGTATATCATCGGTACAGGCTAAAATAGATAAGGAAAATAACTTTAAACAGGCTGGAGAACTGTACAGGTCTTTTTCTAAAAAGGATCAGGATAACCTGATTAAAAACCTTGGAGGTGCTTTGAACAGCGTTACCAATAAAAAAGTAGTGGCCAAAATGATCTCTTACTTCTACCAGGCAGATTCTGAATATGGAAAACGTTTGGCACAATATGTTAAAATGGACCGTCAGCAGTTAGAGTCTTTATTATCTTCAAAATAAGAATAATGAAATATCTGATTTCAATTGTCATTCTGTTTTTTGCGATTAGCAGAATGAATGCGCAGGACATCTTTTCGCATGCAAAGACAGGCAATGTAGAAGCCATGTCTCAGTTTAAAAACGATATTGATTCTAAAAACACAGAAGGCTATACTCCTTTAATCTTAGCCGTATATCATAACCATTACAAAGCGGCTCGGTGGCTGCTTGAAAACGGAGCTAAACCCGATCTGCAGGATCAAAGTGGTAATACAGCATTAATGGGTGCCGCTTTTAAAGGATACCAGGAAATGGTTTCATTACTCATTTCCTTTAAAGCAGATATGAATGCCAGAAATTATAATGATGCAACAGCTCTTATTTATGCAGCTGTTTTTGGCAGAACAGAAATCCTGAAAGTACTCTTAGAAAAAGGAGCAGATAAGAATATAAAGGATAACAGAGGAAACACAGCTCTACAGCATGCTCTGATGCAGAATAATGAAGAAGCAGTGAAATTGCTTCAAGGTGAATCAGTAAGTAAATAATACAATTATGATCTGCTGATTAAAAATAAAAAATCCCCTTTATCAATCTGATATTGGGGATTTTGTTTGAGTATTACATCTTAGCGTCTTGTTAAATCCTCTGGATTATTTGTATTTGTGTGCCTGGTTTTTATCTCCTAATCGTACAAGATCTACTGTGTTTTTGATGTTCAGTTTTTTGTAGACTCTTGCTTTGTAAGTGCTTACTGTAGAAAGATGCAGGTTCAGTTCATTCGAGATCTCAATATTACCGTATCCTTTTATCAATAAATCAAATATTTCTTTTTCTCTTTCGGATAAAGCTTCTATCGGGTTGATAGGAGTATCTTTTTTAGCTGAAGAAACCAGTTTTTTTACAATATCCGGGGAATAATAGGTTCCTGTTTCAAAGATGTTTTCCACTGCTTCCAGGATATTATTTTCATCACATAATTTATTAATGTATCCGTCCGCCCCTTCAATGATATACTGTACTGCAATATCATTGTCATATACTGAAAACACTAAAATCTTAAGGTCAGGCTGTATTTTTTTTACTTCACCAATCATGCTTAGATACTTACTCTCCGGCATATTGATATCCAGGATCAATAAATCGAATCTCTCAACGAGCAGTTGAGCTGTCAGATCTGTATAAGATTCTGCGTAAGAAATCTTCACGTCTTTGTAGTGGGATTCCAAAATGAGGGTAGTTCCCAATCTCACCACAAAATGATCATCAGCAATAATAATTTTTCTATCCATATTTTTGTTTTTTTATTTTAATCGATACTATTGTTCCATATGGGTTATTGTTTTTAAAGTCTATTTTACCATTGATCATCATGAGTAATTGAAGAATAAGATGCAGTCCCAGACTGTATTTTTGTAAAATGAGTTTTTCATTTTCAATATTATTCTGAAGCTTTTCATAATATTTCATCTGTTCCTGGCTCATTCCTTTTCCTGTGTCTCTTACTTCCAGAAAAAAGATGCTGTCATCTTCAATAGTAGACAGCTCTATGGTACCATTTGTTGTATTTTTTATTGCATTATCTATTAAATTATGAATAATAACCGCTACTACATTCTGGTTGATTTGGGAGTAAGTAGGATTTTTAACATGATTAACGATTTCTGTGTTTTGTTCTCTGGCAGCCCCTTCAAAAAGAGTTTTTTTGGTTTCAATAACTTCGTAAATATTATAAGTTTCCTTTTTCTCGGAAATATTATAAATCTCGGCGTATTCCTTCAGGGTTTTTACAAAGTTGTAGAACTCTATAGAAGATTTATAAAAGCTTTCAAAGTGCTTTTTTTGTATATAATGATCGTGTTCATCTGTTTCATACAATTTCTTTGCCGCAATAGACAGATATTTTATAGGAGTGATAATGTCATGGCTTATCGTTTCCAGCAATTTTTTTTGCTGAACACTTTCTTTGCGGAGCTGCTCCTTCGTATATTCCAGTTTTGAAACAGTTTTTAATAATTTCTGCGTTCTTATTTCAATGATTTTTTCCAGTTCTCTTTTTTTCAGTTCCTGTCTTCTTATCCTTAGTTTGACTAGCTTTAATAAGATAAGTGATAGAATTAAAATGATGAAAAACTTAAAAAACAGTGTTTGATAAAATAGATATTTTACATCAATATTCAGTGTTTTGTAAATGTATTTTCCTTTTGGGGAAGCTAATACCCTTACGATAAGCTGATATTTTCCGGGTTCCAGATTGGTGATGTAGTATTTCCCATCACTGCTTACTTTCTCCCATTTCTCATTTTTGGAACCTTTCAGTTTGGCTTCAATCACAAGGTTTACCCGGTTGGCATAATAGGGTACGTCTACCAGAATCAAAGCTTTATAAAAGTTGTTTTCCAGATTGATGGTGTTCTCTTTTATACTGCTTTTCGAGTCATAAAATACGACACGTTCCATAAAGAAATTCTTCGGATAATAACTTCTGATCTTTTTAGGATCAAAAAATACCAGTCCTTTTATTGAAGGCAGCACAAAGCTTCCGTTCTGCAGAACTGCAGAACTGGGAGAACATCCTCCGTTGAACTCATTCGTATTGAATCCATCTTCTTTACTGTATCTGTAATAGTAAACAGAGGATTTCTTATCTCTGGAATAATTAAGAAGATTGTTTTTCAGCACCTGAAATAGACCGTTATTAGTGCTGATCCAGAAAAAACCTTTTTTATCTTCCAGAATGGTATGCGAAAATAAAAGGTAACCGTCCTTGTCGTCAGGCATTTTTATTAATTCTTTGTTTTTGTAAAGGAAAAAACCGTTTCCCTGAGTCATAATCCAAAAATTACCATCATCAGTTTTTACAATTTCTCTTACATTCAATGGTTTTGAAGATATTTTTTTAGGTGTAAAAGAGGGCGCTTCTATAGAATATAAGGCATCTCTGGTTCCTACCAGCCACTTATTCCGGCCATATTCCTGCACGGAGGTTACAATATTGAAGATGGAGAATTGCAGAAAGGACTTTTTGAAACTGGCATCCTTATAAAAAACAAGTTGAGATCTTAGCGAAGGCTGATGAAACACTACTACATAATAATCTTTGATATTCCATACATAAGATACCGTTTTCCCGAAATCCTGTTGTACTTTTTTTGAATAATCGGTGTCACTGAAATATCGCAGCAGAGATTTGTCCTTTTGTACGATGATGTTTTTTTTGTTATCATACAATAAAAAATACCTGCTGGTAGTATTGAAATGATATTGTTTTAGCAATCCGTTTTCATTATAAACATCTCCTGATGAGGTGATTACTTTATCTTTTCCGAAAAGCAGCGGGGAATAAAAAATATTATCATAAGACTTGTCTGATTTGTTGACTACATGAAAGTTATTGAATTTAATGACATTCAGGCCATCAGATAGGGTTCCCAGATAGAGTTTATTATTGGTTTCATCATGGTAAATGGAGGATAAAGAGTTTTTATTCAGATCATATGCTGCAATTTTTTTTATGCTGATAGCATTGTGATCATATAGTACTTTATACAAGATGTGATCATGAATGATGAAAGACTGATTGTTGATCTGGCTCCAGTATATTTTCGCATTCGTTTGAAAAAATACATCAGGGCCATCCAGATAAGTTACTTTTCCGGAGGATATTTTAATGATCTTTTTTAACTTCTTAGATGTGATAAAAATGTTTTGTCCAAAACAGAATGTATTCAATATATATTTATCATCCAGTCCTTTGATGGGAGCCATGTTCTGGTGCTTATACTGAATAGTACCATCGTTAGCAAGGTGATAGTAGTTGTTCCTATCAAAATAGATAAAATATTTTAAATGCTCTACCTCTTCTAATATTCTGTTTTTTAAAAAGATAGAATGTGACCTGCTTTCACTCAATACTTTTCGGATGCAGCTGGTCTGTTTCTGTAAAACACTTACATTTCTTTTAGAGAGTAAAATGGTGTTTTCACTGTAAGCTGTTAAATTATATATAGAGTCTTTTTCAGCATTTCCAAAAAATAAGGTGAACCTGTTATTCTTAAGATTAAGATGATTAAAGGTTACAAAATTATATCCGTCATAACGCACCAGTCCGTTTTCTGTACTCAGCCAGATAAATCCATATTTGTCTTTGGTAATATCTTTCACACTATTCTGCGGAAGCCCGTTGTCTGTATCATACCATACAGAAGCTATCTGCTGGCTATAACAGAGTTGTGCACAGAATAATAGAAAAAATATATGGATTTTACAGGACATCATTATGGGGAGAAAATTATGTTTGTGTTTTTAATAGAAATAGTGAATTATTATTATAAAGTTAGAAAAAATTAACGGCCAGCAAAAGTATACAATGTCATTTTTAAACTACACACTATTAAATTTAAAATTACAATCATGACTATCTATTTTTACAATAATTATTTTACCATCCGTATGGGTTGTCTGATCTTTGTCCCAACAATTTATTACCTGATTTAACAATGAATGTTAAATATGTTCCCACGTATTTTAAGTAAAATTTCAGGGTGGTTTATACAGGGGAGACTCAGATCTCCTCTGTTAAAATTCAGGTGATCAATAAGCAGATGAATGTCAAAAAAAATAAACCAAAGGTTATGAAAAATAGAAAAATTACATCCTTAGCAGCAGTAATGCTTGGACTATCCATTACCGTATCCGGACAAACCGGAAATGTAGGAATCAATACGACTTCTCCTACAAAAACATTAGATATCAATGGAGAATTGCGTACCCGAACACTACCTGTAATTCCCGGAGGGACTCCTGTGGTTGCTGATGCAGACGGGAATATAGGAATATTCAAACCAGTGAGTCCCAATGATTTTATTGTATATAACTTAGATAGTAATATCAGACAGAATGATGCTAAAAATGTAGACTTAAATTCCATAAGAAACAATGTACAAAATATGGCCTTTGGTCAGATACAGCCTGACGATTGCTGGGTAGTTCCCAATTCCGCTATTACATTGAAGTTTCCACAAAGTACTGTACGACGAGGTACTGTATCTTGGGGAATGTGGTTTGAAATGAAATACAGTGATTTAGGTCCATTTTCTCAGACCTCTATAGAGGGAGGAACAGGTAGAATTAAACTTCCTGTATTTTTCCACAGCAGAGCCTATGCAAGACTTTATAAAAAGACAGGACCAGGTCCTACAGACTGGACTGTACAAAATACGGTTACGGTAGTAATGCAGACCTCACAAATTTCGCCATACTTCACGGCTGCTGCGGATAATGACAGTTCCGGTAACCCATATCCTGTATCGGCTACTACCAATGCCAACTTCAGATATTTTCTTTATGCCAATTACAGTGTAGGTGACGGAACAGGGATTGGTATTGATCCGGATTCTGAATATAAAGTAGAATTGTTATACGGAATTGAAAACTTATCTTCCCGAGCTAGTATTACCAATACTGCTTTTTTACAGAACTGGGGAGTACAGTCTACAGGTTATAGTTTTTACAAGAATTAGATTTTTAATTACATTTTTATAATGAGCGGAGTAGAAATATTCCGCCATTTGAATTCAAACCACTTTTTATAAAAAGCAATATATTAACATTACAATCTTCACAATTTGAGAGTTCAATGAAAATAAACAATAAGAAAAAAGTAATTAATCATATGATTTTTCAGCTGGTACTGATTGTGTTGCTATTGGTAGCAATTATTACACTTAGATTCCTTGATTATCATTTACTTTCAACATTGTTTGTTTTTATTACTCTTTTGGTATTGCTATACGGGAAACTAAAAAACAGGTTTATCTTCGAATATGAAAACTCCGGAGAAATCCTTTCCATAAAAAGTTATCAATGGCTTTCAGCAGGTAAAAAACCTCGTTTTGAAATGCCGCACAGGAAAATCTTAAATATTGAAATAAAGGAAGGCATTTTAAAAAAATACCTGGTTATTCTCTTCTCGGGTTCTTCGGAAAAGGTTTTAAGAATGGATATTGATATTACCTTTTGCAATGAAAATCAGGTGAATTTACTTTTCAAGGATATCACAAAAAATATGACCATGAAAGATCATTAGCTTATTTCCAGAAGGAGATGATGACATTTTGAACAGTAAATAAATTAATATAGGATGGAAAATTTAAAAGATATTCATATCGGAGGCCTGTTGTATAAAAGAGTAAAGGAAGAAGAAGTAGAGATGACCAGAATCTGTAAATTTCTACAGAAAACAGAAAAGGAAATTACAGAAATGTATACTCAGAAGTCTGTAGGTGCAGATGTCCTTTTAAAATGGTGTAAACTGCTTGAATATGACTTTTTCCGGCTGTACTCCAACCATTTGATTTTATACGCGCCGGCTTCCAGTCCCAATAAAAAAGAAAAACGGTCCCAACTGCCTCAATTCAGGAAAAGTCTATACACCAAAGAGATTATAGACTTTATGCTGGAACTCCTGGAGAATAAGCAGATGACTGTTTTAGAGATCATGAATCAATACAGAATTCCAAAATCAACGCTCAATAAATGGATAAGCAAGTACAGATCATAAATATCGGCCCCAACTATAAACAGATTTATCATGATTTTATAGCAGCCAAATGTCCTGATAAAAGAGAATTTGTCAAAGGCTATTTATCCAAGGATAGTCTTTCTGTATCTGATGTGCTGAAGATTAATGCTATCATTTTTCTTGATGGAATATCCGAAAGTCAAAAATTCAAATCCTATGATAAACAGGCTATTATTGAAATCCTCGATTATCAGAAAAAGCATAGATTAAATAATAGCCAGCTGGCCAGTCATTTTAAACTGAGCAGAAATACGGTGACGAAATGGAAACGTACATTTTTAATATAAAAGAGAAGAACACATTTTCCACTAAAGCAATGTTGTTTATAATTTGTTTTTTTCTAAGTTTTTAGAGTATATCTGTTAATAGATATGCTCTTTTTTATGATATTACTGATGATAGCGTAGTAGTTTTTTACCTACAATATGCTGGATTTATTTTACGGCAGCAGCTTATTATATCTACATCATTTATTTTGTTTCTGATCCTTATTGTCAGACTCTTGACAGGTAGTAATGATTAAAATTTAATTCCTAATTCTATTTAATTAATATCGGTTCTAAAAACTAAGGATGAAATATCTAGGGAGATTATTTTCTTTCTAGGTATTTTATTTACATTTTGACTATTTTATTAAAAAAAACAAAACCTTCCTTGTCAAAAAAAGCAAGGAAGGTTTTCAATTAGAACGCCATAAGTACATTCTGATAATTACACCACAACATCTATCTTCACATTGATATTTCCACGGGTTGCTTTTGAGTAGGGACATGTTGCATGTGCTGTTTCTACAACTTTTCTGGCATCATCTATAGGTAGCCCCGGTAAAACGATCTGTAAGTGAGCCTGCAGAAAAAAACCGTCATCATTGGCCGCCAGATCGATTGAGGTATTGACAGACAGGTCCGAAGGAAGATTAACTCCCATTTTGACAGCTCCCAAATGCATGGCTCCGATAAAACATGCCGACCATCCTGCCGCTAATAACTGTTCCGGATTTGTTCCGTTTCCTTTTGCCCCGGGAGAGGTCAGTTCAATATCCAGTTTTCCGTCATTGCTTTTAGCTTCTCCATTGCGTCCTCCGGTTACTACAACGTTACCGGAATACAGCACTTTATTGATGTTAACTACTGTAGTATTTTCTACTTCCTGAATGGTATTTAATTCCATATTTTTATTATTTAGATTGAACAATATTGTTGATTGATCTGTTGTCAAAGTTTTTTTCTCAAGTCTTTGAAAGCTGCCCTAAGCTCTTCTGTGAAAACCTGTGGTTGTTCCCACGCTGCAAAATGTCCTCCTTTTGGAGCTTTGTGATAATAATATAATGTAGGGTAGGCCCGTCTTGACCAGCTTTCAGGAGCCTGATAAATCTCGTGAGGAAATACCGAAATGGCTACGGGAATTTTAATATCTTTCGTTTTCTGTGCTTCAGCACTGAAGTTATTTTTATTGTTTTCCCAATAGAAACGTGAAGAAGATGCTCCTGTATTGGTAAGCCAGTAAAGCGTAATATCATCAAGGATTGCATCACGGCTGATCACATTTTCAGGATGGAGGTCACTTTCGCTCCATTCAGCAATTTTCTCATAAAGGAATGCTGCTAAGGCACCTGGAGAATCGGAAAGTAAATATCCCGTTGTCTGTGGGCGTGTTACCATCATTCCTCCATACGCTGCATTTCTCCCAAAGAAAGTACTCATTGCATGATAAGCCTGTGCTTCTGAAGCTGAAAGCCCGGCGGGAGCAGGATCACCTGCATTGATGGGTTTTACAAGTTCAGCAGGAATTGTGGCCGGCATGGTAAGATGAATCCCCAAAAGACCCGAAGGAGTTTGCTTTGCCAAGGCATCAGATACTACAGAACCGTGGTCACCACCTTCAGAAACATATTTTTTGTAGCCAAGTCTTTTCATCAGTACATCCCAGGCGCGGGCAACACGGTCTGGATTCCAGCCCAGTTCAGTAGGGATTTCTGAAAAACCATATCCAGGAATCGCTGGGATGATTACATCAAAAGCATCACTTGCTTTTCCACCATATTTTACCGGATCTGTCAGAGGACCTATGGCATCAATAAACTCTAGCGGAGAACCTGGCCAGCCATGAGTAAGAATCACGGGCATTGCATTAGACTCTTTTGAACGGACATGGATGAACTGAATATCAAGCCCGTCAATTTTGGTTACAAACTGTGGGAGAGCGTTCAGCTTATTTTCTACTTTTCGCCAGTCATAATCAGTGCCCCAATAGGTGATCAGTTCTTTTAACTGAGCGAGCTGAATTCCCTGAGAAGCATCTTTTACCGTTTCTTTATCAGGAAAACGGGTTTCGGAGATTCTTCTTTTGAGTTCATCCAGCTGAGATTGCGGAATATTGATGTGAAAAGGGCGGATACTGGTATCAGATATTGACGATGCCATATGGGTATCATTGTCTTGCGCTTTTAAGACTGCGGGAGTACTTAGAATAAAAGTTGCTGCTAACAGGATGGTTGAAATTGTTGTTTTCATTGCTTTATTGTTTTAGATTTTACTCTGTTTTTCTTTTTTGATGAGACAAAATTAGGCCCTGAAAAACGGCTGGTAAACGGGTAATTTGTTCAAGTAGTCATATTTCGTATCGAAATAGACATTCAAGATGGTGAACAGGAAAGTGGGATAGTATATAAGGACAAATCTGTGAAAAAGAAATACTCAGAAAAGCTATTCATTTCTCATTTTTTTGTAGTTTTGTTGTTCTGCCAGTCACATTATAAAAGCTTTTATGAAACGAAATTTCATCAATCAGGAAGAACTTTCTGATAAATTCTGGAATATTGAATATTCAGGAACTACACAAAAAATAACATTCGGGAAAAGCGGAACCAAAGGACGTGAAACTATTAAAGAATTTGCCGATGAAAAAGAATGCATTCGCGAATCTGAAAAACTCATCAGCCAAAAGATAAAAAAAGGATACACCGAGATTCAGGATAACGAAGAAGTCCCTCAGAAAAAAGAACTTTCAGAAAATGAAAAAGCAGATATTTATTTCTGGGAAGCGATCGAAAAATCCAATAAATATAAAAAAGCCCATTGGAGTGAATATGATATTGATGAACACCTGGAAAATCTAACAGCTTATCTTGCTAAATTTAGAAAAGAAAGACTTATTCTTTTTGAAAAGACGCTTCAGGAAAAATTAAGTGAACTGTATACCGCTGAAATTGCTGAGCTTTCCTTTATCCTCGAAGGTGATTTCAGGACAGAAAACGGGACGTATATCTTTGATGGTTTCCTTTCTGATGATGGATTTATTTATTTCCGCTGCTGGCTGCTCCTGAAGGGGAAAGAATTTTTTGAAGATATTACAAAAGATATCCAGTCATTTGTAAGTGGAAAATACAGTTTTAATATAGGCGATTGCTGGGGGGAGGGACTTTTATATGTTTCAGATGAAGCTTATTCCGAAAATCATGACAACGATGATGAGTCAGAGATAAGAGATACGGTGCATGAACTGTATCCGGATAATCTTTATGATAGTATAGACCGCCAGATGAGCAGGGTGCCAAAAAAGGGGACCGATCTGCAGAAGATGTATCCGAAATTGGTAAAAGAGATCTGTGAATTGAGAAAATAAAAACTTCTTAAAAAAGAAAAAAATAAGCTCCGTCTTGATAAGAACGGAGCTTATTTTATGATAGTATTGTTGTGAAAATTATCCGTGAGCCTCTACGGATACCTCATTCCATTCTTCCCATACTTTTAGTCGCTGTTCATAATTATGTTTTACAAAAGGAAGGGCTACTTTCCCAAGCAATAAACGCAATGGAGGATTTTCAGTTTCTGCTAATTTTATGAGTGCCGGTGCTGTAGCTTCTACACTTCCGAAAGAGGTCTCAGCTTCTGAAAAGGCTTTTTTAAGACCATCATAAACAGGGTTGCTTTGCGTACTAATTCCTGTATGCCAGATATTGGAAGCATAACCATTAGGTTCTACCAAAGTAACATGAATACCGAATTCTTTCACTTCCGTAGCTAAAGTTTCACTCAATCCTTCCAATGCAAATTTAGAAGCATTGTATAGCCCCATCGTAGGTAAAGTTGCCAATCCCAGAATAGAGGATACCTGAATGATATGGCCGCTTTTCTGACCTCTCATGATAGGAAGTACTGCCTGTGTAAGCCATAAAGTTCCAAAGAAATTCGTTTCGAACTGTGCTCTGGCTTCCTGCTCATTCGTTTCTTCAATAGCGCCCGTTAGTGCATATCCCGCATTATTGATCAGGATATCAATGCTGCCAAAATGCTGCTTTACTTTCTGAGCCACAGCTAAAGATTCTTCACGCTTGTCTACATCTAAAGTTAAGGGCAATACAGAATCTCCATACTTTTCTTTTAAATCATTAAGGGTTTCAACGTTTCTGGCTGTTGCTGCTACGTTGTATCCTTTTGCTAAAAAAGCTTCTGCCCATGCTTTTCCGAAACCTTTTGATGCTCCTGTAATTAAAACTGTTTTTGACATTGTTTTGTTTTTTAATTAATTGTTATGATTATACTTTTTATAAAGTTTTTCTAGTTAATTCATGTGACCGATCGGTCATTTTTTTGAGAAAAAAAATTACACACTATTTTCCTCTATAATTTTTTTCAGACTGTTTGCAATAATTTCTATTTTCTCGTTGCTGCCAGACATTCTTGACATTAAGTGTCCACCCTCAAGCATTGCAAACAAAACCGTTGCAAAGTCTGCCGGATTCCATTCTGCTCTGAATTCTTTATTAATTATTCCTTTTTCTATAATGCCGGAAAGCAATTCTTCACCTTGTTTAATTCCCCGGTTTACCTTTTCTTTAACTATCGGATTGGTATCGTCAGCTTCTGTTCCAAAGTTTAACAAAGGACATCCTCCAACTACAGGCGGATGATTGGGGTCACTGAAAAAATCAATGTATGCGAATAATTGCTCCTTTGAAGTTTTGAATCTGCTTAAAGTTTTCTGAAGTTGATCACTCAGCATTTTCATATTGTGTTCAACAGCGGCGCAGGCCAGTACTTCTTTATTTTCAAAATGGACGTACATACTACCTTTAGACAATTTAGTGGCTTCCATGATATCACTCATAGAAGTAGCGGCAATCCCTTTTGTATTAAAAATAGGTGCTGCTTTTTCTATAATGAACTGTCTGGTTTCTTCTCCTTTTGCCATGATGATACTGAATAATGTTGCAAATATATGACCGATTGGTCATAAAAACAAAACTTTTGTAATTTATTTTTAAAAAAGCATAAAAAATATTTTTAATCATTTGATTTTGTGTTATTTGTGTTTTTGTTTTATAGCATACTGCAGGACCGAAACCCTGCAGTGATCAATTCTCATTTGTGTTATAGAATCGAAGTTTATAAAAAAGTGAAAAATAAGGCATACATTCAATAGAGGGATATTACAATATATGCAGCAACTAAAAATCTTAATTTATAGGAATTCAAAGCTCAATCAGTATTTTTTGATCCATTTGTACAAAGTAGTTTTTGGGATCCTGTAATCTTCTATTATTTGTTGTTTGGTTCTCATTTGTTTTTAAAAGATTGAGGATAAAATCAATCATTTCAACGGTATAAATATTTTTTCTGAACTTGGGAAGCTGTGTTTTTTTCTGTTTTGATTTTTTATAATAATCTGAGGATAGAGGAGGTGAATAGAGCAATAGGTGCTGAGAATAGATCCTGAAGAAATAAGTTAAAAGCTTGCTCCATTTAAGAAGAATCTCTACGTCCAGAGATTTGCTTTTGTACATCTCTGCAAGTTCCTTATGGCTGCATTGCATAAAGTTCAGCAATCTGTCTGGAGAGAATCCGGTTTCTTCTACCCGCTTTTGTATCAAATCACCAATATGGATATCTTTAAACAGCATAATAAACGGATTTGTATAAAAACCACTTTTGTGATGATGTAAAAGTGGTTTTGTATTTTGAAAATCAATATTTTATAAGTCAGCGGGAAATTTATTAGGTACCATAATATACAATACTTAATGAAGCTGTAGTTAACCTATGAGGCCTTGTATAGTTAGCTCGGCAACTTATTATTTCACCAACATTAAAATAGGCTGTCACTCCTATGGTATTTGCTTCAAAAGTAAGATTGTCAGACAAGCTGCTTTGATTTACAGAGAGCTCAGTTGTTGTACCTGAAGCTGTTTTCTTAATAAAGGTCTGTACTGTTCCTCCAGTTGTAGGAGAATTCATACTGACATCTTTTTTTGTGTAAAGTGAAATGCCATAATATCCAGCTTTCAGTACTGTAAAATTTCCTGCGCTGTATGATAAGTTTGCAGAATTGATCTTGTTAGTAGTAAAAGTGTACTTAACTTCTGTATTGGCAGAAATATCAGCGGTTGATGCAATTCCTGTGGCAATTCCTACAATAGAAGGAATACTTGCTGTTGTTCCGTTTACAAGGTTACCATTAGCATCAGTTCCTAATAAACTGAAGTTTTTATAATTTTCCAAGCGTACAGATCCATCATCAGATACGCTAAGCAGCTCCTTGTTCGTACTGTCATTAATCTCCAGAGCTTTTGTAGCACTAGTGGCTCCTTTACTAACTATATCAACGGTAGCACTAGGTGTTGTAGTATTCATACCAACCTGTGAATACACATTCAATGAGGCCAGTAGAACAATGGGTAATAATAATTTTTTCATAGATGTAAAGATTTTAATTTTTTATCTGAGATTTACAGATATGTTAACTTCATGTACTATAAATCAATTAGATTCATTTTGTTTGTACAATATTACTTTCTGAGCTTTATATTATGCAAAATTTTATCTATTACATAGCTATGACATGACTGCAATGTATTGGTAATCAAAGTTTTGTTTTTTATTGAAAAAAGGTATAAACTATTTAAAATATTCACTTTTTGTGATATTTACAGAGGGGAATCAATTGCTATTTTTTGAACGGAGGGTAAAGCCGAACTTAAAGTAGTTGCTGTATTTACACAGTACAGCGGGTTTGGTCTATCAAACTGAAACTTATTCTTATTATTCATTTGTAGAGTTTGATTTTTGTAGCGGGAAGAGAAAATAGTCTGGATAAATAATTAGATTCCATTTCTTAGAAAATAAGCAAAAAAAACAACAATAATTCTTCAGGTAATATAGGTGTCATATCTATGTCATACCTGTATCGGTTTTATTTTTCTTTAAATATTTTATCATTGCCTTTACAATTGGCTATGCTTTCATATGATTATTGATTGGATGCTGAATATTCTTATTATTGATGGTTTTTTAATAATCAAATCATTGATTTTGCTTTAATTATTGTATTATTTTACTATTATATTTGTTATATAAATTATTACACATACTTATTACATGATGAAATTTCTCTTTTTGTTTTTCCCATTCTTACTGTTTGCACAGTCTAAAATCACTACAACAGCTATTGATAAAATGCTGGAGAAATCCAATGCTCTTCTTATTGAAGGACAGACTGATGAAATGGTTACATTGAATCTTTCGATACTTGAGGATGCTAAGCATATTAATTATGCAGAAGGTAAATTGTCTGCATATTATAATCTCGCTCTTGCTTTTTCTATGCAATACAGATATAATAAAAGCAATTACTTCTTAAAGATGATGGAACCCGAATTTAAAAATTCGGATGCTGAAGATCAGGAAATTTCCATGAATATATTATACAGTATTAATTACAGAGGAATTAAAATGTATGACGAAGCCCTGAAAAAATTAAAGAAAAATCTGGTGATGGCAAATAGTTTAAAAAATGATTCTACAAGATGT
This sequence comes from Chryseobacterium sp. MA9, assembly GCF_024399315.1. NCBI lineage: Bacteria > Pseudomonadati > Bacteroidota > Flavobacteriia > Flavobacteriales > Weeksellaceae > Chryseobacterium > Chryseobacterium sp. MA9. The sequence goes on along the minus strand of NZ_CP075170.1, from coordinate 1,370,731 downwards.
GCCATAAAAGGACTGATTCTTGTCCAGATGGGACGGAACTATTTGGAGAAAAAGCAATATGACTCTGTTACTTATTATGGAAAGAGAATTGTTGGTGAACTGAAGAAATCAAAAAAAATGGACGCAGGCATGAATTCAAGCTTAAAAGCGGCCATGTTACTTTTAACGGAAGCAAAGCTTAACGAACACAAAATTGATTCCGCCGAATTTTATATCAGATCTGCTCAATCTGTACCAGTCAATTGGGGAAATAATGATTTTTTAACATTTAAACTTTTGGGACAAATTCATGATGTGAGAAAACAATATGATTTGGCAATCGCAGATTATGAAAAAGCAATAAAGCTTGCTGCAAAAGCAAAGAATTTCAGGAAATTATCAGAGTTATACGGTTTAATAGCAAGATCATACGAAAAAACAGGCCAGCTTGATAACGAAAATAAATATGAGCTTAAATATAATAGTCTTAGTGACAGCTTAAAAAGGATAGATGAAGAGAATCTGAAAGATACTGTAGGATTGCTTGTGGAAGAAAAACAGAAACCCTTGGAACACAAAACCAATCTTTTATTATACGTTATGCTGATGGGAATTGTAACTGCAGTTATTGTCATCTTTTTTGTACATGCCAGAATGAAAAAGAAAGATAGAGTGTTGAATATAAGAGAAAAGGAAACTCAGGAACTTAATCAAAAACTGAATTTTGCCTTTGAAGAAGTTATTCAGCTTGCCAAAAATAATGATCCGCACTTTCTGGCTCGTTTTCAAGAGGTTTACCCTGAATTTATCCCGAAATTATTAAAAATTGAACCTGAGCTGCAGAGCACAGAATTAAAATTTTGTGCCCTCTTATTTCTTAATTTCTCTACTAAAGATATCGCAACGTATACCTTCGTTCAGCCTCAATCTGTACAGACCAGAAAAAACCGTCTGCGTAAAAGATTGGGAATTCCATCTGATGATGATATTTATCTATGGATGAAAAAGATGTATACTCAATAATATGAGAAGAATAAATTCACGAAATATGATGGATGTTTTATATTGTTGATTTTTCATATGTAATACCTAATCCATGAATATTGTCCCCGTTTTTCAGAAGAGCTGTTAAAAATTTCTCCTTTAAAAATATCGGAAATAAGATTCTGTGCTTACATCTATCTGAATTTTTCTACCAAAGAGATTGCAGACTATACATTTATCTCAGTAAGGACTGTACAAACCAAAAAATATAATTTAAGAAAAAAGCTTAATATTCCTGCTGACATGGATATCTATGTATGGTTTTCCAAATTATTCAAGTAAAGTAATGGTACCAAAATAAAAAGAGACTACTTCATTCACGAAATAGTCTCTGTTTTTAAATTAATATCCCGTCAATGCCGGCTGTTAATTTTTTATGGTGGAAATATGGATGCATTTTTGTCCGTTAAAATCTACAAGTTCAATGTTGTCAATCATTTCATTATAGACCCGGGTAGTGGTATCGTTAAACTGATATCCTTCAATAAATACAGGTCTGTCCTTTGGAAGATTACTTTGCTCATTGAGCATTTCCAGCGATAAACTGTCAGGATAACCTTCATTTTTTTTAAACCTGATCTCTATTAAGCCGTTGTCAGCGAGATAATCAAACTTCTTTAAATGAGAAGGCAGACTGGCCTTGGTTTTATAAATGTTTACTTTTTCAATACCGCTTTTGTAAAGATCAAACATGCTGGCAGTTCCAATGGCATCATTGTAAACAGCAAATTGTACGCTGCTGTTTTTCTGGGCCCAAAGTAGACCTGAAGAAATAATGAGGAATATATATAATAACTTTTTCATAATAAAATAGATGTTTAAATGTCCAACGATTTACTGTAGAGGGTTGGGACTAATTCCTGTTTTTTACTACAACCCATCCCGTATATTTTATTGGAGTTTGTTTTGTATTGTTCTCATTCCAGCCCATATCAAACCAGTAGGTTCCGGTAGGTACTTTTTTGCCATCCATGGCTCCGTCCCATTTAAATCCGTTTAATTTACTTCCTACATGAAGCTTACTTCCGTATCTGTCATAGATGCTGAACGTGAAGTTATTTTTATTTGCCAAAGCAGAATAATCAAGGACGTCATTTATTCCGTCACCATTCGGAGTGATGATGTTGATCAGATTAGGAACCGTGATTTCTACCTGCAGAGGAGCACATTTGTATGAATCCCTTACGTAGAAAGTATGGCTTCCACGAGATATATTGGTAAATATATTTTCATCCTGCCAGTTGATATTGTCCATCGAATACTGATAAGGTGCTGTTCCTGCAATTACGTTTAAAGTAACCGTATTATTGTTAATAGTAATATCCGAAATAACAGGGTTTTCAGAAGCATACACCTTCACCGTTTGTCTGGTGGTACATTCTCTGGTTTTCAGATCTACCCAATAGGTTCCAACTCCTACATTTTTGATGGACTGTGTTGTTGCTCCCGTACTCCATTCATAAGAAGTAAAACCTGGCCCTGCATCTAATGTAGTAGTGTTTTCTATACAGATAATTTTATCCTTTAATACTTCTGAGTACATAGGAGGAATAACCGTAAGGGTTACTTCTGCAATTCTATAACATCCGTTGGCATTACTTACCTTAACGTAAACCACACCATTGGGGGCAATATAATTGGCTGGAGTCAGAATTTCGTTTGTTCCGTTGTGTGCATCAGTAGGAGATGGATAATACTGCTTAATAGTTCCTGGTTGCACATTAACTCCTGCTGATGTTAAATTAAATACCCCGAGCATAGGATTAGAAGGCTGGAAGCATGATCTTAAGGCCGCATCTTTGACGATTGGACTTTCAGAAACCGTTAATGTTAAAGTTACCTGTTCACAATCTGTAAAATCCGGATTGTTTCCACAAAACTTATAAACAATAGTATCAGTACCCAGATAACCGAAGTTGGGAACATAATTAATCACTCCTGCCGCATCAATGGTAACTGTACCATTTGCCGGAGGAGTAATGATAGTTACAGTACTCGGAACATAAGTTTGGGTAGAATTGGTAAACTCAGGTACTATAGATAGATATCCTTCACAAACAGTTATCGCTTTGGTAGACTCTTCAAGACAGGTATACACCTTATAAACCGGAGTAGTTGCCGGATTACAACTGCCTACTGAAATTTTTACCGTATAATTCCCTGCAACCAATGGAGTATAAGTATTGGCATTGGCTCCGGTAATAGGGTTTCCGTTCAGGAACCATTGGTAGGTGTCGTAGCTGTCACTCACTTCCAGTACAATACCCGGAATACATTCTCCAGTCTTTTTGGAAATCAATGGAATAGAAGAGAAGCCTGCGAAGTATCCACCATATCCGGATGTACTGTATCCACCGTTAATACCCGCCGTTACAGCCTTATTAGAAACAACTGTTACATTTCCGGTGATAGATGGGATAGCATAGGTCACCCAGCCGCTATTTCCCGTTAATGCAAAAGGTCCTTCTGCGGCTGTGGGAGAATTTCCGTTTACCGTTACATTGGCTCCGGCTTCCGTTAAAATATTCAGTTTTACAACAGCTCCGGTTGGGACCGTACTTGTTACTCCCGGTCCGGTTGGCATTTCGTTGATCTTCCCGATTTCTTCAATTTTTCGGGGTAGAAAACAGTTTAATGGTGGGATGTAGTTGAAACCACAGGTTGCACTGCTGTTATTCACAGAAACCATCTGATATAAATAGACATTTTTTGAAGTCGTAATAAACATATTAAAGTGCCCGGAATTTCCCTGCTGAACATAGTTACTTCCTGAAATCCTGTAAAATTCCCCACTGTTGATGGTTGCAATAGGGGTGCTAGAACCATTGATGAATATTTGGGTATTATTTTCTGTTCCTATAACGATACCACCTTCCAGATCAGCATTGGTAGATCTGGTTCTTACCATAGCAAAAGTACTTCCAAGTCTATCCGTAGGTACAGACTGATCAAGAATAGCATCCGATCCCGTACTGGTGTTGCTTCCAAAATTTCCATTAACATTTCCGTTGGTAAGGGTAATGGGTTTATCAGAAACAATTTTAGCTCCAATAAAAGCCGATAGGTTTTGACCATTTGCTCCCGGACCTCCGGCAAAGATAAAAGATTGTCCTTTGTTAAGAGTAATGGTTTGCGAATGAGTTGGTGGTGTTCCTCCAAAAAATGTTACATTTCCGTTCCAGGTAACTGTTACAACCGTATTGTTTTCTGTTGCCAATATACCTGCCGTGAAGTTATATAAGGTAAGTGATGCGGTAGTAGGAGTTCCGGCTACATAAAATTCTTTACCGATCCCGGCTTTTCCTTTACTTGTTATAATTTCAGCGTGTGTAGTACTGCTTACCATTCTTAATGAACAGTAGAAGGGCTTGGCCCCTTGTACATATAAACCTTTATTGATAGTAGTGAAAGCATCTGTTGTAACATTGGCGGCTATATTGCCAATGGGAACCACAAAAGTCTGAGGAGCGCCCTTACTGATGGTTACATTGCCAATCGGAACGTTGTTGCTGTTAATCGTAACAACAAAAGGAGTTGCAGAATCGGTAGAAAGATATAATGCCTGCGTGTAACTTACAGAGGCGTAATAGGGTGCAAACCAGTGATCTGTATCTCTTTGAGCACAAACAGGAATGCCTAATACGAAGAGTAATAGACTAAATATAAAGCTTTTCATGCATTGCTGAATTTTGATCTTAAAAATTACGAATTCTTTTTTAAAAATCAATTATGATTCTTTTATTAATTTTTTATGAACAGTTGTACCTCCATTTTCTATCTCTATTATATATATTCCTTTGATAAGATTGCTAAAATCAATAGCGTTGTTCAGAATTATTCCAGTAGATATGAGCCTTCCAATAGCACTGTAGATTTTGTACTTATGTTATTTACATATAATATAATACCGAACTTACCGGATTAGCATAAATGGGAATACCCGCTTGGTTAAGAGAATTGGGAGCCGCCGGTTTTGAGATTCTGACAGTGTAATATTCCCTTGTTAATCACAGTGTTGCAACTTTAGAACTCGATGATAATGGAGAAATCTCTAAAATAGTCTGTGTAGTGCCCTATTCAATTAATCGGACTGCATGAAATGTCAGGATCATATCCAATACCTCAAAAAGCTATTGGAAATATAATCTCTTTACAGGGAAATGAACGGAAGAATGTAAAATTACCTTAAAAATAAGGAAAACTGAAATTATAGGACTCTATCCTCGGGGATTAAAAATAGAAGAAATTGCAGAGCAATTGTTTGTGTTACCCAGTACCATAGAGTTTCACAGGAGCAAATTGTTTGAAAGAATTGGTATAAAAAATATTATCGAAGCAATATCCTACATAATAACAAATAATTTGCTTTAAACTTTATTTTTTCTAAATGTATTTCAGACCGAAGGTGCTGAAAAACAAATATCTTTTTCGGGTAGTTACAGTTTTTAAATACTAAGAACTGTTTGCTTCTTATACATATGTTTTTGAGAATTGTCCCTCTATGTTTTGTAGAGGGACAATTCCCGGAACAGCTTAATTAAGCTGATAATTTGTGATCACTAAACTCAGGATGAAATGAACATAGTTTTCTTCTACCTCTTTTCTGTTGATCAATTTGTTTTTATACTCATAAGAATTCAGGTCTCTGGATAATTTCTGATACGTTTCGAAATCATCGCCTTTAATCTTTACTCTTATATTACCATCTCTTCTGTTGATAATTACGTCATCTAAAGTTCTTACTTTAAATAAAACTTCACATAATGTAGGACGAGCCTTCATTGACCCGATATATCTTTCAACTATATTAATCTTGAACGAATCAAATTTGATGGTATTAAAAACGATTTTAGAATTAGGTTCCTGAGTGTTGAGTTCAAGTTTATAGTTCATTACTTTATAAATTTTGGCAAATATAAGTTTAATTATGCCAAAAAACAGACTGTTTTAATAGATCATTACCATAATAATGATTGAATTTTATTCTATAAAAAGAAAAACATATGAAAATGTGAATATTAGTAGCTTATAAATGAGGGGAAAACGGAAGTCTTGCGATTTTTTTTCTTCCTTTATTTTTTTCCTTATAGGCATTTACGTAATTTTATTCTCTGTAATTAAATTCATATTAATACCAATATAATGGAAAGATATAGTTATGGAATAGTTGGCCTTGGAGTGATGGGGCGGAATCTTCTTTATAATATTGCTGACAACGGATTTTCAATCGCAGGATTTGACCTTGATCAGGAGAAAGTAAAAGAATTAGAGAATGGTGCTGCTTCAGAAATGAAAGTAAAAGGTACAGGCTCTTTAGAAGATTTTGTATCTGCATTAGAAGTCCCAAGGAAAATTATTCTTATGGTTCCTGCAGGAAAACCTGTAGATGCAGTGCTGGAAAACATTACCCCGCTTTTGAATGAAGGTGATATCGTAATTGATGCAGGGAATTCTTATTTTGAAGATACCAACAGACGCGTTGCTGATCTGGCATCTAAAAAGCTGCATTTTATGGGAATGGGAGTGTCAGGTGGAGAAAAAGGAGCCAGAAGAGGTCCTAGTATAATGCCTGGAGGTGATCTGGAAGCTTTCAAACTTCTTAAGCCAATGCTTGAAGCTATTGCTGCAAAAGTAGACAACGAAGCATGTACAGCGTATATGGGGAAAGGATCTGCCGGAAACTACGTAAAAATGGTACACAACGGTATTGAATATGCCATTATGCAGCTTATCAGTGAAGCTTATGATCTGCTTAAAAGAGGTGCCGGGTTGAATAACGAACAGCTGTACGAGGTTTTCAGAGATTGGAATAATGGAGAAATGAATTCATTCCTTATTGAGATTACCAGAGATATTTTTACTCAGAAAGATTCATTCACAGAAAATTATCTTGTTGATCAGATTTTAGATAAAGCAGGAGCAAAAGGAACCGGAAAATGGACCTCTGAGCAGGCCATGGAAATCGGAGTTTCTATTCCTACCATTGATATTGCGGTAACTTCAAGAATTTTATCCGCCTATAAAGATGAGAGAGTTCAGGCTTCCAAGATATATGCTGAAAAAGAAATCACAAAGGCGGAAAACACAGAATTGTTTATCAAGGAAGTGGGGGATGCTCTTTTTCTTTCAACATTAATAAGCTATGCACAAGGCTTGTCTTTACTGGTAAAAGCATCTGCGGAATACGGTTTTGAAATTCCACTGAAAGATGTTGTGAAAATCTGGAGAGGGGGATGTATCATTCGTTCCGTATTGCTGGAGAAGTTCTACTCAGCTTACACTCAAAACCCTGATCTTTCTAATATTCTGCTTGATCACGATATTTCTGAATTGGTAAAATCAAAAATCAAAGCCTTAAGAAAAACAGCCGGATATGCTGCTGCAAACGGTATTTCAAGTTTGGGAATTCAGACAGCTTTAGGATATTTTGATGCTTACACCACAGAATCTCTTCCTGTGAATCTGATCCAGGCTCAGCGTGATTATTTCGGAGCTCATACCTACCAGCGTATTGACAGGGAAGGAGTATTCCATACTTCTTGGCAAACTGCAAACAATTAAAATTCGGAAAAAATGAATCAAAATAGAATCTTGCAGCCAACAACAATCGTTATTTTTGGTGCTACAGGAGATCTGGCAAAAAGAAAACTTTTTCCGGCATTTTACAACTTATACATCGACGGCAGAATGCCCAAAGGCTTCAATATTGTTGCATTGGGAAGAGCCGAAAATACAGATGAACTTTTTAGAAATTATATTAAAGAAAACCTGGAGAGTTTCTCCAGAAAAAAAGTGACTTCTGAGGATTGGGCAGGTTTTCAGGCTCATATTACTTACTTTCAGCATCAGTTGGATGAAGAAAGTTCTTATCAGAATCTGCAGCAGAAGTTGCTGGACTTTGATACCGTTTACGGAATGAGAGCTAACAGGTTATTTTACCTGTCGATAGGACCTAATTTCATTTCCACTATTTCCAATCATATTAAAACGACAGCGTTAGCTTCAGATCCGAAAAAAGACCGTATCATTATTGAGAAGCCTTTTGGCCACAATAAGCAGTCGGCGATTGAGCTGAATAGTCTTCTGGCAAAAACATTTGAAGAAGAACAGATCTATCGTATTGATCATTATCTGGGAAAAGAAACAGTGCAGAATATATTGGCATTTAGATTTGGGAATTCAATTTTTGAGCCTTTATGGAAGCATAAATATATAGAATCAGTACAGATAACAGTAGCGGAAGAAGTAGGAGTGGAGACAAGAGGTGCTTTTTATGAGCAGACAGGAGCATTGAGGGATATGATTCAGAACCATCTGTTGCAGATCCTGTGTATGGTGGCTATGGAACCTCCGGCTTCATTGGAATCAGGCGAAATAAGAGACCGTAAAGTTGATGTTCTGAAATCAATTCGCAGAATTTCTCCGGATCAGGTTGAGCATTATGCGGTAAGAGGCCAATATGGGAAAAGTACAATAAACGGGGTGGATGTGAAAGGCTACCGCCAGGAGAGCGGTATTGCTGGGGATTCCAATACGGAAACCTTTGCTGCGATAAAATTTTATCTGGATAACGAAAGATGGCAGGATGTTCCTTTCTATGTTCGTACAGGAAAGAAAATGAAAGAAAAGCATTCTTATATTACCATACAGTTTAAGCCGCTTCCTCATTCCACATTTTCAGATAGTCCACATCTTTTATCAGCTAACAGGTTAATTATTAATATTCAGCCGATGATGGATATCAGATTACAGTTTATGACGAAAAAACCAGGACTGACCCTGGATTTGAAACCAGCAGAAATGATTTTTGATAATTTTGCCTGTCAGGATGATACACCTGAAGCTTATGAAACCTTGTTGCAGGATGCCCTTTTAGGAGATCTTACTTTATTTATGCGTTCTGATCAGGTAGAAGAGGCCTGGGATGTTGTTACAACAATACAGGAAGCATGGGAAAATAATAAAGACTTATCCTTCCCGAATTATAAAGCAGGAAGCTGGGGACCGGAAGACTGCAATGCTTTGGTGGAGAGGCAGGGACATAGCTGGGTATAAAACAATATAAATTTAAACAGATAAAAAATGAATATTACAGTATTTGACGATCTGGAAAAACTGTACGCAAAGGCAGCAGATGCATTTGTTGACCTTTCAAAAAAATCTATTCAAAAAAATGAGCGTTTTGTGGTAGCACTGAGTGGCGGTTCTTCTCCAAAAGCCATTTTTAAACTATTGGCAACTCCAAAATATAAAGAACAGATTGAATGGAATAAAGTCTACTTTTTCTGGGTTGATGAACGTTGGGTTCCTTTACATGATGATAAAAGCAACTTCAGAATGACGGATGAGGCTCTTCTCAGCCAGGTTCCTGCTAATAAAAACCATATTTTTCCTATGTACGCTGAAGGAGTCACTCCTGAAGACTATGCAAAGACCTATGAAGAACAGATTAGAGGTGTTCTTGGGAACGAAGGTGTTTTTGATTTTATACTTTTGGGAATGGGGGATGACGGTCATACTGCCTCTTTATTTCCCGGTGAGGAAATTTTAAATGAAAAAGAAAAGTGGGTTGCTGCCTATTATCTGAAACCTCAGGAAATGTTCAGAATTACTTTGACTGCACCCGTAATCAATAATGCTGAAAATATTCTGGTTATCGCATTTGGTGAATCAAAAAAGCACGCATTAAATGAAGTACTGAACGGTGAGTATAATCCATCATTATATCCATTACAGCTTATTGAAAAAAAGGACGGATATCATTTTTTCACAGACGAAAAAGCAAAAGGATAACAAACTTTTTGACCTTTAAAAACATGAGACTGTCCTAGGACAGTCTCTCTTCATATCAACTATTCTATACCGAAGTCGGTATATACAATTTTCTGTATTTCAAAATCAAAAATCTGAACTTTAAATTTAAAAACAGCATCATTAAAGAGCTAATGATACTGTTGCATTTAGTGTTTTTACCTTAGTTGCTTGTGTTCGAAACTTTTTAATTTTTCTCAACTCAATAGTGCTTCTATATAAAATGGTTATTAGTTTGGAGCAAATATACAAAATAAGACACTTCTGAGTGTCTAAAAATAAAAAAAAATAAAATTATTTTCATTCAATGTATAATTAAATTGATAAAATCCTGTAACAGAAGGCGTTTCAAAGTATAAATAAAATTAAAAAAAATAATAGAATAGTTATCTATGACCGCCAAATGCTTCTGTTAAACAAAAACAGCACCATAAAAATGGTGCTGTGAGTAATGTTTTACCTCAGTCATTGAATGTTAAAAACATTTAAACTGAGGGAACTAACGGTACAATCTGATCTCTCTCAATCTCACAACTTTGATCGTTCGTTTATATAAAATGGTTATTAGTTTATGCAAATATATACATTTAGACACTAAAAAGTGTCTAAAAACAAAAAAAATTCATAAACTTGTATGATTGAAAAGTTTACAATGGAAAGAAAGTCAGTTGCAGGAAGTATCCGGAACAAGGAACGCAGTAAAAAAAATTTTTTGGACGCAGTGGGAAAAATACTGAGAACAAGAGGACATGCTGCTTTGAAAGTGAATGATATTGCTGCTACAGCCGGTGTAGACAAAAAGATGATTTATACTTATTTTGGCGGGATAGACGGGCTTATAGATGAATATATCCGGTCTCAGGGCTACTGGAGCAAAGTAACCATTAATGAAATAGAAAAGATAAAACCGAAATTGGATGACGGAGGAAAGTCTTTCATGGAAGAAATGCTTTTGTCACAATTTGATTATGTTTACAATAGCAAAGAAGCGCAGAAATTACTACTGTGGCGTATCTCGGAGCCTAGAAAATCACTAAGAAAACTTACCGATATTCAGGAAGAAAATGGTGAATATATTTTTAAACTGCTGATGGATCCTCATTTCAAAAAAAATGTTGAAGAAGTTCGCTCGATAATGGCTATCCTAGTTTCCGGACTTTATTATCTGAATATGTACTCTGCCATGAATGGCAGTATCTTCTGCGGAATAGACGTGGACACTTCTAAAGGGCGGGAAAAAATCAAAAAAGCAATCTCCTTTTTATTAAATCAAACTTATGAGAATCTGTAATATCCAGTTTGTAATAGTCTCAGGGATTACTGGTAAAAAACAAAACCATTAGAAATCTCTAATGGTCAGTTGTGTTGTGTTTCTACCTTAGCTGTTTCGTGTTCGAAATTGTCTTAAAGTAAGGGAACATAAATAAAACAGTCTGAATTGTCTTATTTTTCAACCTAAAAGTGCTTTAAAATATATAGATGGTTTTAGTTTGTACAAATATATAAAATAAGACACTGTAAAGTGTTTAAAATAATAATTTTTGGTAACTATACGTTAGTTTACACAAACATAAAAAACAAAACAACAAAGACCAACTATTAAATTAGTAGGTCTTTTTTTATTAACAATTTTAAAATTTACTAAAAATGGAAAATTATAATAATTTAATTTTGAAACAAAAGAAAATTTTACATCTTAAAACAATATTATCTAATCTAAATGTGATGATTTTAGATGATAATCTACCATTTGTAATCACAATGATACCAAATAAAAAACATATAGATTATGAAGATTTAAAAGTGTTTTTAGAAAACAGAACATTACCTGAATACAATGAGTTTTTACCTCAAATTGAAGATTTTTTAGGCAGCAATTCAGAATAGATCTTTTCACTCTCGGAGTGTAGTTCTTCATTAATTTTTATAGCATCTTGATATGCTTGTTTAATAGTATCTACAGAAAGTAATGAAATATCAACACCCTTTAAACTTAAAATTGGTGGAAGTAAGGTAAATGTTAAGGCAAAATAACTTTGTTTTTGAGTTATGAAAGTTCTAATCTCAAATAATGAATGCAGATCATCTTCTACAAAGTGAAAATGAATATGTTCGTTAATTTCTTTTATAATTTCATCTTTTGCGTTTATTAAACCCTCTTTGTTTGTAGCTAATAATTCTTCTAATTTTTCAGTTATATCCATAAATTTTTTGCTCTAAATATAGGTAAAAAAGGTACAATTTTTGTATTTTTGTAGGAATATTTATCGAACAAGAAAGCGTTAAGCTATTTTAATCTGGGTTCTGAAATCTGACAGTTTCGACACTTTGCCCCACACGATTAAAGTAACTGAAGCTCACTCCATATGGTGTGGGTATATGTTGCTATTTATCATTGGGGCAGGTTTTGTCAGAACCTCAGAACAGGATTATAGTCTACAAACCCACGCCTTTCTTTTTTAAACCAAAAATATTTCTACTTTGGGTTTGAGTGGATTATCAAATTCACTATGAAAAAAATTATCTTTTCCTTATGCATGTTGTTTGGAGTTTTCTGTTTCTCTCAAACAGTAACAAAGAAGTATAACTCATATTATAACAGATATGAATATTTTGATTCTTCATCAAATCTAATAGGTTATGAAAAATACAATAGTTATTCTGGTCAATGGGAGTATTACAGCTTAAAAAGCCCTCAACAATCAAGGCAACCTTATCAGTATAAAGATCCTCAGCAATTAGATATTTCTAATTTGGGGAATGCTGCAACCACTTTACAGAACAGATATAATAGTAATCAGAAAAATGCTCAATCTGTTGTAGATGATATTCTTTATCAAATAAAGTCTTTAGATATATCTGATGATCGTAAAAACAAGATCATTGAATCTTTTAATAAGACTGTTATTAATAATATGGAAAGCCTTTATAGAGGTAATGTTAGTTGGCTCTATGATGCTGCTAATACAATCATTAAAAACACAAAATAGTAGATATGTTTAACACCAACATAAAATCAGTATTTGAATTAACTCAAACCTTTTCAACAGAACAGGATTGTATTGATTATTTGGAGATGTTGAAATGGAACAAACTTCCTGTAAGTCCTTTTGATGAAAATTCAAAAGTATATAAGTGTAAGAATAATCAATATAGATGTAAGAATACAGGAAAGTACTTTAACATTAAGACGGGAACAATGTTTGAGAATTCTAAAGTTAGTCTTCGTAAATGGTTCATGGCTATTTGGCTTGTTACGTCCCACAAAAAAGGGATTAGTTCTATACAGTTAGGAAAAGATATTGGAGTGAGACAAGCAACAGCATGGTTCATGTTACAAAGAATTAGAGCATGTTTTGGTATTGAGAATAATAATGAGCTTGAAGGTATTGTAGAATGTGATGAAACTTTTATTGGAGGTAAGAACAAGAACCGTCACAAAGACAAGAAAGTTCCACACTCACAAGGGCGAAGTTTTAAAGATAAAGTTCCTGTGATGGGAATGTTACAAAGAGATGGTAAGATGAATGCTTTTGTTGTACCTGATACAAAAAGAAAAAGTATTCAACCATTTATTTATAAGTATGTCAAACCTACAACCCAAACAATCATTACTGATGAATGGTGGGCTTATAACGGATTGAATAAACATTACGATCATAGAATTATAGATCATTCTAAAAAAGAGTATGTAAGTTTGCAGGACAATAATGTACACACAAATAATATAGAAGGAAGTTGGAACATACTTAAAAGAAGTGTTTCAGGAATGTATAATCACGTTTCAAAAAAGCATCTTCAAAAATATGTTGATGAATTTGTGTATAGATTTAACCTGAGAAAGGTCACCGACCAAGAAAAATTCAGATATTTGTTGTCAAATTCAAATGTCCGAACTAAGTATAAAGAATTATGTCATTAGGTGAAGCACTTAAAGAAAAAAATGTGAGATACATTACAAAAGATGGTGTAGATTATTTTTATGTTGAAGATATAAAGAAAAATTATGAATATTTTGCATTCGATGGCACTGAAATAATTTACATAGACAATATTCCTTTAGTTGATGGCAAACATGTGCTTAAATTAGTGGAATTCGATTTGAATATGAAAAAGGTTTTAAACTTTAAACCTAAAAAGAAAGATAAGTAGTTTTAATTGTTTATGCCAGGATTAAAGCCATACAAGAAAGTAATTTACTTTTCAGGTGAAGAAAAGGAAGCTAAAGTTTATGAATACATTGATAAACTGATAGTTTTATTTCCCTTATTCGATTACTTTCGTCCTTATGAATTTTACAAAATAATTGAACCAGAATTTAAAAGTCCAAAAATCACGAGTGTTAATAATGAAATACAAATGATGATGGAAAAATTGGGTTACATAGAACATCCTCCTGGGGGTAATGCAGTCTATGTACTAACAGAAAAGGGAAGATTAGTAAAAGAAAAGGGAGGACATTTTAAATACCTGAAAAGTCTTGAGCCTAAAAGAGATTGGTTTAAAATCATTCCAATTATATTATCAATAGTTTTTGGAATATCAATGGCTGTTATTGGAGTTTTGAATTATAAACTCAACAGAGATAAGGATAAATCCAGTATTGAAAAAGAACAATTAAATAGACAGATTGATTCTTTAAAAGAAAAAATCAAAATATTAGAAAATAAAAGAGGACTTAATTGAGTCCTCTTATTTTTAACTAAGCTGGTGTAAACTGGCGTATAATTACCTAATTTTTTTTAAAATTTAATTTAATTATTTGATTTTCAGATTATTAATTTTATCATGAAAGAAATTATTCTTTGATTGATGCTCATATTTTAATTTAATCATATAACAAAAAACAGAAATCCTTTTTCAAAATAAAGGCTGCATGTCAGCAATTGAAAGGAATAAGCCAATAAATATCTATTGAAAAGTGTTTTATTTATTATCATAACAGCTCTTTGAGAATAAAGATAATACCATTATAGAAATTGATGCTGTTTGGTTGGGTTTCCCCCTCAGTTGTTTATGTTCTTTAAACTGAGGGAACTAGCGATACAATCTAAATGGTTTTTAATTTTTCAATCTCAATAGTGTTTTATCTAAATGGTTTTAGTTTGTACAAATATATACAAATAGTTGAAATTAGACACTTGGTAGTGTCTAAAATGATAAAAAAATTCCTTAAACTTGTATATTGAATGTTTAGTCATGGAAAGAAAGTCAGCATCAGGGAGTATTAGAAATAAAGAACGCAGTAAGAAAAAATTTTTAGATGCAGTTGGGAAAATTCTGAAAACGAAAGGACATGCAGGATTGAAGATAAATGATATCGCTGCAACTGCCGGAGTAGATAAGAAAATGATCTACACCTATTTTGGTGGTATGGATGGTCTGATGGACGAATATGTTCGTACACAAGATTTTTGGGTGAAAGCAACCAGTGAGGAAGTGGAAAAGATGAAACCGAACCTGGAAGATGGAGGAAGAGAATTTATCGAGCATATGCTGCTTTCACAATTTGATCACGTATACACTAATAAAGAGGCTCAGAAACTATTGCTGTGGACCATATCCGAACCTAGAAAATCATTAAAAAAACTAATTGATACCCAGGAAGAAAACGGGGAATATATCTTTAAATTATTGATGGAATCCCGTTTCAAAGATAAAATGGATACCTATCGATCTATCATGGCGATTATGGTTTCAGGGCTTTATTACCTCAATATGTTCGCCTCTCTGAATGGCAGTATTTTCTGCGGGATAGACACCAATACACCTGAAGGACGTGAAAAGATCAAAAAAGCGATATCCTTTATGGTGGATCAGACCTACGAGAATCTTTAATATATCATAGAAAAGATAAAAAAAGAGGCAATAATCTGCCTCTTTTTTGTATCATATTGATGAGTAATTTTATCCTTTATGATAAGGACATCCTGAAGCTGCGCTGGAATTTCCGGCAGTATTAAAGAACTGCTCTTCAATCACTTTTCTTTGATCCTCAGGAATATCTTCTAGTTTACGAAGTGTATTAACCTGGATGTGAGGCCAGCTTGTGGTACCTCCGTCATTTCCAAAATCAAATTCAAAGAATACAATTTGCTCATATTGCAGCTGAAGAATTTCTTTCCCATCTTCAATAATGGTTTCAATCCACATATCCATATCCACTTCAACAGTCGGAACGAAACGGTTTACAAAAGGAACATTTAAAATACCTCCCTGCGCTCCGGTTTTCATTTTGGAAGACATTCTCACATGTACGTGATTGCTGACCTTCTGACCTCTTAATGTATCCCTGAGCCTAAGATCAGGTCGTACAGAATAAGGATATAAATCATGTGCGAGTATTCTCTGGGTGTAGATCTTATTTGATCCCGGATCATTATCATCATTAAGTGTTTCATGAACCCAATCCGGTGCGGGCTTATCAAGATCAATAATTTTTTCAGGTGTTACCCCTGCGTTTCCCATTGTACGGGAAATGGAAAGATGGTTGGTATCCCATGCCTCTTTACCATAAGGGAAACTAGGAGAACCTTCAATTAAATAAAACGTTGTATTATCTTTATTTTGAGGAATAATATCTCCTAATAAAGTAATGGTACTTCCATGAGGAATAACACCGCTTCTTGAGATAGAGTAGTCCGGGATAAAATAAGGACCGTCAAGTCCTGCTCCAGGCTTTATTTCCTGTGCCGGAACTATCTCATAATAAGGCTGTCCCGGCTGCAGCTGGCTTTGAAGAATATACTGAGGGTTTTGCTCTCCGTCAGGTGTTATTCTTACAAGAGGTTCATCTCTGTATTCTCCTGTATAGCCATACTTTTTAGCATCTTCCGTTGAAACGGCATGAATACCGCGGTCTCTTTCAATAGATTCTTTAGTTGCCGCATGGTTGTAGACATCACTCAGCCAGAGATACATTCCGTTTTCTTCATGGATGGGGGTGTATTTTAAAGCTTCCTGTCCCTCTACAGTATTGACACTTTTAATACTTTGCTCATACTTAACAGCTCCACAGAAGAGTTCACTGGCACCACCGCGGTTACGAACTCCGCCCGGGACAATGGAAAATGTTAGCTTCTCGATATATTCTTCACTATCAAAAGCAAATTTTCCGGGTATGGTCCCTGAATTGGTTCCAGGGGAAGGCATAATGGTAGTATGCACCCCGCTTGCTAATGAAGGTTTAGTAATATCTTTATTGTAATTAACATTATAACTTACCCATGTACCAGACAGTGCTGCCAGAATTCCATAATCTACGCTATTCTCTATTGCCTGCAGATTGTCTTCTCGGAATGGTCTTACCGGATCATCGATAAGAAGTTTTGAATATCCATCCATTAGCTCAGCCAGATTAATTTCATTTTGGCCTGGCATTTTACGGAGCAACTGTTCTTCTCCCGCTTGGGGACTTTCTTTTTTTCTTTTAAACATGATATATCGTTTTTATGGTTATAAATCGGTGTATTCAAAAGTTGGCCCTGCATTGCTTTGTGAATCCAATGGTTGTTTCATCAGGTTAACAGCCTGTTCTTTCAATGCATACATGTACATAATGGATTTTTCCAATTCTCTTTGGTTTCCTTCCACAGCACTTTGTATAGCGTCTAATAAACGTCTGTATGTTTTATTAAACTCTATGCCCTGTGCATATAGTTCTTTGTTTTTAATATAATCTTCCACTTTAGGATTAGGCTTCATAGGATATGCTTCATTCCAGTCAACAGGTAAGTCTTTTCCGTTTGGTGGAGTAGTAACAGGCATCATACCGTTTTCATCCATAAAAGGCCCGTAGTTTCCACCAAGATAGAAATGCTCATGGAATACTTCTTTAAATCTGAAATAATGAGCCAGTTCCATCCCTTCTTCGAATTGAGACGGATCAACATCGAAAATAGAATCGTCAGCACCTTCACCCTGTCCTTTGATTTCCTGGAAAACAGCAATTACTCCAGCTACTGCTTCTACAGAATGTAATTTTCCGCCACTTCCATAGTATTGCTCAGGACGGATTTGCTTTGCAGGATTTCCTGTGAAAATTCCTCCGGTATTTAATTCTTCAAAATTCTTCGGAAGAGTTCCATGTTCTTTGTAATAAGCAATGATTTGGAAAATAACAATATAGAAGAATAAAACATCATAATATTCACCAATAGTATGGACATTTTCCATGATGAAACCTTTCATGTTTTCAAGGGTCCACAAGGTGGTATCCTGTACGGCAGCTCTTTGGGAATATAATGCTGAAGAACCTGTTTCGTTGTCATATTTCGGAGCTTTTACCAAAGGGTTTCCTGGACTTTCAATGGCAATAAAAGTTGCAATACTGTTACTTGAGAATGTTTCCAGTCCTACATAGAAATCAACATTCATGGGTAATTTCATTGGATAAGTAGGGTAGTTCTCCTGTTTGTTGACAGATGGCTGGATGTCAATTGCATTCAATACATTACAAACCATGATGAGGTGAAGCATTTCTTCCACAGCAACACTTCGGATGATTTGTGAAGCTAAAGCATTAGTTCCATCCTTGATGGAATACAAAGCTGTAAGATAAGGTGGAATGGTAGAATGCTCAATTAGGATTGCCGTCTGTAAAAGATCCTGTAAAATAGGTTTATAATCAATTTCAGTCAATCCTTTTTTTGATTCAGAAACTTCGGAGCTGAACTGAGATTCCAGATAAGCATTAAAATCATCAATCTGATCATTCAGTAAAAGAGAAGTCACTGTTTTGCTGTGATGTTTTAATCCTTCAATCCAGTCTTCTTTGCTAAGTGCTGAATCAAATAATAAAGAAGGTAATGAAACGGCATCTGCAACGACAGTACTTCTGCTTGCCATTCTTCCTGCTGTTAATGTTTCCTGTGGTTGTGCTGTTTTATTGATAAGTCTTTGTCTCATGTTATTATTTTTTAAGTTGAGTTTCAAGATCAGCAAGAATAGATTCTACTGAACGGATTGTGAATGCTGATAATGTTAAAGTAGGATTTGAAGTTCCTAAAGTGGTCATGTTTCCTGCTCCTACGATGTATAAATTCGGGTGATCCCAAGCTTTACAATAACTGTTGGTTACAGAATCCTCTGCTGTAGAACCCATTCTGTGAGTTCCCACAATATGGCCGGCTCCGTTGTAAGAATATCTTACTCCATTGTACATCACAGAATTCTTGTCTTCAGCAGTATATTTTGTGAAATCATCAATATTTAATTTTTTGAACATCTGATCAGAAGCATTTTTTGCCTGTTCCATAGCCTTCATCTCGTATTCTGTCAGTTCATAATGAATAACAGGGCGTGGAATTCCAAGAACATCTAAATACTGATCATTAATGGTAACTCTGTTATTTGGATTAGGTAACTGCTCAATTTCAAAATGAAATAAAACCTGTTTTGAAAGTCTGTTGGTAAGCTCTTTTCTTAATTCTGTTCCGAAAAGCTTCTGGCTGATAAAATATCCAACATCAGATCCCGGAGAAAATGCCGGCCAGCCCCAGCCCCAATTGTCAAGCGGAGAGATCCACGCAGAAAATTCACCTCTGAAATCTCCATCACGGAAAGACGAGATATTGGTGGTAGAACCAGGACCTCTGTATGGATACACCGGTTCAGGGAAAAGTCCCCACGTAAGCATTACCATATGATCCATCAGGTTTCTTCCCACCTGATCACTGCTGTTGGCCGCCGTTTTTACAACATTATTAACTGTATATTTGGAATTCAGCAGGATTTTTGGATTTTCAAAAGCATTGGCAGCCAGAATCACAATAGCATCTGAAGTATCAATAGATTCTTCAACGAAATCTGTTTTCTCTTTTGAAGTATATCTTCTCAGATGAACCTTTGAGATTTTATCCTTATCGTTCTGGTCAACACTTAATCTGTAAACCACACTCTGTGCCTGAACCTGCATGTATGGATTACGCTTAAGGTTTTCATTATCATTAAGCTTATACAACGCTTTTTTTAATGTTTTTAAAGCATTGTATTTAGCCTGAACAGGACAGATCGGAACGCAGGAAGCATTTCCCTCACAACGTTCTCCCATATAAGGATTCCATACAGAACCAAGAGCTTTATACTCTTCTTTTTCAGAACTGTCTAAAACCAGTTTATATCCGGAATCTTTCGGTTCCGCCTTAATGATCTTTGTTTTTCCGTATTTTGGATTCGGAATAGAATTTCTTCCCTGAGGAGAAGGTACCATCATCAAAGGAATTTCTCCGGAGCTTAGCTTTACGCTCGTACCTTTAAGACCTTCAATGATCTTATGATCCATATAACTTTGCGGAATTTCTTCCATCGGGAATACATAATCTCCATAGTATTGCTCCATATTTTCAGAAATTGGATATTCCTGTCTTGAAACATCTCCGGAAACCCCGATTTCAAATTCTGCCATTTCATAATAAGGCCTTAATTCTTCATAATCTATCGGCCAATTAACAGGACTTGGTTTATCAGAATTTGGCTGAGGAATCGTAATGCCATATTTCTCTGTAAGTTTAAAATCATTCGGAAGCATTCTTGGGGTAGTTCCCAGCCAGTGAAGAGTAGTTCCGCCTCCCACTCTGATGGCGTCACTTGCAAACGGCATTGGCCCGAATTGTACCAGATACCCCTTTTTATCAGGAAACGGCTGAATGATGTGTTCCATATCGAGAACATTTGGAGAAGGTGCCTGCTTCAAATTCGGATAAGGAGAGTTGGGAACTTTAGCTTCTTCTCTGTAGAAAGTACGGATATACTCATTGTAAGTAGTCATTGAAGATACAGAATCCAGTTCAAGACCGGCTTCCAATCCGGCTTCGTACATGAGTATTGATATTTCCTTGATATTATCCGATTTTCCTGCATCTGCACGGTGGATCATTTTACCTTTTGCTACATCAAATACATGATCAGACAGCAGTTTTGCAATTAATGATCCTGCGATCCCCGTTCCTACGATGATTACATCTTTTTTGTTATTGGTTGGATTCATGAGTTGCTGTTTACAGGTTTAATATTCCACGATTTGTAGCCAGGTTGTTTTGCTCCGGGCGGATGAGAATGCATCAGGTTCCAGACAAGACCTTCTTTGTAAGAAAGATCATTGATATAAGCTCCTTCCCAGGTTCCCAAATACCACATGGTGATCACTTTTCCGGCAATATCATTCATTCCGGGGTTGGCAATAATTTCGGATTGAATGGCGTTTTTCAACTGATCTTCATCAGAAGAATTTTCAAGAATATTTTTAGAAACAGTAAGGAATTCTACGAAAGTAGCCGCTTCCAAGCTTTTCAGAACGTAGGTGTAATAGGTTTCTGCCAAGCCTGTAGATTGTAATTCATTTACAGTAAACCCGGAAAGCGCTTCCGAGATAGACATAAACACGTCGAAATAATAATCGTCGACGTTGAGGATTTTGTTAATAATATTCATTTCGTTAAAAATTTGGGTTAGATATCTTCAACTCCTTTCAACAGGAAGTGATCATGCTGATTGATCTATAGCAGCCGGATTTCAGATACAATTTCTCTTTCAGAAATGAATGCATGCTTTTCAAGCTATCCATAGTTGTCAGTTTTTGTTTACCCGAAATTAATCAGATCCTCTCAGATAAGATTCAGTATTTCTACGTAATTTATATTGATGTAATTTTAATTTTTTGTAACAAAGCCTTTGCATAAAGTAGTTTCAAGAGGTTTCGTTTTCACTTAGTTTAGAATTATTTTAAATAATGTGGTAGTGAATAGGGAATAATATGGAAGCAGAATAGATTCAATTGCTTATTAAAATAATAATAATAAATTGATCATAAGGATGTAACAAAGATGAAGTTGTATAGTCTAATTTGTATAGGTAAACTTTTGACACAATAATTGTCAAGATAAAACTACTTACCTCTGACTATGAAACAACTTACATTAACTTTATTATGCTTTGCTTCCGCTCTTTTATCTGCACAAGGATTGAGCAGCAAAAAAGAAACAGTAACTCATTCTTCTAAAAATATCCAGAAACAGAATCTCCATCAATCTGTCCAGCTTGAAACGGATAGAATATTTGATAAACTGGTTAATATCAGGAGGGATTTTCATGAAAATCCGGAGCTGGCAGGGAAGGAGAAACAGACTCAGGAAAAAATTAAACGGTATCTGCTTGATCTCGGTCTGGAAGTTAAAACAGACCTATATGGTTACGGTGTGGTAGGGATTCTGAAAGGGGATCAAAAGGGAAAAAAAATAGCCTGGAGGTCGGATATGGATGCATTACCGAATGATTATCCTGATCCTGAAACTTTCAAATCGAAAATAAAAGGCATTCAGCATGGCTGCGGTCACGATATACATATGGCAGTTGGGTTAGGAATTGCTGAAGTTCTTTCAAAAAATAAAAAATCTTTAAAGGGAACGGTCTATTTCATATTTCAACCTGAAGAAGAGACGTTCAAAGGGGCAAAAGAAATGTTGGATAAAGGGTTGCTTTCTATAATAAATCCTGATGAAATCTACGGACTGCATGTGACGGCAATACCTGTAGGACAGATCATGGTGAAACCTAATGAAATGTTTGCCTATCAGAAGAAAATAAGAGTTCAGAAGAGACAACAGAGTTAACGAAAAAGATCAGTAACTTTCTGTCTCGTATTCAACCCGGAACTAAGCCCTGGGAAATACAATCCATTGTTGATCCTAAAATCGGATTGACAAATCCTGATACTGTTTTCAAAGATTATCTGTTCATGGATGGGAAATTTGATATCTATTCTAAAAATAATGAATCCTTTCTTGAAGCCTATTTATATGAGACGAATTCTTCTAATTTAGGTAAAATAATTCCAGGGGTTCAGAACATCATAGCGGATAGCGGATATAAAGAAAAGCTTCTTTCTGTGTCATTTGTCCAGGATAATCCAACGGTTATCAATGAAGAAAAACTGACAATATCAGCTACAGAAATCCTTCAGAATCTGTATGGTAAAAATACAATTGCTCCAGATTATGGGCAGGTTCCGTTTTTTAATGATGATTTTTCTTATTTTCAACAAAAAATCCCAGGAGTATATTTCTTCCTGGGTGGTTCCAATTTTGAAAAAGGTGTGATTGCCATGAATCACTCTCCTAATTTTCAGGTGGATGAAGAAAGTATCAGAACCGGAGTAAGAAGCTTTTCATCATTAATAATTGAACGACTCAACAGGAACTAACTTTTCACTGCAATTGCATCTATCTCGAACAGCATCCCGGGTAAAGCCAGCTGACTTACCGGAATAAGTGTACTGGTAGGCAGGAATGACTCCTTCCATACTTTCTTAGCTTCTTCCGTCCATATCTCAAGTTTTTCCTGGTTGTGGTCTACAATGAGAAGGGTAATTTTTACAATATTCTCAACCGTCATGAAATGGCTCTGTAAAACGATTTTTAAGTTTTTCAAAGCTTCCTGAACCTGAGTTTTAAAATCATCAGCTAATACATGGTTTTCTCCTACACCGCCACTCTGTCCGGAGATAAAACACATCTGGAAAGAAGAATCTACAGAAATACTGTGTGAAAACCCGTATGGCCCCGGATTAAATAGTTCTGTAGGATTGATCAGCTGAGGTTGTTTATTATTTTCCATAATTTTTATTTTAATCAAGCAAAAATGAGAGATAAAAACAGAAAAAGTCTTTACATATGTTGAAGAAAATATTCTTTTAATTGTGTAAACTTTTTTTAAAATGATGAAAATTCAATTAAAAATGCTGTTCATCAGGAACAGCATTTTTAATTTTTTATTCTACAATTATACTTTCAATCCCTTTTTGCAGGGCTGTTTCCTGAATAACCGGAACAGAAAGACCTTCTGCACGGACAACAGAAATATCCGTCATTCCCATAAATCCAAGAGTTCGTTTTAAGTAAGGAACTACAAAATCGTAGGCCTGCCTTTCTCCTTCAGAATATACTCCGCCACTTGAAAAAGCAAGGTATACTTTTTTGTTTTTTACTAGTCCTTCAGGACCGTTTTCGCTGTAGCTGAATGTTTTTCCTGCTCTGGCAATATGATCAAGCCATGATTTAAGGGTAGAAGTGATGCTGAAATTGTATAGTGGAGCTTCAATGACAATGATGTCTGCTTCATGAAGTTCATCAATTACTGTATCAGAAAGTTTCACAGTTTCCAGCTGCTCAGAAGTACGTTGTTCAGCCGGGGTGAAAAATGCATTGATATGGGCTTCTTCTAAATGAGGAAAAAGAGGGTTGGCAAGATCACGCTTTTTAAAAACACTGTCAGGATATTTTGCTGTGATTTTTTCTACAACGGCATTTCCCAGTTTTTTACTGATGGATGATTCGCTTCTTGGGCTTGAGATAATATGAAGTACTCGTTTCATTTTTTATTTTTTTAAAATTGATGTTTCAAAATTATCTATATTTACTAATAAAAAGATAGTAGTTACTAAAAGGTTAGTAATAACATTTAGGTTAGTAACCAGATAAAACAGAGACAATGGAAGAAGAGAAAATAGTGTATTCAAGGCCGCAATGCAGTACACATCTGGCTGCTACTGAGGATGCTTTATACGTTCTTGGAGGCAGATGGACCATCAGAGTAATGATTGCTATTTTGGGTGGACATACACGCTTTAATGAACTACAGCGAACCATCAATGGAATCTCGGCAAGAGTGTTGTCCAGCGAATTGAAAAAGCTGGAAGTAAATCATTTAGTTGAAAGAACCGTTCTTATCGATCAGAAACCGGTGTTGGTAGAATATGTTCCTACAGAATATAGTGAGTCCCTGAAAGATGTGATTGCTGCTCTGGCAGATTGGGGCACAAAACATAAAAAGAAAATCACTGCATAATAAAAAAGGTAGTGTTGATATCAAAAAATCACTTTTTCTGTGGTATTTGATAAGTTGCAACATTACTTATACTTTAATTATTTTTACTCAAATTAATAATGGCAAGATGATTATATGTGAAGACTTATTATTTTCCCACGGAGCCATTCTGGAAAAATATGATGCGGCAGACTCTATCTTTAAAGAAGGAACTGCAGCTAAATATTATTTCCAGATCAGGTCCGGTACTGTGAAACTGAATACTTTTTTGGAAGACGGAAAAGAATTTGTTCACGGGCTGCCTTTTGATGGGCACTGCATTGGTGAAAGCTATTTATTTACAGATCATCAGTATGCGATCAATGCCATTGCCATTACTGATTGTGAGATTATTAAGATTTCCAAAGCAAAATTTCTGCAGATGCTGTTGGAAAAACCAGCCTTAATGCTGGAAATTAATAAATATATGGCAGACAGAATGCATTTCAGATTTATGATTTCCAGCTTTCTTGCTATTTCAGATCCTATTGTAAAGCTCATGAAGCTTTTTGATCATATTAAAAAGTATTTCGGATTCGAAGAAACCTATTCCTTTCTGATTCCCTATACCAGACAGCAAATAGCTACGTTAACCGGTCTTCGGGTAGAAACGGTGATCAGGTATGTCAAGAAAATGCAGGAACAGAAACTTGTTAAAATTGAAAGTACTAAAATTTATTATTAGCTTTTACTCATTCATTTTTGAAGACCTTATTATTTTAGAATAAGTACGGGCTGATGGGTGTTCTGGTAGATTCCCTCAGAAATACTTCTGCTTGCCAGATAATACAGAAAACTATGCTGGCCTGGCAAAGCTATAATAAGATCTGCTTCATTAGAGGCTGCAAAGGTGAGAATACCCTGAATAACATTTTCATCATGAGAATAATGAATACTGCTTGGAATCTCCGTTAAATGCTCATGGATATATTCTTCCAGCTCTCTTTTTTTATCCTCATCCTCTTTTTCACTGGTATTGATATTCAAAAACATCAGGCGTACATCCTGTTTATGTATAACAGATTTATGATGAAACAATCTTTCTAATCTTTTAATTCCCTTTATATCACAAGGAATAAATATGTTTTTAATAGGAGTGTAGTGATAGCTGTTGGGAACAATTAAGGTCTTCACAGGGCTCGTTCTTGCAATGCTGATAATATTGTCGGAAACAAAACTCTCAGTAGAAGAAGACTGGTCATCACTTCCCAGAATAATCAGCTCTACAGAAGGCTGGGTTTTTAAAAGTTCATTGATGCTTCTGGTAATAGCCCAGTCACTTAATATCCTGGAAACTTTGACTTCAGGTGACTTTTCTGTAATAATACTGCTTAACTGATCAAATAGTGATTCTGTCCTCTGCAGTAAATTATTGACATTTTCTTCATTCACAAATGAATGCCCTTCTGCAATATGCAGATAATCAAACTCAGATTCTCCTGCTGTTTTGAGTAGGATTATGTTTTGATATTCGTAGGTTTTTGCCCAATCTGCGGCAACTCTTACTGCATTTTCCGTAGTTGATGTAAAATCAACGGGTACAAGGATTGTTCTCATATTGTATCATGTTTTGGTCCTGATTCTTCCAGGTTTGCTGTCATTTTTTTTACTAAAAGAAGTGCTTTGATGATTTCTTCTTCATGAATGTCATCAGCTGCCTTTTTATAAAGATCCAATGCCCATGGATAAACGGTTTCTACAATTTGTTTACCCTTCGGAGTTAAAAAAATCTGCTTATTTCTCCGGTCATTTTTATCAGCTATCCGTTCAACAAGATCCCGTTTTGCGAGACTGTTGATGAGATAAGTTATGCTTGATTTGTCTTTGCTTACTTTATTTCCAATTTCCTGCTGGTTGATACCATTATTGCGTGAAAGCAGTCCCAGAATCTCAATCAGCTCAAAAGAAAGATCCGGATCATACTCATTAATCGTAGTCTGAATCTTTTGTCGAAGCCGGCTTTTCATTTCACTCATCGCCAGGCCAAGCTCCAGAGCCAGTTCTGATATATTGTTCTGTTTTTCAGACATATTGTATAATAATAGCATTACAGGGTAAGAGGTGATTTGAAAAAATATCAGCACTGCTTACCCTAACAAATATACGAAAAATTAGTTTTAATTAAAACTAATTAAGCTGATAGATTACCATATAAGGGCTATAAAAAAAGCAGAGACTAGTTCTCTGCTTTTTCTTTCTTCACGGCCTGATGCATAATAAGGATAATTCCCAAAAGGAAACATGCAATGATCAGGTAGCGCCAGGAAAGATCCTTTTGTTCACTTACATTTCCGCTTACTGAAATGATAAAGCTTGTCACAGAAGTAATCACATAGACCAATCCACCCATCAGTCCTCCGGCAGTTCCTGCATTTTTAGGAAAGTAAAGCATACTTGTCGTAAAAAATGAGGTAAATAAAATTCCGGAACAGATATGAATGAAAAAGGCAAAAGGAATCATGATGAAAAGACTTTCTGCAAAATAGCTGATGACAATCAATCCTGCAATCAGAATTAACTGTAAAAGAATAGGCTGTAGAATTCTCGGCTTAAAATCAAGAGTCAGTCTGCGTTTTCCGATAAAGCCTCCGATCATCCAGGAAAATCCTAAGATCAGTGTACAGTATCCAATAACTACCGGTGTAAAATGAAAGGTATTTTCAATAATAAATGGTCCGGTAATATTAAATAACATTACGATAGAGTAGCTCAGTCCTAATATGAAAATTCCCAACATGAAAATCCTGTTCTTAAGCATCATTTTGTATAGGCTGATGTTTTCTGATAGGTCCAGTTTCTTTTTCTGAGGAAGACTCTCCCCGCTGAAGAACCATTCAAACAAAAAAAGGAATCCGGCGTATATAGCCAGGAAATAAAAATTAGCATGCCAGTTAAATATTTTCTCAAGATAACCACCCAGGAATGGTGCCAGAATAGGGCCGCAAGACCATACAATTGTGAAATAACTTAAATAGTGCTTCACTTTCTCAGCATCATAAATATCAACAAAAATAGCCCTCGTAGCCACCACAAGTACTGAAACAGCAGCTCCCTGAAGAATACGAAGCAAACAGATCAATAAAATACTGTTTGTCATTGTAATTAAAATACTGGTCAGGATCAACAGGAATAATGCTATCAATTTGGGACGGTAACGGCCTATGCTGTCCAGAATTCCTCCCACAAACAACTGGGAAATTCCGTAGCTCAGAAGGTATGAGGTCAGAGTGATCTGGATATCTTTTTCTGAAACCATCATTTCTTTGGCCATAGAAGGGAACGATGGTAAATATATATCTGTGACAAACCCCGAAAGCGGGATAGACACGAAAGCCATAATGGTAATTAATCTGATTCGTTTTTCAGATGCTTCTCTCAACATGTTCATTCATTTTTTACTATGCAAAAATAAGTCAAGAAATAGAAAAGTGAATTTTAAAAGACAAAGTAAAAATTACAAAAATCAAATATTAGGATAGATTCTTAAATTTTAATGGTGAAGTCCGGGCGTGCTTTTTAAAGAAGTTATTAAAATGAGCAGGCTGATCAAAACCTAATGTATAGCCAATCTGGGCGATATCCCAATTGGTGTACTTCAGCAGATTTTTAGACTCTTCAAACATCTTTTCTTTAATAATCTGTGTTGTAGTAAGATGGGTTACAGACTTTACCGAAGAGTTCAAATGATTGACATGCACATTAAGGTGATCAGCAAAGTCCGAAGGAGTTTTTAATGCAAGCGGATAAGCAGGAGAATCCAACGGAAACTGCTTGTTGAGCAGCTCATCAAATAGTTTATAGAGCCGTACATTGGCAGGAAGTTCATTAGGATTGATATCTTCTACACGATTTTCCATTGCCAGATGCATAACGGATGCCAGATTACTTTTGATACTGCTGCATCGGAAAGGGTAGGCGGAATTATTCATTTTGTAAATTTGATCAAAATAAAGGGTGGCCAGCTGTGTCTGCTCTTCCGTCAGAAAAACTACCGGTTTGCTCCATTCCTTGAACATTGAAGTCTTTTTAAACAGATTAAATTCTGAATTTCCATTAAAAAATTCCTGATTGAACAGACAGAAATACCCTTCCTGAAGATCACTGTCACACTCCCAGGAATATGGAATGCTTGGAGAAGGAAAGAATAATGCCGGACGGTCAATATACAGCTGATGTGTACCATAATGAATGGTCCCTTTTCCAATGATAAAGCTGATTTTATAATAATCACGGCGGTTATAAGGACTCTTAAAACTACAGTACTTCCGCATCGAAATATTGAAATGAGACTTGCCCATTTCAAAATCCTCAGAATCAAACATCTTGATCTCATTCTTACGGATACGTTTGTAATAATCTTCTATGGTTTCCAGCTGATCGCTCATAAGTAAAAATTATAAAAATCAAAGATATGTAAACTATTGCTTACTTAAAATTATTTTAAGTGAGATAATAAAAATAAGAATGATAGTCTTCCTCAATATTAAAAAAGAACTACTTATTATATGAGATATACGCATTATTAAGATATACACAAACATCAGTGAAAATCCGTGTAATCTGCGGTAAAAAATCAGCTTTTATTAATCTCCAGTTCCAAAATATGAGACGGAAGCTGAAAAGGATCTGCCTTTGAGCCAGATACAGAAATAAACCCAGACTCTTTTAAAAACGCCAAAAGCGGATCATGATCCAGCATATTGATCCATATTATATCTGTAAAGCTCACTGCCGATCTGCATTTTTTCCAAAGTGACTGCCTTGTTTCAGGAGAATCAAATGCTGAAAGAATTACAAAACTGATTTCCGTTGCTCTTTTTCCTTCAGAGATTCCGGGATGCAGAGAACCACTCTTGATGATACTGTATCCGACAGGTTTCTGATCAGCATACGTCATGATCAACTGGTTGGAAAGATCATTCAGGTCATTGATCATCTTTCTCGGATCTATTTCATTGTGAATATATTTTTTAATGTCTTCCTCACTTACAAAGTCTTTATGCAGTGTATAAACGGAAGAATCAATAATGGTTATAAGATCAGAAATTCCCTCTTCAGAACCTACTGTAAATTTTGAAATGATATCCATGGGATCTTTTTTATTCAAAATTATAAGATTAATCCATTCAAAAGGGATACAGTTCTCTAAAATATCATCGGTACAGAAAAGTATTTTTGTAAATTTGTTCAGTACAGTTGATGTGTTATGGTGAAATTTTATAAGTACGAAATTTTTACAGCAGTAATAGAGAAACAGATTCACAGCGGGATTCTGCAGGAAAAAGACAGGCTTCCTTCTGTTCGGGAAATTAAGGAAAAATATAAGCTCAGTACAAGTTCTGTGCAGAGTGGTTTTGAATACCTTATGATTAAAGGCTTAATAAGGAGCTATCCGAGGTCAGGATATTTTGTTGCAGAAATTAAGGAAGAGCATATTCCGGAAAGCATAACAAAACTGCCTGTGGTAGTAAGAGATGAAGAATTTATGAAAAATATGATGCTGACTTCCAAAAGGACCTCAGAATCAAGTTCTTTCAATACAGCTGTGCCCGGAGACCTGCTCATTCCGCAGAAACTCATCCTCAGAATGATGCAGGAAGTAATTCGTGAAAAAGGAGCATCATTGCTCAGGTATTACCCGTCAAATGGTCTGGAAACATTAAGGAAACAGATTGCAAAGCAGATGGGAACTTACGGATGTGTTTTAAATCCTGATAAAATAATCATTACTGACGGTGCACTACAGGCACTCACGATCGCTTTAAAATCTGTCACCAAAGCCGGAGACGTAATCGCTGTTGACAGTCCGTGTGTGTTTTCTGTGCTGGAAGTAATTGCCCATCTGGAACTGAAAGTGATAGAGATTCCCATACACTACAGAAGCGGTTTTGATACAGAATATTTCAGAACAGTCTGTCAGGAAAATAACGTTCGTGCCCTTGTAATAACTCCGAATTTTCATAATCCCACAGGAATGGTGATGGATGATGAAGCAAAAAAAGAAATTCTTAGCATTGCAGAAACCCATCAGTTGTGTATCATTGAAAATGATATGTATTCCGATCTTTATTTTGGCGAACAAAGACCCCGCTGTATAAAAAGCTTCGATAAAAACGGAAGTGTGATGACCTATTCATCATTTTCAAAAACATTGGCACCAGGAATACGTTTAGGCTGGCTTTATGCTGGAGATTTTTATGCAAAATCCGAAAGAGTAAGGTTTGCATTGGGACGGGCGGTTTCTCCCATTTATCAGGAACTGGTTTTGAAATTACTGCAGGGAAACAGTTATGAAAGACATCTTCGGGCATTCAGGAAGAAACTCAGCCAGCAGGCAGTACAGGTGCTGGAAGCTTTAAGAACTTCTTTTCCTGAAGGTTCTTATTTTCACAGGCCTCGGGGTGGTTACAGTATTTGGGGGCGGCTTCCAGAGCATACAGACATGGAAAAGTTCTATGAATATTGTGAAAAGCACCAGATTTTATTTACTCCGGGAGATACGTTTTCGTTCACGAATAAATACCATTATCATTTCCGGATCGTTTTTGCAGAGCGCATTACCTCCGAAAGCATTGTTTTATTAGGAAATGCGGGTAAAAAGGCAGGGGAATTACAGTTTTAAATCATTAAGACATTAAGAGAAATCCAGAATTTTCAAGTAGAATCTTTCAAAGTAGATATTTCCTTTGTTTTTCTTCAATTTGTACTGATTCTGAATGGTTTATTTGTAATCTAAGTAATATTCAAATAGATGGTTGATTTTCCGTAATAATTTAATTTTTATTTTAAAAATTAAATTGAATTTAAGAAAGACCAAAAAAAATGATTAAATCCACTATTTTTTTTCAACACAATTAGGCTGGAATCACCATAAAACCTATATTTGCAGCCTAAATTTTTAAATAAATGAAAGAACTAATTGAAAAAATCAACGCAGAATTTGAAGCGTTCACAACTGAGGCAAACCAACAAGCAGAAAAAGGTAACAAGGCAGCTGGTACAAGAGCTCGTAAAGCAGCTTTAGAACTAAGCAAATTGTTCAAAGACTTCAGAAAAGTTTCTGTAGAAGAAGCTAAAAAATAATTCACTTTTAGCCGGCTTTTGAAGCCGGCTTTTTTAATCCTTTGAATTGAAATTCAAGTATATTAAGAAATTATCGGTTTAAGGATGATTTAATATAAGCATCTGGAACAATGTGCTGGTAATAAACAGAAAAGCGGAACTATACTGCTTTCCTAAGAAGACCAAACATTTCTCAGTGGAAAATAAAATATTATTTCTAAGGATCATACAGACTGTCATATTGACGGTCTTTTTTATGAATTGTAATTTGGTATTTCTTCTTTTATATGCATGGAAAAGTTAATAATATCATTGTAAAACCTCTTTTTTAGGCTCATTCTTTCATCATCTCCCTAATTTCTTTTATCTTTAAACCAATCAATATATATTATGAGGATAAATAGATTTTTTGCAGTGCCTGCAGTAGTGCTGGCTGCTCAGTTTTCCTGGGCTCAGGTAAAGGTTGACCCAAAAGAAAGGCTAAACCCTATCGTAAAAAGTTTTGTAGATGAAGTAAATAATAATTCCCAGTTGGAAAACCTTGCGTATGAGCTGTTGGATGGTATCGGACCACGTCTTGTAGGAACTCCTGAAATGCTTGCAGCAAACGAATGGAGTGCCGGTAAACTTCGTTCATGGGGAGTAGATGCTAATCTTCAGCAGTTTGGAACATGGAAAGGATGGCAGAGAGGTATTACCCATGTGGATATGACGTATCCGCGTGTAAAATCTCTGGCTGCTACACAGCTTGCATGGAGTCCTGCTACTAAAAAAGCGGTTGAGGCAGAAGTAATTATTCTTCCAAAAGCATCATCCAAAGCAGAATTTGATCAGTGGCTTCCTTCTGTGAAAGGAAAAATAGTGCTGATGGCACAGTACCAGAAAATTGGACGTTCTGATGAACAAATCAAAGAATTTGCTACTCCCGAATTGTATGAAAAGCTTAAAGCAGAAAAAGAACAGGCAGCTAAAGATTTCACTGCTTATGTGAAGAATATCGGGTATGACAACAACAGTCTTCCGGAGGCTTTGGAAAAAGCAGGTGCAGCAGGAATTGCTATTTCAAACTGGACAGGAATTATGGGAGCTAACAGAATATTCGGAGCAAAAACAACTAAAATTCCAATGATTGATATTGATGTGGAAGATTATGGGATGCTCTACAGAATGGCAGAAAAAGGAACTCTCCCTAAAATAAAAATTGATGCCCAGTCTAAGATACTTCCTGAAGCCAAAAGTTTTAACACAATTGGTATGATCAAAGGAAAAGAAAAACCGGATGAATATGTAATTCTTTCGGCTCACCTTGATTCATGGGACGGAGCTCAGGGTGCTACAGATAACGGAACGGGAACGATCACCATGCTTGAAACCATGAGGATTCTGAAAAAATATTATACTAATAACAAGAGAACTATTGTAATCGGACTTTGGGGAAGTGAAGAGCAGGGACTAAATGGTTCCAGAGGTTTTGTGGCGGATAATCCTCAGATTATAAAAGGGGTTCAAGCCGCTTTTAACCAAGATAACGGAACAGGGCGTGTTGTGAATATCAGCGGTCAGGGATTTGTAAAAGCTTATGACTATATCGGGAAATGGCTTGATGGAGTTCCGAAAGCGGTAAAGAGTCACATCAAAACTGATTTTCCTGGAATGCCGGGTGGAGGTGGTTCCGACCATGCTTCATTTGTAGCAGCCGGAGTACCAGGATTTTCTTTAGGTTCACTGAACTGGGGTTATTTCGGGTATACATGGCATACAACAAAAGATACATATGATAAAATTGTTTTTGATGAGGTGAAAAACAACGTGATTTTAACAGCTGCACTAGCTTATATGGCATCTGAAGACCCGGAATTTACGAACAGAGAAAAGAGAGCAATGCCTCAGGATGATAAAGGAGAAACGGTAAAATGGCCGGAAGTAAAAGAACCTAGAAGGAGTTCTAAGGATTATAAATAAAGGATTTCTACTGTATAAGAGTAAAAAGGCTGTCTTAATGGGCAGCCTTTTTAGTTTCGTATTGAAGTAATTTTTGTATTTCTTTTACTTTGTTCTAAGCTCAGAAATCTTCATTATTTTGTAATACCGAACCGGATAAGTCTGAAAACGTAAGAATTGCTGGTTCATAAAGTGAATCAGCCAGCTTTCCAAATCCATATTTACAGAAAATAAATGGCAGTCCATTTGCACGTGCGGAGTCATGATCTGTTTGAGTATCACCAATATATATGGAATTTTTGATGGTTAAACCATTTCTTTCCATGAGGAGCTGTATATTTTCAGATTTTGGTTTTTGAGTCCGGCCATGAGATTCAAAATCAATAAACAGATCATTGAACTGATAATAGTCTAAAAATGATTCAATATAACCATCCTGGCAGTTGCTTACAATGAAAAGAGAGTGGGTATTGGCCAGACTCTTTAAAGTTTCTTCTACACCTTCATATAAAATCCCGCCCTGTATGTGCAGTATTTTATTTTCTTCGGCTACAATTTCAGAAAGAAGTTCATGAGCCTGCAGATCTGAAATGCCAGGAATAATATCTTTTATAATATCATGAGCCAATAATCCCATATATTGATTCATATCTTCAGGCTTAAGTTCTCTTTGGATCAACTGACGCCTGCCCAAAACTTCATTCCATATCTTAATGATTGTCGCTCTGGAATCCCATAATGTTCCGTCAAGATCGAAAATTAAATTCTTTGTGTTCAAAGTAAATATTTTGTGGTTTATGCTTTAATTTACAGCTGAAAATTACAAAATCATGCTCAGTTGTACTCTTTTTCTGGCTTCATCTACTTCCGTTACCTTTACACGGACATGCTGATGGAGTTTTACTACTTCATTGACATCCGATACAAAGCCGTCTTTCAACTGGGAAATATGAACCAATCCGCTTTCTTTGATTCCAAGATCCACGAAACATCCAAAAGCAGTAATATTGTTGACAATCCCAGGAAGAATCATGCCAGCTTTTAAGTCTTTAATGCTTTTAACAGTAGGATCAAATTCAAATACTTTGGCAGCCTTTCTTGGATCCAGACCCGGTTTTTCAAGCTCTTTTAAAATATCTTTGATTCCTAAGATCCCGATTTCATCCGTGATATAACTTTCCGGTTTTACCAGAGCTATTTTTTCTTTATTGGCAATCAGTTCATGAGTTTTAATGCCTAAATCTTTGGCTATTTTTTCTACAATTCCATAAGCTTCGGGATGTACGGCAGAATTATCCAGTGGGTTTTTAGCATTTGCAATTCTTACAAATGCGGCCGCCTGCTGAAAGGCTTTTTCTCCAAGTCTCGGAACTTTTTTAAGCTGTTTTCTGTCTTCAAATGCTCCGTTTTCAGCGCGGTAATTGACAATGTTTTCAGCCATTTTCTCTCCAATTCCGGAAACATAGCTTAAAAGCGATTTACTTGCTGTATTTAAATTAATTCCCACAGAATTTACACATTTCATCACAGTAGAATCCAGCTCATTTTTCAGTTGAGTCTGATCTACATCATGTTGATACTGTCCGACACCAATAGACTTGGCATCAATCTTTACCAATTCAGCCAACGGATCAGAAAGTCTTCTTCCTATGGAAACAGCCCCACGCACCGTTACATCATATGTTGGAAACTCTTCTCTTGCAATTTTACTGGCAGAATAAACTGAAGCTCCGGCTTCTGAAACTACAAAAACCTGCAGCGGTTTATCGAAAGCAATCTTTTTGATGAAAAACTCTGTTTCACGGCTTGCTGTTCCGTTCCCGATAGAGATTGCTTCAATATTATAAGCATTAACCATAGAACGGATCTTTTTCATGGCCATTCCGCTTTCATTCTGAGGAGCGTGAGGGTATAGGGTTTCATTGTGTAATAAATCTCCCTTTTCATCCAGACACACTACTTTACATCCGCTTCTGTATCCCGGATCAATTGCCAGAATTCTTTTCTCTCCCAAAGGAGGGGCAAGAAGAAGCTGACTTAAATTCTCAGAGAAAATTTCAATGGCTTTTTTATCTGCTTTTTCTTTGGCTTCCTGTAGGGCTTCATTGGAGATAGCTGGTTCCAGTAGTCTTTTATAGCTGTCTTTTATCGCCAGTGCAATTTGTTCTGAACTTTCATTATTGGATTTGATAATAGCCTTTTCAATAAAGTCAATGGCTTCTTCTTTGTCTATCCCTACATTTGTTTTTACAAAGCCTTCAGCATCTGCTCTTAACATTGCCAGAAGCCTGTGAGAAGGTGTTCTGCTAAGGCTTTCTTCCCATTCAAAATATTGGGAGAATTTCTGTGCGTCTTCCTCATCTTTTTTAGCTTTCACAACTTTGGAGGTAACAACTGCTTTGCGCTGAAACAATCTGCGAAGATTCTTGCGGACGTACATGTTTTCATTGATCCATTCTGCCATGATGTCTCTTGCACCCTGAAGTGCTTCCTCCTCAGACGAAACTTCATTGTTCAGATATTTTGAAGCCAGAAATTGAATGTCATTATTTTTCTGACTCATAATGATTCTGGCTAAAGGCTCCAGCCCTTTTTCCTTTGCGGTATCAGCTTTTGTTTTTTTACGTTTTTTGAAAGGCAGATAAAGGTCTTCCAGCTCCTGGATATCAAAGCTTTCTTCTATTCTCTGCTGAAGCTCAGGGGTTAAAGCATTCTGTTCTTCTATAGATTTTAAGATAGATTCTTTTCTCTTGACAATTTCTTCAAACTGCTTACTGATTTTTGAGATCTGTTCGATCTGTGTTTCATCAAGATTCCCGGTTTTGTCTTTTCGGTAACGGGAAATAAAGGGAATGGTACAGTCTTCAGATAATAGTTGTAAAGTATTGTTGATGCTCTTTTCAGAAATATTGAGCTGTTTCTGTATAAATTCTACGGTCGTCATTGTTCTGTTTTCGGATAGCTAAAATAGGGTTTTGGAATGAGAAAAACGGAAGTATGGATATAAAAAAAGCCCAATTACATGGTATAGCAATCGGGCTGTATGGTTAGTTTTAAATCAATTAAGGCATAACTTCATTATAATAAAGTGGAGTATCATTGTTTTTATCATATCCCATTATAATGATTCTGTACTTCTTTGCGTCATCATTGTTGTAAAATTGCACTCTTGATAGCTCCTCAGGCTGTGCTTCAAGAAAAGAATTCCAGTAAAGAACGCTTCGGGTGTCTTTGGGAATATTTTTAAAACTTTCATTTTCATATACCGGATTTTCGAACTGTATTTCTTTATCATATCCGGTTAACGTAATCTGTCTTAATTTTGAGGGAAGGCTTTTATCTATAGTACCGCTAGAAGAAAGCCCCCGCTTAGTATAAATTGCTACTGCTCCTAAGCCCCCCGCAAAGTATCCTTTTATCACTTTTACCATAGCAATTTCTGATGTAGATAAATTCTCAAGGTGACCAGCATCAACACGCATTTCGTCAACATATAAGTTAACCGTCTGCCCCCTCAAAGTAGGAGCTCCTCGTTCGGGAACTCTTAATCCCATACCTATTCTTTGTATCCATCGCAACATATCGCCCACTACAATATTTGGTGAATCATTGATGAAGTCATAAACCGTTTCATCAATACCTCGGAATAAAGGACTGCTTAATTCCTCGTTTAATTTTTTAGTCTTATTTTTTACCTCTCCTTTTAATTTTATTTCTTCAATATTGGTGATGTTTTCACTGATGACTTTTTGAGCATTGAGTGCTGTAAGTGATCGGCTGACCTCATTAGAAGGCTTGTCATCAGCCGGACGCTGAACCAGTTTGTAAGAACTTGTAGGAAGATTCTTTTTGTAAGGAACAAAATTGGACGTAGGCTGGAAATACACAGAATAGTTATTATTGAGATCCTTTGGTTCTGAATTTAGCTGGTAAAAAAACTTCATAGAATCCTCAAAAACCAGATTGTTCAGTGTTAGAAATCCATTGTTATCCGATTTTATCTGAGACATTCTGGAACCTGGTTCTGAACCGAAAATTAAGTTTACTTCTGTATTAGGAGCAGGTTTCCCCTGAATATTTACCTTTCCTTTATAAGAAAGATAACTTTCCGGTTGATATTTGATCATTGGGTAGTTTCCTGTCATAATAGATTTCCACTCAAAACGTTTCCATTTTTCTGAAATTAAAAGGGCGTCCAATGCTTCTATATTGCGGTTTTTCGTAAAGTACTGAGCCGGATTGGTGATGGATGAAGTGATATCTCCGGTGAGCCATAAAGAACTTAGTAAGCTTTGATCTTCTTCCGAATTCTTGGTATTGGCATCAAGTACTAAAACCGTATAATTGGAGTAATTGGCATCTTTAGGAATATCAAATGAGTTTTTTCCGCGTGGCGTATCTTTTAACGAAACTGATTGCAGCGAAGGCTGCTTGAACTGTAATAATTGGGGCTGTACAAAAGCAAGTCTGTTGGAAACCACATTTTCTTTATCATCAAAAACAGTAAGCTGCAGAATCCCATTCACAAGCTGGTTGTTGGAAATAGAATATTGAGTTTCATTATTGATTTTATTAATCTTCGCCTTATAAACAAGCTGATTGTTGATGGTTCCCAAAACAGTATAATACTGCGAATCCTGAGTCAGATTTTTGGACTTTACCGTATACTTTACATGGTCTTTATCACTTACGACTTGCAGATTTATTCCAGATGCAGAAACGTCAGGGAGTACAATGTTTTGTTTTTGTCCGCTCTTATCCTGAACAATCACTTGGTATTTCTTTCCGGTTTTAGGAATGATATTAAATACTCCGATATTTTGATCAAACCCTTTAAATGTTGTGATTTTTGTATCTGGATTATCAGAGTCTATGACATATCCTTCCCAATCAGAAGGTGTTGTTCCGTTGGATTGTAGTCGTACTGCTACTTTTGTATTGATTCCATCTATGAAACTTCCACTTTCCGGATATGCAGCAGCAATCCAGGGAGTTGGATTAGCTATTAATTTCTCCGATGATGAAGGATTGTAAACGGCAATAGGTTTTATAAGCTGAAAATCTTCATTAAAGTTGGCCATCCAGCTGGTGTAAGCTCTGATATAGTAAACATCTTCCTTGAAGCCTGCAAGTGAAATGTTGCCGCTTCCTTCTCCGTTAATTAATGGAATTAATTTTTTACTGATCTGATTTTTATTGCTGTCATACAGCTCTACAAATAGAGTAGTGGAAATGGTAGATGTAGTATAGCCATCAAATACAAAAGACTTGAACCATAGGTTTTCCCCTGCTACATAACTGCTTTTATCCAATAAAAGATGTATTTTTTCCTGAGGATATTTTTTTTCAAATGTTTTGAGAGCCTCTTCGGCCTTGGTTTGTGCATTAAGACAATAGATCGTGCTTATTGCTAATAGTGTTATTAGTTTTTTTGACATATTCCATTAAAATTTGCGTTTTTCCTACAAAGCGCCAAAAATACATTTTTATTGTGATGTATGATCATAAAATGTAAAATTATAAAGCTAAGACTTAAGTGAATGCTATAAGTGTATTTTAAAGTTCTTTGTATTGAAAAATTTAATAATTGATGCATTTCCATCAAGAAAACTGAGAATTTTAAATTAACACCAACAATAAAAAAACAAAAAAAGTCATTTCTTGATATATGTTAAGATCATACAAAGCAGGTTTTTCTATTTTTGTACCCGAAAACAACAAAATTTCAATAAACTTTTAAAACAGTTCAATATGAAAAAAATTAGCGTAATTGCATTAGTAGGAGTAGGATTGCTTTTGGCATCATGTGATAAAGGAAAAACGGCAGAGACTGCAGCTACCGCTCAGGAACAAACCGTTGCAGAAAGCAAAGGTGAAACTCTGGCTGTAGATACAGTAGGTTCAGTAGTAAACTGGAAAGCTTTCCACAAAGGAGGTATGGCTCCACGTTGGGGAACTCTTACCGTAAAGTCTGGAGATCTTAGTATTGATGGAGGACAAGTTGCAGCAGGAAACTTTGTAATTGATATGAACTCTATCAAAGTAGATCCGGCTTCAGTAACAGAAAAAGATAAAAAACCTGCAGATCTTGAAGCTCACTTGAAAAACCCTGATTTCTTTGATGTAGCGAAAAACCCTACTTCAGATTTCAAAATTACAAGTGTTACAGATTTGAAAGAAGCACCAAAAGATGCTGTAGCAGGAGCTAATAAAACAGTAAGCGGAAACCTTACATTATCAGGAAAAACAATGAATGTTACTTTCCCTGCTAAAGTAGACGTAGCTGAAAACTCAGCAGCTATTCAGGCTAAATTTACAGTAAACAGAGCAGATTGGGGACTTAAATTCGGTACTTCAGAAGCAGATCCTGCAGAATGGATGATCAGCAAAGATATCGAGATCGCTATCGACGTAAAAGCTAAAAAATAAGTTATTTAAACCTTAATAACAATGAGAGTTGTCTTCATCAAGACAGCTCTTTTTATTTTTAAAATAGTTCTTGATCTTTGTTATAAAAGAAATCAGTTCAAAATCTTTGAATTCTGAATTCTCACACAATATTCACTCCCGAGATATAAAGGATTGCCGTGTTTTTCAGACCAGAAACCATCCAGTATATCTTTACTTAGACAGCGGTAAACAGCAACACCTTTATATATTGTATGATTGTCACCTTCATAATTGAAGTTGATTACTAAAATATGGTCTTTGTAAAATCCTGTACCATTTTGCAGATGATCACCAATAACCCATTGGGCAATAATGCGGTTGTTTTCATCTGTGGATAAAGTTAATATACCATGATAAGAAGCCTGCGAAGATTCTTCCTGGTTACTTCCTTCAATAGAGTAGGTTCCCACCAGATCGTGTACTGTCATTAATTTGTTTTTTAACGGAAGGCAAATTTAAATAATATTGTTCTGTATCTTGAATTTAAATTTTCAGGATTTTTCTTTATATAAATTAAACTTTATTTTTGTTTTAAATTAATTTTAAAATGATTCCTTTTCTATTAGTAGCGAACCTGATCACGTTTGGTGTTTTTGGTTTTGATAAATGGCAAGCCAAAAAACATCAATGGCGAATTTCTGAAAATACTCTTTTGGGAATTTCTCTGCTGGGCGGAATCATTGGAGCAGCCTCCGGAATGATTATCTTCAATCATAAGGTTTCTAAAAAGTCCTTTCTAATGAAATTCATCCTTGTTGTCTTAATTGATCTGGTTTTGTTTTACAGATTGATAAGGCATTGATATTAAAAATGTTAAATATTTTAATAATATACTGAGTGTTGAGTTTTTTTTATATTTTTATCAGGCTAATAACAAATAAACAAAACAACATGAGAAATCTTAGAAAAATTTCAAGAACTGAAATGAAATCAGTTCAGGGAGGAATTGTTAAAGGAATGGTAAGATGTAAAGACGCTGATACATGTGCCGTAAGATGGGGTTGGGGAACCGGATTCTCCAGCAATTGTGGTGAATTTGACATTATATGTGGAGAACCGCCTGCAGTAGATCCATGTGAAGTACAGATCTGTATATAGATAGATTAAAGAGTGTTTTTTGAACACTCTTTTTTTATTGTCTTGTAAATAAGTATTTTAAACATAATATTAAATATTTGTATAAGTAAATATTTTTTCATTAAAAATCACTACTTTTGCACCCGTAAAAATCTTTTATGCAAAACATTAGAAATATTGCGATTATCGCACACGTTGACCACGGAAAGACGACTTTGGTTGACAAGATCATTCACGCTACCAACATTTTCAG
Source organism: Chryseobacterium sp. MA9 (assembly GCF_024399315.1). Lineage (NCBI taxonomy): Bacteria > Pseudomonadati > Bacteroidota > Flavobacteriia > Flavobacteriales > Weeksellaceae > Chryseobacterium > Chryseobacterium sp. MA9. Next base: position 1,329,255 of record NZ_CP075170.1, on the reverse strand, counting down.
AGAAAATCAGGAGAGTGGGGAGTTAATTATGGATAACAACGATCTTGAAAGAGAAAGAGGGATCACAATCTTATCCAAGAATATTTCTGTTACTTATAAAGACACAAAAATTAACGTAATTGATACTCCTGGTCACGCCGATTTTGGTGGAGAAGTAGAAAGAGTATTGAAAATGGCTGATGGAGTTATTTTGTTGGTAGATGCGTTCGAAGGACCAATGCCACAAACAAGATTCGTACTACAGAAAGCATTGGAATTAGGATTGAGACCATTAGTAGTGATCAATAAAGTAGATAAACCAAACTGTCGCCCTGACGAAGTTCATGATAAAGTATTTGACTTGTTCTTCAACCTTGAGGCTACAGAAGAACAATTGGATTTCCCTACATTCTACGGATCTTCAAAACAAGGATGGTTCAACACTTCATTAGAACAGACTGAAGATATCTTACCATTATTAGATGGTATCTTACAATATGTTCCTGAACCGAAAATAACAGAAGGAAATCTTCAGATGCAGATTACTTCTCTTGACTTCTCTTCTTTCTTAGGAAGAATTGCAATCGGGAAAGTGACAAGAGGTGAGATTAAAGAATCTCAGTGGATTGGTCTTGCACAGGCAGAAGGTAAAATTGTAAAAGGAAAAGTAAAAGAACTTTACGTTTTCGAAGGATTAGGAAAGAAAAAAGTAACTGAAGTAAAAGCAGGAGATATCTGTGCTGTAGTAGGTTTTGATGCTTTCCAGATTGGTGATTCTTTCGTTGATCTTGAAAATCCTGAACCATTGGAAAGAACTGCAATTGATGAGCCTACGTTGAACATGACGTTCTCTATCAACAATTCACCTTTCTTCGGTAAAGACGGTAAATATGTTACTTCTAACCACCTGAAAGAAAGATTAACAAAAGAATTAGAGAAAAACCTTGCATTAAGAGTTCAGCAGACTGACGATGCTAATACATTCCTTGTATTCGGTAGAGGTATTCTTCACTTATCAGTTTTGATCGAAACAATGAGAAGAGAAGGATATGAGATGACAATCGGTCAGCCGCAGGTTATCTTCAAAGAAATTGACGGTGAAAAATGTGAGCCTTACGAATCTTTGGTTGTTGACGTTCCTGAAGAATTTGCTTCAAGAGTAATCGACCTGGCAACTCAGAGAAAAGGAGACCTTCACATCATGGAAACTAAAGGTGAAATGCAGCACATGGAGTTTGAAATTCCTTCAAGAGGTTTGATCGGACTACGTTCTCAAATGTTGACAGCTACTGCAGGGGAAGCTATTATGGCGCACCGTTTCACTGAATATAAGCCTTTCAAAGGATCTATTCCTGGAAGAAACAATGGAGTTTTAATCAGCAAAACTACAGGTCCTGCTACAGAATATTCTATTGCTAAACTACAGGATAGAGGTAAGTTCTTCGTTGATCCGGGTGAGGAAATCTATACAGGAATGATCATCGGTGAGCAAAACAAACCTGGAGACTTGGTAGTAAATATCGTAGAAGCAAAACAATTGAACAACATGAGAGCTTCTGGAAAAGATAAAGATACCGGTGTTGCTCCGAAAATCTTATTCTCTCTTGAAGAATGTATGGAATACATCCAGGGGGATGAAGCAATTGAGGTAACTCCAAACTTCATCAGAATGAGAAAGAAGATCCTTTCTGAAGAAGAAAGAAAAAGAGTAGAAAGATCTGCAAAAGCATAATAAACTCTTATATATAAAATCAAAGCCTCGATTTTTCGAGGCTTTTTTTCTATGCCAACCCATTAAAATGCTTATTTTGGCATAATAATCTCTGAAAAATAAAAATAAATTTTAAAGTAGTTTTGTGACTATGAGAATGAATAAATTAAAACTTATCGTTTTATTGGGCGTTTTTGCATCTTACACCTCATGTTCCGTACAGAATAATGTTGTAAAAACACCTTCCACGAAGAATCCTACAAAACCCACCAACAATACAACCCCGCCAAAAGTAAATACAGTGGCTACAAAGCCGGCAACGGGAACTGCAACTTCAACCGAAGATAATTTCAGAACCAATCTTCCGGAAATCAAAAGAGAATTCCGTGGTGCTTGGATTGCGAGTGTTGCCAATATCAACTGGCCTTCAAGAAATGATCTTACAGTGGAACAGCAGAAAGCAGAAGCAATAAGTATGCTTGATATGTTGAGAGATAACAATTTCAATGCAGCTATTTTTCAGATCAGACCCTCCGCAGATGCTCTCTATACAAGTAATATCGAACCATGGTCTTACTTTCTGACCGGCGAAACAGGAACTGCCCCTTCTCCTAACTATGATCCACTTCAGTTTTGGATTGAAGAAGCCCACAAAAGAGGATTGGAACTGCATGTCTGGTTAAATCCTTACCGGGCACACCATACCAATGGAGGAGCCGTGAATAATCTGTCAATGGCCAATAAACTGTCCGATATTGTTTTAAGATTAAAGAACGGAATGTATTGGTTTGATCCCGCCAATCCAAAAACACAAGGTCACGTATCCAATGTGGTGAGAGATATTGTTAAAAGATATGATATTGACGCTGTACACTTTGATGATTACTTCTATCCTTACGCAACCTATAATAAAGGGGCTGATTTTCCAGATAATGCAAGCTGGAATGCCTACGTAAGCAGTGGAGGTACATTATCCAGAGCAGACTGGAGAAGAGATAATGTGAACAAATTTGTAGAACGTATCTACAAAGAAATTCATGCAGAAAAAAATAATGTAAGATTCGGAATCAGCCCGTTCGGAATATGGAAGCCTGGATATCCTGCAGGAGTTGTAGGATCCTCACAATATGACGAGCTGTATGCAGATGCCAAGTTATGGTTAAATAAAGGCTGGGTAGATTACTTTTCACCACAGCTTTACTGGCCTATCGATTCCAAAGGGCAAAGCTTTGAAGGGCTGCTAAGCTGGTGGCAGTCTGAAAATACAATGAAACGCCACTTATGGCCGGGATTGAATACTGTTGAGGTTAAAGTATCAGACCGCCCTGCAGAAATCAAAAATCAGATTGAAATCTCCAGAAATATACTGAAAAATGATGCCGGAGAAATCCACTGGAGTATTGCCGGACTTACCAAAAATCCAAATATGCTGCCTGCTTTGAAAAACGGACCGTACAGTGAAAAAGCATTAGTGCCGAAATCCCCATGGATAAAGACCGTTCCATTGCAGACCCCTACATTGTTTATTGCAGACAACGGAAGCTTTGCACAGACAAGCTGGAGCACAAAAAATGCCGCTGATGTTTTTCAGTGGGTTCTTTTCACACAATACAATGGAATATGGCAAACCGAAATTTTAACTCTGGATACCCTTTCAAAAGATATTCCTAAATTTAAAGACGGCAAAAAGCTGAGTGCAGTTGCTATAAAAGCTATCGACAGATTAGGAAATGAAAGTGACTATATGGCCAGAAAAATTAAATAGTATTTTTGATAAAAGGCAAAGAGGTTAATTTTAAAGCTTCTATCTACTATTAGCCATTGTAAACTGTAAGGTGAAGCAATCTCGCTTATAAATTTAAAAACCAGTTCTCAGATAGAACTGGTTTTTATTTTAGAACAACTATAAACTAATAGCTTAAAATGATGATTTTCAATTAAATGAAAAATGTAAATAAATGATTATGTTTAAATATAAATTGCATCGGAATCATTTTTGCATGATTCATCCCATAATCACCAAAATATAACATTATGAATACTAACAGACTTTCCACCAACATGGAAAAAGCACTTAGTGACCAGATGAATAAGGAGATTCATGCATCACACGTTTTTTTATCTTATGGAATCTGGGCAGATGATAAAGGTTATCAGGGAATTGCCAACTTTCTTTACCGCCATGCTCAGGAAGAACGAAATCACTCAATCAAATTTATGGAATACATTTTAAACAGAGGCGGAAAACCAAAAGTAGATGCTATTCCAGCTCCTCCGGCAGATCCGGACAGCCTTACGGCTTGTTTTGATGGCGTTTTTAAACATGAAGTTGACAATACTACCGCTATTTACAGAATTGTAGATCTTTCTATGGAAGAGAAAGACTGGGCAACGTGGAATTTTATGCAGTGGTTTGTACAAGAACAGATTGAAGAAGAAACATTAGCCCATAACTTAATTGATAAATTGAAAATTGCAGGTGGAGATAGGGCTACAGATGAATCTTTATTTACTTTAGATAAAACTTTACAGGAAGCACCGAATGATGTCCCGCTGGCTCAGAATGCTACGGGAGACAATCCATAAAAACGGCCGGTGAATCTGGACCTTTTGAAAATCTGTCAGAATATTGGCAGATTTTTTTATTATGAAACTCCCTCAAAAATCACTATCTTTGCACACTCGTAATTCAAGGTTGAGAGTTCAATGTTTAAAGTTGGAAAAACCTTGGGTTGCCTCTAAACCTTAAACTTTGAATTTTACAATATGAAATGTGGAATCGTAGGCCTGCCGAATGTAGGTAAATCAACTCTTTTTAACTGTTTGAGTAATGCAAAAGCTCAATCAGCAAACTATCCTTTCTGTACTATTGAACCAAACCTTGGGACGGTTTCTGTACCGGATCAGAGATTGTTTGAACTGGAGAAAATAGTAAAACCTGAGAGAGTTTTACCAGCGGTAGTTGAGATTGTTGATATTGCAGGTCTTGTAAAAGGAGCCAGCAAAGGAGAAGGATTGGGAAACCAGTTCCTGGCTAATATCCGTGAGTGTGAAGCAATCATTCACGTTTTAAGATGTTTTGATAATGGAAATATTGTTCACGTAGAAGGTTCAGTAGATCCATTAAGAGATAAAGAAATTATTGATATAGAGCTTCAGCTGAAAGACCTTGAAACAGTAGGGAAAGCAGTTGAAAAAGCTAAGAAATTCATTAAGTCAGGAAAGAAAGAAGATATTCTTACTTACGAAACCCTGCAGAACTTACAGAAATTCCTTGAGGATGGTAAAAATGCAAGAGAATTTGCTGTAGATGATTTTACAAAATCAATTATCGGAGAAGTTCAATTGCTAACCAATAAACCTGTACTTTACGTTTGTAACGTAGATGAAAATTCTATCAAAAACGGAAATGATTGGATTGCTAAGATTGAAGAAATGGCTAAAGGTGAGGGTGCTGAAGTAGTAGTACTAGCAGCACAGATCGAAGCTGATATCAACGAGCTTGAAACTTTTGAAGAAAGAGAAATTTTTCTTGATGAGTTAGGGCTTACAGAACCTGGTGTTAACCGTTTGATCAGAAAGGCTTACGATCTTTTGAAGCTTCAGACTTATTTTACTGCTGGAGTGAAAGAAGTAAGAGCTTGGACTATCGGACAGGGCTGGACAGCTCCACAGGCTGCAGGAGTAATCCACACAGACTTTGAAAAAGGATTTATCCGTGCAGAAGTAATCAAGTATAATGATTATATCCATTACGGTTCTGAAGTAAAGATCAAAGAAGCCGGAAAACTTTCTGTAGAAGGTAAGGAATATATAGTACAGGATGGAGACATCATGCACTTTAGATTCAATGTATAAGAAAATATTAAAGTTCGTTTATAATAAAAAACGCTTCCATGTATTTGGGAGCGTTTTTTGCATTACATACAAAGGTTTTTTATAATGAAATAAAAACTTTTATTTAGCTTTTTCTCATTGTTGACTTAATTACAGTTCAATGCCAGGCTGACATTGTAGCTCTGCACAGGTAAAAGAAAATTTCTTACAAGTAAGGTCCGGAAGCAGACACATTTCTTTTCCTCCAGTTATTACTCTTAATTGTTTTTTGTTCAATTTTTTTCCGTTGGTTAGGTTTTGATTTTTCATTAGTTTTGATTTTTAGTGGGTTAGTGCTAACGAATGTAAGAAAAATAAATGAAGTATATCACTGTGTTTAGAAAAAAATTAATTGAATAATGTATAATAAAATTGATTATTAGATCTTCTGAAATTTTTCAATAAAACAAGTATGGACATTAGTGTTGCATCCTGGTGAGTAATCTGTAATAAACTCAAAGCTGACTATTTCATAAGTTCGTATATTTGAATTTTACAAATCATCTGCGATGGAAAAAATAATACATACTTCACTGGAAGATTTTTACAAAGAGATGGCCGCCAAGTTAGGCAAAGATCTCGAGAGTATTTTTCCCAAAGGACTTCATAAAGATATCGGACACTTTAATGTTTTTGATATTGCCCAGACACTTGAAAGGGCAAAGATTACTTCCGAAATGCCTTACAACAGAAGGAAGTACTATAAGATAAGCTTTATAAGAGGACAGAACAGAGCAGAATATGCTGACAAAGTAATTTCGATAAAACGGAATGCTTTATTATTTGCAACTCCAAAAGTTCCCTATCACTGGATACCTGAAGATCCTGATCAGTCAGGAAGTTTCTGTGTATTTACAGAAGACTTTTTCATTAAAGACAAATCCTATTATTACCTTGAAGATCTTCCTATTTTTAAGCCTGGAGGAGTACCTATCTTTGAAATTGACGATGACCTTGCGAAAGAGATCGAAAACCTTTTTAAAAAAATAAAAAAAGAAATAGATTCAGATTATGTTTTTAAATATGATCTGATCAGAAACTATGTTCTGGAATTGATTCATTATGGGCAGAAACTACAGCCGGCTACCAAAATATCCGCATCAAATGATGCTTCTATGAGAGTGGTTTCTCTATTTATAGAACTGTTGGAAAGACAGTTTCCTATTGAATCCTGGGACCAGAGACTGCAGCTGAAAACCGCGAAAGATTATGCGGACAGATTGGCGGTTCATGTCAATTATTTAAATAAAAGATTAAAAGGAAGTACCGGGAAAACGACTACAGAATTCATTTCTGACCGTATCATTCAGGAAGCGAAAATACTTTTAAAACAGACCAGATGGAACGTTTCAGAAATATCCTATGCCCTGGGTTTTGAAGAAATAGCTCATTTTTCTAATTTTTTTAAAAGGAAAACTTCCTTTACTCCATTAGAATTTCGTTCCTGATTTGAATTTTGCAAATTTCAGATTGATTCAAGCAAACACTTCAATCTGAAAATGTCCCAACTTTGTACCATCAAAATAATCAAAATACAATGAACACAAAAACAAATATCGCATTGGTAACCGGAGGAAGCCGTGGATTGGGAAAAAATTCAGCACTAAAAATTGCTCAAAAAGGATTAGATGTCATCATTACTTACAGAAGCAATAAGGAAGAGGCTGAAGCTGTTGTGAATGAAATTAAAACATTAGGACAGAATGCAGCGGCTTTCCAGCTGGATACAAAAGACATTAAAAGTTTTGATGCCTTTGTAAAAAACGTTACTGATCACTTAAAGGAAAATACAGGAAGCACTCATATTGATTACCTGATCAATAATGCAGGAACAGCCTTATATTCACCCATTACGGAAGTAACGGAAGAACAGCTGGATGATGTGGTAGACATTCATTTCAAAGGTGTATTTTTCCTGACTCAAAAACTTTTGCCATTCATCAATGATGGGGGAGGAATTATCAATATATCTTCAGGATTAGCAAGATTTGCAACACCGGGATCTTCTATTTATGGATCTATAAAAGCAGGGGTAGAAATGCTCACGAAGTATATGGCTAAAGAATTAGGATCAAGAAAAATCAAAGCCAATGTTGTGGCTCCTGGAGCTATTGAAACAGACTTTGGAGGGGGACGAGTAAGAGATAATGAAGAGATCAACGCTATAGTAGCAGGTGCTACCGCCTTAGGAAGAGTAGGACTTCCTGATGATATCGGTGGCGTGGTGGCATTCCTGTGTACGGAAGATGCAAGATGGATTAATGGACAAAGAATTGAAGTTTCAGGAGGAATGTTTTTATAACATTGATTAGCTGAACGAACTGTCATCATTAAAATAGTACGGCCGGCTCAAAAATAAGCCGGCCGTACTATTGTTTTTCTTTTCTTTGAAGTTTTACTATTCAACAGCTTCAAGAGGTTCAGGTAGCTGGCATTTGAGCTCTCTGCATCCGGGCCCGATGTATACGCAATATCCTGAAGAATTGGTACATCTTACGTTGCCCAGCCCTCCATTGATTGTAATTAATTCTTCTTTGTTTAATTTTTTTCCTTGTGAGATGATTTCCTTTTTCATGATTTTGATATTTAATGGATTAGTTATTTTATAAATATATGAAAATCAATAACAATAAGTCATCTGTTTTAGTCTTTCATAATAAAATTGCAAAAAAATTATTACGATATCCTTGATAAATTCTCAATAGCTCTCTCCAACGTTTCCTGTTTCTTGGCAAAACATAGCCTGATCACATTCTCATTCAGCTTATTTTTATAAAACGAAGAAAAAGGAACGCTTGCCACCTTATGATTGATTGTAAGCTCAGAGGCAAAATCAAAATCATTTTTATCCGAAATCTTATCATACTTTACTGCCTGAAAATAAGTTCCTTCGCAATCCAGAAGTTCAAAAGATGTTCCTGTAAGACCTTTTCTCAGAAAATCTCTTTTTTCCTGAAAAAACTGATTCAGATGAATATAATGTTCATCGTTTTTCATGTATTCCGCCAATGCAAGCTGAACAGGAGTATTTACACAGAAAACGTTGAACTGGTGTACTTTTCTGAATTCATCCGTTAAGATTTTGGGAGCTGCACAGTAGCCTACTTTCCAGCCGGTAACGTGAAAAAGTTTCCCGAAAGAAGCAACAAGAAGACTCCTTTCTTTCAATTCCGGATATTTACAGATGCTTAGATGTTGTTTTCCGTCAAAAACAATATTTTCATACACTTCATCACTTAAAATAAGAATGGAAGTTCCTTTTACCAGCTGAATAAGCTCTTGTATATCATTTTCTGTAAGTATTTTTCCGGATGGATTGTTGGGATTATTAAGAATAATCATTCTTGTTTTGTCACTGACAAGATTTTTTACGGCAGTCCAATCAATTTTATAATCCGGAGCTTTCATTTCAAAACGTTTTACAATACCTCCGAAAAGCTCTACAGTAGGTTCATAACAATCATAGGCCGGTTCAAAAATAATCACTTCATCATCCTTCTTGATAAAAGAAGCAATGGCTGTGAAAATAGCCTGTGTTCCGCCTGCCGTAATTGTTATTTCAGAGTCTGGATGATAAATTGTGTGATGGCTGTTCTCAATTTTTCTGGCAATTTCTTCCTTCAGACCAATCATACCGCCCAGCGGGGCGTACTGGTTAAAGCCGTTTTTAATAAAGTGATCTACATGATTTAACAATTCCGGATCAGGCATAAAATCCGGAAATCCCTGAGAAAGATTGATCGCTTCATTTTCGTTGGCAAGTTGAGTCATCTGAGTGAAAATAGTAGTTCCTACATTGGAAAGTTTTGATAAAGGAAGTTGTATCATAAAAACAGTTTTGTTAATCGAATTTAATGAAATATTTAAAACAGATTCAACTTATAAAAATAAAAAATTAAATAGAGATAAGTTAAAGCTGATGTTGAGATATTTAATAGTTTAAATGATAAATTTTTGGATAAATATGATTTTAAACATATGTTTGGTTTTTTGCTTTTTAATTTACAGAAAGATACCTACATTTGTTAGATACACAACTATTAAAAACAATGACAATGAAGATTAAGAAGACAGAGTTTCCTGAAAAATCAGTTTTATCCCAAGGAAAAAAAGATTTTGATTATATTGATAGTTTTGAAGGAGAATTGTCGCATGGCAGCCGGAATATTGATATTTCAGAAATTGGAAAAGCATTCTTTACAAGCGGACCGAAATGGGGAAAGAAAATGTTTGCATTCAGAAATAAAGTAGTAGGGTTGTTAGGGCTTAAAACCGGATCTGAAACAGAAAAGCCGCGGCTGGAAAAGGATTTTAAATGTGAAGTGGGAGAGCGTATGGGTATTTTCAAGGTGTTTGATAAAACAGATAATGAAATTATTATTGGGGAGGATGATAAACATCTGGATTTCAGAGTTTCCCTTTTATTTGATAAAAATAAAGAACATCTTGACGAAAAATCCCTTACCATATCAACTACGGTAAAGTTTCATAATTGGCTGGGGGTGTTATATTTTCTTCCTGTTCGCCCTTTTCATAAGTTGATCGTACCTGTTATGTTGAAAAATATGATTGGACAATTAGAAAAAAGATAAATATCTGCCCTTTACAAGTGATTGGGATATCAAAAATGCAGTCTCAAAAGTTAAATTTTTCGGCTTTTGAAACTGCATTTTGGTTATTGTTTTCTTGATTATTTATTTGGAGATCATTAGTTTCTGTGAACCTGTTTTTCCTTCAGATGTGAGTTCTACAATATAAGTTCCCTGGATTAGCTTCTCAATATTCAATCTGATGTTTTGGCGGCCACTATTGAGATTTTCAATCTTTTCTAATACTGTTTTTCCTGAACTGTCAATAATTCTTACAGCTGCTGTTTCCTTCTTTGAAAGAGATGTTTGTACATCCACATAGTTTTTGGCAGGATTCGGGACTAATAAAATATCTCTTTTTCTGTTCGCCTGAAGCTCCTCTTTCGAAATGGCTTCCAGGTCAGGACGTTTACTGCGGAGACCTGTGTTGTCAGTTTCTTTTAAAATGACTTTTCTTGAATAGCAAAATGTAATGCATGTGCTGCATTTTTTTAAACCTTTGCTGTCAGATTGAATTACACATACCGTGTATGAACCGGGAGTATTATAGGTGTGTGAAGTCATGTGATCAGTAAGCGGAGTTCCATCTCCCCAGTTTACAGAATAGTTGTTGGGAGGATTATAACTGTCTAAAAATACTTTAGCTGTTGCACTATTGCTTGTAGAGCTGAATGAGGTTTCAAGTTTGAAATTCGGGTCACAGTCAGCACACGGTTTTATACAGATGTTGTCATACCATACTATTTCAGATGGATTTGATGTATAATCAGGAGTGATCATTACAGCAGTTGAATTATTGATGATGTTGTTGAAGTCTGTACAGGTTGTGCCACTGCTGGGATCCATTGTCCAGGTTCCTTCAGAATTGGAGGGAAGAACAGAGCCGCTACAGTTGGCAATAGGAGCACGTACCCGTACCCATCCGCTTCCTTCAGTTACAGTGATATTGGCAACAAACGTGATTATTTTGCTTCCGGACATGATGTGAATGGCTGGATGTATGGGTGGAGACCCATTAAAAGTTCCGTCATTTTCAAGATAGAAGTCAAAAAATAAGCATTGTCCCGGAAACCGTTGACCCAGATTCTTAAAATCTATGGTATTGATGAGCCTGGAACCTCCGGAGTCATCAATTAGTTTTAGAAACTGAGAACCGTCCAGCGTGTTGGGGGTGCCGCTTGAAATGGTTACATTGCCATTAGGATAAGGAGCATGAACCCAGTTTCCGGCCGGAAAGGTAGGTGAATCAAAATCTGAGCAGGGTGCTTGTGCTTTGAAAAGCAGACCGCCCAAAAAAATGCAGATGGTAAAAATGTATGCTTTTATCATAATACAGTATTGATTTTATAGATCAAAAATCAACAAAAAACTTTAGTATTAAATTTTGTGTATTGACTTCTGGTAAAGGTATTATGATATTAAAGCGTTCGGTAATACGGGTTGATAAGTGTATTTATTATCTTAATAAGTGTCAGTAAGTTGCTTTTAATTGTAGTTGGATGATGATTTTGGTTTTCGATTGAGAAGGAGTGTTTTTTAATCCAGATATCCTATCCGGTGAAGGAAATCATTCTTTTTCCGGACGGAAACATCCAGTACAGAATGGTCTGCCATCACTACCTGGCCGCCTTTTCCTTTGATATATTCTTTAAGATGAGACAAGTTGATCAGGTGCTTATGATGGATCCTGAAAAAACTATATTTTGAAAGCTGTTCCTCAAACTCGTGGAGTGTTTTGGAAACAATGATCTTGGTTTTATCTGTGAAATAAAATGTAGTATAGCTGGAATCTGCCTCACAACGGATGATTTCATTGATATCTGTGAGTTTAAACCCCTGCAGGGTCGGAAGGCTGATCTTATTATTTTGAAGACTTACTGTATTTTTACTTTTTCTGATGCTCTCCAGAACTTTATTCACGGCGATGATGAATTCCATTTTTTTGATAGGCTTTAATAGGTAATCGGCAGCTCCGTTTTTAATGGCCTGAATTGCAAAATTTTCAAAAGCTGTAATGAAAATAATTCTTGAATCAACTTCTCTGAACTTTGAAAGAAGGTCAAATGCAGTCCCATCTTTCAGCTGAACGTCCAGAAAAAGAATGTCAGGTGAGTTTTTGGTAAGATAAATATAGGCTTCCTCTACACTGGCTGCCTGGTAGGTATTCTCTATTTCTGGAAATTCATTCTCCAGCAGCAGGGAAATATAATCTCTTCCATCCTGCTCGTCATCAATGATGCATGCCTGTATTTTGGTTTTCATAAGGTGTAATATAAAGTGTGATTTGAGTTCCCGGTCTTTTTTCTTTCTCCTGAAGATCGGTTATTTCTAGAATGATATTAGTATCAAAAAGCTGTCTGAATGTTTCAATTCTCTTTTCAGATAATTTTACTCCGAAAGAATTTGCATTAGAATGACGCTTTTTTCCAATGCCTGTACCGTTGTCTTCAATAATTACACAGAGAGTTGTTCCCGTATGATGAAACAACACTTCAATGTTTCCTTTTCTGTCCTGAAGATTCGCTACACCATGTTTTATAGCATTCTCTACAAAAGGCTGTATGAGGAGTGAAGGAACGGTCCAGCTTTCATTTACATTTTTGGAAACGGTAATTTTATAATCGAAAAGATCTTTCAGGCGTAGTTTTTCCATATTCAGATATAAAGACAGATATTCTGCTTCTTCTTTTATGGGCATAAAGGTTTTTTCGGAATAATGAAGCGTTTTCCGGATCATTACAGAAAAGGTATTAAGATAGTTCTCCGCTTCATTATAATCTTTTTTGTAAAGTAAAAAATGAATGGAATTGAGACAGTTATAAATGAAATGAGGGTTAATCTGTGCTTTAATGGCCTGAAGCTCCAGTTCTGCAATTTTCTTTTCGTAATATAAAGTCTCCAGTTTTTTATTTCTCTTTTTCTGAAAATAAAGTGTAATTAGGATAGATAATGCAACGGATCCAATGAAGACAAGAAGCAGTTTGAACCACCACGTCTGCCAGAATGCAGGTTTGATCTCAAAATGCAGGTCGGTAGAGGCATACGACCTTCTCCCGTTGTAGCCCAATCCGAAAATTTTAAAAATATAATCTCCCGGGGGAATAGAGTTGAAAGTAATATTCGGGGAGCTGCCGGTTTGCCAGTCCTCACTTAGTCCTTCAACTTTATATCGATAACTGATTTTTCCCTGTGAAGCAAAATCCGGAAAACTTACATTGAAGGTCAGACTGTTATCCGGAGTCTTGCCTGCCAGTGGTTTGTCAAGATCAAAAAAATGATTATTCCCGATCTTTACAGAATTAATGATTACTTTTTTATGAACAGATTTCTGCTGGCTTAGCAGGTTTTTGATGGAAAGAATGCCCAGACCTTTTGATGTACCTGCATAAACGGTATCTCCGGAAATAACACATCCGGCAACGACATTGGAGGGAAGGCCATCTGTATGGGTGAAATTATCTATTTTTAATTTTTTATCTTTAAACTCAATTCTGCTAAGACCATAATTGGTGCTCACCCAGAAAACTTTTTCATTCTCTATTTCTATTTTTTTGATCTGTCTTGTCAGAAGGCCATTGTTTTCTGTGATTTTTTTTACCACCCTGGAATTATTAAACAAAATGACCCCGTTAAGATTGGTAGCGCCTGCATAAAGGTTATGACTGAGCTTTTTAATATCTGTAAAATAATATCCTTCCAGAAACAGCTTTTTCTTTTGTGTAGCAGTATTCAGTTTATAGAGGTCTTTAAATGTTCCGGCAAAGATGCTGTCTTTGGTATATGGCAATGCTGTATAAATACGGTCACCCATCATCAGCTTTTTATGGAATTCTGTATGGTGATTATAGGCAATAAGACCTTCTAAAGTACAGAAAAGTACAGATCCTGAGGTATAGGGTACCATATTTTTAATAACGATTCCTTGTAAAGCATGTTTTTTTCCTGTTACAGTATTATACCGGACCGGATTTCTGGAAAGCCCGAAGATGGTTGTATTTCCATCAGAAAAAATAGCTTTATTTTCAAGTTGTGAGTTTCCTCCCAAATAAAGGTCCGTGATGACTCCGTTATGGTAAATACCACCTTTGGCTTTATTATAGCCGAGATAGATTCGATTTCCGTTTTTAGTAATAGCCGTAATATGGGATGAGTTGTTCCTAACAGGAAAATGAATATAATTTTTGAAAAACAGGTCCGAAATAAAGAAAAGGCCATTGTTTCTGGTAGAAAACCAAAGATTGTTGTCCTTATCCGTCAATACATCATGGATAATGTAGCCGTCCATCAATCTGATTGGATCTGATAAGCCTTTCGCTTCCATGAAAGAGTTTTTGAAGTACAGGACACCACCATTTTCAAGGCACGCCCAGATACGGGAGTCTTTATCAATCGCCAGACGGCGTATGTCTTCGCGAGCCGTATAGGATGCAATTTTTTTGAAATGGGACTGATGGTAGACTTTGTACACATCAACCATTCTTCCATTTTTTAAAATAAAAAAATCGCCCTTCCTTGTTACTATTGTATTGGTTTCGATCGAAATATTGCAGACTGTTTTTTTTCTGGTGAAAACATTGTAGACTTCCATATTCTTCTTTTTATATTTATCAGAAATGTAAAGAAGTCCGTTTGTTATATTCAACCCGAAAGCAAGATAAGAATCCGAAGCATTCTGATTGAGAAAAAGGGGGATTGTCGTGATTTTCTCGTTTTTGTAAACTAAGATGTTTTTGGGATTGTTTCCCTCATATAGGTAGACTGTATTCCCGTTGACATAAGTATTTGTAGTATAATCAAATTTTATTTTTTTCAATTCCGGATTGCGGTCTGAATTGATGATTCTGCCTTTTTTCAGATACGCGAAATCATTCAGGAAAGAAATAATAAACATTCCGTTGCCGGGAATTGGAAAACAATCAAGGATCTCAATGTTTTTTAACCCGTTCTTACTTCCGAACTGCTTAAATTCTGTTCCGTCAAACCTGAAAAAACCATTGTCACTTCCTATATAGATGAATCCGTCTTCATCCTGATTCAATCCGTAGGTATATGAGCTGTTGAGCCCATCTCCTTCATTATAATGTACCATTCCCGGAATTTGAGCATTACATAATGAAACAGCCAGTAAAATGAAGAAAAATAAGCAAGAGATTGTAATTTTTTTCACATTTAGTAGAATAATTGTGAAAATTATATAATTTGATTGATAATACTGCAATTTTTTTGAGAAAATCTTTAAAAAACAAACTGAAAAATTCGGATAATTTTATACAATTTTGTACTTTTGTATGTTTGCTGAAATCATATATGTCACAAGAAATAAATCCAACCTATTCAGAAGATAATATCAGAACCCTCGATTGGCAGGAACATATCCGTCTGCGTCCCGGCATGTACATCGGGAAGCTTGGTGATGGGTCTTCCGCTGATGACGGTATTTATATTCTGCTTAAAGAAATCCTGGATAACTCCATTGATGAGTTCAGGATGAGATCAGGTAAAAGAATCGAAATAAAAGTGGATGACGGAAAAGTTACAGTTCGTGACTTTGGACGTGGAATTCCATTGGGAAAAGTAGTAGATGCTGTTTCCAAAATGAATACCGGAGGTAAATACGACAGTAAGGCGTTCAAAAAATCTGTAGGATTGAATGGAGTCGGTACCAAAGCGGTAAATGCACTTTCTGAGTATTTCCGAGTACGTTCTTTCCGTGACGGGAAAATGAAAGCTGCAGAATTTTCCCAGGGACTTATCAAAGAGAACTTTGAAGAAAAAGAGACTTCTGACAGAAACGGTACTGAAATTTCTTTCATTCCGGATGGGGATATATTCCTGCATTTCAAATACAGAAAAGAGTATATCGAAAGAATGCTCCGGAATTATGCATACCTGAATCCAGGGCTTAAAATTCTTTTCAACGGAGAAACCTATTTCTCTGAAAACGGTCTTAAAGATCTCCTTGAAGAAGAACTGGAAAGCGAGACACTTTACCCTATTGTTCATTTAAAAGATGATGATATTGAAGTGGCCATCACCCATACTGACAAATCTCAGATGGAAACCTATTTTTCATTCGTAAACGGACAGAATACCACACAGGGTGGAACCCACCTTAATGCATTCCGTGAAGCTTATGTGAAGACAATCCGTGAGTTTTTTAATAAAAGCTTTGAAGCTTCTGATATCAGAAAGTCTATCATTGCTGCAATCTCCATCAATGTAGAAGAACCGGTTTTCGAATCTCAGACCAAAACAAAATTAGGATCTAATGATATGGGACCGAACGGACCTACCGTAAGAACATTCATCATTGATTTCCTAAAAAGCAAACTGGATAATTTCTTACACAAGAACCCGGAAATTGCAGAGGCCATTCAAAGAAAAATATTGATTTCTGAGAGAGAAAGAAAAGAACTTTCCGGGATTCAGAAACTGGCTAGAGAAAGAGCTAAAAAAGTCTCTCTTCACAATAAAAAACTTCGTGACTGCAGACAGCATTATAATGATCAGAAAGCAGAAAGAAAAGGAGATACTCAGATCTTCATTACCGAAGGAGATTCTGCATCAGGATCTATCACAAAATCCAGAGATGTGGAAACTCAAGCTGTATTTTCACTGAAAGGTAAACCATTGAACTGCTATGGTCTTACTAAGAAGGTGGTATATGAAAATGAAGAATTTAACCTTCTTCAGGCTGCTTTAAATATTGAAGAAAGCCTGGAAGACCTGAGATACAATCAGGTGATTATTGCTACCGATGCCGATGTTGATGGAATGCACATTCGTTTGCTGATGATTACTTTCTTCCTGCAGTTCTTCCCGGATCTGATTAAAAACGGACACCTTTATATTCTTCAAACCCCTTTATTCAGGGTAAGAAACAAAAAAGAAACAAGATACTGTTATTCAGAAGCCGAAAGAGTAAAAGCATTGAATGATCTGGGGAAAAATCCTGAAATCACACGATTTAAGGGATTAGGAGAAATTTCTCCGGATGAATTCAAACATTTTATAGGTCAGGATATCAGACTGGAACCTGTGGTGTTAGGGAGAGACCAAACCATTGAACAGCTTCTGGAGTTTTATATGGGAAAAAATACTCCGGACAGACAAACTTTCATTCTTGAAAACCTCGTTGTAGAAGATGATACTGATATTGCTAAAAAAGAAATTCTGAATGAAGTAGAAAATTAAAAAAATTAAAACTTAAAACTATCCATGGGAACAATGCAGAGGTTAAAAAAACACAGTTTGAAGTAAGAAATTAGGAAACTTACAACAAAAAAAATCAAATGAGACTAAGTAACCGTAATAAAGCATCAGTTTATAACTTTTTAAGTACCGTTCTTCTTATGATAATGGCACTTGGAATAATTGTATTTATAGCTAATAAATATAGATTTAATGCGCTGGAGGATGAAAGTTATTTATTGATTATTGTTCCTATTATGATGCTGATTATCTTTTATATTTGCGGACGGCAGATTTTTGAATATGACAGCGATGGAGAAGCTCTGAACTTTAAAAACAGGAATATTATTCCTTTTTTAGACAAGCCTCTTCATGATGAATTTCCAAAATATAAGCTGATAAAGTATGATGTAGTCAGTATTTTATTTATCAAAAGATTATACATCACCGTTTCAAGTAAGAATAATGGATCTACTATACTGAAATACCAGATCTCTTATTTGAACAGAAAAGAAGTAAACGATTTAAAACTCTCTTTGAACAAAGTAGTAAAAGCTAATAAAGAGAATAAAGACAAAAAAACAGATGACGACAGAAGAATATTCGCATGAGGGTGAAAGCTTAAAGAAGGTTTCCGGTCTGTATAAAGACTGGTTTCTGGATTATGCTTCCTATGTAATTTTGGACAGAGCTATCCCTTCGGTGTATGACGGTTTAAAACCCGTTCAGCGAAGAATTATGCACTCTATGCGGGAACTGGAAGACGGCCGTTACAATAAAGTGGCAAACATCGTGGGTAATACCATGAAATACCACCCACATGGAGATGCTTCCATTACAGATGCCATGGTGCAGATAGGACAGAAGGAACTACTGATAGATACTCAGGGAAACTGGGGTAATATTTATACAGGAGACTCTGCGGCTGCTGCAAGGTATATTGAAGCAAGGCTTACTCCTTTTGCACTGGAAGTAGTCTTTAATCCTAAAACTACAGAATGGACCAAGTCTTACGACGGAAGAAATAATGAACCTATCGACCTGCCGGTAAAATTCCCTTTGCTTCTTGCACAGGGAGTAGAAGGTATTGGGGTAGGTCTTTCTACAAAAATACTTCCGCATAACTTCAATGAGCTTATCAATGCATCAGTAGCTTATCTGAAAGGAAAGAGATTTGAGCTGTATCCGGACTTTTTAACAGCCGGTTATCTGGATGTTTCAGAATATAATGACGGTCACAGAGGAGGAAAAGTAAGGGCCAGAGCCAAAATTACACAAACGGATAAGCACACATTGGTGATTTCCGAACTTCCTTACTCGAAAACCACAACCGATCTTATTGATTCTATCTTAAAAGCCAATGAGAAAGGGAAGATCAAAATTAAAAAGATTGAGGATAATACTTCTGATAAAGTAGAAATCCTGATTCATATCCACAATGATGTTTCTCCGGATAAGACAATTGACGCCCTGTATGCATTCACAGACTGCCAGGTGACAATCTCTCCGAATGCCTGCGTGATTGTAGGTGACAAACCTATGTTCATGAATGTGTCCGATATTCTGAAAATGAATACGGACCATACCGTATCATTATTGAAGAAGGAACTTGAAATTGAACTTCACGAACTTCAGGAAAGCTGGCATTTCTCTTCACTGGAAAGAATTTTTATTGAAAATAGAATCTATCACGATATCGAAGAGGTAAAAACCTGGGAAGATGTATTAAAGACAATTGATGCAGGATTAAAACCGCATACCAAACATCTTTTAAGAGCCGTTACTGAAGAGGATATCTTAAAACTCACCGAAATCAGAATCAAGAGAATTTCAAGATTCGATTTAGATAAATTTAAAGAAAATATTGCATCTCTGGAAGGTAAAATAGAACAGGTAAAATACCATCTGGCCAACCTGATCGCCTATGCCATAGATTATTATTTAAATATTCAGAAAAAATACGGTAAAGACAAACAGAGAAAGACAGAACTTAGAATTTTTGATACCATTGATGCTACAAAAGTAGCGGTGGCTAATGAAAAATTCTATGCTAATTTTGAAGAAGGCTTTATCGGAACATCCCTGAAGAAAGACCAGTACCTGTTTGATTGCTCTGATATTGATGATATTATTATTTTCAGAAAAGACGGAAGCATGAAAGTGGTAAAAGTAGAGGCAAAAACATTTGTTGGAAAAGATATTTTGCACGTTGCCATATGGAAGAAAAATGATAAAAGAACAGTGTATAATATGATCTACCGAGAGGGAAGAGAAGGACCATATTATATGAAACGATTCTCTGTAACCGGAGTGACAAGAAATACAGATTATCCGTTAGCTTCAGATAAAAAAGGTTCAGAAACACTCTACTTTTCAGCAAACCCAAATGGTGAAGCAGAAACAGTAACAGTGCTTTTAAAACCAAATCCTAGAATCAGAAAAAACAAAATGGAGATCAATTTCTCCGAACTTGCCATCAAAGGACGTGATTCCAAAGGAAACCTGGTGACAAAATATGCGGTTAAGAAGGTGGATATGAAGGAAGAAGGAGTTTCTACCCTTGCGCCTAGAAAAATCTGGTTTGACGATACCGTAAGAAGGCTGAATGCAGATGCAAGAGGAACATTACTGGGAAGCTTCAAAGGAGATGACAAAATTCTGACCATCAATACAAACGGCGAAGTAAAGCTGGTATCTTTTGATCTTGGCAACCGTTTTGATGATGAATATCTGGTACTGGAGAAATGGAGACCTGCACAGCCTATTACCTGTATTTATTATGATGGAGAAAAAGATATTTACTTCATCAAGAGATTCTTACTGGAAAATACAGTAAATGTCCAGACTTTCATGCCGTCTGAGCATCCGAAATCATTCATTGAAAATGTAATTGTTGCCAATGACGTTACCGCGGAAATTATTTTCGCGAAAGATAAAGGCAAAGAACGTGACGCTGAAACAATAAACATAGATGAATTTATTGCAGTAAAAGGAATAAAGGCAATCGGAAACCAGTTTACGAAATTTAAAGTAAAAGCAATCAATATTACTATTCCTGAACCTGTAGAAGAAGAACCGGAGGTCTATGAAGAGCCGGAACCCACAGGTGATGCAGATGAAGACGGAGGAATTATCGGTGATCTGTTTCAGGGTGATGGGAGTAACGAAAATGAATAGACCATAAAATGTCTGTTTAATTATAACATAAGAAACATATGATGGATATAGTTGTTTTAATAATCATGGCGGTCACATGTATTTTTAGTTACATGGGATTCAACAATACAGCATTATTTGAAAAATATAAATTCAATGTTGGAGCCATTGCAAACCGCAAAGAATACATAAGGCTTATCAGCTCTGCGTTTTTGCATGCGGACTTTATGCACTTATTTTTTAATATGCTTTCCCTGTATTTTTTCCAGGGAGTAGTCATTAGTTTCTTTGGTGAAGTAGGATTTTTGATTCTTTATTTCGGATCAATGATCTTAGGAAATTTATTCAGTTTACAGATTTATAAAAATCAGCCTTGGTATTCTGCTATCGGAGCATCAGGAGCAGTTTCAGGAATTATTTTTGCTTCTATAGCCATGGCACCGAATGAGATCAGTGTCAACTTCCTGCCGGGATGGTTATTTGGAACATTATATTTCGGATATTCTGTATACATGATGCTGAATCCTAAACAATGGGATAACCTGGGGCATGCTGCTCACCTTGGAGGAGCTTTTTTCGGGCTCGTTTACTCTATTGTAATGCATCCGCAGCTGGCCATGAGCAATATCCTTTTCTTAGGAATCATGTCACTTCCATTAATTTATCTGGGATATGAAATTTTTGTAAGGAAACGAATAGGATAAAAGACTATTTTTAATTAAAATATCAAAACCAATGAACACATCAGAGTTAAACAGTTTCATCGTGATACTTATCTATGGTTCATTGGTTTTGCTTTCTCTGCTGAAACTCGCCAATCCTTTGAAAGTAAACCGTAAAGCCAATTTCTGGTTTGGTATATTTCTCTTTCTATGGTCTACCTTTTGGCTGGATGAGGTTTTGTTTCTCATCACAGGGACGACGGTTGAGTTTCATTCCCTGTTTTTTGTCAGATGTATTCAGTTTTTCACACCCATTGTTTTTTACTTTAGTGTGCTGTTCTTTACCAATCCCTCTTTTACTTTCAAAATCAGGGATTTTAAATTTCTTTTACTTCCTACAGCTTTTCTGTTGTGTCTTGTTCTGGTAAAACTAGGTTATGAGACACCATTTGAATATCTGAGTGTCATTTTGATCCTGATTCAGGCACTGTTCTATACCGGACTTTCTTATGTTACTATCAGAAAGCACCAGCGGAAGATTCAGCAGTTTTCCTCCAATACTGAGGGAATCAATCTGAACTGGCTTGAATATATCATTCTGGTACTTCTTATTGTGAACATTATCTATGTGATATATAATCTCTTCTATGATCCCAAATCATTGAATTTCTTTATTAATGCCGTCTTTTTATCTGTTATTTACTGTGTGGGATATTACTCTTTGAAACAAAGGGAAATCTATCCTTTAGAAGAAAAATACAGAGAAGAGCTGATCTCTATCAATGAAGATTCCGATTCAGAAGAAATAAAGAGAAAGCTAATCTCTGATGAAGAATTAGTAAAGATTAAAACCTCACTTGAAGGACTTATGGAAATACAGAAACCTTATCTTGATAGTGAACTTAACCTGATCAGGCTGGCTGAAATGCTGTCTGTTTCTACCCATCATCTGTCTTATGTCATCAATACAGGTTTTGGAAAGAATTTCTTCCAGTATGTAAATGAATTCAGAGTAGAATATGCCCAAAAGCTTCTGAAGGAATCAAACAGTAAATTATCAATTTTGGGAATCGCATATGAATCCGGTTTCAATTCCAAGACCTCTTTTAATACCACGTTCAAAAAAGTGACAGGGCAGACCCCTTCTGAATTCAAAAAATAAGTTCAGGTTTATAAAGTTTTACTTTTTTATTGGTTTATAGTATTGATTTATAGTGGTTTGTGTATGTTGTCTTTCTTTCTTGAAAATCAGTTCGTTCAGATAATCCGGAACATTAAAGCCCTCTTTTCATGATAGCTTTGTACCATAAAATTTAAACGTATGGATACCAAAGAGTCATATGCTGTAGTCACAGGAGCAAGTCAGGGACTGGGCAAATCATTTGCTGAAAATCTTGCCAGAAAAAAGATCAATGTCATTCTTGTAAGCCTTCCGGATCAGAACCTCAAAGAATTTTCCCAAGAGCTGCAAGAGTTGTATGATGTAAAAGTTCATTACTATGAAACAGATCTTTCTGTCAATGGCAATGTCCTGAAGCTTACAGAATGGCTTAACCGTTCCTTTGATATTCATATTCTGATCAACAATGCGGGGCTTGGTGGAACTAAAAAATTCACAGAAGCTTCTTCGGAATATATCAATACCATTCTGCAGGTTAATGTAACGGCTACTTCTCTGATTACCCATCAGTTACTTCCCAATCTTTTAAAACAGCCAAAAGCCTATATTTTGAATGTATCCAGTATGGCAGCCTTTTCTCCCATAGGTTTTAAAACCGTATATCCTGCTTCCAAAAGCTTTATCTATTCATTTTCCAGAGGACTGCACGAAGAACTGAAAGATACCAATGTCTTTGTAAGCGTTGTAAATCCAGGTGCCATGAAAACAAATACGGATGTCTGTAAAAGAATAGAAAAGCAAGGTTTCATAGGAAGATTGACACTTTTAAATCCTGATAAAGTAGCATCATACTGTATTCGTCAACTGTTTAAAAAAGATTCCGTAATTATGGTGAACCCAATCAGCTGGCTGATGATGAAAATTTTACCAATATGGATCAAACTGCCGTTGATGACCCAGGCTATAAAAAGAGAAATAGAAGCATGAAAAAAGTTTGTGTAACCGGAGCGACAGGGCTTCTGGGAACTAATGTTATTATTAAATTATTACAAAATGGTTATTCTGTTATTGCTCTGGTGCGCAAGAAAAGCAGCTGGCTGGGCGAAGAAAATGAGAATCTGAAACTGATAGAAGCAGATCTTTTATCTAATCTTTCATTATTACTCAAAGAAATTGACTGTCTCATTCATATTGCAGCAGAAACACGTCAGAATCTCATCAACTATGATGAATATAGAAAAGTGAATTATGAGACTGCTGTAAACCTGCTTACCCATGCAGAATTAATGGATGTAAAAAAGTTTTTGTTTGTAAGCACAGCAAACACTTTGGGTTATGGGAATACGGCTTTCTGGGGAAGTGAAAAAGCTCCGCAGCTTTATCCTTTCACTCATTCATTGTATGCCCAAAGTAAGGTAGAAGCTGAAGATTATCTTTTAAAGAACCGTAAAAATACAGACGTTATTATCGTTAATCCAACATTTATGATCGGAGCATATGACAGCAAACCGAGTTCCGGAAAAATCATCTTTTGGACCTGGAAAAAGAAGCTGGTTTTCTATCCGAAAGGAGGGAAGAATTTCGTACATGTGGAAGATGCTGCTAACGGAATATTAAATGCTATTCAATACGGAAAGGCTGATGAAAAATACCTCTTAGCCAATGAAAATTTGAGCTATAAAGAATTTTTTAAGAAAGTAAACCGGATTACCGATCAGAATCCAACCATGATAGCTATTCCAAACAGAGTTTTGAGTTTCCTTGGATTGATAGGTGACGGCTTGAGAAAATTAAACATAAAAACAAACCTCAGTACCTCCAATATGAAAGCTTTGCAGATCTGTAATTATTATTCTAATCAGAAATCAGTAGAGGAGTTAGGTATTCAATATCAATCCACTGATAAAGCAATCGAAGATGCTGTTCAGTATTTTATTGAAAATAAGGAATATTGATTTTTCATCCTTTTGAAAATAAAAAACCAGCTTTATAAAAGCTGGTTTTTGTCAAATTATCTTGTTATTTTCTGAGTTACATTTTTGTTGGAAACAACGCAGGCTTTACTGCAGTTATTTGCACTTGAAATATTAACCTGTACCAGTGCTGGTAATGATCTGTATTCTTCCTTATTATAAGGAGCTTCAGTACCATTGCTTCCACCACCTTTAATATCATATTGCAGCTGGGCAACTCCTGTGAATCCAATTGCAGGCCTGAAAGAAAGTGCTCCGGTAGTGGGGAAATAGGTCCACGTTCCTTGACTGTTAGTATAAACACCGCCGGTTATATTCGGAATAACAGCTCCATTGTTATCCAAAAAGCGGAATGAATTAAAATCAAGGTTATTATATGAAAGTGTTGGCGGGTTTTGACCGCTTGCTGAAGAATAAGCCGCATCATTAAGCAAAGGATAATAGGTTGACTTTACCCCTGGGCATCCTGCAAACAGATCATCTGTTACTTCTGCTGCATAAGGTCTGGTAACTCCTAAGTTTCTCAATAAGTGTATATTTTTAGCAGCTCCTGTAGAAGCCGCAAATCCAATTCTGAAAGTTGGAGGAGCTGAAGTATCCAGCGTTCTTACCGTACTGTTGGATATTGTAGTTTCAGTATATTTCAGAGAAGTTGGATAATAATAATTATCAATCACTTTTTCTTTCACAGTTCCATGCTGTATTTCCAGGGTTATATTGTAACCACCAGCAGGATTGGGTACTAATGTGACATATGCTTTACGGAATCTTGCATCATTTTCATTGAGAGGAAAGGTAGTTCCACCACTTTCAATGCTGAATTGCTGAAGAGTTGTGTTTTTAATACCTATATATTTTCCGGTTGCAGTATCCAGATAAGCAGATCTGTTACTGCTGGAAGGTAATGCATTGGTAGCTGTGCTGTAAAGCAACGGATAACCATTGTATCCTGCAGGCTCAGCTGAAGACAGGTATTGGTTTCCGCGTTTACCTCTCAAAGAAACATTGCTTCGTCCATCGGCTAATCCTACGCCAAAAATTCCATTTCTAACTCTTTCACTTTGATTAAAACTAGTTTTAAAATTTCCGTATTCATCCAGACCTATTCCAAGATAGGCTCCTCTAAGTCCTTCTGTAGACTCGCCTCCACGTACAAAACTATATCCTAATCCACCACCAAAGTAGCCGAGATTAAGCTGTTCCTTAGGGATAGATCCATCTACTAAGAATATAGAAATACCATCTCCTCCATTAGTATTTCCCCCATAAATAGCAAATTCAAACTCGAATTTGATTCCCTGGTCACTTTTGAATATTTTATCAGCAAGTATAACACCTCCCGAAATATTATTTACGCTTCGGGTAAGCCGCAATCCATCTGTGGTAAAGGTGGCGTCATTCTGAACTCCACTGGTCGCTACTTTATAGGCTTCCTGAGGCTGTAATCCCTGTGTGAAGTTTACAAAATAAGGATAGCCGGTTCCCTGTTCATTCTGTGCCTTAATATTCTGAGAGAAAATACATAATGAAAAAATGAACAAAAGCCTTTTGCATTGTAAAACTGAGGTATTTTTTATCATCGCTCAGTTATTTAACAACAAAAACAATATTAATAAAAGAACAGTCTGTGGCTGCAGCTTTTACATCATAGGTCATTACACCATCATCAGAAATAGAGATATTACTAAATACATTGGGATCAGCGTCTGTTACATAATAGTAAAGATCTTTGCTTGACGGGAAAAAAGGAATGGCAGCAGGAGCACTCGTACTCTTCGCTTTTGGAGAGCCAAACTGAGTCTTATAGAGTGTATATAAATCTTTAGTTCGGCCGTTGGCATTGCTGGAAGTGTCAAAAGAAACACTCGGCATATAAAACATTTTTACAGCATTACTACTGATACAAAGCCAATCAGGTTTGGTAGGTGTTCCAATATTCTGACTTAAACATTTCTTATCAATATCATAAATAAGTAGCGAATTGGCTGGATTTGTAATAGCATCTCTTTTTGCAGTAGTAAGTCTTGGTATCAGCATGCCTTTATTTTGACTGTAAACATCCAGGATGGCACTTGCGTCAGGCGTAGCTGTATTAATCCCTATCTGGGCATAATAAAAAGAACTTACTAAAACGATTGGTAGAAATAATTTTTTAATCATGATGTCTTTAATAATTTTTTATCTGTGTATTGTATTTTTTTGTGTTGTGTCTTATGAGATACTTTTCTGCCAGCTTAATTTATTTTGAAAATAAATACCCCTACAATTCATTCAAACAATGAATTATACTGACAGCATAGTATGAGGAGACTTTAGTTTCCAAAATAACAGATAGTACAAGCATGTGTCATAGAGACTATCTATGTCTTATCTGAAAGAGTCAAAAAAGAGAATTGAGTTAAGTAGCCCTATTATATAAAATATAAGCTTTTAGAATACTAAAAATCATAATCCTTGTGTTTTTGCAAATATACAAATAAACTACTTAATATATGGTTTTTGAGCGATTAATTTTAATTTAACTTTATTTGTTAGTTAAATTGATGTGTATTGGTTTAAATTTTTACCAATATGATAAAATTAATAGATTATTTTTAATATTCAAATTACTGTGCTTTTTGAAATATGTGTTTTATAAGAAGATATTAATATTAAAAAAAACGATAAGTTGTATGTTTTGAGCTAATCGTCTGAAAAAGAATTTATTTTGATAAATTATCCAATGCGTCTTCCAGTGATTTCAGAAAATTCACATGTTTTGTTTTGTTACTTTCAAAAATAAAGTCCTTCAGGCTCTTACTTTCATAGGTGTCGAAATCCCCTACAATAGCCAGTCCGATACGATAGTTTGAGAATTTTTGAAGAATTTCACCTGCTATTTTTGTTTTTAAATCGAAAAATTCAGGAGTAATGTTTTTTTCATAAAGAATGATTTTGTCAAAACCTTGATAATAGACATTTCCCATGAGATCCAGTCCGTCCTGTGCAGATTGGATGATAATATGATCAGAAATAACTTCTGCAATTTTTATAGTATTAATTTCGTGAGATTGAATAGTCATCTTCTTTATTGAATTGTTTTTTTGATGTCATTTAAAAAATTACCCAAAGGAAATGCTTCTCCCTGATTGGTAAGTGCTATAACACAGCTGTTATGCTGCAGATCTCTCCAGAATAAAGCTTTGAAGCCATTCAGACCACCTGTATGCATTGCAGTTTTTCCACTCTTTTCATCTTCTATAAACCAGGCAAATCCGTAGTTTGAAATCTGGCCGGCGGATAGTTTTGCAGGAGTATACATAAGAGCTGTATTTTCTTTACTGATCAGGGTATAATTCCGTAAGGCCTGATCAAATTTATACAGATCTCCGGGAGTAGAGTAGATTCCGCCGTCGCCAGTTGTTAAGATTGAATAATCATCGGGTTTCTTCTGTTGATTATATCCTAATGCCTTATTTTGAATAGTTGTAGAAGATTCATATACATAAGTATTGTTCATCTTCAAAGGAGTGATAATCTGCTCATTGATGAAAGTACGAAAAGATTTCCCGGAAACCTTTTCGATAATCTGAGAAAGAATGATATATCCGCTATTGCTGTATTTAAACCTGCTGTCTGGATTGAAATCAAGATTTTTAAGACTAAACAGCCAGTCAATCACTTCCTGATTATTCAATCCTTTTTTAGAAAATAAATTCTCATAGTCTCTGATTCCCGATGTATGGTGCAAAAGCTGCCTGATAGTGATATTTTTAGCATATTCAGGAAGTTCAACGAACTGAGAAGCCTTATTATCAAGCTTCAGTAGGTCTTTTTGCTCTAAAGTCATAATCGCTGCAGCAGTAAAAGATTTGCTGAGAGAGGCAATATAAAAAGAGGTATTTTTATCAGATTGGAGCCCTTTTTCAAGATTACGGAAGCCCAGAGCTGTATCACATACAATCCTGCCGTTTTTCACAATCAGAACAGAGCCGCTAAATTCTCCTTTCCTGTAATATTCATCCACAACATCCTGAGGATGCTGTTTGCAGGATGTTAATTGCAGAATCAGCGAAATACCAACGAAGGCATTCCATATCAAAGTTTTCATAAGTTAAGTGTCTGGAAACAAAATTACTTATTTCCTTCCATAAATAAACCTGTCATTTTCAGATAAATCCTTCAACAATTGAACATTAGAGAAATACTGATACAGTTCCAGGGTTTCCGGGCCTAATTTCTGATTGATTTCTAAGAACAAAAGCCCGTCTTTATTCAGGTGCTTTTTAGCATCTTCTGCTATTTTTTTGTAAAAGATTAAAGCATCGGCAGTAGGAGAGAAAAGAGCCATTTTGGGCTCAAACTCTTTCACGGAGTCTGCAATTTCAATCTCTTCCTCAATGCCGATATACGGAGGGTTTGAAATAATGATATCATAGCTTTCAATCAGCTCAAGATTGAGATAATCAGCATGAATGAACTGTATTTCCAGTTGATGATAATCCGCATTTCTTTGGGCGGTCTTCAATGCTTTTTCAGAAAAATCCACTGATGAGACTTCAGCTTCAGGAAAATGTTTCTTTAAAACCAAAGGAATCACTCCACTTCCGGTTCCGATATCCAAAATTTTTAACCCTTGAACTTTAAGCTTTAAACTTTGAATTTCCCTGATGGCAATCTCAAGCAGCTCTTCCGTTTCAGGGCGGGGAATCAGTACATTTTCATCTACAAAGAACTTCATGCCATAAAATTCAGTTTCACCAAGAATCTGCTGATAAGGTCTACCGGTTTTAAGTTCCGAAATCAGATGACAAAGTTTTTCTTCATCATCTGTAAGAAGTTCCTGTTCAGAAAATCTTCTTTGCTGAAAATGATCAAAACCCATTATCTGGTGAATGAATAGGGAAGATAAAAAAATACTTTCCGACTCAGTATAAAGATCAGAAAGCTCTATTTTGAAATATTTTTTAAATGCTGAAATTGTCATTTATCTTGTAAAAACCAGTTTAGTATCTGTAGACTTCTCTTCATCAATTCTATAACCTTCATAGTTGAACGCTTTTACATCTTCCAGTGTCTTGGCGTTAGTCTCAGCACAAAATCTTACCACAAGACCTCTTGCATGCTTGGTGTATACCACAATGGTTTTCAGTTTTCCGTCTTTTAATTCATAAAAATCAAAATCGATCACTTTATGGTTCAGTTTTTTTCTGTCGATTACTTTCCCATATTCATTGCTGGCAAGGTGAAGAAGTATTTCTCCTTTTTTCATTTCAGAATTCAATTGTTCTGTAATTTTTTCTCTCCAGAACCCATACAGGTTTTTATATTGTTCAAACTCAAAAGGACGCCCCATTTCCAATCTGTAAAGCATTACTTTATCAGATGGTTTCAGCAGACCGTAAAGCCCGGAAAGCATTCTGTAGTTTTTCTGCAGATAGTCTACCGCATTTTTATCCAGGGTCTTGGCATCCAATCCTCTATATACTTCTCCTGTAAAAGCAAACATGGCCGGAGCAGATTCTTTTGAAGTAGGCTTGGATTTCCATTTTTGATTTCTTTCCCAGTTTTCATCAGCCAGTTTAGATGATATTTCCATCAGTTCGGAAAGATATTTGGGAGATTTTTCTTTTAAATAAGACTGTATAAATGCTGCTTCTTCAATGAATCTGGGAGTGGAAGATTTCAACAGGTCTGTTGAGTTGTCTACGTTCATTAATTTTGCAGGAGATGTTATAATTTTCATAATGTTAAAATACAGATAAATGTTTAATATTAATAAAATTCAGAGCCATCAGAGAGATAAAATCAATCATGAAATGACAGATGATCAGAATTTTAATATTTGAATAGCGTTTATAAAATAAGGCAAAAACAATTCCAATAAAAAAAGGTCCGAGAACCTGACCTATGGTACCATATGTGCTGTGCAGAATTCCAAATAAAACGGCTGAAATAATAACTCCTGCAGTGGGATTATTATAGATTTTTTCAATCCTGGGCTGTATATAACCCCGCATCAGAAATTCTTCTACAATAGCAGCTGTGAGGCACATGAAAATAATTAAGAAATAATTGTTCTTAAAAATAGGTACAAGATTAAGAAGTTTATCACTTATTTTTTCAGGGATAAAAAATAGGATTATTGTATTCAGAACTGCTCCGCCAATCATGCAGATAAAATATAAGCTCAGAACAGCTTTAATATAAAATAGAATGGAATATGGAGTTTCTTTTTTTAATAAAAATGCCCCCTTTTCAACCCATATATTGTACAGAAATATAATGATCAAAACGATCCATATCACAATCCTACTGAGAAAAAAGCTGTCTGCTGTAATTCCTCTTATTCCTGTAATCAGAGTGATAACCGGGAAAGAATAAAGCATTGCTGCAACCAAAAGCACAAAAGTGAGTAAAATTCCTATAGAATATTTCCCATTAAACCCCATAATCCAAATAACCCTAAACCTTGAACTTTATATTTTGAATTAAATAATTCCTTTTCCCTGACGGATAATCTCCGGTTCTCCGGAAGTAAGGTCTACAATAGTGGATGCCACATTATCTCCATATCCAGAATCAATAACGATATCTACCAAATGATCATATTTCTCTGCGATCAGCTCCGGATCAGTAGAATATTCAATGATTTCATCATCGTCCTTAATAGAAGTGGAAGCAATAGGATGTCCTAATTTTTCAACAATCAGTTGCGGAATCGGGTGATCAGGAACACGGATACCAATTGTTTTATGACCTTTATATGCTAAGGGTAAACTTTTGTTCGCTTCAAGGATAAAAGTAAACGGTCCGGGAAGATGGCTTTTCAGAAATCTGAAAATCGAGGTGTCAATAGGTCTTGTAAAGTCGGAAAGATGGCTGAGATCATTACAGATAATCGAGAATTTAGACTTCTCAAGTTTCATTTTTTTGAGCTGAGCCAGTTTTTCCATGGCTTTTATATCAAAAATATTACAGCCTAAAGCATATATCGTATCAGAAGGATAGATAATCAGCCCGCCATTATTTAAAGTTTTAATGACCTCATTCACAAGATTTTCCTGTGGGTTGTCTGGGTAAATTTTTAATATTTTTGCCATAGAACAAAGATACAAATAATAAAATAGTTTTCATAAAAGTCCTTTATTTAAAAGAAAAATTAGGATTTGTGAAAAATATTCGTACCTTTGCAATCCAATATCGCGGGATGGAGCAGTAGGTAGCTCGTCGGGCTCATAACCCGAAGGTCATCGGTTCGAGTCCGGTTCCCGCTACTAAGCAAGTGTTTTCGGTAAGCACTCTAAAAATACACCGCGGGATGGAGCAGTAGGTAGCTCGTCGGGCTCATAACCCGAAGGTCATCGGTTCGAGTCCGGTTCCCGCTACTAAGCAAGTGTTTTCGGTAAACACTCTAAAAATATACCGCGGGATGGAGCAGTAGGTAGCTCGTCGGGCTCATAACCCGAAGGTCATCGGTTCGAGTCCGGTTCCGCTACTAAGCAAGTGTTTTCGGTAAACACTCTAAAAATATACCGCGGGATGGAGCAGTAGGTAGCTCGTCGGGCTCATAACCCGAAGGTCATCGGTTCGAGTCCGGTTCCCGCTACTAAACGAGAGAAGCAATATTATATTGCTTCTCTTTTTTATTTTTACTGACTGCAAACAAAGTGAAGTTCGCAAGAAATTTGAATTACCTTGGTATCAATATATTCCCTCTTTCCATTTTTTATATGCTTCTCTCATACAATGTCCACAGGGACGGTAGTTGTTTTGTAATGCCTCTTCTTCGTTCTTAAAGAAAATTCTGTTTTCTATCTTCATTCTTTTTCCTGAACTACAACCAAGTAACCCATAAATTTTCAGTTTGATATTTCCCCCAAAACGAATGTCTTGACTGTGGATTCTACTTCTAAGGCTTTCGTTGGATAGCTGAGAATGCTGAATCATGGTGTGTATGTTTAAATAATATTTAATAATTAATTGGTTGCATCATGGAAAATAATACCCAAAGCATATCGACTTCCTTCCTGAACTTCACTTACTCCATGTTTCATATTGACTCTGTAGTATCCCTTGATTCCTTTTTCGGGCTTAAATTGAGTGGTGAAAATGAGGACATCTCCTTTTTTAGGTTTTAAAACAATAGCTTTTGACTGCGCTCTCGGGATTTGCTGAGTGAGTACAAATTCTCCACCTGTAAAATCTTTGTCTGGTTCGCTGAGCATTAACACGATTTGGATAGGAAAGTATATATCACCATATAAATCCTGGTGTAAAGTATTAAAACCGCCTTCTTTATATTTCAAAATTAAGACAGTCGCTTTTTGCTGGCCGTTGGTATGACATTGTTGTAAAAATTCCTGATGATTTAAAGGAAATTGAGTCTCAATATGTAAGGCTCTAAACCAGGAATTGGCAATAGGAGCCAGATACGGATAAATACTCGTCCGTATGATCTGAATTATTTCAGGCAGCGGATAATCAAAATATTTATATTCACCAAGGCCAAAACGGTGTCTGGCCATCACAACCGTTTTTCGGTAAAGAGCGGAATTGTCATAGTTGGATTTCAATAACTCACACTCGTCCTCCGATAACAGATTAGAAATTACAGCATATCCGTTTTCATGCATTGTTTCCGTAAGATACGGCCAATCTACATTTTCTATTTTTTGAATGATATTCTTCATTGGTTGATTGTATACTGCAAAAATCCGAAGTTGTTCAGGATAAGAAAATCCGAAACATGCGGTATTATCTTCAGACTGAATCTTCTGGACTACTAGTATAATATTAATCTGGATTATATGGCTGGTTTTGGTTAAGACTACTTTTGCCCTGTTAATAAAATAAGTATAACGATGAATTACATTATTAAAAAGGCAAGTCTTGAGGATCTTGATGAAACGGCAGAATTATTCAATCTTTACCGTGTTTTTTACAGACAGGAATCAGATATTGAAAAAGGAAAAGCTTTTCTCAAAGAACGGTTTTTAAACAGTGAATCGGATATCTTTCTTGTGATGACTGAAGGAAGAGCTGTGGGATTTGTTCAGCTTTATAAGCTGTTTCATTATTCCCAATTACAAAAGCAATGGCTGCTAAGTGATTTGTTCGTTCATCCTGATTACAGAGGAAAAGGTCTGTCTGTAGCATTAATTGACCGCAGTAAACAATGGTGTGAAGAAACAGAAGCATGTGGACTAATGCTGGAAACAGAAAAAACGAATGATATCGGAAATATGCTGTACCCGCGTTGTGGATTTGAGTATGATGGACTTCATAATTACTATCATTGGTGGAAATAGGCACAAAAGTAAAGAATGATTTTTAGGCTGGGAGTAGAAAACTTCCAGCTTCTTTTCTTAAAAGTAGTATTAGTTCTACAGTTGTGCACGTTTAATTCTACAGGGATTTTCAGCTAATGGAAAGGCAGAGTCCTATTTTTGTAAAGCTCTTACAGGTCATGGGTAGGACAGTTGATCTGTAGAGTGTATGCAAAAAAATCTCTGCCTAATTTTCTACTTTTTCCCCAAGGGTTTTATGATTAGTACCACAAAACTGCTTTTTCCGGCGGAGATTTTTTGCTTTTAAATAAAAAGAGAACCGCAATTGCAGTTCTCTTTTTTTATGTTTTAATATGATTTAGATATTATTGTGCCAGTTGAGCGTAAGGAGTAAGCTTGTTGTCATCAGACATTGTCTGTCCCAAAAAGTCTCTTTTCTGATCTGCTTTCATTCTTCCTGCAGCATCATTGGCATTGAAGTAAGCTTCATTCAATTTTGTAGCGATATCAGCAGGTTT
The DNA here is from genome assembly GCF_024399315.1 of Chryseobacterium sp. MA9. Lineage (NCBI taxonomy): Bacteria > Pseudomonadati > Bacteroidota > Flavobacteriia > Flavobacteriales > Weeksellaceae > Chryseobacterium > Chryseobacterium sp. MA9. The sequence continues at coordinate 1,295,211 of NZ_CP075170.1, read as the reverse complement.
GAAATCAAATTTAGTATCACCTTCTACACCCAGATATCCGTTCTTTCTTGTAAGGTTGGTAATATAATTGTTGTAGTTGATCATTGTACCTCTCATCATATTGTTATGGTATTCCATACATTTCTTAGCTTTTTTAGAAGAATTGTTCAGGATACAGTTTTTCATATTGTTTCTGTATAAAAACCATTCAGATTCCAAAATACCGTATTCTTTACCTAAAGCAATCTTCCCGTTATTCACAATGTTATTATCCCCTTCTTTTGTGGAGATCGTCTGAAGATGCTGAATAACCAATGGAACGGTAGCTTCGATTTTTGATTTTGTATCCTTTAATATGCTTAGATCAGCAGCAGGAGAACCCTTTTTTTGTGCTGTAGTAACGTTAAAAATAAGCAGTAATAGTACAATCAATAAATTATATCTTTTCATGAGAAATTTTTAAAGCACTAAAATAAATATAATTTCCCGGTTAAAACAAATTCATTTTAATTTTATTTAATAAAATTTAACAAGTTTTAAGAATTTATACCTGAAATGACTCTTTTTCTGTGGATTAAGCAGGTGGGTATTTCACTCCTTTAAAAAATTAATATATTTTAACTAATTTTATATTATTGATTTTCAAATAGTTGTATTGTGGTTTGTGCTTATCACTAAAAAAATAGTTGTTTGATTCAATTTTATTTCTACATTTGTATAACTAATTTCTTAGTGATATAAAATTGGATGACTTTATATCACAATAATTGATAAATGAACAGGATATGAAAATTCAGACTTTAACAAAAGCAGAAGAGCAGGTAATGCAGTATTTATGGAAAATAGAAAAAGGATTTCTAAAGGATGTCCTTGATCTTTTCCCGGACCCGAAACCGCATACCAATACGGTCTCTACCATTTTAAAAGTATTGAAAGACAAAGAATTTGTAGACTATCGTGTACATGGAAGACAGCATGAGTATTTTCCGCTGGTTTCAAAGGAACAGTATTCCGGAAAAACCATGAAAAGTCTTGTGAAAAACTATTTTAAAGGATCCTACAAAAGTGCCGTTTCATTTCTGGTAGAAAAAAATGAAATGACTGTAGAAGATCTTGAGATGTTATTGGATGAACTCAAAAAGAAAGATTAATACCTATGGAAGCAATACTTTTATACTTTGGGAAAACTATTTTATGTTCGGGTGTAACATTTTTGTATTACCAGTTGTCTTTAAAAGACAAGACATTCCATCATTATAACAGATTTTATCTGTTGGCAGCAATCGTGATGTCGCTGCTGCTGCCACTCATTAAAGTAGATGATTTTACGATAGAGGTAAATAATGATATGTATATGCTTCTTGATAAGATTCAGAATTTTAATTCAGAAAAAAATATAAACAATGGTAACCTTTATTTTAACATTATTTTTTCAGCTCTGGGACTGGTTTCTCTCTATTTTTTAGGGAAACTTATCTATGGGATTTTCAAAATCCAGCAGTTTAAAAAGCAGTTTCAGAAAGAAAGTTTTGACGGGATCAATTTTTACCGTACAGATCTTAGCGAAGCTCCGTTTTCATATTTTAAGAACCTTTTCTGGAAGAATGCCATCACACTGCATTCTGATATCGGAAAACAGATTTTAAAGCATGAGATGGTACATATTCAGCAGAAACATTCCTTTGATAAGATTTTTATCGAGATTATTACTTCTGTTTTCTGGTTCAATCCGTTTTTTCATATCATCAAAAAAGAAATTAATCTCATCCACGAGTACCTGGCTGATAAAAAGGCCGTACAACAATCGGACACCAAAGCATTTGCGCAGATGCTTTTAGCAAGCCACTTTTCCGGAACACAGTTGCCTGCTGCCAGTCCGTTTCTAAGTTCAAACCTTAAAAAAAGACTTAAAATGTTACAAAAACCAAAAACCAAGTTCGGATATGCGCGAAGAATTCTTGCATTGCCGGTGTTATTTACCGTAGCTTTTGCTTATCTGGTAAATGCGAAGAACAGAGAAATTGAAGAAACGAATCTTTCCATTAAAAAAGTAGTTTCAGAAATCAAAAAAGATACGGTAAGACCTGAAAAATCTGTTCAGGGAAATATAACAGGATTAAAATCTGTATCACCGGAAGATCATACAAAACTGACCGAGCTTGAGAAAAAGATAAAAGAAAAAGAGAAAGAGCTGAAAGGATTGGATCCGGAAAGTGATGCCTTCAGTGATAAAATTGAAGAAATAAGTAACCTGGCATCAGAGATAGGAGAGATGGCTGCCAAAGTTGAAGTTGATGAATATTTCAATTCTGCTGAATGGAAAAATCAGATGAAGGAACTTGAAAATATGGATCCTCTTGATAAGAAAGAACTTCGTAAAATAAAAAGAGAGGCTAAAAAAGCGGAAAGAGAAGCTGCAAGGGCAGTAAAACAAATCGTTCCTCCCACACCACCTAATGCACCAGATGAACCTCAGGCTCCAAAAGCTCCGAAAGTAGTTTATTTTAAAAATAATAATACCCTCTACTATAAGGATCTGAGCTCTAAAGAAAAAGAGGAAGTACGTAAGGCAATGGCAGAAGCTAAAACAGCTATGAAAGAAGCAGCAAAAGCCAGAGTGGAAGGGGAGAAAGCCAGAATAGAGGGAGAAAGAGCCAGAATAGAAGGAGAAAGAGCGAGAGCTGAAGGAGATAGAATACGAAAAGAAGGTATAAGAATACGAATTGATGGGGACAAAATAAGAAGAGAACACGAAAAATTACGTATTGAAGCAGAAAAAATAGCCCAGAACTTCAGAGGAGGTAACTTTTCAATGACCACTTCTTCTCCTAACGTTATTGTAATGAATGCTGATTTCATCAAAAGAGATGGTAATGGGAATATTTTAATGAACGGAGTGAAAAAATTTAACATTGGAGGAGCTGATGACAAATACAAATATTATATTGATGGAAGAGAGGTTTCTAAAGATGATGTGAATGCTTTGAATTCTGCCAATATTTCAAAAGTAATGGTCAACAGCCAGAAGAATGGTGAAGTAAGTAAAGGAGAAGTAAGAATTGAGACAAAGAAATAAAAGTTCCACCAAGCTTTGTCAATTTAATATTGGCAAAGCTTTTTTTAATCATACATTATGAAAAGTAAAGTTCTATTTTTTTTATTTCTGGGAGTGCTTGCCAGTGCACAGGTTAACAGATTTTTTTATGAATATAAGTTTATTCCGGATTCCAATAATAAGGAAGATGTAAAGACAGAAATGATGATGCTTGATATTGATAAAAACGGCTCAAGCTATTACAGTCGTGACAAATTTGTAGCAGACTCCATCGGGAAAGCAGAGCTGGAAAAGCAGCTGAAAGCCGGTGGCGGAAATATCAGTATCAACAGAAGAGAACGATCTGGACAGGTTTCCTATAAAGTAACCAAACAATACCCGGATTTTAAAACTTATCTTTTCAGAAGCATCTCTACAGATAAGTATAAAATAAAAGAAGATCAGAAACCGGAATGGAAAATCCTCCCTGAAAAACAAAAAATAGGAGCATATCAGGCTCAGAAAGCTACTGCCAACTTTGGAGGGAGAGAATGGATAGCCTGGTTTACAACCGATCTTCCTTTTCAGGATGGTCCCTATGTCTTTTACGGACTTCCCGGACTTATCGTAAAAATTGAAGATGCCACAGGCTCTCATATTATGACCATGATAGGTAATAAAACTATTAATACTCCGGCTGCAGAAACCGAAATGCAGGTTCCTGACCATGTAAGGGTGCTTGGAATAGGAGGAAAAGAACTGGAAGTTACAAAAGACCAGTTCAAAAAAGTATGGAGAGCCTATGTCAATGATCCTACCAAAAATATGAGAGAGATGCTGATGAAAAACGGTGATGGCAATACCAAGGTAAGTTTTAAGGTAAGAACAGGAGATGGAAAAGAAATCTCAGACCCTAATCAAGTACTCAGGGAAATGGAAAAGAATACCAAAGAAGCCCTTAAAAAAGATAACAATCCGATTGAACCGGATCTGGTGAATTAATCTTAAATTATTTTACAGTACAAACAGGATGGCAAATGTGTCATCCTGCTTTTTTTGTAACGGAAATGAGTCAAGATGTGATAGATATGAATTCATCATATTATGATATATTTGTTATCTTAATGAATAATAAGTACTAATCATCAATGTTATATCTCATGACAGAAAAGGAAAAATGTGCAGCAGGACTTTTATACAATGCCAATTACGACAAAGATCTGATTCAGGAGCGTATTGCCTGCAAAGATCTGTGTCAGGAATATAATGGGCTGAAAAACTCTGATGCAGAAAACAGATACAGGCTACTCAAGAGAATTATTAGCAGCATAAAAGAAAACATCTGTATAGAACCCAATTTCTGGTGTGATTACGGATATAATATAAAAATTGGAGAGAACTTCTACGCCAATCATAACCTTGTTATTTTAGATTGTGCCAAAGTAGAATTTGGTGATAATGTGTTTATAGGCCCCAATTGCAGTTTCTATACAGCAGGCCATCCGCTTGATGCCAAACAGAGAAATAAAGGCCTTGAATATGCTCACCCGATTACAGTAGGAGACAATGTATGGTTGGGAGGTAATGTGGTAGTACTCCCGGGAGTTTCTATTGGAAATAATTCGGTGATTGGTGCGGGAAGTGTTGTTACAAAAGATATTCCGGATAATGTAGTCGCTGTGGGAAATCCGTGTAAAGTTGTTAAAGAAATTATAGAACAGGATTAAAAAATTATATTAAACTAACCATGAAAAAATTGATCATTATATTGAGTCTTATATTGGCTGTAATCACTAATGCCCAGAATCAAAGATTTATTTATGAATACAAATATATTCTGGATTCCACAGCTAAAGATAAACCGGAAGTGGAAATTATGCTTTTGGATGTTGCGGCAAAAGGATCAAAATTTTACAGTAAAGATTCTTTTGAATCGGATTCTCTTATGGCTTCCGCTATGGAAAAACAACTGCAGATGGGAGTTAAAGAATTGGATTTTTCAGGGATCAAATTCAAAGGCAAAATAAGCTACAGTGTTGAAAAGATGTATCCGGATTATTCAGTGAATTTTTTCACGAATCTTGCTGCTGACGAATATGTAGTTCAAGATGCCCGAAAACAAGAATGGAAAATATTTTCAGATAAAGCAGAGATAGGTGGATTTAAAGTACAGAAAGCAATAGGTAACTTCGCCGGAAGAAAATGGACAGCCTGGTTTACAACAGATCTCCCCATTCAGGATGGTCCGTATAAATTTCATGGGCTTCCAGGATTAATTGTAAAGCTTGAAGACGCTTCCCATACCCATTCATTTGAATTAAAAGGAAATAAAAAACTCCCGGAAGGCTATGAATGGAAGAGTACCAAAGAAAAAGAACGATTTAATGCTCTCGTTACAGTGAATGAAACAAAATATAAAAAAGCTTTTAAAGACTACCTTGCCGATCCTATGAAAAGTGAAAAACAGATGCTGGCTCAGGGCATTGAAATGCAGGAAATAGATGAGTCAGGGAAATTGATTCCTGCAGATAAAGCACAAAAAGAGAAAGAAATAAAAAGGAAGAATGATCTGAAAAAGCAAAATAATATTCTTGAGCTGGATCTGTTGAAATAAAATTAATCATTATAAAAATAAAATCCCGGAACATCGTTCCGGGATTTTTTATATCTGAATAAGAATCAGTTATTATGCTAATTTCTGAGAATCTGCAATGAACTGAGCCAATCCGCTGTCTGTTAATGGGTGCTTCAATAAGCTCAAAATCGGAGGCAGTGGAGATGTAATCACATCGGCTCCGATTTTAGCACAGTCGATGATGTGCATTGAGTGACGGATAGAAGCTGCTAAAATTTCAGTTTCAAACATATAATTATCAAAAATCAATCTGATTTCCTGGATAAGATTAAGACCGTCAGTAGAAATATCATCCAATCTTCCTAAGAATGGAGATACATAAGTAGCTCCTGCTTTTGCTGCCAAAAGTGCTTGCCCTGCAGAGAAGATCAATGTACAGTTCGTTTTGATTCCTTTATCAGAAAAATATTTTAAAGCTTTGATACCGTCTTTGATCATTGGGATCTTTACAACGATATTAGGGTGAATAGCAGCCAATTCATCTCCTTCTTTAATCATTTCTTCATACGTTGTAGAAAGAACTTCCGCAGAAATATCTCCATCTACAAGTTCACAGATCGTTTTATAATGGTTTTTGATTGCTTCAGCCCCCTGGATACCTTCCTTTGCCATTAATGAAGGGTTGGTTGTTACACCATCTAAAATTCCAAGATCTCTCGCTTCCTTGATTTGCTCTAAATTAGCTGTGTCAATAAAAAATTTCATTTTGTTAAATAGATTTATTGGTACAAAGATAGGGAATTAATTGGGTTCTGGGATATGAATTTTGAGTTACGGAGTGTTCGGATTTGAGAGAATATGACTTAGGTTTGAGGGTGAGAGAGTCTTAGAGTTGGAGAGTGGGTGTATATATGATGAAAAAATAAATTTTATGCTGATTTTAAAGCAAATAGTTAATTTTGCATCTTGCATCTAACATATTATCATGAAAAGAAACAGTTTCACAGCCACATTGGAAATCATAGGGATTAATCCTTTTGTTTTTGTTCCGGAAGAAATTTTGGAAAATATTTTTAATGAATCAGGGAAAAATAAAAGTCCGATTCCGGTAAAAGGAACAGTGAACGGGCAGGAATTTGAACAAAACCTGATGAAATATCTGGGGGAATGGAGGCTGTATATCAATCTGACGATGTTGAAAAATTCCCCAAAGAGAATTGGAGAAATCATTGATGTTGTATTGGAATATGATGATTCCGACAGAAGTATTTCTATTCATCCCCATTTGGAAAAAGCAATTAAAGAAAGTCCTCTGGCAGCAGAGAATTTCGAAAATTTGATTCCTTCAAGAAGACATGAACTGGTTCGCTATATCAACAATTTAAAAACCGAAGCCAGTATCCAGCGGAATATCGAAAAAATCATCCGGCATTTGCATGGTGAAACAGATTTTTTCGGAAAGATGATTGAGTAGGCGAACCAAAAACTGAAGATCAGAGTTTTAAAAAAGCAAAGATTAATTGAATATTTAAGCAAGCTAAGAAAGCAACAAAGTCGCTGATGAAGCTTTATATATAAGTACGCTTAGAAGTAAACATTGCTTCCTTAAAATAAAAAGTAAGTAAAATAAACCTTTGTGTAAAACAATTATGAGTTTTCCGTTTGTAAATCAAGTCATTTAAAAAAAAGCCGGAAAAATTTTCCGGCTTTTTCTTTTTTACTAAGAATTTAATGCTTTGCTAAGCTTCACAGCGTCCTGATTGCTAGGGTCATACTGTAAAGATTTGGCAATATGCTCTTTTGCCTTATTAGGATCTGTCTGCTGTTCTGCAAAGGCAATATAGAAATAGGCATAGGCCAGATTTTTCTTATTTTGCTCTACTTCTTCCGGTTTTACGGTTGCAATATACTTTTCATAAGCAATTTTTGCATTGGCATCATCTTTTGCAGACTGATAAGCATAAGCCTGGCTGTAATATGATGGAGCCCAGTCCGGTAATAAAGCAGAGATTTTCTTCCAGGTATCAATGGCATTTGGCCAGTCTGAAGCTTCCTGATAAGCTGCTGCTAATTTTGCTAAGGATTCCGTGTCCTTTGGATTGGCCTCAACCTGTTTTTTAAGACCATCAATTGTTGGATTGCTTGTTTGACTCGTTGCTGCCGAAGTTTCCGGTTGAGTCGTTTGTGCGTTTACAAGACTTACACTTCCTGCCAGTATCAAACCTAAAAATAGATTTCTACTATTAATTTTACTCATTTTCATAATCTTATATTTTAAATTCGAAAATCTAAAATTCAATAATAATTCCATAAAAGTTTAAATTTTAGAAGCTTTAAGGTTTTTTAGAAAATATTAACGGGAAACATGTTTTTTTTAGATTAATTTTTGATTCGTTCATGTTTGAGATTATCTTTGTCTTTCATTTTTTTATTAATAAATATAATTTCGTGGTATGAATATCATATTAGCTTCAACATCCATTCTTTTTGGTGGAGAATATCTGGAATACTTAAGAGAAGAACTAATCCAACTCTATAAAGGAATTGACGAAATTGTGTTTATTCCTTTCGCAAGACCGGGCGGAATTTCCCATGATGATTATACAGCAAAAGCACGTTCTTTCTTTGAAACTATCCATATAAAAGTAAAAGGACTTCATGAGTTTGAAGATAAAACGGAAGCCCTGAACCTTGCAAAAGGATACTTTACCGGTGGTGGAAATACCTTTTTATTGGTTAAAACATTACATGAAGAAGGATTGATGTCTGTCTTAAAAGAAAATGTATCAGGAGGAAAAGCATATCTTGGATGCAGCGCAGGAAGCAATATCGGCGGTCAGAATATGAAAACGACGAATGATATGCCGATCGTATATCCTCCAAGTTTTGACTGTATGGGATTGGTTCCTTTCAATATCAATCCGCACTATCTTGATCCTAATCCGGATTTGAAGCATAATGGAGAAACCAGAGAAACCCGTATTCAGGAGTTTCTTACCCAAAACGACATTAAAGTAGTAGGCCTTAGAGAAGGAAACTGGATCAGAAGAACAGCAGATTCCATTACTGTGGAAGGAAATGAGCTGACAAGGATTTTCGAAAAAGGTAAAGAACCTTACGAAATAGAAGCAGGAAGTACTCTTTAATGAACAAAGAAGAAATTAATCTTTTTGTCGAACGTAATCTGATCAATTTTTCAGTGAACAGCACCGGATGGGATGATCTGATCCGGAAATTACTGTTTGAGTTTGCCGTTGCAGGCTGGAATATGGAACATCGCGTATTTGGCAAGGAAAAGTTTGGTGAATTGAGATGTTACACCTATTCTGAAGACGAATCACTCAATAAAAGGCTTAAAAATATCAAAGATAAATATTCACAATTGTCTGTGAAAACTTGTGAGATCTGTGGCAGTGAAGGCAAAATGAGAACAATAGATTCCTGGCAGACCACGTTGTGTCTGAGTCATTTTCTGGAACAGCAGCCTATTATTGAAATTGATCATAAAGAGAATATCAGGAGAAGTAATAAGACTATTCTGAATATTAAAAACATTGTAAAAGCAGATCTGGAATATGATCTCCAAAAAGTATGGCTTTATACAAAAGAGCAAGGAGAGAGATTTTCTTTTTCATGGCAGGAACCTAATTATTATCTTCTTTTAAAAACAATTCCTCTCTCACTTTTTCCGGAAGACAGACAAAACGAAGTTTCCATGTTGTTTCAAAGTTTGAGTGATTGTGGAATATGCGGTTATAAAGCTGTATATCAAAGAAGCTGTCTGCGTTGTCATAATGAGTCATGGAATGATTCCGGATATTTTATTGAAGATTACGGAGAAAAATCAAACTATATAAAAGAATGTCAGATGGATATTTTCATAGATGAAGATGATTACGGGAAGTATTTTAAATATGACCAGTCGTTTGAAAAATCTCCTGATCATGAGATTCTTTTCAGTTCCGATGACCTCAGGGAATATGAAAAGCTTTTATTTTAACTATATTTGATTAGAATTTAAAACAATGAAAAAGGTTCATATACGGGTTGTGAACTGTATTGAAAACCTTTGTATTTAGACCCAAATAACAATTTAATGAAAAAAACACTTGCTGTTCTCACACTCTCTGTACAGATGGTTGCTGCGCAGAATATTGCACAGAAATTAGATAAAGTAACCAAGGATCTTATGGATTCTTCAGGAACGGTTTCTTCCAGCTTATCATTTTATGTTTCAGATGAAAATGGCAATTTCATATACGAATATCAGGGAAGTAAGGGGCTTTCTACTGCTTCTACACAGAAAATTTTTACTGCTGGTGCCGCATTGGAAACTTTAGGCAAAAATTATACTTTTACAACCACTTCCAGCTATTCCGGAAATATATCCGGAGGAACGCTGAACGGAAATCTTTTCATCAGTTCCAACGGTGACCCTACCTTGGGAAGCTGGAGATATGATGCCTATAAACCTGAAAATTTTAAAAAGAAGCTGATTGAGGCACTTAAAAATTCAGGAATTACAAAAATATCAGGCGATCTGGTGATTGATGATTCTTATTTTGACCATCAGACGATTCCCGGAGGCTGGCCGTGGGATGACCTTGGAAATTATTACGGAGCCGGTGTTTGGGGTGTCAACTGGAAAGAAAACCAGTTCGACATCAATATTAACGGAACAGATTTTAAAAACTTTTCTTATCCTTTGGAGGGAGTGAAATGGCTGAATGATCTGAAAGCAGGTGGCAGTTCTGATCAGAGTCTTATCTTCACCGCACCTCATTCTGATGTAGCGCTGATTAACGGGATGCTTCCGGCAGGAAAAACGGTTACGGTTTCTGGTTCTACTCCTAATCCGCCCTTACAGCTGGCAGCAGAAGTAAAGCAATGGCTGAAAGAATCGGGAATTGAAATTTCAGGAAAAACGGTGACGAATTCACAGCTTGAAATAGAAGGAAAACAACCTTTGGCAGCTCCGAAAAATAATATTCTTTTGACTTACCAGTCTCCGACTCTGGATAAGATTGTCTATTGGTTTTTAAGAAAAAGTATCAATCTGTATGGAGAAACATTGATTAAAACCTTAGGAAAAGAGAAAAAGGGAAATCCAAGCTTCAAAAGCGGGGTTTCTTATCTGAAAGAATTCTGGAAATCAAAAGGAATTAATCCTAATATGATCAATTTCGCAGACGGAAGCGGACTTTCACCACAAAATTATGTGGCGGCAAAAGCAGAAGTACAGGCTCTTTTATATGCAAAAAAACAATCCTGGTTTGAAGCGTACTATGATGGATTCCCGGTACAGGAGAATGGAATGAAGATGAAAAGCGGAACGATGAGAGATACCAAATCTTTTGCAGGATACCACACTGCCAAAGATGGAAAAAAATATGTATTTTCGATCATCATCAACAACTATCAGGGAAGTGGAAATGCAGAGCTGCAGAAAATCCTGAATGTTTTAAAATAAAATTTAATGAAAAATCGTCCGCTTCTATCAAGAATCAATAATTTTTTCGTTTTTGCATTGCTTACAGTAGTGGTCGTAGCATTAATTGTTTCATCCAATTTTCTTATTAAAAATTTAAGAGAAAAAGAGGCTGAAAGAATAAAAGTATTTGCTACTGCAATAAGAATTCTACAAGATAATCAACAAAAAAGTTCAGAAACTCAGGAGCTTCTCTTTGCAATTCTTACAGAGAATGATCAGATTCCATCAATACTTACAGACGAAAATAAGCAACCATTTTTGTTTGAGGGAAGTTCACGTAATATTGCTAAGGAAATCTTGGCTAATCCTAATGAACTAAATAATCTGATTACTAAAATGGAAAGTCATTATGATCCTTTTGAAATTGAAGTTGCAAATGGAGATAAACAACTTGTTTTCTATGATAACTCAGAACTGCTTAATAATTTAAGATATTATCCTTATTTTTTAGGATTATTTATATTAGCTTATCTACTATTTTCGTTTTGGTTTTTAAGAACAATAAAGAAAACCGATGAAGGTTATCTTTGGGCGGGTCTTGCAAAAGAAACAGCTCATCAGATAGGAACTCCTTTATCGTCTATGATTGGCTGGATAGAAATTATGAAATTGGATAATCCGGATTCGGATGGTGTACATGAGATTGAAAAAGATATTGAAAGACTCAGAACGATCTCAGAGCGATTCTCGAAAATAGGCTCTATTCCTGAGCTGAATGACAGAAACTTCAATGAAACCATTCAGGAGAATTATGATTATTTAAAAACAAGAATTTCCAGAAAAATCAATTTTACACTCAATCTTCCTACGTATACCGTTTTGGTTCCTCACAATAAAATTCTGATAAGCTGGGTAATTGAAAATTTGATAAAAAATGCTGTGGATGCGATGAAAGGTGAAGGAGCGATCACCATGTCTGTTTTTGAAAGAAATAAGAATATTCTCATTGAAGTAAAAGACAATGGTAGCGGAATGACAAAACAACAGTCTGTAAATGCTTTTAAACCGGGTTATTCTACTAAAAAAAGAGGATGGGGGCTAGGACTATCGCTGGCGAAAAGAGTAATTCATGAATATCATAATGGAGATATTAAAATTGCCCAAACCGAAATAGGTAAAGGCACTACTTTTAAAATTATTTTAAGGAAATTAGTTTGATGAATAGACAGGGTTTCCAATAACATTAAAATAGGTGACAGAACCATCAGACCAGTCAATTGCATAGTATTTACTATATATCATTTGACCTCCAGGAGTACCTGAACAATATCCGTAAAACATTGTTGTTTTAACTTTGTACTTTCTTCCGTCTAAAAGTCCTCCATAAAAATTAAGCATTTGCTTTCTTGTTAGGTTTTTCATAAGTATGTGTTTTTATTAACATTTAAATATAGTATTTTTATTGTTTGAATCTAAAATTCATCATTTTTTACAATTAACTTCTATTTTTTATGTCTTTTATTTTACAATCATCCTCTTTGATTATAAAACATTAATATTTAAAATCAAAAAGATGGATAATTTTTTGAATATCAATAAGTATTTGATACACAAAATAACAAATGAGAAATGCTTTTAACTGAAAAAATCATTTTATAAAAAACAAAAAAGCGGGGAAACTTTCCCCGCTTTTCTCTTTATTTTTTACCAGTAAGCCACTGTGTCTGTAGTTTCAGTTCTTCCGGAGTTGGATTCGCCTTAAATGAAGGTGTTTCCATTGTCATTTTATCCAGAATAGCCTTTCCTTTCAGAGTCATTTTTTCTTTCTTACCGGCATTATCTCTTAAAATAGTTACCGTAACGTCCTGTCCGTCTTTGATTGTTCGGGTATACCCAATAAAATCCTGTATCTTTTTGATGTCTACTGTTTTCCCATCCAAAGCAAGTACCTGGTCTGTGATTTTAAATCCGATACTTTTTGCAAATGGAGATAGAGCAGAATGATCATCAAAAGCAAAAGCATTGGTCTTTTCATCAAAACCTGTCTGATTTGGATCTTTGATGAACCAGAAAAGAGGCTGACTTTCCTGTTTTTTAAGATCTACACCCGCCATACTCAGATATTGAGCGTAAGGCGTTGGCTGATTTCCTGCAATATATTTGTTATAGAAATCTTTCACCTGAGGATATCCGGTTACTGTTACCAATTCGTCAATCAGTTTATCATCTTTGAAAGGTTTGTTTTCCCCAAATCTCTGAGACAGTTTTCTGATCATATCACGATATCCCATCTCTCCGTTGGAAAGTTTTCTAAGCTCAATATCAAGGCACATTGCCAAAAGAGCACCTTTCTCATACACATTTCTGTACTGATCTTTATAAGGCTCTACCAATACATTTTTGCTCATTACCGTGAATGGCATTGTGTCGTCATAGCTTTTAGAATTGGCAATTTTCTCACCAATTCTTTGAAGGAACTGATCTTTATTGATAAGACCTTCCTGAATTTGGAAAAGATTGGCAAAATACTCCGTTCCACCTTCGTACATCCATAAGTGCTGAGACATCTTTGGATCTGCATAATCGAAATAGTGAATCTCTTCAGAATGTGTTTTCAGAGGATTTACAGTGTGGAAAAACTCGTGGGAAACTACATCTGTAATGGTATTGTCGATGGCATCTTTCGGCATTCCTTCCGGAAGAACCACACTTGTAGATTCGTGGTGTTCCAGTGCTCCGAAACCTTTTACTCTAGGTCCATCTCCTCCGGAAAGATAGAGCATGATTGCATACTTCTTATTGGTATTCATATCACCCAGGAATTTCTTCTGAGCAACCACCATTTTTTCCAGATTGTCTTTGAAATCTGCAGCTTTGTATTTTCCTGTTGGAGAATATACTCCCAGTACAAGATCCATTCCTCCAGCATTGAAGGTAATATAATCCGGTTTTGTATACATAAGTGGTGATTCTGTCACCTTAGCATAGTTCGCAAGGGTATAAGTGTCTGTAGCATCAGATTTGTCCTGGTCTACCAGTGCTGTTGTTCCGTAGAAATCTGTAGGCTTCTGAACAATAAGCTGATAAGGAACATCCTGCATATTATCAATATACCCAATAAATCCGTGGGTATTGATCATATATACTTTTCCGGCTTCAATATCAGTTCCTGACGGAGAAAATACTGCTTTGTGCTTTGATGTATCTAATTCATCATCAAAACTGTCATTCACAAGATAAGAGATTTTGGAAAGACCCTGAGCGTTTTTCAATGAATAGGTATTGTCATTTACTTTAGTGAAAGTAAGTTCTTTGCCTTTATTATCATAAAATTTGATCCCCTCGATGAATCTTCCATAGTCGTCTACAGAATAAGTACCCGGAACCGTTTTAGGGAAATGGAATTTAACATCCCCGGATTTCATTTTCGGAAACTCCATGGTAACGGCTACTTTATCATCTTTTACATTGACTAGATCAATGGTTGTTTTTATAGACTGAGCATTTGCTAAAAAAGAAGCAAAAATACCGAGGCTAAGTACTGTTTTTCTCATTAGGTTTACATTAATAGTTAAATAGTTGCTCTTTTTGTCATTTTGTTACTGAAAAAGTATTAAACTTTTCTTAAAATTTAAAACTAAAAAACAAAAAGGCAAATTTGCTGATGTGCGAATTTGCCTTTTACTTTATTTAGTATTATAATAGTTGATATAATAATTGAGGTTTAGTTCCACCGGAGTACTTTTTTTAAGCTTTACAGTCTGCCATTCTTCCGTAGGATTAATCGTTTGATCACCATTGATAATTATCGGTAATTTCAGATTTTTTACCACATCTGTATAACGGAACTTTAAAGTATCACCATTTTGAGCATACTCAAGGGTTGGAATTTTTATTGTTCTCAAATACTGATCAAAAACAGTTGAAAAATCAATACCCGATTTGGAGGAGATATAATGTTCAATCTGTTGTGTGGTTACGGTCTGATGATAAAAATCTTTATTTAAACCCCTCAGGATTTGTCTGAATTTTTCATCGTCATTAATAACCTGTCTTATCGTATGAAGCATGTTGGCTCCCTTCGGATACATATCTCCGCTGCCTTCATTTCTAACTCCATATTGGCCAATAATGGGAACGTCATTGTCTATCCCTTTCCTGATCCCCTGAACGTAGATTTCACCAGACTTTTTGTCCATATATTTTTCCGTAAAAAGAGTCTCGGAATAATTGGTAAAACTTTCATGGATCCACATATCAGCCTGGTCTTTTGCTGTAATATTGTTGGCGAACCATTCATGGCCGCTTTCATGAATAATAATGAAATCCCAGTTTAATCCCACTCCTGTCCCTGAAAGATCTCTGCCAAGATAGCCGTTCTGATATTTGTTTCCATAGGCTACATTACTCTGATGTTCCATACCAAGGTGAGGGGACTCTACAAGTTTGTATGAATCTTCATAAAACGGGTATGGCCCAAACCAGTATTCAAAAGCGGAAAGCATAGGTTTTACCTGTTGAAATTGTTTTTTTGCCTTGTCTAAATTATAGTCAAGCACCCAATAGTCCAGGTCCAGTTTTCCTTTTTCGCCCTCAAATGTATCTTTGAAATTTACATATTTTCCTATACTCGGTATAATGGAATAGGCATTGATAGGATTTTTAACCTCCCAGGTATATGTGGTTTTACTGCCGGTTGTTTTTTTATCAGTCAGTCTGCCGTTACCCACACCTACCAAGTCATTGGGAGTTACAATTTTCATAATGATTCCGTTATCAGGTTCATCACTCCAGATATCTTTGGTAGGAAGCCATATAGAGGCTCCTATTCCTTCGTCAGCAGCAGTCATCCATGGATTTCCTTTTTCATCTTTAGTGAAAACCCATCCTCCGTCCCAAGGTGCCCTTTTAGCAATAGTAGGCTTTCCGGAATACATGACATTGATGGTGTATTTTTCGCCTTTTTTGAATTTTTTATTGGTGGTAATAAAAATAAAGTCTCCATCCTGCTTATAATTGGCAATGGGAAAATTTCCTTCCACTTTATCAGCTTTCATAGGCTGCTGAAGATCAATCTGGAAAACAGGATTGGTGACGTCTTTTATGATTTCAAAACTGATTTTATTATTTCCTTTAATACTTTTCTGCTCAAAATCCGGCTCTACGGAAAGGTCATATTTTTTGACATCCCAGAAATTTCTGAATTCAGTATTGGACCCCTTTAAAGTATCCTGTTTGGTGAAAACCTTACCTTTCTCAAAGAACTGTCCGAAAACCAGTCCTGATGCAAATAAGAGTGTATATGATAACTTTTTCATTTAGATTTTATTAATAATCTTTTCAAAAATATAAAATTAAAATTAATAGCCATGCTGGAACTCAAATTAAATAAAGACATAAAAAAAGCCCGGTCATTCCCGGGCTGTAAAAACTGGAAGGTTTTATTTTTTGATGAATTTCAGATTTGAAGTCGTTCCTTTGTCTTCAATTGAAATAATATAAGTTCCTGTAGTTAAATTGGATACGGAGATTTTATTATCATTAATCTGGCCATTCATTACTTTCTGACCCGCCATATTGGTAATGATAAACTGAGCTTTAGATGAAATCTGAGTTACATTTAATACATCACTTGCCGGGTTAGGGTATATCTGAATTGAGTTCTTGTCTTTCACGGTTTCATTCGTGGAAAGCTGCTGCTGGATCAATACCGGATAATCCTCAACTTCACCATACTGCTGGTTGCTGCAACCACTGCTTGGCTGGCTTTCATATCCCAGTACAACTCTCATAATTACATTTCCTCCCGTATAAGCATCTGCTGGTACTGAGAATGTTCCGGAAACAGGTGTTGCTATACTAGGTGCACTGGTATAGATTACTTCAGATGAAGAGAATACTCCGTCTTTGTTGAAGTCTATCCATGCTGTTACTCCGTCATTATATTGAGAACCTGTCCATGCTTTGGTAATGCTTACATTGTTACCTGAAGATCCGGACATAAGCGTGATCAGTTTCGAAGGATCTGTAGTGTAATCTGTATAAGGAGTGTTGTTGCTGCTATTTGAAACAGGGCCCATTCCCGCAGCGGTTACTGTAACATTGGAAATATACTCATCAGCAGCATTGGTTCCGGTTATTGAACATTTAGCAAATGAAGCTGTTGTGAAGTTTGTTGATGATGAATAAGAACCTACAGAGGCCCCACAAACATTAGCTACCTGTACTTCGTATTGAGTGGATTCAGTAAGTCCTGAGATGTTATAAGCATTTGTAGAAACAGGAACAGTAGTCCATGTTGCTGTTCCTACTTTTCTATACATTACAGAATACGTTGCTCCTACTAAAGCTGTCCAGTTTACAGATGCTGAAGTTCTTGTAATACCTGTTACTGTAATACCTGTTGGAGCAGATGTTGTACAGGCACTTGCAGATGCAGAAACAGTAGCATTTCCAACCGCATAGAACACATTATCAATTGCGCTTACTCTTATTTTTACGCTGGCACCTGTTGCCAAAGAAGAGAACGAAAATGGCTCAGATCCGTCGTTAGCGGTGGATGAATTAATAACCGTCCATGTAGTTCCGTTGTCTGTAGTATAATCTATTTTAACATTCTGTACATTATACGGAGCATTATTAGTGTTTACCACATCCCAGGTAACAGCTCCCGGTGTATTATTGTAAACAGTAGCTGATGTTACTTTGAAAGGTCCTTCATTTCCTATATCCACTTTCATCAGACTGCTTTGTGTCTGCTGTTGCGCAACATTCGGATTATTATCTCTCACGGTTACCTTGAAATTCATAGTTCTTGGTATATTAGATACGGTTTCCCAATCTGCAGCACTGGTAAGAGCACCATTAAGAACATTTGTGAATTTAGGAAAATAACGCGTAGGAGAGTTTGTTGGCATTAGAGATCTGAAGTTTGAACCATTATTTCTGGTTGCACTTACCGGCCCAAAAGCGGAAGTAGCCAGATCATATTGTTCCCAGGTATAGGTCATCGGATCATTTTGTGTATCTGTTGCAGAAGCCGTTAACACAAAAGCTGTTCCTTTAGGGATCATTTTATTGACCATTGGCTGTATAGAAGGAGGTGTATTTGCTACTGTTGTAATAATACCGCAATCCTGAGAATTGACATATGCTCCTACTTCTTCAATATTTTTAGTATGAAAATAAGCATCAGAATGCATCTGAACATTATAGTTGGTAATACCGGCATATCCCATAATAGTAGATCCGGATCCCGGCTCCATATGGGCACCATGTAAAGCAATAGACATTGTGTGTGCTGCACCAAACTGATGGCCGATTTCATGAGCTACAAAATCTATATCATAATTGTCTCCGAAAGGCTGATCCGGAGTGGATGGTGACGTGATTCCTGCACCTTTAGAAGTAGCATCATTGTTGCTTGCAGGATTTCTGCAGACATTTCCTACATCTCCGGCACTTCCACCACCACCTCTGTGGCCAAAGAAGTGCCCTATATCATATGCATTGTTACCTACACCGGCAGTATTGGAAAGAGTTTGCTGAAGCTGCAGATTCCATGCACCGGGAGCACTATATGTTCCATTTGGATTTGTTATCACATTAGAATAAGGGTCTGTGGTGGGATCTGGAAATATGAGTTGTGGAAGATCCTGTACAATCATATGGATTCCAAAATCTTTTTCAAAAACACCATTTACACGGTTCATTGTAGCATTAATACGGGCTGCAGCAGCAGGAACACCTCCGGCAAGTTGTGTGTATTCACCATTTACGGAGACAGCAATTCTATAGGTTCTGTATTTTTGTTCATTACTTTTATTAGCATTACCTAGCCCGTTTAAAACATTTTTTGTTTTGAGCAGCTTATTCATTTCTTTCTTTGCCTTCTCGGGCTCAGAAGTTCTGCATTCGAAAGGATCTTCATGAGACTTGTTGGATTTGAAAAAAACTCCATATACATCCTTTCCTTTGTTGATGGGCTCTATGAATTCGTATTTGCCTGTATTGGAGTCGAATGTCATAGATTGGAAATCGTTTGGTGCAGTACTGAACCGGATTTGTTTATGTGGGTTATCCAGTCCGATACCGGAATATGCTCCCAATTCATATCTGTCCGCCATAGATTTTTCCACTACAGGCGAGCTGTAAACTGAAAATCTTTCAATCCTTCCGTCTGCTGTAGGAAGGGAGATGATTACGGGGCTTCCTCCTTTTCCAGCTTCAGGAGTGTTTTTCAGCTGATCTCTCAATGCAGAAAGATCAAACTTGTAGGCATATTCTACCTTTACTTCTTTTCTTACCGGTGTGACTTTCTCCGAGACCGGCTCCCAGCGCTGTGCCTGTAAACCGCTCAGACTTAAAGCCAATGCACAGACGAAAATAATTTTCTTTTTCATATTTTTTATTTATTGTTATTGGAGTTTTTAAATATAGTACGTTTTTTTTAATCTTTTACTGATAATATCGTGTTAATTATTCCTAACTTTATAATATTAGCTAAATTTTCTTCTTGTTTTAAGTTATATTAAGAATAAATATAATTAAGGTTAATTTTTTTAATAAAAAAACGCTATCATTCAATTGAATAATAGCGCTTAGATTTTTATTAGTGAAAATACTAGTTATTTCTGTACTGCAGGAAGGTTTCCATTGCTTTTCTGTACCCTCTTATACGTGAATGTACACATCATAATACTGAATTCATACAAAATAAGGAGTGGGAATGCAGCCATCAGCATACTTAAAACGTCTGCAGGAGTAATGATTGCAGCCACCACCATAATCAAAACAATAGCGTGACGACGGTATGTTTTCATAAATGTAGGAGTAAGAATTCCGATGCTGGTAAGGAAATAGATCAGAATCGGGAAAAGGAAGATAACACCCATCCCCAAAACTACCTGCAAAAATAAAGTGGTATAATCACTTAGGTCATAAAGCGGAACGATAATGTCTGAAATTTTAAAAATAACCCCGAAATTAACCGCAAACGGAAGGATTAAAAAATAACCGCATAATACTCCGGTCATGAAAAGAATCCATACCGCATTAATAATATAAATAGAATTTTTTCTCTCTCTCGGATGTAAAGCAGGACCGATAAATCGCCATAATTCCCATACAATATAAGGAAACGCGGCTACCATTCCTCCAAAAACAGAAACAGCCATCATTACATTGAACTGCTGATACAATCTCTGCACACGAACAGGAAAGTCTTTCGGAAGATGAATACTGTCTTCTCCTAAAATCATTCTTGAAAAATGATTAACAACTCTGAAGGTTGGGAAATCATTTCTGGTGGGCCCAAAAAAGATATGGTCCATAATCCAGTTGATATTAAAACCAACCACAAAAGCCGCAATTATGATAGCAATAATCGAACGGATCAGATGCCCTCTTAATTCTCCTATATGTCCAAGAAAGGACATGTCTTTACCATCACTCACAGAATACATTTTTAAAGCGCAAATTTATAAAAAAAATGACAGAAGTAAGCGTCTGCGGATTATTAGTTAAATTTTACTCTTGATCTGCAAATCATCTTTCACTCATTAATCTCTAAACTTTGGATTATATTTTCTAATTAATCCCCTCGTCCAGCAGTTTATGCAGATCTATAATCCCGAAATACTTTCCGTTTTCTGTTACAATAAGCTGGCCGATATTATTTTCTTTCAGTGTTTTCATAGCTTCTTTGGCCAGTGCATCTTTCTCAATAGTTCTTGGATGGGCAGACATAATATCTTTAGCCAATACCTTACTGATATCTTCTCCTTTCATCAGCATCCTTCTTAGATCTCCGTCTGTAATAACACCAATGATCTGATCTGAATTCGTTACTACTGTGATTCCATGGCTTGATGCACTGATTGAGATAATGACATCTCTTATTGATGAATCTTCTGTAACCTGTGGTTTTTGAGAAGAAAGAAACTGTTCTACCTTAGAAGTCAGGTTTTTTCCTAAGCTTCCTCCGGGATGAAATTTGGCAAAATCATTAGCTTTGAAACCATTCAGCTCCATTAAAGCAACAGCCAAAGCATCTCCCAAAGCCATCTGAATTGTGGTAGAGCTGGTAGGTGCCAGTTTATTCGGACAGGCTTCAACGTCAACGTGAGTATCTAAAATAATTTCAGAAAACTCAGCCAGTTTACTTTTTTTATTTCCCGTCATCCCGATCAAAGCGGAAGAATAGTCTCTTAAATAAGGAACCAGATTGGCTATTTCCGGAGAATTTCCGGAATTTGAGATGCATAAAACAACATCCTGTTTTTGAATCACTCCCAGATCTCCATGGATAGCTTCTGAAGCATGCAGGAACTGTGAAGGGGTACCCGTTGAGTTTAAGGTAGCTACAATTTTATTTCCTACATGGGCTGATTTTCCAATTCCTACTACAATAAGCTTTCCTTTTGCTGAGTTGATGATTTCTACTGCCTGTGCAAATTCGTCATCAATTCTGTTTTTTAATTTTTCGAGTTCAGAAATCTCTATTTCTAAAGTGGTTTTTGCAATTGATATAATGTTGGTTCTATCCATTTTATGATGATATGGTATACAAAAAAGTTCTTTAAAAACGTTATATTTTAAAAAGAATATTTAATATAAGTTTTATTTTTTATAAATTCGTTCGCTTTTATTTTAAGCGAAATTTTTATAACTTTGGGTGTGATGCAAATTTAGCAATAGAAAATTAGATGAGCGCAAAAAAAGCCAATTTATCAGGCGAATTGAAAAAGTATTTTGGGTTTTCTACATTTAAGGGCCAGCAGGAACAAATTATAGACAACCTATTGAATGGGAAAGATATATTTGTTTTAATGCCCACAGGTGGTGGAAAATCATTATGTTATCAGCTTCCGGCACTTATTTCGGAAGGTACGGCAATCGTCGTTTCGCCATTGATAGCGTTGATGAAGAACCAGGTAGATGCAGTGAACGGCCTTTCATCTGAGGATGGGGTAGCGCATGTATTAAATTCCTCATTAAACAAAACGCAGACCAAGCAGGTTTTTGACGATATTAAAAGCGGCAAAACCAAACTTCTGTATGTAGCTCCTGAATCATTAATAAAAGATGATTACCTGGATTTTTTGAAAGATGTTAAAATTTCTTTCTTTGCTATCGACGAAGCCCACTGTATTTCAGAGTGGGGACATGATTTCAGACCTGAATACAGGAATCTGAAACAGATTATAGACAGAATCGCCAATGTACCGGTGATTGCTTTAACGGCTACTGCTACTCCTAAGGTTCAGGATGATATCCAGAAGACTTTAGGAATGACTAATGCATTGGTATTCAAAGAAAGTTTCAACCGTCCTAATCTATATTATGAAGTATGTCCTAAAATTAATATAGATAGAGAAGTCGTTAAGTTTATCAATCAGCATAAAGGGAAATCAGGAATTGTATACTGCCTGAGCCGAAGAAAAGTTGAAGAATTTGCCCAGCTTCTGCAGGTAAACGGAATCAATGCACTTCCTTACCACGCGGGTCTTGACCAGAAAGTGAGAGTCGCAAATCAGGATAAATTCCTGATGGAAGAAGTGGATGTGATTGTTGCAACCATTGCCTTTGGGATGGGAATTGATAAGCCGGATGTACGTTTTGTGATCCACTACGACTTTCCAAAATCATTGGAAAGCTACTACCAGGAAACCGGAAGAGCAGGAAGAGACGGAGGCGAAGGCCACTGTCTGGCATTCTACGATCCTAAAGACATTGAAAAATTAGAAAAATTCCTGGCACAAAAACCCGTTTCAGAAAGAGAAATCGGATTACAGCTTTTAAATGAAGTAGTAGGCTATGCTGAAACTTCAATGAGCAGAAGGCAATATATTCTTTATTATTTTGGGGAAAGTTTCGATCCGGTAAAAGGAGACGGAGCCAATATGTGTGACAATTCATCCAATCCGCCAAAAGTAAAGGATGCCACTGCAGATTTAAAAAAATCGCTGGAACTTATTAATGATACAGGAGAAAAATTCAAGTCCAAAGATCTGATTGCCGTTATCGTAGGTAAAGAAAATGCAGTGACAAAATCTTACAAACTTGAACAAAGTTCTTATTTTGGCTTTGGAAAAGATGAAAAAGATAATTACTGGAAAACAATCCTGAGACAGGCAACCGTTCAGAACTTTTTACAAAAAGATATTGAAACATATGGTGTCTTAAAGATTACAGAAAAAGGAAAAACGGTCCTGAATGGTACCTCTAAAGACGTATTTTTAATTGCTGAAGACAGAGAATTTGACCTTACCCAGGCAAAAGCTGAAAGTGATCAGGTACAGCAGCAGGCTGGCGGAGGTATGGATCAGAACCTTTTTAACCTGCTGAAAGAACTGAGGAAAAAAGTAGCCAAAAAACATGGAATTCCACCGTATACCGTGTTTATGGATCCGAGTTTGGAAGATATGACCGTTCAGTATCCGATCACAGTAGATGAAATTAACAAAATCTATGGAGTAGGTGAAGGAAAAGCTAAAAAGTACGGTAAAGAATTCGCAGACTACATCAAAACATATGTAGAAGATAATAATATCGAACGTACTCAGGATATGGTACTGAAGCAGGTGGCCAACAAGTCAAGCCATAAAGTTTTCATTATCCAGAGTACTGATAAAAAGATTGACCTTGAAGATATTGCAAGAGCTAAAAACCTTTCTATGGATGAACTTCTGAAAGAAATGGAAAGGATTGTATATCAGGGAACAAAGCTGAATATCGATTATTATATTGAAGATAATTTTGATGAAGACATCGTAGACGGATTCATGGAGTTCATGAACGAATCTGAAAGTGACAGCATGAAGGTGTTGCTGGATGAATTCGGAGATGAACTGTCTGATGAAGAAGTGAGAATGTTGAGAATTAAATTCATCAGTGACGTAGCAAATTAAAATGATTTTAAACAATAACGAAATAATTTTAAAAGAAATTCTTCCTGAGAAGAGTTTCTTTTTTAATATGACAGAAAAGTTGAGAACAGCTTTTTCTATATTTTACCTTGCAATTGGTGTATTTTTTATTATGAGTAGCTTAAACTCCAGTTTTTGGCTTTTCTCGATAATGGCAGTTGTAATTTTTTGTAATGCTTTATACATTTCTTTTTTCAGATGGATTGTAAAGTATTGGAAACTGAAAAATAACTATTACGTAATTACAAACCAAAGAATAGCTATCGTTGAAAAGGGAAGTGGGAAAATTTTAAAATTTAAAGAACTGAATGAAATAGATCAGGTGAACGCTGAAATGAATTCGAAACATTTTGGCAATATCATTTTTGGTGAACCTGAAAATATGTTTGGTAAAGATGATGAGAATTTTTCTTTTTTTAGAAGAAGAGGAGTCAATTTTGCTGAAGACAAATATGCTTTTTTAAGTGTTGGAAATATTCACGAAATTATTCCTGTATTTAATGAGTTGGGATTGAAGGTTAATAAAACTTTTTACTAACTTTACATTGATGAAAAAGATATCTGTCATATTTATTCTGCCGGACTTAGAAACCGGGGGAGCAGAAAGGATTGTTACTACTATAGCGAACCATCTTTCCAGAGATCGGTTTGAACCCAAGATTTTGCTGTTACGTAAACAAGGCGGATATCTGAATTTTCTGAAAAAAGATGTTGAAATTATTGATATCAATACTGAAAGAATAAGACACTCCTTAAAGCCTATTTTAGGGGAAATCTACAGAAGAAAACCTGATATTGTATTCTCTGGTTTTGGTGAGGTAAATGCCTATTTATCATTATTCATAAAGCTTTTTCCAAGAACAAAATTTATTGCCCGGGAAACCAATGTTGTGACCCAGCATGTAACCCGTAAAGAGATTAAATTTTTCTATAATTTTTACAACAACTATCAGAGAATCATTGCGCAGAGTGATGATATGATGAAGGACCTTGTTGATAATTTTAATATTAAAAAGAAAAAAATTGTCAAGATCAATAATCCTGTAGACTTTGATTTTATTGAAGATAAAATGGCATTGTCTTTAAAACCCGAATGTTTCAAATACAATTATAAAAATGTAGTAGCCATTGGTAACTTATCATCCAGAAAAGGGTTTGATAACCTGTTGAAGGTTTTTTCCAGACTGAAGAATGAAAACATTATGCTTCATATTCTGGGCGATGGAAAAGATAAGGATATCTTACATCAGACCAAAGAACTCTTAGGATTAAAAAAAGTGATTTTCCATGGCAGACAGGATAATCCCTACCAATATCTGAAATATGCGGATCTATTTGTACTTTCTTCAAGATACGAAGGATTCCCGAATGTACTTCTGGAAGCGGGAGCCTGCGGTACCTATTCTCTGGCTAATAACTGCCCCGGAGGAATTAATGAAATCATCCAGCATAATGTAAATGGTGAAGTCGCCGATATTGAAAACTATGATGGTTTTGCCCAACAGATTGTAAAGGTATTGCAGAACAATTATAATAGAGACGCTATAAAAAACTCTATTAAATCAAGGTTTTCAAAGAATATTATTCTGGATAAATATGAAAAGGTATTGTTGGATTTAATAAAACCTTAGTGATCCTTATTTGCTTTATGATTGGTTAATTTCTTACTTTTGGAGCTATAAATTTTATCCGAAAACCAATTTTCATTCATGAATAAAATCCAAAAATTAGGATGTGCCTGTGAGAAGCCTACTTCAAATTATACAGAATATAGAAGTTCAGCATTAGGAATTGATCATACAAACGGGAGATATGGAGAAGTAACAATTCAACAGTGCAAGTTGTGCCAGAGAATATGGATACATTATTTTGTAGAATATGAAAGTTTTTCCAAATCAGGAAGATGGTACAAAGGAATTATTTCTAAAAAAGACCGTCCTCAAATAACCCCGGAAAATGCAGTAGAGTATCTGGAAAGCCTTGACTGGTATGTATATGGTGGTTCTTTTTTTGAAAGTACAGGTGAATTCGGACAAGGAAAATTAAATGTGAGTTTGTAGTATTTTATGTTGATTTAAGAATAAGTAGCACAATTAAATATCAAATTTATGAAGCCATTTATAATCGTTATTTTGATGCTGAATTCTGTTGTAATGATAGCTCAGCATAAGACAATTTCCAGAAAAGAGTTATTAAAAACTGCTCTTGATCAGAAAGTAAAATCCACCGAGATTCAGGAAATAACAATGGCTGCAGGACAAGGAGCTCCCAAACATCTGCACCCCTGTCCCGTTTTAGGAATCATTAATTCAGGAGAGGCTGTCTTTCAGATAGAAGGACAGGAAAGTGTTATCCTTCATCAGGGAGATGCTTTCTATGAACCTAAAAATACTAATATTCTTCATTTTGATAATGCCTCAGCAGAAAAGCCACTCATCTTTACTGCAATTTATTTGAAGGAGGGAAGTGAGGAAAATATAAAATTCATAAAATAACATTTTTCATAAAACTAAAGCATATAATTATCATTTTTAAAATTGATAAAACTCACTTTGGTGCTTGGTAATTTATATGTAAATTTGTGAGAATTAAGATAGATAATAATAAACAAATTCATAGAATAACATGAGTCAATTCGATGTTACCGTAATAGGTTCTGGTCCCGGTGGTTATGTTGCTGCTATCCGTGCAGCACAATTAGGTTTCAAAACAGCAATTATTGAAAAATATTCAACTTTAGGCGGAACTTGTCTTAACGTTGGATGTATTCCGTCAAAAGCGCTTCTTGACAGCTCTGAGCATTTCGAAAATGCAAAACACAATTTTGCAGGTCACGGAATCATCATCAATGAGCCGCAAGCAGATATCGCAAGAATGATCGAACGTAAAAACGAAGTGATCAAGCAGAATACAGATGGAATCAGCTACCTGATGAACAAAAACAAGATTACCGTTTTTGAAGGCGTGGGAAGCTTTGAATCTGCTACTCAGATTAAAGTTACAAAAAACGACGGTTCTACTGAAACTATCGAATCTAAATATACAATCATTGCAACGGGATCTAAACCATCTGCATTGCCTTTCATCTCTTTAGATAAAGAAAGAGTGATTACTTCTACAGAAGCTTTAAACCTTAAAGAAATTCCTAAACATTTAGTAGTAATCGGAGGAGGTGTTATCGGTCTTGAATTAGGTTCTGTATACCTAAGATTAGGAGCTCAGGTAACTGTTGTCGAATTTATGGATAAAATCATCCCAGGAATGGATGGAGCTTTAAGCAAAGAATTGACTAAAGTTCTTAAAAAACAAGGAATGAAGTTTATGCTTTCTACTGCGGTTTCTGCGGTTGAAAGAAACGGAGATACTGTAAAGATCACTGCTAAAGATAAAAAAGGAGAAGAAGTAGTAGTAGAAGGAGATTACTGTTTGGTTTCTGTAGGAAGAAAACCTTACACAGATGGTCTTGGACTTGAAAAAGCAGGGGTAGAACTTGACGAAAGAGGAAGAGTAAAAGTAAACGACCACCTACAAACTAATGTAGCTAATATCTATGCGATCGGTGACGTTATCAAAGGGGCTATGCTTGCTCACAAAGCTGAAGAAGAAGGAGTTTTTGTTGCTGAAACATTAGCAGGACAAAAACCTCACATTAACTATAATCTGATTCCTGGTGTTGTTTATACTTGGCCGGAAGTTGCAGGAGTTGGTAAAACTGAAGAGCAGTTAAAAGAAGAAGGAGTAGCTTACAAAGTAGGATCTTTCCCAATGAGAGCATTAGGTAGAAGCCGTGCAAGTGGTGATGTCGATGGTCTTGTGAAGATTATTGCAGACGAAAAAACAGATGAGGTTTTAGGGATGCACATCATCGGAGCTAGAGCCGCTGACCTTATTGCTGAAGGAGTAATTGCTATGGAATTCCGTGCAAGTGCTGAAGATATTGCAAGAAGTTCTCACGCTCACCCAACGTATGCAGAAGCAATTAAAGAAGCTGCATTGGATGCTACAGGGAAAAGACCAATCCATATGTAATAATTGGTTAAAAGATTTAATCATTTAAATATTTAAAATTAAAGGCTGTTTCTTTTTTGAAGCAGCCTTTTTATGTGGCTTTTGGCATGAAAATGGAGATTATTTTTGAAATTTCATGTATGAAAAAGATTTTTATTAGTTGGATGCTTTTAATAGGGATGAGCTCATTTGCTCAGGAAGCAGGAAAAGCAGGTGAGTTATTGAAAAATGAAGCTTCCACCACAGAAATGAAGGCTCCTAAAAGCTTCAATGAAAGAAACAAAATTTTTGACCAATCAAGACCCGGAAACAATCCGGCTCCTCAAGGAAACAGAATCAAAAATCCCAGCTACCAATGGAACAGAAACTATGGATATGCAGAAGTTTTTCTGAGAATTCCTGAGCAAGGTTTTTTTACTGTTGAAGTTGGAGATCAGATAATAGCAAACGGTTCAGGAAAATACAGATTCTTTGATTTGTCGTCAGGGAGAATGCCTATTTCCATCTATGAGAACGGTTTTCTGATGTACAGAACAACTTTGATGCTTCGAAATAATAATAGAATGGTGCTGGATTTTTTCACCAATGAAGGTTTATATCTTTTGGATTCTTATCCCGTTCAGGGTCAATATGGCTTCAATGACTGGAATGATGTATGGAATAATCCTTACGGAAATCAGTCAGGAGATGGATATAATCAGGGTAATGTAATGGATAATAATTCTTTTCGTCAGTTTTTTGATATGATGATGAGGAATGAGAGGTTTGACGATGGAAAAATTGCTATGATCAATCAGCAGATGCGAACTTCTATGTTCACTTCCGCACAAATAAGAGATCTGGTAAAAGCAATCAGTTTTGATAATAAAAAATTGGCACTCGCTAAATCTATGTACCGTAATTGTGCAGATAAAAACCGATATTTTATGGTATATGATGCTTTTGATTTTGAAAGCAGCAAGCGGGAACTGATGGATTATATTTCTAATTTATAATATTCAATAGAAACGGGTTTTAGCCCGTTTATTTTTTACAATCAATCCATTGGCTTCTGCCAAAACGTATTTTCTACATGATTTTTAGATTATCATAAAACATAGAATGTTTCGGAGCAATATTAAACTGGATTCCAAA
Organism: Chryseobacterium sp. MA9; assembly: GCF_024399315.1. Classification (NCBI taxonomy): domain Bacteria; kingdom Pseudomonadati; phylum Bacteroidota; class Flavobacteriia; order Flavobacteriales; family Weeksellaceae; genus Chryseobacterium; species Chryseobacterium sp. MA9. The sequence continues at coordinate 1,266,121 of NZ_CP075170.1, read as the reverse complement.
AGTTACTCCTTTAAAATATTTTTCTCTATGGATAGGGAAGGCATAACCGCTATTGAGAAACACCATATTGAATAACGAAACACCAATTCTTGGTTCCAGTGAGTATGGATTGCCGGATATTCCCAGCAATAGTCCGGTGCGGAGAAGATTGATGTTGATCTCTGGGATTAATTTATCTGTCTTATTTACATGCGTATAAAGCAGAGATGGTCCAATAATAATAGAACCTTCATAGCTTTTGCCCAATCTGTATTCTAATCCTGCCTGCAGAACGTTTCTTCCAGTGTATCGGTAAGAAATATTCAGTGCCGTTTTCTCAAGCAACTGAGCATTTGAAAAGATAACCGAAAGGAGCAGAGATAGGATGAAATACTTTTTCATGATTATTTTTTTGTTCAAATGTAAGGGTTTTACGGCCTTTATAAAAAATGAAAATAATTCTTCAAAAGAATTATAACAGCATTAACTAGGTTGGCATCTTCAAATTTCCGTACCTTTGTCAGCTAATTTTATCATCAATGCAACTCGGAAAAACTCAGACTTTAACAATTTCAGAACAAATTAATTCAGGATGGATCCTCGTAGACGAATCCGGAGAAAAAGCTTTTCTGCCTAAAATCTTTATTCAGGATGAAAAAGAAATAGGTGATGAAGTTGAAGTTTTTGTGTATCAGGATGACGATAAATTAAAGGCAACTACTGAAATTCCATTAGCTGAAGTAGGTGAATTTGCGGTGATGAGCTGTGTACAGAGTCTTCCAAGTGGAGCTTTTATGGATTGGGGAATCATTAAAGATTTATTTATCCCTTACAAACAGCAGAAAACCAAAATTATCGAAGGTAAAAGATATCTGGTTTACATTTATGTAGATGAAGATATGGAGTTGATTACGGGCACAACAAAGTTTAAAAGAAATCCGCAGTATGATGATCTTCCGTTTCAAAAAGGAGACAAAGTAGATCTGCTTATGATGAACGAAAGTGAACTGGGCTGGAATGTGGTGATCAACAAACAATACATTGGTTTGATATATGCTTCCGATGTTTTCAAAAAACTATATCCACTGTCAGAAGAAACAGGATACATCAAAACCATCCGTGAAGACGGGAAAATAGATATTTCTTTACAGCCGGAAGGTTTTGAAAATATTGACGAGTTCAAACAGAAAATTCTTAACAAACTGGAAGAAAACTACGGACTTCTGTATGTATCTGATAAGTCTTCACCTGAAGAGATCAAAGATGAACTTCAGATGAGTAAGAAAAACTTTAAAAAGGCGATCGGAGGACTTTATAAAGATAAGATCATCGATATTTCAGACGATAAGATCAAATTATTATAAACAAAAGACGGGCAGAAATTTCTGCCCGTTTTTATTTTTTTTCTTTCAAAAATGAGATTTGTTCTTTTAGCATGACTATCTGGTCGTCTTTTGACTGGATTAGCTTGTCATATGTTTCTTTAATATCCTTAATAATATCTTTATAATCATTATTGATAATTTCTACATAGCCGTTTCCTTCATTGGATTGATTATTAAATACATTTTTAGTATCTATATCCAAAAGATTGGATAAATCTTCGTCGAGAATTTCAGATATTTTCATCAATCTTTCCACACTTAGTTTAGTTTCTCCGGTTTCTATTTTGCGATAAGCAGCAGGAGTGATGTCTAATTCATGAGCCATGTTTTCGAAAGTATAGCCTTTTTTACTCCTTTGTTGAGCTATTTTTTCAATAATTTTCTCCATTTCCATCATTTATATTTATTTTCCTCAAAAGTATATATTTTTTTATTAAAAGTAAAGATATTTTTACCAAAAGTATTTCTCCGCGTGGAGGGATATAGTTAGTTTAGCTAATGAAAAACACAAGTGCACAAATGTTTTTTTAGTGTATTAAAATTATTACAAATTAAAAATTTCATTTTATGAAAAAAATTCTATTCACGGCGCTTTTAGTTGCTGGAACAACTTTAGGATTTGCTAAAGACAACGTACAAAAAAATGAAGTAGAGACTGCTACAACAAAAGAAGTAAAACAATTTGTAAAAGCTCTTCAAATCAATTCTATTGAAGAAGATTTATTAAAAGCAACTTGTACGGATATTCATGCTTTTTTTGATGAAGTTGATGGAGAATTAGAGTATCAAGGGTCAATGGAGATAAGTTATGAATGTGACAATGCTGAAGTTAGCCTCTATATTTGGTACTAATTAATACTAAACTTAATTTGATAATTTGATAAGAGACTTATTTAAGTCTCTTATCTTGGTAAATTTATTTTGAAATGTATAAATCTATTATATTCTTTTCATTCTTTTTTTCAATATTTATCCATTCACAGGAAAAATTAAAAGTAAACTACGAAGTTATTCATCAAACTAATGTTTCCTGGGGAGACGCAAATTTATCTGATGAAATGAAAGATCAAATGCTGAAAAAAATAGAACAGCTAAAAAAGCGCCCCGAATCTTGTATTCTCTACTATTATGGAGGAAATTCTTATTTTACAGAATTAGTATCGGATGAAAAAAACATAAATAAAAAACAAAAAAAGGAATACTTTAAATTTAAAAACCAAAACAGTTATTATCAGTTAAATGATTACAGAGTTGAGGAATTCTACGGATATTATCCAGACAGCAGCTCTGAGATTGAATATAAGAACGAAAATCTGATTATTGAAAATTATCTCTGTAAACTAGCAATTGTCAAAACAGGTAATATTATCAGTAAAGTATGGTATACTGAGGAAATTCCGGTGTCCGCCGGACCCTATAACTATAACAGCCTGCCAGGTTTGGTTTTGAAAGTTGAAAATTCTAAATATTTGTGTTATGCTACTCATATTTCCAAAGATTGTAAAGAACAGGAAATAAAAAAAATGGACTCCAAGCTTTCGGTCTATAAAGGACTAGAATTGGAGACAAAAATAAAAGAAGGCCGGGATAAAATGAGAAAGAATGGAAGAGAAAATTTAGAAGCATTTAAACAAAAAATGCAAAACTCTAAGTAGAATTAAATTGAATATTAAAAAGTATGAAAGGTGTTGTTACATTATTATTTCTTTTTTTATTCGGTGTGTACTTTTCACAAAATATTTTGATAAAGCTTGTTGACCAGCAAGGAAAAAAACTTGATAACATCAATGTCCAACTTCAACAAAATGGACGAACATTACAATTCAAAAAAACTGATGTACAGGGAATTTGTAATATTAATATCTCGACAAAAGGAGTTTATACTTTAAAATTTACTTCATTACTCTACAAAACAAAATTTGTAGAAATCAATACATCGGAAAAGTCAGACTTTGAAATTACGTTGGAGCAACAGATCACAGAGATAAAAGAAGTAGAAATAAAATCACGACCCAAAATTGCGACTGTAAAGGGTGATACTATTTCGTACAATATTAAAGTAGTTAAGGATGGAACTGAAAGAACTGTAGAAGATCTGATCAAAAAATTACCAGGATTAGAGATCAATGAAAATGGAAAAGTAATCCATCATGGAGATATTGTAGGACAAGTTTTGATTGATGGAAACGAACTTTTTGGAAGAAATCATAAAATGTCTACACAAAATATTTCTGCTGATATGATTGAGGGCATTGATTTTTGGCAGAACTATACAACAATTAGCGGAAATCAATCTACTGCACTGAACTTAAAACTTAAAGATGGATATAAAGAAAGGATTACAGGGAACATTGAAACCAATTATGGAAATAAAAATAGTTATCTTGCTCATGTCAATCTATTCAAATTTAGTAAGGTTGGAAATTTAGCTTTAATTACAGATGCCAATTCCATTGCAAAAGATCCCATTGGAATAATGGATTTTTATGACATGAATAAACAGGAAGAAGCAGTTACTATAGATGGAGGAATAGGAATAGATACTCCTACTTTTTTGAATAATGACGGAAAAGTTAAATCAAAAGATAATCAATTTGGAGCTTTGCAATATTCAAAATCTGGAAAGAAATTATCTGTAACTGCATTTTCAATTTTTGATCGCTCAAAATTAGAGAAACTCTCAACAATTAATAGAATAGCATTTCCAGAGCAACCAACAAACTATAATTTCTATGAAAGTCGTTTGGAAAAAAATAATGGATATTTTGGAACAACTCAAATCAAAGTAAAAAAAACTTTTTCAGACAGTAGTTTTTTTTATTACAGTTTTGGATATAATCCATCGGAAGATAACTTCGATCAAGATATAAATAGAAATACATTTCTTAAAAACAGCATTTTTGATATTGAAAATACTGTTAGAGGTACAACATTTGGGAATTTTATTTCTTGGAACAAAAAAATTAATAGTTCTAAAATAATTCTTGCTTTTTTACAACAACAAAATAATTATAAATCAACATTAGATATAAATTCCACAGAAAATATTTTTCAAAATTCATTTAATAAATTAGCACAAATTTTAGACACAGATTCTAAAAAGTATGCTTTGGATTTTTTTCTGAAAAATGATTTCAAATTTATTACGGTTAATTTTCGTTCAGGATATTCTAATAAAAATGAAAATGCGTTATTATTAAAAGCTTTTACCAATAAATCAGAAGCGAGGAAACTCAAAACCTATCATTTTCTAAATGAAATTTTTACTCAAAAAAACTTGGGCAGCTTTGATTTTTTTGGAGCATTGAGTTCTCATTTTCTCAATTTTAATCAGAGTGAGAAACACTACTTTGAAAAAAAAATAAAGATAAAATTTCAGCCAAAGACAAATACAAAGACAGCTTTAACGCTAGAATATTTTAATAAGTATAAATCTCCCGAATTTACCCAATTATTATATGATGAAAATTATAATCGTGATTTATCATATATGCGAAATGTTTCCTTGTTTCCAGAAACTTTGATTAATACGGAAACTTTCAAATTCAATTTTATTCGTTTCAATTTGAAAAAAGGAAACTATTTATTTGCAATGTTGATGTATGAAAAAGCAAATTCTAATTTTACATCAGATGTATCTAACTATGGGATGTTTTCGGAAACTTTGAATGTTCTGGGCAGTTTAAATGACCGTTGGCTCTTACTTGTTTCTGATGATAGACGATTAGGGGATTTTTTCTCGCTCAAATCTAAATTTACAGGATCATATAGTTGTACTAATAATTTTATTAACCATAAAACTAATCAGACTAATTTGAAAAATTTTCAATTAGGACAAAAGTTCTTAACAAATTTTAAGGAAATACCTATACAATTTGATTTTGGATATACATTTACCCAATCATTTTTTAATCAAAGTCTTTTTAATATTACTTCAAGTCAGCAGAATTTAAAATTATCTTTAGGAATTCGAACAAATATTAAAAAAGAATGGATTGGAAGTTTTCTAGGAGAATACCTCATCCAAAAAACGCAACAAAATACAATAAAGAATTTTTTATTAGGTGGCCAAATTTCATACAGGAAAGAAAATTCGGTCTTAGAATATAATATGGCTATGAATAATATATTAAATCTAAACTCATTTAATTATATAAATAGCTCTGTTTCACTTTTAGGAACGGATGAAACTTCAACAATAGCATTACATGGATATATTATGGGTGGATTGAAATATAATTTCTGATTTTGTTTACTCTGAATAATCAGAAATTTTAATTTTATTCAAATAATATAAAAAGCATCAAAAGAAAGATAAAACATCTGGCTTAGTCGTGTTTACTCCTTTTGAAACCGCTTCTTTTACTGTACCATAGTACATCATTGAAGCTACAAGTGCTTCACTTCCTGCAAGCATAATAATCATTCAAATCAAAAGCCAGCTGTTCTGCAAGATTTGCTAAAGAATTTAATTCTGTAACTACAGATTCATCTGTCAAGGTCGAGCAAATTCAGGATTTATACTTATGTATTTGCTGCCATTATCTATTGTTGTAGTTTTTATCTCCCATTTTGAAAAGTGATTTTCTCTCATCTGGAGTAAGAGCCTGCAGACATGGAGTTAAAGCTTTACATTCTAACATTAATGTCCTTAAAAAGACATGATGAATGTCATGACATTTTTGTTTAATTTTTTTGTTTAACAATTTTGTCAAAAATAAATTTTAGTATAAATTTGCACAAATTTGTTTAACAAAAATGTCAAATCAAGCAAAAAAAGACCAAACACAGGAATTGATCAAGGAGACAGCGAAGAATTTGTTCTTTGTGAAAGGAAAATTTGATGCTACTACGCAGGAGATTGCAGATGAAGCAGGAGTGAACAGGACTCTCATTAATTACTATTTCCGTTCAAGGGATAAGCTTATTCAGATCATCTTTGATGAAGCACAAAGAGTAGAACAGGAAAAATCGAAGATTATTCAGAACTCTGCTCTGCCTTTTAAAGAAAAGATCAGCAAGTTCATAGAAAGCAGTCTTTCTACAAGCCTTCAGTATCCGTATCTGGAAACGTATATCGTATCACAGATCAATAAAGGAACCTGCCATCACAGAGAAATTGAAGAGGATATCCTGAATGAAATGTATAGTGACATCGAAAAAGAAATGGAATTGGGAAATATAGAAAAAATGGCACCTGTTCAGTTTATTCTTAATATGGTTGCTCTATTAGTATTCCCAAGTGCCATAAGACCATTATTTATGGAAAATTTATTAATTAATGATGAAGAATATGATAAGATCATTTCTGAGCGAAAAGAGATTATTATCAATATGTTGTTCAAAAACTAAAAAAAAACTAAAGTATTTCTTGCGATGATTCGTCATTCAGAAATAAATAATGACTGAAGATTAAATAAAAAATAAACGAAGTATAAAATTATGAATAGAAAACGTATAACTGCTACAAAGCTAAAAATTGGGATAGCTTCAGCATTTATGATTTTCGGCTCTACATTGATGTCTGCCCAGCAGCAGGTTTCCCTGCAGGAAGCAATAAAACAGGCACTTCAAAATAAGGCAGAAGCTAAAAAAGCTGCTTTACAGATCAAAAAAGCCGAATACAAGATTGATGAGGCCAGAGCCGGTGCTCTTCCACAGGTCAGTGCGACGGCGGGCTTAACCTATAATCCGATTATTCAGGAGTCTTTGCTGGAATTTGGAGGAGAGAAAATCAGGGCTCAGTTTGGGCAGCCTTGGGGTTCAACAGCTTCTGTACAACTTCAGCAGGCGATTTTTGATCAAAGAGTATTTACAGGACTTAAAGCTGCAAAATCAACAAGAGAGTTTTATGTACTGAATGCTCAGTTAACCAATGAACAGATTATTGAAAATGTAGCAACAGCTTATTATCAGGTGTTCGTACAGGAAGAAAATCTTAAAACGGTAACTGCCAGCTATGCCAACACTGAAAAAGTAAGAAATGTTATTAAAAGCTTGGTTGATAACGGTTTGGCAAAATCAATCGATTTAGACAGGACAAATGTTCAGCTTACGAATATTGGTTCCAATAAGCAGACTTTAATCAACTCTGTTGAACTTTCAAAAAATGCTTTGAAGTTTTATATGGGAATCCCGATTTCTACAGATATCGAGCTTGAAGAAAAAGAGATAGAACCAAAGCCTGAACTGATTGCGAGCAACGTAAATCTTAATGATCGTACAGAGATCAAAGTTTTAAATAAAAACAGGGAACTTTTGGTTTTCAATAAAAAAGCAACCGAAGCTTATCTTTATCCTTCAGTAAATCTTACTGCGAACTACGGATGGGGAGCAAATGGAGCAAAATTCCCGTTGACAAATGGTCTTAGTAAGGGCGTTCTTTGGAGCGATTATTCAGCAATTGGTTTGAATGTAAATATTCCTATTTTCACGGGAGGAGCTACAAAAGCGAAGATCAATCAGGCAGAAATTGATATTCAGGATCTTGATGTTGATATTGAAAACACCCAGTTGAGCTTAAGTTTAGATTATAAAAATGCAGTCACCAATATGGAAAATGCATTGATTAATATCGAAAGCATGAAAGATAATGTAGGATTGGCAGAAAGAGTTCAGAAAAATACCCAGTCAAATTATCAATATGGGTTAGCAACCCTTACAGAGGTTCTGGATTCTGAAAATGCTCTGACACAGGCAAAACAGAACTATTCTAATGCATTGCTGGATTACAAACAGGCAGAGATCAAGCTGATAAAAGCTAAGGGTGAACTAAACACACTACAAAACTTATAATAAACTAAAATGAAAAAAACTTTAATATATATCATCGTAGCAGCAGTACTGGTAGGTCTAGCCGCTTACAAGATTGCCGGGAACAAAGAAAAGCAGACGCAGGAAGTAAAAGAAGTTGCCAAGCAGGTAGATAAAATCAACGTAAATATTGTAACCGTTACAAGAGAAAATATTGATACAGACTACTCTGCCAACGGGACTTTCATTCCTAAGCAGGAAATGAACCAGTCTTCTGAAATTGCCGGACGTATTGTAAGCGTTTTGGTAAAAGAAGGTTCAAGAGTAAGTGCGGGTCAGGTTTTAGCCACCATCAAGAGAGATGCTATTGAAGTGGATGTTACACAAGCTCAGAATAATTTGCAGAATGCTATTATTGATAATCAGCGTTACGAGAACGCCTTTAAAACAGGAGGTGTTACAAAACAACAGGTTGATAATTCAAGACTTCAACTGAAAAATGCACAGGCAGCTGTGAAAGCTCAGGGAGTAAGAGTGAATGACACAAGCATCCGTGCAGGTATCAGCGGAACAATCAATAAAAAGTTGGTAGAACCTGGAACAGTTGTTTCGATAGGAACTTCTATGTTTGAAATCGTTAATATCAACAGCTTAAAACTTTCTGTTTTAGTAGATGAAAGCCAGATCGGGAAAATCCAGTTAGGTCAGGAAGTTCCGATTAAAGTAAATGTTTTACCTGAAGATTCTTTCGCAGGTAGAATTACCTTTATCGCTCCTAAAAGTGATGCTTCTTTGAATTTCCCTGTGGAAATTGAAGTTCAGAACAGAGGAAACCTGAAAGCGGGTATGTATGCAACAGCTAAATTCAGTACAAATAACGGTGCAGAAACTCAGAATATGCTGACAGTTCCTGCAGAAGCCTTTGTAAATGGAGTAAGCTCAGGACAATTATTCATTGTTCAGAATGGTGTTGCTAAATTGATCAAAGTAACCATCGGAAAAGTTTACGGAGATAAAGTTCAGGTATTAAGCGGATTGAATGGAGGAGAGCAGGTAGTAACCAGCGGACAGATCAACCTGGACAATGGATCTAAAGTGAACATTATAAAGTAGTAGATCTATGAAGTTAGCAGAAATATCGATTAAAAGACCCTCGCTGGTAATTGTATTATTTACAATTCTGACGCTGGGAGGTATCCTGAGTTATACGCTCATGGGATACGAATTGATTCCGAAGTTTGAAACCAACATGGTAACAATATCTACGGTATATCCGGGAGCTTCCCCTGCAGAGGTGGAAACATCTGTGACCCGAAAGATTGAAGATGCCGTAGGTTCCCTGGAAAACGTAAAAAAAGTAGAATCTTCTTCATATGAGAGTTTATCCGTAATCATGGTTCAGCTGAACGATGGGGCCGATGTAGACTACGCCTTGAATGATGCCCAGAGAAAGGTAAATGCCATCCTTGCAGACCTTCCGGACGATGTGAAAGCGCCCTCTCTGAACAAATTCTCTTTAGATGATCTACCAATTATCACGATGAGTATTTCATCTGATAAATTAAATAGTAAAGACCTTTACGACTTATTGGATAAAAAGATAGAACCTATTTTCTCCCGTGTAAATGGTGTAGCTCAGGTTGACCTTGTAGGTGGACAGGAAAGAGAAATTCAGGTGAATCTGGATGAGAAAAAATTACAGGGGTACGGACTTTCAATTGGAGACGTACAACAGTCAATTCTTTCATCAAACCTTGACTTCCCAACAGGGAGTTTGAAAACGAGAACAACAAAATCTACGATCAGGCTGTCAGGAAAGTATAAGTCTACTGAAGAAATGAACAATCTTGTAGTTTCCAATAAAAATGGAGCACAGGTACGTTTGTCTGATATTGCAACAGTTTTTGACTCTCAGAAAGATGTTGAAAAAGTAGCGAGATTCAATCAGTTTCCGACCATTTTGATGCAGGTTAAAAAACAATCTGATGCGAATGCGGTAGCAGTATCTGAAAGTGTTCAGAAAACAATTAAAACAGTAGAAGAAGCATATAAAGTTCAGGGTGTAAAAGTAAAAATTGTAAACGATACTACAGAATTTACCCTTGAATCAGCCAACCACGTTATTTTCGACTTATTCTTAGCGATTATCCTTGTGGCAATTGTGATGTTATTATTCCTTCACAGTATCAGAAACGCGTTTATCGTAATGGTTTCTATCCCTGCTTCATTGGTGGCAGCGTTCATCGGAATGAACTTAATGGGATATACTTTGAACCTGATGAGTTTACTGGGGCTATCCCTTGTGGTAGGTATCCTGGTGGATGACGCGATTGTAGTACTGGAAAACATTTACCGTCACATGGAGATGGGTAAAAGTAAGATCAGAGCAGCTTATGACGGAGCTTCAGAGATCGGATTTACCGTTGCTGCGATTACATTGGTAATTGTGGTGGTATTCTTACCAATTGCGATGAGTTCGGGTCTGGTAGCAAATATCCTGGCACAGTTCTGCGTCACGGTAGTTATTGCAACCCTGTTATCATTATTAGCTTCATTTACCATCATTCCTTGGCTATCATCAAGATTCGGTAAACTGGAACATTTAACAGGTAAAAACTGGTTTGAGAAATTCATTCTTTGGTTTGAAGGATTAATTGACAAGTTTACACACTGGATCACCGGTATCCTTGAATGGTGTCTGAAAACGACATTAAGAAGAATCTCAACGGTAGTGATCACGTTCATTGTCTTAATCAGTTCATTCATGCTGGTAGCATTCGGATTCATTGGAGGTGAATTCTTCCCGCCAATCGACCGTGGTCAGTTCCTGGTACAAATGGAATTATCAAAAGATGCAACCGTTGAAAAAACAAACCAATTAACATTAGATGTTGAGAAGTTCTTAAGAAACGATAAAGATGTTGTAGACCTTATTACAACCGTTGGACAGCAGTCTACAGGTTTTGGTGGAGCGCAGGCAACAACTTACCAGTCTGAGGTTCAGGTAAACTTAACAGATAAATCTGAGCGTTCTGAAAGCACCAACATCAAAGCTGCGAAAATAAAAAGACAGTTAGAAGAGAAATTCACAGGAGTTGAATTCAAAACTGCTCCAATTGGTATCATGGGTGCTGAAAATGCTCCTATTGAAATGGTGGTAACAGGACCGGATAACGAAACAGCTGTAAAGGAAGCAACAAGAATCTTAGAACTATTGAAAAAAGTTCCTGGAGCTGTGGATGCAGAATTATCTACAGATACAGGTAGCCCGGAAGTTCAGGTAAGTATTGACAGAGATAAAATGTCTTCTCTAGGTTTAAATCTTTCAAGTGTAGGACAGACAATGCAGACTGCATTCAACGGAAACACTGATGGAAAATTCAGAGCCGGAGAATATGAATATGATATTAATATCCGTTTTGGAGATGTCAACAGACAATCCATTGATGATGTTAAAAACCTTATGTTTACAAACCCTCAGGGGCAGCAGGTTCGTCTAAGCCAGTTTGCTGAGGTAAAAATGGGTTCAGGACCGAGTTTGCTTGAACGTAGAGATAAATCTCCTTCGGTAAAAGTAAGAGCAAAAGCAGTAGGTAGACCGGTAGGGGACGTAGCTAATGAGTGGGCAAACCAGTTCATGAACAGCAACAAAAAACCTATTGGAGTAGAATACATCTGGAGTGGAGATATGGAAAACCAGCAGGAAGGTTTCGGTACTTTAGGAATTGCTTTATTAGCAGCTATCGTATTGGTATACCTGGTAATGGTTTCGCTATATGACAGTTTCGTATATCCTTTCGTGGTATTGTTCTCAATCCCGTTAGCGATGATCGGAGTAATGGTGATCCTTGCATTAACTGCAAACTCACTAAACATCTTCACCATGTTAGGGATGATCATGTTGATTGGTTTGGTAGCGAAGAATGCGATCCTTATCGTTGACTTTACGAATGCAAGAAAGGCAGCTGGAGCTAATACTCATGATGCTTTGGTACAAGCTAACCACGCCCGTCTACGTCCGATCCTGATGACAACGATTGCGATGATCTTCGGTATGTTACCAATTGCATTGGCAACAGGTGCAGGAGCTGAGATGAATAAAGGTCTTGCATGGGTAGTAATCGGTGGTTTGACATCGTCTCTATTCCTTACCTTGATCATTGTACCGGTAGTTTACTCTCTGTTTGACTCTGTTCTACGCAGAATGGGTAAAGATACTAAAGTAGACTATGAAGCTGAAATGAAAGCAGATTACGTACACAGAGAACTGAATGAGGACGGATTTACTCCTAAGCATTTAGATAAATAAAAGTTAAGCCTTTAATTAACCAAAAGCGCCTCAGAATTTCTGAGGCGCTTTTTTTATTTGTAAATCCCGGTGCTTTCTAATCGTTATTTTTAAACTATATTTGCCATCCAATGTTTTCATTTTGGAAACATTCTTAGGCAGATTTCGAAAAACCTATAAAAAATTATAAACACAAATGAAAAAATTAATTTTGCTATCTTTATTGTATTGCACTAACATGGGCGCGCAGAACTTATATTGTACAATGTCAAGTTATTCTAATAACGTCATGTACGATTATATGAATAAACTGAATAATAGCAGCGGGGCACAAATGTCATCAAACTATTTGTTCAGCAATGGGAGTTCAAATATTGGCAGTGCATCATTCGATCCTTCTTCCAATATGATTTTTACTCTTAATTCAAGCTTGAATGTACTGGGTAAATATAATGTTGGAAATGATACATTTTCATCCTTATATTTACCTTGGCCTACCAATAGTGGTGAACTGTATGTAAACGTTGCCATTGCTAATGGAAGATTATTTGCCGTTAAAGAAAGTTCTTCCAATATTGTTTCTGTGTGTGAATTTGATAAACTAACAGGAAATTTTGTTTCTGAACATATTTATACAACGCCTTCCCTTAGTGGTTTTTCGGATTTTGCCTTTTGCCAGGAAACCAACGAACTTGTACTTTTGGTGAATAGTAAAATTGTTAAATATAACATTACAACAGGAAGTGAAACATCATTCAATTTACCTTCGGCAAGTTATAGCAGTATTGTACCTGTAAATCAGAAGCTTTATATTACGAAGCAGAATACCGTTTCAGGAAATATAGTGTTTACTATAGAATCTTATCAATTATCCACTGGGAACCTTGTTGGTTCTAATGTGCTTTCCACAACCTTTACAGAGGTGGATGAAGGAATCAGTAATTTATGTTTCCTGGGAGTTACCAACGAACTTGTAGGTACCATAAGTTCGCAGAATGAAATCAAGTTGCTAAAATTCAATATCGGTACATCTGCTGAAAGCTTAACCCATCTTTTTTGGGGACCTTACTATTTTTTAGGAGATATGGTAGCCACTACTCCTATGTCAACATTATCAACAAGTGAAAGTTTGGATAAAATCAAAAGCAAGAAAATAAAGAATGTTTATGATATATCAGGGAAGAAAATATCTCCTAATACTAAAGATCAGATAATCATTCTGGAATATGAAGACGGAACCCATAAAAAGGTATTTCAAAAGAGATAAAATACATTGGGAGTTTCGGTAATAAAAAGGCTTCCGATGTATACCGGAAGCCTTTTTATATTGTATCGTAAAAATTAATCTGCCATAGCCTCTCCGGACTTTCTGTAGATAAAGTTTCCATAGATGTGTCTTCTTGCAAAACGGCTTGGTGAATCAGCGTTGATCATTTTGATATAAGTATTTTTAGGAACTCCCATGTACTCATACATATTTCCGTTCAGATGCTGAACCGTTAAAATCGACTTTTCAAGATAAAAATCCTGAATGTTAGATTTTGTAATGGTTTCTGTATATTCTTCTTTATATTTTTCCTGCGTCTCAGAATTGATACTTACCAAAAAATGATATGCTTCAATCACAGACTTGCTTTTTTCTTCAGCTTCTATTTTTCCGGATTCATCATTAATGAATTTATCAGGATGTGTATCTTTCATCACATTTCTGTAAATAGTCTTTAATTCTTTTAAAGTAACATTTTTATCTACTCCAAGAAGCGTTCTGTGCTCACCAATTTTTTTCATATCTAACCCTTATTTTCGGGGTGCAAAATTAAGCAATTATATTTAAAAAACCATAACTTATTCATTATTAATTTATTTCGCGGAATGCGGGGTGGAAAAAATATCATAGCTTCAGACGGATAGAATGTGTATAGTTAACCCTTACAGTTAATTAAACTCCGAATACAGATTTTTATTCAGTTTAAAATAAATAAATCCGTTCTTAAAATCAATGACGGTATTGAATCTTTTTAAAAACTGATTGCCAAAAAATCCCGCCATTTTTTCGGTAGCATCAATTCCTTCTGTAGAGGCAGAAAGTGTAATCGGGAGGTTATAAAGATATTTTTGGGCGAATTGGACAGCCGGACAAAGAACCACAGGCATTTCGTATATAGAACCATCAGAACCTCTTGCTGTAGCTTTGCCTATGGTTTTCATAATTTTTACCAACTCATTACTTTTTGCAAAAGGAGAAGCTATTGTAAGCACATCATCCGCTCCGCTGTCAAGCCCGAAGAATCCTGAATATTCTTTGCCATTCACTATTATACTGCTTTCTACAGCGGGGTAGTTGCCAATCATATGAAGCTTTACTTTCTCATATCCTGCTAAGTCAATAGACAGGTTATTTTCTTCATGAAAGCGGATTTTATTTTGATGATAATCAATTTCAATGATTTTCCCTTTCATCAGATCAGTTCCGAAAACTCCGTCAAAATCAGCAGAACCATAGGGAATAAGAGTAAACTGTATATCGTTTTTCTGAATGTTTCCAAACTGTACTGTATTGTGATTGCTGTAATCAACGGAATTTACCCCGTTTGATCCTTTATTTTCAGACTGTCCGTCAATTTTCAACGGTACTTTTTTCTTTGCATTGATATTGATGACAGAACCATCGGCACCTGTATCAAACAGGAACTTTATACTGTCAGTTTTATTGACTTTACAATACACATAAATGGAATTGTTTTCCAGAGAAAAAGGAAGGATAGTAGGTGTCTTTTGAGCTGATACTGCTAAAGAAAATAGCAATATCAGAAAAATAATAATCAGTTTCATGGAATTGTTTTTAGAAGTACGAAAATAGAGGTAATGAGCAATTTCCCAAAGGAATAACCAGCCATTAACCCTCCTTTAACCATTCCTTAACTGTTCTCTGTAGAACTTTGCAAATAAAAAGCAGTACCCAATCTGAGTACTGCTGTTATATTTTTTTATAATTAAATGTTTCAATCTTTTAATCAGCCTATGGCTCATCACAAGTTCTTTTCAGCTTTGTAAAAATCTTATCAAAATCCTTGTAAGATGTTACCTCATCTTCACGCTTCTGTCTGAAGCTGCTGTTGGCACAGTTGTGAAAGCCAAGGCCAATCAGGTCTATCAGTGCATAATCTTCTTTTTGCGGATCATTCATTTTGGCATCAAATCTTGCCATTACACTTTTCGGATCAGCATTGTTTTTACTCTTAAGTTCAGTGTAATTTTTCCATGCAGCAAACATCTTTTCTCTGTCCGGAGAGGATATCGCGTCAATCTGTTCTCTGCAGGTATTGTAATATTTACTGTTTTTAAGGGTGGAAGGATCAGAATAAGCCAGTATTTCTTCTTTATTCAGCTGGTATTCATTTTCAAAAGAATCAATGGTATTTTCCATTAATTTTTTCCATCTGGGAAGATCAATGACTTTAATGCTGTATAATTCCTTTTTCTTTTCCTCGTACTGCTTTTCAAGGTCCTGTAAGTAAGCTTCTCTGTTTTGACGGATTTCTTCAAGCTGGGAAAGTTTAAAAACAGGGCGGGTATCAAATACAACTCCATTGAACTGATACAAAAGCTTATTGACTCCGTCTATTTCTTCTTTTTTATATTTAGCCGAATCAAAATATCCTTTATTGTCACAATTGAAAGTCTGATAACTATAAGGTGTCAGATTGTTTGTTTTTGCTGGAGCTTTTTGCCCCCATATAGTAATGGATAAGGCCAATGTAAGCCCGATCATCATTTTTTTCATGCACATAAGTTCTGAAAGAATCCGAATTTTTCTGAATTTCGGTGCAAAATTAAGGCTTTAAATTCAAAATCTAAAGAATTAAATAGATTTTCTCAATAGATTTCCCATATTTTATAAAGATTTTCTACCTGCATTTTATTTTTTGCAAAACTGAAGGAATAAAACACTAAAAAACGGGTAAAGAAAAACTAAAACAGAGTATATTTTTTACCTAATAATAGTTACTTACTTCAATAAGATTCTGATCCGGATCTCGGAAGTAAACCGATTTGATTTTTCCTACAGCTCCGGTTCTGTCTACAATCCCTTCAATGATTTCTACATTTTTCTGTCTGAGCTCTTCCATTACATCATGAATGTCTGTTTGTGCAATAAAACAAAGGTCTGCAGAACCAGTGGTAGGACGTTCTGCTTTAGGCTCAAATTCATGTCCTTTCTGATGAAGATTGATCTTTTGATTTCCAAAAATCAATGCTTTTCTGTTGTCTCCAAAAGTTACTGCTTCAAATCCCATCACATGGGTATAAAATTCAATAGTCTTATCAATATCTGTCACAGTGAGGACAAGGTGGTCAAGGTTCTTTATTTCCATAAATTAATTCTAAGGATCAATTCCAATCAAAATTAAGGTTATTTGTAAGCCTGTTGTTACTGTTATTGATTGTTTTTTTAGATTTAAAATAATAGATTTACACAAATTAACACGAAATCATGATATATTATTTTTTTCTTCTTTTTATTATCGCTTTTTTTGGAGGAATTGCTTATCTTATAATGCGTTTTTTCAGTAAATGGACCCGAAGTAACAAGTATGAAGTACTTTTTAACACTTTAATATTTATCACATCTTTTTTTCTGGTTTCATTTCTAAGTCTTTTAATCTTCTTTTCCACCGTTGATTTTTCCAGGTAATAAAGCCTCTTTTCTGAGAATTAAATAAGCAATGAAAAGGTTGATGAAAAGGGCAGCCCAGACATTCAAGCCGTAAAAAAGCTCGTAATCATGGCGAGTTTCATTATAAAACATATTTTTAACAATTCTGAAAGTAATGGCTGTGGTGGTCACCGCATAGCTTAAAATCATGTAAGTTCTATGTCTGCTGATATTTCCTTTTTTAATGGAAAGTACAGCAACAATGGTAAGATATGCCCAGAGAACATCCTGAATCAGAAATCCTGTAATCCCGATAAGACCACCATTTGAAAAAAGTCCCAGTACAAAACATGCCGGAACATTGATGATCAAAATATTGTAGACATATATTTTCCCAATGATCTTATGAAGGTCTCTGTTTTCAGTTAAAAACCGATTTGAAAACTGAGTAAGACCAGCCAGAAGACAAAGCGTTATAGAAAAAATATGAATGTAGAAAAAAGCCATCCAATACGGATTGCCGACTACCTGCTGCTTAAAGGCCAGAAACCCGATGTTTTTATCAAAAGAAGTATACTGAGAAATCGTTTTCAGCATGAGAATACTGAAAATCAAAACTGAAAATAAAGCGATTACTTTAATGATTTTTATTCCTAGCAACTTCATTATTCATAGATTATTGTAAAATATCTCGAGGATTGGAATTTAATCTTCCAAAATGACTCTGATCTGTTTTTCTATATCTTCAGGACTTTCAAACTTTCTTAATTTAAGAGATTTTCCGGAATTTCCAAGCTCTTCTATAATATCAAGGATCAATTCTAAGGCTCAACCTCATCGCCAAACATATTGCTGTCAAAGTCTGTTCCTACCAGTAATCCATCATTATTCATTCCCAGACACCAGTTTTCTGCATATTTATTGAGCGAAATAGGAGAGGGTTTTACATGATTCCTTTCATCCGTAGGTGCTGCAAAAGCATAATCGTTTTCGCATCTTTGATTTCACCGGTATCAATCATGGCCAGGCTTTCATCAAAAGATAGTTCAAGAACTTCTATATTTTCACCTTCCTCTTCCAATCCGCCGCCGTCCGTGATTTTCATTTCATTTGAATATTCTGCAATAAAGAAATGAAGGATTTCTGTAACAGATCCTGGGGACATATAGGCTTCAAATACCTTTTCAACTTTGGAAATTTTATATCCGGTTTCCTCTTCCGTTTCCCTTTTTATACAATCTTCAGGATTATCATTATCCAAAAGTCCGGCACAGGCTTCAATGAGCATTCCCGAAGGATTTCCATTGATATAAGTTGGAAGCCGGAATTGTCTGGTCAGAATAACCGTGTTTGAAAGTTTGTTGTAAAGGAGAATAACAGCTCCGTTTCCGCGGTCGTAGGCTTCTCTGCTCTGAGTTTCTGTAGTTCTGTCCTTTTTTAAGACAGAATAGGTGACTTTGTTTAAAGTATACCAATTGTCTGAAAGGACTTCTGTGTGAAGGATTGTTATATCAGGATTTTGCATAAGGAATATCTTCTATGTTATAATAAATGGTCAGACCTCTTTCTTTGGCTATTCTTACATCCTCATCAGCTCCTTTTGATGCTCCTTCTATACGCAGTACCGCATCACATTTTTCAAGAAGGGCATGAGCTACCGGATACTGTATTTCCTGCCATGCTTCATCGCCTATTTGGGTAGAACCGGCAAGATGGATCAATGGCAGCGCAACCCATTCTCCGATAATAGGAATATGCCCCTTTCTGAAAATAGGAAGAGCAACGGCTTCAAGATTGTTAAGATTCTGTTGGATAAGCTGCGGATCATCGTTCGTTCCGCTGCGGTAAGGGCCTGCAATAAGTATAAACATAATTTTTTTTGGTAAAGTAACAGAACTTTCAGAATAAAAAAAATAATATAGCTTAAGAGAAACTGTTTTTTTGTTTGGATTTTATAAGACTTAAAAATTCAGGAGTGATCCCTAAGTAAGAAGCAATTTGTTTTTGCCTGATACGTTTTACTGCTTCAGGATATTTCTGAAGAAAGTTATAATAGCGTTCTTCTGCCGGTAAAGAAAGGTTTTCAATTGTTCGGAGCTGTTCTCTGATGTAAGCGTTTTGCATCATAATCCGGAAAAAGCGTTCAAATTTGGGAATTTTGTGATAAAGGTCATTCAGATGATCTTTCTGAAGCTGCAAAATAGAGCTTTCTTCCAATGCTTCAATATTCAGCATGGCAGGTTTTTGATTGATAAAGCAGTACATATCAGTGATCCACCAATCGGGAACAGCAAACATGATCGTAGATTCTTTTCCTGTGGTATCCATATGAAAAGCTCTCAAAATTCCTGTCTGAACAAAATTGATCTCTTTACAGGCATGTTGCTGTTGCAAAATCAATTTTTTCTTAGCAACCTTTTTTTCTTTTAATAGAGACAGAAAATAAGACTGCTCCAGATTGGTAAGCGAAATATGCCTGGAAATGTTTTTTAAAATTAAATATTCTTCCCCCATTCTGTTATTGCTTCTTTAATAGATTCTTTAAAGCCTCATTCAGGTCCGGAAACTTAAAATGAAACCCCGCATCCTGAATTTTCTGTGAAGAAGCTCTTGAACCTTCCAATATAGCTGTAGCTAGTTCTCCGAAGATAAGTTTCAAGACAAATCCCGGAACATTAGGCATGAATAAAGGTTTTCCAAGTACTTTTGCAATCTTTTTTGTAAGATCTTTATTAGTAGTGTGTTGTGGAGAAACAGCATTATAGGCTCCTACCATAGTTGAGTTTTTTAAAGCTAGCTCATAAATAGAACAAATATCTTCAAGATGAATCCATGGCATATATTGCTTGCCGCTTCCTAACGGTGATCCTATATAATATTGAATAGGAGGAATCATTTTCTTTAAAGCTCCGTCTTTTTCAGAAAGTACAACGGCAGTTCGTATTTTGACTACTCTTTCTGTGAGATTCTTGTCTTTGAAATCATCAGCAGCTCTTTCCCATAAAACTACGACTTCACTTAGAAAATCATTGCCCGGAGGATCATTTTCAGTATAAATTTTTTCTGAAGTTTCAGTACCATAAAAATTAATTCCTGAAGCTGAAATAAAAGACTTAAGCTTTATTTTATTTTTTCTTAAAGCAGTTTGAAGTAATTCCGCTGAATCAACACGGCTCGAGATCAATTCTCTTTTTCTTTCCGGAGTCCAGCGTTTTTCTGAAATGTTGGCGCCGGCAAGATGAATGATGTGAGAGACATTTTCCAAAGCAGCCTCATCAATATTTCCTTTTATGATATCCCATTCATATTCGTAATCATGTTCTTTTTTTCGGGTCAGAAATCGGATTTCATATTCCCTGCCAATCTTTTTGGCCAGTTCTTTGGCGATCATGCCACTGGCTCCGGTGATCAGAACAACTTCTTTCATAATATTTTATTTAAGGTGTGCGGGTTATGCCTGGTTCTTTACAATCAGTACAAAATCATCTTCCAGAAGTTTATAGCCATAATCATAAATAAACTTGTATTCAGAACCGTTTTTATAGACTTTCAGGTTGGTGAAATAATCAAAATCAAAACCTAAGCCATCCAGCCTGGATCTGGCTACTTTTGTTTTACCGTCAGTATTGATCTCCATCAGGATGCGGTAATTTTTACGGAGTTTGTTGTTTACATTCCGCATCAGGTTGTTAGAATCCTTATTTTGCTTATTGTTATAGGCGTTCCGGCAGGCATCATTGCAAAACTTTTTATCAGACCTCCCGATGATTTTTTCGCCACATTCCATACAATTCATCTTCTTATTTTTTTATTTTATGGGGATGTGTGTGTCTCTTTTTTAACAGTCTCATGAACCTGCTGTGAGTAGGGTAACTTCTGTTAGGAGTAATATTATTAAAAAACAAAGCCACAAGCAGCAGAATGATACACCCCGAAAGAACGGGAGAGATCACATACCAATATCCCAGTTCCGGAATTTTCCCGGTAGAACTTACGGCAATCAGGGCTGTAGCACCACCTGGTGGATGCAAGGTTTTGGTGTACTGCATCAATACGATGGAAAAGGCCACCGCCAAAGGAGCCGAAAGCCATATAATATCCGGAACAAACTGATAGACTGTAACCCCTACCAATGCAGACAGTACATGTCCGCCTACAAGATTTCTCGGTTGTGCCAGCGGGCTCTGTATTGCTCCATAAATAAGAACACTTGAAGCTCCAAAAGAACCGATCAGAAATATATTCTCAGTTTCTGTTAACGAATGAGACTGGATAAATGCAATGATTCCAATTCCGAAAAATGCACCCAAAAATGACCAGAAATGCTCTTTGTAATCAACAAGCGTTTCTTTATAGATCACATATTTGGAAACTCTGAATGTTCTTTTTATGGTCTTCTTCATTTAGTCTTCTTTATTTTTTATAATTTGAATTAAATTTTCTACAAATGGCCGGGTATACATTCCGTTTTCATCATAATCAGGATCTAAAATAGTAATCTCTATCCCAAAACACAGAGGACTTTCAAATAAAGGTTCCAGTATTTCTCTGAGATCATCATAGCTGATTCCGTCTTCCATTCTGCTGTCTACAGCTGGCATTATTTCATCTTTCAGAATATCCACATCAAAATGAATAAAAAAACCGTCCAAGTCTTTATCATTCACCATTTTCAGAAAGTTCTCAGCAGTTTTTCTGAAACCATTTTCTCTGAGACGGTAAAGATCATAATAATGTATATTGGAATTGATGATTTGATTAACATATTCATCATCATCTGTTTCTGCATTTCCGCAGCAGAAAATATTTTCCTCAGATAAATAAGGTTTTAAGCCATCAATATTGGTCAGTTTCTCATGTCCGGTTCCGGTAATGATAGCGAGATCCATTCCTGCTGCACCTCCGGTTTCTGAAAGTTCTGGCGGGATAAAATCTGTGTGCCCGTCAAGATAAAAGAGCCCGAAGTTTCCCAGTTTTTTCAAAGCAATAGCATTTCCAATCAGGATACTGCAGTCACCGCCCAGGATAATATTGAATGTATTCTTTTCGTAATTCTTGAGAATACAATCAGACTGTTTTTTGGCATATTCAATAATTGGATCTGCATTTCTGACGTTTGATTCTTCATCAAAGTCCATGGAATATTCCGGAGCATCAAGCCTGAAAACTTTTTTAGGAGCAATTCTACGATGAAAATCAAATTTCCTGAGCCAGTCCGGAAGTTTTCGAACCCCGGGTTCTGTCTCATGTTCCTTTTTTGTAAGTCCCAAATTGAGAGGAAACTCAAAAATATTGATATTCCTTTTCATAGATGAATTTTCACAAAGATACGGAATTATCCGTTTGTAAATGGATAGCTGTGAGACAGGCAGTTATTTTATTGAAACAAGCTTTTCTTAGAATGGGATGTTTAATTAACTCTGAAATACAATAAATTATTCTTCTGATAGCAAAAAAACTAAACTAATTTGGTAAACCTCTGTTCACTTTTGCAATTTTAATTTTAGAATATTTAAGGCTGTATTTTGATTAATTCCCTTTTCCTTGAAAAAATTAGTATTTATCGATGTTTTAAATGATATTTTCATTCATAAAGTTTTATTGTTATGTATAACTATCTTATTTTCAGTAAATAAATTGTATTTTTATTTCACTCTATTGTGTTTTTTTGTAAATTTGATATTAACATTCAAAAAAACAAACCATGAAAAAATCCAATTTATTGATGAGTATTTTGTGCTCTTCTTTAGCATTTGCACAGGTAGGGATAAATACAACTTCCCCACAAGGTGTTCTAGACGTTACCTCAGCAAATTCAGCCGTCGTATTAACGAGAAATGCCAACCCTCCGGTCAATGTAACCACACCCACAGCAGGAATGATCATCTATGATTCCACGAACAAGACCTTAAGGTATTATAATGGAACTCAGTGGAGTACTGTAATTTCTTCACAAACACTTACAACTGCCAATGAAGGAGTTGTTAAGCTCAATAGTGGGGCAGGAGTGAAACCCTCATTTGCATTCAAATCTTCAGGAGGAGTTCCTTTAATGACTTATCAAAACATTGTTTACCAAACTCCGATGAATATTGTGACAGATTTTGCTGCACCTCCTACCACCACATGGCCGGAAAATATTATCAGTCCGGTGCCCGGGGATATATATGATCCGGCGACAGGAAGGTTTTTGGAAAATCCTATTGCCGGACAGGTACACATGTGGCGGGTTATTGTAAGTTATTCCAATAAGAACAATGGCTCTGTAGCCTTTGTGACGGTAAATCTTTCAAACCCTGTTCCTCCGTCTACATTCTCTATAGATCAAACCGCTGTGGCTCCTAATGGGGTAACATCCGGAGATCTTGTTTTTTACCTTGTGAGTGTTGCCGATCCCTTATCTATAGGCAGTGGATATCTTATTAAAATAAAATCTGATACTTCATTGGATGCTACTATTAATAGTATAACAAGGATTTCTCAAGCCAAAGATTAATCTCATTATTTAAAGCTTACTAACCAACTGATCATTGAATGAGAAACTCATGAAATTCCAATTCTAAGTTAGATGATTAAGTGAAAGGTACTCAATGGTTGCTTGAGTGCCTTTTTATTTATTTTTATGGTATCTCCTTTGAAAAAAGAAAGCCAGAATAGGAAACATTCCATTCTGACTTCAGTATTTTTAGTTGATGATTTCTATTTTTTCAGTCTTTCGATTTCTTCTTTCAACAGGACAATATATTCCTGCATCGTTTTTATAATTTCTATGCTTAAATCATTACTTATATTTGTTGTAGCATTATTATTTCCTACATTGACTCCAGTATTATCAGTAAAAACAGGATTCTCGAAGATGAATTTCGCTTCCTCTTCTTCGTAGATTTCTTCAAGAGGAACACTTAAAAAAGTGGCGAGTTTGGACCATTCTGTCTGTGTTATAGATACAGCACCACTTTCTTTTCTGCTATAGTTGGAAACGTCAGTGGGGATTACTTCAGCCATTTGCTGCTGAGTGTAACCTTTTCTCTTTCTTACTGTGCGTAGTTTTTCTTTTTGCATATCAGACATTTTTACAAATTTGCAAAAAAAAATTAAATTAAATGGAAAAAAATCCTTGTTAATGCATCTGTTTTTCAATGTTTTTTTAATAGAAAAATATTTTAGCACATGGTTTTTTATTATTGAATTTTTACTTAAAAAAATGTGATTATTGTTTTTTAAGCTTAGTAAATATTGTTTTAAGCAGAATTCTATTTATTTTATTACCCGTTTTCAAACGACTACAAACGGATTTAAATAGTTTATAACCGACTGAAGATTGATAACATCGCAATCTTTGCAACAGAGATTTGAGAAAAACAGTGAACGTCTCTTATCTGAATTATTAATCTTTAAAATCTAAAAGTTATGTCACTAAGAAACAAAGTAACATTAATTGGTTACACAGGAAAAGAAGTTGAAATGGTAAACTTCGAGAACGGAAATGTAAAAGCAAGTGTATCCTTAGCAACAAGTGATCATTATACGAATGCCAAAGGAGAAAAAGTAGAAGAAACGCAATGGCACAATCTTATCGCATTCGGGAAAACAGCTGAAATTTTCGAGAAATATGTTTCCAAAGGAAAAGAAATTGCCATAGAAGGGAAGCTTACCTACAGATCATATGATGACAAAGATGGGGTGAAGCGTTATATCACAGAAGTTCGTGTAGACGAGATCTTATTATTAGGAGGAAAATAATTCTAAAAACACAAATGATGAAAGTAAAAGTTTTTAAAATAAGACTTCCGGAAGAATTTCTCTACAAAGATCAGAAAATGCTGGATGATTTCCTGGAAGCCAATGAGATTACGAAAGTGGAAACAGCTTTCGTAAGTGAAGAACGGTATTGGTCTGTAATATTGTATTTTGAAAGTTTGAAACTGACAAAAAATACAGTTAAAGAACCAAAAGCAGTTAAATATTCTGCAGAGAATGATTTCCTGAATATGGATGAAGAAAAGATATTGGATGCACTGAAGTTTTGGCGGTCAGAAAAAGCCCGGGAGCAGAATCTTCCTACTTATTTCATTGCCAGCAATAAAGAGCTGATATCTGTAGCCAAATATAAACCTGCCAGGAAAGAAGAATTGCTGGAGATCAAAGGATTTGGAAAGCATAAGATTGAAAATTATGGTGAAGAGATCCTTGAGATTCTTGAAAGTGTCTGATTTTTCAGAATAATTGATAACACAACAGCAAAAAAGCTGGAGAAGATTGTTTCTTCAGCTTTTTATGCTGTGTAAAGTCCATGCAATTCCGTACTTTTGCATTTATCAAAATGACTTACAAAAAATGAAGCCAAGTTTAGCAAAAGGGACGAGAGATTTTACGGCACAGGAAGTTTCCAGAAGAAAATATATCATCAATATTTTACAGAATAATTTTGAATTATTCGGGTTTCAGCCATTGGAAACTCCAAGTTTTGAAAATCTTTCTACACTGACAGGGAAATACGGAGAAGAAGGAGACCGTTTGATCTTTAAAATTTTAAATTCGGGAGATTATACTTCTGAAATCAATCAGGAAGACTGGGATAATAAAAACCATCAGAAACTTATTTCTCAGATTTCAGAAAAAGCTCTTCGTTATGATCTTACTGTACCTTTTGCAAGATTCGTGGCTATGAATCATGGGAAACTGACATTTCCGTTCAAACGTTCTCAGATCCAACCGGTTTGGAGAGCTGACAGACCTCAGAAAGGAAGATACAGAGAGTTTTATCAATGTGATGCAGATGTGGTAGGAAGTGAAAGCTTATTACAGGAAGTAGAGCTGGTTCAGTTGTATTTAAAATCATTTGCTGATCTGAAAGTTCCTGTAACCATTCATATGAACAACAGAAAGATTCTTTCAGGATTGGCAGAATATGCAGGAATTACAGATAAACTGATTGACTTCACGGTAGCATTGGATAAGCTGGATAAGATCGGTAAAGAAGGAGTGGTAAAGGAATTACTGGAAAGAGAAATTTCTCAGGAATCTATTGATAAGCTGGATTTCCTGTTCAGCCAGTCAGACGATGCACTGGAAAACCTTCTTCAACTTAAAGAAAAATTTGCTGGTAACGAAATCGGACTGAAAGGAGTAGAAGAACTTGAATATGTTCTTACACAGTCTCTGAGCCTTGGTGTTGATATGCAAAACCTTGTATTCAATATTACACTGGCAAGAGGACTGGATTATTATACAGGAGCGATCTTTGAAGTGAAAGCAGATGAGGTTGCTATGGGATCCATTGGTGGCGGAGGAAGATATGATAACCTTACAGAAGTCTTTGGAGTTAAAAATATTCCGGGAATAGGAATATCATTCGGATTAGACAGAATTTATCTGGTAATGGAAGAATTGAACCTTTTCCCTGAAGAAGCATCATCCAAGATCGAGTATTTGTTTGCTAATTCTGGAGGTGAAGAAACAATAGAAGCTTTAAAATTGATTATGCAGTTAAGAGCAAAAGGAATTTCAGCAGAATTATATCCTGAAAATGCAAAAATCAATAAGCAGTTTACTTACGCAGAAAAGAAAGGGATAAAAAATATGGTTTTCCTGGGCGAAGAAGAAATTAAAAATAACACTGTTACTTATAAAGATCTTGAAGCGGGAGAAAAGAAAACGGTTTCTGTTGAAGAATTCTTGGGGTTATAAAATTGCAAAAATTGCCCAATAGTTTCTCATTTGACTTTGGGATATATAAAAAGAAAAAATCAACCACAAAAAACTTTTTGTGGTTGATTTTTTTTGATTGATATTAAGATTTGAATATTTTTGATCTTTAAAATCGACTCAGAATTTGTAATTTGGATCGATGTATATAAACAGAGTAAAAATTATGCTCTGAATTCATTAAAAAACTTTTAAACATAAAAACCAGATGAACACTATTTGCGCATTGTGCGGAACACCGCTAACGGCAACAGATATGTCTGTAGGTAAAAATAAACTTGCTGACGGTGGTTATTTGTGTGCGGGATGCTTTACCAAAGCTGTTACTATCAACAGAGACCTTATCCATAATCTTGATCAGTTTTATTTTGCAGAAATTACGGGAATGATTCTGAAAAGTAAAATTGATGCAAGCAGTCCCCAATATACAGAAAATAACCATTACGAATATGATGTACCAACAAGACTGGATGAAATAAAAGATCAGATTGTTGCTCTGAATGCAAGGTTAAGTGTTCTTGCCAATGAAGAAGTGAATGAATTGGCTAATGTTCTGGACAGAGATGAAAAATTGTTGGCTATTGCAGAAGGAATTGATCTTCAAAGTAACAGGGAAGGAATTATATTTTCAACACAGAAAAGGGTTGCCTTCATTGATAAAAAATTCTTGGGTGGAGTTGTAAAGAATGAGTTTCCCCTTCAGGATATCTCTTCCATTGATCATATTGAAAATCTTTTGTATTCAATTCTGAAAATCAATACCTATAGAGGTGATGCACAGTTTAAACTTCACAATAAAAACGATGGAAGAATGTTTTCCAATGTCAAAAACAAAAGTAAAAACTATTCTGAAAACGAATTGAGGCAGGATTCAAGTCCATTGCTGGCATTTTCTCAAACAATCCCGGATCTGGTTCAGGAAAACGTTTATTCTACCGATAAAGAAGATCCCGGAGCTATTTTTGAGCAGCTGGAGAAACTGGGTAAACTCAGAGAAATTGGAGTGCTGACAGAGGCTGAATTTGCCGAACAAAAGAAAAAACTGCTAAATAAATTATAAAAAGAAGAAATGAGTAATAACTGTGCATTGTGTAAAACAGAATTGACCTCTATGGATACGCTTCTGGGAGCCAATAAGCTTTCAGACGGCAATGTTTTATGCAATAAATGTTTGAATAAAACGAGCGATATCAATGAAGAATTGCTGTACAACCTCAATAAATTCAGTATTGACAATATTAATGAAATGCTGAAAACAGAGATAACGGAACCAGTTCTGCCGATAGCAGTGGTAGAACAAAATTTTCCTGTAACGATAGATTCTGATTCAAACCAAATTTCAAAAGAAGTTTATAAACGGAGACAGCGCAAAATAAAATTTGAACTGCAAAAGCTGAACGCCAATCTTTCAATGTTTACCAAAGGAGAGATCAAAGAACTTCCTTATCTGATTTCCGAAGATGAACAAATAATTGCGATTACAGATGCCCAGTTTGTCAATACATTGGATGCTGGAGTATTGGTGGCAACTCCAAAAAGGATGCTTTCTGTATCAAAAGGAATGTTTGGTGAAGCAAAGATTAATGATTATCATAATGAAAGCATAAAGGCGGTAAGCTTTGTAACAGATCCGAGATCCCCGATTATTAAACTGCATTTGGACGAAAGAGTAGTTGAATTTGAATGTTATATGGATAAAGAAGATGCAGAGAAGTTCTATGATACAATAAAAACCATTTATAATAATCCTAAGGAACAATCTCCGAAAGGAATTAATACAGCAAACAAAAATGTTTTAGTGTCATCAGAAGAAGTTTTTAATCAGCTTGAGAAATTAGGAAAACTGAGAGAAAACGGAATCTTAACCGATGCAGAATTTTCAGAGCAAAAAAAGAAGCTGCTGGAACAATTAAAATAAAACTTTTAACATCGAATTATGAAGGATAAAGTATCAGCAGAAATAGTAGAAAACTGGCTTAAAGGATGGTGTTTATCAAGAGAAGTATCTTTCCCTGTTCGGTATAAATCCGGATTCAATGTGATTGTAGGGGATGAAACACAAAAAGAACGTTTTGTATTTCCTCAACTTAATGATGATTTTTTCGAACTTGCAGATTCAATTGATGAGCCCTGGATTTATCTCAAAGTATCTACTTCTCCTGATGAATTTATGGGGAAAATCCCTGAAAGATGGAAACTACAGTCACAAGGATATATGATGACCTGTTTTCACCCGATGAATTTCCCGGAAATCAGTCTTGCAGAAGGGTATCACTTAGCATTTTCTGAGTATAATACAACCTTTGTTGTCAGGATTGTAGCAGAGAATGGCGAACAAGCTTCTATAGGCCGTGTCTCGCTTATAAATGGTATAGCTGTATATGATAGGATTATTACCGAAAAAAATCATCAAAGGAAAGGGCTTGCTTCTTTTTTATTGAGAGAGCTTGAAAAGATAGCTTTAGCAAAAGGATTTTCAAATAATATTTTAGTAGCAACAGAAGAAGGAAAGCTATTGTATGAAACGCTAGGCTGGAAGATGTATTGCTTGCACAGTTCTATTGTAATTCCATCTGAAAATTAATATTTAGCCAAATTAAATTATTCTTTTCCCAAGAAATAGTAATTTAGGCTCATAAACTGTTACTATGAGTGAAAAATCAAGACTTGACGAAATAAGAGAGGAACTTAAAAAGCTGGATATCAGCCCTACTATATTTGCCAGAAAAGAAATTCATGAGCTGCCGGATATTCTTTCAGCAAACGAAAAAATTGTCTATCTCGTTGAAGGCAGAAATAAAATAAACAATCATCATATTATTTTAGTAGCCACAGACAGAAGATTGATCTTTGTAGATAAGGAATTTATGTACGGATTAAAAGTAGAAGACTTTTCTTACAGCAAAATAAGCTCCATACAATATGAAACAGCAGTATTGCTGGCTTCCATAGATATTCAGGTAACTGATGACATCGTAGAGATAGATGGAGTAGGAAGGTACCATGCTGAGCTGTTTTGTGAAAAGGTAAGAGACTTTATGTCCCGTCCTGAAGTACCCTTTCAGAATATAGCTGAGCCGAGTGTTTTGGATCAGCTCGAACAATTGGGAAGATTAAAAGAGACTGGAGTTTTAAGCGAAGAAGAATTTCTTGAGCAGAAGAAAAAGCTCATGGGTAAATTATGATCAAAATGTGGAAAAGCTTTAATGAAAAAGCAGAGCTAACACTATTTTTAAACTAAAAACAATGGAAAATTACTTAGAAATAAATAAAAAATCATGGAATGCTAAGGTTGAACCGCACCTGAAGTCGGATTTTTACTTTGTAGATGAATTTCTGAAAGGAAGAACTTCACTCAATTCAATAGAACTAGAACTTCTGGGAGATATAAAAGGTAAAAGTATTCTGCATTTGCAGTGCCATTTTGGGCAGGATTCTATTTCCCTGTCAAGAATGGGTGCTAAAGTGACCGGAATAGATCTTTCTGATCAGGCTATTGATGCAGCGAAAGATCTTGCTCAGAAATGTGGTACAGATACAGAATTTATCTGTTCAGACGTATACGATCTGCCCAATGTGCTAGATCAGAAATTTGATATCGTGTATACAAGTTATGGTACAATAGGCTGGCTTCCCGATCTTGAAAAATGGGCGGGTGTTATCAGTCATTTTCTAAAACCCGGCGGACAGTTTATTATGGCAGAGTTTCACCCGGTTGTCTGGATGTTTGATGATGATTTTACAAAAGTTGCTTATAACTATTTTAATGAAAAACCAATAGTAGAAACCTATGAAGGAACTTATGCAGATCAGTCTGCACCTATCGTACACGAATATGTCATGTGGAATCATTCTTTATCAGAAGTTCTTGATAACCTGATTAAAAAAGATTTAAGCCTGGATACTTTCCGTGAGTTCGACTGGTCGCCTTATCCTTGCTTCAGACATGTAGATGAATTTGAAAAAGGAAAATGGAGAATTCCACAGTTTGGAAATAAGATACCTCTTGTGTATGCATTAGCAGCACAGAAAAAATAAAATTAATTGAAACAGATTAATACCTGAACGATTTAAATAAAAATAAAAAAGTCATCGTAGTGCTATTACGATGACTTTTTCCTATATATGAATGTTAAAAAAAACTGCTCTTGTTAAATTAGCTCAGAGAATCTTCAGCCTTTGTTTTTGCTTCGTCCACTTTAGTCTGAACTTGGGAAGCAACATCATTGGCTTTTGTTTTAAGGTCATTTCCCCATTTGTTAAGATTATCTTTCGCTGTATTGATTTTATCTTTTACTGCTTGTTGATCTTCAGGGCTTGAATTCTTATATTTCCAATAAGCTAATGCACCTAAACCTAATAAAGCTAATAAACCTTTTGCCTTGTTTCCCATGATTTCTATTTTTTTATATATTAATATTAAAGTTTGTTGTTATCAATAATGTAAAATACGTGCCAAAAAAATAAATCTACTTATAAAAAAATGTTAAATTTAAGAGAAGACTTCAGTATTTTCGCCATCAAAACTGGCGAAAACCATAGTAGGATAGGAGTCCTGATGATAAATATTCCCATCTTTGTCAATAGCGATGGCACCTGCGAACCCATCGATGGTTTTAAGTTCATCAAATGTCTTGCTGAAAGCCTCCTGAAGGCTCATCCCGTCTGTGACTCTCGTTACGATTTTTGCGGCAGTAGCATTGCTTACAATATCTTCCCCCACACCGGTACAGCTTACAGCACAGAAGGAATTGGCATAATTTCCGGCCACTGTGGCAGAATCTGAAATCCTTCCCGGAATCTCAAAACCTTTTCCGCCTGTAGACGTAGCAACAGCCAGCTTTCCTTCTTGATCAATTGCTACACAGCCTACAGTTCCTTTACCTCCGTTGGCCAGTTTGGCTTCATATTCCGCTCTTCTCTGAGGAACCTCTGTAGAAAAATTCTCAAAACCATGTTCCGTAGCGTAGATTTTTGCACCGTGGCCTCCCAAAACCCTGTCATCTTCTCCGATAAGATCTTTAGCAACAAAAATAGGGTTCTTTACATCCTGGATATTGATGACTCCACTTAGCTTTTGAGTTTGTCCATTCATAATAGCTGCACTCATACGGATAACACCATCACTCTGGATTTGAGAGCCGATTCCCGCATTATACAGCGGATCATCCTCTAATAGTGAAACGGCATAAGCAACGGTATCGAAAGCTGAATGCGTCTTAAGATAATCAAAGGCTTTTTTGGCGATCCCTCTTAAAGAATCCTGTTTTGCAGTTTTTACTTCATGGCTTTGGTCGCTTTCTGAGAAAAAACCGCCGTGGATAATAATTTTCATAAAATATAGATGAAAGTTGATAAATGTATTCTTCTACGAAGTTAATTTATAAATTCTAATTAATTCCTACATTTTTCTGTTTCCTGAAATAGAATTGCTTTTTAAACATTGAACTTTCAGTTTTAAACAAAAAAAAATGAAACCAAGGTCCCATTTTTTATACTGATTAGCAATATTTTTAACTACCAACTAAGTTACTTATCCTGTGGTATCGGATTAAACTGAGAATTCTCAATCGTTAATGTCTTTGTTGTAAGATCATAATGATCATTCATAGACATGACATGTACCGTTAAATTATCAATAGAGATAGGTTCTCCAAGATTGATATTCGTAAGATTGGTATCTTTAATAAATCTTCCGTCTACCAGAATTACAAGACCTGAACCTACAGCTGTCATCACATCATTATGAATGAAAAGTCCAGTATCCTCTCCAAGTCCTATTCCAAGTGTTCTCGGATTGTTGACTACCGCCTGGAAAAGACGGCCAATCCTGCCACGCTGTACAAAATGTGTGTCAATAATGACATTATCAATCAAACCTAACCCCTGAGTGGTTTTAATTTCTCCTTTTAAGAGTGCTTCAGAACTGCTTCCCTGGTAGATCATATTTTCAGATGCCGCTGCAGCTCCTGCAGAAGTTCCGGAATAAATAAAATCCTGTTCCTGGTATTTTAATAGAATTGTATCATGGAATCTTGTTCCTCCAAGAATAGAAGTCAGTCTTAGCTGGTCTCCTCCGGTGAACATCATAACATCCGCAGCGTTGGCTCTTGCCACCATTGCATCAGAGTTGGCTTCCTCGCGGTTATGGATGTCAAGAACATTTACATTTTTAGCCCCAAGAAATTCAAATGCTTTTTTGTATTCAGAACCTACAATCTGAGGGATTTGTGAGGCAGTTGTTACAATTTCAATAACAGAATCTTCCTTAAGTTTTGATTCGTTGATGATCTTTCTTAAGATCCCACGTTCAAAAAAATTAAGATTCTTTTCGATATTCTGATCATAATCGGTTTCAGCAAAACTTCCTTTGTTTACAGCTCCTCCAATAACTATTAATTTTCCAACAGGTTTCGTCATGGTACAAAATTAAAAAATAATTAACATTCTTTCGCGAATTTCATGCCATCTTTAATTGATTTTTAATGTTTTAGGAATGTTAATTAAAATTTATTTTTTTTTGACAAATCTTTAAATCTGCTATGGTTTCGTTTTGGGTTTTGCATTATCTTTGGCTATGAAAGGAGTTATTGTTAACTTTTAAAATGCCAATAGACTATGAAAATCGAAAAGATTCAGGCACTAAGAGGTCCTAACATCTGGAGCATCAGAAGAAAGAAGCTGATACAGATGAGGTTAGACTTAGAAGAAATGGAGAATTATCCTACCAATAAAATCGAAGGATTCAGGGAAAGGATTGAAAAATTAATACCCTCATTGATTACCCATCGATGCTCAGAAGGAGTGGAAGGTGGTTTTTTTCATAGAGTGGAAACAGGAACCTGGATGGGGCATGTCATTGAGCATATCGCTTTGGAAATACAGACACTGGCAGGAATGGATGTGGGGTTTGGAAGAACCCGGGAAACAAAAACTCCGGGAGTGTATAATGTAGTTTTCAATTATATTGAAGAAAATGCGGGAATCTACGCTGCTGAGGAGGCAACGAAGATTGCAGAAGCCCTGATAGAAGGGAAGGATTATGATTTAAATGCCTGTATTCATAGATTAAAAGAAATCAGAGAACGTGTCCGTCTTGGACCATCTACAGGAAGTATTGTAGAAGAAGCTGCTTCCAGAAGAATTCCTTGGATCAGATTGGGAACAAATTCCCTTGTACAATTGGGATATGGAGTAAATCAGCAAAGATTTCAGGCTACCATTACCGGAAAAACAAGTTCTATTGCCGTTGATATCGCATGTAATAAAGAATTAACGAAAAGAATGCTTCATGATGCTGCTATTCCGGTGCCGATTGGTGATTTGGTTGTAGACGAAGAAGGATTAAACGCTGTAATCAGAAAAATTGGTTATCCTATTGTTTTAAAACCTTTGGATGGAAATCACGGAAAAGGTTCTTCCATTAATGTCAACGAATGGGAATCTGCTAAAATAGGTCTGGAACATGCCCAAAAATATTCCAGAAAAGTAATCGTTGAAAAATATATTACAGGTTACGATTTCCGTATACTGGTGATCAATAATAAAATGGTGGCCGCTGCCAGAAGAGTTCCAGCTCATGTTGTAGGAGATGGAGAACTGAACCTTCAACAGCTTATTGAAAAAGAAAATAAAGACCCGAGAAGAGGCTATGGCCATGAAAATGTTCTTACTGAAATTGAAGTTGATAAAGACACTTTAGAATTACTTGATAAACTTCAATATACTTTGGAAACTATTCCTCAAAGAGGAGAAGTGGTCTATTTGAAATCAACAGCGAATCTTTCAACCGGAGGAACATCCATTGATGTAACAGATATGGTACATCCTGAAAATATTACGATGGCAGAAAGAATCTCCAAAATTATCGGATTGGATGTCTGCGGTATTGATGTGATGGCGGAAAACCTAACTCAGCCTTTAAAAGAAAGTGGCGGAGCTATTATTGAAGTAAATGCTGCTCCGGGCTTCAGAATGCACCTGGCTCCAAGTGAAGGACTGCCAAGAAATGTAGCTGCACCGGTAGTAGATATGCTTTATCCACAAGGCAAACCTTTTACCATTCCAATTATTGCAGTGACGGGTACCAATGGAAAAACAACGACTACAAGACTTATTTCACATATTGTAAAAAGTAACGGTTACAGAGTGGGATTCACGACTTCGGACGGAATTTACATTCAAAACACAATGTTGTCAAAAGGGGATACTACAGGACCGCTTTCAGCAGAATTTATCCTAAAAGATCCAACGGTAGAGTTTGCGGTACTGGAAACTGCCAGAGGAGGAATTTTACGTTCCGGGCTTGGTTTTTCACAATGCGATATTGGAGTTCTTACCAATATTGAAGAAGATCATCTGGGAATGAATGACGTTCACAACCTGAGAGACCTTACCAAGGTGAAACGTGTAGTACTGGACAGTGTCAAGAAGAGTGGCTGGAGTGTACTGAATGCCGATAATGAATATTCTATGAAGATTGTGAATGATCTCGATTCTAATGTGGCTATTTTCAGTATGGATGAAAACAATCCGCATATTGTAAAATTTGCGAAAGAAGGAAAGATTACCTGCGTGTATGAAGAAGGATTCGTTACCATTAAAAAAGGAGACTGGAAAATCAGAATAGGAAAAGCCAAAGATTTCCCGATCACAATGGAAGGAAAAGCCAGGTTCATGATTGAAAATGTATTAGCAGCTAGTTTGGCAAGTTACCTTTATGGATTCGGAATTGAAGATATTTCCAATTCTTTGAGAACATTTATTCCAAGTGCTCAGCTTACACCGGGAAGATTGAATGTCTTTAAATTCAAAAACTTTAAGGTGTTGATTGACTTCGCTCATAATCCTTCAGGGTATGAAGCTATTGAAGATTATCTTAAAAATGTTGAGTCAACAAAGAAAATTGGAATTATATCCGGTGTTGGAGACAGAAGGGATAACGATATTAGAGAATGTGGAAAGATTGCAGGAAGAATGTTTGATTATATTATCATCCGAAATGAAAAGCATCTTCGTGGAAGAACGGAAGAGGAAATTAACGGATTGATTATTGACGGGATTAACGCTGCAGGCAGAGATGTGAGTTACGAGATTATTCCTAAAGAGATCGAAGCATTAAAACACGCCATGGGAATGGCGGAAGAGGGAACGTTTATCACGGCATTAAGTGATGTTATTTCCAATGCAATTGATCTGGTACAGGAATATCAGGCGAGGGAATTGTTGGAAGACGACAAAAACGTGTAAATAAACCTTTATAAAACTTATTAAAATTGCAATGCGGAATAAATAAAACGTATTGCAATTTTTATATCCATTGTGCTATAGCTTTGTAGGTCATAATTTTTAGCTACCAGTTTACAAATATTTAATTCACTGTATTTACGGTTTCCCGTAGGGCTATGACGAGAACCTATCCGTATATTTACAGTGTTTGTACAAATTAAAAGTACACTTCAAGTTTTTTTAATGCCTCCCTTTTTGGGAGGTTTTTTTCCATGGCTCAGATATGCTGCTTAATAAAAATCTGGTAAACTAAAACAATCCATCCGATTCCACATGTCCAAGAGATAAATCCAATTAATTTCACTTGCCAATCTGGGCTCTGAAATAAGAGGCAGTCTTTAATAAATTCTTTCATCTTTCTAAGGTACTTTTATTGAACGTTTTTTGTTTACGGAAATCCGTAACGGATATTTTTTTATGTTAAATCTCTAATTGGAGAATAATTTTTATATTTGACTCTAAACTAAAATCAAAACCATGAAAAATTTAAAGAAAATCTCTAAGGAGAAATTAAGAAGTATCAATGGAAAAGGAGGATGTCCTCCAGGTTGGTATGATTGCCCTATGCCGTGGGGCGATGATAAAGTATGTATCCCGCATGACAACCAAATGGCATGTCCAGATTTATAAAACTATCCCTCGCTAAGAGGGATTTTTTGTTACTGTATTTCAAACTTTTTGAGCTTCTTCTCAGGTTATACTTTTTAATACAAAAGAAAAATTCATAGAAGGTCACAAGAATAAATAAAAAAATAAACCTCCGACATTTCGGAGGTTTTGTTTTTTATAAGCTTTCCCAGGTTTTCTTTATGCTCTGCATTTTCACGAGATAGAAATACAAAGGAATGAGTTCTAATCTAAGCGTAAAACTGATCGTTGGAATGGTAAATGGAATTATTGCCATCATAATGAGACAGATAGCAATTCCTATGATGGCATCAACTATTGCAGCTTGTACTGCCCATTTTTGTTCAAACCAAAGTCCGTAAGCAACAATACCTTTGAACAGGAAAAGGAAGCTGATCAAAAGTCCTGTCATTGAATAAGGATGATTAGCATTGATCCCATATATCGATAAAGAGATATGAGTCAGCAGAGAGCCTGCAATCAATAAGATAGCAGATATTGCGCTCCCGATTAAAAAGAACCATAAGAAAACTTTAATCCAGGTGGGTAATAAGTTTCTTCTTCGTGTTAAACTGTTGTTGTCAAATTCAGCAAAAGCTGTCGACTTTTCTTCCATGTATTATTAGTTTTAAATTTTTTATCCAAAAAATGCATTTGAGCTTCCAATCCAGATGGCATCTTTTTTATTGAAATCTACATTTACCATGGCGGCTTTAGTCATTCTCCCAAGATTTTCCAATAGGATAGGGCGTTCGTCATTTTCCCGCCAAATATACAACAAACGGATCTCTGCTTTTGAAAATTCTCCGTTGATATCTTCAAAAATAGGTTCATAATACACTTTTCTCTGCAGAATATAGTTTTCTTTGTCCTGAATGGAATCTGTAATCTCTTTGGTAGGATTTAAATTAACACCACTTCCTGCGAATGAAAATAAAGGTTTCAATACAAAGTCTTCAAGGTTTTCATTTTCCGGAAATTCATGTAAGAAATAGCTTTTCGGAACAAACTGGTGTTTTAATAATGGTAAAAGGAATTTTGAGATTTTAAAGAACCAGTTTGGATGAGTGATCCATTTGACATCGACCTCTTCACGGAAATCAAACTCAGTGGCAAGATCTGGAATATTGTCCAGTTCATCAAATATAACACGGTTGTAAATTCTTTTGATTTCTATCAGATTTCCATTGTTTTCATAATACAGCTTTTTGCCTTCTTTCTTTACTTTTGTCAGACATACTGTTTTGATTCCTAATAATTTCTCTGTTAAAGCAAAATCAATGGCCGTTTTTTGTTTTTCCGGGAAGATCTCAAGCAGGATTACATTTTCAGGATTTTCATCTCCTACAATAAGTTCCTTCAAGTAGTTTTTAAAGGTTTCATGAGGCATCGGATTTTTGAGTTCCGAAAGAAAAGGGTAAACTTCACAATAAGTTTCTTCATACACTTTCTGAAAAGCATACAAAGAGGGAAACGCCTGAAGTTCTATCAGCTGAGGTTCTATTGCTCCGTTTTCACTTTTGCAAACTCCAAAATCTATCGTGAAAAAATGAGGCTGATCCGTATCATTGGGAACTTTGCAGTTATCAGGGATTGCTTTACGAAGTGTTTCTGCAGGCATTGCCTTAATCTGACTGATAATACTTTCACTGGCATCAATAAGTTTATTTTCAAATTCTTTAGTCAAGAAAATAGGGCTTTCTGAAACCCTGAAAATAGGTGCAGTACCTCCTTTTTCTGCAAGTATATTTTTTAATTGATTGTACTTTTCATCTGAGAACTCCTGATTATACTGTTTTCTGTATTTTGGAATCATATTTTTTTTCTTTGTGATGTTAAAAAAATCGAACATTTCTGCCCGATTGTTATAGTAAGCTGCTGGAAGTTGGAAGCTGGGAGAGGGAAGTTTTTAATTCTGAAATTTAAATTATTAGTTTATAAATAAAAGAATAATAAATAATCTTAACCGATAGTAACTTCCAGCATCCTTCTTCCAGCTTCCAGCCTTTTAAGCCAAAGTCTCAGCTCCTTTCAAAATGTTTTTTTTTGCAAACTGAAGGAATCTCGGAAGTATCTGATGTCTGGTCAGAATGATTTTATCTTCATCGTCTATTCTGTCGATAGTTTCAAGATATTTTTCCATACCGAAATTTTCGATCATGGCTTCTCTGTTTTTTTCATCTTTCAGATTTTCGATCAAAGATTCAGGATTAGCTTCAGGGTGAAACTGTGTTCCGAATATCTCATCTGAAAAACGAACCGCCATTATCGCTCTTTCCAGATTGATATGAGGACGGAATTTTTCAATCGCCATGATGGTCATTCCAAGTTCTTCAAAACGTTCATGACTCGGTTCAATAAACTGATAAGCTCTGGAATCTACTGCATAAAAAGGATCCTGAAGATTTTTGAACAAAAACTCTTCTTTGCCTTCGTCTGTTTTATGGACAGGCATTACTCCGAAAGAATAAGATTTTCTTTTGCAGATATTACCCAGTTTCCAGTGAATACTTGCCAGTTGGAATGAGTGACAGATAAGGAAAAGATATTTTTTATCTTCATTATATTTATTATGCTCAAAAACAGAATCTAAAAAATGGGCAAATCTGTCTTCCCAGGCAAAGCCTTCACGATGTGGATTTCCCGGACCACCTGAAGAAATGAAAATATCAAAGTCTCCAATCTCCGGCATTTCATCTTTAAACCTCACATCAAATGTCTTGATGACAACATTTTCTTCAGAGTTCTGCTGAAATGCTTCAGAAATTTCTTTAATGTTCCTAAAACCTTGATTCACATGATTGTTGTTCATGTCCAGCAGAGCAATTCGAATATCTTTCATTACATCATATTTTTTGTAAAGTTACCAAAAATATTATGAAGCAGGTTCACCATGTGTTATGCCATACTCCGTTTCAGAGATCATATAATCAACGACTTTCGTGAGATCACCTGTTTCCTTAAAGATCTGAAGCTGCCTGTCTGCGCCGGTTCCGTTTTCAAGAATCTTCCAGGCATATTCCACTTCGTGGCGGCATCCCAAATCGTCTACCACATCATCAATGAATTCTAAAAGTTCTTTCAATAAATGAGGATATGGAACAGATTCTTCTTTTCCAAAATCAATCAGATGGGCTTCAATACCGCTTTTAGAGGCACGCCATTTATTTTCATTCAGCAGCAGTCTTCTGTAGCTTCTGAAGCTCAGGTTTTGCTGGTGAAGTTTATAGATTTTGGCAACGAGACTCTGCATGATAGCAGCAAGGCATACCGTTTCATCAATTCTCAGCGGCATATCACAAATTCTGAATTCAATTGTAGGGTAGAACGGATGTACCCGTAAATCCCACCAGATTTTCTTGGCATTGTCGATGGTTCCTGTTTTTACAAGAAGATCTACATAGCTGTCGAATTCTGCCAGAGAGTTAAAATAACTCGGAATACCGGTTCTCGGGAATTTCACGAAGATTTCCTGTCTGTAAGATTTAAATCCTGTGTATCTTCCGATCCAGAATGGTGAATTGGTAGAAAGAGCATATACGTGAGGAAGAAAGTAACGCATTACATTCTGAATTCTCACGCCTTCTTCACGATTAGGAATCCCAATGTGGACGTGCAGTCCGAAAATAAGATTTTCACGGGCTACATCTCCCATATCGTCCACGATTTTGATGTATCTTTCTCCCTGGGTGATATTGTTATCTGACCAATGTGAAAAAGGGTGGGTACCTCCTCCGGAAACCCGCAATCCTTGCTCATGAGCAATGTTGATAAGATGACGTCTTAAATTAGTCAATTCTGCTCTGGCTTCCTGAATATTCTGGCAGATCCCTGTTTCCATTTCAATCATGGATTCGTGCATTTCGTGTTTTAAATTTTCACTTAAAACCGCTTTGCCACCCTCAATGATTTTTGAAACGTGAGAAACCAGATCTCTGCTTTCCACATCAATGATCTGATATTCTTCTTCAATTCCAATAGTAAACTGATGCATTTTTCTTGTGTTTTTTATTTCTTTCAATGTTATTTTATGGAATCTTTCACAAAGGTTCCCCAAGTAATATTAGGTTTCCCAGGAACATATTCTTTAGCTTTTTCTATAGCCAGTTTTGCAGCGTGCTCTATAATCCATGCAAAATTTTCTTCTCCTACAGAATTTCGGTCTGCATCTGGAGCCGGGTTGCAGAAGTCAATGGCATAAGGGATGCCGTCTCTTACCGCAAATTCTACTGTATTGAAATCATATCCCAACGCTTCATTCATAGTAATGGTATAATCATGAATGGTTTTTAGTAGTTTTTCAAGTTCTTCGCCTTGTGTCTGATGAGTCGTGGCATATCTCAGGTGAGGAGCATTTCTGGGCTCGTAAGGCATGATGTGGACATATTTTCTGCCCAGGCAGTAAACTCTGTAATAATCATCAAAGATAATTTCTTCCTGTACCATCATTACAAGCTGTTCTGTTTCTCCCAATTTGTTCCAAAGATCATCCGGGTTTTCCACTCTGTACACATTTTTCCAGCCACCACCGTCGTGAGGTTTCATGTATGCCGGAAATCCTACATAATTAAAGATATATTCCCAGTCGTGCGGAAATTTCAGGTTTCTGAATGAAGTTTCAGAAGTATTGTCAGGTCTTTCGTGTGACGGAAGCAGAACGGTCTTAGGAAGCGGAATTCCAAGTTTAGACATCAGGGCATTGTTGAAAAATTTCTCATCAGCACTCCACCAAAACGGATTGTTGATTACATAAGTGCCATTAAGTGCTGCATTTTTCAGATAAGCTCTGTAAAAGGGAACGTCCTGTGAAATTCTGTCGATGATTACCGCATAACCATAATCTGCACCCTGTTCTAATTTGTCAATGGTAACGGGTTCAGCTACGATTTCTCCACCTCCCAGTTCATTCACTTTGTCTATAAATGCCCAGGGAAACGTGTCTTCCATACCGAAAAGAATTCCTACTTTTTTTGTCATAATTTTTGTTTTTAAGATGGGTGTATATTTTTTTCTATTTGCCTTTTTATTGTTTTAAGAGAAAAATGTTCCTATGAAGGTTGGAAAGACCATTCTCCACAGCGGCCAGTCGTGGCCTATCCATTTTCTTTCGTCATACCAGAAGTCTATCCCTTTCAGTCTTAAAATTTCAGCCATTTCAACGTTTTTATCTTTGCAGATATCCTGATCAGAAGTGCTGAGTACAATATGCATGTGTTTATATTTCCAGGCATCATCATTTCTTACAAATTCCCTGGGGCAGTTGAAATATACTATTTCATCAGAATAGCCATCCATGAAATTTCTTATGCTGAACGCTCCGGAAAGACAAAACAGATGGGAAACCACATCAGGAAACCTGAAAGCAAAATTGGCAGCGTGATATCCTCCAAAACTTGCTCCGGCTACTGCTACGCGATGGGTTTTATGAAGTTTCTGAATATAGGGAACAAATTCCTTGATAAGAAACTGTACATATCGTTCATAGTTTCTTATTCTTTGCTGAGGAGAAATTTTGTCATCATAAAAACTCCAGCTGTCGATGGTCTGAACATTGTAAAGTTTTACTTTTCCCTGTTCTATAAACCAGTTGATACTTCCGTTAAGATGAAAATCATGATTTTGGGTGTATTGTCCCTGGGAAGTAGGAAACATAATAATAGGGTGGCCGTAATGCCCGGTCACTTCTACCTGAAGACTTGTTCCCAATATATTTGAATAATACTCTGTATGTTCTATGTGAGGCATTTTTCCTTGTTTAATTTTAATACTGTACTTATATTAATTTGATAAATTCAATTCCTCCAAGCTGATCTTTTTCCAAAATATCCAGTACGATTGTTCCTAATTTCGGATGTTCGAGGATTATATTTTCTTTAAAGATCCATTTTGATCCAGTTTTGTTGGCATGAGTTGAGTCAACGAATCGATAATATGCTTTGCTTTGCCATTTTCCCGGATCTATATTCTCTAAATTACATTTTAGTACGGAATCTTCTGGCAAATTGTATATTATGAATTCAATAACATTTTGAATATCAATGTCACTCTTCATTTTTTAGGAACTCAACTTATTGCTTTTGGGAGGCAGAATGTTCAGCATATCTGCATGAATCATATCTGCAGCAGAATCCAGCCTGTCCTGTACAACGGAGGCATCTCCGGATTTGTAAACAATTCCTACATGGTAATCTATCGGAAGGAATTTTACAACTTCTTCACATTCAAAATTACTGTAATCCGGTTCTTTATCTTTAATCAAAGCAACAATCAGCCCCGAATAATATCCTGTAGGTGGTGAAACACTGTAATCATTTCCTCTCAGAAGGGCATCTTCAATTTTAGCCCATTCTCTCCAGATATTAATACCGCTTGAGGCTTCTACAAGATCAGGAATATGAGCACCACCAACTCTTGATGAGGTTTCAAGGAAGTACCATTTCCCATCTTCTCTTCCTCGGATAAATTCTGTATGGGTTGCGCCATTAATCAATCCAAAATTGGAAAGAACTTTGGCATTAATTTCTTCCAATGCCTTAAACTCCTCGGAATATCTTCCTAAAGTCTTGGATCGGAATACTCCGCCTTCATGGGAAACCTGCATAGGAGGAGCAAGGTATTTTGAAGCAGAAGTGAATACAATTTTTTTATTAAAAGTAAGGCTGTCTACATGGTAAACGTCTCCGGGTTTAAAACTTTCCAGTAAAAAAAGATGGCGTTCTTCTCCCAGTGTCTCTAGCGCCTCATAAAGTTGTTCCTTGGAAGTTATTTTCTTGATTCCTGATGCTGAAGCTTCAGAACGGGGTTTCAGTACCCATGGTGCAGGAACGCGGTCTGTAAATTCATTGACTTCATTATCATTGAATACAGCTGTAAATTCAGGAACACTGATCTCTGAATCTTTTGCTTTTTGGCGCATAGCCAGTTTATCTCTGAAATATCTGTGTGTAGTCTGTCCCATTCCCGGAATGCGGAATGTTTCCCTGATTAATGCAGCTTTTTCTACGTCATAATCATCCAATGCCACTACAGCATCTACTTTTCTGGTTTTCATCAGGTGGGAAAATCCCTGAATCAGATGTTCCAGATTCCATACGGACGGTTTGAGTTCTGGCATATAAAATACCTCATCAATTGCGTGCCAGGGCCAGTTTTTTTCTTTAAGATTTTCTGAGGTTACTAAAATGATTTTATTGCCGAGATTCTTCATTTCGTCCATAAAATCGTAGCCTTTGTAATAGCACGAAATACACACAATAGTTTTCTTCTCCATATAATGTTTTTTAATGTTTAGTGAATTTTCAAAAATAAAAGCATTTGTTTATTATTTTATTAATACTAAAAAATGTAATATCGTGCGTTTTTGAAAATTCACTAATCAATTATACAGAGTTTTTTTGT
The DNA here is from genome assembly GCF_024399315.1 of Chryseobacterium sp. MA9. Taxonomy (NCBI): domain Bacteria; kingdom Pseudomonadati; phylum Bacteroidota; class Flavobacteriia; order Flavobacteriales; family Weeksellaceae; genus Chryseobacterium; species Chryseobacterium sp. MA9. Next base: position 1,222,038 of record NZ_CP075170.1, on the reverse strand, counting down.
AAAAAACTAATTTTTAGTGATAATTTTCAATTAAGTTCACGAGTAGTTGAACCCCGAAACCTGTTGCTGCTTTTTCTTTGGCATAGCCTACACTTCCGAAGGCTACTCCGGCAATATCCAAATGAGCCCATTTAGGGTGGTTTTCAATGAATTGCTCTAAGAATTTTGCTGCAATAATGCAGTCCCCAACAGGCTTCATAGAGATGTTTTTCATATCGGCTACATCAGACTGAATATCGTCTTTCCAGACGTCCCATAAAGGGAGATTCCATACTCTTTGATTGGTTTGATCTCCGGTTTTTATCAGATTATTTTTCAGCTCCTCATTATTGGAGAACATCGCGGCACAAGTGTCTCCAAACATGCGTACAGAGCTTCCTGTTAAAGTAGCCAGATCAATAAGAAAATCTGTTTTGTAGTTTTTAGAAAGATAAGATAATCCGTCTGCAAGGATTAAACGGCCTTCGGCATCAGTATCAAGTACTTCAATGGTTTTTCCGTTGTAGGCTGTAATCACATCACTTGGAAGCAGGGCTTTTTCTGAAACAGCATTATCTGTAATAGGAAGAACAGCAATAATGTTCACAGGAAGTTGCATTTCTGCAGCATAAATTAAAGTTCCCAAAACAGCTGTAGCGCCTCCCATATCAGATTTCATATAATGCAGATTGGCAGAGCTTTTTATTGATATTCCTCCAGTATCAAACAATACACATTTTCCAACCAGTCCGAAAGTCTTGGCATTTTTAACCGTAGTTTTATATTCTAAAATAGTGAACGCTGCATCATAAGCGCTTCCTTGATTGACTGAAAGATAAGCGCCTAATCCTAGCTCTTCACATTTCTTCCTGTTGAATACTGTATATTTTAATTCATATTTTTTTGCCAAATTTTTAAGGTATGCGCTTAAGATATCCGGTTTTTTAAGATTGGCAGGTTTGTTAAGCCAGTCCTGGCAAGTGGTCTGTCCGTTAATCAGAGCTTCTGTTTTCTGGCTGATATGGTCTAATTTTTTCTGGCTTACATTTTCAAAATGCAATTCAAATTTTGTATTCCAGAAAGTATGTTTCTTCTCAAAAGGGTAATTATAAGTTCCGGCTAAAAGTCCCTTTACAAATTCCTCAAATTGTTTTTCATTCATGAAGTCTGCCAGAGCTAATGTAGGCACTGCATGAAGTTTTTCTTTCTGTGTTTGTGAGAATTTGGCCGCAACCTGCTGGATTTCGAAATTTTGTAACGTAGATTTTCCTAATCCAATGAAATAGGTAATTCCTTCTTCATGAGCATTGATGAAAACTTCATACTTCTTTCCTGTAAAAAAAGTTGAAATGTTTTTATTGAAATTTTTACTGGATTTTGTCCATTCTTCCTCTGTAAATAGGTGGAAGACCTGAGTGTAATTTTTGTTTTTTTTATTAATTAGTTTCATAAATAGATGTTATATTTTTCTAAGATCATACACAATCGCCTTCTTCATTTGTTCTTGTCTGTCTGAAAATCTTCTTCAGTGATTTTACAAGCTTAGTTTTTAATGCTTTGTTGTTGTGGCTTTACTTCAACAGGGTTTTCTGTATTGTCATAGAACAGCCATTCAATGGCTCTTGGAAACTCCTGTGACCAGTAAAATTCATTATGGGTGCCCTCAGGATTGATATTGGTTTTAAATTCAAAATCAAAAAGCTTTTTCTCTTCCCATCTTTTCAGATATTCTTCAAAAATATGAATTCTTTTGACCATTTTAGACCCTTCCTGACCACCTCCATAAAGATAAATTTTTGTTTTAAAAGGAACCCTGAAATTCATCATTGGGAAGTTATTGTTAGGTTCTACCCAAAGCGAAGGTGAGAAGATCAGTAATTTGGAATAGACTTCAGGATAAAGAAACCCACTGTATATGCTGATCAGTGCGCCCAATGAACTGCCTCCAATCCCGGTATTGTCGCGGTCTTTTTTTGTTCTGTAATTTTCATCTACAAAAGGTTTTAAAGTATCTGCAATAAAACGGATATATTTTTTTCCCTCAGAACCGTTGGCTACATGATCATTATCGAAAATATATTCTTTAATTCTTTCCTCACTGCCGTGTTCTATGGCAATGATGATAAGGTCACCACGGCCATACTCTGCAAGAATAGACAGCTTTTTATCAATTTCCCAGTTTCCGAAGCCACTTCCTTCATTGAATAAGTTCTGGGCATCCTGAAGATATAAAACAGGATATCGCTTATCTGTTGTATGATAATCATAGGGAAGCAGTGCCCAAACTTTACGGTGGCGGTCAAGCTGCGGGATATAAAAATTTTCGGAAATTACTTCAGCAATGGGATAATATTCTTCTTTGAACGGTCCCCAGTTTAATCTCCACTTTTCTATTGTATCAGAAGTTTTGCCGACAGATCTTTTTACTTTGCGGTTGGGAGTAATATTTCCATATTGGTCCAGTTCCACATTCTCCCAGCCTCCTTTTGTGAATTTATAATCAATTTCTTCTGGCAGAAGCTGATCTTCAATTTCTATAAAGTAATTGGAGGAGTCAGTTTGTGTAAGCTGGAAATTGTAGTCTTTGGGATTCCAGCTGTTGAAATTTCCGGTAATAAATACCGGTCTGTCATCTTTTTCTTCGGTATAAAGTTCAAACCTCATCGTGTGTGTTTAATAATGTTGATGTTAAATTTATAAAAAAAGATTGTTTTGAAATCATAAAAATGTGAGTTAAAAAATGATATATTTGATAGAAAGACAAAACACGAAATGATATTGATAATTATTTGATGAATAATTAATCGCTATTGTCAGTATTTTTCGTAGTTTCAGGGAAATTATAAATACAAACCGATCTTGATGAATTCTGTTAAAACCTACACGCTTTTCACCGATCATGATGTGTATCTTTTCAAAGAAGGTAGACATTATAAGCTGTATGGTAAATTTGGAGCACATTCTGCAGAAAAAGATGGCGTGAAGGGCGTGTACTTTTCAGTGTGGGCACCTAATGCAAAGAAAGTTTCCGTGATCGGAAATTTTAATAACTGGAATCATAAAGATCATATTTTGTTTCCAAGATGGGATGGATCAGGAATTTGGGAAGGATTTATTGAAGGATTAACCTGGGGAACATTATACAAGTATGCCATTGAAACAGCAAGAGGCGAGATCCTGGAAAAAAGCGATCCTTATGCCGTAAGCTGGGAACAGAATATTCAGGCGGCTTCCTTGGTTTCTACCACCTGGTATGAATGGAATGATCAGGAGTGGATGGATAAACGCTGGGAAAGAAACAGACTTGAAGCTCCTATATCAGTGTATGAGCTGCACCTTGGTTCCTGGGTGAGGGAAGGTGATAATCCGGGTCAGTTTTTAAATTATCGGGATATTGCGGAAAAGCTGGTTCCCTATGTCAATGAAATGGGTTTTACCCACGTAGAGTTTATGCCTGTGATGGAGTATCCATATGATCCAAGCTGGGGATACCAGATTACAGGTTTTTACGCAGCTACTTCACGCTTCGGTTCACCGCAGGATCTGATGTTTCTCATTGATGAACTTCATAAAAATAATATAGGTGTTATCCTGGATTGGGTTCCGTCTCATTTTCCGGGAGATGCTAATGGTCTTCACCGTTTTGATGGATCATATCTCTATGAACATGAAGATCCTAGAAAAGGTTTTCATCCCGATTGGAAATCCCATATTTTCAATTACGGAAGAAATGAAGTCAAATCTTTTCTGATTTCAAATGCTATGTTCTGGCTGGACCGCTATCATGCTGATGGATTGCGTGTGGATGCCGTAACTTCAATGCTTCATCTGGATTATTCAAGGAATGAGGGCGAATGGGAACCGAATATCTACGGAACCAATGTAAATCTGGAAGCGAAAACCTTTCTGCAGGAATTTAATACTGCAGTTTATAAGGAATTTGGAAATAATATCATGACCATAGCGGAGGAAAGCTCAGATTTCCCTATGCTTACAAAACCCGTGCATGACGGTGGAGTAGGATTTGGAATGAAATGGATGATGGGCTGGATGCATGACACTTTGGATTATTTCAAAGAAGATTTTGATAATCGTAAATTCCATCATCATAAGCTGACGTTTGCTTCTATGTATATGTATAATGAAAATTATATGATGCCTTTGTCACATGATGAAGTCGTACACGGAAAAGCAAGTCTGATCTATAAAATGAAAGGTGATGAATGGCAGAAATTTGCCAATCTGCGCACCTTATATGTATACATGTATACCCATCCCGGAGCCAAACTGCTTTTCATGGGGGATGAATTCGGGCAGACGAGTGAATGGAACTTTACCCGAAGTCTCGACTGGCATTTGCTGAAATATCCTGTTCATAAAGGAATGCAGGAAATCGTTAAAGAACTGAATCACCTGTATACATCAGAATCTGCCTTTTATGAAAATCAGTTTGATAAACATGGTTTTGAGTGGGTAGAAGCAGATGATCTGGAAAACTCAGTGTATGTATACCTGAGAAAAGGAAAACGAAAAGATGATGTTGCTATGGTAGCTCTAAATCTGGCTCCCAAAGTACTGGATTATAAAATCGGGATTCCTGCAGGAACTCATTGGGAGGTTGTTTTAAATTCTGATGATGAAAAATACAGCGGAAGCGGAGTAGAACCTGAAATTCTGGAAGAAAAGGATGAAGAATGGAGAGGATATCCAAAATCAATGACTGTGAAATTACCGCCATTGGCAGGAATTATTTTAAGACAGAAGAAAGATAAAAAGTATAAATTACACAGAATTAAACACAAGAGATAAGGAATGGTTGTTTATCATTTAAGTACAGAATGTTATCCTGTAGCAAAAGTAGGTGGTCTTGCGGATGTAGTGGGAGCACTGCCAAAATATCAGAATAAAATTAAAGGAATAGAAGCCAAGGTAGTAATGCCATGGTACAACAAGCCCTTTATATATGACCATGAATTTGACCTGGTTTTTGATGGATTTATTCATCAGGGAACCAATATGCTACAGGTTCAGGTGTTGAAAGAAAAGACAGACGTTTTGGGATTTGAACTGTATATGGTAAGAATTCCCGGATTATTAGATAGAGATAACCCTTACGGATATCAGGATGAAAGTTTCCAGTTTATGGCTTTCCAGCATGGAGTGTTACACTGGCTGTGTGCCATGGAAATCCGTCCTGATGTTTTACATTGCCATGATTATCATACCGGTTTGGTTCCTTTTATGGTGGAAAACTGTTCAGAATTCGGATTCTTAAAAGGAGTGAAAACAATAGGAACCATCCATAACGGAGAATATCAGGGAATGATGAGCTGGGGTATGGCCAACTATATGCCGTCTTTTGATTCTTATAAATGGGGACTCATGGATTGGAATGGATTAATAAACCCTCTGGCCAGTATGATCAAATGTGCTGATGCCTTTACCACCGTTTCAGAAGGATATCTGGAAGAGCTTTTTATAAGCTTTCGCGGATTGGAAAGCCTCGTTCGCCAGGAATTTGGAAAAGCATATGGAATCATCAATGGTATTGACACTGAAGTCTGGAACCCTGAAACCGATCCTATGCTGGATTTTAATTTTAACAGTAAAAACGCAGTAGCTCAAAAGAAGAAAAATAAAGAACAACTGTGCAAAGAATATGGATTGAAGCCGGAACTACCTTTATTTGCCTTTATTGGAAGGTTTGCCACAGAAAAAGGAGCCGATCTTTTACCGGATGTAGTATGGAAAAGTATTAAACAGAGCTACGGAGCTTTAAATATTATGATTTTGGGTTCTGGTAATACCTATATTGAGAATAAGCTAAAGGAATATGATTATACCTATACCAATTTTGCTCTGGATCTGGGATATAAAGAACATCTTTCCCATAAGATTTATGCCTCGGCAGATTTTCTTCTGATGCCTTCAAGGGTAGAACCTTGCGGATTGAATCAGATGTATTCCATGAGATACGGAACCGTTCCAGTGGTAAGGTATACAGGAGGCCTCAGAGATACCGTAGAAGATATCTCAACCGGAGGAGCAGGACTGAACTTTACTTATCCGGGTGTAGATGATGTTGTACACGCGATGAACAGGGCAATGGCAATTTATAATCAAAAAGGAGTAATGGAAGATCTTATCCATGCCAACATGAATTTTGACTTTGCATGGGAGAAATCTGCAGAAAAATACATAGCTTTATATAATAGCTGATACAATGAAGATTTTCGGATTTCTTCCTTTAATAATGATACTGTTTTCTTGTAAAGAAGATAGGGGAAGTTATCATGGAGGCTATTATTGGATCTATGGGTATGGTCTTCCCGCAATGGAACGATATGAAGCTATGGATGGTATTTCTGAAAAATGGAAAATCAAACATTATTCTGTTGGTGGCTGTCTGGTAGAACCTGATGAGATGAAGAAAATAGACGCTATTAATAAAAGAACATATGCCGCAATAGAAAGAAAATATGGAAAAAGATGGAGAGAAGCATATCGTAAGGATGTTGATGATTTTGTAGTGAAGAGAACTGATGTTATGGATGTTCTTATTACCAATCAGTTCTTCAGAAATGAGCTTAAAAAATATAATATTGAAATCTATAATCTGGATAAAGAGGTTTTAGAATTAAATGATAAAGAAGATTTTCAGGTGGTAGTTTATAATAACGAACTCCAATATGAAAATAAAGAATGCTTTAAAGTAGCAGTAAACACTAAGAACAGAACAGTAAACTTAATAAAATAAAAACGCAAGATATTTATGAATCGAAATGTAATCTCCATAGTTTTAGGAGGAGGCAGGGGAACAAGATTATTCCCGTTAACGTATTCCAGATCGAAACCGGCTGTACCTATCGCGGGAAAATACAGATTGGTAGATATTCCTATTTCAAACTGCCTGAATTCAGGATTAAATAAGATTCTGGTCTTAACGCAGTTTAATTCTGCTTCCCTCAATTCACACATTAAGAATTCTTATCACTTTGATATCTTCAGTAAAGGCTTCGTCGATATTCTGGCAGCTGAGCAGAATGTGGAAAACGAAAGCTGGTATCAGGGAACTGCAGATGCCGTAAGACAATCGATGAAACATCTTGAAAAATATGATTATGACTATATCCTGATTCTTTCAGGAGATCAGCTGTATCAGATGGATTTCAGAGAAATGCTAGATTTTCACATCGAAAATGGAGGTGATCTTACTATTGCTACCATTCCGGTGAATGCAAAAGATGCCACAGGTTTTGGGATCTTAAAATCGGATGATGAAGGAAATATCACATCTTTCTATGAAAAGCCGGATTATGAGATGCTGGATGGCCTGAAATCTGAGGTTTCAGCAGAAAATAAGCATACAGGAAAAGAATTCCTGGCTTCCATGGGGATCTACATCTTCACCAAGACCATCCTTAAAAAGATGTTTGACGAAGGTGCTGGTGATGATTTCGGAAAAGATATTATTCCAAGTTCTATTGGAAAATACAAGACATTAAGCTATCAGTATGAAGGTTACTGGACAGATATCGGAACTATAGAATCTTTCTACGAAGCCAATCTGGATCTTTGTCTGGATCTTCCTCAGTTTAATCTTTTCTCTTCTTCGCCCATTTATACCAGAGCAAGGATGCTTCCACCGTCAAAAATCAATGGTTCTTATGTAAGTAAGGCAGTGTTTGGCGACGGATGTATCATTATGGCTGATAAAATTGAAAACTCCGTGATCGGAAACAGAACAAGAATAGACAAAGGGAGTACCATTGTAAATTCATATGTAATGGGAGCCGATTTTTATCAGAATACCACAGAAATTGTACTGAATGACAGAGCTGGCCGTCCTAATATGGGCATCGGGAAATACTGTTATATAGAAAAAGCAATCCTTGATAAAAACTGTTACATTGGTGACAATGTGAAAATCATCGGAGGAAAACATATTCCGGATGGCGATTATGGAACCTATTCCGTACAGGATGGAATTGTTGTAGTGAAGAAAGGTGCTGTAATTGCCCCGGGAACACACGTCGGATAGCAGAAGGGAAGATGGAAGTTATTAAAGCCGGAAAATAACCAGATTTTATCATATAGAATTTAGGCTTATTTGGCAAGGTTGAGTATTTTCAATCAGAAGTCTATTAGCAATTTCTGTCAAATAGTAACCTCCAGCTTCCCTCATCCATCTTCCAGCCACTAGGTTAATTATTGTTAAACACACAATCAGGGTGATCAGTATATTGTTCACTCTTTTTATTTGTATTATTTTTGTGCAATGCGTATTTTTAAAATATTAACATTTATTATTGTTTTGTTGGGAGGAGCTTATGCTGCTTCCATGTACTATTTTGTAGACGAAAGCAAAAATTTCACTATTGAAAAAGAGATTGATTATCCGGTAGATAAAGTTTTTACCCAGTTTAATAATCTGCAGAATTTTACGAGATGGAATAACTTCTTTACCAGTTCACAATCTATTGATATTGATTATTATACGCCTTACGAAGGACAGGGAAGTGCTATCAGCTATGTAGATCCTAAAAATAATACAGATGGAGAAATGTTCATTAGGTATGAGAATCTTAATAAAACTCTGAAATATCAGCTTTTTGAGGACGAAAATGAAAATCCAACGCTGGTTGACGTCAAATTTAAGCCTGTTTCTGCAGAAAAAACAAAAATCATTTGGTACGTACATACACCGAAACTGCCTGTCTGGAAAAGAGTAGAGAACTTCTGGACTGAAGATCGTTTTGCTGAAAATATAAATAAAAGCATGACCAATCTTAAAAATTCTTTAGGAAATAAAGTAGAAAAAGATAACCAAATGGCAGCCATCAAATATGACAGTCTGATGGTGGAAAATGAAGAAGATAAGCTGTTGCTTGGGATCAATGTAAGCACTTCGAATAAGAAAGATGCCCTTTACAGAAATATCGTGATGAATTATAACAAAGCTTATAACTTCGTAACGATGGATATGGGGAAAAGAGATGATGAATTTGGATATCCCATCCTGATCACTGATGCAGACAATTACAAAGACAAAGAGGTTTCTTATTTCCTGGGAATACCGCTTTCTAAGAAAATTGGAGTATCTGACAATAACTTCAATTTTAGATCCGTAAACCCGTCTCAAAATTATGTAATCTACTACAAAGGGAACTATGAAGGGCGAATTCGGGCAATTCAGCAGCTGATTCAGAAAGCCAAAAAAGACGAGATGCGCTTCGGAGATATCCGTCAGACCTTTATTGAACGTCCCATGGAAGGACAGGAGGTGAACATGAAGCTCTCATTATCAGTGTATAAGTGATTTTTTTTTATTTATTTTTTTCTTAAGTTTTTTTAACGGTTTGAGACTGTTCTAACTCGGTTTTTTTTATTAAATTTGAAGATTAATTCTACAAATAAATTTTAATAAATAGATAAACTGTAATAATGGACAGATTTTCATTCCTAAACGCAGCTCATTCTCAGTTAATTGAGGATTTATACCAACAGTACTTAAAATTCCCGGACTCCCTAGAACCATCATGGAAAGCCTTCTTTCAAGGCTTCGATTTTGCTTTGGAGAACTACGGAGATGACGATAACACCCAATTTATTCAGGCTTCAGCCAACGCTGCTCCGGCAGTTCAACAACAGATTTCTCAGGCAGTATCAAACGGAGAAGTTCCTGAGCACATCAAAAAAGAATTTAAAGTAGTAAACCTTATTGAGGCTTACAGAACAAGAGGGCACCTTTTTACAAAAACTAACCCGGTTAGAGAAAGAAGACACTATACACCTACTTTAGACATCGAGAACTTCGGTCTTTCTAAAGAAGATTTAAATACAAAATTCAACTGCGCTGTTGAAACAGGAATGAAAGAACCTGCTACTTTGGCAGATTTGATCAAGCACCTTGAAAGCATCTACTGTGATTCTATCGGAGTAGAATACATGCACATCAACAACGTTGAAGAAAAAGATTTTATCAAGAGATGGCTTCAGGTAAACGAAAACCATCCAAGTCTTTCTGCAAACGAAAAAACAGAAATCTTATTAAAATTAAACCAGGCAGTTGCTTTTGAAAACTACCTGCACACAAAATTTGTAGGACAAAAAAGATTCTCATTAGAAGGAGGTGAAACATTAATCCCTGCTTTAGATCAGCTGATCTCAAGATCTTCTCAGTTAGGAGTAGATGAAGTAGTATTAGGGATGGCCCACAGAGGTAGACTGAATGTTCTTACAAACATCTTTGGAAAATCTTACAAGCAGATCTTCTCAGAATTTGAAGGAAAAGAATTCGAAGAGGATGTATTCTCAGGTGACGTTAAATATCACTTAGGATCATCTAAAAAAATCAAAACAGCTTCCGGAGAAGAAGTTTGTATTAACCTTACTCCGAACCCGTCTCACCTTGAAACAGTTGCTGCCCTTGTAGAAGGTATCTGCCGTGCAAAAGTAGACGACAAATACAAAGATTACTCTAAAGTATTGCCAATCATCATCCACGGTGACGGAGCTATTGCCGGACAAGGTATTGCTTACGAAGTGGCTCAGATGATGACTTTGGAAGGATACAGAACAGGTGGTACAGTTCATATTGTTGTAAATAACCAGGTTTCATTTACAACCAACTATATGGATGCAAGATCTTCAACATACTGTACAGACATTGCAAAAGTTACAGAATCTCCTGTAATGCACGTAAATGCTGACGATGCTGAAGCTGTTGTTCATGCTATCCATTTTGCTGCTGACTTCAGAGCAAAATTCGGAAAAGACGTTTATATCGACCTTTTAGGATATAGAAAATATGGTCACAACGAAGGTGATGAGCCAAGATTCACTCAGCCTAACCTATATAAAACCATTTCAAAACACCCGAATCCAAGAGAAATTTATAAAGATAAATTGCTTAAAGACAGCGTTACTTCAAATGATGTAATTGCTAAAATGGAAACGGAATTCAAAGCTCTTCTAGACAAAGATTTTGATGCTTCTAAAGAGATTGAGAAGAACGTAATGGATCTGTTTATGGCTGAAGACTGGACAAACTATCCAATTGGAAAGAGAGGAGCGGTTCAGTTGCCGGTTGATACCCAATATGATGCAGCGAAACTGAAAGAATTGGCGCTTAAGATGTCAACACTTCCTGTTGATAAAAAGTTCATCAATAAAATTACAAGGCTTTTCGAAAACCGTATCAAAGCTATTGAAGGAAACTCGCTAGACTGGGCGTTAGGAGAGTGGTTAGCATATGCTACACTTCTTGTAGAAGGTCACAACGTAAGAATCTCCGGAGAAGATGTGGAAAGAGGTACTTTCTCTCACAGACATGCGGTAGTAAAAACAGAAGACACAGAAGAAGAATATATCCCGTTAAGACACGTATCAGAAAGCAGATTTGATGTATTCAACTCTCACCTTTCTGAATATGGAGTTTTAGGTTTCGATTACGGATATGCAATGGCTTCTCCAAATACATTAACAATCTGGGAAGCTCAGTTCGGAGATTTCGTGAACGGTGCCCAGATCATCGTTGACCAATATCTTGCTGCAGCAGAAGAAAAATGGAAAATCCAAAATGGATTGGTAATGTTACTGCCTCACGGTTCAGAAGGACAGGGTGCTGAGCACTCTTCAGCAAGACTGGAGAGATTCCTTACCCTTTGTGCTAATGAAAATATGGTAGTAGCTAATATTACTTCACCTGCCAACTACTTCCACTTATTGAGAAGACAGTTGAAATGGGGCTTCAGAAAACCATTGATCGTAATGAGCCCTAAATCTTTGTTGAGACATCCTAAAGTGGTTTCTCCAATTGAAGATTTTGCAAACGGTACCTTCCAGCCAATCTTGGACGATCCTACTGCAGATCCTAAAAAAGTAGAAAAAGTAGTTCTTTGTTCAGGTAAACTGTACTTCGAATTATTAGCGAAGAAAGAAGAACTGAACTGTGAAAATATTGCACTAGTAAGATTCGAGCAGTTATATCCGCTTCAGACAGATGCTATTGAAGCGATCTTTAACAAATACGAAAACAAAAAACAATTGGTTTGGGCTCAGGAAGAACCTGAAAACATGGGTGCTTGGTCTTATATTCTGAGAAACTTCAGAGATACAGGAATTCAGGTAGTTGCTCCGGTACCAAGCGGTGCACCAGCTCCAGGTAGCCACAAAATGTTTGAGAAAAACCAAAATGCAGTGATCAACAGAGTTTTCGACAGAGATGATGCTCCTGCAAAAAGACCAGTTACAGCTTAATTTAAATAATATCCAATTAAAAAAATAAAAAATACTCGATATGTCAGTTTTAGAAATGAAAGTTCCTTCACCAGGCGAATCAATTACAGAAGTTGAAATTGCAACTTGGCTTGTAAAAGATGGTGATTATGTAGAAAAAGATCAACCTATCGCCGAAGTGGATTCAGATAAAGCAACTCTTGAATTGCCGGCAGAACAAAGTGGTATTATCACTTTAAAGGCAGAAGAAGGTGATGTAGTACAGGTAGGTCAGGTAGTTTGTTTAATTGATATGGATGCTAAAAAACCAGAAGGTGCTGCACCTGCTGCTGAAGCTCCAAAACAGGAAGAAGCTCCGAAAGCTGCTGAACCTGCTAAGCAAGAAGCTCCAAAACCAGCTGCTCCGGTAGCTGCTCCACAAACTTATGCAACAGGAGCTCCATCTCCGGCTGCTAAGAAAATCCTTGACGAAAAAGGAATGGATGCTGCTCAGGTTTCAGGAACAGGAAGAGACGGAAGAATCACTAAAACTGATGCTGAATTAGCGGCAGTTCCTGCATTAGGAGGAAGCCCTATGACTGCTACAGGTGCTAGAACTACCACTACAACTAAACTTTCAGTTTTAAGAAGAAAAATCGCTCAAAGATTGGTTTCTGTGAAGAATGAAACAGCTATGTTGACGACTTTCAACGAAGTGGATATGTCTGAAATCTTCAGATTAAGAAAGCAATATAAAGAAGAATTTGCTCAAAAACACGGAGTTGGACTTGGTTTCATGTCTTTCTTTACTAAAGCTGTGACAAGAGCATTACAAATGTATCCGGATGTAAATGCATCTATCGACGGAGACTTCAAAGTAAATTATGATTTCTGCGATATTTCAATTGCCGTTTCTGGTCCTAAAGGATTAATGGTTCCGGTATTGAGAAATGCAGAAAATATGTCTTTCGCAAGCGTGGAAGCTAATATCAAAGATCTTGCTATCAAAGTAAGAGACGGTAAAATTACTGTTGATGAAATGACTGGTGGTACTTTCACTATTACAAACGGTGGTACTTTCGGATCTATGATGTCTACACCAATTATCAACCCTCCACAATCTGCAATCTTAGGAATGCACAACATCATCCAGAGACCAGTTGCTGTTGACGGGCAGGTAGTAATCAGACCAATGATGTATGTAGCAATGTCTTATGACCACAGAATTATCGACGGAAAAGAGTCTGTAGGATTCCTTGTAGCGGTAAAAGAAGGTATTGACAATCCAGTTGAAATATTATTGGGAGGTGACGAAAGAAAAGGCCTTGGATTATAGTTTTAATGAAATTATAATATAAATATACAATCTCGCCTTAAAAAGGCGAGATTTTTGTATTTATTAAGAAAATGCTACAATGATGTTTTCAAAAATGACTTCCAATATCAAAGTTTCAGTTATACCTGAATATGATAGTAAAAACAGTTATCCATCCGAAAACCGTTACGTTTTTAAATACAATATCACGATAGAAAATGACGGAAGCTTTCCTATCAAAGTATTGAAAAGAAAATGGTTAATTTTTGATGTAGGGTTTGGATACACAGAGATTATAGGTGATGGCGTAATCGGCCTGACTCCTGAAATAGGAACAAGTGAAAATTTCGCTTACTTTTCCAATGTAATGCTTCGTTCCGGAGTAGGCAATATGAGTGGAAAATACCTCGTTAAAAACCTGGAAACACAGGAGACATTTGAGATTGATATTCCAAAATTCAATCTATTGTCCGAAGTGTTGAGTAATTAATGATTAATAGATGGCAGACTAAGAACCCGGGTTCTTATTAAAGCTTTTTGATTTTCGCTTTCAAATATTCATTTACTTCATCATTACTGGTGAGAAACAGTTTCTCAAAAGCCAGCAGAGAGATTTTTGCACACACTTCAGCATCTGCTCCCGCTCTGTGGTGGGTAAAATCAATTTTATGATATTCTGCCAAAGGTTTCAAACCGTATTTTGGAAGATAGTTCCATGACTTCTTGGCAAGTTGTATGCTGCACAAATAATTGAGCTGGGGAGTAAACATTCCATAATGTTCCAAACATCCTCTTAAAACAGAAGCATCAAATCCCGCATTATGAGCAATCATAAGGCTTCCATACATCATATCCTGAGCTTCATACCATATCTCATCAAAAGTAGGTGCATCTTTTACATCTTCCGGTTGAATCCCATGCACTGCAATATTGAATTTATTAAAATAAGGAAAACTCGGAGGTTTAATCAGCCAGGTTTTAGTTTCTACAATCTTAGAATCCTGTACCAAACAAATTCCCATCTCACAAGCTGAACTTTTCTCGTGAGTGGCCGTTTCAAAATCTATTGCACAGAAATCCATTGTTTTAAATTATAAGTTGTTGCTAGCTCTATAGTTGCTTGTGCTTGGTTTAATGTTTCAGGTTTAAAGTTTATGGTTTACTTTATTATTGAAGAAAGCTGTAATTTTTCCTAATATCATCCGCCACCTGCTACCTTCCTCCCAGAAAATGTTTAAAAATAAGCCATTTCGATTGATAGAACTCACTCTTTTGGTTTTTCTGACGAAGTTTCCATGTTCCCGGAAGCTGTCCATAAAACCCAAAATGAGCTCTTACAACAGCCCATAGATGCGGAAAACCATGTTTTAATCCAAAATAAATTCCGGCAACACCATCCAGACATAATCTGAAAAAAATAAGCCAGATCAATTGAGGAAAAGGAAGATTCTTAAGCATCATAGAAAGGTTATTTCTGATGTTTAAAAAAGTCTTTTGCGCACTCTGCTTGTTGAGTGTTCCACCACCTACATGGTACACGTTGGATTTTCCGGTATAATAAATCTTTTTTCCTGAATTGATGAGTCTCCAGCAAAGGTCAATTTCTTCCTGATGGGCGAAAAATCTGGCGTCAAAACCATTCTGCTCCCAGAAATCTTTTGAACGGATGAAAAAGCAGCATCCTGATGCCCAGAAGATCTCTTTTTCGTCATTATACTGTCCTTTATCCTCTTCCAGATCATCAAAAACCCTGCCTCTGCAATAAGGATATCCAAGGTTGTCTATCAATCCGCCGGCAGCTCCTGCAAATTCAAAATAGCTTCTATTGTGATAAGATAAGATTTTAGGCTGTACTGCTGAAATGGAAGGATTTTTTTCCAATAATTCCAAAGCAGGTTCTGTCCAGTTCTCCGTAACTTCCACATCAGAATTGAGAAGGCAGTAATATTCATTCGGGATGGCTTTCAATCCTTCATTATAGCCTCCTGCAAATCCATAGTTTTTATCATTTTTAATAACGTTGACTGTGGGGAAATTCTTTTGTAGAAATTCAATGGAGTCATCCGTAGAAAGATTGTCAATAACAAAAATATCTGCATTCTGAGAAAATTGAACCACATCCGGAAGAAACTTCTCAAGCCAATTTCTGCCGTTCCAGTTTAAGATGGCAACTGCCAGTTTTTTCTGCATGTCAATCTATTTTTTTTCGGAATCAAAATTTTTGATAGAGTCCTGATATTTCCATTTTCTGTGTGACCAAAGATAGTTGTCCGGATTCTTGTGTAATGTGTTTTCCAGTAATTTGTGGAATTTCCTTACTACTTCATTTTCAGTAAACTTTTCGCCATCAGGATATATCCTATGATAATTTACCTGATAATAACCGCGTTTTACCTTCTTCATCTCACAGTAAATGAAAACAAGATCCATTCTTGTGGCAAGTCTGTCATAGCCTACGAAAGCGGGAGTACGCTGATTCAAAAATTCTAACCCGTAAGTGACATGTGCATGGTGAGGTGTTTGGTCAGCTACAAACATATAAGCAGAATCTCCGTTATTTTTAGATCTGAAGATATTCAGAATTACTTCATTCGCTTCCAATGCTTCATTTCCGAATTTGTTTCGGACCTTTTTCATTTGATTTTCCCAAAAATCATTGTTTACTTTTCTGTATACAGGATGGCAGTGAGCTTGGGGAACAATCTTTGCCAATGCATTGATCCATTCCCAATTGAAAACATGTCCTGCCAGCAGGATAATGTTTTTACCTTCCTTTTTAGCATCATGAAACAATTCCTGATTGATATGCTGCATTCTCACTCTGGCTTCTGTCTCAGAAATGCTGAAAGATTTTATAGTTTCTACCAGATAATCTGAGAAATTAAGATAGAATTTTTTCCGGATCTCTTTAATTTCTTCTTCCGATTTATCAGGGAAAGATTTTTTCAGATTTTGGGTAATGACCTCTTTTCTGTATCCTACCAGATAATAATTCAGGAAAAAGATGACGTCCGAAAAAATATATAATATTTTAAGCGGAAGCTTAGAGACGAAGTATAATATTTTGATTAAGAAATTCATAAAACACGCAAATTTAGTGATAATAAAATTATGGTTCTATTTTTGCAGGGGGATATATATTATTTTTTTATTTTTATGTTATGAAAAAATTGACAATGTTAGCTTTCCTGGGATTAAGTGCAATTGCTTTTTCACAGGATATAAAAAATACTCCGGATAAAGGAAAGCAGAAAACGGCTCTTATAGTTCCGACTGAGCAGAAAGAGTTGGAAGCAAAGAAAAAAGCTGCTGAAGAAAAAGCTAAGCTGCCAAAGCCTTATGATCCAAAAGCGGATGCTCAGGCTGATATTAATAAATTGGTAGCTCAGGCTAAGAAAGAAGGTAAAAATATTATAGTCCAGGCTGGTGGAAACTGGTGTATCTGGTGTCTTCGTTTTAACAATTTTGTACAGACTACCCCTGAATTGAAGGAAATTGTAGACAAGAATTACCTGTATTATCACCTGAATTATTCTCCCGATAATAAGAATGAGAAAATTTTTGCTCAATATGGTAATCCAGGTGAAAAATTTGGATATCCAGTGTTTATTATTTTGGATAAAGACGGGAAAATGATCAAAGTTCAGCAGAGTGATGTTTTAGAAGAAGGGAAAGGTTACAGTAAAGATAAAGTAAAAGAATTCTTTAATACCTGGGCTCCTACAAAAGGATAAAATACAAAAAACTGCTTCAGAAATGAGGCAGTTTTTTATTTCTATAAATCTGTTTACCAGAATCTGTAATACTTTCTATGTAAAATAAAGTTTCTCGCTGATCACAGTAACTTTTTAATCCAGCTTAATTTTTTATCAGAATAAGGAGGGTATTTAATATCAGGTTCACCCCATGTGGCTTTTTCAAGAACAGCTTTTTGATGTGAAAAGGCTTCAAAACCATATTTTCCATGATAATTTCCTATACCTGAACTTCCCACGCCCCCAAAAGGCAGGTTATCATTACTTAAATGCATTACGGTATCATTGATGCAGCCTCCCCCAAAAGAAAGTTTCCGTGTAAAGATTTCTTTTTCTTCAGAATTATTGGTAAAAAGATAAGCCGCCAATGGCTTTTCATGTTCTAAAACAGAGTTGAGAACTGCATTGTAGCTTTGAAAACTGATAACCGGTAGGAGAGGTCCGAAAATTTCTTCCTGCATGATTTTGTCATTCCAGTCTATATGATTCAGTATAGTAGGCTCTATGTGTAGCTTTTCTTCATCAAAATATCCTCCGGAATAGATTTTTTCTTTATCAATAAGGGATATAAGACGCTGAAAGTTTCTTTGATTAATAATTCTTGTGTATTGCTCGGAGCCCTGTTCATATTTAAATTCTCTGATATATTTTCTGAGCATTTCAAGAAACTGTTCCTGAATGGTTTCTTCTACCAACAGATAATCAGGAGCTACACAGGTTTGTCCGGCATTAAGAAACTTTCCCCAGACAATTCTTTTAGCTGCTATTTCGAGATTGGCATTTCTGGTGACAATAGCCGGGGATTTTCCTCCCAACTCAAGAGTTACAGGAGTAAGATGTTCTGCTGCTGCTTTGTAAACAATCTTTCCGACTTTTGTACTTCCTGTAAAAAATATTTTGTCAAATTTTAATGTTAAAAGAGCTGTAGTTTCTTCAATACCACCTTCGTAAACGTACAGATAGTCTGATGGAAAGTTTTCATTGATCATAGAAGCCATTGCTTTCATGGTATTTACAGCAATTTCGCTGGGCTTAAGAATACAACAGTTTCCGGCAGCTATTGCAGCAATAATGGGAGAAAGGGATAACTGATAAGGATAATTCCAGGCTCCAATCACAAGAATACAACCCAATGGATCAGCGTAAACTTTGCTGCTTCCCAATTGGTTGACAAGATTGGTGCTTACTTTTTTAGGCTTTGAAAGAGACTTTAAATTCTTGATATAATAGTCAATATCATTCAGAATGAAAGATAGTTCTGTCGTGAATGTATCAAATTTTGATTTCCCGAAATCCTTGTTAATAGCTTCATACAGCATATTTTCATTTGAAATAATAAGACTTTTAAGCTTTTCGAGATACATTTTCCGAAAGGCAAGACTTTTGGTTTGCTGTGTCTTAAAAAAATCCCTTTGGCTCAGTAAAATTCTTTTAATTTCCATTCGTAAATTTTTGTATTAAACGTAGTGATCTGCGCAATATTGCGATCAGAAAACACGAACAATAAACCGGCCAAAGTGGATGGAGGTGGAAGATGGGAGCGAGGAGATGGAAGTGCTTCTGGTCAATAAAAAATTATTAAACGTTTTACATACTAATATAAGCGACTTTAATTTTTATATACGTCTTCCAGAACTTCGTTCTTCCAACCTCTAGCTTCCTTCCTTTTACATAATATTTCTCACAGCTATTTTTACCGGATGATAAAGTAATAAACAGATGGCAGTAATTAATGCCAGCCAGAATAATCCCGTGAAAATTTCCATATTGGAAAGGAGAATAGACTGAGCCGTTATTTTAGCTTTAAAAGCTCCCGCTGTCATAGATAAAGAATCATTCACAGATAATTTGGAAATATTAGCTCCGAAAATTTGGGTCCACTGGCTATAAAAAACAGGATTGGTCTCTGTAAGATTAGCACTGAGTGTATCAGAATGTTTTAATGTTAAAAATAGCATCAGATTCTGCATCAAAGCATATCCGATAGCGGTTGTCCAGAAACGGGTTGTTGTTCCCAACGCTGTAGCATTGGATACATATTCTTCCGGAGTTCCTGAAATTAAAAAGAAAACAAGCGGCGTAAATAATAATCCCTGAGCGACTCCCTGCAGAAATAAAGGTGGACAGATTGTAGAAAGGGTAGTGTCAGGATAAAAAGTATAGGTAAACCATGCACAATCTATGGCCAGTAACAGAAATCCCGTAAAGAAAACAATTCTTGAGGATACTCCCCGAACCAGACAGATTCCCGATAATAATATACCCAAAAGAGTTCCTGCCACATTCCAGTACTGAATGTTCACAATATAATCCCAGGGCCATTTCCATACTGTAGCCATGATGCTGTATACATTATTCAGTCCAGAGCGGATCAGATAAAAAATAAAAAACAGAATCATTCCCGCGATCACATTTTGTGAACTGAAAACTTCAAAATGAAATAGCGGTCTTTTGGAATTTCTTTGTTTAAGCATAAATAACCCTCCTGAAAGCAGGAATATAAATAAACACATGATAACGGTGTCAGATTCGAGCCACATCAGTCTTTTACCATAAATAATGGCATAGCCGCCAGCCTGCAGACATACCCAAAGCAAAAACCAGCTGGTAATATCCAATTGGTACAAAGGTTTTTTGGGAAAGAATCTGTTTCTGTTGAATAATGCAATACCAATGATGAGTACAAACACATGAAAGTAGACCATCATCAGGATCATATGCTGAAAATCGTAATCTTCAATACTGGATTTTAAAAGGGAAGTGGTAATGGTTCCTCCGGTCAGCATAATCGTATACATAAAAAGATATGCTAAAACTTTGGCGTGTTTTGTTTTTAATTCGGCAATAATTAAAGGCAGAAAAATAGCTCCTTCCAGTAATCCGAAAATCCCCTCTAAAAACCGTATCACCAAGATAACATGATAATCATGGGTGACAGATAAAACGTAAAGAATAATTACGGAAATGGAAGCCATCAGCAGTACATAATATTTGACGCTGAAATACGCCATAAACCGCTGTAAAACTAAAAGGGTAACCACAAATGTCCCGTACATCAAAATCATTAAATACTGGATGTCATCTGAATCTACATCCATAAAAGAAGATGTGAAGGCGCTGTTCGAATGTAAAAGCGACAACAACATCAGGTGGGGAAACAATGCCAATATAAGAAGAGGCAGTTTCAGCCATTGTGGTACCCATTTATGATAAACTGTATTGTGTTGCATAATTTGTAAGCATTAAGCTTAAAAAAAGGAAATGGAAATGAACAAATTTGTCATTAAGCCGGATTTAAAAAATGCGAAAAGACAAAGAGCAAAGGTGTAAACAAGTAAAAGGTAAAATGGCAAATATGCTTAAGAAAAAATTTGCAGATCTGCTATTTTGCGGTTTGTCTTTTCGCTAAAAAAATAATTTAATCGTGAAGTCTGAAATGTGTTGATTTGAAGATGATTTTGAACTTTAAAACTCTAAAACCCATAAACCTTCCCACACTCAAACTCATATCTTCTTCGCACTCACCAGAACATTCATTCCGGAAAGTAGTTTTTCGTTGTCTTTATTATTATCAAGAATAATTTTCACAGGAAATCTCTGTTCAATTTTCACAAAGTTTCCGGTTGCATTATCCGGTTTTACCAGTGAAAACTGAGATCCTGAAGCAGGAGAAACAGAAAGTATTTTTCCTTTAAATTCTACATCGGGATAAGCATCTGCGGTAATGATTACTTCCTGGCTCTGATCAATCTGTCCAAGCTGTGTTTCCTTATAATTGGCAATGATCCATTTTTCTTTGCTGACCATCTGAACCAGGGCCTGACCTTCTTTAATCAGTTGTCCTTCCTGAATAGTTTTTTTTCCGACCCATCCGTCATAAGGAGCTGTAATCACTGTATAAGAAAGATATAGTTTCGCATTATTAAGACTTGCAGAACTCTGCTGGATCTGACTTTTAACGGGAGCTACTTTAGTCTGTTGCTCATTCGCTCCGGCTCTTACTGCATTTTTTTGTTGTTCCAATGCTAAAAGATTGGCTTTTGACTGTTCATAAGAAGCCTTTATATTTTCAAACTCCTGTTCTGTAGCAGCATCTTCTGTCAAAAGGTTTTTGTATCTTTTATAGTCCTGTTCAGTTCTCCAGATATCAATTCTTGCGGAAGCAATTTTAGCATCAATGATCTTTGTGTCACTTTCTTTGGTGCTGACACCACTTTCAATAGTGCTGATGGTTGCTGTATTGGCGTGAAGATTAGCCTCTGCCATGTGTACCTGATTCACAAACTCTCTGTTGTCGATGACGATTAAAGTATCCCCTTTATGCACAAACTGATTTTCGTTAAACTTTATAGTTTTAATGAACCCTGATACCTTACTGGATACAGGCGTGATATATTGTTCAATCTGTGCATCATTCGTTGTCACATTTTTTCTCGAAAAAAGATAAAAACTTACCATTCCTGTGATTCCGCTTATAATCAGGATCCAGGCCAGCAAAGTAATGGACTTGTTGATTCTTTTTTCCTTTTGTGTCAGTTGTTTCTGTGCCATAGTTTTTATAAGTTTCCAATCGTATATTGGAGTTGATAATATTTAAGTTGTCTGTTGATTTTTACGGAAATAAGATTAGATTCAGCTTCCAGATAAGTATTGTCGGCGTCGATCAGTTCAGTGATAAGGCTAAGCTTGTTTGCGTATTTTGTTCTTACAATACGATAATTTTCTTTAGCCTGATTAATCGCTTCTTCAGCTATTTTTACCTTCTGGTCTGTCTCTTCAAACTTTTTATAAGCTTCATATACATTATGTCTTACATTTTCCTCGTTTTCTTCTATTTGAAGTTTAGCAAGGTCTATATTTTCCCGTGCTTCCTGCATTCTGTATTTATTTTTGTACAGATTTTCGATAGGATAGGTAAGGTTTACACCTACCATTCCCAGACGGTATGCATACGGTTCGGGAGGAAAGAACATCATGTTCGGATACTTTAAAAAATATTCTCCGTCTGCTGTAATTTTAGGTAAATAATTCGCTTTGGTGATTTTTTGATCCAGTTCTTTCAGTGAAAGATTTTTATGGGTGATTTCAACAGACTCATTTTTGTTTAAAGCTGTTTCTGTCAGTTCATCAACATAAGGGATCACAGCATTGTCTGAGATAAGATCCTCTGTATTCACATGCATTTCCTGACTTTCCGGAAGCGAAAGAATCGTTTTCAGTTTGTGCTCTGCTATCTGAATATCGTTATCCAGTTCTGTCCAGCTCATTTTATGATTGGAAAGCTGCAGCGAAGTTCTTAAGACTTCGTTTACTGTTACAACACCATTAGCTTTCAAAGATTTTACCTGCTTGATGTTGACAGAATCCTCCTTCATTTTATCATTGATAAGACTCTGCTGCTCTTTTAAATGATGAATCTGCAGAAAAGCTGTAATGATTGCCATTTTAAGCTGTCTCTCGTCCAGATGGGTTTTTAAAGCTGAAATCTCGGTATCAATAGCCGCTTTCCTTTCCGTGTTTTTTATTTTACCCCCCATGTATACCGGAATAGAAGCAGATAATGTAAAATCATACATCCCATTGATCACGTCATACTTAGTTGCTTGGTTAAATACACCATTCTGATGTTGAAACAGATTGGTTACCTGAGTGTAGCTGGTATGAAATTCAATGTCCGGAAGCTTTTCCATTTTAAGATCTTTCTCTTTGGTAACGGACATTTCCTGTTTTAGCTGACTTATCTGTATGTTTTTGTTGTTTTTCAGACCAATCTCTACAGCTTGCTGTAAGCCGAGATGCTGATAATCTATCATCTGTGAATGTAAAAAGTTGCTCAATAATAAGCACAACGCAATGCACAGATATTGGCATGCGTTAAATGTGATATTCATAAATTAATTAAAGGATTTTTGCTAAAATGATTTTGATGCAGCAAAGTTACGACGACAAGTATCGGACATGATTTGTGAAAACAGAAAAAGATTTGCTCATTTACGCCAATTTGAAAATTCTTCTTATCTTTATTTCATGAATGACAGTCATTTTAAAGCAGTAGAAGAGGAGGATGCTGAATTTTACATCTATCATGTCCTCACAGGCAATGTGACAACAGAGATCCATTACCACAGTTCTGCACAATTAGTATATGCAGAAGGAGGTATTGTACATGTTTTTACAGATCAGAAGCATTGGTATCTTCCTGCAAGATGCTTTATGTGGATTCCCGCCGGGACGCCTCACTACATTTTTTCTACCAGTCCGAAAGTTGATTTATATAATTTTTATTTTAAAAAAGAAGAAAATGAAAATGGCTTTTTTGATGAAATTAATATTTATTCCGTCAATAATTTGCTTCGGGAGATGATTTTTTATACCAAAGATTGGGATGGAAAAATCACAAAAAATGACGGATCAAAATATTATTTCCTCAAAGCTCTTAAAGGTGTTTTACAGGAAAAAAAGAATAAGCATCTGGCTTTCCCGATACAGCATCCTTTTCCAAAAGATGAAACATTACTGAAGATTGCAAGATATATTCATGCTAACCTTGAAAAGCCTCTTACCATCGAATCTACGGCAAAAGAATTCGGGATGAGTACAAGAACCCTTTCGAGGAAATTTAAAGAGATTCTGGGCATGAATTACGTCCGCTTTCTACGGGCATTACGAATTACCCGTTCTCTTGAACTGATGCTGGAAGGAAAATATAATATGTACGAAATAGCAATGATGGTGGGGTACAATAGCCTGTCATCTTTCAGCAATATTTTCAAAAAAGTGATCGGTATTGCTCCTACGGAATATCAGCAGAAACTGAGAGGGAATAAATGATGATAGTTTGGTTTCGGGTGTGTTGCGGGATAAAATTTTCCAAGCCTTTTATTCTGTATTTGAACTATGCGTGAGGTTGTAAAGCAGCTTGTCTAATGAATAATAGCAGTTAAGATTTCCTATATTCCCCGCGTGGACTTTTGCAAAGAAACAAAACGGAGTAGTTAAGAACCAATCCGATCAATAATCAACGCATCTACATCATACAAACAAAAAACCACCTCAAGTTAATGAGATGGTTTTATATTGTGAGAAATTCTCGTTGCTTATTAAGCCTCTTCAGATTTAGCTTCTTCCTTCTTAGCAGCAGGAGCAGCTACAACTGGAGCGTCAGAAACGATATCGAACTCATAGTTGTACTCAACATTTCTGTGAAGTCTAATAAGAGCTGAGAATTTACCAGTTCTTTTGATTGTGTTACCAGGAATCTTGATGTATTTTTTCTCTACAGAAACACCAGCTTTTTCTAAAGCAGTAGATAGGTCAGCATTGTTGATAGATCCGAATAATTTATCACCAGTACCTACTTTTGCAGGAATAGTGATAGAAGTTTTCTTCAATTGATCAACCACAGCGTTAGCAGCAGCGATTAATTTAGCTTCTTCTTCTTTTCTAGCTTCTAATGTAGCTTCTAAAGCAGCTTTGTTTTTAGGTGTAGCTAAAAGAGCAATTCCTTGAGGAATTAAGAAGTTTCTAGCATAACCTGGCTTTACGTTTACTGTATCAAACTCAAGTCCTAAGTTTTCTACGTCTTTTTTAAGGATAATTTCCATTGTTGTTGTCCGTTTTAAGATTGAAAAATTAAAAGATTGAAAAATTCAAAGATGTAGAAATATAAAAAATCTAAATCCAGAATCTAAAATTTAAAATCTCAATTTCGTTAGAATTAATTATTTATTCAGCAACAAAAGAAGAGGTTGCCCTCTTCTTTTATTTATTTTTTGTCTTATTTCAATAAGTCAGCTACGTATGGTAGTAACGCAAGGTGTCTTGCTCTTTTGATAGCAGCAGAAACTTTTCTTTGGTATTTTAAAGAAGTTCCAGTGTATCTTCTTGGTAAAATTTTACCTTGCTCGTTTACAAATTGTAATAAGAAATCAGCATCTTTGTAATCAACGTGCTTAATTCCGTATTTTTTGAATCTACAATATTTCTTTTCAGATTTTGTATTGATATCAAGCGGAGTAAGGAATTTTACTTCTGATTCTCCTCCAGCTGAGGCTTGTTTAGCCATTTCATCTATTGCCATGTCTTGTCTTTTTAAAAAATAGGGTTAATAATTAAGCTTTAGCTGCTTTTACTTTAGTTCTTCTAGTTACAGCGTACTCAACAGCATGCTTGTCAAGTTTTGTAGTAAGGTAACGGATTACTCTCTCGTCACGCTTAAATGCTAATTCTAAATCAGCTACTACACTACCTTCTCCTTTGAATTCGATTAAAGTATAGAACCCATTCTTTTTCAATTGGATAGGATAAGCTAATTTTTTTAATCCCCAGTTTTCTCTAGCAACGATTTCGCAGTTCTTTTCTTTGATAAGATCTACATACTTGTTCACTGCTTCCTCTACCTGTGACTCAGATAGAACGGGAGTTAAAATGAAAACAGTTTCGTAATTGTTCATAATGTTAAATGAATTTGTTAATTATTTCGAGGTGCAAAATTAGAGAATATATTTTGTATATGCAAGAGGATTCGTGAAATAGTTGAGTGTTGTTGGCGGAGAATTTAAAGTTTAATGTTTTTTGAGGATTACTGAAGGTTACATTAAAAGTTATTTTCAATAATATACTTTTAATAAGCATCTACTTTTAACTGACAACGTTTGACTAATCTTTTTGCCTTAACTCCGCCAGAAAATTCACCTTTAACACATCATACAAGGAATGTCTGCTTACGAGAATAGAGGCAATAGAAGAAACCATTCCTGCCAGCATCAGGTGAAATATCAATGAATGTCTGTCGGTCATCTCCAGAACAATAATGGCTGAAGTAAAAGGAGCTCTCGTAATTCCAGTAAGAAAAGCAACCATTCCGGCCAGAACAACAACATTGGTTTCGTTGGGTGTTAAATGAATGGCGCCTGAAATAACAGAGCCTATACTTGCTCCCGCTGTAAGGGCAGGTGCAAAAATTCCTCCTGCACCTCCTGAAGTAAAAGAAAGGGCAGGGCCAAGCATTCTTAGAATTGGAACATACCAGTCTTCGTGTTTATCTTTCGTAAAAAGAACCCGCTCCATAATTTCTTTTCCGGAGCCCAAAATTTCTCTGTTGATGAAATAAGCGATTGAAGCAATAATTAAAGCACAAATGATCAGGAATATCACATTAGCTTTATTGGTTTTCAGTGTATTCTTTTTCCAACTGTTGATTTTAAGCATAGCAACCGAAAGCTGACTGGCGAGAATGCCTGCAACTGCAGCAACAAGTACAATAGGAAGCATCACCATTAAAGAAACATCATTGGTTTTCGGATATCCCAGATATAAATAAGAGCCTGCCAGTGTCTGTGCTGTGAGGCCGGCAATAATTACCGCGGTAAACAATGCTGTTTTAAAATAATTAATATGGGTTTTTGACAGTTCTTCCACAGCGAAAACAATACCTCCCAGCGGAGTGTTAAAGGCAGCAGCAAGTCCGGCGGCGGCTCCTGTCATAATCATATTTTTCTTTGAAATCTTCGGCCACCATTCGGGAAGATACTCGTTCACTTTTCTGAAAACGGAGCCTGCAATCTGAATGGTAGGTCCTTCACGTCCTACTGCTCCTCCTCCGATTACCAGAATGACTGAGGACAGGATTTTGAAAAAGATAATCTTAATACTCAGAAGACTTCTGATCTTGCGGTGTTCTTTCGGGTTGGCCAGTTCTACAGCAGCCATCACCTGTGGAATACCACTTCCTTTGGCATTAGGCGCAAATTCTTTCACCAGCCACCAGGAAAGTACAAATCCTATAGGAGCAATGATGAAAATCATCCATGCATGCCAGTCAAAAATAAAATTCATGAGATGTTCACCCCAGGCAAATACCTGTGCATACATGACGGCAAAAAAACCTGTAATAACAGATCCTATCCAGAAAGGAATGGCCTGAAGCAGGTTGTACTTCAGCTGTTCGTTCCGGATATTGTCAAAGGAATTTTTGATGGATTTTTTTATAAGAGCGAAAATTTTCAGCATTTGTTAATTTAGATATGTAAAAGTACGTGGTTTTTGCAGATTTTATATTTCTTCTAAAAACTTTGAGATTATTTCAGCGTTTTCAATCGTAAGGATGTCAGGTATACCGAAACTCAAAATAGTATTTCTGACTTCAAGTTTAAAATCTTCATTCGGAAAGTTCTTTATCGTTTCTTTTCTCTTTGGATTTAAAAAATTCATGATTTTAAATTGATCATTTCCCACTACATAAAAATCTTTAAACTCACGATCTGTAAAATTAACATTAAAACTGCTGAAAATTCCCGCCACTTTATCCATTAATTTCTTCTTGTTGAGGGATATATATCCAAAATTTTCATCCAGATTTTTTAGTCCCCAAAGTTGTAGAGTGTCATATTTACGTCCTAAAAGTCCACCTCTGGAAGTCATTCCAACCTTACTGACGATAAAAAGATAGAAAGAGTTATCCTTGTTCCTGTCTTTTACCAAATAACAGATTTGTGGAATAAATAATGGGTACATATCATGAGAACTAAATTGTTCGTAAGGAGATTCTTTAATATCAACCACTGAAACATGATATGATTCAGAAAGCTGATCATATACCTCAGTAATTAATTTTTCATCTTCTTCGGTGAAATCAAAAAATCTTGTAACATCATATTTTCTGTAATCCGGATCCATTTTTCCAAATAATATTTGCTTAAAAATAATGTTAATAAACCTAATTTCCAAAAAAGTTATTATAGTATAGAATTATTTTTATTTTATTAATAAATCGTTAAGTGAATTATGTTTTTATTAAATATTTTATATTTATTTAATGAAATGTTTGGTCTTTTTAAATTTTAGTTACTAAAACAAAAAAACCTCCGAAAATCGGAGGTTTAGTATTTCAAATTTGCAAAAATTACTTATTGCGATGATGTATTACTTATATTTCTGTGTTCAGATCCCAGTTTTCAAGGTAGTCGTGAACGTGCTTCAGCATCATTCCTCCTAAAGAACCGTCTACCACTCTGTGGTCATAAGAGTGAGACATGAACATTAAGTTTCTGATTGCGATTACGTCACCGTCAGCTGTTTCAAGAACTGCGGGCTTCTTAACGATAGCTCCGATGGCTAAAATAGCTACCTGAGGCTGGGGAATGATTGGTGTTCCCATAAGGTTTCCGAAGCTTCCTACGTTAGAAATAGTGTATGTTGCTCCTTGAGTATCTTCTGGTCTTAATTTCTTATTTCTTGCTCTGTAAGCCAGGTCGTTGATCGCTTTTGCAAGACCTGAAAGTGATAATTGATCAGCATTTTTAATTACAGGAACAATAAGGTTTCCGTCCGGAAGGGCAGTAGCCATACCGATGTTGATGTTTTTCTTTTTGATGATGTTTTCACCATTTACAGAAACATTGATCATTGGGAAATCCTGAATTGCTTTTACTACCGCTTTTACGAAAATCGGCATGAAAGTCAATTTTTCACCTTCACGTTTTTCAAATACAGCTTTGTTTTTATTTCTCCATTTTACAACGTTGGTAACGTCTGTTTCAATAAAAGAAGTAACGTGCGGAGCAATTTGTTTTGCTTTTACCATGTTTTCAGCAATGATCTTTCTCATTCTGTCCATAGGAATGATTTCATCACCTGCACTTACCGGAATAGTTGCTGCAGGAGCAGATACTGCTGGCTTCGGAGTAGAAGCTACCTGTACCGGAGCTGCCTGAACTGGCTGGTTTCCTCTGTTAGCAACATATGCCAATATATCTTCTTTTGTAATTCTTCCTTCTAAACCGCTTCCTTTGATGGATTTCAGTTCAGTTTCAGAAATTTTTTCCTGTTGTGCAATAGATTTTACTAGTGGAGATAGGTAAAGATCTCCTGAGAATTCTACGTTTGAAGCAGCTGTGGCTTGTAAAGGCTCTTCAATCGCTTTTAAAGTGTCAGCGTCCGGAGTAGCCGCCGGAGTTTCGGTTTTTACTTCCTCTGAAGCTGCGCCTTCTCCTTCAATTTCTAAAATAGCAATGGCTTCACCTACTTTTGCAACTTCATCTTTTTGCTTTAAAATTTTTACGATTTTCCCCGAAACTGGTGTCGGAACGTCTGAATCTACTTTATCTGTTGCAATTTCTACTACGGAGTCATCCTCCTTTACGTTATCACCTTCATTGAATAACCAAGTGATAATTGTCGCTTCCATAACACCTTCTCCCATGGAAGGAAGCAATAATTTGTATTCTGCCATTTTTGATTTTTAGATTTTGACAAATATATAAAAAAAATCGGTTTTTTTATGAAATATATAATCTTAGCTGAATTCAATATAAATATTTTCGCCCACATTCAACCCAAACAGGCTTTTAGCACCGTTTTTCTTGCTTCCTTTGTAGATAGTAAGCTCCAATAATTGACTATCATTGAAAATAGCAGCAGACTGACCATGGAATTCTGTTTCCCTTTCCCAGTCTGAAACAACCTCTGTATGACTTGAAAATATCCTTGAAAGACTTAAATTTCTGAATTTTATGGTAAAACTATCGTAGCTTTTGCTGATATTTTCAAAAAAATCTTTGTTGATATTTGAGATTATATTTCCGAAATTATCAATGTAAGTCACTTCGCCGATAATCATACCTTCCGATTCATTATAAACCGCTCTTGGAAACATCAGTTGTTTGGCTGAATGTATTTTTCGGCCAATTACCTCAGGGAGTCCGCCATTGGCAAGATGTACCGCTGCAGGAACAAAAATGTCTGTAGAAGTAAAGTTGATGATGTCATCAAAACGGTTGTTCAGTGTAAGTTCATAGATAGCTTCCGGTTTAATATCGAAAAAGATAAGGCTTAAAAGACCATTATCTGCCGCCAAAAAGTAAGATCCATCGGCTTTATAAATGATATTCTTTCTTGATCTGTGGTGAAAACTGTCTACAGAAATGATATGAATGCTTCCTTTAGGAAAATATTTATAAGCATTTCTTACAATATACGAAGTCTGTATAAGGTTAAATGCCTGGATGTCGTGGGTTATATCAATAATATTAACCTCAGGGTTTAGAGACAGAATTTTGCCTTTCACAGCGGCGACTCTGTAATCTAAATTTCCGAAATCCGAAGTAAGGGTAATAATTGACATGAGCAATTTATAGAATAGTGTAGTATTGCAAAGTTATTTAAAATAAAAAGAAAGCCCGAAAGATTGTTGAAAAGAATTTGATATAAATTTGAAAAAAAGCTTTAATTTTAAAATCTAAAAATAAAAATACTGCATGTTTGAATTAACATATGATTTGGAAGATATTGATGCGAAAATCTTCTATGGAGTTAATAACCAATATTTCAACTTAATAAAATCAAGCTTTCCAACCATTAAAATTACAGGAAGAGACCATGTCATCTTTGCTATGGGAAATAAGGAAGCTTTAGACATACTGAAGCAAAAACTGGATGATATTGTCAGTTTTATCTCCAAAAATAACTCAATAGGCCTGAAAGATGTTGAAAATATATTGAATATTAAAGACGAAAACGAGAAGCAACTGGTTTTTGATCAGGATATTATTGTAAAAGGGGTAAACGGAAAAGTCATTAAAGCTAAAACAACCAATCTTAAAAAACTGGTAAAAGAAACGGAGAAAAAGGATATGGTATTCGCCATTGGCCCTGCCGGAACCGGAAAAACGTACACTAGTGTAGCATTGGCAGCAAGAGCTTTAAGAGATAAAGAAGTGAAAAGAATTATCTTGACAAGGCCGGCTGTAGAAGCGGGAGAAAGTCTGGGATTCCTTCCTGGTGATCTTAAAGAAAAGCTGGATCCGTATTTGCAGCCTTTATATGATGCGCTTCGTGATATGATACCTCATGAAAAGCTTGAAGGTTTCATGGAGAAAAAAGTAATTGAAGTAGCTCCTTTGGCTTTTATGAGAGGGCGTACACTTGATGAAGCGTTTGTAATTCTTGATGAAGCACAGAATACAACTCATGCGCAAATGAAAATGTTCCTTACCAGAATGGGGATGAATGCCAAATTCATTATTACAGGAGATCCAAGCCAGATTGATCTTCCAAAAAACCAACAGTCCGGGTTGAAAGAAGCAATGAGGATTTTAAATGGAGTAAAGGAGATTGGGTTTGTACATCTTACAGAAGAGGATGTAGTAAGACATCCGGTGGTAAGAAAGATTATTCTTGCTTATAACGATGAAGAGAAAAGACTAAGAAACGACTAGTTGAAAATGAGTAAAAGTTTCCGTTAACCTTTTGTTAACCTTAAATTAGTTAGTTAAAATTTGTTAATTTGAAAAAATTAATTAGTTTTGCAGACCTTAAATGTAAAAACTAACTAAACATGAAAAAACTTTTACTTATTGCAGCAGTCGCTGCTATGGGAATTTGTGCAAACGCACAAGAATTTAGATTTGGTCCAAAAGCTGGTTTTGCAATGTCAACCATTAAACTGGACGATAAGCAAGATGATCTTGACGGAAGAAAAATGGATCCTAAATATACTTTCTATATTGGTGGGATGGCTGAGTACAAATTCAATGATAACTTTGCTGTTCAGGGAGAAGTTTTGTATTCACCACTTGGTGCTAAAGA
Source organism: Chryseobacterium sp. MA9 (assembly GCF_024399315.1). Taxonomy (NCBI): domain Bacteria; kingdom Pseudomonadati; phylum Bacteroidota; class Flavobacteriia; order Flavobacteriales; family Weeksellaceae; genus Chryseobacterium; species Chryseobacterium sp. MA9. Next base: position 1,190,184 of record NZ_CP075170.1, on the reverse strand, counting down.
AAAAATTGACGGAGTAAACGCAGGGGGAATGTATTTTGGTGAGCAGACTAAAATTACTTTTGGAACTATTTTGGTTCCTGTTTCTGCGAAATACTTTATTACTGAAGGATTCTCTGTAGCAGCAGGTGTTAACGTAGGGATTATTCTTACTGCTAAACAAAAAACTGTAATTGGTTCAGATTTCCTTGATGTAGAAATGGAAGGAGATACTGGTGATGTAGATATTAAAAAAGATATCAAGTCTTTAAATCTTGCACCTTTCTTAGGCGTTGAATATATGCTGGAAAACGGACTTTTCTTTGATGCTAGATACAGCTTAGGAGTATCTAACCTATCTAATGATAATAGCGGAGGTACTGTAAAGAACAGCTTTGCTCAGGTGGGTGTAGGTTTCAAATTCGGAGGAAACTAATTCTGAAAATCTTATTTAGAAATAATAAAAAGCAGGACAATTTTTGTCTTGCTTTTTTTGTTGTAGGCTGATTTTATTCTTATGATGAAAATAATTATTACTTTTGCAAAATAATTCAAAGCTACTAAAAAAATGAAAAAACTATTATTACTAGGTGCTTTTGCACTTTTAGGAGGTGCTGCTCAAGCGCAGGAAGGTTTTAAACTTGGTGGACATATTGGTGTTCCTGTATCTGATGCAAGTGATGTATCTTCATTTACATTAGGAGTGGATGCAGCTTATATGTGGAATATTGCTAAAGGTTTTGACCTTGGGGTAACCACAGGATATTCTCACTTCTTCGGAAAAGATCACTTTGATGATTTCGGATTTGTGCCTGTAGCTGTTTCCGGGAAATATAAATTTAAAGGAGCTCCTATCTTTGTAGGATTAGACCTTGGATATGGTATTTCTACAAAGGATGGGGTAGACGGTGGTTTCTATGCACAGCCTAAATTTGGATACCAGATGTCTAAAGGAGAGTTGTACATCGGATATCAGTCTATTAGTAACAGACGTGATTATGGCTGGTACAGAGACAACTGGAGTGTAGGCGCTGTAAACTTAGGATTTAATTTCTTTATCAAATAAAGACAGTTGAAAAATACCTGAACTCCGGCCGAAAGGCCGGAGTTTTTTTTTGATACTAAATAAGCAGTCTCTACTGATCTTTTATCAGAAATTTTTGAAATAACGGCCTCACAGCGACTAGGAAAGATAAAGATAACCCAAATTATAAACAAATGTTTGAATTTTAAGAGTTAATAACTTAAAAATTAATATTTTAGGTTAATTTATTTTGGCATTTTTCCTGAATTCATAGGGTTTTAGAAAAAAAACGAAAATTTAAAAAATTAAAGATATTTGCCTCTTGTTAGTAAAATGGAGTTTTTTTATTCATAATATTGTGAAAAACTCAAAATCTTCTCTTTACTATGATTTATTTTTACAATACTCTAAATTTTAACAATGATATTAATCACATTAACAAATTTTAATATTACTGGGGACCACAGTAAATTTGCCCTCAGAAAGTATTAAAATTTTTTAAAATGAAAAAAATATTATTAGCGGGTGCAGTTGCACTTTTCGGTTTATCAAACGCTCAGATTGCTAAAGGAACTACATATTTATCAGGATCTGTTGGTTATTCTCAAGTAGAATCTAACAACGGAAACGATAAAAGAGAAAACTTCAACGTATTACCTACAGTTGGATATTTCGTAAACACTAACTTAGCAATCGGTTTAGGAGTTGGTTACCAAACTGAAAAGAACACCCTAACTACAACTACAACTTTAGGAAACACTACAATTGTAAACGAAAACGTAACTAAAACTCCAGCTTTCGTTGTAGCTCCATTCGTAAGAAAATATTGGACTTTATCTGACAAGTTATATTTCTTCGGACAATTAGCTGTACCTATGCAATTTGGAAAAACTGAGGTTGAAAACAGTTCTGTAGCTACTACAGGAAGCACTGTTGTTACAAACTCTACTTCTACTGAAGCTAAATACACTAAAATCGGTGTTACTGTGAAACCAGGTTTAGATTATTTCTTAAACAAAAACTGGTCTATCGAAGCTACTATCGGTGAGTTCGGTTATAGCAACTACAAGCCAAAAGATGGTGATGCTACAAACAACTATAACTTCGGATTGAATTTATCTTCTGTAACTTTCGGAGTTAAATATGTATTTGCAAAATAATAAACAAAGCATATAGCAAGAAAGCCCTGAGTAACTCTTAGGGCTTTTTTTTATAAAACTAATATAATAATCATGAAAAAAATCGTATTGATGGGCGCTGTTGCGCTTTTTGGTTTATCAAACGCACAGATTGCAAAAGGAACGTCTTATCTTTCAGGACAGGTAGGATATTACCACAGTGAAAAGAATGAATTCGAAACCAAAAGAAAGGATAATGTGATCAGAATCCTTCCTACAGCTGGGTATTTTGTTAATAATAACTTAGCGGTGGGACTTGGAATAGGCTATAAAAGCGCTGTTACAAAATATAACGTAAGTGGTTTTGGATTCATTAATACAATTGAAATTAAAGATACGGATAACGCATTTGTTGTTGCTCCATTTGTGAGAAAATACTGGACTTTATCCGATAAATTATATATCTTCGGACAATTACAGGTTCCATTGGAATTTGGTCAGCAAAAACTGAATTTTAACAGTGAAGGTGATGGCGGAGATCCTATACTTTCCGCTCCGTTTACACAAAAAAATAATTACACCAATATTGGAGTTAATATCAAACCAGGTCTGGACTATTTCGTAACGAAGAACTGGTCAATTGAAGCAACAATAGGTGAGTTCGGGTACAATACTTACAAAAGAGATATTGACGGTGCAAAAAGTGCTGATAGTTACAAATTTGGGATCAGCTTAACTTCAGTGACTTTTGGAGTTAAATATGTATTTGCAAAATAATAAATAAAATATATACATTAGCCCTGAGATAGCAGTCTTAGGGCTTCTTTAATATAAAACTATTTAATAATAATCATGAAAAAAATTTTATTAGCGTCTGCAATCGCTTTATTTGCAGGTCTAAATGCACAGACTACATTCGGAGTGAAGGCTGGTTATGCCTTGTCAACATTAAATTCTGACAGCAACAGTGTTGATTTTGGAGGAATAGGAGCAAGCCTTGAATCTAAATCCGGTTTTTATATCGGAGGTTTGGTTGAGCATAAATTCAATAATAAATTTGCATTACAAGGAGAAGTAGAGTATGCTAATCTGGGAGGTAAGGCAGTGGTAAAAGCCTCTGGTGTTACGGTAACCGAAAAGCTGCACTTTAACAGAATTGTAGTTCCTGTATCTGCAAGATATTATGCAACCCCTGAATTGGGACTTTATGCAGGTCCATATGTAAGCTTCAGAACCAATACAAAGGCTAAAATTGAAGTGAGCGGAGCTCAGTCGAATCCAAGTGCTATCAATGAGGGTGAAAAATACCTTGAAAATTACTTCGATAATGGTTTGAAATCTACAGAGTTCGGTTTATTCTTAGGTGCTGATTATAACGTATACAAAGGGCTGTTTATTGATGCTCGTTACAGCTTTGGCCTTACTAATATGATCAAAAACCCTGTGGATGGTGAAAAACTGAAAATGAATTTCTTCCAGTTGGGAGTAGGATACAAGTTTAAGTAAACAGATGTCTATATAAAAACAAAAAACTCTCAGAATTTCTGAGAGTTTTTTTATGAATGATTTTGTCTTTTTATTTTCCCATTCCGCCCATTCCAGGCATATTTGGCATTTTGCTCATCATCTGCATCATCTGCTTTCCTTGAGGTCCCTGCATCATCTTCATCATTTTACCCATCTGGTCGAATTGCTTCATCAGTTGATTTACATCTTCGATTTTTCTTCCGGCACCTTTGGCAATTCTTCCTTTTCTCTGAGTATTGATGATAGAAGGTCTTCTTCTTTCTTCAGGAGTCATAGAGTAGATAATAGCTTCAATATGTTTGAATGCATCATCACTGATCTCTACATCTTTGATCGCTTTTCCAACACCAGGAATCATTCCCATCAAGTCCTTCATATTACCCATTTTCTTGATTTGGTTGATCTGTTTTAGGAAATCATCAAAACCGAATTCGTTTTTAGCGATTTTTTTGTGAAGTTTTTTAGCTTCTTCTTCGTCAAACTGCTCCTGAGCTCTTTCTACTAAGGAAACAACGTCTCCCATTCCCAGGATTCTGTCTGCCATCCTTTCCGGGTAGAAAAGGTCTAAAGCTTCCATTTTTTCTCCTGTAGAGATGAATTTGATTGGTTTTTCAACAACAGAACGAATCGTCAAAGCGGCTCCACCACGAGTATCACCATCTAATTTAGTTAAAACAACCCCGTCAAAATTCAAAGCATCATTGAATGCTTTCGCCGTGTTCACAGCATCCTGACCTGTCATTGAGTCAACAACAAATAACGTTTCATTTGGTTTGATGAAGTAATGAACAGATTTAATCTCGTTCATCATCTGCTCATCAATTGCCAAACGACCTGCCGTATCCACAATTACAACATCATGACCGTTTGATTTTGCAAAATTAATTGCGTTTTCAGCAATGGTAGAAGGATTTGTAGAACCTTCTTCTGTGAAAACCGGAACACCGATTTGCCCGCCTAAAACTTTTAGCTGGTCAATCGCAGCAGGACGATAAACATCACATGCTACCAACAAAGGTTTTTTATTTCTTTTTGTTTGTAAATAATTAGCAAGCTTTCCTGAAAATGTAGTCTTACCAGAACCCTGAAGACCTGCAATAAGAATTACAGATGGCTTTCCTGAAAGATTGATCCCTTCCTGAGAACCTCCCATAAGGTCTACCAACTCATCATGAACAATTTTTGTCATCAGCTGTCCCGGTGTAAGGGAAGTAAGAACGTTCTCTCCTAATGCCTTATCCTGAACTCTTTTAGTAAGATCTTTTGCAACTTTATAGTTAACGTCGGCATCTACCAATGCTCTACGGATTTCCTTTACGGTTTCCGCTACATTGATTTCAGTAATTTTTCCTCTACCGGAAATATTATGTAATGCCTTGTCTAATTTATCCTGTAAACTATTAAACATATTTATTGTAAATTATAGGTTTGCAAAAATAAGGAATTTTTAGCATATCTAAAGTGTTCGGGACGTAATATTATATAGATAAGAAAAAATGATATATATCAAATCTTATTATAATACGATAGAAAAAGTCTATTTTTGCGGTCAATTAAAATTTAGAATGAAAATCAATCCCAATATTCTTGTTGTCATTTTATTCTTTCTGACGTTCCTGGTGCATTTTTCTCTTTGGAAATTTGTTTTTCACCTGGATGAAATTGTGATCATTAAATTTTATCTTTTTCTAAGCGTCATGTTTATGATGATGATCACTCTTATTATCTTAATCAATAGAGTAGCACCGGAATTTTTAGGATTGTCTGTTATTGGTTTGATTCTTTTAAAATTCGGTTTGATGTACTTAATCAGAAAAAAACTGAACTTTGAAGTGATTCCTGGCTATAAATTTCATTTTATTATACCTTATTTTGTCCTGACAGCACTGCTTACATACTATGCGATCAAGCTGATTAATCATGATAAAAAACAGTAAAATAATTTATTGAAACTAGAAAAAATATCATATTTTTGCACAACGAAAAAAACCTATCAATGTTTAAGAAATTCGCAGTTTTATTCTACAGTATTTTTGTATTAAACTTAGTGTCTGCACAGCACGGTGAGGCTACTGCTGGGGCAGCTCCTGCTCAAGAGCTTTCAGAGAAAGACAAAGTAAGCAAAGAAAACAAAGAGTTCATCGATCATCACTTGTTGGATGCACATGATTTCACATTGATGGTTGATAAAGATGGTCACCACATCGGTTTCCCTCTTCCTGTTATTATATATGACAACGGTTTCCACTCTTTTATGAGTAACAAAGAAGGGTTCATGCACGGAGAGCCTACTGAGGTAGATGGTTCTTTTTATGTATTGCACCATGAGAAAATCTATAAGACTGATGCAGCGGGAACTATAACCCTTGATGATCACGGTCACCCAACTAACGAGAAGCCATTAGATCTTTCGATTACAAAAAGTGTACTGATCATTCTATTAGTGTCAATCTTTATGTTAGTGTTATTCGGAGGTATGGCCAAGTCTTATAAAAAATCAGTAGTTCCTACAGGTGCTGCAAGATTTTTAGAGCCATTAATCATTTTCGTAAGAGATGAAGTTGCTATTCCAAACATCGGACATAAGTATAAGAGATTTATGGGTTATTTATTAACAGTATTCTTCTTTATTCTTTTCCTTAACGTTTTAGGATTGATGCCTTTCGGAATTAATGTTACAGGTAATATTACAATGACATTCTTCCTTGCTATTCTTACTTATTTGATCACAACATTCTCAGCTAATAAAGATTACTGGAAACACATCTTCTGGATGCCGGGAGTACCAGTTCCAATGAAGCTGATCATGCTTCCTATCGAATTATTAGGAACAATTACTAAACCATTTGCTTTGATGATCCGACTTTTTGCAAACATGACTGCAGGTCACATCGTAGTAATGAGTTTGATCGGATTGATCTACGTGTTTAAGAATTTTATCGCAGGTGTTGCATTCCCGTTCCTTACATTGGTAATTTATTTACTAGAGGTATTGGTAGCATTCTTACAGGCTTATATTTTTACAATGTTATCTGCTCTGTTTATCGGAATGGCGGTAGAAGAGCACGAGCACGAACATCATGCTGCTCACTAATTGAAATTATAAATTAAAGTAAAACAAATTTTTTAAAATTATATATTATGGAAATCCCTAAAATTGTAGGTGCTGGTATCGTAGTACTAGGTGTAGGTATCGGTCTTGGTAAAATCGGAGCTGCTGCTCTTGAAGCTATCGCTAGACAACCTGAGCAATCTGGAAAAATCCAAACAGCTATGCTTATCGCGGCTGCACTTGTAGAAGGTGTTGCGTTTGCTGCTCTATTCGCAGTAAACTAATTAAAATCAAACCATTATCTGTGACGGTTGGTTACAGGTAATGGTTCTTTAAAAAAAGTAATAATTATTTATACATTTATATAATGGAATTAATTCATCAGTTTTCGTCAGGATTATTTATTATCCAGTCTGTTATTTTTCTAGCATTATTATTTTTGTTAGGTAAATTCGCTTGGAAACCTATTTTAAAGTCTATCAATGACAGAGAAACATCTATTGTTGACGCTCTTAATCAAGCTAAATTAGCTAGAAAAGAAATGGAAACTTTAAAAGAGGATAACGAAAGAATCATTCGTGAAGCTAAAATCGAAAGAGACGCTATCCTTAAAGAAGCTAGAGAAATTAAAGACAGAATCGTAGGGGAAGCTAAAGATGTTGCTAAAACTGAAGGAGACAGAATGATCGAAGCTGCTAAACAGACTATCAATGCTGAGAAAAATGCTGCTATGGCAGACATCAAAACTCAAATTGGTACTTTATCTGTAAACATTGCTGAGTCTATTCTGAAACAAAAATTAGACAACAGCGAAGCTCAAAACGAATTAGTTCAAAATTATTTAAACAAATCAAACCTTAACTAAGAATGCTTACATCTAAAGTAGCTAAAAGATACGCACAAGGTTTACTTGATTTCACAAATGAGTCAGGTCAAACGGCTACTGTATTTTCTGAAATGAAAGATGTAGTAAAGATCATGAAAGAGTCTGCGGACTTAAATAAATTTTTTATGACTCCTTACATCGATTCTAAAAAGAAAATAGAAGTAGCAAGCGAAATTTTCAAAGGTTTATCTGTTTCTTCTCAGAATTTAATCAAGTTGGTGATTAAACATGGACGTGAAAACCAATTGAAAAATATCGCTCAGGAATTTATCAACAAGGTAGAAGACCTTAGTGGTGTACAGAGAATAACACTTACTACAGCAACTCCGCTTTCAAAAGAGAACCTTGATCAGATTTTAAGATCTACCAATCTTGTAAACGCTGATTCAAACTTTGATCTGAAAGTAAATGTAAAGCCTGAAATTCTTGGAGGATATGTTCTAAGAGTGGGTGACCAGCAGGTAGACGCGTCTGTGAAGACAAAATTGAACCAAGTTAAAAAAGATTTCCAATTAAATTAAGAAAAACAACCATACAATGGCAGAAATAAATCCGGCAGAAGTATCTGCGATCTTAAAACAGCAATTGGCCAACTTCGATACTCAATCAAACGTTGAGGAAGTAGGTACAGTTTTAACCATCGGTGATGGTATTGCTCGTGTATACGGGTTAGAAAACGTACAATACGGAGAGTTGGTGAAATTTTCTAGTGATGTAGAAGGTATTGTACTTAACCTTGAAGAAGACAACGTAGGTGTTGCTCTACTTGGTGAAAGTAAATTAGTAAAAGAAGGTGATACAGTAAGAAGAACAAACAGAATCTCTTCTATTAAAGTAGGAGAAGGTATGTTAGGAAGAGTAGTAGATACTCTTGGTAACCCTATCGATGGTAAAGGTCCTATTACTGGGGATTTATACGAAATGCCATTGGAAAGAAAAGCTCCTGGAGTTATCTTCAGACAGCCGGTAACTGAGCCTTTACAGTCAGGTATCGTTGCTATTGACTCTATGATCCCTGTAGGAAGAGGACAGAGAGAGCTTATCATTGGTGACAGACAGACAGGTAAAACTACTGTTGCGATCGATACGATCATCAACCAAAAAGAATTCTTTGATGCTGGGCAGCCAGTATATTGTATATATGTTGCTATCGGTCAGAAAGCTTCTACTGTAGCACAAATCGTTAAAACTCTTTCTGATAAAGGAGCTTTAGCTTACACTGTAATCGTTGCGGCTAACGCATCAGATCCAGTTCCAATGCAGGTATATTCTGCGATGGCAGGTGCTGCTATCGGTGAATTCTTCAGAGATACAGGTAGACCAGCATTGATCGTTTATGATGATTTATCTAAACAAGCTGTTGCTTACCGTGAGCTTTCTCTACTATTAAGAAGACCACCGGGCCGTGAAGCTTACCCTGGAGACGTTTTCTACCTTCACTCAAGACTATTGGAAAGAGCTGCAAAAGTAATTGCTGATGACAACATTGCTAAGCAAATGAACGATTTGCCAGAATCTCTTAGACCAATTGTAAAAGGTGGTGGTTCATTAACGGCACTTCCAATTATTGAAACTCAAGCTGGTGACGTTTCTGCATATATCCCAACCAACGTAATCTCTATTACAGACGGACAGATCTTCTTGGAGTCTGATCTATTCAACTCAGGGGTTCGTCCTGCGATCAACGTAGGTATCTCTGTATCAAGGGTAGGAGGTAATGCTCAGATCAAATCAATGAAAAAAGTATCTGGTACTTTGAAATTAGACCAGGCTCAATATAAAGAACTAGAAGCGTTTGCTAAATTCGGTTCTGACCTTGATGCTTCTACTTTAGCAGTTATCTCTAAAGGAGAAAGAAACGTAGAGCTTCTTAAACAGCCGGTAAACTCTCCACTTCCGGTAGACAGCCAGGTTGCAATGATCTACGCTGGAACAGAGAACTTGCTAAGAAATGTTCCTATCAGAAAAGTAAAAGAATTCCAGGTTGAGTATATCGCATTCCTGAGATCTAAGCACCCTGATACGATGGCAGCTATTAAAGCAGGTAAAATCGATAACGATATTACAGCAGTTCTTAAGCAGGCAGCTAACGATTTAGCTTCTAAATATAATTAAAAATTAGTTGATGATTGTTGGTTGATAGTTGACAGAAATATCTAAAACTAGCAACCAACAGCCGACAACCAACAACTAAACCCAATATGGCAAACTTAAAAGAAATACGAGGCAGAATTACGTCAATTTCATCTACGATGCAGATTACACGTGCTATGAAAATGGTTTCCGCAGCGAAACTTAAAAAAGCACAGGATGCAATCGTAATGTTAAGACCTTATTCTGAAAAATTACAGGAGCTTATCCAGAATGTAAATTCTAGCTCAGATCCTGATCAGATTTCTGTATATGCTCAGAAAAGAGAGGTTAAAAGAATACTATTTATCGCTGTTACTTCAAACAGAGGTCTTGCAGGAGCTTTTAACTCTTCTATCGTAAAAGAGCTTAACCTTCAGTTCCAGAACAACTCTCAATATGAGATTGAAGTTCTACCGGTAGGTAAAAAAGTATATGATGCTGTAAGAAGAAACCGTGCGGTATATGCTAATGGAAGTTCTGTTTATGATAATCTGAACTTTGACACAGTTGCTCACATCACTGAAGGTGTGATGACAAGCTTCAGAGAAGGAAAATTTGACGAAGTATATGTTATTTATAACAAATTCGTGAATGCAGCAACTCAGGAAGTAACTACAGAAAAACTTCTTCCGATTTCAATGCCTGAGAACACTGAACCGCAGGTTGAAACAGATTATATTTTTGAACCTAACAGAGCTGAGATCCTGGATAATTTGATTCCAAAATCTATCAAAACTCAGGTTTTCAAATCAATCTTGGATTCAGTAGCATCTGAGCACGGAGCAAGAATGACTGCAATGCACAAAGCTACAGATAATGCAGAAGCGTTGAGAAATGATCTTAAGATCTTCTACAACAAAGCAAGACAGGCAGCAATTACCAACGAAATTTTGGAAATTGTTTCCGGAGCAGAAGCTTTGAAAAATTCATAAAGAATTATTATAAGATACAATTAAAAGCACCGATAATTTCGGTGCTTTTTATTTACACAAGGCTGAAACTGTTATTTGCTGTTCAAAAACCTACTTTTTACGAAGAAATGAAGGTGTCTCTTCAATTATTTTTTTTATTGAAAAACAACGGTATTTTATAGCTTCATATTTTCTTTCAAAAAATCCTCAATCAAAATAATCCATCCCGGATTCAGGTTATTTTTATTTTACATATCTTTGTACCTAATAAAATTTATACAACCTCTAAATGGACTCGGACATAGTCAGGCTATTGCTGGCCTTATTTCTTGTTTTACTAAATGGCTTCTTCGTAGCCGCAGAATTTTCAATTGTTAAAGTTCGTTACTCACAAATTCAGTTAAAAGCCGCAGAAGGAAATTCTATGGCAAAACAGGCAGAACATATCATCAAGCACCTTGATGAATATCTTTCCGCTACACAATTAGGAATTACCTTGGCATCCCTTGCCCTTGGTTGGGTGGGAGAAAGTGCCCTGCATCACGTGGTGGAAAATATCTTCCACTCATTGAATATAGATTTGACTCAGACAACAATTACTACAATTTCGGTAGTGACAAGTTTTGTGTTGATTACCATTATGCACATTGTATTTGGTGAGCTTATCCCAAAATCAATTGCGATCAGAAAATCTGAAGCAACTACAATGGCAACTGCCGTTCCGCTGAGAGTTTTTTACACAATTTTTAAACCGTTTATCTGGTTGATGAACTCAATGTCAAATGGTTTCCTTAGGTTAGTTAAAATTCACCCGGCTTCCGAGCAGGAAATTCACTCTACAGAAGAACTTCAGCTTTTGGTAAAACAAAGTGCTGACAGCGGAGAGATTGAGGAAGAAAACTATGAGATTATCAAAAATGCATTTGATTTTACTGATCATTCTGCTAAACAGATCATGGTTCCAAGGCAAAATATTACTTCCATTGATTTTGAAGAAGATGTGAATGATATCATCAATAAGATTATGGACAGCGGGTATTCCCGTATTCCTGTGTATATTGATTCAATTGACAATATTATCGGGATTTTCTATACAAAAGAAATCATCAGAGAATTTGTCAAAAGAAAAGGAAATCTGGATCATGAAGATCTTAAAGATTTAATGCGGGATGCCTTTTTCGTCGTAGAAAGTAAAAAAGTTTCGGACTTACTGAAAACGTTCCAGCTTAAAAAACAACATATTGCTGTCGTTATCGACGAGTTTGGTGGAACTGAAGGAATTATTACATTAGAAGATATTCTGGAAGAACTGGTAGGGGAAATTCAGGATGAAGAAGACGATGAAGAAAAAATCGTTGATAAAATATCAGATAATACTTATTGGGTGCAGGCTACGCAGCCTTTGGACGAAATCAATGAATTTTTGCCTAAAAGACTGCCGCTTTCAGAGGAAAGTGAGTACAATTCATTAGCCGGATTCATTCTTTATGAGTTGGAAGACATCCCTGAAGAAAACCAGGAATTTGATCTCGAGGACTACCACTTCAAAATTCTGAAAATGAATAATAAAAGCGTAGAACTTGTGGAACTGGTCTATGAAGAACCCAATGCTATAGATCATTTAGCAGATAAAATTGGAGAAGTTTAAAACAGTTGGAATGAATTTTTATAACAGTATAAAAGATTACGAAAACCCAAAGAGGCAGTATGAGGAAGAAGTCCTCGTTCTTGATGATACGGATGAAGTGTATAAACTGGTACTGCATAACGACGATATTCATACATTTGATTACGTAATAGACTGTCTGATCGAAATATGCAAACATACACTGGAACAGGCTGAGCAATGCACCATGTTGGTTCACTACAAAGGCAAATGTACCGTAAAAACAGGCTCAATAGATGTTTTGAAGCCTATGCATGAAAAATTAATTTCGCGCGAATTAACAAGCGAAATCGTATAAAATAAAAAACCGGCAAATTTATTGCCGGTTTTTTTGTTGAATCCGAAGGGGAAAGTTGAGAAATAGTAATAAATAACAAAGACCGATAAGAGTTCCGGAAAATCTTCTAATCCTTAAATACTTTTATCTTTTATTTCTCAATACACTTACATTGTCATATTTTATCTAAAATAGTATATTTGTACCAACTATAAAGAAACAAAAAAATAATGCTTGTAATAGGAATTGCCGGTGGTACAGGATCCGGCAAAACTACAGTTGTTGACAAGATACTTCAGCAGCTTGATATTGAGGGAATGAATATCCTCTCTCAGGATAATTATTATCATGACAACCAAGGTCTTACATTGACGGAAAGAGAAGCTCTGAATTATGATCATCCCAAGTCGATAGATTTTGAACTATTAATAAAACATGTGAAAGCTTTAAAGAATAATGAGTCTATTGAACAGCCCATTTACAGCTTTGTCACTCATTCCAGAACAGGAGATCATGTCACTGTAGAACCTAAAAATGTATTGGTAGTAGAAGGAATTCTGGTTCTTACCAATAAAGAATTACTGAAAGAATTTGATTTGAAAGTATTCGTTCATGCAGATTCTGACGAAAGACTGATCAGGAGGATCAGGAGAGATACCCAGGAAAGAGGAAGAGATCTGAGCGAAGTATTACACCGTTATCAGACTACATTGAAACCAATGCACCAGGAATTCATAGAGCCGTCTAAAAATGATGCCGATCTTATTATCCCCAATATGAAGCAGAATTCTGTAGCAATTGATTTTTTAACTACTGTTATTAAAAACTCGTTGAAAAAACATTAAAAAAATGGAAGAAAACAACCTTATCAAAGACATTCAGCCGAAATCTGAAACATTCAAACTTATACAGAAATATGTTTTGAACAAGTATACCATTACGATCTGTCTGTTTTTGGTATGGATGGTTTTTTTCGATAAAACCTCATTTCTTGTAATTAATGAACTGAATGGTGAAATCAGGAAATATGAAGAGCAGCTTGACTTTTACAAAAAAGAATACGAAAAAAATGATGCTTTTTATAAAAAACTGATGAACAACAAGTCTGAGAAAGAAAAATACGCAAGAGAAAACTATTTTATGAAAAAACCAAATGAAGAGATCTTCATTTTGGTGGTAGACAGCACAAAAGTCGCTAAGAAATAGTTTGCCAAAAATGTCAATGATGAATAGTCAATTAATTTTGTTTAATAATACTATTCGTTTGTGAAGCAAAACTCACTACTGACAATTCACAATTTAAACTAAAACTAATGTCAAATACAGATATATTTTCAAACTGGGAAAATCTAGTAAAAAAACAACTTAAGACAGAGGATATTTACTCTATTTTAGAAAAACAGAATTTGGAAGGAATAGAAGTGAAGCCTTTTTACACAGAGGTTCAGAAGCCTTTGGTAAATCTGCCCAGAGTTGAAGAAAGTACCCATTTGGTAGCAAGATATCATGAAAGTCTCGAAGAAGAAGTATTTGCATTTATCCTTGATCAGAATGTAGAAAACCTTGATCAGAAAACTATTTTTGTCAATAACAAAGATCTTGCAGGGCACATCAGCCCTAAAGAAGAAGATCAGTATTTCTCACTGATTGACATTTTTAATGAAAAAGAAGGAAGTATTGACGACCAGCTGGCAAAAGAATTACTGGCAAAAGACTTTAAAAGAAATATTTGTGTCGATATTTCTCTGCATCAGAATGCGGGAGCAGCTATTTATCAACAGCTTGGTATTGCACTTGCAAAAGCTAAGGAACTGATAGAAGTCTATGGTGCTGAAATTATAAACAAACTGATCTTCAGAATAGCAGTAGGAGGAAATTATTTCTTTGAAATGGCAAAATTGAGAGCCTTTAAAATCGTTTTCAACCAGCTTTCTAAGGAATATGGTATGGATGAAGTTCCGTACATCTTTGCAGAGACTTCACTGAGAAATAAAGCCATTTCTGATAACGAAAATAACCTGATCCGTTCTACATTAGAGCTTGCTTCTGCAATGATTGGAGGAGCTGATGCTGTTTTTACCAATAATTATCTTGTAAGCAGAAGTACGGATAATTCTGAAGAAATTTCTTTCAAACAGCAGATTGTCCTGGCCTATGAAAGCATCATCAATGTATTTGAAGATGCTTCTAACGGAAGTTATTATATTGAAGACATTACCCAGCAGTTTGCAGAAAAAGCATGGGCATTGTTCGTTGAAATAGAAGAGGCTGGAGGATATCTTGAACTGTTGAAACAGGGAGTTGTTCAGAAAAAGATCTATGATCATGCTATTGAAGAACAGCAATGGATTGAAGAAGGAAAAATAAAGCTGATCGGAGTGAATTTATACCCTAAATTAGACGTTAAAAAGTCTATCGGAGATCTATATAACGAAAATGAAATAAAAGCGGTCCGCTGGGCTGAAATGTTTGAATAAATTTAATTGCTCCCACAGATTTCTCAGACGACACAGATTTTTACAGTACAACTGTAGAAACTAAATTATACACAAATGAATGAAAATGAGATAAGTTTTTATATCAGGAAATCTATTTTTTCTGTATATAACGAGTTGGGACCAGGTTTATTAGAAAAAGTTTATGAGAAAGTCTTGGCACTTGAATTAAAAAATAACGGTTTAAGCGTTAAAACTCAAGTTCCAATACCCATAACATTTAAAGGAATTTTTATTGATTCAAGTTTTATTGCTGATATCATTGTTGAAGAGAAAGTTATTATTGAAATAAAATCAATTCCTGAAATAATTAATGTTCATCACAAGCAGCTCTTAACCTACTTAAAATTAACCAAACTGAAATTAGGAATATTGGTTAATTTCAATACTGATTATATTGATAAAAGTATTATTCGAAAAATAAACGGAAACATTTAATAAGCACCATAATCTGTGCAATTTGTGAAATCTGTGGGAAATAAATTATTAGACAAAGAAATCCAAAACTATATCAACGCAAATCTGGATGCAGATTTACATGCATTACTTCTGAAAAAATCACCTTTTCCGGAAGTTTCTATGCAGGAAATTGTACAGCAGATCAAAGGAAAACAGGTTGCAGAAAGAAAATTTCCTTTTCTTTTGAAAGAAGGTATCATTTTCCCGCCACAGCTTAATCTGGAGCAGTCATCATCTGAAAAAACTGCCCTTTATAAGTCCGAAATGATGAAAGGGAATCAATTTATCGATCTTACGAGCGGTTTTGGTATTGATGCCTATTATCTGTCTCAAAACTTTGAGCATATCACTTTGGTAGAGCAGAATACAGAGCTTTTGGAAATTGTAGCCCATAATTGGAATACTTTGGGACGCCAGGCAAATTTTATCAACAGAAAGCTTGAAGATTTCCTGAACGAGAATCAGGAACATTTTGATACCATTTATCTTGATCCGGCCAGAAGAGATCAGCAAAAAAACAAAGTTTTTCTTTTAGAAGACCTTTCTCCTGATATCCTTGAAATTCAAGGAAAATTGCTGTCTATTTCTGATCAGGTAGTCATTAAACTCTCTCCACTTATTGATCTTAAATATCTTGTGTCAGTACTGCCGGGTATTTCAAGGATAGAAATTATTGCCCTTAAAAATGATGTAAAAGAAGTTGTTATTGTTTTATCCAATGAAAATGCAGATGAGATTATCTGCAATTGTGTGAACCTTGAGAGTGGAGAATCTGCCTTTACCTTCAAATTTGGAGAAGAAGAAAGGGCAGAATCAGAATATTCTGAGCCTGAAAAATACATTTACATTCCCAATAACTCTATTTTGAAAGCAGGAGCCTTTAATTTAATTTCACTGAAATTCGGATTGAAGAAACTTCATCCTAACAGTCATTTTTATACCTCCAGTGAAAAGAAGGAAGACTTTCCCGGGAGAATTTTGGAAGTGGAACTAGTTGACTCTAAAAGCATTAAGAAAAAAGAACAGTTTAATATCATTTCAAAAAATTACCCTTTAAAACCTGAAGAAATAAAGAAAAAATATGGTTTGAAAGATGGGGGAGATCATTACCTTATTTTTACACAATCCAAAAAAGGGAAAATAATATTAAAATCAGTATAAAAATGTTGCCGAAAAAAGCAGGATTTCTTACTTTTGGGCAATCAAAAATTTAAACATGAAATCGCCGGCTTTTTGGATAAATCAGAAGATAGTAAAACAGTGCGGTTCCATATGATCTTTAAAAAATAAATTTTACATATGAAAAAATTAGTTATATGTTTAGCAATTGCAACAGTAGCGGTAAGTTGTAAAAAAGTACCTGCTGGTGGAAATAAAGGGACTTTGAAACTGGAAGAAGGAGTAGAGAGATATTCTGATGCTGCTCAGGGAGAAGGTCACGGACATGCAGCTGCTGCAGAGCATAAGGAAGAAGTTGCTGTAAAACCAGAAGCTGCAGCCCCTAAAACAGACAGTACTGCTGCTGCAAAACCTGCTGAAGTTGAAAAGGCTCCAAAAGCTGAACACTAATTAGAAGTACAAAATATACAAGTGCCCTGTTTTTGCAGGGCATTTTTTATTAAAAAACATGGCTATAAGGCTCATTAGCATAAGATTGGGAAAATCCTGCCTTTTTGTTTGTACCTGCCGGGCATTTTTTTTAATTTTAACAAAATAAATTTTTACAATGCAAGAGACATTAAATTACATTAACGAAAACAAACAGCGTTTCGTGGATGAATTATTTGAGTTATTGAGAATTCCTTCTATTTCTGCAGATCCGGCGTATAAAGATGACGTTTTGAAATGTGCAGAGGTAGTGGCGGCACACCTTAGAAATGCTGGAGCTGACGATGTTGAAGTTTGCCAGACCAAAGGATATCCAATTGTTTTCGGGGAAAAGATTTTAGATAAAAGTTTACCTACAGTACTGGTGTATGGACATTATGATGTTCAGCCGGCAGATCCACTGGAATTATGGACAAA
Organism: Chryseobacterium sp. MA9; assembly: GCF_024399315.1. Taxonomy (NCBI): domain Bacteria; kingdom Pseudomonadati; phylum Bacteroidota; class Flavobacteriia; order Flavobacteriales; family Weeksellaceae; genus Chryseobacterium; species Chryseobacterium sp. MA9. The sequence goes on along the minus strand of NZ_CP075170.1, from coordinate 1,172,635 downwards.
ACCACCTTTTGAACCCTATATTGAAAAAACTGAACTGCACCCTGAAGGAGCAATTTTTGCAAGAGGTTCTGCGGATGACAAAGGACAGTTCTTCATGCATCTGAAAGCTTTTGAAGCCATGATGAAAACCAATGCTCTTCCTTGCAACGTTAAATTTATCTTAGAAGGAGAAGAGGAAGTAGGTTCTGTAAGCTTGGGAGACTGGGTGAATGAAAATAAAGAGAAATTAGCTTGCGACTGTATCTTAATTTCCGATACTCATATTTACAGCAACGAACAACCAACTGTGACAACAGGATTAAGAGGCTTAAGCTATGTAGAAGTAGAAGTGGAAGGTCCAAACAGAGATTTACACTCAGGTCTTTACGGTGGAGCGGTTCCAAATCCTATTCACGTTCTTTCAAGAATGATTGCTAATCTGATTGATGAAAACGGTCATATTACAATTGATGGATTCTATGACAACGTAGAAACGGTTTCAGACGCAGACAGAGCGGATATGAACAAATTGAAAGATAATCCTGAAGAATTCAAAAAATCAATCGGATTAAGCAATATAGAAGGAGAAAAAGGATATACAACTTTAGAAAGAACATCTATCCGTCCTACTTTAGACTGCAACGGAATCTGGGGTGGCTATACCGGAGAAGGGGCAAAAACTGTAATTCCTTCAAAAGCTTTTGCTAAAATTTCAATGCGTTTGGTTCCTTACCAGACTCCACAGGAAATCACGGAAAAATTCACGAGATATTTTGAAAAAATTGCTCCGGATACAGTAAAAATTAAAGTAACACCTCACCATGGAGGTATGCCTTATGTTTTACCAACTGATACCAAAGAATTTGCTGCAGCAAAACAAGCAATGGAATCCGCATTCGGAAAAGAAGTTCTTCCATACAGAGGAGGAGGAAGTATCCCAATTACAGCGATGTTTGAGCAGGTTTTAGGAGCTAAGTCTGTGTTGATGGGCTTTGGGTTGGATTCTGATGCAATTCACTCTCCAAACGAGCACTATGGATTATTTAATTTCTATAAAGGAATTGAAAGTATTCCGTTGTTTTTTGAAAATTATTCAAAGTAATTCAACAAAAATAAGATAGGGTAAGGTATTTCTGGAAAGAGATACCTTATTTTTTTGCTCTGAATTGAGTTTTGTAGCCTTTGTGGAAAGACGTTTTTAATGGATTTGAAAATTAAATTCACTGAGAATAAAAACGTTATTTTTTATTTGCAATAAGTTATTTCACCATTCATGGAAAGTTTATATTTTTAATACAAAACTTGATTTACTATGAAAAAATACTACTCAATTGCAATTTTACTATTGTCATCATGCATTTTTGCACAGCAGACTGTATCCTTTGAATTCAATGAAGGATTCAACACTGGAAATATCCATGGCCAGGCGGGATGGATCAGTACTCCCACAGGAGGAGTGCCTCAAAATGTAACCCATCAGACTATCAGTGTAGATAAAGCCAGTGACGGAAGCAGTTCACTCAAAATTGTTAAAGAAACAACCTACGGAACTCAGTCTGATCCCATTATCGGAGGTTTTTATAACCTGCCGGCCCCACTTGCCTACAACAACTTCTCCGTATCATTTGATATCAATATGTCGCAGCTCAACGGCTCTGATTTTGGTTTTCAGGGAGTGAATAGTGTTGATGATCAGTTTGTAGTGAGATTGGACTTTGATAAAACCGGATTGTTCAAGATTCTGAATACAGTATCAGGTATACAGGAGTTGATTTCCATCCCTTCAGCCTGGCTGCCTAATGTCTGGTACAGGGTGAAGGTCTTAGGAACTGCCACAGATGTCAGATACTACCTTAATAATGTTCTTATTTACACAGGAACTGTCGCAAGTTTAGTGAATATAGATCAGCTGCGTTTCGTCCATAATAATGCGTTGGGATCAGCTTATATTGATAATATTAAAGTGAATAGTGAACTTTTGGTATTGGGGATTAAAGATTCTAAGCTTATTGCCAAAAAAGTTTCAATTTATCCTAATCCTGCCAGTGATTTTATACATATTAATTCTGTAAATACAATAAAAAGTATTGAGATCTATGACGAGACAGGAAAACTTATAAAGACTGAAATAAACAATAGCAGAATCGATGTAAAAGGGCTGTCTGCAGGCGTATATATGGTTAATATAAAAACAGAAGGAGGGAATTTTACAGAAAAAGTGATCATCAGATAAAATATTTATTGATTCTGAAAACCTGTATTCTTTTTAGTCTGCTGTTGTATTGATGGATGATTTTTTGGAAATGATCCTTTTCTTTAGGTTTAATATCTTTATTTGTTTAGGTTAAAATATATTATGTTAATTCGATATTGTGTTTAAAATATTCGTTGATTTTGTCTTTTTGATTAAAATACATATATTTGTTCAAAACTAAAAAATATCATGAAGAAACTTTACATTTTCGCAATTTCGTTGATTTCTATATCATCTTTTGCCCAGCAGACCATTTCTTTTGAAGCCAGTGAAGGGTATACAGCAGGAAACATTAATGGCCAGCAGGGTTGGGTTACTACCAATAATGGAGCCGTACCGCCAGTATATTTGACAAGTCAATTGGTATCAGCTGAAATTGCTAGTCAAGGTTCAAATAGCTTTAAAATAACAACGGATCTGCCTTATGGTCCACAGCAAAGCCCAGTAATGGGTGGGTTCTATACCTTTACTACACCATTAACATATAATAGCTTTACCCAGTCATTTGATGTAAGACTTACACAAAAAAGTTCATCAAGCTCAGATTTCGTGTTCAGAACAGTGAGTACAACTGGGGCTGGGGGAATTGTTACCTATATCGATTTTTCTTACGATGGAAAAATTTTAATTGCAACAGCGGGTTCAACTAATTTAGTAGATACCAACCAAACCTGGAATGCTAACACGTGGTACAGAGTGAAAATAGTTTCTACAGCTGCAGGAATTCAATATTATGTAAATGATGTTCTTATCTACACAGGACAGCCATTCAGCAACAACAACATTAACAGAATGGATTTTGTACATGATAATTATGGAGGTTCTGCCTATATTGACAATATCAAAATCAATAATGAAGCATCACTATCTACAAGAGACGCCGTTAAAAATGATGTGAAACTATCCATTTATCCAAACCCTGCTACTGAAGTTATAAAAATTACAACTCCTGGAAAGATAAAACATGTTGAAGTATATGACATGTCAGGAAAAAAGGTAGATGTAACATTGAATGGAGATCAGGTGAATGTAAGAAACCTGTCTTCCGGAGCCTATTTACTGAATGTAGAAACGGAGGGAAGAAACTTCACAGAGAAATTTATAAAAAAATAATTCCTGATAAATCTTAGTATCAGTAAAACGCTCCAATTGGAGCGTTTTTATTATTTTAGAGAATTAAAATTTGGTCATCAATGTCAGAGAATAAAACAGCTTATATAACAGGAGGAACCAAAGGTATCGGTTTCGGGATTGCGAAAATTTTACTTGAAAATGGAATTTCAGTAGCATTTTCAGGAAGAAAAAGAGAAGATGTCATGAAGGCGGAAGAAGAACTTAAGCAATACTCAGAAAATGTTTTGGGAATTGTTTCTGACGTAAGAAGCCTGGAAAGCGAGCAGGAAGCGGTAAAATATACCGTTGAAAAGTTCGGAAGGCTGGATTATATCATTGCTAATGCAGGATTGGGAATATTTAAACCAGTGGATGAACTCACAGCAGAAGAATGGAATGATATGATAGAAACCAATCTCACAGGTGTTTTCTATACCTTAAAAGCTTCTGTAGAAGAACTGAAGAAGACAGAAGGCTACTATATTACCATCTCAAGTCTCGCAGGTGCCAACTTCTTTGAAAACGGAACAGGGTACAATGCTTCAAAATTCGGAGTGGTAGGTTTTACACAGGCTGCAATGATTGATTTAAGGAAATACAATATTAAGTCTACGGTCATTATGCCGGGTTCGGTAGCAACTCATTTTAACGGAAATATTCCGTCAGAAAAAGACAGTTGGAAGATTCAGCCCGAAGATATGGGGAATCTCATCTTAGATATTTTAAAGATGAATCCAAGAGTTTTGCCAAGTAAAATAGAGTTTAGGGCAACAAAACCAGCAAAGTAACTACATCTAATGTATTGAATAATAATTTAATAAGTATTATGCATGCATAATATATTTTTTATTTATATTAGCAAAAATTAATTCAAACAAAATCTCTGCATAAACTGTCATGATTTTATGCATCAAAGGGAAAAAATAAAATAGTACACATGAAAATATTAGTTTGTATTAGTAGTGTTCCGGATACTACTTCCAAAATTAACTTTACAGCAGATAAATCTGCTTTCGACAAAAACGGAATTCAGTGGGTAATCAACCCGCTAGATGAATTTGCGTTGACAAAAGCGGTTAAACTTCAGGAATCTCAGGGAGCAACAGTAACAGTAATCAACGTTGGAGATGCTGGTACAGAACCTGTGATCAGAAAGGCTTTGGCAATTGGTGCTAATGATGCTGTAAGAGTAAATCTTGATCCTAAAGACAGCTATTCTACAGCAAAAGAAATTGCTGCTGTAGCTCAAAACGGAGGATATGATCTTATCCTTTGCGGAAAAGAATCTATTGACTATAATGGAGGTTCCGTTCCGGGAATGGTGGCTCAGCTATTGAACCAGCCTTTCGTAAATGCTTCAGTAGGATTAGACGTAAACGGAGGTGAAGCTACTGCAGTAAGAGAAATTGAAGGAGGAAAAGAAACTATTTCTGTAAAATTACCAGCAATTATTGCAGGTCAGAAAGGATTGGTAGATGAAAAAGACCTTATCATCCCGAATATGAGAGGAATTATGTCTGCAAGAACAAAACCTCTACAGGTAGTAGAGCCTGCTTCTTCAGAAGTAAAAGTTCAGGGAGTATCTTATGACAGCGTTCCAGCAAGAGCAGCTGTGAAAATGGTTTCTCCTGACAATCTGGATGAATTGGTAAGATTGCTTCACGAAGAAGCTAAAGTAATCTAATCTTTAAATTTTTCAATCTTTTAATTATTAAATGTAAAACAATGGCAGTATTCGTATACGCAGAAAATATAAACGGAGTTTACAAAAAGGCAGCTTTTGAAGCAGTTTCTTATGCTAAAGCTGTTGCTGATAAAGCTGGAGATACCGTTACAGCAATCTCTGTAAACCCAACAGATTCTTCAGATTTATTATACAAATATGGAGCATCAAATGTAATCAATATCAAAGACGAAGGTCTTAAGAACTTCTCAGCAAAAGCATTCGCACAGGCTGTAAGTGAAGTAGCAGACGGAAACATTATCGTTTTCCCTCACACAACTGATGCTTCTTCAATTGCTCCAATGCTTTCTGTAATGAAGAACTATTCTTTAATCACTAACGCTTTAGAAGCTCCTGAAAGCCTTTCTCCTTTCCAGGTAAAGAGAAGAGCATTCTCCGGAAAAGGTTTTATGCATGCAAAAGCTGAAGGAAACGGAGTAATCGTTACAGTTTCTCAAAATGCTTTCGGTGTTAAAGAAAATGCAGTATCTGGTTCAGAAGAAGTGAAAAACTTATCAGTAGCCAATGAAGATACTAAAGTGATTTCTCACGAGCAGAGTTCAGGTAAACTAGACCTTAAAGAAGCTGAAGTTGTTGTTTCTGCTGGTAGAGGACTTAAAGGACCTGAAAACTGGGGAATGATCGAAGATTTAGCAAACGTTTTGGGAGCAGCTACGGCATGTTCTAAGCCTGTTTCTGACATCGGATGGAGACCTCACACAGAGCACGTAGGACAAACTGGTAAGGCAATTTCTCCGAATCTTTACATTGCTGTAGGGATTTCAGGAGCGATTCAGCACCTTGCCGGAGTAAACTCTTCAAAAACTATCGTAGTAATCAATAGCGATCCTGAAGCACCATTCTTCAAGTCTGCTGATTACGGAGTAGTAGGAGATGCTTTCCAGATTATTCCTGCATTAACAGAGAAAATTAAAGCAATAAAAGGATAAAAGTCAATGGGGAATAGTCAATCCGTTTTGCCTGTTAATTTTTAAACATTTACTTGCAAAGCAAAATTCACTATCAACCATTCACGATTCTTCACAATACAAATAAAAGCTCGGCTTTCCGGGCTTTTATTTTTGCGTAAAAAAGTAAAATCACAATAAAAAATTAATCTATATTTGTAGCTATGGATTATAAACAGCTAATTATTCGCGGAATATCGTACAGCCAGACCCAGTCGGGGGCTTATGCCTTGTTGCTGGAACATGAAGAAACACACATAAAATTACCTGTTGTTATAGGGAATTTCGAAGCCCAGTCTATCTCTCTCGGATTGGAAAAAGATATTCATCCACCGCGTCCTCTTACTCATGATTTATTTACAAAATTTATAGTCTCAGCCAATTATGAGCTGGTTTCTGTTATTATCTATCAGATTGTAGACGGAGTATTCTTCTCCAATATCAACTTTAAAAATAAAGTGAACGAAGAAGAACTGATTCTTGATGCCAGAACTTCTGACGCTGTTGCAATGGCTGTAAGATTTGACGCACCAATATTTACCACACAGCAGGTCCTGAATGAAGCCGGGATTCTATTGGAACTGGAAGATGTTTCTAAAGAAGAGCAATCTTTCTCTGAAACTGTACAGACTGAAGACAACTTAAAATCTCTTTCTATGGAAGAACTTCAGAAATTACTGGAAGATGCCGTTAAAGAAGAAGACTATGATACTGCTCTTGAAATTCAGGAAGAAATCAAGAGAAGGAAAAAGACAATTGATTAAAGAGATACTTTTTATATAAACTATGAATTTAAAATTACGACTGACCATCCTCAGTTTTCTCCAATTTTTTGTTTGGGGAGCATGGCTGATTACGATGGCAAACTTCTGGTTTGGTACAAAACATTGGGAAGGGACTCAGTTTGGAGCTGTGTTCGGAACAATGGGAATTGCTTCCATCTTTATGCCAACCATTACTGGAATTATTGCTGACCGCTGGATCAATGCGGAACGTATATTTTCAGTATTACATATCCTTTATGGGATTATCCTTTTTATATTGCCTCATTCTGCAGACCCGAATTCTTTCTTTTCGGTAATGCTTGTGGCTATGTGCTTTTATATGCCAACCATTGCACTTGCAAACTCCATTTCTTATACGATCCTGAAAAATAATAACATGGATGTAGTAAAAGATTTTCCACCTATTCGTGTATGGGGTACCATTGGTTTTATTGTGGCTATGTGGATCACTAACCTTAGTGGAAACAAAGCTACGGAAGGGCAGTTTTATATTGGAGGGGCTGTAGCAATATTTTTAGGAATTTATGCCCTTACCTTACCAAAATGTCCGCCACAAAAGCTGATTGATAAAAACTCACCATTATCCGAACAATTAGGATTGAATGCATTCAAACTTTTTGGGAACTATAAAATGGCTTTGTTCTTTTTATTTTCAATGCTTTTGGGGGCTGCACTTCAGCTTACCAATGCATATGGAGATGTTTTCTTAAGTGAATTTGCCCATTTCCCTAAATATGCTGACTCATTTGTAGTACAGAGATCTACCATTATCATGTCAATTTCTCAGGTATCAGAAACCCTGTTTATTCTGGCGATTCCTTTCTTCCTGAAGAAATTCGGAATAAAAAAAGTAATGCTGATGTCTATGCTGGCCTGGGTTTTAAGATTCGGATTCTTTGCATATGGCGTTCCGGACGGATTTGGACTTTCTCTGATTATCCTTTCATGTATTGTATACGGAATGGCATTCGATTTCTTTAATATTTCAGGATCACTTTTCGTAGAAACAACCACCGATAAAAAAATACGTTCTTCAGCTCAGGGATTATTTATGATGATGACCAACGGTTTTGGAGCTGTTTTTGGAAGTTATATTGCAGGCTGGGCAATTGATAAATTCTTTACCCATAAATTTACCACCGCTTCGGACTTATCTACTTATCTGGAAACAACACCTGATAACCCTACTTTCTTGGAAATACTGAAAAACAGTTTCAATGCAGCGGTTAATTCAGACGGAACCCTTTCATCTGTGGTGATGGTAAAAGACTGGCAGCAGATATGGCTTTCATTTGCTATTTATTCGTTGGTGCTGGCTATATTCTTTGCTGTATTGTTTAAACACAAACACAACCCGGAAGATGTTTCATCAGTAAAACATTAAGTAAAACTAACATTCTTAAGATATTAAATTGCATTTTTGAAAAAAAATGCAATTTTTTTTATTTTCAGGCAACCTTTTTTAAAATAGACCGTCTTATAGATAGAAACTGAAACATGAAGAATATCGAAGAGAATTTTTTATTGGCTAAAAAACAGGACCGGAAAGGGCAGAAAGTTCTTTACGAGATGTTTGCTCCAAAAATGCTGGCCATTGCAAATTCTTATATCAATAACCTTCATGATGCAGAAGATATCCTCCTGAATGCATTTATGAAATGCTTTACCAGAATAAATGAATGCAGAGACTGGAAAAGTTTTCCGTTTTGGCTTAGAAAAATTATTGTTAATGATTCTATCACCTTCATCCGGAAGAATAAAAATATTCTCTATGCAGACGTCGAAATTGCAGATGATTATAGTGAAACCTCTGATGAAGAATATCCTGAAGAACTCAATATTGAAGAAATATTTTCCCAGATGCCGGTAGGATATAGATTGATTTTTAATCTACATGTCTTTGAGGATAAAAAACACAATGAAATTGCTGAAATTCTTAATATCTCTGAAGGAACAAGCAAAAGCCAGTTGAGCAAGGCAAAAAAATGGCTTGCTGAATTTTTAAAAGCAAAAGAAAATGAAAAAAGAAATACTGAAACAGTTAAAATCTGATTACGAAAAGCTTGAAATAAAGCCTTCCGCAGATCTTTGGGGCAGGATAGAGCAAATAGACCAGGGAGAAGAAAAAAGTGCTGATATAAGCTTTAAAAAGACTTTTCAGTGGTGGAGATATGCAGTCGTACTAGTTCTGTTGGTTTCGATAGGGGTATTGCTTTATTTTAATAGAAATCCTCCTATCAATACAGACAATCCGATAGTTCATACAAAACTGCCGAAAGAACATATAGAAGTACCCTTAACGAATCAGGAAATACATGTCGTTCAGAATATCAAAACAGAAAAAAATACCAATCAAAAGAGTATAAAAGAAATTCCAGGCATTCCTACAGTATATCAACAAAAGGAAATTTTGCAGAAAGAAAGATTTAGCAGAAGTAAAGAAGAACAGATTATAACTGCTGATTATGAGATTAAAGCCCCGATATTGGAAAAAGAGCTACTATCTATAGCAGACAAAGCTTCCCCTGTAGAAACTAAAAAGACGGAGTATATCAATGCTGATGAACTCCTGCAGGGAAGAGAGTTTCAAAAAAAACGGGAAGAGAACAGAACAGATACCAGGAAATTCGGAGCACTTGATATGACTAAAATTAAAGTTAAAAGCCCCAATTCTTTTAAAATCTTTGGTGTAACAGTCTACACTGACTCACTGGAAAGCAAATAAATAATTACCCTTTATATCACAGAAAAACTGCCCCGAAATAAGGACAGCGATCAAATATTGTCTTAAAATTAATAAAAATATGAAACCAAAATTACTATTGATGGCTGCTGTAATAGCTTTTAGTTATGGGTTTGGCCAGGAAACTCAGGATAATAATCTGAGTGTCTATTCAAAAAAAATTGACAGCATAGTAATGTCTGAAAAAGGCAAAATGAATATAGAGCTGGATGAGATTGATAAGAGCTTTAAAGAAAAGAAAATCACGCCCGATGAAAAGCAAAAACAGCGTACAGCAGTCGCTTCAAAATATGAGCAGATTATTAATGAAAAAATAGATTCCCAAAAGCAGGATCTTGAAATGGCAACCAAAGAGCTGGTTAAAGATGCTGTTTTTAAATCTGAAGATTCCGTAAAATCCGGAAGAAATCAGCTTTGGCTTGGACTAAATGGATTTAATATGAAACTCAACGAGAGGAAAAAAAGGAACAACCCGAAAAACTATCTTGAAACCTTAGAACTTTCGGTGGGTATGGGCGGAGCAGGATTAACTTCAAAAAATAAGCCTTTTGATTTTTACAGCAAGAATTCTGATATAAAAAACAGTGTTATCAATTCCTGGCAGCTGACACTATGGTACGGTAATCAAATCGGAAGCTATACCAGCCCTTTTTTCTACCGATTCGGATTGGGAGTACGGTCAGACCAGTTTACACCAAAATACGGGCAGGCATTCAAACAGGATAAATACACCTTATTCGTTGGTGATTTCAATCGCGGAAACCTTAAAAAAAGTATGCTTTACAATACTTATTTAACCGTTCCTGTTGATTTGAAATTTGTTTTAAACCCCAAATATAAAAATTATGAAGGAGTGAAATATCTGGATAACAACCAAAAACAGTTGTCTGTTATTCTGGGTGTTTATGGAGGTTTTAAAATAGGAAGTGTGAATTATTCCAAGTATTCTAACGAGTTTTCCGATAGAATTGTTGAAAGAGAAAAAGTGATGCATGGAGTGAACGATCTTGTTTTCGGAGGAAAATTGGGAATTAGTTATGCCGGGTTCAATCTGTTTGTGCAGAAAGATTTTACTCCTGCTTTCAATGATAATGCTTTGCTGAAGAAAAAATATGGACTTCAGATTGGGATAGAGATTGCAAATGTTAATTTTTAATTTGATAACAAATAGCTTGTTTCTTTGTGTAATAAATAAAAATATTAAAACTTTTTTATAGCTAACAAGTGTTCGGGTAAAGAAATCCTATTTTTAAAACACACTATTTAAAAGTGTGTTTTTTTTTGTATTTTGGCACTTTAGTAAATATGAGAAATATTCAGTTATTAGGATTACTGTTAGTAATTGTAGGCAGTTTTTTACCCTTGGTACATGTGCCCGTTATTGGGAACTGGAACTATTGGAAACTTGATCATTATCTGGCTATTGCATGCTGGATCTTTGCTGCTTGTGCTGTTTTTGGAATCGTCAATAACAGTGCAAAAATTGTAAGATTTTTTGGTATTCTGCTTATCCTTTTATTTGCGTTTACCTTATTCGCTGTAAAAATGCAGTCTTTACAATATTTCAGCTTTTTACCTTTCAAATCCTGGCAGGAAACTTTTGCAGGAATCGTTAAACTGAAATGGGGCTGGGCTGTAGAATTTTTAGGTGCTTTCCTTTTGATTTTTGCAGGAGGAAGCAAAAAAGTAAATAATCGCACACAACTATAAAAATGAACTTCTTAAAAATATTTTCCACAGGAATTTTGTTGGTAGCAGCCACACAGGTTAATGCTCAGACAGCAGATCAGAAAAAACCGGATAATCCGGCTAAATGTGCCAATATAAAAGAAGGTAAATTTGTAAGACCCAATTACCCGGAAGGAATATGGCATATGACCATTAAAGATAATGTTCAGACCGAATATTTCAATAACGGAAAAGACTATATCAAATCAACATTGGTTTTTGTGGATGACTGCAACTACAAAGCAATCATTATGGAGAAATCTGATAAAAATAATCCCGTACAGATAGGTGATGTCTTCAATAATAAAATCTTGGCAACTCAGGATAATCTTCTGAAAGTTAATACTAAAATTGAAGGAACTCAGTTTGACGTAGTCTATGTAAAAGTAAAATAAATTCAACCTATAAAATGGAACTTTGTTCCGTTTAGTTAAAAATAAAAATTATATACATGAAAGAAGTATTCATCGTTTCCGCAGTAAGAACGCCTATGGGGAGTTTTATGGGAAGCTTGTCAACAGTTCCGGCTACAAAACTGGGAGCAACTGCTGTAAAAGGAGCACTGGATAAAATCGGATTAGATCCTAATGCTGTTCAGGAAATCTATATGGGAAATGTTCTGCAGGCAGGAGAAGGCCAGGCGCCGGCTCGTCAGGTAGCTTTAGGAGCAGGTCTTTCAATCAATACACCTTCTACTACAGTAAATAAAGTTTGTGCTTCAGGAATGAAGGCTGTAACAATGGCTGCTCAGGCAATCAAAGCTGGTGATGCAGAAGTAATTGTTGCAGGAGGTATGGAAAATATGTCTTTAGTTCCTCACTATTACAATGCAAGAGTAGCTACAAAATTAGGCGATATCAAAATGCTTGATGGGATGGTACTTGACGGTCTTACAGACGTATACAACAAAGTACATATGGGAGTATGTGCAGAAAAATGTGCAGTAGACTATAACTTTACAAGAGAAGATCAGGATAACTTTGCTGTAGAATCTTACAAAAGATCTGCAAAAGCATGGAGCGAAGGGAAGTTCAGCGAAGAAATTGTACCGGTTTCTATTCCTCAGAGAAAAGGAGAGCCTGTAATCTTTGCTGAAGATGAAGAATACAAAGCAGTAAACTTCGACAGAATTTCGACACTTCCTACCGTATTCAAAAAAGAAGAAGGAACAGTAACAGCAGCTAACGCATCTACGTTGAACGACGGTGCTTCTGCATTGATTCTTGTTTCTAAAGAAAAAATGGAAGAACTTGGTTTGAAGCCTCTTGCAAAAATCGTTTCTTACGCAGATGCAGCGCAGGAACCTGAAAACTTTACAACTGCTCCGGCAAAAGCTTTACCTATTGCTCTTAAAAAAGCAGGATTAGAGATCTCAGATATCGATTTCTTTGAATTTAACGAAGCTTTTTCAGTAGTAGGATTAGCTAACAACAAAATCTTAGGATTGGATGCTGCTAAAGTAAACGTAAACGGAGGAGCTGTAGCATTAGGACACCCACTGGGAAGTTCAGGTTCAAGAATCATCGTTACATTGATTAACGTATTGAAGCAAAATAATGCAAAATACGGTGCAGCAGCAATCTGTAACGGAGGTGGCGGAGCTTCTGCTATCGTTATTGAAAATATCTAATACACAGATAAAGCCATAATTTATGGTTTCAAAGTAAAAAGGCGGGGTTTTATAACCCCGCTTTTTGGGTTACAAAGTGTTTTCTTACGGTCATTTACTATACTCTTTAGGTTATTATACTAAAATTTCTGGTTGCATACCTCTATAAGAAGTATCGATGACATATGCAAAGGTGTTCAGAACCCTGATGGAGGTGTTTTGGACCCGTAAAAAGAACTTCCATAACCCTATGGTATGTCTATAAAACCAGATTAAATAGTCTTTGTGAAGGTATGATGAAGATCCACAGGATATAAATATGCTGATTTCAGCAGATTTGTTCATAACTGACACCATAAAAATAGTAGTAACCCAACAATAAAATACATTTATCAATATCTAATATTCTGTTTACGAATATATTACCATTAAGGAATTGATAATTTTTTTAAAAACTTATCCATTTCTTAATGGTTTTTCTATTTTTGTGCTACTAATATATATTTGAAATGTCTGAAACTGAGAATCGACAGCCTAAAAACATAAAGAATAATCCGAAGATTATGAAAGCCTGGGCTGTATATGACTGGGCAAACTCCGTGTATTCCCTGGTCATTACCTCTACTATTTTCCCTATTTATTACTCTATCCTTACCACAGCGTACGAGAAAAAGGAATACGTAGTAGAAACCAAAAAATGGATTGATGTTCCGGTAAGGCATACAATCAAAATTTTTGGAGAAGGGTACCAGCCGGATGCCGTATATGGGTATTCACTTACCATATCATTTTTTATTGTAGTATTATTGTCTCCATTTTTATCTTCATTGGCAGATACTATCGGAAACAAAAAATCTTTCCTGCAGTTTTTCTGCTATCTGGGAGCAACATCATGTATGGGATTAGCCATGTTTACGGGGATGCATAATGTATTTCTGGGACTTCTCTTCAGTATTACGGCCAGTGTAGGCTTCTGGGGAAGTTTGGTGTTTTATAACTCCTTTCTTCCAGATATTGCCACACCGGACAGGCAGGATGCACTTTCTGCAAGAGGATATGTCTACGGATATATTGGCTCTGTAGTTTTAGTAGTAATCTGTTTAGTTTTGATTCAGGTTTTTGCTAAAGGAGCGGCTCAGCAGTTATTATTCACAAGAATCAGTTTCCTATTAACGGGAGCATGGTGGTTTGGGTTCTCTCAGTATACATTCAAACACCTTCCTCAGTTTGGGGATGTGAAAGATAAGCTTCCTAAAGATCTTGTATTACTGAATTATAAGAACATCTTCAAAAAGCATGAAGAGCAGGGAGGTTTCTTTGAAGTATTTAAAGATAATCTAAGCTTCTATAAAGATATTGCAAAAGAAAGTTTCCACGAACTGTTTAAAGTAGGAGGAGAGCTTTTCAAAGACAAAAATCTTAAATTCTTCCTGTCAAGTTTCTTCTTTTACAGTGTGGGAATGCAGACGATCTTCCTTATGGCAACCTTATTCGGAAAGAGCGAGATCAATCTTGCTCAGGATAAACTGATCGGAACTCTTTTGGTCATCCAGATTGAAGCCATCATCGGAGCTGTTATTTTCTCAAGGTTATCTAAGAGAATCGGGAACAAAAACGTTATTTCAATTGCCATCATCCTATGGATTGTAGCTTGTCTTTGGGCTTATTTCCTAAACAAGGAAAATCCAACGGTAGAATACCAGTTTTATGGGGTAGCTGCAGTAGTAGGGTTAGTAATGGGTGGTCTTCAGGCGATGTCCAGATCTACATACTCAAAACTGCTTCCTGAAAACTCGATGGAAAACACAACCTACTTCAGTTTCTATGACGTATTGGAGAAAATTGCAATCATCATCGGGACATTCATCTTTGCAACATTAATTGAACATTTCAATAATATGCGTATCGCGGCATTGTCCATGACCATATTTTTTGCGGCAGGATTGGTTTTAATCAGGTTCCTGAAGGTTAAAATGAGAACCAACAGAGAAACTTTATAAAAATTAAAAGGCGTTATTTTTAACGTCTTTTTTTATTTTAAAGAATAAAAAACATTTATTTAATTAATTGATTTGATTTATTTCTAGCATTACCAGTAATACTAGAATATAGCTATAGTTTTTCACTATGTGTTGATTTTTTTTGTTTATTTGTGAAAAATGAAAAATTATCAAAATCATGAAAAAGTTTCTATTAATTTGTTTTTTGCAATGTTGTATTCTTTGTTTTTCTCAAAATTTAAAACCCGTTGCTCAAAAAGTTTTGGAATTTCATAATCGGAAATCAGAGCTTAAAACCTATGCCTTATTTGAGACAGATAAATCTGCAGATAAAATAGTTGAATACAAAAAAGCAGCAACAGATATTACAGTGATGTCTTTGAAGCCTGCAGAACTAAAAAGATTAATCAATGAAAAACCTGATTTTCTTGAAATCTCTTTTCCCTTTGACGGCGGCAGACAGATCACTGTTGAAATGTACAGACATCAGATCTTAACCAACGATTTTAAAGTAGTTACAGATAAAGGGATAGAAGTACAGTATACACCAGGAGTGTATTATCAGGGAATTGTGAAAGGGGATAACGCTTCTATCGTGGCTTTTAGTTTCTTCAATAACGATATTGTAGGAGTTGCTTCTACCCCTGAATTAGGAAATATAGTTGTAGGAAAAGCTAAAAATTCTGAAGATTTTGTAAGCTATTCAGATTCTAAATTAAAAGGTTCTAATCCGTTTGCCTGTGATGTAGACGGATTGAAAGAAAATCAGGTCCAAAGACCGGTTTTTAATCCTAACAATACCAGCAAAAAGAAAACAGATAATTGTGTCAGAATATACTATGAAGCAGGTTTCGGTCCTTATACCCAAAATGGAAGCAATACGACCACTACTACCAATTGGGTAACTGCCATGCACAATAATGTTTCAACACTGTATGCCAATGAGAATGTTAATGTAGCTTTAAGTGAAGTTTTTGTTTGGACAACTACCGATCCTTATGCAGGATCACCAAGTACAATTCTGAGCCAGTTTAGAACCACTAGAACCACTTTTAATGGTGATGTGGCACAATTATTAAGAAACCCTGCTACAACAAGTATTGCATATGTAAATTCATTATGTACCAGTTACAAGTATTCTTATTGCGGGATGAATTTTAACTATCAAAATGTACCTACCTATTCGTGGAATATAGAAGCTATGACGCATGAACTTGGTCACAATTTAGGATCACCGCATACTCACTCATGCTTCTGGAACGGAAATAATACAGCTATTGATGGCTGTGGACCTGCCTCAGGAAATAATGAAGGTTGTACGGCTGCACTTCCTGCTGCAGGCGGAGGAACTATTATGAGTTACTGTCATCTGGTAAGCAGCGTAGGGATTAATTTTGCAAATGGCTTTGGTGTACAGCCGGGAACATTGATCAGAAATACAATAGATTCAAAAGGATGTCTTGGTACCAATTGTACTGCATCTTGCCCTACGTCCATCAATAATTTTAACATTAACAATATCACACAGACTTCTGCAAATGCCACTTTTACGGATGCTCTTTCAACAGCATGGAAATATAAATTGGCAACAGCAAACGGAGCGGCAGTATCTTCAGGAAATGTTAATACACAGTCTTTTAATTTTTCAAATCTACAACCGGCATCTTATTACAGACTAAGTGTAGGAACAGATTGCAGCGGGCCAAATGCATTCCAGTTATCAAAACTTTTCCTGACTGACGGAGCATGGTGTGATGGAACTCAGTTTTTAGATACAGGAGGTTCCACGGGGCAGTATAAAGATAATGAAGACCTTGTAAAAACATTTTATCCTACTCCTGGCTCATCTATGACAATGACATTTACAACATTTGATCTTGAACAGGGCTATGATTTTATGTATGTGTATAATGGCCCTTCTACAGCTTCACCATTATTCGCTAATGGAAATAATCTGAGTGGAAGTACTGTGCCCGGTCCGTTTACATCAACAGATCCTTCAGGTGCTATAACAGTAAGATTTGTTTCAGATGGAGGCGTTACAGGAAACGGCTGGAATGCGAATTTCTCTTGCAATGTTTTAGCAGTAGAAGATATCAATATCAAAAATAATTCAATAGATATTTATCCGAATCCAGCCAAAAATATGATAACTCTCTCTTCAAAAGAAAGATTAAAAGGATATAAAATCTATGATGAAGCCGGAAGACTGATACTTTCTGATTCTTCTTTAAAAGGGAATAAACAGGAAATAAATCTTTCTTCCATTCAGACAGGAAACTACGTGATTAACGTTGAAACAGAGAAGCAAACGGTCAACAAAAAGCTGATCAAACAGTAATTTTTAAATAATTTATTATAAAAGCCTGATAATCTCAGGCTTTTTTCTTATATTTAATAGAAAAATTTCGGCCTGAGTTTTGCTTATATTCAGCGGAATAATTTTTAACTTTGCAAAAAGATTTATTGTCAACATGACCAACCCTCTATTTTATGCAAAAATAATTCTGTTCGGAGAATATGGAATGATTGAAGATTCCCAAGGACTTGTAGTACCCTACAGTTTCTATAAAGGAGCTTTGAAATTTTCAGATCTGAGTTCTGAATTTGAACTTAATTCGAACAGACACCTGCAGAAATACTCTGAATTTCTTACGGCACTTGATCTTTCCGACGATTTTAAGTTGGATATCA
This sequence comes from Chryseobacterium sp. MA9, assembly GCF_024399315.1. Taxonomy (NCBI): domain Bacteria; kingdom Pseudomonadati; phylum Bacteroidota; class Flavobacteriia; order Flavobacteriales; family Weeksellaceae; genus Chryseobacterium; species Chryseobacterium sp. MA9. The sequence continues at coordinate 1,155,039 of NZ_CP075170.1, read as the reverse complement.
AGAGCTTTAAAAACGATATTTCTAACGGACTTTTCTTTGATTCCAATATTCCTCAGGGATATGGAGTGGGGAGTTCGGGAGCTCTGGTAGCAGCTATTTTTGAAAAATATTCAATCAGTAAGCTGAATCCTGAGAACATCTCAAAAAATAATCTCAAAAAATTAAAAGCTGTTTTCGGTGAAATGGAAAGCTATTTTCATGGAAAAAGCTCAGGAATGGACCCTTTGATCTGTTACATGAATCTTCCAATCCTTATCGAAAATAAAGAAAATTTAGACAGAGTAAATATTCCCGAAGGAGAAGAAGGAAAAGGAGCCATTTTCCTGATTGATTCCGGGATAACAGGGGAAACAGGTCCTATGATTCAGATTTTCTTTGAAAAAATGAAAACAGAAGGTTTCCGCAAGACCCTGAAAGAAGAGTTTATCCGTTATAACAACGCATGTATTGAATCTTTCCTTAAAAAAGATATGAATCCTTTCTTCAGAAATCTGAAAAAACTTTCTCACTGGGCCTATGAACATTTCCGTCCTATGATTCCTGAAAGTATTTTTAATATCTGGAAAAAAGGTCTGGATTCTAATGCCTATTATCTTAAACTCTGCGGAAGCGGTGGAGGTGGCTATATCTTAGGATTTACCAAAGACTATGCAAAAGCAGAAAAAATGCTTGAAGGCTTCCAGAAAGAAGTGATTTACAGATTTTAAACAGGTTGGAATGAATTCTGAAAAAGAAACTTTCCAATCTAAAAATTATATATCAAAATCTTTTCTGTACAGATTTTCACAATTCGTGGGCTTTCTGCTCGGAGCACGGTTTTTTGTAGCAGCTCTGTTGACATTTGCCCTTTATGTTTCCACTTTTTTTCTATTCAATCAGGATGAATCTTTCAGAAAATTCGTCTTTGATTTCAAAGTACATGGTATCATTTTCTGTACGGTTCTTACCATTCTGGCTGGCGGCATCATCAATCAGTTCTATGATTTGGAGAAAGACCACGTTGTAAAACCTTTCAGAACCAGGGTTCAGAGCTTTATCAAGCAGAAATATTTTCTATACGCTTATCTGGCACTCAGTGCTATTTCTTTGGGAGTAGCCTGGATGATTTCCCATAATGTCTTTGTTTTTTTTGTGGTCTATCAGTTTTTTATGTGGTTTTACAGCCATAAATTGAGCAGAATACTCATTGTAAACAATCTTACCTTTGTCAGCCTTACCTTGTATCCGTTCTTTGGAATGATGGTGTACTACGAAACCTTTTCAAAAAAGGTATTCCTGATGGCTGTTTTTCTTTTTCTTATTTTGCTGTGCATTGATATTGTGAAAGATACTCTTACCAGAAGTGTAGACAAAACGTTTGGGTATACCACAATTCCTAATTATTTTAAAAGCAGAAATACAAAAATTATCCTGTCTTCCTTACTCATGGTTACCATGGCAGTTTCTATGAAACTCATTACTAAAACCGGCGTTACCGGATTCATGGCCTATTATTTTGCCGGAGGACTTTTTATCATGATAATATGTATCTACTTTCTTATCAATGATTCCAGAAGAAGTAACTTCTTCACCTTGAATATATTACGATTCTGGGTTTTCGTAGGAATTATGGCAATGCTTTTAAACGGAATAGAGCATAAATTATAAAAAAATTCTTTAAATAAACTGAGGTTATTATTACCTTTGCGTAACTAAATTTAATAAATAGGAATGCCCATTTTTAATGATACTAAAGTTGCATTTGCAGACAAGTCTGATGCACAATTGAGAAAGGCTTACTGGATGTTTAAAATGATTGAACAGCCCGCTCTTACAAGCCTTGGAACATCTGTCCTGAATTTTACAGTACACAACAATTTTCCTTTCGTTACCGGAATTGTAAAAAATACCTTATTTGAGCAGTTCTGCGGCGGTGAAACCCGTGAAGAAAGTATGAAGGTTGTGAAACAGCTGTTCAAAAGAGGAGTTGGAAGTATTTTCGATTACTCTATTGAAGGTAAAGAAGATGAAGAAACTTTTGATGCGGTTTGCAAAGAAATTAAGGATATTGTTAGATTCTCAGTGGGAAATCCTGCCATTCCTTTTATCGTATTCAAGCCTACTGCTTTCGGAAGAATTGATCTTTATGAAGCAGTTGGAAAAGGAGCGGAGCTTACTACCAGCCAGAAAGAAGAATGGGAAAGAGTAGTAAAAAGATTTGATGAGGTATGCAGCCTTTGCCACGAGAATGATAAAAAAGTAATGGTAGATGCTGAAGAAACCTGGATGCAGGATGCTGCAGACCACCTTTGCGAAGAGATGATGGAGAAATATAACCAGCAAAAACCTATCGTTTGGAATACCATCCAGATGTACAGAACTGGAAGACTGGAATATATGGAAGCTAATCTTCAGAGAGCAAGAGAGAAAAACTACTTCATCGGTTACAAAATTGTTCGTGGTGCTTATATGGAAAAAGAAAGAGCCAGAGCAGCAGAAAAAGGATATGCAGATCCTATTCAGCCAAGTAAAGATGCTTCGGATAAGAACTATAACGCAGGAATCGATTTTGTCATGAATCATCTGGATAAAGTTTCTGCCTTTTTTGGAACCCATAACGAAATCTCTTCAGAGCTGATTATGGATAAAATGAAAGCAAAATCTTTAGACAGTGACAACCCTCACGTTTATTTTGGACAGCTTTACGGAATGAGTGATAATATTACTTTCTATTTATCTGATAAAGGCTATAATGTGGCTAAATATCTTCCATATGGACCTGTAAAGGATGTTGTGCCATACCTGACAAGAAGAGCCAGAGAAAATACCTCTGTAGCCGGGCAAACGGGAAGAGAGCTTGGACTTATCAAAAAAGAACTGGAAAGAAGAAAGAAATAACAATATTGTTCTTACTATATCTAACAGGCCTGCAGATTTGCAGGTCTTTTTTATTGCAATTAACTGTTAATATAGAGACTTCAATATTCTGAAGAAATAGACTTTAGATTGTAAAACAGAATTAATAATAATCAATATAATTATTATTTACATTAATTATATGTTAAAATAATACGATTTTTATTGTTGATTTGATTTTAAATATTTATATTTGATAGAGCCATAAAAAACCAATGCATGAAAATGTTTTCATTTACCTTAGGATACTGCCCAGTGACAGAATCTTTCCAAATACATAAGCAACTGTATTACTCTTATCAATAGCCGAAATTATAAAAAACATATTGTGGGATGGATCATCATCATAAGATAAAAATTCCATCAGCTGAATATCCCATTCAATTTCAAAAAACAAAATAAAGCAATAGCTTTAGTTTTCTTCTTCAAATATTTTTTAACCTGATCATTTTCTTTGATCAGGTTTTTATTTTTTTAAGGTTCAAAACTTTCAAATTTTCCGTTTTCGTAGAACAGAACAATACGTTTTATTTTACTTTGTTGATTACCAAATAGTTGTCCTAAAATAGGATTGTCGGAATTTTCTAATCGCTGAGAATCGGATATTTTTTCCGGGGCTTTATCTTGGGTTGGTATAAACGATTCTCCAGGACTTGATTTAGGGGCTTCCATTTCCGTTTCATCACTTCCGAATTCGTCATCATCGTTCATCATGGTGAATAAGTCGGGGAGAGGTGTTGTTTTTACTTTTTCCTCTTCTGCATATTCTTCATGAATTTCTGTTTCGGGCAGCTGGGATTTCAGCATTTCACCTTCGCCTGTAACCAGCCAGTCCCACAGAAGTTCTGGGAAACGGGATTTTATTTTTATGATAAATTCAAGAGACGGTTTGTTTCTTCCTGAAGTAATATGTGAAATGGACGAACGCTGTACATCAATCTCATCAGCAAACTCAGAAGGGGTAAGATGAGAATACTCTATAATTTTGGAAATTCTTTCATTTAAACTCATAAAAATAAGCCTTTAATTATTTTACAAATGTAACTCATAAAATTTACAAATGCAAAATACAAATGTAAATATTTGAAATTATTATTTGTGTACATTTGTAAATAGCCAATAATCTATTTTAAATCAATGCATTATAGCTAAATTACAATTGTATTTAATGATAATGTCAATCTTCTATAGGAATCTTCTGCATTGATTAGGATTACTATATTGTTCCATTATTTACTCTTTATATTAGTTTATAAATGTAAATTAACATGTTTTCAAAGGGTATTTTATTCCTTAACTGACTTCTTATTTACTGTTTACATAGTTAATCTATCTAATCTCTGTTTCCGATAGCTAAATGTCCCTAAATACTTATAATAGCTGTTTTATTAGGTGTTACAATAGTAAATTATTAATGTAAATACCATGTTTTAAGTCGATATAGCTCTTTATTGAAGGAAAATTATATTCATACTCAACGACTATTTTTTTTGTCTGCAAAATTGATCCTCCAAACATAGATTGAATAAAATTCCAGAGAAAATTTCTATATTTCAAACATTTTACATTTGTATAATCAGATAAACAACAAAGTTTTCCACAATTTTCATGTTTGATAAAATAACTCTCAAATGGGTAAAAACAGTCTTTTTTTCACTTCAAGCAGTGTTATAAATGTAATTTAGATAAAATACATAACTGATTGAATTTGTGTGTTTTAAGTATATAGTGTTAAATTATTCGCAATCCACAATTTTATCAACAGACAATATGTCATTCTGTACTGTTTAGTAATGTTACAAGTGTTAACTATCTTTTTAAGTCATAAGACCATCACGATTTAAACTTTGTAAATGGATTTTAGATTCTGAAACAAATGTAAATTCATGTATTTTTACAATATTCACAAATGTTAATTTAAGTTTTTGCCTAAAAATGGTTAAATTTGATTCTTGTAAATTATTTCTCAAGATGAATTTTGAACAGATCTATTCTCAGACACCCGATTTCTCAAATCGCTATATTTCCCCTGAAAAATTATTTTCTTACCTACAGACCAATCTCAGCGATTATATTCAAGAGATCGGAACATCCTATTTAGGTAAACCTATTTATCGGTTAACTATAGGAACCGGAAAGATTCAGGTATTGGCCTGGTCACAGATGCACGGAAATGAATCCAACGCGACTCATGCTATGCTGGACCTTTTAGTAAGCCTTAATAAAGCACCGGAAATGAAAGAAGATTTGTTCAGTAAAATACAACTCGATTTTATATTCATGCTGAATCCTGACGGATCTGAAAGATGGACGAGACTGAATGCTGCAGACATTGATCTGAACAGAGATTTTCACAACGAAGCCAGTAAAGAGATCAAGTTTCTGAAAAATGCAGCGGCTTCAAAAAAGTATGATTATGCATTAAACCTTCATGAGCAGAGAACCATTTTTACCACTGACGGTATTCATCCTGCTACACTTTCGTTTTTGGCACCTTCCGAAAATGTAGAGCGTACCGTTACTGAAAACAGAAAAAAATGTATGGCAGTAATCGGAAGTATATATAACCATTTAAAGGAAATGATCCCTAATCAGATCGGAAGGTATTCTGATGAGTTTTATCCTACTTCCACAGGAGATAATTTTATCAAAGCCGGGATGCCTACTATCTTATTTGAAGGTGGACATTTTGTAGATGACTATACCAGAAAAGGAACCAGAAAATATTATACTATTGCTCTTTATTATGCACTGAAAGCAATCAGTGAACTGAACTCTGATATTACAGGCTGGGAGACTTACTTAGATATCCCTGAAAATCAAGAAACGCATTATGATATTGTTTACCGAAATGTAAAACTGAATACAGAACATGAATGTATTTTGGATATAGCGGTTCAGTACAGAGAAATCAAAGAAGAGGGGAAAGATGAAATCTCTTTTATTCCTTTTGTAATGGAAGCTGGAGACATAAAGAAAAGAAAAGGCTGGCTGGAAATAAACTGTACCGGAAAGAAATTTATTTCTGCTACTAAATATCCGAAACTTGATTCTGTGGTGGATTTTAAAATTGAAGATTAACAAAAAGCCGATAATCTTAGATTATCGGCTTTTTGCTTTTATATACTTTACTTATTCTGGCTTTAACCAAAATATAGATTGTATTCAATAATTAAAGCTTAGTTAACTACTTTAATTCCGTTTGCTACAAACCTTATCTCTTCTTTTGGCTGTGTAATCGCATCAATTTCAGACTGCGGTTTTTTAGCATCTTCTGCATAATGTTTCTGCTCATTCACAGAAGTTACTTTTCTTTCTGCATTACCTTCCAATACTACGTTTTTACCTTTTAAAGCTGTAGGCACAAAGAAAGCATAGTCTTTCATTTTCACAAAAAACTTGGAATTGTCCTCCGTCTGAATCGTAAGCCAGCACCCTTTTTTATCGCAAACATCAGTTACTTTTCCTTTAACGGCTATATTTTCAACTTTTTTATTGTCTTTTTTAAGCTGTTTATTCAGATTATCTACTGTGATTGCTTTAGATTCAGCGGATGAAGTTACCTTGTCTCCGTAAGTATCACCTACCAAAGCCTTTCCTGCCGGTGGACCGGATTCCTGTGCAAATGCTAAAGTAGAAACACTTACAGCGGCTGCAAATAATATAGTTTTAAATTTCATTTTTAATATTTTTCCCAAAAATACTAATTAATATTGAATCATAACCGATTTAAAAATGATAAAAAACAGCCATTTCAAGGATTTTTCAATAAAATTCAAAATCAAAGACAGATTTGATTATATTTGACCCCTATACTTGACTATGCAAAAAAAACTGAAACTATGGGACGCCATTATGCTGGTGATGGGTTCTATGATTGGAAGCGGGATCTTTATTGTAAGTGCTGATATGACGCGAAACCTGGGATCAGGTTTTTGGCTGATTGTAGTATGGGTTATCACAGGAGTGATGACTGTAGCAGCAGCAATAAGCTATGGAGAACTTTCTGCACTGTTTCCGAAAGCCGGCGGACAATATACCTACCTGAAAGAGATTTTTGGTAAAAGAATGGGTTTCCTTTACGGATGGGGATTGTTTACAGTAATACAAACCGGAACGATTGCTGCCGTAGCAATGGCTTTTGGTAAATTTACAGCTTACCTTATTCCTTCACTTAACGATGCTGCCCCTATTTTCCAAAGTGGTGAATTTAAAATTACATGGATACAGATTCTGGCGATTGCCGTTATTATTTTGCTTACCTATATCAACACCAGAGGAGTAGAGAGTGGAAAAATCCTTCAGAACATCTTTACGGGCTCCAAAATCATTGCATTATTAGGCTTAATTGCTGCCGGTTTTATAATGGTAGATATTTCTCATTTATCAGAAAACTTTAGCTGGGGAACAGATTCTTTTAATAACCTTAAAAAAGATTTGAGCGGTAATTTCCTTAAAGAAGGTTGGGAACCAATTGGTGGAATGACTTTGCTGGGAGGAATTGCTGCCGCAATGGTAGGCTCTGTTTTCAGTTCTGTTGCATGGGAAAGTGTAACATTTGTTTCCGGGGAGATTGAAAACCCTAAAAAGAACGTTGTAAAGTCGATGATTTATGGAACTTCTGCTGTAATGATTCTTTATATTGCAGTAAACTATGTATACTTAAATGCATTAGACAGAGATGGAATTGCATTTGCAGCCAACGACAGGGTAGCCGTAGCAGCCTCTCAGAATATTTTTGGAAGTGCAGGAACCATCATTATTGCTTTATTGGTAATGATTTCTACATTTGGATGTAATAACGGATTGATTCTGGCAGGAGCGAGAGTTTTTCAGACGATGGCAAAAGACGGAATGTTCTTTAAGTCGGCGGTAAAAAACAATAAAAATGAAGTTCCGGAAAATGCTTTATGGATGCAGGGAGTTTGGGCTTCTATTTTGTGTCTGAGCGGGCAGTACGGGAATTTATTGGATATGATCTCTTTCGTGATCGTTCTGTTCTATATGATTACGGTTTTTGGAGTTATTTACTTAAGAATGAAACAGCCGGAACTTGAAAGACCTTATAAAACATGGCTTTATCCGGTGACACCTGTTATTTACCTTATCATAGGAACATGTTTCTGTATTTTACTGTTAATTTACAAACAGCAATATACGTGGCCTGGCTTTGTATTGGTGTTGCTGGGACTTCCGGTGTATTATTTTATCAACCGAAAAAAGGCAGATGCTTAAATAAAATAAAAGATATAACAGATTCGGGGCTTTCAATTCAGTTTGAAGGCCCTTCTTTTGAATAATATTTTAATGTATTGTAACAATTATTTGGTGAAAATGCGTATTTTGGTATTCCGTTTTTAAATAAACGGAACCATGAAGTAAAAACTATAAGTTATGGATACACCAAATTACAGAATGCCTTTCGTACCGTCTACTTTAATGACCGAAGGCGGAAGTATCGATACCTGCGATATGGGAGAAAGTATTGCTCACAATATTATGCTGCTGATCACCACTAAAAAAGGGGAGAACAGATATGATGAAAACTATGGAAACGATGTTTGGAACCTTGAATTCGATAACGGAGTAACAAGTGCCATCTGGGAAAACGTTTTTGTCAAAAGCTTAAGAAGACAGATCCAGGAATATGAACCAAGAATTGTAAGTCCGCAGATCGATGCCCATATACAATTTGTAGAGCACAGCTACGATACTAAAGAACACACCGAAATTAAAAAGAAAGTAAGAATTGCCATCAATGCAAAAATGGAGGAAACAGGAGAACGGTTCAGTTTTTCAACCGAATTGTTTCTAAGCCCGATGTCTATTGATTAATATTTTTAACAGCGAAAGAAAATTATGAATTTAGATCAGAATATTTATTCCAAAGAATCTGTAAAAGCAAGAATGCTTCAGAATGCAACTAAAGTATGGGGACTTAGAAGCCCGCAGTCTTTAGATCCTTTTGTAAAACTGTTGATAGATGCGTTCAGTACAGAAGTTTTTAAAGCGAATAATGAAATACAGACGGTGAATGCCCGTATATTGGAAAAACTGGCAAAACTTCTTACACCCTCCATCTATACACATCCTATCCCGGCTCATTCTGTGGCTTTTACACAGCCTTATGATTCATCGGAAGTTTTATTGGAACACACTGAATTTTTCTTCCGTAAACAGATGACTTCCACAGTAAAGTCAGAATCCGATAAGCAGTTGAACATCCCTTTTACGCCGGTAGGAAATGTAAGAATCAATAAAGTTCACACCTCTATTATGTTTGTAGGAAATACCTGCTACAGTATAGATGACAGATTTAATAAAATTCCTATCGCAAGATTCCAGGGAAGACCGGAAGATTACAGAAAAATTACAATAGGAGTAGATGTCAGTAAGTATATCAGTGAAAACTTTCCTAAATATCTTAGTATATTCTGCTCCAATCCGGCTTTTGAACACCTTGATTTTGTATATAAATTATTGCCGTACGTTTCAGTATCCAGTAATGGAAACCCTTTATTCGTAAGAGAAGGATTAAGTTATCTTACAGAAAGCCATACTGACGGTTACGAACAGATGTTCAAAGAGCAGTCCATCAGAAATAAGGTGATTAACGATATTAAAAGCATTTACCGCCATAAATTTATTGAAGTAACCGGAATTTCCCGAAGCCTGTTCTCAGAACCCGGACAGCTTCCTCAGAATCTTGATTTCTTATCAGGAAAAGAAGAAATTACAAAATTCCTGGATAATAAAAGTTTTTTGTGGCTTACCTTTGAATTCCCGCCACAGTTTTCAGCAGAAATCCTTGATAACTTCTCGTTTGTGCTGAATGCCTTTCCAATCTACAACAGAGGCTGGAAAAAAACAGAATACAGTCTTGATATCATGGGAAATAATATTCCTTTGGTAACAGATGAAGGAGAACATTTCCTTTACGTAGATGAGGTACAGGACGGTGACGGAAGAAAGTACACTGAAATTCCTTTTACACCAGCCGATGACCTTAAAAAAGGTTTATATACCGTAAGAAAAGGAGGAATGGAACGCTTTACAAGTAGAAACGCAGTTGATATGATTGCTAATGTTCTTGAATTGACAAGAGACGAAATTGCAGCATTTTCCCTTTTAAATAGGGACAATGTAAAAGGCGTTCTCAGTGAAATGTCTGATAAAATGAAAACCATGGTACAGAAAGTGAACAATGCCAAAAGGAATATCAGACAAGAACTGAATTATGTAATCATGGAACCGGTAGAAAAAACCGATCATACCTATGCTTCTTTCTGGGTAACACATTGTACTTTGGCTAATCACATGCGTCCGGGAACTGAACTTTCCAATCAGTTAAAGTCACAAACAGTTGTATTGCTTACTGAAACATTGGGTGGCGCCGAAGAACAGAAAGGAACAGACAGCATTCAGGCCTATAAATATGCACTCACAACAAGAGATAAAATCATTTCTTTGGAAGACGTCAAAAACTATTGCCGCATGATTCTGAAAGATGAAATAAGAGAAGTGAGAGTAAGAAGAGGAACCATGATCAGCAACAAACCCAAAGAAGGTTTTGTAAGAACCGTTGAGGTAGAAATTATTCCGCAGAACTATTCTTTCTACGGAAGAGCTTATTGGGAGAATATGGCCAATATCATCAGAAACCAGATTATTGCCAAAGCCATTGACGGGATTGAATATGTGGTAAGAATAAACAATGAAGATATCGATTTCCAGGATGTTTAGCTCTTTAGAGAAAATTAAAATCAGTTTAAATATAAATGCCGTAGTTGATACGGCATTTTTTTATTTCATTGAATTGAAAGACCGGCGTGAATCACACCATTCAATAGAAAAGGAGTTATACCATTTAACAAAAAGAATATATTCATCTGGCTTTAGCCAAAACCTATATGACAGGCTCACAACTTTATTCCTGCAAACCTCTATGAATTTATGAAATTTTTATCCTTTTTATATTCAAAAAAAGTCTATAAAATTTCGTATTTTTGCACGTTGTGATTTTCAGGCAAAGTCACTCCGAATTATGAGCAAATCAACAGAATATATAGAAGTTTACGGAGCACGTGAACACAACCTTAAAAATATTAATGTTAAAATTCCACGCAATGAATTGGTCGTTATTACCGGCCTTTCCGGAAGTGGAAAATCCTCATTGGCTTTTGACACCATTTTTGCAGAAGGCCAGCGTCGTTATATCGAAACATTCTCTGCCTATGCACGTCAGTTTCTGGGTGGATTGGAACGTCCTGATGTAGATAAGATAGAAGGACTTTCACCCGTTATCGCCATCGAGCAGAAAACAACCAATAAAAATCCTCGTTCTACTGTAGGAACCGTGACAGAACTGTATGATTTTCTTCGTCTTTTGTATGCAAGAGTTTCGGATGCGTATTCTTTGTCTACCGGGCAAAAGCTGGTGAGTTATACTGAAGATCAGATTCTGGAAACCATCAAAGAAAACTATAAAAAAGAGAAAATTATGCTTTTGGCGCCAGTAGTGCGTTCCAGAAAAGGGCATTATCATGAACTTTTTGTACAGATGGCTAAAAAAGGCTACGGACAGGCAAGAATTGATGGAGAATTGCAGGATATTGAATACGATTTAAAACTTGACCGTTATAAAACCCACGATATCGATATTGTTATCGACCGTTGGATTATAGGAGAGAATGCCTCAGAAGGCAGAATGGAAAAATCATTGCGCACTGCAATGGAAATGGGGGAAGGGATTATCGGAATTCAGAAATTGGGAAGTAAAGATATTGAGTACTTTTCCAAAAACCTGATGGATGCGGAAACAGGACACTCTTTGGCGCTGCCGGAACCGAATACTTTCTCATTTAACTCTCCGAAAGGAAGCTGCCCGGACTGTAAAGGATTGGGAACCATCAAAAAAATCAATACCGATTATTTCATAGACAATCCCAAATTGTCAATCAATCAGGGAGGATTATTGCCTTTGGAAGATATCAAATCTAACAAATGGATTCTTTCACAGATCAAAAACATTCTTGAGATCTTCGGATTAGGATTAACAACGCCTTTGCAGGATATTCCTGAAGAAGCACTGGATTATATCTACAACGGATGTCATAAAGAATTTAATAAAGATCTTAAATACGCGGGGATTACCAAGAAGATTAAAATTAGTTTTGACGGGCTGATTGCCTTCATGGAAGAAATTATTGATGAAAGGGAATCTTATGAAGCAATTTTGCTGGAAAGACACTTCACAACAGAAGAAACATGTCCGGAATGTCATGGGACACGTCTCCAGCCTTCAAGCTTAAGCTTTAAAATTGATGGAAAAAATATTGCTGAGGTCAACGGATTAAGCTTAGCTGATTTAAAAGACTGGTTAGCCGATGTTAAAGATAAATTCTCAGAAAAAAATAAAATCATCGCTCACGAAATCTTAAAAGAGATTGAAACCAGGCTGCAGTTCTTACTGGATGTAGGTTTGGATTATTTAAGCTTGAGCAGAAGTTCAAAAACCCTTTCAGGAGGAGAATCACAGAGAATCCGTCTGGCAACTCAGATCGGGTCTCAGTTGGTTAATGTATTATATATTCTTGATGAACCGAGTATCGGACTTCACCAGAGAGATAATGAAAGGCTGATCCATTCCCTGAAAAACCTTAGAGACATCGGAAACTCTGTATTGGTGGTAGAGCATGATAAAGACATGATCTTGGAAGCCGATGAGGTATTGGATATTGGTCCAAGAGCCGGAAAATTCGGTGGGGAAATCCTTTGGCAGGGAAAACCAAAAGATTTGTTGAAAGCAGATACCATCACAGCTCAATATATCAATGGAAAAAGAAAAATTGCAATTCCTGAAGAAAGAAGAGCGGGAAGCGGTAAAAATATTGTTTTAAAAGGGGCTACAGGAAACAATCTTAAAAACGTAACCCTGGATGTTCCTCTTGGAAAACTGGTAGTAGTAACCGGAATTTCAGGAAGTGGAAAATCTTCTTTGATTAACGGGACATTATATCCGATCCTTAACAAGCATTTCTACAGAGCAGTTCAGGAGCCTTTACCTTACAAAAAGATTGAAGGGTTAGAGAATATTGATAAAATTGTAGATGTAGATCAGACCCCAATTGGTAGAACTCCTCGTTCTAATCCTGCAACCTATACAGGAATGTTTACGGATATCAGAAACCTTTTCGCGGAGCTTCCGGAAAGTAAAATCCGTGGTTACAAGCCGGGAAGATTCTCTTTCAACGTAAAAGGCGGAAGATGCGAAACTTGTCAGGGTGGTGGATTAAAAGTAATAGAAATGAATTTCCTTCCCGATGTATACGTTCATTGTGAAACATGTAACGGGAAACGTTTCAACAGAGAAACCCTGGAAGTTCGTTACAAAGGAAAATCAATCTCTGACGTATTGAATATGACGATTGATGAAGCAGTAGATTTCTTCCAGCCAATTCCTAAGATTTTTGCAAAAGTAAAAACATTACAGGATGTAGGATTGGGATATATTACCTTAGGACAACAGTCAACAACCCTTTCAGGAGGTGAAGCACAACGTATCAAGCTAGCAACCGAACTGGCGAAAAGACAAACAGGAAATACTCTTTATATTCTTGATGAACCAACAACAGGACTACATTTTGAAGATGTGAAAATCCTTATGGAAGCCATCAACCAGCTGGTAGAACTTGGAAACTCGTTCATTATCATCGAACACAATATGGATGTAATCAAATTAGCAGACCATATCATCGACGTTGGCCCAGAAGGAGGAAAACACGGCGGACAGATTGTAGCACAGGGAACCCCTGAAGAAATTGTGAAGTCTAAGAAAAGCTTGACTGGGAAGTTCTTGAAAAGGGAACTGGAGTAGGTATCAGAATAAGAATTCATATAATAAAGGTTAAACTTGAATAGTTTAGCCTTTTTTCATGCTTAAATTAACTTCCAATATTAAATTTTCAATTATTTTTAAAATTTATAATTCTGATAATCAGTTAATTAAATTCTAATGTTAACCCAATGTTAACTCAATGTGAAATTAATATGAATTATTTTTAATAACTTTGGTTAAGAGATACAAAAAAAGGTTAGTATAATATTTAAAACCAATTAGTTATGAAAAATAGAATTCAAATATTGTTTGCTTCACTTTTCGTTTGTGGATTTGCTGCCGTTTTGAACACTGCCAAAGCCCAAACTACCAATCATAATACCATTGAGCCTATTCAGCTGAATAGGAGTGAGACTTTTACAGATATAAGAAATAAGCTGGAAGCTAATTTTGATCTTACCAACCCTGATTATAAGCAGGGAACTGTAAATTCAGTAGTGAAATTTGATATTGCCAAAAATGGCAAAATTGTAAATGTTCACTCTACAGGAGACTGCAAAACGGTAAGCAAAGAAATCGAAACGGTATTAAGTGATCTTGATTATAGAGTAGACCGCAATAAACTGACTGATAACATGGTTGCTTACACTTACGTAATGCCTGTGACAGTAGAGATCCACAGCAGATAATATTCATTGCATATTATTCAATGATATGTGAATAATGAAAACTTATCAGATTAAGTTATAATAAAGAATAAACAGTAAGGTTTTAATTTTGGGCTACCATAAAATTAAAACTATATGAAAAATTTAAAGAAGCTGACGAAGTCAGATTTGAAGTCAGTGTACGGAGGAGAGCCTAAAAAATACTGTACGTTTTGCGAATGGGCAAATAAAGTAATTTGCAGTGATGTTCCAATCGTTCAGTGCCCGTAAAAAAAATAAAGCCGCTTTTATAAGCGGCTTTTCTATTATTTTGTACTTTGAACAAATTCTGTTAACCTTGCTTTAAGATCTTTAGAATTCCCTATCTTATCAAAAGTAACATTATCTATTCTCCATCCTTTCTCTGTATTTGTCAGATGCACTGTATCCATCCATGTTTCTTTAGGCGTAGCTGCGTTATATTCAAACGCTACCAGTGCTTCAGCAGTTTTATTCTGTATTTTGACAGATTTGATTTTATAACTTGTAAATCCTTCATACAAACTGGAAAAAATAGCACCTTCAAAAATTAACGGTTTTTCATCAGGATGATCACTTTTTTTCACCTTTTCAATATCCGCTTTTGATGCATGTATTGCCTCGTCTAAAACTTTTTTTAAATCCTGGGAAAACAAACTATCCGGAATCGGTTGATTATAAATAGCTTCATTAGACTTACCATAATGAGTATAAAGCTCGTTTACTTTTTCATTGATTGCGGTATCTGAGGATAAAGAAGGCCGAGGTTCATTCTTTTTACAGGATATAAAGAACAGGAATATTCCTAAACAGAGAAATAATTTTTTCATTTGATATTATTTTTTGTGATGTTTATCAGAATCCCAAGCTCAAAATGTATACCAGAATCTGTCGATAAAATATTTTTTACGAATCACAAAAATCAATACATTTGAGTAGATAAAAAAATTGTGGATCCTATTCTTAACGTTGCAGTCCGTTCCCTCTGCGTTTACCTGTTCATGGTAATTGCTATCCGTTTATTTGGCAAAAACCAACTTTCCCAGCTCAACGCAGGAGATGTTGTATTGTTATTATTAATTTCAAATGCTGTCCAGAATGCGATGGTAGGTCCTGACACCTCTCTTCAGGGAGGAATTATTGCGGCATTGGTTTTGTTTGTTGCTAATTTTATCTTAAAAAGAATAATGTTTTCCAGTCGTTCCTTTCAGACTTTTATGGAGGATGAGCCGGTTATTCTTATCAGAGACGGGATTGCAGATCAGGCAGCCCTGAATCGTGTAAAAATTACAGAAAGTGAATTAGAAGAAGCCATAAGAGAACATGGGATTGAAAACATACAGAATGTAAAACTTTCTGTTCTTGAAGTGGATGGGAATATCAGTGTTGTTTCTCAGGATGAGAAAAGCAAACAAACCCACTATTCAAGAATTAAAAGAAAAATGAAAAGAAAATACCATTAAATACGATGAATTACGAATTAAGAGAAATGCTTCCCAGTGATGAGGCCCGCGTTCTTGAGATCTTCCGTCAGGGAGTAGACGGTGGAATTGCTACTTTGGAAACCGAAGTTCCTACAGCTGAAGCCTGGAGTATGGAATATTTCAATGACTGCCGCTGGGTGCTGGAAAATGAAAATAATGAAGTGATAGGATGGTGCGCCTTAAAGCCAGTGAGCAAAAGAGAGAGTTTTAAAGGAGTTGCAGAAGTAAGCATTTATTTTGATAACGAATACCAGGGGAAGGGATTGGGTTCCGTATTACTTAAAAAGATAATTTTAGATAGCGAAGACCACGGATTCTGGACATTGCAGACCAATATCTTCTCCGAAAATGAAATGGCCATCAAATCTCATCAGAAAAACGGTTTCAGAGTGGTGGGAGTCCGTAAAAAAATCGGAAGGCTCAACGGCGAATGGAAAGATCTTGTTTTGATGGAGAAAAGAAGTGAAATTATTTAAAGAATTATAAATGATGAATGATGAATGATGAATGATGAATTTGTTTGATAAGCATACTAATTTCCATAACCAAATTCACTATTGACTTGCGAAGCAAAATTAACCATTGACAATAAAAGGCTGTATATTCCAACCTTTAAACCTTGACCTTTTCAATTTGGCATTACCCTTGTAATAATAAAGGTGAAAAAATAGAAATAATGAAAAATTTGATTAAAATTACAGGAGTTCTTATCGTGATGTTTATGTTGTCATCATGTGTAGTGCATGACAATGGGCGTCGCGTCAAAACAGTTCCTCCAGGACAGGCTAAAAAAGTATTTGGTGGAAGTGCAAAAGACTATGCACCTGGGCAGGTGAAAAAAAGAAATCGCTATTAATAGGCTCATAAAATAAAAACTTAGCAGTCAGTTTTAACATACATTAGCTTAATTTCAATTTCTTTTGGCATTAACATTGATATATTTCGCTATCGGAATTGAAAAAGTGAAAATAATGAAAAGTATGTTTAAAATTGCTGGGGTAGGCGTGGTACTGTTAATGCTATCCTCTTGCATAGTACATGAGCCTCATGGAAGGAGAATGCCGCCGGGCCATGCAAAAAGGTATTATGGTGGAAGTGCAAGATATTATGCACCTGGCCAGGTTAAGAAAGTGTATATTTATGACGATCGTGGCCATCATCACAGAGGCCGTGGTCATGGACATCACAGATAAAAAAGAAAGCACTGATTTTTTCAGTGCTTTTTTATTATAAATTATAATCTGGATTTTTTTGGGTTCAGAAAAGTATTAAAAATCATCACTTCCTGTCCGAACTTTTTCTCAATTCTTTCAGAAATATTCAGAAGTTCGCTTTGAATGAAATCTTCCCTCAGTTCATCATTATCAAAGATTAGCAGAAGATTGTAATTTTTACCTTCCTCAATAAAATCACTGTGTACTTCAGAAAGAATATATTTGTCTACATCCATCAGGTTTTCAGTCATTAAAACCAGTGTTTCATCAATATAATTTTCCCATTCTTCTAGGTTATCTTTCGTACAGTGGAAAGTTATACTTAATACGCTCATATTTTTATGAATTTTTAAGATTTTTTGGATAAATTCTACAGCAAAAATCGGCATTTTTTTCGTAAATTAGCCCGTTAATAAAAATTGGAAATAAATAATTTTCAGACTTACAGCTAAGAGTTTGAATATCATTACAATAAAATTTGTTTATGCAAAAAGAAGGAGAAAGACTGATTCCTATCAACATTGTTGATGAAATGAAATCGTCTTATATCGATTATTCGATGTCCGTTATCGTTTCAAGAGCGTTACCGGATGTAAGAGACGGTTTGAAACCTGTTCATAGAAGAGTTCTTTACGGTATGTATGGATTAGGGGTATTTTCTAATAGAAAATATTTAAAATCTGCGAGAATTGTTGGGGATGTTTTGGGTAAATATCACCCGCACGGAGATTCCTCTGTATACGATGCTATGGTAAGAATGGCCCAGGACTGGAGCTTACGTTATCCTCAGGTTGACGGCCAGGGTAACTTCGGTTCAATGGATGGTGACCCGCCTGCAGCAATGCGTTATACTGAGGCAAGATTGAAAAAAATCTCTGATGAGGTGCTTTCAGACTTAGACAAAGAGACCGTTGATTTCCAGAATAACTTCGACGACAGTTTACAGGAGCCGACAGTAATGCCAACTAAAGTTCCGAACCTTTTGGTAAACGGTACTTCCGGTATTGCAGTGGGGATGGCAACCAATATGGCGCCACACAACTTATCTGAGTCTGTAGATGCTATCTGCGCTTATATTGATAATAAGGAAATTACAATAGACGAGCTGATGCAGCACATCATTGCACCGGATTTCCCTACAGGTGGTATCATCTATGGGTATGACGGAGTAAGAGATGCTTTCCATACAGGAAGAGGAAGAGTTGTTTTAAGAGCTAAGGTTAGCTTTGATGAAATCGGAAACAGAAACGCTATTATCGTTAGTGAAATTCCTTATCAGGTTAACAAAGCGGAAATGATCGCAAGAACAGCAGAGCTTGTTAAAGATGAGAAAATTCCCGGTATCCACGAGATCAGAGATGAATCGGACAGAAAAGGACTTCGTGTTGTTTATGAATTGAAAAACGATGCTATTCCGAATGTTGTTCTTAACCTATTATATAAATATACGGCACTTCAGACTTCTTTCAGTGTAAACAATATTGCATTGGTACACGGAAGACCGGAGCAGTTGAACCTTAAAGATATCATTCATCACTTTGTAGAGCACAGACACGAGGTAATCGTAAGAAGAACCCAGTTTGAGCTTAAGAAAGCAAAAGAAAGAGCACATATCCTTGAAGGGTTCATGAAAGTAATCGGAACTCAGGATGCTTTAGACAGAGCAATTTCTATTATCCGTCACAGTGCAAATCCTCAGGCTGCAAAAGAAGGCTTGATTGAAGCATTTGAACTTTCAGACATTCAGGCTCAGGCGATCCTTGATCTTAGATTGGCTCGTTTAACAGGAATGGAGCTTGATAAGATCCGTGATGAATACGATGCAATCATGAAAGAAATTGAAAATCTTGAAGATATCTTAGCGAATGAGCCAAGAAGATTCCAGATTATCAAGGACGAATTGATCGAAATCAAAGAAAAATACGGAGACGAAAGAAGAACAGAAATTGATTACTCAGGAGGTGAAATGTCTATTGAAGATATTATCCCGAACGAAGCTGTAGTTCTTACCATCTCTCACGCAGGATACATCAAGAGAACTTCACTTTCAGAATATAAAATTCAAAGCAGAGGAGGTGTAGGAAACAAAGCAGCAACAACAAGGGATTCCGACTTCCTTGAATATATTGTTTCTGCAACCAATCACCAGTATATGTTATTCTTTACCGAAAAAGGAAGATGTTACTGGCTGAGAGTATTTGAAATTCCGGAAGGCTCCAAAACAGCAAAAGGAAGAGCAGTGCAAAACCTTATCAACATTGAACCGGATGATAAGATCAAAGCATATATCAGAACCAACAACCTGAAGGATTCCGAATATGTAAATCAAATGAGCGTTGTGATGGTTACCAAAAACGGTACTATCAAGAAAACATCATTAGAAGCCTATTCAAGACCAAGAGTAAATGGAGTAAATGCTATTGAAATCAGAGATAATGACCAGTTATTGGGTGCTTACCTTACTAACGGAACATCTCAGATTATGATTGCTACTAAAAATGGTAAATGTATCCGTTTCCCTGAAGAAAAAGTAAGAGAAGTAGGTAGAGGATCTATCGGGGTAAGAGGTATTGCCATGGAAGACAATGATGAGGTTATTGGTATGATTGTTGTGAACGATGTAGAAAACGAAACAGTACTTGTAGTATCTGAAAAAGGATACGGAAAGAGAACTGCAGTAGAAGATTATAGAATTACCAACAGAGGAGGAAAAGGAGTTATTACCCTGAATATTACCGAAAAAACAGGAAATCTGATTGCTATTCAAAATGTAACGGACGAAGATGGATTGATGATTATCAATAAATCCGGTGTTGCAATCAGAATGGGTATGGATGAAATGAGAGTAATGGGTAGAAATACACAGGGAGTAAAACTGATCAATCTTAAGAAAAATGACGAAATTGCAGCCATTGCAAAAGTAGCAATGGATAAAGATGTAGAAGAAGATTCTGAAGAAACTGAAGAAGAAACAGATATTGTAGCTGATAACCAGGAAGACAATACAATACCTCAGGCTGAAAATGAAAATGCAGCAGAGGAAAATGAGAATTCTGATTCTGAAGAATAAATTGTACAATATAAATATAAAATAGTTATTATGAAGAAACTAATTTTAGGAATGGCTATCGTAGCGTCTGCTTTTGCTTTTGGGCAGAAAAAAGATGCGAATGCTTTGAATGCTCAGCTTCAGGAAGCTAACAAAGTTGCTATGGACGCGTATAATGCAAAAAATTATGCAGCTGCAGCACCTAAGTTCATTGAAGTTTATGACTTATTAAAGTCTAGCGGACAGGACAACAAAATATATATGTATTATGCTGGACTTAGCCACGCATTAGCTAATAACAGTGACCAATCTATCAAAATTTATACAGACCTTGTTAATTCAGGATTTACGGGAGTAGAAACTACTTATACTGCAAAAGAAAAGAAAACAGGACAGGTTGTAAATCTAGATAAAGCAACTTGGGAGCTTATGAAGAAGAATTCTGACTATTCTGATTTCAAAACAGAGCAGACTAAAAGTATAGAGGCAGATTTATACGAAACTCTGGCTTCATTACTTCTTAATGCGAAAAAAGGACCTGAGGCTCTTGCTGTTATCGAAAAAGGATTAGTTAAATTCCCAAACAGTGCTAAACTTAAAGAAGCTCAGACTACAGCATATCTTCAGTCAGGAAATACAGATAAATTCGTTTCCGGATTGAAAGAACAGTTGGCTAAGAACCCTAACGATGCAACCAACTGGTACAACCTTGGGGTAATGCAGGCTAAAAATCCTGCTACTGTAAATGATGCAGTAGAGGCATTCAAAAAAGCAATTGAGCTTAAACCAGATTTTTCTGACGCATATCAAAACTTAGTATATACAACCATTGGTGATGATGCTAAAGTAGTAGGAGAAATCAATGCATTGAGAAAAGACAAACCGGATGAAGCTTCTAAATTGATCGACGCAAGAAGAGAAAGATTTGGAAAAGCATTACCATACGCAGAAGGATGGTATAAAGCAAATCCAAAGAGCATTGATGCTGTTTCTGCATTAAAGGAAATTTATGTAGTAACTAAAAACATTGAAAAAGTTAAAGAAATGAAAGCAAAAGAAGCTGAACTTAGTGCAGCTGCCAAGTAATTATTTAATAACTCAATAATAAAAAGCCGGAACATTACTGTTCCGGCTTTTGTTTTGTAAGAAAACAGAGTCCGTTGCTCATTCTGAAAAATACATTTTTATCCAATATCTGTAAGTAGAATTTTTGGATGAAAAATTTCTCTTCCTTATTGAAATGATGGGTAAATTTCACACAGATAATTTCTCTGTAATTCCGTATCTTTGAGAAAAATTTTTATAAGATGATCGAGTGGAAAACCGCCAAGGAATACGAAGATATTACCTATAAAAAATCTAACGGTGTAGCAAGAATTGCTTTCAACAGACCAGAGGTACGTAACGCTTTCAGGCCTAAAACAACTTCAGAATTATACGATGCTTTTTATGATGCCTATGAAGATCCTTCAATAGGAGTTGTATTGCTTTCAGGAGAAGGACCAAGCCCTAAAGACGGTGGATGGGCCTTTTGTAGTGGAGGAGATCAAAAAGCCAGAGGGCATCAGGGATACGTAGGAGAAGATGGAAGACACCGTTTGAATATCCTTGAAGTTCAGCGTTTGATCCGTTTTATGCCTAAAGTAGTTATAGCAGTAGTTCCTGGATGGGCAGTTGGTGGAGGGCACTCGCTTCATGTTGTATGTGATTTAACGTTAGCAAGCGAAGAACATGCTATTTTCAAGCAGACAGATGCTGATGTTACAAGTTTTGATGGTGGTTACGGTTCTGCTTACCTTGCTAAAATGGTAGGACAGAAAAAAGCCCGTGAAATATTCTTTTTAGGAAGAAACTATTCTGCTCAGGAAGCTTTAGAAATGGGAATGGTAAATAAAGTAGTTCCTCATGCTGAATTAGAAGATACAGCTTATGAGTGGGCTCAGGAAATATTAGCTAAATCTCCTACTTCTATCAGAATGCTGAAATTTGCTATGAACCTTACAGACGATGGTATGGTAGGACAGCAGGTTTTCGCAGGAGAAGCAACCCGTCTTGCCTATATGACGGAAGAGGCTCAGGAAGGAAGAAATGCATTCCTTGAAAAAAGAAAGCCAAACTTCGGAGAAGATCAATGGATATCATAAAAAAGAAGTTAGAGGTTAGAAGCTAGATATTAGACAGAATGGTCTTACTAACTTCTAACTTCTACTGTCTAACATCTAAAATAATATGACGGATTGGATAAAAGCCGCAAGGCTAAGAACTTTACCGCTTTCCTTAAGCGGAATTATTATGGGAGCTTTCATTGCAAAATGGAGACTTTACGGAGAAGGTGGAACCTGGGACTGGAAAATTTTAGCGCTCGCTCTTTTGGTGACACTTTTATACCAGATTTTATCAAATTATGCCAATGATTACGGTGACGGAGTAAAAGGAACCGATGCCAAAAGAATCAATGAAGCTGAAGCAAGAGCAGTAGCATCAGGAAAAATTACCGCAAAACAGATGAAAAATGCAGTGATTCTTTTCGCAGCATTATCTTTCATTGCAACTATTGCATTGCTGTACGTTGCTTTTATTCCAAACTATATGAATGAATTTTATATTTTCATAGGATTAGGAATAGCATGTATTCTTGCAGCGATAGGGTATACGGTAGGGAAGAAGCCTTACGGATATATGGGATTGGGAGATATCTTTGTATTTATCTTCTTTGGATTGGTTTCCGTATGCGGAAGTTATTTCCTGTTTACCAAAACGTTCAGCTGGGATATGTTACTACCGGGAACTGCTGTTGGAATGATGAGTATGGCGGTTCTCAACCTGAACAATATGAGAGATATTGAAAGTGATAAACTATCAGGAAAAAACAGCTTTGCATTGAGAATAGGATTCAGAAATGCAATGATTTATGAAATGGTCCTGTTACAGCTTCCATTACTGCTGATTCTTATGTTTTTAGGAATAAACGGATTTATGCAGGGGCAAAACTATTATGCTTTTATCGTAATGATTCTGCTGATTCCATTATCAAAACTGAGAAGAAAAATTTTATCGGTAAAAGAACCAAAAGAATTAGATCAGTACTTAAAGCAGGTGGGTATCATGACGTTTGTAATGGCAATTCTTACGGCAGCCGGATTGAATTTATTTAACTAAATCTAAAATATTACATCATGAGTTCTAATGTTTATGTTGAAGCTCAAATGCTTATCAGAAAACCGATTGAAGATGTTTTTGAAGCATTTATCAACCCGGAGATAACAACTAATTTCTGGTTCACAAAATCTACCGGAAAATTAGAAGAAGGTAAAACTGTTATCTGGGAATGGGAAATGTACGGAGTGAAATCCGAAGTGAAAGTTCATCAGATAATTCCGAACCAGCTGATCAAAACAGAGTGGGGAGAGCCTTCAACAAACGTAGACTATGAATTCAAAACCATGGAAAAAGGAACTCTTATTATTGTTAAGAGCTATGGATTTAGCCAGACTGGCGAAGATCTGTTAAAAGTAATTAATGACAATACAGGAGGTTTTACGACAGTTTTAGACGGTTGTAAAGCTTATCTGGAACATGGAATTAATCTCAGCTTAATTGAAGATAAATTCCCGCAGAAATAGAAATCATGAAAATTGCTTTAAAGATAACTTCGTTTCTGTCAATCATTTTAGCTTTACTATTTATTTATTATTTGATTGAGGAATTAAGGGGTGGAATGTCCGTTTTTGAAATTGACTTTATTCCTGCCTTGGTTACTTTGATTATCATTTCTAATGCTGTCTTAGCATTTTGTGTGTTAATCAGGAAATTGCAAGTAATGAAACCGCTATTAGTTCTCCAGATTTTAATAATAATACCAACATGTCTGTTGATATATGAGTTTTTTTTAAAGCCACCATTGGGATGTTCTTAAAAAAGATGTTTCTTTCACTTAGACTGATGAATCATTAACCAGAAATTTTAAAACTAAATTTAAAATGAAAATACAATTCTTAGGGCAAA
Source organism: Chryseobacterium sp. MA9 (assembly GCF_024399315.1). Taxonomy (NCBI): domain Bacteria; kingdom Pseudomonadati; phylum Bacteroidota; class Flavobacteriia; order Flavobacteriales; family Weeksellaceae; genus Chryseobacterium; species Chryseobacterium sp. MA9. Next base: position 1,130,869 of record NZ_CP075170.1, on the reverse strand, counting down.
ATTGTTTCCTGTTTACCTACAAGGACAAAACAATTTTGAGCGACCCTTTTTACAATTACAAAAAAGCAGAATCAGGGTTTGATATTGCTGCTCAAAAAATCGACTACATCTTGTTAACCCATGCGCATGGTGATCATATTGCCGATGTAGCAGAGGTATTACAGCATTATCCGGAAGCTACCATCATTGGAGTACCAGAAGTGTGCGGTTACTTCCAACAGGCTAAAAATAGAGACGATGTGAACTTAGGAGGATCGGCAAAAATCGACGATTTGAAAATTTCCATGGTTCCGGCTCATCATACAAGTTCTTTCCCGGATGGAAGCTATGGAGGCGTTCCTGTAGGGTATATCTTCAGACTTCCTGAAGGTAAGAACATCTATTTGGCTGGAGATACAGGAGTAATGGCTGATATGGAGCTGTTCCCGAGATTATACGGAAAAATTGATCTTTCTATCCTTCCTATCGGGAGCCACTACACAATGTGCCCTAGAAAAGCTTCTTTTGCCGCTGCAGAACTGTTGAAAACTCCAAAAGTAATCGGATGTCACTTTGATACTTTCCCTGCAATTGAAATCAATCATGAAAGTGCATTAAAGCATTTTGCAGATAAAAATGTAGAACTTGTTTTACCAAAATTGGGTGAGACATTCGAATTTTAATCAATAACTGAACCGGAGGTAATCTGAAAATTAGAAAAATGAAAATGATGCGTAAGGTATTAAAAACAAAAAAAGATAATTATCAAATTACCTCTCTTCTTACTTTAAACCAAAAAAAAATGGCAAGCTACCTAAATCACACCGCTACGACCGATTACCTTTGCTGCGTTCCCACCCTGGAGGATTCTCAGGAGCTGGTTGTTTAGGACTTGCCGTTGCAAAGGTAGGAATATTTTATAAACTTCAAAACATTATTAAAGAAAATTAGTCGAAAAAATGCAGTGGTAAAGCTAAACGCCTGACATTTAGAGGGAAAATTTTTCAACTTTTTTCTAAAAATTTAAATATGACGAAAAGTCCATCAACACTAGGAATTATACTTTTTATCGCTACAATGATCGTTTTCTTTGTAGTGTACACTTTTTTCTCAGGAATCAATTATTTTGATATCTCTTTGAAAGCCAACGCTTTTGTTTTGCCTCTTCTCTATGCGGGGGCTGCTTTCTGGTCTGTAAAATCTTATTGGAACAACCATAGAGTAGTAAAATTCAAAGAAGCTTTCAAAAGAGCATTCGTTCCGATGTTTGTCGGAGGAATTCTTTCCATCTTTAGTATTTATGCCTTTTTAAATTTTGTAGATCCGGCAGCAAAAAAACTGTTGAACTACCAATATGTTCAGAGACAAAAATCAGAATTGGATACCGAATATACCTCTGCAAGAAAAATTCTGAAGCATCAGAAAGATATTGATGAGCTGGATCAGAAGTATACAGAAAGGTTACAAAGCTTCACTCCGGAAGCTGTTAAAGGAAAAGATATGCTTACCGCAAGTCATTTTTCAGGATACTTTGCAGCAATTCTTATATTTTACGTAGTTTTGTCGGTGTTTTTCGGAGCGTTCTTCAGAACAAGAACAATACATCAGCCTGAAGAAACAAATCAAGCCTAATTTTTATTAAAATTAAATGAATTTATCTATAGTTATTCCGTTACTGAACGAAGAAGACTCTCTGGAAGAGCTTTTTTCAAGAATTGATAAAGTATGCACAACCAATGATTTATCTTATGAGATCTGGTTTGTAGACGATGGAAGTACGGATTTGTCGTGGAGTATTATTGAGAATATGAAAGTTCAGCATCCTCAGATCCACGCTATTAAATTTTCCAGAAATTATGGAAAATCTCAGGCCCTTCATGCAGCCTTTGAAAGAACAAACGGAGATGTGGTAATTACTATGGACGCCGACCTGCAGGATTTCCCTGAAGAAATTCCGGAACTGTATAATATGGTAATCAACGATAATTATGATATCGTTTCCGGTTGGAAAAAGAAACGTTTTGATAATGTAATGACGAAAAATATTCCGTCAAAACTATTCAATGCAGCGGCGAGAAAAGTTTCAGGAGTTTATCTTCATGACTTCAACTGTGGTTTGAAAGCCTATAAAAGACAGGTTGTAAAATCTGTTGATGTATACGGAGATATGCACCGCTATATTCCGGTATTGGCTGCCAATGCAGGTTTCCGAAGAATTACTGAAAAAGAAGTACAACACCAGGCAAGACCTTACGGAACTTCAAAATTCGGAACTGAAAGATTTGTAAGAGGTTTTCTGGATTTGATAACCCTTTGGTTTGTAAGTCGTTTTGGAGGAAGACCAATGCATTTCTTTGGAGCAGTAGGAACTTTAATGTTTATTGTTGGTTTTCTTTCAGCTCTTTGGCTGGGGATTTCTAAACTGATTGATGTTGCAAGAGGAATTTACGGACATTTAATCACCAATAATCCTTGGTTCTTTATTGCATTAACAATGATGATCTTGGGAAGCCTTCTTTTTGTTGCAGGATTCTTAGGAGAAATGATTATCAGAACGAATCGTGAGCATAAGAATTATAATATAGACGAAGTGATATAATTTTTAAACACTAATGACGCGAATGTTTCACAAATGACACTATGCATGTTTGTGATATTGGTGAATAAAATTAGTGTACTTAGTGGTTTTAGTTTAAACACTAATGACGCGAATGCTTCACAAATGACGCTATTGATATTTGTGATATTAGTGTATAAAATTATTGTAATTAGTGGTTCTTAAGCTCAATGATAGTAGGCCACAATTAATAGTAACTTCATCTTAATAAATAAAAGCACTCTGTTGACAGAGTGCTTTTTTGTAATTTTATAAAAACTTTTAACTTAAATGTTTCAACTCAAATCAATCCTTTTTTATTTTCTTTTATTCCTTGTAATTTCCTGCTCATCCAATAAACTTTCCGGTTCATGGGAGTTTATTGATATTTATGATGGTGAAATTCGTAATACAGATACACTGAAAACCAAAACAAATAATTCCAGATACGGAACAGGAATTCTGACCTTCTATCAGGATAAAACTTTCACTTCAATAGGGAACAATGGAATTTATAAGATAGAAAATAATCTGTTGAAAATGAAGTATAATGATGATGAAAATATAACCCCAATGAAAATTTCCAGTGTAAGTAAGAATTATCTTCTTTTATTTTCAATGGCTGGCAGCCCTAAAACATGGTTTTATAAAAAAGTAAAAGAAAGAGAGAATTAGAAACAGACTTTTTCTCGAAAGCCAAAAATTTGAAAATTATCAGGTATTTTATTGTCAAAAGACAAAGATTTTTAGAAATTTTAATCCTATTTTTGTTCAAAGTAATATTGAAAGTCCCTGGGAGAGACATGAAAAAGCTTTCAGAGATTTTCAATAAATATCGTTGCGATTATAATATAGAATATTTAAACTTAAATATGAAAAAAGTTGTATACACATTAATGCTGATGGCAGTAGTTTCCTGTGGAAAAGTTTCTCCGAAAGGAAATATTGAAAAGAAAGATGTGGATGTTTCGGAGTTCGTCAACCTTGATCTGGAAGGGAAATTCCGTGTATTTTATGCCAGAGGTCCGAAGAATTTTGTAGAAATAGAGACTTATCCTAATGTAGCTAATAATCTTGATGTAGATGTAAAAGATAAGACACTTTTCATCAAAGAAAAAAGAGGGACGAAAGGAGTTGATTTTTATAATGTGACGATTTATTCAAAATATAACCTGGAAAAAGTAGCTGTTTCTGATTCTGTTGAAGTGAATATTTCAAGTGAAATCAAAACAGACAATTTCAGACTTAATATGAAAAATAATGCAAGCTTCATGGGATCTGTGAATACCAGAAGAGCAGAAGTAGAAATGCATAACAGAAGCCGAGCCAATTTCCTGGGATTGTCCAAAGATGCTGTTATAAAGATTTCAGATACAGCAAGTTTAATTGCTCCTTACTGGAAAATTACCAACCTGAATATTGATTCTAAAAACGGAAATTACGCAGAAGTAAATGTAAAAGATTCGTTAAAAGGACATATCCAGAACACTGCAAAATTTATCTATTATAACGATCCTATCAGAGCGTTCAAAATTGATAAGACAACGAAAGTTGAGAACAAGAAATTAGAGTAATTGGGCCGGAAGTATGAAGCTGGAGGCTGGGAGTGATGTTAGTTTTTCATACCTCTTGTTTTCAAAATTAGAAATTTGCTTCCAACAAAATAGATAAATAAAATAATATAAAAATAAAATAAAGCCGAATTTTGAAGCCAGGCATAATATAACTTCCTGCCTCCAGCTTCTCTCTTCCAGCTTGAAGACTAAATATGAGTTTCAAATTTGAGAAATTGATTATTTGGCAAAAGTCTATGGATTTTGGAGAGTCTATTTTTAAATTATCTCAAAAATTTCCAAAGGATGAAGTGTTTAATTTAACTTCACAAATAAGAAGAGCTTCCGATTCAATTGCACTTAATATTTCCGAGGGAAGTATTTTGCAGTCAAAATTAGAATTTAAAAAATTTTTAGGATATTCGATTCGTTCTTTGGCAGAAACAGTAACATGTTTATATAAAGCAAAAAATAGAGAATATATTACAGAAGAAGAATTTAATACATTATATCATGAAAGCTATAATTTGATGAACCAGATTGTCGCTTTTAGAAATCAGATAAAAGAATAGAATAAGGCCGGAAGTATGAAGCTGGAGGCTGGGAGTGATGTTAGTTTTTCATACCTCTTGTTTTCAAAGTTAGAAATTTGCTTCCAACAAAATAGATAAATAAAATAAAATAATATAAAAATAAAATAAAGCCGGAATTTTGAAGCCAGGCACAATATAACTTCCTGCCTCCAGCTTCCCTCTTCCAGCTTAAAAAACTTAGACATAAATATGAATACACTAGAAAAAGCGAAACTTTGGTTAAGTGATACCTTCGATAAAGAAACGAGAGATGCTGTACAGGCATTAATTGACAGCAATTCCCCTGATCTGGAAGATTCTTTCTACAGAGAGCTGGAATTCGGGACAGGAGGTATGCGTGGAATAATGGGAGTAGGAACCAACCGCTTGAATAAATATACATTAGGACAGGCTACTCAGGGACTGGCAAATTATATGCTGCAGCAGTTCAAAGGGGAAGAAATTAAGGTGGCCATTGCTTATGATGTTCGTAATAACTCAAAAGAATTCGGAAAACTGGTAGCGGATGTTTTAACTGCAAACGGAATTAAAGTATTGCTTTTCAAAGATCACAGACCAACTCCGGAATTGTCTTTCACAGTACGTGATAAAAAATGTAACGGAGGAATCGTATTGACAGCTTCTCACAATCCGCCTGAATACAACGGTTACAAAGTATACTGGAACGACGGTGCACAGATTGTTCCGCCTAATGATGAAGCCATTATCAATGAAGTATATTCTGTTAAATTTGAGGAAATTAAATTCAACGGAAATGATGATCTGATCGAATGGATCGGAGAAGAGCAGGATGATGTGTATATCAATGCTTGTATTGAAAACTCTACATATCAGAATGTTGGAAAAGAAAATTTAAATATAGTTTTCACCTCTATCCACGGAACAACTTATACTACTATTCCTAAAGCTTTAGAAAAGGCTGGATTCAAAAAAATAGATCTTGTAAGAGAACAGATGATCCCAAGCGGAAATTTCCCTACAGTAGATTCTCCAAACCCGGAAGAGCCTGCAGCGTTGGAAATGGCAATGGATCTGGCAAGAATTACCAATGCTGATATCGTGATCGGAACTGACCCTGATGGAGACAGATTGGGTATTGCAGTAAGAAATCTTGATGGTGAAATGCAATTACTGAATGGTAACCAAACCAATACAATCCTTACTTACTACATTCTGAATGAGTGGAGAAAACAGGAAAGAATTACAGGAAAAGAATTCATCGGTTCTACAATCGTAACTTCAGATATCTTCTTTGATATTGCACAAAAATTCGGAGTAGAATGTAAAGTAGGTCTTACCGGATTCAAATGGATCGGGAAAATGATCCGTGAAGCAGAAGGAACACAGAAATTTGTGTGTGGTGGTGAAGAAAGTTTCGGATTCATGACCGGAGATTTCGTACGTGATAAAGACTCTTGTGGAAGTATCCTTGTAGCCTGTGAAATTGCAGCATGGTGTAAAGCCAACGGAAAAACAATGTATCAGTACATGATCGAGATCTATGAAGACCTTGGAATGTATTACGAAGGATTAATCAATATTGTAAGAAAAGGAAAAGAAGGAGCTGAAGAAATTCAGAATATGATGAAAAACTTCCGTGAAAACCCTCCAAAAGAATTGGCCGGTTCACTCGTAGAAGAAGTGAAAGACTTTAAAGAGCAGACAAGTCTTACCATTTCTACGAACGAGAAAAAAGTAATGAACGATATTCCGAAGTCTAATGTATTGATCTATTACACTCAGGATGGAACAAAAGTATGCGTAAGACCTTCAGGAACAGAACCAAAAATCAAGTTCTATGTTTCAGTGAAGGATTCCATTACTTCAGAAGCAGATTTCAGAGACAAGTTAAAATCATTGGAAGCTAAAATAGGAGCTGTTAAAACAGATTTGAAACTGGATTAATACTCTGAAAACACCATAGATCAAAAAATATGAGAAGATTCATGGAGAACGATAATATAAATTTAAAATAAGAAAAAGTGAAAGTTTCAAAATTAGCAGCGAACCTGATCGGTTCTGAAATTGTAAAAATTGGTAACGAAGTAAATGATCTAAAAGCAAAAGGAGCGGAAATTGCCAATCTTACTATTGGTGATCTGAATTCTAATATCTATCCTATTCCGGCATTGCTGAAGGAAGAGATTCAGAAAGCATATCAGAATAATTTGACGAACTATCCGCCTGCAAACGGACTTTTATCTTTAAGAAAGGAAGTTTCCAAAGACCTTAAAAAAAGATGGAATCTTGATTATTCTCCTAACGATATTCTGATTACTGCAGGATCAAGACCTTTGATCTATGCCGTATACAAAACCATTGTAGACGAAGGAGATAAAGTAGTATATCCTACACCATCATGGAACAACAATCACTATGCTTACCTTACTTCAGCCAACGCTGTAGAAGTGAAAACAAAACCTGAAACCAACTTCCTTCCAACTGCAGATGATTTAAGACCGCATTTGGATGGAGCAGTATTACTAGCACTTTGCTCACCATTGAACCCTACAGGAACAATGTTTACAAAAGAGCAGCTTTCAGAGATTTGCGAACTGGTAATTGCTGAAAACAAAAAAAGAGGAGCAGACGAAAAACCTTTATACTTAATGTATGACCAGATCTATTCTTGCCTTACTTTTGGAGCTGAGCACGTAGATCCAGTTTCTCTTTTCCCTGAAATGAAAGATTATACCATCTATATCGACGGTATTTCAAAATGCCTTGCAGCAACAGGAGTACGTGTTGGATGGGGATTCGGGCCTGCTCATATCCTGGATAAAATGAAGGCGCTTCTTACACACGTTGGAGCATGGGCACCAAAACCGGAACAGGAAGCAACTGCTAAATTCTATGAAAATCCGGAGAATGTAAATACTTTCGTTAATGATTTTAAGGCTAAACTTGAAGAAAGCCTAAAAGTTCTTCACAACGGAGTTCAGGATTTAAAAGGAAAAGGACTTTCAGTAGACAGTATCGAACCGATGGGAGCTCTTTATCTTACCATTAAGTTAAACTATATTGGAAAAACAAAACCGGATGGAGCTGTTATCGAAAACTCTTCAGACCTTGTATTCTACCTGATTAATGAAGCAGGAGTGGCTTTAGTACCGTTCTCAGCCTTCGGAGAAGACAAATCTGAACCTTGGTTCCGTGCTTCTGTAGGAGGATTGGCTACAGATGAGATCAAAGTAATGCTTCCAAAACTGGAAAGTGCTTTGAACAACTTAAAGTAGTCTTCAGATATAATATATGCTTCGACTCTGTTCGGCATGACATCGTTACAATATTTCATTTAGTATTAGCAATAATGTCACGCTAGGCGGAGTCGAAGCTTTTTTATATACAACCATGACGTTTTCCAGAAAGTGATGTTATGCCAATTTATCAAAAAATTAAATAAATATTAAAAGTTAAATAACCACTTTGTACAACACTCATCTAGGAATTACCTTTGGGGCTTTTACACACCTAAATATAATAAAGTCGAAAATTGCACGATGAAAAAACTGAGATTTCTACTCTTACCAGTTTCAATACTGGCATGCTCACAAGAAGTGGACACATTGAAGGTAAAAGATCTGCCAAAAGTACAGACTTATACCTTGAAAGACGGTTCTGTCAGAACTTATTCCAAGCCCAAATTATTAGATTTTGTAACCAAATTGCCCAGAAACTTTATCAATACCAATAAAGATTTTGTTGCCAAAGACCATGCTTATTATCTGGGAGGGGCTGTTGCAGCAACTTTAATTCTATTACCATTTGACCAGAAACTGATTGATAATTCAAGAGAATTGGGAGAAAGATGGGGAATGGATAAAGATAATAACTACAACAAAATAGGTGGTGTTTTTAAAATCCCTAAAGATATTGGCTCTACTTTATATCTGATTGGAAATGGTTCCACACTGGTTTTGCTGGGAATTGGTTTTGGAACATATGGTTTGATTAAAAATGATTATAGAGCACAGGCTACAGCGAGTGGTTTGATGGAAAGTTTAATTCTTTCCGGAGTTTTCACCCAAACCACTAAAAGAATTACCGGAAGAGAAAGCCCTTTTATTGCAGAGATAAACGGTAATAAAGGAGGTGCATGGAATCCTTTTCCAAGCTTTTCAGAATTTGGAAAAAATACCTCAAATTACGATGCAATGCCATCCGGACACTTAACAACCTTTATGGCCGGAATCACCGTGATAGCAGACAATTATCCGGATGCAAAATGGATAAAACCGGTAGGGTACACCTTAGCGGGAGCCTTATGTTTTCAGATGATGCAAAGTAAAGTTCACTGGGCTTCAGATTACCCGCTGGCTTTATTAATGGGATATTTTATAGGAAAAACAATATCAAAAAGCAGATATACTTCATCAGAAGGAACCATAGGAAAAACAAAATATAATCTCAACTTTACGGCATCCCGCCAATGGGAATATAATATGGTAGGCGTAAAACTCTCTTTTTAAGCCGTTGAAATCTCTGTTTTGTAGAGTAAATAAGATACTTTTCACTACATTTGATCTCAAGATAGAAGGATCATTACAGCTTTTGAAAATGCTGAGATGAAACCTGTTGAATTAAAGAGAATTACTTAATATTTTTACTGAATGAAAATAATCGCTGTCATCCCTGCACGTTACGAAGCAAGTCGTTTTCCAGGGAAATTAATGCAGATTTTAGGAGAAAAAACCGTTATTACTACCACTTATCAAAACGTAGTGGAAACCGGGCTGTTTGATGAAGTATTTGTTGCTACAGACTCCGAAATTATTCTTGATGAAATCGTAAAAAACGGAGGAAAAGCCGTAATGACAGGGCAGCACGAGACCGGAAGCGACCGTATTGCTGAAGCTGTACAGAATATTGACTGTGATATCGTGATCAATGTTCAGGGAGATGAACCTTTCTTGAAACTGGAACCTTTACGTCAGCTGATCGAAGTTTTTAAGCATGATGATCAGCAGGAAATCTCTTTAGCTTCTTTAAAAATACAGCTACATGAAAAAGAGGAAGTTGAAAACCCTAATAATGTAAAAGTTATTACAGATAACAATGGTTTTGCTTTGTATTTCAGCCGCTCTGTAATTCCTTTTCACAGGGAAGTTTCCTATGATATAAACTATTTTAAACATATTGGGGTATATGCTTTCAGGAAAGAAGCGCTATTACAGTTTTCAAAACTGGAAATGAAACCATTGGAAATATCCGAAAAAATTGAATGTATCCGCTATCTGGAATATGGAATGAAGATCAAAATGATAGAAACCAACTTCGTAGGAGTAGGCATTGATACTCCGGAAGATCTTGAGAAAGCCAGAAAGCTGATTTAAAAATTGCAGGAAGTAAAAAAGCAGATTCACTTTTCTCCTTTTTGCAATTTCATATAAATCCCCCTATATTTGAATTTATAAATAAAATTAATGAAGAAGTTATTATTAGTATTTGGACTGATATTTTCGCATATGACATTTGCGCAGACCGCAAAGGAAATTATAGACAAAAACATTGAATTATCCGGAGGGTTAACCAATTGGAAATTGCTGAATTCAGTATTACTTCAGGGAAAAGTAGTATTGGGAATCAAAGATGAGTATCCGATAAGAATTTTTCAACAACGTCCAAATCTTACTAAAACATTGATTACTACCGGAGGAAAAGAAACCGCGATTGAAGGTTTTGACGGGACAAAAGGATATGCAATGAACTATGCCGCCAATAAACTACAGGAATATCCTGAATATGTACCGGAAAGTTTTGATAATGACTTCATTGATTGGGAAAATAAAGGTTTTGATGCCAAATACCTTGGAAAAGAAAAAGTAGGAGACATCTACTGTCACAAAGTGGAGCTTACCAAAAATGTCAATAAGAATATGTATTATTTTGATACAAAGACTTATATGCTTTTGAAAGAAGTGAAAAAAGATGAAACCCTGATATATTCTGACTATAAAAAAGTAGGAAATATTATCATGCCTTTCAGAATTGAATCTTCCAGTACCAAAAAAGACGGAGATTATGTGATGTTACTTAACAAAGTAGAAATCAACAAAGTTTTTCCGGCTAACATTTTTAAGTTTTAATTCAACTGCAGCCCGGCTGCACAAAATGATAAAAAATGAAAAATATTTTTTTACTGCTGCTTTCTTGTATAGCATTCCTGCAAAGCTGCACCAATCAAAAAAGTGAAATTTCTAAAGCCAAAACCATTGAACTTATGGGAAAAACAATATATGACTTCAAAGTAGAAAGTCTTGACGGGAAAGAAATCAATTTTGCAGATTTCAAAGGAAAAAAAATCCTGATTGTCAATACCGCTTCAGAATGTGGGTTTACCCCTCAGTATGCTGATCTTGAAAAGGTATATGAGGAATATAAAGATAAACTGGTTGTAGTAGGATTCCCTGCCAATAATTTTGGAGGACAAGAGCCTGGAACCAATACCGAAATTGGCGCTTTCTGCCAGAAAAATTACGGAGTGACATTCCCTTTGGCTGCTAAAGTTTCTGTGAAAGGAGATGACACAGCTCCAATCTTCAAGTATTTAACAGAACAGGAATTAAACGGAGTAAAAAACACAACCATTCTTTGGAATTTTACCAAATTTCTGGTTGACGAAAACGGAAAACTGATTGATTCTTTTGTAAGTACTACAAAGCCTACAGATGAGGCTATTACAAAATATCTGAAATAATAAATTATTACATGGATTCTTTGGATCGGTTTGAAGCTTGTATCATTAGCGGAGCAATTGGAGATGCGTGGGGAAGCAGCTATGAAAATGAAGTTGAAACCGATGATTCACAGATTTATTATTTAGGAAAAAAAAACATAAAGCGAAGAGTCTGGGGTATTACGGATGATACACAAATGACTTTGGCAACTTGTGAAGTTTTGTCTGAGGGTAGTTTTACTCCTGAAAATCTTATCAACAAATTTATAGAATACTACAGAAGCAACAAATTAACAGGGATTGGCGCTTCTACACTTAAGGCAATTTTAGATACAGAAGCCGGTATTCATTGGAATCAGGCTGGACGAATTGGAGAGTTTGCTGCAGGAAATGGAGGAGCGATGAGAATTGCTCCTTTTGCTTTTTTTTCAGAAATTACAAGGCAAGATATTTACGAAGCGTGTAAAATAACACACAGAAATGATGAAGCCTTTTCTGGAGCTTTGGCGGTTTTTCTCTCTATAAAAGCAATCCTCAATTCTGATTGGAATGGAAGCAATAATCTTTTTGATATTATTATTCCGGAAATCCCTGATACAAATGTAAGAGATAGATTAATCGAAATTAATTCTACAGGAAATAATTCTTCAATTTCAGAAATATCAAAATTGGGCAATAATGGCTATGTTGTTAATTCTGTTCCTTTCGCAATTTACTGTTCAACTAAAATTATTGATTTAGGTCTGGAAGAAATGTTTAAACAAATTATCAGCTCTGGAGGAGATACTGATACGAACGCTTCAATTGCCGGACAAATTGCGGGAACATTGATCGGAACTGAAAATATTCCTTATGAATTAATTTTAAAACTTAAAAAATTACCGTATTACAAATGGATCACGCAGATTATTGATGCAACAAAACAGAAAATTAGTTGAAATATTATTCATTAGTTTTCTCCGCAAAACAGAAAATATTTCCAAGCTTTATACTGGAGTATCCGTTACTTTTTATTTTTGAAGATTTGATCATTGCTTTTGCCAGAATATTGGTGGGTAGAGGCTTTTGGCTTTCTAATAGCCCCAATTTATTAGCAAATTTGATAATGCGGCTTCCCAATACTTCTCCGGTTCTTTCAGAATCTTTTCGTTCAAGCATTCCCGGTTTGAAAATAGTAATTTTATTGAAATGCAGCAGCTTTACAGCTTCTTCCAGCTCACCTTTCATTTTGGAATAGAAAATCTTTGATTGCGGATTTGCACCATAGGCTGATACCAGAATATAATCTTCCACATCATTTTCTCTTGCTGCTTTTGCAAATTCATACTGATAATCGAAGTCTACTTTCTTTTGGGCTTCCTTACTTCCTGCATCCTTTAAAGTGGTTCCCAGGCACGAAAATGCCACATCTCCCTTCACCATATCTTTCCATTCTTCAGGCTTTTCAAAATTCACAACATGAACCTTAAGCCTCTCGTTCTGAATATCAACAGGTTTTCTAACAAAAATATCAACTTCATCAAACTCTGTGTCATTGAGTAACTGATGTACCAGATCTTTTCCCGTGGCGCCTGTAGCACCTATTACCAGAGCTTTCATAATAATTGTGATTTGTGAGATTATTTCTTTCTTAAATTTACTAAATTTGAATCAAAGATTAAAGAATTATATCAGATATCATTTAATCATTACTAATTATTGATCACTCATTACTTATATTTGATATGGATGCCAACGAAATTTTAGATTACTGTCTTGCCAAAAAAGGAGTTACGGAAAGCTTTCCGTTTGATAATGAGACCCTTGTTTTGAAAGTAGATACCAAAATGTTTTTACTGATGGGGCTTGAAAGACAACCGTTAGCGATTAATGTAAAAACAGATCCCGAATGGAGTGCAGAGCTCCGTGAAAAGTATCCTCAGATCACAGGGGCTTATCACATGAATAAAACCCATTGGAATTCTGTAACAGCAGATGGCCTGAAAAGAGATCTGATCTTTAAACTCATTGATCATTCCTATGATTTGGTTTTTCAATCCTTGACAAAGAAGGCTCAGAATGCAGTAAATTCCTTATAAGATAGTAAGAGTTAAGGTATAGAATTTGTTATCTACAATCAGTGAAATATATAATTAATAGTAACAAAATAAAGAACAAATGAGAAACCATCTTTTATTATTCGTAGCAGCAGGTACATTGATGCTGTCAAGCTGTACCAAGCCAGTAAAGAAAAATACTGCTGAAGATCCAGCTCCTGCTGCCTCAGCTGCAGAAGCTTCTTCTGATCATATTAAAATAGAATTTTCGGGAACAGAGAATTTTACAATTAAAAATCCAAAACTTAAAGTAAGTTTATATGGAGCAGATGAAAAGCTGGCAGATGCTCCTGCTACATTAATCACAGAAAAAGAATATGAGCAGAAATCTGTACCATTCACTATTGATCTGCCAGTACCCAAGGATGCTGAAAGCAAGATCAATCCAAAACCTGTAGTTTCGGCAAAATATTATGTAACAATAAGCTGGGACTCTGACGGAAACGGAAAAGCAGATGAAAAAGGGGATATTTTTATTGATTATGACAAACAGTTTCCTAACGTGAAACTAAGCAACGAACCTCAGAAAATATACTTAAAAGTATTGAAATAAATAAAAAGGCTATTCATCACTGAATAGCCTTTTTAGCAAATAAATCTTTATATCCTAATGCTTTCTTTTCAATCAGGTGCCAGGAAATATATCCCAGGAGAATTGAAAGTGGTAATGAAAATATAAATAACATAACCGTGTCAAGCTTAAAAAAATACATCAGCGCCTGCTGTATCGGAAAAGAATAAATATAAATTCCGTAAGATGTGTCTCCAATCACTTCTCCTACTTTATTGAGATATCGGGTAGATCTCTCACCAAGAAGAATAACCAGTAAAGGCAGCGTAATATAGCAGGTATATTTGAAAATATTTAAATATAAACTGATGATAAGAACGATAAAAGAAAGCAGGATGATGATATTTTCTGTTTTTTTATTATTGATATTCAGATAAGTCAATACCATACCACCTGCAAAGAAGCACATCAGATTATAAAAATGATTACTTCCTAGTCCCATTTTCACAAATACTCCATATAGAAAATAAGGCTGAAAAATAGTTAAGATATAGCTTGAGATAAATAATAGGATAACAACAGTTTTTACAAAAGCTTTTTTACGGATAAAGAATAACAAAGAGACCATTACATACATACTGAATTCGTAGCATATGGTCCATAAACTTCCATTGATGCTATGTTTGTAAGGATTGTTTTCAAAAACACCGTCAATACCTTTTTGCCGGAAGAATAAGGTTAAATTTTGAGGAATATAAGTGTAAACAGATTTGTTCTGTAAGTAAGGAACGGAACTTTCATAAACTGCGGGTGCCAGCAAAACGGTAAGGAAAAGTACAACTAATAAGGCAGGAAATAGTCTTAAAAGTCTTTTCCAGTAAAAATCAGAAAGGCCTTTGCAGCGCAGTAAACTTTTAAAAATTAAATATCCGGAGATAATAAAAAAACCATGAACTCCAAGATAAGAGAATTCCATCTGGCTGTTGGTAAGCTGTGATAAAGGATCACCTTGAGCAGCTCCGGAAAGAGCATAGGAGTGGGTAATAATAACAAGACTCGCAAAAACAAGTCTTAGAAAGTCAAAATTATTACTCCTTGAAATCATACTCCTGTGTTAATTTTTTATCCTCATCCAGTCTTTCAATCAGTTTTTCAAGACCTTCAAATTTGATTTCATCATGAAGAAAATCTCTGAAGTTTACCGTAATTTCTTCATCATAAATATCTCCATCAAAATCAAGGATATAAACTTCCACAGTGAGTTTCTCTCCATTTACTGTAGGGTTGGTTCCAACACTCAGCATTCCTTTATATAGGTTGCCTTTTACGAATACTTCTACAATATAAGCTCCTTTTTTAGGCAAAAGCTTAATGGATTCCGTATCAATATTGGCCGTTGGATAGCCAATTGTTCTTCCGATCTTCTTCCCATGAACTACCGTTCCTGAAACAGAGTAGGAGTATCCCAGCATTTCGTTGGCCTCCTTAATATTTCCTGTTAAAAGTGCATTACGTACTTTCGTAGAACTGATATTGTTTTCGTGAATATTGATCGCTTCCATTTGTTCAACATCAAAATCAAGCTCCTTGGATAATTTTTGAAGAAGTTCAAAATTTCCACTTTTATTTTTTCCGAAAGAATGGTCGTATCCTATAATAAGGTATTTAACGTTGAGTTTATCAATTAAAATCTGGCGCACAAACTCTTCTCCGGTTAAGTTTCTGAATTCTTCATCAAACTCCTTCAGGAACAGATTATCAATACCATACTTTTCAACCAGCTGTTTCTTTTCTTCTAATGTATTCAGAAGTTTTAAATCTTTATTGGGATTAAAAACAAACCTTGGATGCGGCCAGAAAGTAAGGATAGCAGTTTCCATATTGTTCTCTGTACCTACTTTAGTCAGTTCATCAATAATACTCTTGTGCCCGAGATGTACCCCGTCAAACATTCCTAAAGACAATGCTAAAGGCTTCTGTGAGGAATAATCTGTAAAATTCTTGAAAACTTTCAAAACGGAAAAATTTGACTGCAAATATAGAAATAATGTGCCAATGTATCAATATAACAATAGAGTAATACCTATAACCTTAATATTACAGCACTGGTTCATTGTTATATCGTTATAATACTAAAATAATCTATTCTCAAAAGCATGATAAAAATCTTTTTTTTACCAATTGCGGGTTTATGAAGAATCACTATATTTGCACCAAGAAAAAATTTAGCAATGGCAAACCAAATTAAAGGTAAAATTTCTCAAATTATTGGTCCGGTAATCGACGTTGTCTTCACAGATGTGGAAGCTGTTCCAGCAATCTATGACGCGTTAGAAATTACAAAAGAAAACGGTGAAAAAGTAGTTTTAGAGGTAGAACAACATATTGGCGAAGATACAGTAAGATGTATCGCAATGGACGCTACTGACGGTCTTAAAAGAGGGCAGGACGTAATTGGATACGGAAATCCTATTATGATGCCAATTGGAGAGGCTGTAAACGGAAGACTATTCAACGTTGTTGGTGATGCTATCGACGGACTTCAAGATATTTCTAAGGAAGGTGGTCTACCAATTCACAGACCAGCTCCAAAATTTGATCAACTTTCAACTTCTGCAGAAGTTTTATTTACAGGTATTAAAGTAATCGACTTAGTTGAGCCTTATGCAAAAGGAGGTAAAATTGGTTTGTTCGGTGGTGCCGGTGTAGGTAAAACAGTATTGATCCAGGAGTTGATTAACAATATTGCAAAAGGACACGGAGGTCTTTCTGTATTCGCCGGAGTAGGTGAAAGAACGAGAGAAGGAAATGACCTTTTAAGAGAGATGTTGGAATCAGGTATTATCAAGTATGGTGATGATTTCATGCACTCTATGGAAAACGGAGGTTGGGACCTTTCTAAAGTAGACTTAGAAGCTATGAAAGATTCTAAAGCTGCATTCGTTTTCGGACAAATGAACGAGCCGCCAGGTGCAAGAGCTAGAGTAGCACTTTCTGGTCTTACATTAGCTGAGTACTACAGAGACGGTGGAGAAAGCGGACAAGGTAGAGATGTACTTTTCTTCGTAGATAACATCTTCCGTTTTACACAGGCTGGTTCTGAGGTATCTGCACTTCTTGGTCGTATGCCATCAGCGGTAGGTTACCAACCAACTCTTGCTTCTGAAATGGGTGCGATGCAGGAAAGAATTACTTCAACTAAAAATGGTTCAATTACTTCAGTACAGGCGGTATACGTACCTGCGGATGACTTAACTGACCCGGCTCCTGCAACTACGTTTGCTCACTTGGATGCAACTACGGTACTTGACAGAAAGATTGCTTCATTAGGTATTTACCCAGCGGTAGATCCATTAGCTTCTACTTCAAGAATCCTTGCTCCGGAAGTTATCGGTCAGGAACACTATGACTGTGCTCAAAGAGTAAAAGAAATTCTTCAAAGATACAAAGCTCTTCAGGATATCATCGCAATCCTTGGTATGGAAGAACTTTCTGAAGAAGATAAATCTGTTGTATACCGTGCAAGAAAAGTTCAGAGATTCTTATCTCAGCCTTTCCACGTAGCAGAACAGTTTACAGGTATCCCAGGATCTCTAGTAGACATCAAAGATACAATCAAAGGATTTACTATGATTATGGATGGTGAATTAGATCACTTACCAGAAGCTGCTTTCAACCTGAAAGGAACTATCGAAGAAGCTATCGAAGCAGGACAAAAAATGTTAGCTGAAAACGCTTAATAATTAGACATAAAGATAAAAGATACCAGACATGAGACTTTAAGGTTGTCTGAAATCTGAAATCTGAAATCTTCAAATCTAAATTAAAATGAATATAAAAATTTTAACACCAGAATACGTAGTTTTTGAAGGAGAAGTAGACTCAGTATTGTTGCCTGGAAAAAATGGTGAATTTCACATCATGAAAAACCACGCGGGAATTGTTTCTTCTTTGATCGGAGGTAATGTAAAGCTTTATGCTAATTCTATTGATGAAGCTTTTGCTAAAAACTTTACCAAAGAAGCTGGAAAAGACTCTGTTTTTGCTTATGCTATCAAAAGCGGTGTTGTAGAATTTAATCATGATAAAGGTATTATCCTTTGTGAATAATTAAATGAAAAGCTAAATATATTTTCAAGAAAGTGTAACTTTGTGTTACACTTTTTTTATTTGTAAAAGTCTGATTGTATGAAGAGAGGCATAATCATATTCTTTACAGTTCTGGGTGTTTTCCTTCATGCTCAGAATATCAAAACCAAGAGAGGAATTATCAATCTGGATGGTATTCCGGTAGCGAAACTGTCTAACAAATCCAGCGAATACACGTTTATGGATCTGAAGGAAACCCCAATGTATACTATAAAATTCATTGATAAAAGTATCGTTGATTCTGTTCGCGACAGTTATATCAGTATCAATAGGGTATACAATAGAGACAAGACGATTGAAATTGACTATTCATCACCTTCTGCGTTCTCCGGTGAAGAAAAGTCAGCAGTCTTTACTTCGGTTAAGGATCTTAAAATAATTGATAATAAGGGTATCAATGTGAAAAACCTGGATGAGATTTTTTCAAATGTTCCCAAAAGAAAACTGGACAGTAAAACCAAAGATGCTTACACTATCAGAAAGAAAATAGATAAGCTGAATATTGAGGTTAATAAAGTGGGAGAGATACTAAGTAATGGTGTTCCGGTGGGATATTTTACCAATCTGCCAGTAAGTTTCGGCTCACAAGATACAATCATGGATAAAACATCTATAGATATTGAGATCTATGATGCCAAAAGCAAGCTTATCGGTAGATATATTACTACCACAAAGCAATTAAAAACAGCAGGCGGAAAGTCTTTTACAATTTATAAAGAAATGTCCGGCAGAGCTTCTATCCTGAAATTCCCAACCTATAAAGCACTTGCTGAACGAATGGCTATTATGGATCCTAATTTTATTAAAATACAGGAAAAAGTATCGGTGGGCGCTGTATCAAAAGAAACTCAAAATTAATTATTTATCAGAAACAAACAGACTTTTATATCAATAGGAATGTGCTTTAGCCAAAACTTATAAAAGACTATTAACTTATATTAACCACCCCGTCAAAAATTCTTTGAATTTTTGCCATCCCTCAAGAGGAGGGAAATATTTTGCCGTTTTATTTATGGTAGTGATACATTTTGATTTGATCTCTTCTGAATGTAAAAATAGAATGTTTTATCCTCTCAAATCAAAATTTGCGTAATCTGCAAAATCCACGAAAGATTATCATTCAATCGAAACAGGTTTTATTCATAGAGAAAATTAACAATTTACAGAAATTGATCCCTTTTCAAAAATCCCTGATAAAAATGAAAATTTTTTATAAACTTAAAATCACTCCATTTTCCTTCAGTTGCTGCATCGGTTTTGAGAACCAGAATAGTTCAAAATCTTCAAAACTTTCCTCAAATTGAGTCTTAAGTTGTTGAATAGTAGGCTTTTTTGAGTTTTCAATGGAATTCTCTTCCAATACATTTACCAGCCATTCTGCCTTTTCCTGTTCCAGCTCAACCTTTACAATATTGGTTTTTAAGTGGAATGTAAGTATCGTATACGTACCTGAATATTTCTTTTTATTTTTTACGCGATTCTCAGCGATTACATTTTTGGTCAGAAAGACAACTTTTGAGTTTGCCTTCAATTGAAACTGTTCATTTTCTAAAAGACAGTCGTGAATATAATCCGGATGAATAGTTGTTCTCGGAATTTTAAAATCAAACCATTCCTGAAGCGGAAGTTCAAAATTCACTCCATGCATAAAATTGAACAAAGATTTTTTTAATCCGAAACTGAACCTGTTATGATCAATTCCGGTTTTATCTTGAAAGTCTATATCATTATTGGCAAACAGAATTTCTTGTTTTACCGGAACTACTCCAAAATCTTCTGGGTTCATTCCAACAGGTGAGTGGGCAGTCATCGCAAACTGATGCCAGAAACCACTTTGAAGAATTCCCATTTCAAACATCTGTCGAATCATTTCTAAAGAATCAACTGTTTCCTGAACGGTTTGAGTAGGGTAGCCATACATCAGATAAGCATGCACCATAATTCCGGCTTCTGTAAAATTTCTTGTTACATTGGCAACCTGTTCTACTGAAACTCCTTTGTCAATTAATTTCAGCAATCGGTCACTGGCTACTTCAAGACCTCCGGAAACAGCAACACATCCCGAAAGTTTCAGGAGGTAGCATAAATCGCGGGTGAAGCTTTTTTCAAAACGGATATTCGTCCACCAGGTAACAACAAGATTTCTTCGGAGGATTTCCAAAGCAACCTCTCTCATTAAGGCAGGCGGTGCGGCTTCATCCACAAAATGGAATCCTGTTTCACCGGTTGTTCTGATCAATTCTTCAATTCGGTCTACCAGGATTTTAGCAGAAATAGGTTCGTAGATTTTGATATAGTCTAAAGAAATATCACAGAATGTACACTTTCCCCAGTAGCATCCATGTGCCATCGTTAGTTTGTTCCACCTTCCGTCACTCCATAAACTGTGCATGGGGTTGGCGATTTCGATAACGGAAATATATTGGTCCAGTTTTAAATCCGTATAATCCGGAGTACCAATATCAGCTTGTTTATAATCGTGTCTTTTAGAATTATTCTTATAAACAACTTTATGATTTTCGATGAGAAAAGTCCTCTTAAATTCACTTTTTCCATTGGAAATTTCTAAATTTTGATGAAGAAGTTCTATAGGAAGTTCACCGTCATCTAAAGTAATAAAATCAAAGAATTCAAAAACTCTCTGATCTTTAATTTCTCTTAATTCAGTGTTGGGAAAACCTCCGCCCATCGCAATTTTAATGTGAGGATAAAACTTTTTGATCCATTGCGCACATTTAAAAGCAGAGTACAGATTGCCGGGAAAAGGAATTGAAAAGCAAACCAGTTTCGGCTGAACCATTTCTATTTTTTCACGAAGAATTTTTAATGTAAATTCATCAATAAATGTTGAACCTCCGGATAATTTTGAATACAATTCATCAAAAGAATTGGCACTTTTCCCCAAACGTTCTGCATATCTGCTGAAACCAAAATCAGAATCAATATTTTCGACAATATAATCTGATATGTCTTCTAAATATAAGGTTGCCAGATGTTTGGCTTTATCCTGAAGACCCATATTTCCAAAAGCAAACTCCATATCATCCAGCTGGTTGAAACGGGAAGCTTCAGGAAGGAAATTCATACTGCAGATCTGCCTTGCCAAGGTGGGCGTTTTGTCCTGTAAAAACAGAATAACCTGATCTATGGTTTTGATATATTCTTCTCTTAAGGCATAGATTCTCTGAGAATTCTCAGAGGTATCCTGAAGATTAATTTTTTTGCTGAAAACCTTCTGAATTCCGTCTTTTGAGAATAATTCCAAAATAACATCAATCCCCAAATCTACCTGGTAACTGGAAATATTTTTGGTATTTAAAAATCCTTTAATATAAGCCGTTGCAGGGTAAGGAGTATTAAGTTGGGTAAAAGGCGGAGTAATAAGAAGCAGGTCTTTCAACAGAAATTTTTTGCAAAGTTATTCTAAAGTTTTTTTAGAAAAAAATTTTTTCTCCTGATTATAAACAGTGGTACACTCTACAGAAACTAAAGAGGGATGGTAAAATAATAAATTACCTCCTGTAGAATGATAAATGCTGAGATATTTGCTGTATCAAAATAAGTTAGCCGGTTTAACAAATAAGGCATCCGGAGGATTGGTATTGATAAAGCTTAAAAAAGAATCTTCATCAAAATATCCGTCTTCGTCAAGAATTTCAGGATTCAGCAGCCCAATTTCACTAGGTTTTTCCAGGCTGATATTTTCGATGAATTTTCCGGTTTTTCCTGTTATTTCGTTATGAAAACTAATTAAATATCTGGAATATATATTTCCTTCTGCAACGGTATAATGTCCGTTTTCTGCAATGAGAGAAGTCATAATACTTCCACCGATATACGTTTCATTATCATTGCCTGATGCTCCGAATAACACTTTGCTGGTAACATTTCCGGAACAGTAAAGTGAACCGTTGATGATAATATTTTCTGCCTGTATATTACCTGCTGCAATAAGAACGATGTAGTCTTCAACAAAAAGGGTTTTGGATAAATGAATATCACTTTCTATGAAAATGATTTTATAGCCTTCATTTTCTTCGGTAATCAATTCAAGGGAAGTACTGTTTTCGTTCTCTATTAGGACAATCTCCGGAGCGTCATTTTCATTATTAATGTGAAGTGAAGCATCTTTTATTTTTTCTGCTGTTTCATCATCCAGCATTTCAAGAAACTCGGCAAGACTTTCTTCATCTAAAGAGCTTTCATTGAAGAAATTGTTTTCCAGAGCTTCGTGAGCAATGGTATATAGATTTTCGGATTTTTCTTTGAGTTTTTTGTATAATTGATCTTTGGTGAGTTTTTGCAATTCTTTCATCGGCTTTTAAAAGTATATACATTGGCCTGTTAAGTGGGGGAAACACCTATTAATAGACAGATGCAATATAATCAGATAAATTTTGTTATGCCAGAAAGTAAAGTATTTATTTTTTCAAATATTTTTCTTATAGATGGGTTTTTAAGTTCAAATATTATATTTTTTCACAAATAATCTGCTTTTTGAACTTGTCTATTGCTTGATTATTATTGATATAAAAAAGAACGCAATTGAGTTTGTACTTTGATATTATTTTTTGAAACTCTTCATATGTATATCCGGTTCGTTTTTTTTTTGATATATTGTCATGGTGATTTATTCAGGATCTGTATAAAAAGTTTTATTTACAATGTCAAAAGAAACCATTTCGCTTGTAGAATATTTTAAAAGCTATATTCCGCTTTCAAAGAAAGAAATTGAGGTATTGAACGAACGGTTTGTGGAAAGGAGAATCAAGCGAAAACAGTTTATCCTGAAAGAAAACGAGGTTTGTCAATATTATACATTTGTAGTTTCAGGGTGTTTAAAAATGTACAATATAGATGGTAACGGGGAAGAACATAATCTTCAGTTTGCAGCAGAAAATGATTGGATTGTGGATATAGACAGTTTTCATAATAAAAAACCAAGTCAGTTGTATATTGCCGCTCTTGAAACTTCTACTGTTTTGCAAATTGAAAAAAATGATCTTTGGTTTCTTTATACTTACTATCCCAAATTCGACAAGAACTTCAGAGTGATTATCGAACAGAAATTCATTGAACTCCAAAATCGGGTGCTTCAGAATATAAGTGCAACAGGAGAAGAAAAATATGAATTTTTCCTCAAACATTATCCTCAGTTGGCCAACAGACTTCCCAATACACAGATTGCGTCTTATCTGGGAATTACACCTCAATTCTTAAGTAAAATCAGGCAGCGAAGAATTAAGAGCTGATCATACCCGCTTTTATATGAAACTAGTTTAACGATTTGTCTTACCAAATGTCAAGATGATTTCTTAAACTAGTTTGCCTTTTTTTGGATAGCTTTCCTGCTAATTTTGACATAGATAAATATTAAAAATCAAAAGAAATGGAAACATTAAAAAAAGTGGCCGTAATCGGTCTGGGGAATATTGGAAAAGCAATCGCAGGTGATTTAATTAATAATAGCCACGAGGTGATTGTAGCATCAAGAAATAATGAAGAGTCGGCTGACTTTGCTCAACAGTCTAATGGTCTCGCTCAAAGTATGGATATTGATCAGGCGATCAGTACGGCAGATATTATTATACCTGCAATATGGTTTGGTGCTTTTAAGGAATTTTTTAATGATCATGAGGAAATTCTGAGAGGAAAAACTATTATTGATGTCTCAAATCCTATTACTCCGGATGGAAATGGAGGATTTAAAAAGATTATCGGAGAAAAAGAATCTGCCGGAGAACTTAACAGAGCTGTACTTCCTCAGGGTGCCAAACTTGTAAAAGCTTTCGGAACATTGGGTGCCGGAAGTCTTGCAGGAGCTTCCAATGGAAATCCTGAGAAAGCAGTATTGTTTTATGCTTCAGACGATGCGGCAGTTGATAAGGATGTTGAAGATGTTATTAAAAATGCAGGATTTGATCCTTTAAAAGTAGGAGGGATTGACCAGTCGATTCGTATTGAAGTTTTTGGAGATCTGCATGAGTTTGGAGCATTGGGAAAAACCGTGAGCCTAGCAGAAGCTCAATCAAAATTATAAAAACTACTTACTTAAGAAATACAAAAAAGCCGGATTCATGAAGAAGTCCGGCTTTTATATATCAGTCAGTCAATATAATTTCTAGACGTGGCCTATTTTCTTTTGGTCACCAATCACATTGAGGGTAACTCCAAAAAGGATTAAAGTAATCCCGATAAGTAGATTAGAAGTGAACCTTTCATGAAACATTAAGACACTGACCAATACAGCAACAACTGGTTCCAGAGCGCCTAAAATAGATACAGGAGTAGATCCGATATATTTGATTGCATAGACAAGACAAAGGCTGGAGATAACGGTAGTAAGAAATGCAAAAATAAGGAAGTTAAGAAAGATTTCTACTGAAGGAATAGCGAACGACTCATTGGCTGCCATAGCTTTAGTCATAAAGAACATGGATGTGAAAAGCATAGAGTAGAAAGTAAGCTTAAACCCCGAAACCTTCATATTCGATTTGTTAACAATAACCATATACAGCGCATAGAATAATGAACTGAGCATTACAATTCCCAACCCTGTAAAATTAATCTCCAATCCTGTTCCTTTTAAGCATAAAACAATAACTCCGGTGAAAGCGAGAAGTAAAGAAAAAACTGATAACCAGGTAAGTTTCTCCTTATAAAAGAAAAACATAATCAAGGCTACGATAACCGGATAAATAAACAAAACTGTAGAAGCAATTCCGGCAGTAAGGAAGTCATACCCTAAAAATAGGAACTCCGAAGAAAGGGCATAACAGACTCCAAGTATAGCCAGGATTAACGCTTCTTTTTTATTGATTTTAAAACTTTCTTTGGAATACAGTAAATATCCTCCAACCATTAAAGCTGAAAAGAAAAATCTATAAAACAGAGTAATATCCAACGAAAAATGTGCCTGCTTGATAGGCAGAATAAAAATAGGAATCAGCCCATATGAAACAGCTGACAGAATCCCCAATGCATAACCTCTAAGTTTCATGTGTTGTTATCGTTATTTAAATAAAAAACCACTGAATCAATCAGTGGTTTTTTTTTATTCTTAAATTAAATCGGTTTAAAACTTAACCCTTGTTCCTGCAGTAATTTTTGCTCCTGCTCTTTATAGTAACCACTTACTAATTTATCATGAATCGCTTCAAATGCGGCCAGAGTTTCATTAATCTCTGCATCTGTATGAGAAGCGGTAGGAATTAATCTTAGAAGAATCATTCCCTTCGGAATTACCGGATATACAACAACAGATGTGAAGATACCGTAATTTTCTCTTAAGTCTTTTACCAATAGAGTTGCTTCTACCGGAGTTCCCTGCATCATTACCGGAGTTACACAAGTGTTGGTGTCTCCAATGTTGAATCCTCTTTCCTTAAGTCCGTTTTGTAGTTTGTAAACATTCTCCCAAAGTTTAGCTTTGATCTCAGGTTTAGATCTCAACAGTTCCAATCTTTTCAATCCTCCGATTACCATTGGCATTGTAAGAGATTTTGCAAAGATTTGTGATCTCAGGTTGAATTTCAGATATCTGATGATTTCTTTGTCACCCGCAAGGAATGCTCCGAAACCAGCCATTGATTTAGCAAACGTAGAGAAGTATACATCAATCTGATCATTGCAGTCCTGTTCTTCACCCACACCGGCACCCGTTTTACCAAGTGTCCCGAAACCATGTGCATCATCTACCAATAGTCTGAACTGGTATTTAGATTTAAGATCGCAGATTTCTTTGATTTTCCCCTGCTGGCCTCTCATCCCGAAAACACCTTCTGTAATAACAAGAATACCTCCTCCTGTTTCTTCAGCTACCTTAGTTGCTCTCTGAAGGTTTTTCTCAAGACTTTCCATATCATTGTGCTTGTAGGTAAATCTTTTCCCGGAATGAAGCCTTACTCCATCCACGATGCAGGCATGAGAATCCATATCATAAACAATAACGTCATTTCTGCTCACCAATGCATCAATGGTAGAAACCATTCCCTGGTAACCGAAATTCAATAAGTATGCTGATTCTTTTTTTACGAAGTCTGCCAATTCTCTTTCCAGCTGAAGGTGCTGATCTGTTTCTCCAGACATTGCTCTTGCTCCCATTGGATAGAACATTCCATATTCTGCAGCCGCTTTTGCATCTGCTTCTATAACTTCAGGATGATTACACAAACCTAAATAGTCATTGGCACTCCAGAAAATTACTTCTCTACCCTGAAACTGCATTCTAGGGCCAATAGGTCCCTCTAATCTTGGGAAAATAAAATAGCCTTCACCATAATCTGCAAATTGTCCAAGTGGTCCTGGATTTTCTTTTATTCTTTCAAAAATATCCAACATTGTATCGTAATTTTTAAGTAATAAAGCCTTTTTTGTCTGAACACGCAAAAGGCTTTATTGTATTGTGATTTTATTCGTTTTTATTTGATAAACTCCGTTTTGAAAACTTCGTCATAATTGTGAACACAGTTGTTGACAAATCCCTGCTCGGCCATCCATTGATCACTGTATACTTTAGTGATGTATCTGGATCCGTGATCAGGATATATTAAAACAATCAGGTCCTTTTCTGTAAGCTCATGGGACTGGGCATACTGCATTAATCCCTGTGTCACAGCTCCGGTAGTATAACCTCCCATAATGGCTTCTTTCAAAGCAATTTCGCGGGTCCTGTACGCGGACATTTCATCATTTACCCTTACAAACTCATCTACCTTGTCGAAAAGAAGGGCCGCAGGGATCAGGTTTTTACCCATTCCCTCAATCTGATAAGGATGTACATCTTCTTTATGGATTTCTCCTGTCTCGTGATAGCTCTTCAGTATAGAACCATCTGCATCCACACCAATGATCTTGATATCCGGATTTTTTTCCTTCAAAAACTTGGCAGAACCGGATAGCGTACCACCAGTCCCTGTACAGGCAAAAAGGTGAGTGATCTTACCTTCTGTCTGTTCCCAGATCTCTGGACCCGTCGTCTGATAGTGCGCATCAATATTAAGCTCGTTAAAATATTGATTGATGTAAATAGAATTAGGAGTTTCCTGGGCGATTCTTTTAGCTACTTCATAGTATGATCTTGGATCATCTGCTGGTACATTGGCCGGGCATATATATACCGTAGCACCCAATGCTTTCAGATAAGCAATTTTCTCAGGTTTTGTTTTATCACTTACTGCAAGAATACACTTATATCCCTTAATGATACATACCATCGCAATAGAAAACCCAGTATTACCGGACGTAGTTTCTACAACTACAGAATCTTCTTTTAAAAGGCCTTTTTTCTCTGCGTTCTCTATAATGTGAAGTGCGATTCGGTCTTTGGTGGAATGTCCAGGATTATATGATTCTAACTTGGCATAAACGGTTGCTGGAATATCTTTTGTAACAGTATTTAGCTTCACCATCGGAGTGTGTCCTATTAGGCCAAGAATATTATCGTAAACATTACTCATTATTTGTTATTTTCAATAAAAATCTGACTGCAAAAATACAAAAAAATAAATAATTACTAAACTTTTGTTTGATTTCTAGGGCATAGTTTTGTAAAAAGTTATTTTCGTATTTACAGTTTTGACACGTCTATAATCGCAAATACTACGCCAAAATTTTTAAATTTTGTTAAAACCCGCATAAAATAAGATAAAAGCCTTATTTTCGCATAATTGATTTAATACTATGAAAAATTGGACTTTTAGGCAATGGAACACCGTTTTAGGATGGGTGATTTTCGTCATTGCGTTTTTCACGTACTTGTCCACCATAGAACCCAATTTCAGTTTTTGGGATTGTGGCGAGTACATTTCTTCTGCAGTAAAACTTGAAGTAACGCACGCTCCTGGAGCTGCTTTATTCCAGATAGTGGGTGCCGTGGCAGCCATTTTTGCATTAGGGAAAGGCGAAAATTATTCTATCGTGATCAACGCGATGTCTGCATTGTTCAGTGCGCTGACTATTTTATTTTTGTTCTGGACGATCACACACTTTGTGAGAAGACTTTTAAACAAAGATTTTGAAGAAATTACAAAACATCAGGAAATCTCTATTTTATTTGCCGGAGCTGTGGGAGCACTTTGCTTTACCTTTTCAGATACATTCTGGTTCTCGGCAGTAGAGGGAGAGGTTTACTCTATGGCTTCTATGTTTATCGCGCTTTTGGTCTGGTTAATCACCAAATGGGAAAATGAGTACAAAGCGGGAGACAGTGAAAGATGGATTATTCTTATTTTCTTCGTTTTAGGACTTTCGGTAGGAGTGCATATGATGGGTATGCTGGCAATTCCTGCAGTATGTCTGGTATATTATGCAAGAAACTATAAGTTTACCTGGAAAAACTTTATCTGGGCAAACCTTATTACATTGGGGATTTTGATTATTGTTTTCAAAATTATCTTCCCTTTGATTATGACTATGTTCGGAAGACTTGAGATTTTCTTCGTGAATGGTCTTGGACTTCCTTTCCATTCAGGAACAATTGCCGCTTTTGTTTTAATGGTAGCGATCTGCTATTTCTTAATCAAATATGCAAAGAAAGCAAAGAAAAATATCTACCAGACTGCAGCATTATCTGTGGTTTTTATGATGATCGGATTCTCTTGCTGGATGGTTATTCCTATCAGAGCCAATGCTAATCCGCCGATGAACCTTAATGATCCGGATACTGCAATTGGTATGTTGGATTATTATAACAGAGAGCAGTATGGTGACTGGCCTACAATCTACGGACAAAACTATACAGCATTCCTTGATGCTAACGGAATTGAGAAGAACGAAGACGGAAGCTTTAAGACTCAAAAAACAGGAGAAATTTACGAAAAAGACGAAAAAACCGGAACTTACAGAAAGACCGGAGATCGTTTCAACTATGTCTTCAACAAATCTCAGGTAAGCTTAATGCCGAGAATGTTTAATGAGGACAAGGATGTAATGGCTAACTATATTTCAATGTATGGTGCTCCTGATTTTACATTCAATTATGCTAATGAAGATGTGGCAGATAATCCACAGGCTAAGCAGATCTTTGACGAGCTGAGAGCAAAATATGAAGACAAGTCAATCACTGCAGCAGATTATCTGAAAGTAAAACCTTATAACCTTATCAATGTTCAGAAGCCATCATTCCTTCAGAATATGGAGTATTTCATTTCTTTCCAGAACGGGTATTACTTTGTAAGATACCTGATGTGGAATTATGTAGGAAGACAGAATGACCTTGAAGGAAACATGGAAAGCACAAAAGGAAACTGGATTTCCGGAATTCCTTTTATAGATAATGTAACGGTAGGAAACCAGGATAAAATGCCTGCTAAATTCAAAAATGAAAGTACGGTAAAATTCTTCTTCCTTCCGTTAATTTTAGGTCTGATTGGATTCTTTTTCCAACTAAATAGAGACTTCGGAAGATTCTATGCACTGTTATCTTTATTTATTTTAACAAGTGTAGGTATTGTTTTCTATACAGGAGTAAAACCTTTTGAACCGAGAGAAAGAGATTATGCAATGGTAGGTTCTTTCTACGCATTTGCGATATGGATTGGTATGGGAGCAGGAGCAATTCTATGGTTCTTACAGTCTAAAATAAAATCAAACGGAGCAAACATTGCTTTGGGAGTGGTTTTATTAGGTGTACCTTTCATGATGGGCTTCCAGAACTACAATGTTCATGACAGAAGCAACAGATATACAGCTTACGATTACGCTTATTCAGTTTTAAAATCATTACCGAAAAACGACATCCTTTTCGTTTACGGAGATAATGATACTTACCCGGTTTGGGCAATCCAGGAAACAGAAAGATTCAGAGATGATGTGAAGGTAGTGAACTTTACCCTTGCTTCAACTCCATGGAATCTTGACCAGATAAAAAGGAGAACTTATAACGCTATGGGAATCCCTAGCCAGCTGACACACGAAGATTACAGAGATGGTGTAAATGACCAGATCTACATGATGAAGAAAGAAGATTGGGAAGGTGTTTTCTCTATGTTGAAAGAGCAGGGAGCTCCGGAAACAGAATTCCAGTCTTTCAGAAAGTATCTTACTCAGGATTCTTTAACATTGAAAGAAGCGATTAATTTCATTAAGTTCAAATCTCCTGAAAAAGACGAATTGTTGAAAATGTATTTTGGGGAAGAGAAATTTGAAAAATATAACATTCTTCCGGTCAACAAATTCATTCTTCCTGTAAATAAAGAAAATGCTTTAAAAGCAGGAATCATCAACAAAGAAGATCTTCCATATGTTGCTAATCAGATCATGATTACCTACAAAGGAAATACATTGTATAAAAATAATCTTATTTTGATGGATCTTTTAGCGAACTTCGACTGGAAGCGTCCAATCAACTTCTCATCAGGAGGTATTTATGACAGTGAAAACATTTTCTATCTTAACGATTACCTTCAGTTTGATGGATTCAGCTACAGATTAATCCCTATCCAAACACCTCCAACGGCTGATGGAGATATGGGAAGAGTAGATGCTAATTCTCTTTATAATGTAGTGAAAAGCTTCAGATGGGGGAACTTCAAAAACTTAAATGCTCACTTTGATGAAACGGCTACGTCTAATATTATCAGCTACAGAATGTCAGCGAGCAGAGCTGCAGCAGCACTTGCATTAAACGGACAGAAAGCTAAAGCATTAGAAATTCTGGATCTTGCAGCAAAAGAAATTCCTGCTGAGAAATATAACGACCCTCGTTCATTAAGCTCAATTGTATCAGGATACATTATTGCAGGCCAGGAGCACAAAGGTCTTCAGATTGCTGAGGTTCTTAAAAAAGGAATCTTTGAAGAATACGATTATTATTTAAGCCTTTCCAAAGCAGATCAAAACTATTTGAGAAGACAAATGAGAACAAAACCTATGGAATATTCTCTTGTAGTAGCTGCTGTAACGGATGCTTACACAAAGATCGGACAGAAAGAAAAAGCATATGCTTATCTGGTAAAATCTATAGAGCCTATTGATAAGAAGTTCAATGTATTTGTCAAAGATCTTCAGGAAATGGGCAAAGAGAAGGCAATGAAAGAGTCTGAAAATGTACAGCAGATCACGCCATTCTACCAGTATTTATTTGATGTAATGGAGCCTTATGATTCTACTTATTCTAAGGAAAAAGAAAATCAGATAACGACAGCAATTATCAAAGCAACAAAATAAAATATTTTAAAACGGGACTTCGGTCCCGTTTTTTTATTATTGGGATTCCTGAATATTAAGATTATATTTGTGAAACTAAAAATACATAATGGCTGAAACAAAAAATAGCAGGTTCCCCATCTATGCCGTAATTGCTACAGTTGCTTTTAAACTTCTTTTTTTATTGACACATTACATCCAGGAGGATGCATTTATTACCTGGAGAGTGGCTCAGAATCTACTGGATTACGGAGTAATCGGGTTCAATGGAGATGCCAAAATTTCTGCATCTACCACCCATTTGTATGTTTTTGTATCTTACCTTTTCAATCTTGTTTTTGGAAAAGAAAACTTTATTGAACCTCTTTTGATTTTTAATTCTATACTGTTTACGATAGGAACTTTGCTGCTTTCCCATTTGGTTCTTAAAAACCCGTGGCATAAAGCTATCTTTATATTTTTGATCGGCATTTTACCACCAGCTATTAAAATTTCAATTCTCGGAATGGAGTATGGAATCCTGTTTTTCCTGGAAATGGCACTGTTGTATTATGGGCTTCATAAAGGAAAAAAATGGGTGTTGACATTTCTTCCTATGTTAATTATGTTTACGAGGATTGATACCGTAATATTTTTGGGAATTGTGTTTCTCGTAGATCTATTCTGGAACAGAAAAATCAGATGGAATTATATTTTTGGAGGCGTTCTTGGTGTTTTATCTACGGTTGCTTTCAACTGGTTTTACTTTGGAGAATTGGTTAATAATACCATTACAGCAAAAAAACTTCTTTATAGTGAGAACTTTACGATCCAGCAGCATATGGGTTACTTTTTTAAGAGTTTCGGAAACTTTTGGGGAATGCTGAAAGTTCCCGGAGATTTCAATCCTATGACTGTTGTAATATTGATTTTTGAGTTGCTTTGCTTTATTTATCTGATCAGACAAAGAGAAAAGAGAAACTATTTTTTATGGATGATCTTTCTTTTCGGATGGGCAAAACAGATTATTTTTATTTCTCAGAAAAGTTTGTTCGATTGGTACTATTGGGTTCCACAAATTTTACTTTTTGTTCCTGTTCTTATTTTTGTACTGGAACAGAAAGAGAAGAGAAACCTGTGGCTGTCATTACTTGTTATTTTCTATATTTTCCCAATGCTTGTTTTCCAGACAGTTCACTGTATTGCAACAGGAAACGGGGAGTGGAACTACCGAAGAACGATTGGAACATTTTTAAATCAATATGAAAAAGATAAAAATCAATGGATTTTACTGGAACCGGCGGGTTATGTACCTTACTTTTCAGGATTAAAAACAATTGATGAGGTTGGATTGGTTGATAAACAGATTCAGGAAGAGATTAAAAAGGATAAAGTAAACTACTGGATCAATACTGTAAAAACAAGAAAACCGAAATATCTTCTTTCTTACCAAAATCTATACGAAGGAAACAATGCAAATTCATTCTATTATCAAACCCATTATAGACTTTTGAAGGAATTCCGTGTGAAAGATCATCTGAAAAGTGATAATAAGATTTTAGAAAAAATTTACAATCTGAAACCTTCCGGAACAGACTATAATTTGTACATTAGGGTTGATTAAAAGATTGAAAATCGTAGTGAGTTCAGAAACAAGGATCAAATAACTCTTTTACTCTAATACTCTCAAACTCAAAACACCTGCAACCTATTATCTAAAACCTAATTCCTAAAAAATGAAATACTGTGCTTTTCTCCGCGGCGTCAACGTAAAAGGAACCAATATGAAAATGGCTGATGTATGCCAGGTTTTTAAAGATGCCGGTATGAAAGATGTGAGTTCAATATTGGCTTCCGGAAATATTGTATTTTCTTCAGACAAAAATGTAGAGGATTTAAAGGCGGTTCTTGAAAAAGCCATGTCGGATCATTTTTCTTATGAAGCCTTTCTGTTTGTAAAATCTCAGGCAGAGATAGAGGTTTTCTGGACCAATATTCCTTTTGAAAAGAATGAAAACTTCCATATTTATAGTTTTGTTGGAATTCCAGGCGTTGAAAAAGTTCTGATGGAAGAGTTTCGAAAAGTAGCTCAGGCAGAAAATGAAAAGGCAGAAATTGTCAATGAGATTTTTTACTGGCAGGTTCCAAAAGGAAACACCTTAGATTCTACCTTTGGAAAAGTACTAGGTAAAAAAAGTCTTAAAGATCAGTTTACAAGCAGAAATGTGAACACGTTTGAAAAGGTTCTGAAGAAATTCTAAATAAATTATCACAATGCTTCGACAGATTCAGCATGACGTTGCTGTAATTAACCTTTAATGTAGTGTGAACCCGACGTGTCTCCTATACTGGTTATCTAATATAACAGATAGTATTAGGAGTGTCATGCTGAGCCTGTCGAAGCATGTATCGATTTAATAATCGGAAATCCAAAAGACTCAAAAACGATTGCAACCATAGCCTGTTAAAGCAATCAAATAATTTCCATTTGTGAAACTTTCTCAGTATTTTTACTGAACTTTTTAATTACAACAAAATGATTCAGTATTTAGATAATATTTCGCACAAAGATTCAAAGAACTTTTTCCTTATTGCCGGACCTTGTATTATTGAAGGAGAAGATATGGCATTGAGAATTGCTGAAAAAGTAATAAGCATCACAGATAAATATAATATTCCTTATATTTTCAAAGGAAGTTTCAAAAAGGCCAACAGAAGCCGTGTAGATTCTTTCACAACCATTGGTGAAGAGAAATCTCTTGAAATCCTTAAAAAAGTAGGAGAGACATTCAATATTCCTACAACAACGGATATTCATGAAAATGAGCATGCAGCATTGGCGGCACAATATGTAGATGTTTTACAGATTCCTGCGTTCCTTGTACGTCAGACAGATCTATTAGTGGCTGCAGCACAAACAGGAAAATGTGTTACGCTGAAAAAAGGACAGTTCCTTTCACCCGAAGCAATGAAGTTTGCAGTTCAGAAAATTACTGATTCCGATAACCAGAAAGTTGCCATTATTGAAAGAGGAAATTCTTTCGGATATACAGATCTGATTGTGGATTACAGAGGAATCCCTACAATGAGAGAATATGCTCCTGTAATTTTGGACGTCACACACTCTCTGCAACAGCCTAATCAAAGCTCAGGTGTTACAGGAGGAAGACCAGACCTTATTGAAACCGTTGCCAAAGCAGGAATTGCAGTTGGCGCAGACGGAATTTTCATAGAAACACACCCTACACCGGAAACAGCATTGTCTGATGGTGCCAACATGTTAAGATTAGATTTATTAGAAGATTTGTTACAAAAACTAACAAGAATTAGAGAATCAATTTTGTAATTGTTAAAAAAACATTAATTTTAGAAATTCTAAAACATTTCTTTTGAAAAAACTAGTTTTACCGCTAAGCCTTATGGTCCCTATGCTGATTTTCTCCCAACAAAGAAAAAAGGATACAGCGACCACTAAA
Organism: Chryseobacterium sp. MA9; assembly: GCF_024399315.1. NCBI lineage: Bacteria > Pseudomonadati > Bacteroidota > Flavobacteriia > Flavobacteriales > Weeksellaceae > Chryseobacterium > Chryseobacterium sp. MA9. The sequence goes on along the minus strand of NZ_CP075170.1, from coordinate 1,096,115 downwards.
GTGACCGATATAGAGGAAGTTGTCTTCCAGAAAAAAACAACAGGAAGAACCAACGACCTTACCAATGTAAGAATTTCAGCAAAAGAAGCAAAATCTGTGGCTTCTATCAACGGTGGAATTGAAGGATTGCTTAAAACACTTCCTTCCGTAAACTCCAATACCGAGCTGTCTTCCCAATATATGGTTCGTGGTGGAAACTATGATGAAAACCTTATCTACATTAATGATATTGAGATCTACAGACCTTTCCTGATCAGAAACTCACAACAGGAAGGGATGAGTATCATCAATCCGGATATGGTTTCTGCAGTAAATTTCTCTGCAGGGGGATTTGAAGCCAAATATGGTGATAAAATGTCTTCTGCTTTAAATATCTATTACCGTGAACCTGAAAAATTTGAAGTTTCAGGAGAAGCCAGTTTAATTGGAGGAAGACTAACTACAGGTCTGGCTTCAAAAAATAAGAAGTTTACAGCCTTATTTTCCGGTAGATACAGAAATACCAATCTTGTTCTTAATACATTAAAGGAAGATACAGACTTTAATCCAACCTATTGGGATTTCCAGTCTTATCTGAATTATCATGTCAGTGATAAATTCTCCATGTCATTCATCGGATATTATTCCAAGAATGATTATGAGATGATCCCTAAGGCGAAAAGTGTAACATTCGGAAGTCTTCAGCAGCCTATTACAGTGAATATAGGATATGCAGGTAAAGAAAATGACCAGTATAAGAATATGATGGGTACATTTTCCATGAACTATAAGCCGAATGACCAATGGAAGCTTACCTTGGATGCTTTTGCCTATCAGAACAGAGAAAGAGAATATTATACAATACAGTCAGCATACGAGCTTCAGACATTTGATCCGGTGACACAGCAGCCTGTGACGTCTTTCGATGTTGGTGGACAGATAGAACATGCAAGAAACGACTTATTTGTAAGAACATATGGAACTCAGTTCAGAGCCAAATTTTCTCCTAATGTGAACACTGACTTTGAAGTTGGATTTAAATATGAGAAAGAAAACCTTAAAGATCTTACCAATGAATGGAAATTGGTAGATTCCGCAGGATACAGTCTTCCAAGACCGGAAGTTATCGATCCGAGAACAGGAACTACAGGTGATCTTAAATTGGCTTATTATATTGCAGGACAAAATAATATTGAACCTACAAGACTTTCTGCATATGCGCAGTATTCACAGAAGTTCTACTGGGGAGCCAGTAAAGTATTTGTGAATGCCGGAGTACGTGTTGCCAACTGGAGTTTCAATAAAGAAACGATTTTCTCTCCCAGAGCACAGTTTGCTATAAAGCCTGATTGGGAAAGTGACATGTTGTTTAAAATTTCAGGGGGTATTTATTATCAGTCTCCTTTCTATAAAGAGATCAAAGATTTAGACGGTAATTTTAATTCTAATATAAAGTCACAGCGTTCTATCCAGGTAATTCTTGCCAATGATTATGAGTTCCAGATGTATGACAGACCATTTAAACTGACTACGGAACTTTACTATAAGAAAATGGATAACCTTATCCCGTATTATATGGATAATGTAAGAATCCGTTATTCAGGGCAGAATAATTCCAAAGGATATGCGTACGGTATTGATACAAGATTATTTGGAGAATTTGTTCCGGGTGTAGATTCGTGGTTGTCTGCGAGTTATGCAAGAGTATATGAGAATATTGATGGAAGAGGAGATATTCCGAGACCTACAGATCAGAGGTTGAGGTTTGCTATGTTCTATCAGGATTATATGCCAAGCTTCCCGTCTATGCGTGTAAATCTTACTTTGGTATATGCTATGGGATTACCTACAGGAGCTCCGGTAATGTTCAACAGTAACGGACAGCCTGATTTTGGCTCAGCTTATAATTATCAGCAGACTCTTCCTGCCTATAAAAGAGTAGACTTAGGATTGACAAAAGTATTTATCGATCCGAAAGAAAAGAATAAGAGATCCGGCTTTTGGGGTAATTTTGAAGAGCTGACATTAGGTGTTCAGGTTTTCAATGCCTTTAACATCAACAATACGGTAGCCAACCAATGGATCACAGATTATAACAGCAATTATATGTATCCGGTTCCGGTGCGTCTTACAGGACGTTTCTTCAATGTAAAACTGGAATTCAAACTATAAATTAAAATGTAAGCAAAGGCCTTCATGAAAATCTGCCTAATTTGCTTAATACGCGAGATAAAATAATACAATAAAAAGCTTCTGAATTTTCGGAAGCTTTTTTATTTTCCTGAATTTTATAACAACATTACCAAATTCTATAACAAAGGTTTCAGAGATATTTTTACCTTTGTCCTACCAATGAAAAAGATTCTTGCCATATTGTTTTCTATTTTCTACTTCGGGTTTTCTTCCGGAGCGGCTTTTAGCATTCATTATTGCATGAAAGAATTTGTTTCTGTAAGCCAGAAAGTAGATGATATCTGTGGAAAATGCGGTGTTAAAGACAAAAAGGGATGCTGCAAAACAGAGATCAAAATAGTAAAAGTAGACGATTCTCAGAAATCTGATTATCTTACTGTTGATTTTTTAAGTACTGTTTCAGAGATTCCGGTAAAACATCAGTTTGCTGTTATTGACAAGTCTTTTTCTGCAACCAAATTTACTCAAATTCAGATCAATGCACCGCCAGAATATCGGCCGGTACCCATTTACATTAATCATTGTAATTTTAGAATTTAGAATCTGTCAGTCGTTTCCGGTATAATTAATTGTATACCGTTATAGACGACATGTTCTGACGCATTTACTGATGCGTTACCAATATTCCTTATTAAAAAATTAATTCTAAAATTTAAAACAATGAAAAAATATATCATCACAGCAGCCTTATCTTTATTTTCAATCGTTTCATTATCAGCACAATCTAAAAAGGACGCTCAGGTTTCTAAGCTGTATCAGAACTATATTTCCATTAAAACAGCTTTAGCTTCAGATGATGCTGATAAAACTTCAAAAGCAGCAACAGAATTCATTAAAACAGCTTCAGCTATTGACTATAAAGTTGTTTCTGAAGGAAATCTTAATGTTCTCAGAAAAGATGCTTCCGTCATCTCTGAAGCGAGAACCGTTGCAGCACAAAGAGAAACTTTTTTCAATCTTTCGGACAATATGATTGCTTTGACCAAGCAGTTCAAACTTTCTGAAAAACCAGTTTATGTACAATATTGCCCAATGGCAGATGGAAGCTGGTTGAGCGATGAAAAACAGATCGCCAACCCATACTATGGGAAATCTATGCTTTCTTGTGGAAGTGTAAAGTCAGAAATTAAATAATTATTGTATTATTCTTAAAAATAATTAGTTGTATAGCTTGAGTTATAATTAACTTTAAGTTATACAACTTCTAAAAAGTTCGAAATATTATGAAAAAACTGATAATGTTTCTGATGCTTTTGTTCTCTGTTTTTACTTTCGCACAAACTACAAAAACGTATTATACCTGCCCGATGCATCCAGAAGTGGTGTCATCAAAACCTGGGGACTGCCCAAAATGCGGAATGACCCTCGTGAAAAAAACAGTGGTTATAAAACCCAAAGTAGTAACAAAACCAGAAGTAAAGCCTATCTCTAAAACAGAGACTAAAACAAAATCTGCAGAAACAAAAATAAATAAGATTAAAGCTGAGAAAAAAACAGAAGTTAAAAAGGTTAATAATGTAAAGAAAGCTGATAAGGTCAAGCTGATAAAGCCTTATGCCAAACCGGAGATGAAGACCGTATCACCAGCTAAAGCCCAGGTTTTAAATCAATCACAGGTTCATACTACTTATACCTGTCCGATGCATCCTGAGATAGTTTCAGATAAACCGGGAAAATGTCCTAAATGTGGGATGGAACTGGTTGAAAAAGAACATTCTCATGCAGAAGCTGAGCATCCAAAAGAGGAAGGTTCTGCTTTAAAAAGGAACTCTGAAAACGGGAGAATTACTTTTGGAGGAAAAACAGTTCGTTATGATCTCTATGTAAAAGATACCATTGTTAATTTTACAGGTAAAAACAGAAGAGCGATTGCAATTAACGGGAAACTTCAGGCTCCGACTTTATATTTTACAGAAGGAGATACAGCCGAGATTTACCTGCACAATATGCTTAAAGAAAATACAGGACTTCACTGGCATGGTGTGATTCTTCCCAATGAACATGACGGAGTTCCATATCTTACCACAAAACCAGTAACACCAGGAGAAACGCATTTATACAAATTCAGAGTTTCCCAAAACGGAACGTATTGGTATCATTCTCACGAAGCGCTTCAGGAACAGATTGGAATGAATGGTATCTTGGTTTTTAAAAAAAGAGAAGGTGAACCGAAAACAGAGTACAATGCGGAAATTCCTGTATTACTAGGAGATTGGAGTGATGATGATCCCATGCAGATTGCAAGAAGGCTTCATATGGCCAATACAGATTGGTATGCTGTAAAGAAAAATGCAGTACAGAGTTACTGGGAAGCAATCAAATCCGGAAATTTTGGGACAAAAGCTTTGAATGAATGGAAAAGAATGGAAGCAATGGATGTAAGTGATGTATACTATGACAAATTTTTGATCAACGGTACTCCCAGCTCTGATTATTCCAATTTAAAAGCTGGTGATAAAGTAAGATTGAGAGTTGCCAATGGAGGCTCATCTACCTATTTCTGGCTCAATTATGGCGGTGGAAAGATAAAAGTAGTTGGAAACGATGGTAATGATGTTGTCCCCGTAGAAGTTGACCGTCTGATTGTCGGAGTTTCTGAAACGTATGATATTGAAGTTACCATTCCTGAGAATAAAAGCTTTGAATTCAGAGCAACTTCTGAAGATAGAATAGGACATGCTTCCCTTTGGCTGGGCACGGGTGAAAAAATAGAAGCTCCCAATCTTCCAAGACTGATGCTTTTTGAAGGAATGAAAATGATGAACGGAATGATGGAAATGAGCGGAAATATGAAACCAATGAATATGACGATGGGAAATCAGATGATGGATATGAATGAAGTTATGTACCCGGAATTATCTGAAAATCAAAGAAAAACTACAGCAAAGCATATCAATGAGATGATGGGAATAAAAACCAAAGAAGATAAGAAACAGGATCATTCTCAACATTCAGGAATGGATATGAAGGAAGAAAAAACAATCAAGAGACTCTCTTATAATATTCTAAAATCACCTGAGAAAACCATCCTTCCTACGGACAGTATTCGTGAAATGAAATTTACGCTGGAAGGGAATATGAACCATTATCTGTGGACGCTGGATAATAAAACGGTGACAGAAACAGATAAAATTCTGATCAAAAAAGGAGAGGTCCTTAGAATTAAAATGTATAATAATTCTATGATGCGCCACCCAATGCACCTTCATGGTCATGATTTCAGGTTAATTAATTCAAAAGGAGAGTATTCTCCGTTGAAAAATGTAGTGGATATCATGCCGATGGAAACCGTAACAATAGAATTTGCAGCGAATCAGGATGGTGACTGGTTTTTCCACTGTCACATTTTATATCATATGATGGCAGGAATGGGAAGAATCTTCAGTTACGAAAACTCAAAACCGAATCCACAGCTTCCGAACAGAAAACTAGCCTGGAAGAACTTTATACAGGATAATAAAATGACCAGTTCTATGGCGATGCTGGATGTAGCAAGCAATAAGATCCATGCAGAAACGATGACGATGTTCGGACCGAGATGGGCTAACCTGAATGAGTTTCATTCCAACTGGAATTTTGATCATTTTGAAGGGAGCGCAAAAGTAGGACGGTTTTTAGGAAAATTCCAGTGGGCACTTCCCTATACAGGAGTAAGAGTTCAAAAAAATCATGAGATCATGGAAAGACAGATGGCAGAAGATATGGGTATGGATTTTCATGGGAAAAAGACCTGGTTCGGACAGCAGAAAGCTTCAAAAAACAGATTTGCATTTATAGTAGGGATGCAGTATGTATTGCCAATGCTGATCACTGCTGACGCAAGTGTTGACCAAAACGGAAAAGTACTATTAGAGCTTAGCCGTGAGGATATTCCGCTTTCCAGAAGGCTGAGAGGAAATTTCAGTGTCAATTCTGACGGTGAGTTCTCAACAGGAATGAGGTATATTCTTCAAAAATGGTTATCCGTTTCCGGAAACTATGATAATGAAATGGGCTGGGGTGCAGGTGTTACTTTAACTTACTAATTCAAAATTTTAAAATAAATAAAGACTGCTTCATTGAGGCGGTCTTTTTGTTATTATCAGTTGCTTTCTATTTTGCATAATCAACTGCGCCAATCTGTGAAATCAGTGATTAAAAAATAAAAAGCCACCTCATTTTCATGAGATGGCTTTATTAATTTATACAAATACTTTTATTTAGAAGCTCCTGCGGTTTTTTCAGTTTTCGCTGGTGTATAAGTTACTTTTGAAATATCCACCGTCATTTCCTTCAGACGTTTTGCCACATTATCAGGCATTTCTTTCTGATATCTTCCTCCAATTACTTCAGCAAGGAATTTCTCAGTTTCAGCATACATCGCCATACTGTTTACAGGTTTACGGAATCCGTGACCTTCATCATCAGCCAGAATATAATTAACCTTTTTACCTTTATCACGAAGAGCAATGACAATCTGATCTGCCTCAGCCTGTTTTACTCTTGGGTCATTGGCTCCCTGAACAATCAGTAACGGCTTGTTGATTTTATCTACACTGAATAACGGGCTTGCATCATGCATACGTTTTTTACCTTCCTCAGTTTTGGGATCACCTACCATACCATAAAGGAAAGCACGTGCAGCCTCCCAGTAAGCGGGTACAGAATCCAATAAAGTAAAGAGGTTGCTTGGTCCTACAATATCTACTCCGGCAGCATATACATCAGGAGTGAAGGCTAAACCTGCGAGTGTTGCATATCCACCGTAGCTTCCTCCCATAATTACTACTTTATTTTTGTCTGCAATTCCCTGATCGATCAGGTATTTTACGCCCCAGGTGATATCATCCTGCATTAATTTTCCCCACTGAAGATCCCCGCCGTTCTGGAATTTTTTACCATAGCCACCACTTGCTCTGAAGTTTGGCTGTAGTACTGCATATCCTCTGTTAGCTAAAAACTGTACTGTGGAATTGTATCCCCAATAATCTCTTGGCCCCTTTGGACCTCCATGAACCAAAACAACAACAGGAACATTTTTGCCGGATGAGCCTGCAGGTAAAGTCAGATAAGCAGGAATTTCAAGGCCATCACTGCTTTTATAGCTGATCGGAGTCATAGCTGCCAGATACTTTTCAACTTTTTTCAATTCTGTTCTTGGAGTATACTGAAATATCAGCTGTTTTGTCTTTGCATCAAAGAAGTAAGCTTCTGAAGCATATTTATCACCTCCCACAGCAACTAAAAATTTAGAATAGTCATTGGTAGAACTTGAAAAATTAACTTCTCTTCCGGGGAATTTACTTTGCAGAAATTTGTAGTTAGCTTCCCAGGTTTTGTCTTTCCAGTAATATTCTGTTTTATCTCCGGTGTAAGAGGTATAAATCATCTTTCTGGTATTTCTGTCAAGGAACAGTCCTCCGAAATCCACTTTATCTTTAGGATCACTTTCTATTTTTGTAATCTGTTTGGTTTTCGGATCCATAAGGAATAAGGTAGATTTGTCAAGATTTCCTTTGTTGGTTACCAGATAGAATTTAGAATTATCTTCGTTCCAGTTTGAGATATAAGCGCTTTCCGTTACCAAAGTCTCATAAATAGGAGTCAGTTTATCTCCTTCTTTATAAAAAAACTGGGTTGTTCCTTTATCATCTGTTTTGGAAAGAACTCTCAATTTTTCATCCCAGTCAAATTCATAGCTTGTGATACGGTCTGTGTTCTCATAAATCTTTTTCAGCTCGCCTGTAGAAATTTTCAATGAGTATAAATCATGCCATGCCTTATCACGATTATTCAGTCCAACCATCAATAGATCAGGATCTTTTCTGCTTACCATGTAGATTTGGGCAGTTACATCTTTAAGGGGCGTTATATTCCTTGATTCCGGAACTCCTGTGGTTACTTTTGCCATAGGATCTACGGCAAAAATATTCATGTTTTCATCACCATTACCATCTTTTACATAAAGAATATACTTTCCGTCTTCTGACCAGAAATATCCGTTCATTGGGCGCTTGCTGTCTGTTAGTGGGCGTGCTTTTTCAAAAGGTTCATCAATTTTTTTTACCCAAATATTCATGATGCCTCCATATTCTTTCATAAAGGAAATCCATTTCCCATCCGGACTCAATTGTCCTCCGGAAATTTCAGGGTTACCAAAGAATAAACCTCTGTCCAGTACCGGGACCTCCTGTGCTCGTGCTGTATGAACTCCTATGAGTAGGAGCAATACATAAAAGATTTTTTTCATGTTTTTAATTTTTAGTTGTTATTAATAAATTGAATATAGGTTTTAAAATTTTATCTTTTTCTTTCGGTTGCAATCTCTACATTTCCAGTTCTATAATCCTTTTAGCCATTTTCTGATTGATGCTTTCCGGAATCAGTCCCATTAGAAAATTACGGAGGGAGTTTCCCTTTTCCCATTGAGAAACCTTTCCGATATTGCGGCTTGTATTGACGATATAATCAACTTTTTTTCTTCTGATCCGCTGAAACTCTTCAAAAACTGTATTGAAATCCTTATTTTTCTCCAGCAATTTTCCAATGATATAAGCATCTTCAATCGCCTGACAGGCACCTTGTCCCATATTAGGAGTTGTAGCGTGGGCAGCATCGCCGATCAGGCATAAATTTTCCGTATACCATCTGGGAATAGGAGCGAGGTCAGAAATGATATTACAAATAATATTCTCGTGTGCTGTAGCTTCAATAAGTTGTAGAACTAATGGAGCAAAATCCTTAAAGATCTCCGCAATTTCCAAATGCCTTCCAAAGCTTTTCTCATTGATGCAGGCATACCAATAGACCTTTTTCTCAGAAATTTTTACAAATCCGAAACGTTTTCCTTTTCCCCACATTTCAAAAGCTTCCTGATGATGTTTTTCCGGCAGATCAAAATCTACCAGACCACGCCAGCATTTCTGCCCGGAGTTCCTTATGGTTCCGGTTTTCATGATTTGATTTCGGACAGGAGATTTTATGCCATCTGCCCCAAAAACAATTTTACTTTCAATTTGGTTTCCATTTTCAAAATCCAAAATATAGTTTTCCTCTTTTTTTATTTTTTGTAATGAATGGTTCAGTTGTATTGAGTCCGGGTTTAAATTTTCCGTTAAAATTTTCTGAAGTTCAGCCCGGTGAATAGCAACATTGCAGGAATTGTAACGAGTTTCCAGTTCCAGGATTTCTGTTTTTGAAATAGGCTGTAAGGATTCATTAGAGATAACAATTCTGTGAATTTTATTGCCTGCATTTTCAATCTTTTCTTTTAAACCCAAACGGTCAAAAACCTGCATTGCATTTACTGCCATCATAATTCCGGCTCCTACAGGTTTTATTTCAGGAGCAGATTCGTAGATCGAAAAATCATACTGATGCTGTTTCAGCACATTTCCAAGGGTCAGTCCCCCGATTCCGGCTCCGATGATTGAAATGGTGTTCATAAGCTTTAGGTTCTTGATAATGCAAAGGTGAAAAAGATTTCTATTGTTTTAAGTGCAGTCTCAAAAGTGTCTTTTGAGATATTCTCTTTGCATCATTTAATTTATAATGTCAAAATATAGCTTTCCGATACCTTTTTAAAACCATACTTACTAAAAAAGTTGTGAGCGCCATGGTTGTTGACTCCGCTTTCCAGCAGAATAAAACTGATATTCCAGCTTTTAGATTCATGAATGGCCTTTTCCAGAAGGGTACTTCCAAGGGACTGACCTCTCACAGACTGATCCAGAAGCATATCTTCTAAAATCGCATACTTTTTAAAAGGGCTGTTGATCACATTGAAAACCATCATTCCGACGATTTCTCCATTTTCGTTTTCTGCAATCAGAATATTCAGCTTAGAATTACCGTTAGAATTAAAATCTGTAATTAGTTGTTCCGTCAGAATCACTTCAAGATCCGGATTCCAGTGATGCGAATCTATAGCTCTTCCGGACATCATCTCGCCATGAGAAATATAAGAGTCTGTTTTATGGGTAATAAAAAAGTCTACAAGTTCTTTGATGCGGCTTTTATCGGTAAGCCATTTTGTGCTATATTTCATGAGGTGTGGTGGTGTTTATTTTAATTTTTTCAATTCTTCTAACAGTTGGTTTTGCTTATTGATGAATTGATTGAGACTGTCTGTTTTCAGAGGATGTGCATTCTGATACTTTTCAATTTCAGGAAGTGTCTTTCTGATCTTGAAGGCAGTGTATAAGCTATAAATACTTTGCTTGTTACGATTAATTTTATGCTTAAGTTCTTTTATTTTTTGAACCTTTAGATCATATTTATTTGAACTTTCTTCGATGAGTTTAATCATTTCTTTCCTTAAAACCGAATCATTAATAGATTTTGCCTCATTTTTTGCAATCAAATAATAATCTTCTGAATTAGAAATGATGCTGCTATATATACCTTGCATTTTATGAGCATCTTCCTGCATTAAAGATATTTTTTCATCTACTTTCTTAATTTCATCATCATTTTTGATTTTTTCATAATAAATACCGTTAAATATATCCTGAGTTTTACTTAACCTCTTTATTGGCATACTGGATTCCGTGTTCTCAGCGGCTTTTGCTACAATATCATTGTCTTGCGATTTATTTTCTCTGCAGGAAAGGACGGATAACGTAAAGATAGAAGCGAAAAGTATTTTTTTCATAGTATGTTTTATTGGGGTTTATAATATATATCATATCCCGGCAACTAAAGATAATCATTTAGAATTCGTCATCAATAATGACTGGATATGATTTTAATTAGTTGAACAAACGTTGAAAATTGTTACAATAGCTTATAAGATTGAAAGTAAATCAATCTTTTTTATTTAAAATCTGTAAAATTATAATTATATAGGCTTTATTTCCAGGATTGAAACTTTTCATGCATTATTTCTGCAATCTCGTTTACTCTTTTCTGGGCAATTTCATTATCTTCTCTATATTCCATAGGTATCTTGTCATAGTCCATAACTTCATCGTTAGACAGAAATCCTTTTAAATGGTTTAATACTCTAAAGATTATATGATTCATACGCCAGCAAATAGAAGGCTCAATGTTTTGCATTTCATCAGTTTCTTCTCCTTTCGTTTCACCGCCAACCCAGAGACTTCTATCAAATACGAAAGTAATGTCCTTATAATTAGACTCAGATTTATCATATTCAGGATTACTGAATAGTATTTTCCATCTTGGGGTACCTGCCGCAAAGCGCATACTGCAAAATATGGGCTGGAATAATCTCTTGCTTGTATCTACATCAGAAATGTTTTTTGGAGGCTCGGTGTAAAAATGGTCAAAAATTTCAATAAGATGACCTAAATTGGGTTTAATAAATTCAATATAACGGGCAATAACAAATCCATTTTCATTCGATTGGCTGATGGAAGGAATATAAAACAGATCACCTGGTTTTGGCTTCATTAATGACTTCATTATACAATATTTTAATAGTATTATCTTATCTGGATGTTTATAAAAAAACGGAGCCTGAAAACAGACTCCGCCTATAAAATTTTTTACGCTAAAATTATTTACCCAGGTAAGATTTAAGGATCTTGCTTCTGGTATTGTGTTTTAGTCTCTTAATTGCTTTTTCTTTGATCTGACGGACTCTCTCTCTTGTAAGATCGAAAGTCTCACCAATTTCCTCTAAAGTCATTGGGTGTTTTCCGTTCAGTCCGAAGTATAATCTTACCAAATCAGCCTCTCTTGGCGTCAAGGTATTCAATGCTCTTTCAATCTCAATTTGTAGAGATTCAAGCATCAGATCCTTATCAGGACTTGGAGATTCTCCTGAACGCAATACATCATAAAGATTAGAATCTTCACCTTCTACTAAAGGTGCATCCATAGACAGGTGTCTTCCGGAGTTTTTCATTGATTCTTTAATATCTTCCTCGCTCATGTCAAGAACTTCAGCCAATTCTTCCGGAGAAGGTGGTCTTTCATTTTCCTGCTCAAGGTGAGCGTATGCTTTATTAATTTTGTTGATAGAACCAATCTTGTTCAATGGTAATCTTACAATTCTTGACTGCTCAGCCAATGCCTGTAAAATTGATTGACGGATCCACCATACTGCATAAGAGATAAATTTGAAACCTCTAGTTTCATCGTACCTTTTTGCCGCTTTCATTAATCCTAAGTTACCTTCATTGATCAAATCGGGTAAAGAAAGACCTTGATTTTGGTATTGCTTAGATACAGAAACTACGAAACGAAGGTTGGCTTTGATTAATTTCTCCAGTGCGGCTCTGTCGCCAGCACGTATTCTTTGTGCCAATTCTACTTCTTCGTCCGCAGTGATCAGTTCCACTTTACCAATTTCCTGCAAATACTTGTCTAATGAAGCAGTTTCCCTGTTGGTAACCTGCTTAGTGATTTTTAATTGTCTCATTTATTTTATCCTCAAAAAAGAGTTACTATAATATATACGTATGAAAAGGTAGAAAGGTTACACTAGGTACAGTATTTTTTTGTACAATGTATAATGTACAATGTATGAATGTATTTATTTTGTGTTTTAATGTGTTGGAATATAGTGTTTTGTGTTCTTTTTTGATTAAAGAAAATATTAATTATAAAATAATAAATATTACAGATAATATATTGGTAAAAGACATAAAATTTTGATTACGGCCAAATCTTAAACCTTAAATCTTGAACCTTTGAGCAAAAAAAACGAGACCGAAGTCCCGTTTTATATCTATGAATACTATTTTAAGTTGCCTTTGGTTAATTTAATCCGCAACCTGCAACTCGTATTTAGAAAAGCTCATTTAATACTTTCGCCAGTCTCAATCCTCCGTATAGAAGTTGTCTTTCCATCGTTTCATTGAACTTATACTGATAGTCGTAAGATAATTTAGAATCGTTAGGAGTCTGTGCATAGATCTTGTTGGCAATTTTATGAGAATCGTACAACCAGTCTTCCAGTGTTCCGGATTGTATCTGTGCTACTTCTTCTTTAGATTTAATATCTAAAAGCTTAGAATATTCTGTGTAACTGTATTTTTGAGAATCTACCAATTTTCCGTCCCAAACAGAGTGTAAATTAGTTTTTTCCCCGAAATAGGTAACATTGATTTTGTTTCCACCTAAATCTTCCGCTCTTCCTACGTGAAGAGGCTGTGCAAGATCTCCCATAATATGGATAAGAAAGATTAAAGCAATTTTTCTGTCTTTTTCAGAAGTGTTTTTGTCTTTGATCTGACTAGACAGGGTGTTTACCTGAGTGTAAAGACTTGGTCCTGCCTGTGCTTTTAAGTTTTGTTCAAAAGCTTTAAAATCAGTCATTGGATCAATGTTTACATAATGCCACGATGAGGCCTGCTTCCATGCGCCTGTGGTATCAGATTTGATGAAATCCGGCCAGTTGGCCCAGTAAGCCAGGCGTTCTTTTCCCATCATCTTTTTAATTTCTCTTCTTGCTTTTCGGGAAAGATGGTTTTCTGCAATGTCTGCAATAACCCTGTGTCCCGTTAATCCCCATGCATAAGAATAAAGTGAAGAGGCCATGAATGCTAAAATCAGGATTTTAGAATAAATACTTTTCATTTTAAATAACAATTTTCAGTCTGCAAAGATACGGCCCACTTTCGGAATAGCATGCATTATCCTGAATTTATTCCATAAGATGATATTAATAAAATTTAATCTAAATAAAAGACCTTTTTATATTACGTTTGGAAACTTATATTTTTCAGAAGAAGAAGGCAAATAAATGATGAGAAGTAGGAGAGTCTAAAAAGGAGAATAGCAGGACATAAAGTTCTTTATATATAAGGAAGACCTAAAAAACTTAATCCCAACCTTGAACCCTGAATTTTTAACCTTTAATCATCTGATTCTGAACAGTTAATTTAAAATTTTAAAAAACAAATAAACCTTCTATTTACCGTATTTTTACGGAATTTGCTTGAAATTATTCCTTTTAATGTCAATAAATTATTATTTTTAGGATAAAATTATTAGAAAATATTTTTTCAAACTTATGAGATATATTATCTTTACAAGTCATAATCAGAGGAAACACTATGTATGAGACTAATATTGTAGATATGCATTACAATAAGCTGCAGACAGACTTTAAGGCTGAAGCTGTGGCTGTTAATCTATTGAAATACCACCGTGCGGTAAGCAATATATTCATTGAGCGTGTTGGCGTGAACGACCGTGCTTATTTGAAGGATATTAAGAGCATTTCAAGCAGTTATTTAGGATTTGATGAGGAAGTATTTACCATAGAGAGTTACAGGGAGGGTATTTATGACTATCTTCCGGAGGGATTATTTCATCCGCCATCTCTTGGAGCTTCCAGAAAGAATGTAGATACTGTGGTAAGAGAAATCCGCAAACAGAAAAGGGTAGAAGATGATGCCCGTAAGTTTTTCCGTCCTTTTGAACTGGAGATATTTTTTACGGAAATCAGTGCTTTACTTAAGGAGTCTGAATTTGATATTACAAGCAATACGGATTCTTTACTGGAAACGGTAACTGAGCTGTGGCCTCTGATAAAGATGCTGGATAAGCAGAGTGCTTATATTTTCATGCATATTCTGCCATTTTTTCACCAGATCCGGGGAGACAAAAAATGGTTTGAGAGATGTATGACTGCTTTTCTGCAGGTGCCGGTAAACGTAACTTTTTCACCCAACATCATTGATGAGATAGAGAAAAATGATAATTCCATGTTATTGGGAAATTCAAGATTAGGAGTAACCTATATTCCAAGTGGACCTCATATGGACGGGCAGAGAAACTGGGTGGTAAATATTGGCCCTATTCCTTATGGGGATATGAAGAAATATATTCCGGGAAGTCCTTTCAGAAATGTGCTTCAGTCACTGTATGATTATTTTCTTCCGGTAACTGTTGACGTGGAAGAGAATTTTATTACAGAAAAAGAGGAATATTCATTCAGTCTTGAAGATGATGGAAGAAATGCCAGCCGCCTTGGATACTCTACATTTCTCTAAATTATTTTATTATATTTACAACTACCAACAAAGTATAAATTCGAAAAGAAACAAATGGAAATTTCTTCAGTAAAAGGTATTTTTTTAAGGTATATCTTAATGCCTTTAATCGCAATTATTATGATGGTTATACTGGGTATAATCCGGAGAAATAAACCTGCGATAAAAATTAAAGTAATTATTATATACGTGCTTCTGTGCAGTTTATGCCTGGCTATTCCGGGATTTTTTGGATTTGCCGGAAATCTCTTTAATCCGTACTGGTATCTCATTGCACAGGTTATTTACCTTATTTTTGGGATTATTCATGTGAATTTATTGCATAAATATTTCAAAAAACACATAGAATCTCTGGCAATGAGTATTCTGTTTGAATCTATACTTTCATTGACGTGTATCGCTCTGGGAGGCTATCTTTTTACCCTGATCTTTAACTGGATGAGTAAAGGAACAGGATATGCTGTAATGGCGGCAACAAGTATGCTGATCTTTGTAGTTCCTATGGTCTTTTATTACTGTTATATCCAGTTTATTACAATTCCTTTTGATATTTATAAAACATGGAGATATTCACCGGAGCAGAAACTGCCTGATTTCGAGGGTGCAGATTTTGACAGATTAATGGTATTGAATGTTGAATTGAGCAAAAAATTAGAAGATACCAACCGTTTCAGAATCAAAGCGAAAACACTTCCAACAGGAGTTACTTTCGGAGATTGGTTTTACAGGGTAGTGGATGATTACAATCATAAGAATCCGGGATCTATCATTCATCTTTCAGACGAAGGAAATGAGCCTTA
Organism: Chryseobacterium sp. MA9; assembly: GCF_024399315.1. Taxonomy (NCBI): domain Bacteria; kingdom Pseudomonadati; phylum Bacteroidota; class Flavobacteriia; order Flavobacteriales; family Weeksellaceae; genus Chryseobacterium; species Chryseobacterium sp. MA9. The sequence goes on along the minus strand of NZ_CP075170.1, from coordinate 1,080,196 downwards.
CTACTGGATCTTTTACACTAAAAAATCTTTTTTCAGCTTTAGAAAATATATAGATTTCGACCACGACATTACAACAAACAGTATTTCTGAAAATGAAGTAGTGATTTGCAAGAGAGTTATTCAGCATGAAGAGGAGGGAGTCGCAAAAAAATCATAATCACAAAAAATTAAAACGTATTAAACATGATACAGCCTATTAAACATTTTGCAATCAATTGGGTGGATGGGATGAAGGTTTCCCAAAGACACCTGAATGATCAGGATAATTTCTTAATTGATACCATCAGAGATTCTAATTCCCTGGGAATTACTACATATAACTATGGGCTTTTGCCTATTTCCAATGAATTTACGGACCGTACCATTTTCGATGTTCACAATACAGCAACCAATGATGTACAGTTGGTAATCAAGCGTTGCAGTGCCGTTACAATGGCAGGATACCGCATTGAGCTGACAGACAGAAGAATCAGCGTGAAGTCATTGGCAAAATCTATGAACGAAGAGCAGGCAGATGGGGAATATTATATCTTAATTTCTGTAAATCCTTTTGATAAAGTCCCGTTTGGAGATATTGACCCTGAGGAAATTCCGCCGCGTCACCCAAGTGCACAGCCGAATCACCATATTGAATTGCTTCCTGTAACGTCTTTAAACAGTAGCTACTCGGGAGGTAATTACCTTATCATTGGGAAAGTAGATTTAAAAGGGAATATTGCGCAGGTAGATTCCAACTTTATTCCGCCTTGTACTTCTGTACAGAGTCATCCGGCTTTGGTGGAGTATTACAGCAGTTATGCAAAGTCTATCGGGAATCTTCAGCAGTATGCTTTTAAAATTATTCAGAAGACATCACATAAAAATCAAAATACAGCTTTGGCACAAAACGTTAAGTTTCTGTGCAGTACAATGGTGAACACATTTGGAGATATGTATTTCCAGTTCAGAAATATTACCCCTTGGCAGCCACCTGTATTTCTGATTGAGTCTTTTGCAAGATTAGCCCTTCATTTATATAATTCTACCCAGCTTCTTGTTCCTGCTGAACTGGAAGAAATGCTGAACTATAGCTTAGAGTGGAGTGAGATTGCCCCTCATACTTTATTGAACCAGCTTTCTATTGTAGCAGAGACCAATTATGATCATCATAACTGTGGTGAACCATTGCTTTATATTCAGCAGATGCTGAGAAGCCTTGAAACAATTTTCTCTAAACTGAGCGAACTTGATTACATCGGTCAGAGAAAAGAAAATATCATCGTTAATGAGCAGGAAGTTTCTACCAATACAAACCCTAAGAGAGGTTGGAGTGTACGAGTGTACTAGATTAATTTAATCAACGATAAAATAAAAAATCCCGAATGAAAATTCGGGATTTTTTTTATGTAAGTACAGTTGTTAAATAAATTTTATTACTCTGACTTTTTATTTTTGTTCAGAAGATCAAGAGTATGTTCAACATGTCCGCCTCCTTTCCATTCATCGTGACCTGGGATAATCAGGGTTGCCTGTGAATATTTGTTTTTCAATTTCATCATGGTTTGTGGCCATTGTGCAACGTTGGCTTCTCCGGTGTAGCCAAGGTCAACCGCTGATTTACTTTTTACAAGACATCCTCCGTCCAGTATTTTATATTTGGGGAACCAGACTACTACGTTATCGGCAGTATGTCCTTCACCCAGAAAGTCCACTACAAATTCTTCTCCACCAATACGGTAAGGTTTTCCTGTTTTTATAAGTTCAGTAGAGGTAGCTTTTCCATCTTTCTTTAAGAGTTCATTGGTTTTCGCGGTAGCGTAGGTTTTAATTCCTTTGTTGTTATAAAAGCTTAAATCTCCAGCTCTGTCTTCGTGTGAATGGGTAGCAAATACAGCAATAACAGGAAGGTTATGTCGTTTCTGAATAGTGTCCAACAGACTTTGATATTGTGTTTTCTGCCATGGAACATCAAACAAAACAACTCCTTTTTTGGTAACCAGATAAACCGCATTGGTAGAATATTCTTTACCTCCGAATACTCCGAAAGTTTTATAAATATAGAAATTAGGTTTAATCTGTGGTTCAATTACAAAATCTCTTACCTGAGTGTCCTGAGCATTTGCCAATGGGCTTAATAGCATCGAAATAATAAAAAACGGTATGCTTTTTTTCATAATTTTTTTAAGTAATAATTAAAGGTTAGTGTTTGTCGGAAAGACAAAGCCTGCAGAAGGTTTTGCAAACGTAGTTAAAAATAAATTTTCAGGTATTTCAAAAAAGAGAGTTTAACCGTTTTTTAACAGTGTAAGTAATAGATACTATTCTTTAATAGCTTAAAAAAATTAAAAATGAAACTGTTTAATTTCTTATGTTAAGATTATTTCTTAACCAATATTTTTTCAGTTGCTTTTTTACTTAAAATTTCTGTTTTACCATCGATTTCTATCGTCATTGATTTATCAAAGCTCTCAATTTTAACGACTTTTACTTTGGTATTGAGGAGAAGATTCCGATCGTTAAGATAATTTAAAAATGCGCCATCAGAAAGGGTGACTGAAGCGAAAGTTACATTTTCACCAGGCTCACAGTTGCTTAGTTTTTGCAAATCCTGGGCAATAATATTTCCGTCTTTATCCGGAATAGGTTCTCCATGAGGATCAAATTTAGGATAATCAAGAATTTCGTCCATTTTCTCGAAAAAGATTTGAGAGTGCACGTGCTCTAGCTGTTCTGCAATTTCGTGAACATTTTCCCAGCCAAAATTCATTTTTTTAACCAGAAACATTTCGGTAAGTCTGTGTTTACGAACTACCAGGGCTGCTTCCCGCCTTCCGCTTTCTGTAACAATTAATGGTTTGTAGGTTTCATAAATAACCCACTTTTTCTCTGCAAACTTTTTCATCATATTATTGACACTTGGCATTTTTACATTCAAAAATTTGCTGAGCTCATTAATCGTAACCTTTCCTTCATTGTCAACTAAATGAAACAAAGCTTTCAGGTAATTCTCTTCTGTTAGGGTTGTTTTCAAAATGTTAGATGATTTTCAATACAAATCTAACAAAATAAAATGAAAAGTTTACTCTTGTTATTTTAACTTTTTTTACTTTTACTCTATGAAATTTTCATTCAAAAACGACTATTCTGAAGGGTGCCACCCAAATATCTTACAGGCCCTTTTACAGTATAATCTTGATCAGCAGGCCGGATATGGAGAAGATGAGTATTCATTAAAAGCAAAAACATTAATTAAAGAAAAAATTAACAATCAAAATTCTGAAGTTTTTTTGGTTTCAGGAGGAACGCAGGCTAACTTAATTGTTATTTCAGCAATCTTAAAGCCTTATCAATGTGCAATTTCTGCCGCTCCCGGCCATATTCTGAATAATGAAACAGGAGCTATTGAAGCCACAGGTCATAAAGTATTGAGTATTGAAACTGCAGATGGAAAATTAAGACCCTCGGATATTATCCCGGTTTTAGAAGGACATAGCAATGCACCACATCAGGTGATGCCTAAGCTGGTGTATATATCCAATTCTACAGAGCTGGGAACTATTTATCAGGCAAAAGAACTGGAAGAGCTTTCAGCATTTTGTAAGCAAAATAAATTATACCTGTTCATGGATGGAGCAAGGTTGGGACATGGTCTGACATCAGAAACCAGCGATCTTACCCTGGAAAAAGTAGCCCTTCTGACGGATGTTTTTTATCTTGGTGGAACAAAAAACGGAGCGTTGATAGGAGAGGCTATTGTTATTAATAATCCCGTTCTTCAGGAGGATTTTGCATTTAATATCAAACAGAAAGGTGCATTATTAGCTAAAGGAAGGCTGTTAGGAATACAGTTTATGGAACTCATGAAAGATAATCTGTATTTTGATCTGGCGAAGCATGCCAATCAACAGGCTATGAAAATTAAGAATGCATTGCAGAAAAAAGGAGCGGCATTTCTTTCAGATACCTATACTAACCAGATTTTTCCTATTCTGAGTAATGATCTTATTGAAGTTTTGTCTGAAAATTTTGAGTTCTATGTCTGGAAAAAAATAGATGAAAATTTTTCAGCGATTCGTCTTATTACTTCATGGAGTACAGGAGATGAAGATGTGAACCGCTTTATTGAAATTATAGAAACAGAATTATCATAAAAAAAACAGCCTTGAAATAAGGCTGTTTTTTGTTTATATATGAATATTATTTTAAAGCTTTGTTCACTACTTTACAGTCTGCAGTGTTTAGCTTCTGTCCATCTTTATAGCTGATTTTTTTCTCATCTGCATATTTAGACTGTCCGTCTTCCTCTTTATGATCTCCAATTCCTTCAGTCAAAGCATTGTCTTTCTGGATGAAGTAGATATCTCTTTTGCTTTTTTTACCTTCTGAAGCAAATTCGTAAGTAAGTTTCAGGGTGTCTCCGGATTTGAAACCGGTTACATCTCCTGTTGAACTGTCTTTCTCACTGTTTTTATAAGATAACTTTCCGGTGATGGTTCCTAAATTGTCATCAATGGAAGCAAAAACACTGTCTTTTCCTGTTACCCCGATATAGCAGAAAGATTTTGGTCCAAGAGTATCTATTACGGGTTCTTCAACAGCAATGGTATCTGCAGCTGCTTTGGGAGCCGGAGCTTCAGTTTTCTTATTACAATTGATTAAAAAAGCTGATACAGCGCCCAATAAGATTAATTTTTTCATATCCTTAATTGTTAAATCAAATTTCTATTCTGCTAAAATAATAATAGTATTTGTATATTAAAAATAGGATATGAAGAGATAATGATTTTATGATGAAAATTAATATTTAAGAAAATAAATTTTAAGGAAAAATATTAATTAAAAATATTGTTTGGTATGTTTAATTAATTTTTATTTTTCTATCACAGTATTGTGTTCCTGTAATGTTATTTTCCTGATCTCTGTTTATAAATTTTTGTATTAGATTCATTATTATAGAATAACGGTCAGTATTTTTTAATTGTGTGAGTTTAAGATCTTTGATATCAAAATCCCCACTTAAGTGATAGGTTAATTCACTATAGTTATCTAAATTTAGGATATTTAATTCAAAAGCATAATCATCGTTATTATAAGAATAAATGATTTTTTTATCTTGCGAAATTATAGGCTTACTTCCAAAAAAATAGAATAAACGATCCTTTGCATTATACATTAGGTAACCACTGATTTCAAATCCAGAATACTTAAAAAAATAAAAGTTGTCTATTATTGAAACAAGTTTAAATTTTCCTAAAGTGCTATGACGATCTTTGGAAATCTGGTCTCTTTGATCTTTGTCGCAGAAAAAAAAATCTGTTGATTCTCCTTTTATATTTATTTTTAAACATTTGCCATCATATATGTCTGGGAATTTATTTTGAAATAACTTAAGATTATCCTGACTATTTTCTTCTATATTGATTACTTCGGGAATTGTTTCAGAGAAATTATCAAAGAGTTTTTCTGTAAAAGATATATTAAAATGACCATTAGAATTTATACTTTGCTGTATGTCCATGCATTTTTGTGTGTAGAATACTGTAGATAGGAGTACAGTTATAAAAATAAATATTTTTTTCATACCCAAAATTGATATAATTAAATTTTGAATTCCAAAAATAACAATACTACTTGTATTTTAATAATATTGATCATGATAAAATACTTTTTTAATGCTCTTAAAAATGTCTGATGTTTTTAGGCACGGAAAATGATTGACTATGCAAAATTGATTTTAATGAAAAAGATTACCAAAGCGCTGGGATTGGGATTGCTTATGCTTGGTCTGCATTTTATGTCAGGGCAGACGCCTCAGAATTATATTTATACTTCTTCCGGAGACCTTAAGAAAATAGAAAAAATGATCACCAGACAGGATATCGGAGGAGTGCAGATTGTCTATAACTGGAGAGCTTTGGAAACGTCGAAAGATGTTTATGATTTTTCTGTGATTGAAAAAGACCTGGAATATTTAACTTCCATCAATAGAAAATTATTTATTCAGCTTCAGGATAGGTTTTTTGAACCAGAAGCCAGATATATTCCTGATTATGTATTGAATGATAAAGAATATACGGGAGGATTGGTTCCTCAATATGATAATCCGGGGGAAAATAAACCTGTTGGAAGCGGATGGGTTACCCAGCAATGGAATCCTGCTGTCCGGGAGAGATTCCAGAAGCTTATAGGAGCGCTGGCACAGAAGTTTGATGGCAAAATTCAAGGGATTAATCTTCCCGAAACATCAATAGATATAGAAATGAAGGCAGATAAAACAGGTTTTAGCTGTGATCGTTATTTTCAGGCAGAATTAGAAAACCTGAAGTTTGCGAGAGATGCTTTCCATCAATCCAATGTATTGCAGTATGTCAATTTTTTTCCATGTGAGTGGGACAATGATCATCAATACATGTCCAGACTGTTTGATTTTGCCTATAAAAATAATATAGGGCTGGGAGGACCTGATATTGTTCCGAATAAAAAAGGCCAGATGAAAAACTCTTACCCTTTCTTTAATCAATACAAAGGAAAGCTGCCTTTAGTTGCCATGGCAGTTCAAGAGCCGACTCTGACTTATAAAAATCCGAAAACTAAAAAACCTTTTACCAAAGAAGAATTTGTAGAATATGCTGAAAACTATCTTGGAGTAAAAATTATCTTCTGGAGTGTGGAATCTCCCTGGTTGAGAGATTCCTGATGTATTCCGATAAAAGATCTCAGTCAATCCTCCTTTCTATACCTTTAGTATTCCTCTGAATCCTCTTGCTGCATAATAAGAATCTGCACCATTGTGATAGGTGAATACAGTGTTGTATCGTCTGTCACAGAAAAGCGCGCCTCCAAGCTCTCTTACCTGTGATGGCGTTTTTATCCAGCTTGATGTCTTTTGATCGAACTTTCCAAGTTCCTGAAGACTACGGTATTGTTCTTCTGTTAAAAGTTCAATGCCCATTTCTTTAGCTTTGTCGATGATATTGCTTTCTGGTTTGTTGGCTTTTCGGGCATCCCAAGCCTGGTAATCATAGCAAAGGCTTCTGCGTTTCGGGCTTTCCGGGGAACAGTCTATGAAAGAATATTCATCTGTTTTTTTATTGTATTCTACAACGTCGGGTTCACCTTCTGTGGTTTCCATTTCATATAAAGACCATACTTTTTCAGGATTAGCTTCCAGTTTTTGTTGGATTTTTTCCCATTTTAGGTCCTTATGGCGGTTCATGTTTTTTTCAAAACGGACTTTTAGTGTTTTTAAAAGTTCGTTGATTTGTTCTTGGGTCAATTTCTTTTTCATGTCAAATTTTGTTTTAAGCTTTATAATTTATTGAGTTGGAAGTCGCAAAGACGCAAAAACTTTAATAGTGCGAATTCTCCTAAGGTGCAAGGATTTTATCTGCGGTAAAATTTCTGACTTTTTATCTTTACAATTATTAGTCAATGATAGTAATTTTTCTGTCTTCAGATCTGAAATACCAGGAAATAAAAACCAGTACCAGTAATAATACAGCCGGAAAAGTTCTTCCAGCCGTATCGCCCACAATCAGATGGGAAATTACAGCTCCTGACATAACAAAGAAAAATCCTGCATAGGCCCATTCCTTTAAAAGAAGACGTTTGGGAATCAGGATGGCAATAACGCCCAGGATTTTCCATATTCCGATAATAGTCATCAGGTAATAAGGATAGCCCAGATTGGTGAAATTGAGCAGTTCATCTTTACTTTTCATCAGCTGGACAATTGCGGTGGAAACCATTCCCAGGGCCATCCAAAGTGTGAATACCCAATAGATGATCTTTGTTCTTTTTTGTGATTGTTGTGGTGTGTTCATGATTTATTATTTTATAGTGAATCGTTTAATCCTATTCCGTCCATTATTTGTGGAATACATTTTTCAATGCGGGCTTCCCGTGTTTTGGACTGTTTTGCAGAAGAAAAATGGAGCAGATAAGCTCTTTGTCTTCCGGGAGTTAGTGCTTTAAAAGCTTCTTGCAATGCCGGATCCTGATCAAGTTTGTTCTGAAACTCTTCAGCCATTTCAAACTCTTTTGTTTTCTTCATTTCAACCTTAACACCTGATTCTTCTATTTCAACGGCTTCAAACATATAGCTGCGAAGAATATCTTCCAAATCATTGATTTGATCTACATCTGTAAAACGAACCTGTCTTGCAGCCTGTACATTTTTAGACTGCTGAATCAAGATTTGGTCCGGGTCTTTCATCAAAGCACCTTTAAAGAAGAGGAGCGCACAATATTCTTTAAAACCATGGATTAAAAAAATATTTTTACCTTCATAGGTATAACACGGGCATCCCCATTTTAAATCTTCTACAAGTTCAGTGCTTAGGGCAATTGTTCTTAATTTTTCAAATTCCTTGTGCCACTGCTGACTTTTATCAAAGAAAAAATTAACTTTTGGATTCATGTGTTTTATGTTTGAGGGTTTGAGAGTATTAGAGTGGGAGAGTTATGGTTCGGGGTGCGAGATGCGGGTTTTTGGTATTTAGGGTGGGATATAAACCTTGAAACTCGGAACTGACATCCATCATATTCTGCTTAAAATTATCTGCTACCTATAACCTAATATCTCCTGTAAACGGTTATGTGCCATGTTAATTCCCTGAGCGAATGGCATTTTCAGATGTTGGTCTCTGAAATCTACAGATTTATAAATAGTTTGGATGGTAATTTTACTGGTGGTATCTGTCAATTTTTCAAATTCTAAAAACTCAATCTGAACCGGAAAAGGAGTGTTTTCCATCTGAAAAGTTCTTATAATTTTCTCATTCTGAACAATGTCATGGATAGTTCCATTGGCGCTGAAAACCACGTCACCTTGTGGATTGGATGTTTCAAACCGGTAACTTCCGTGTTGTTTATTTTCAAATTTTGTCACTTTGGTTCCCATCCATTGTTCAAAAAGTTCAGCTTCTGTGTACGCTTTGAAAAGCAGTTCTACAGGAAGATCAAATTCTCTTATGATGAAGATTTCCTGTTTTCCATCTTCTGCGTGGATTTTTGTTTTAAGTTCCATATTTTGAGTTTTGTTTATTAGAGTTTGAGTGTTTTAGAGTATAGAATAATTACTCATTGCTATTCTTATTATTCATGTTTTGGAAGGCTTTCATTACGCTTTCCAGCTTGTTGAACTTTTCGTCCCACATTTTGCGGAAAGGCTCTATAAAATCTGCTATTTCTTTCATTTTATTGGGATTTAGGTGATAGATTACTTCTCTGCCGTTTTGTTCAGATCTCAGCAGTTCACATTCTGTAAGGATCTGGAGATGCTTTGAAACGGTAGGTCTTGCCGTATCAAAATTGGAGGCTATAGCCCCTGCTGTCATCGACTGTGCCGCCACCAACATCAATATAGATCGTCTTGTAGGATCTGCTATCGCCTGAAATACATCTCTTCTTAAATTCATTGTGTAGTTATTTGACTACAAATATATGTGTAGTTATTTAACTACGCAAATATTTTTTGAGAAATTTTGATATTAATAAAAATAGGATGTTTTCCTGAAATAGAAATTACAGGAAAATGGTAAAGCAATATGGTTTTCAGACAGAAGGCAGAATATTGATTACAGTAAACAGAAACCAGATTATTTTGGAAAAGGAAGTAAATTATGAAAGATAAATATGGTTTTTTGCAGATTACGCGGATTTTTTTTGAGCGTGATAATCTGCAATATCTGTTTGTTCAGTGAGAGATTATTTTTGAATTAAACGCAAAGTTTTTTATCTGATGAGGCGCTTATTGTAGGTAGCAAAAGGTGGGCAAGTAAACTTGTCTGATGAAGGAGAATGATAGTTTCTCGTAGATTTTTTTGTAAGATATGCGTGGTCAGCTTGATTGGCGGGAGATTATTTATTTTATAAAAACTCCAATATATTTTCCGCTGTATTCTACAACAGAAGTCCTAATATTTTTTTTATTACAAAAATCCTGATAAGCAGAATTATCACCAATGTCATCACTAATGAAGACTGCACCGGGTTTCAATCTTTTATAAATTTGATGATACGCCCACATTCTTCCATGGTAACTTTTGTCAGAATCATAGTGGAAAACATCAAAAAAGGAGACTTTTTTAAAAATTTTAGGCAATGATTCTCTATCTGCAAAACGGAATAATTTCCAATATTTTTTAAGGTTTTCAGGAACAATATACCCTACATACGGATCACCGTCCTGAGCAAGGTAAGGCATATCTGAGCTATAGAGTGTTCCGTTTCTTTTTTGAAGTGAAAGCAATATTGCTAAAGAAGACCATCCATAAGCCACTCCTGTTTCAAGAACGTTTTGTGCTTTGGTAAATTCACAGGCATAATAAATGAGCTCCAGTGCACCGGGACCACCCATTGTAATAGGACATTCTTTTTCTTTTAAGTTTGCTTTTTCAAGAATATCAGCATATTTAGATCTGAAGTTATCAGTATCTATAGAGAAAAGTCTGGAGATCGCTTCTTTTTGGGAAACTGCTATGGATGCGGCCCAGGAATTTGTTTTTGCTTTTCCTTTGAATGGACTTCTTCTGCTTAATGTATTTTTAATGATTTTTCTGCCCAGTTCAGGATAAAGAGCAGGTCTTTTAAGATAAGCTACAAATGTTTTGAGAACTGTTGACATTTCATTGATTGTATTAAAGTTACAAGACAAATATATTTTATTAAAAACCATATTGTATTGAGACAATATTAATTTTAAGATTAATCTGTTTATAATTCTTTAATAATATATTGGGTAATTAATCAATAATAAATATTATCTTTTAATTAAATGCAAATCTTCAAAGGTATGATTGTTTTTTCTAGAGAACTGAAGATGGACACGTGACCTTGCCTGATGAATCGGAGGATTTTCTCTCGCAGATTTTGGGGATTACGCCATTTTTTTATACAATATCTGCGAAAGATGGTATTCGTATATTTTTATAACGCAAAGTTTTAAAGTGTGAATGGCTTTGTTTTAGGGTGCTAAGAATGGGCAATTGATCTTGCCTGGATTTTTTTATAGAATACTGAACAGATTCAATGTAAATTTGATTCTTAGTCTTAAAGGTATTTTTTTTGTCTAAAGTTAAGATCGTCTCTTTATGTGTAAGGAGGAGTTTTTGTTTTTTTCTTTACAAAAATGTCTGTCCAAAAATATATGGAGTACAGTCATTAAAACGGTGATACTTTTCTGCTTTTTCACTAGGGTAGGTATTTGTCTTTTCATTAACACACTTTTTAGTGTGTTGTTTGATGATTGCAAATGTATAAAATAATTGTATAAACAGAAAGATAAATCAGACGAAATTATTCTGACAGTCTTTAATGATCTGTTGCTGTCGAAAGCTATCCAGGAAATTGCCTTATCTTTGAGGATCTGATGTTTCCAAAGAATAATCAATATTATCATAGATGAAATTTTTACTTGACCTTTTATTTCGGGTTTTACAGCTTTTTACAGAACCTTATTTCTTATTATTTCTTGCGGTAGTTATCATTGCTATGCTGAAAAGAAAAGGTAAACGCAAAAATCTGAGAAAAGGAATTGGTACAGCAGTCGTTTTAATCATCATTTTTATAGGAAATGGTTTTCTGGGGAAATTAATCTCAGGATACCTGCAGAAAAGCTACATCAATACTTCTGAGTTGAAGAGTTCAGCTTCTCAGAATCCCGTTATTGTTGTACTGGGTGGTGGAATTGTAGATATTAACAATACAGAAAAGCTGCATACGATGTCTTATTCCAGAATTGTCACAACCTATCAATTGTATTATGAATTCAAGAAAAATAATACACCCTGCAAAATAGTAATTTCCGGAAAGGGAAGAGGACATACAAGTGAAGCAGAATTATTCAGTGAAAATTTAAAAAAAATGGGGGTATCAGATTCTGATATCATCAAGGAAGATAAAAGCATGAATACGTATGAAAATGCAAAGTATTCCAGTAAAATAATAAAAAATCTTGCTCCTTCCAGCATATATTTGGTTACTTCTGGGTTTCATATGAAAAGATCTGTTGCTCTGTTTCATACATTTGGATTAAATCCTGTTCCACAAGCCTCAGATTTTATAGATACTGAAATAACAATATTTCCCAACAGCTATAATGCTGCATTTACTTTTGTGATGCTTAAAGAGGTTCTGGGAATATGGCAGGTGCAGCTGTATAACAGTTTGGGATTGAATAAATAATATTCTACAGCTTATTTAAAGCTTATTATAATAAAACCGGGCACTTAAGTTAATTTAAGTGTCCGGTTTTGGTTTAAATAAAATTGCTTAAACTGCTTTATTTAATATTTTACCTTTTTTAGTGAAATTAATGTCTGTATAACCACAGAAGCAATAATAAACACCAATCCTATATAAAACGAAAGATTTACTTCTTTGCTTTCTCCGAAAAATAAAAAGGCCATAATGATTGCATATACGGGTTCCAGATTATAGGTTAAATTGACCGTAAATGCCGGAATTTTCTTCAAAACCTCTGCAAACATTACATATAAACCAACAGTACAAAAAAGTGATAAAACACCCAAATAAGCCGTGTTTTTCAAGCCAGGAACTATGCTATCTGACTGAAAAAAGAGGAGATACACGGGCAAAAACGCTCCCCAGCATAAAGTACCAGCAATCATCTGATAATAGTTGATCACTTTAGTATCAAAATGACTCACCGGACGTGTGTTATAAATGGTATACAGAGCACCGAATGCAGATGAAAAAACTCCTAAAATAATCCCAAACTGATAGGAAGTATCAAAATGAAATATTAAACTAATTCCTACAATCGTCAGCATACTGAGAAGTAATTCTGAAAGCTTGAATTTCTCTTTATCAATAACAGGCTTGAACACTGCAGTGAAAAAGCTTGTGAGACAATAGCATACCACACCAATAGAGATATTGGCATATTTTATACTGGCATAAAAAAGAAGCCAGTGTAACGTAAGCAGCAAGCCGGCTTTTGAAATCTGAATTTTCCCCCGAAAAGAAATATCAGTTGGAATTCTCAAGAGCTTTAAGATAAAGAATAATATAATGGAGGAGAAGAGGAGTCTGTACCAGACCAGCAAACCTTCGTTAAGAGTGATTAATTTCCCGAATACACCTGTAAACCCGGCCAGTATTACGGCCAGATGCAATAATAAATATGATTTTTTCATTGGGTAATGAACTGTAAAGTTTGAATTAATATTTTATTAGAATGAGAAGCATAACATACCATGTCATTAATAAGTTAACGACATGAGTACACTTCAAATTAAATTGAAAATATTAAGGTGCCGGAGGAGGCAGACAGTTCGAGCGGTTCATATTTATCTGTTGAATGTCAAATATAGGGAAAAATATTTTGTAAGCCTACATGAAAAATACATTAAACTTGTGTCCATCAGGATCTGCAAACACAAAACCGTAGTAATTTTCTCCAAAGCTCTCAGGCTCTGAAACAATGGTTCCTCCAGCATTTTTTACTTCTTCAGCCCATTCATCTACTTGGTTTTTACTTTCAGCAGAAAGGGTGAATATAATTTCGTTAGAATTTTGAGGATCTCCAAATTTCATGCTTTTCAGGTTGTTTTCTATAACATTTTTTAAGAAAAAATGCATAATTAATTCATTTCCAGCCATAAAGAAACTAACCAATTCATTAGAACTATGTGGGTTATTAGACTTAAATCCCAGCTCAGTATAGAATTTCTGTGTGCGTTCAAGGTCGGTTACGGCCAGATTGGCCCAGATCATTTTAGGTTTCATATTATTTTATTTTTTTTGGTTAGGATAAAGGTATTTTGTTTTAGCATTGTAAAAACTGTCATGTGGCAAGTTTTTATGTTTTTAGGGACGTTCCTCGATTATTTCTTTTTGTTTACTGAATGTCTGCCTGGCAATCCAATATATTAAAGTAGTTTACATAAAATAATTATAAAGGTATTTTTTTTATCCTATAATTTATATTATGTTAAATGGAATATGTGTTTAATTTTAAATTAGCTTATCCTGATAACAGAAAATCAATTATTTATGATATTCTGTTATCAGTTACAGGTTCTAACCACACTGTTGAATTTGGATGAGTTTTGGTTCTGTAGTAATCTGTATTAATTTTCTGGATTTATTCTTAGTTATTATTGTTAATAATCGGAGCAAGTTCTTTTTTTAATTCTTCAAACTTTTCTTTGCTCATCATATCAATTTCTACTAGTTCTTTTGCCTCTTTTAATTTTGCAATCGCTTCATCTCTAGTTATTTTTCTGTTTTTTAAAAGAATTTCACCAGACTCAATTCCTAACTCTGTGTCCATAACACTTAAATATTTATTAATTCCAAAAGCTCTATCATTTATTTCTCCCAAAACCATCACTACATACAAAGGTTTATTTTTACTGCCTCTATGATATGTTTTTATCTCTCTGACAATAACTTTGGTATTTTTTAAACTGTTATCTGCCATATTCTGTGCGTCACCACCCATAGCAGACATAATACTTCCGAATCCAGCTGGCCTCCCCATTTGTATAAATTCATAAGTTTTTTTTGAAGTACTTCTTGATTGTGCAATACCTCCTCTTGCTCTATTCCCATAACTTCCTGAATAAGTTCTTGTATTAAGTTCTTCAGAAGTAGGAGATCCTAATATTAAAGTATCACCTACCTTCACACTATTTTTACTCGTTGTTATATATTCCTTAACCTGAGCGCCATTTTTAATAGTGTTAAAAAAACTAATATCCTGAGTCTTTTCGTATGTCAATAAGTCAATATCTTCTTGAGCTTGAATATAAACTACTGATAAAAGAATAGTAAAAAAAGTAATTGTTTTTTTCATAATTGTTATTTAATATATTGGATTTCAATTCTTAGTTTACACAAATATAATACACTTATTGATATATAAAATGTGGAAAACCATAAAGCTCCGAAATACAAAGACTTTGGGGCTTAATTGATAATGTTGCTTTATTTGATTTTCATCAAAAAGACCACGGAATAAAGATAAGTACTTGATTGAGGATGTTATAAATTATCTGCATGGATATAAAAAATCCGCTCTTTTCAGAGCGGAATGATTTTTAATGTCTATTCTTACTGATTAGCAAGTAGAACCACACTCAAGTAATTTGATGTGAATTACACCATTTACAACACATTGTGTTTGGCATAAAGCGTTAGTTACAACAGTGCTTACACCGCCAACTACACCACCTACTGTAGATCCTACGCCAGTAACTACACCACCAACGATAGTACCTACTCCGCCTACTACTCCACCAACTACACCTCCTAATCCACCTAGTAAAGTACCGATTGGATCTAGTAATCCGTTACCTGAAATAGCTTTTAATTCGTTTCTGTCTAATTTTTTTAAGTTTTTCATAACTATAATTTTATATGATTATTACATCACGAATATATGAATAATAATATTACAATTGCAAATTATTTTCAATAAATTAATCATATGTTTTTATTATTTAATATTTCATTAATATATGTGTATTTTAGTAAAAATATGGTTTTCACTTATATGTGATTGATTTACTAAATGTTAAAAATAATAATTCAATTTGTGAAATTTAGAGTTATTATTTCTGTACTAAATTCTATTTATTAATGATTATTATTTAAACTATGCAAAGCCTTCTATATTTGTTCAGAAATCAACTTTCAGCGTGTTAAAATTGACTGTTCGGGTATGAAAATTTGTTCGTTTTTAGTAAAAAATGGAAAGAGGATCAGACAAATTTTCTTATATCTTATAGTAAAACCTGCTCCGGTGGTTGGTAACGCATTCAAATTTTGTATTTTTGCTTACATACTTTTATCAATGTCAATTTTTTCAAATAATATACGCTTCTTAAGGGCCAAGAGAAAGCTCTCACAACAAAATGTGGCCGATGAACTGATGATTTCCAGAGTCCGGTATTCAAAATATGAGAACGGAATATCTGAACCTCCTATCGAACTTCTTATAAAAATCTCTAAATATTTTCATGTAAGCATTGATCTTATGCTGTCCGTAGATATCCAGAAGTACCCTATGGATGATATGCTGAAACTGCCGGACAACAGAATTGTTCTTCCCGTGGCGGTAGATACCCATGGAAATGATACAATAGAAATTATCCCTCAAAAAGCTTCTATGGGATATCTGGAAGGTTATAGTGATGTAGATTATATTGAGAGTCTTCAACGTATTGCTCTTCCTTTTCTTACTAACGGAAAATACAGAGCATTCCCTGCAGATGGAGATTCTATGCCTCCATTCAGAAACGGATCCTATATTGTAGGAAAATATGTGGAAGGAATCAATGATTTGAAACAGGGAAAAACCTATGTTTTTGTAACGTTGAATGACGGGATTACTTATAAACGTTTTAAGGAAAGAAGAGAAAATGCAATCTGTGTAAGCGCTGACAATTCTTTTTATGAACCTTATGAGATTCCGTTTGAAGAAGTTGTAGAAATCTGGCAGTATGCTTCAGGAATTTTTCCGGAGGATTTTGAGCCTGGTGACTATGAAAGCTATAACTTTAAAGAAATGTTCCGTGAGCTGAGACAGGATATCAGGGACCTTGATAAAAAGGTTTCTGGCCGCCGCAGAAAACAGTCTTAATTATTTACAATACTTATTATATAATATATGCTCCTGATTTTTACATCGGGAGTATATTATTTATGAATTTCTGTAATTACAGTTCATCCGAAAGTTCAATCCACACGGGAGCGTGATCGCTGCTTTTTTCCCAGCCGCGTACATAGCTGTCTACTCCACCAGATGCTAATCGTGAGTGAAGATAAGGACTTAGTAAAATATGATCAAGCCTCATTCCAGCATTTCGATCGTAAGCTTTATATAAGTAATCCCAAAAGGTATAGACTTTTTCATCCGGATAAAGACTTCGTATAGCATCAAGCCAGCCTTTTTTCTGAAGATCCTTATACGCTTTTCTTACTTCTGTTCTGTACAGGGCGTCATTTTCCCAACGCTCAGGCTTATATACATCAATAGGTTCTGGAATAATATTGAAATCACCAATAAGGATGGCAGGAAGTTCCAGCTTGATCAGCTGGTTGGTTCGCCTTTTAAAACGTTTGAGCCAGGATAATTTATAATCGAATTTAGATCCGGGATAAGGATTGCCATTCGGGAGATAAAGACAGCAGATAACCATTTTATTAATGATTGCTTCAATATAACGGCTTTGAACGTCTTCCGTATCACCCGGTAAAGATCTTTGCACCTCTGTAATCTCTCTGTTTTTTGCCAGTATAGCGACTCCATTCCAACTTTTTTGCCCATTCCAGATAGCCTCATAGCCTGCTTTGTTAATTTCCTGTAAGGGAAAACGTTCCTGAGGTGCTTTCAATTCCTGAAGACAGACAATATCGGGTGCTGCTTCTTTCAGCCATTTCAATAAAACAGGCAGCCGGCCGTTGATTCCGTTGACATTATAGGTTGCTATTTTCATGATGAAGGTTTTGAGAAAATCAATTATTTTAAATTACGACAATAATTATTCCATCATAAATATCTATTAGGTGATGTTTTATAGAATAATAATCTTAAAAATATAAGTTTTGATGAATAATCTCTGGGCTGTGAGGTAAAAGTTCAATATATTTGTGATACAAGATGTAGCTTATTAATAATAACCCTCGATGAAAAGATATCCGACCTTTTTATTAGCATTACTTTTTCCAATTACAATGTATGGCCAGCAGAATCTTACTGCTGATGAACTGTTTGTTAAAGCCCGCAATACTGCTTTTGAACAGAAAGACTATACTACATCTATAGCACTGGCCAAAGAGGCATTGGAAAAAGCTCCCAATTATACTGATATTTCCGTTTTTCTTGGAAGATTATATACCTGGAATAAAGATTTGGCTGCAGCAAGCCCCACACAGCTTTGGATAGTCTGGGTCTCACTTTCCATCATGGCAATAAGCGCTGCCGGACAGTCGGTTACCAGACATGCTGTTTCTGCAAAAATATCTAACTGGGGATCTTTTTCCAGATTTAAAAGGTCAAAAAACTCCAGTTTCCTCATTCGGCTTTCTTCATTTGCAGGAATTGGATACTTCTTCATATATTATTTCAAGGATTAGAGATTTTTCTTTTTTGATTATTAAAAAATGATAATCAGAGCCTTAAAGTTGATATTTTAAACATTTTTAAGTACTTTAAATTATTATTTTAATAGGTAAACCAAAATACGAAATAATTTTGTATTCCATTATAGTAAATTTGACAATAAAGGTATATATCTGATGATTTCAAATGAATTGAAGTGAATTCTGGATTTTAAAAGAAGTAATAGGTATTATGAAAATAAAAAAGTACCACATCTTATGATATGGTAACTCCAGCCTGTTTCTGTCTGTTTTTCCTGTCCTTGTGTGGAATATCTATAATTTGGAGTGATTGAATTTGAAGTATTCAACTCCCCTCCAAACTCTAACCCGAAAGGATAAAAATGGGTGGTTCTATCTGTCTTCAGATTTCCGGAAGCATCCTTGTAATACGCCAGTCTGATGTTTCCTACCTGATCGGTAGCATAAATATTAGCTTTCTTTAAAAAGTAAACAGGCAACCATTTATATTGCCTGTTTTTAAGATTAGTTATTTAACGTAGTTGGTAACAGTTTTTGTTTGACAAGAAATGAAGAAAAAAGATAATAAGGTTAGAAAGGAGCTAGTTCGAGTTATTATTGTTTGCATTATTATTTGTTTTACCATTTTAAATTATCAAGCAATTTGTCTTCATTTAAATTTAAGATAGCTATATTATTATTTTCTTTTCCTATAATATTGAATAAAACGAAATTATTAAATTCCTTTATCGGTAGATTTTCAGATAATTTATTCTCTCCATTAAAAGATATTAACTTCAAATCTCCATTAAGATTTTGATAGTAAAATTGGTGATTATTAATAAAGATTATAGGTCTCGAATATGCGATTGTACAAAATAAATAAATCGAATTACTACTAAGTAAATTTTCGTTAGTTTTAATATTGTAAATGTTAAATTTATTGTTTTGATATCGATAAGAAAAGTCACTATTATTACTTAATTCTTTCACTATGTTAGGACGTTCAACAGGCAACATTAAAACTTGACTAATTTGCTTCGAATTTGCTCCCCTTAAAATTTCATTATAGTTCACATCAGTAGGAATTTTTCCTTTTTTCAGTATAGCAAATTCTATTATTTTTAGATTATCCAACAAATCAAAATTGTATGCATTAACATGTAAAAAAATATTTTTTTTATTTCTGAAAAAATATTTTGGATGTTGATCTGGAATCATTTCTAAAAAAATTTCAATAGAATCATCATAATTATATTTTTTAGATAATTCTTGAACATATTCACCAATTATGATCCCTTTGTTAATTTCCTCTCTGTAAGAAAAACAGGATATATGTACTGTAACATTTCCACTAGTATGGTGCAGTGTAACGTTTTTTGCGTCGATATTTACACAAAAAACACATATTAAAAATATTATTAGTTGCTTTATCATTTCTTTTGAATATATTTATCTTCTTTCTCTCCAGTTGGGAGTTTTTCAGGTGTTATTTTTTCAGTATTTTTATTCGTTGGATTTTTTTTCAATTTTGGATCTTTTGGCATACTGGTAGAATCAGGTTTCATTTTCTCCCGATCTGTACCATTTTTAGTTCCAGGACCATAAATGAATGCATAACCTCCAGGAGTTATTACACATCACCTTCAGAGTTTATTTACATCTAAATCTCTTTTATGAATATTTATTAGATCAATAAAAACCCTTTTTATATAATACAAAATTTCAACCATAACATTCACAAAAAAACAAAACCACCGCTTTTAGCAGTGGTTTATATTATAGAATTAGATTACAGATCAGTACTGTCAAATTCATAGATCTGTTGAACATTTTCAACATTATTCAAAACCCCACCATATTTACTATAAGCTTTCTTAAAAACTTCAATTTTTGGGATATAATATTCTCCAAGGATTACCACATACTTACCGTCAAGTTTTTTTTTATAAAGATCATCAATCATATCATATGAAAGTAATAAAAAAATTGAATTTTTTGTATTTCTATAGGTTAGATCATCCTTTGTTAAATATATTCCATTGTTCTCTTTTTCCAAAGCTAAAAAACCTTTAATAATTACTTTTTTATTTTCAAACTTCTCAGGTGTGACTATTAAATTAACTATAGATGTTTGAACAGGTTTCTCTTTAATAATATCTTGTGAAAAAACAGGATTAAAGAATAAAGCAAATATAAATAAGCAGATTAGTTTCATTATTTTAATTGATTTTATTATTATTTTTCTCTTTTGCAGGCTCTTGTACTTTTGGCACAACTACCTGACCATTACTATCAATAATCAAAGGATCATATGTTGGACAAATTGTGGGATCTTGCTTATTCTTTCTTGTTGGACTTAAAGGGTCACTAGGTATAGGAGTCGATGTTTTCACAGTGCGATTTTTCCTACTTCCTGGTGCGTCCGGATTTGGATCATAAATAATTAATTGACCATTTGGAGTTACCACGTACTGAATAGATCTTTTTGACCAATCTCCACTTCCTCTTGCAGAATATATATCCTGACTACTCATCTTATTATCATCTTCAACATAATTCTTTTTTCGTCCAGCCATATCAGCAGCATGGCTATGTCCATCACCAGCCTTAGTTGTTTCCTCCGGAATTTCCAAATCAACTAATGCACTCGTACCAGGAATCTTTATTCCATTTATATCATAATTAATTTGACCCTGTGGCTGTACATAGGAGTAATACGTTTTCCCGTCCTTTGTTGTTCCAGCATAAAAAGTTGTTCCTAATTCCACATTTAAAACTATAGAAGTACTGTTATACTGAACAGCAAAGTTTTCTGCCGCATCATCTAAAGTATTATAATGTACATATGGCTCTAATCCCTCAAGTTCCCTTGCATCAATAACTCTGTTTCCACTAAAAGCATACGTGGACCAAGTATTGTACTTTTCACTTAACGGATCAACATTAAAGAACCTTCCCATTGCAGCATCATAGTTCCTCCACTTATAAGAACTCCAGCCTGTTTCTGTCTGTTTTTCCTGTCCTTGTGTGGAATATCTATAATTTGGAGTGATTGAATTTGAAGTATTCAACTCCCCTCCAAACTCTAACCCGAAAGGATAAAAATGGGTGGTTCTATCTGTCTTCAGATTTCCGGAAGTATTCTTATAATAGCTTCATAAAATAAATATAACCAACATATTATAAATATTGTTTGATTATTTATTATAAATTACTATATCAAAATATAGCCCGTAAGAATATATTAAAAAAAATAGTATGTTAATTGTTAAAAATAACCATTTAAATTTGTTTTTGAGTTTTATTGAAACAATACTTCCATATAAACTATATAAACAACCGATCAAAGAAAGGATAATCATAACATTTTGTGCCGTTAAAAATGCATAATCACTTTTAGAAAAAGTTACTATTAGTAGGAAATACACAATGTTAATCAGTAAAATTATAATATTTTTTTTCATGATTTCTTTTTTTCTTTTGTATTTAATTCTCTTACTATAGCATTGTACGCATTATAGCGGTATTTATTATCAATTTCAGTATGTGCGGCATTTACAGGAACATTTATTCCTTTTGTTTTTGAAGGATCATTAATTTCAATATCTTCTCCACCTATCCCGGAATGCATGAATCCATCATTTTTATTATAATAATTAACAGCAGTTTTAACATTAGATGGTATGTTATCATCATCAATGCCTGCTCTTGGATCATCAGCTATATCTAACGTAAATAATAAGTCAAACCAATACTGGATATTATTAAAATCAGCTTCAGAAATATTTAACTCTTTGGCTAATACTTTTGATTTCGCAAGTTCACTGTTTTTAAAAATCCAATATGGATTATCTGTCATAATTTCCTTTTAATTTAATACTCCGATCTAATGTTTCCTAGCTAATTTGCAAAGTGTCTTTATTAAAATTTAGGGTGTTAAAAAATAATACCCTAAATAAGCAACAAGTTTTTAAATTTATATTCTATTGGGTTTTGCAAATTTCAGAAGCGAAGACATCTCCTTCAAATTGAGTCTCAATAATAGCACATTTACCCTCTATCTTTTTGATTGTACAAAGATAACCACCATGAGAGTTAATATATTTGTCAGTTTCGTCATGCTGGCTTTTGGTAAGATCTAATAGTAATATATATTGGCAGTTACTCTTCCATAGTATCTTATAGTATCTATCCTTCGATATCTTTTTATTTGTAGAAAGATCAAAAGTTTCTTCTACTTGAAAATCATTAGATCTTTGTATAAGGTATCTCTTATTTGTTTTTTTATTCAATAATTCAAACTTCCCAGATTTAAAGTCTGAACAAGTAGAATGCTCCATATCAATTATTTTTGCATTATCATTAACAAAAAAACAAGCAAAAACTATAAATATTAATTTCACGTTAATCCTTTTATTATTATGAAGATTAGCATATCATTTTGATACGCTAATCTTGAGTTATTTTTAGATTGAGAGTTATTCCTCTTCATCCTGACGTATTTCAATATTTCCATCTTTCATAAGGAATCTGTATCCGAAAGGTATTGCTAAGTACTTTAAAATATCAGGCCGAGCAAATGCAACATGATAAAAATGCACCATTTTCAATGATTTAATATCGTCATTATAGTCGTCTGTAATAAGATACCAACCACTTTCGTCCTGAGGTGAATCATATCTAATTCCTTCAATATCCTTTCCTTCGTAAACACCATCTGAAATAACAACTGATTGATTGAAGTTTGGAAAGAGAGGAATAAGATTCTGCTGCCAACATGTTTCGCTTTGCTGTCTAACAACCGAAATTGCCGTGTCACAACCTTTATTAAAGTTGCTACCGTCTACATTTGCCTCATATAGATCATAGCAGTTCTCTTGATCCAGTCTAAATTGCAAAAGCCATGAATAATAGCTAATATTTTGGTTTTCAGAAATGATCGGTTTACTATCTACAATATAATCTATAATGTACTTAATAACATCTACATAGCTTTCGGGTTGATGATTACCAATGGCAACTCTAATTTCTTTAGAGATATAAGAACCTAATCCTTCTGTATCCACATAAAGATTAGCCACTATATTTATTTTAATTCCTCTGAATATTATCATGAATGTTATTAAATTTTAAAAACGAAATATATTAACAAACCCTTGCATTTCTGCAAGGGCTGTTATTATACTATTGCAGAGACGAGCGAAACGCTCGCAAAAAGTTTATTCTATCTTATCCAGCTCATCTTGTAAATCTCGATCAAATTCTTCTAGGCTTACTACAAATCCTGATTTTCCATTTACAGGAAACACATTTATTAAATAATTTTCAGTGTTAATGATCTCGAACACGTCTTCTTTTAAATCATCTAAAGTTAATTTTATGGGTTTGTAATCTTCCCAGCCTTCTTCCAGATATAACGTAACAAACTCTTCAGCAGGCCAAAATGAGATAAGGCTAAATTCATCAATTTCTGAAATAACATAATTCCCATCCTGATCAATAATTGTCCAAAGTTGTTCGAAGTCTGCAGCCTTCTTAATAAAGTATTCATATCTTTTAAAAGGCTCTAATTTTAAAATGTTTTCGATTTCTTTGCTATGCATAATATTAATTTTATTTTTCACCTTCTACAGGTCTTTCTTTATTCTTTCTTCCTCCATTATCATATTTGTGCTGTTTCCTATGCAAACTCCTATCTTGTAAATGAGAATATTTATAAGAATAGCCTTTCTCTGCCTCTCGTCCTCTTTCATGGGCCAAATCCTTTCCGGGAGGGTTTCTGATTGTAGTTCTCTTTCCCTGTGCAACTTTATTTATATCAGACTTTAACCAACCTTTATCAGCTTTTCCTAGCTTAGGCTCTTCTGCCAGCTCTCTTAGTCTTGCCTGTTTACCGTTTCTTCCTGCTTTTTGTAAATTTTTAACTTCTTCAACAGCTTTTATGGCTGGAGCCTTTCCTCCCTGCATTGTAAGCACACCTTCAGGCCCACCAAGAGCTGCCATTCCTATTGTAGCCAGATCAAAAGAACCGTTTACAACTTTTTCTTTGAAAGATTCTTTTGGAACTCCTGTTAACAAAGTTAAGCCGCCGTCACCTTCAACTACATACTTATTACTTACAGCATTATTGGTAAGTACGTTAACCGTTCTTGCCAATGAGTTAGCCACAGCAGCTCTTACACTATTAATTCCTCCACCAATAAATTCGGCAAACTCTACTGGGTCATCTGGTAAATCCTGCTCTCTTTTTGTGCTTTGCCACTCTAAGCCCTCTAATTCTCTTCCATCAACAACTCTATTTTCAGAAAAATTATAATGCGATTGATAAGCATATTTTTCACTTAAAGGGTCGATATTAAAGAACCTTGCCATCCCAGCATCATAGTTTCTCCATCGGTAAGAACTCCATTTGGTATCAATCTGGTTTTCCTGTCCCTGAGAAGAGTATCTATAGCTCGGAGTTAGTGTACCATTAATACTCAAATCTCCGCCAAATTCAAGCCCGAAAGGATAGTAATGGTTGGTTCTGTCAATTTTGAGATTTCCGGAAGCATCCTTGTAATACGCCAGTCTGATATTTCCTACCTAATCAATATACTTGTAAATATTGATTTTCTTCAAAGAAATAACAGGTAGCCTAATGGCTATCTGTTTTATGCATATTTAATAATAGAAACCATTTTTTTGAATTTCCCTACTATCTTACATCTAATTGTATAAACACTAACGATAAATAAACGATTAGAATAAGTAAAATAATATTAATCAAAATACAAATTATATCTTTCAAAGATATTTTTACTTTTGTGTATACTAAGTTAATTCCTAATAATAATCCAATTGATATACCTGAGTAAAGAAGTAAATTTTTATTATCTCCTACATTTATATGTATATAACATATAAATGTACTATAAATCCAAATTAGTAAATTGGATATAAATATTATATAATTTTTCATTGCTTTTTATCTTCTTTTTTGTTTAATTCTCTTATTACAGCATTATATGCATTATATTGATACTTATTATCTATTTCAAAATATATTCCGAGTAGCGCCCCACCATCACGGGTTGGAATCATCTTTTCCATCTCGCCTAAGCCCTTTCCACCTAAAACAAGCTGGGATAATTCTTTGCCGTCTTTGTCTAATCTGGTAATTAAAACATCTTTAGAACCGTAACCTTTTGAAGAGTTTTGTACATTTCCGGCAACAAAGAATCCCAAATCTGTAGTCTGAATCACAGCTCTGGCTTCTTCGTCTGAAGAACCCCCTAAAGTTTTCTGCCACAATTCATCTCCGAATTCGTTGATTCTGATCAGCCAGATATCTGATCCACCTTTAGAATCTTCTTTTTTATCTAATCCTTTTCCAGAATAAGAGGTTCCGGCTAAAAGAAATCCACCATCCTGCGTGGTAACTGTTGCTGATAAATAATCATGGTTTTGTCCTGAAAAATATTTTTCCCAGACTTCATTTCCTTGTTGATTTAGTTTTACAAGATGAAAATCGTAACCATTATTTTGCTTACTGCCTGAAACTTGCTGCTTATCGCTTTGGATAGAACTTCCCGTGATAAGATATTGCTGATCAATTGTTGTGGTGACTTGACTCAAAAAATCCTGAGTAGAGGATTGGATGTCTTTCTGCCATACCACTTCCTGGGCAGAGATACCCAAGACCGTGCATAAAGAGAATGCACCGATATAGAATTTTTTCATTCTCGTGTTGTTTTCTAAGTTATTAATTAGTTTGTTAAAACGCTGCGAATTTAATATTTTTTAAGATGTAAAAATCACTTTAATGCGGTATTGTGTAAATTATACTATTTATTATTTAGTTCTCTTTATTTATATTGAAATTCATTTTATTCTGATGTAAAATTATCTCCTGACAACGACAGAACATGTCATATTAAAAAATAATCGGAGCATTCAATCCAATTATGAGATTATATCATATATAAAAACAGCTTTCCTGTAATTTTTAAAGAATAAAATACAATTTCTATATTATCTTTAATGATTTCATGATCAGCTATTGTAATGCTTTGTTTTTATCAATAGGTTTACTGCAAAGTTCATAGAGAGCTTTCTCAAAAAGTAAAACCAATAAAAAATACAAATAATGGCACTCACAAACCTAAACAACACCCATCTTACAGCGGCTCAAACAGCACTTACCTCTCTGGAAACAGCTTTGGCTGTCATCACAGTAAATCTTTCATCAGAAACCGTCAGAAATATGGCAGTATCAACGAACAGAATAAACTTTTGGTTAACAAAGTAGCAGATTATAATAACAACCAGCCTACCTTAAGTGCCTCCGAAATTGATTGGGAAGAATTCAACAGGGATTTTACTTCCAGACAAAACTACGAGGCCTTTATTGCCAGACTGGAGAGTCTTATTACAAGGCTGAAAAGTGCTAAGATCTTACATGATTATGACAATTACCAGGCAGCACTTACAGACTATGCTTATACAGCATATAAAGCAGGAACAGCATCTCCGGGATTTGAAGTAAAACAGAATGAACTGAAACAATTTTTCGGAAAAAGTACCAAAACGGATGAGACGCTTCCCAAAGAGAACAAATAAAATCATGAAAAGATCCAGAACATAGTTTTGGATCTTTTTATTTCTATCGTAGGATAAAATAATCTATCTTTCGCCGTCTTGGAATACTCCGTTTGGGTTCTGAACCACTCAGTACATGGCTTTGATTTGTTTTTTGGGGTTATATAACGGGAAATTTGGTATAAGAGACCTGAACGGAAGGTAAAAAGACCGCAAAAGATTATTTTACAACCAAAAAATTGAGGTATCATATCCCCTCTTGTTATATCCGGAGACCAAAAAAAGTAGCAATGAGTATTATGAAAATAAAAAGTACCATATCAAATAATATGGTACTTATGTTTGAAACCATTAATAAATTGAACTCATTGATTATTATTGGTTTCTTTTGAATTGAACTGTATTTAATTGTATTTTAGTGTTTTATGAAATAGCTGTTATGTTGTGCTTTGAAACGGCAAATGCTACAGCAGCATCTACATGAATTTGAATGGTATCAAATACCGGAACAGAGACATCCTCCTGTTTGATCAGAAGTGGAATTTCTGTGCAGCCTAAAATAATTCCCTCTGCTCCACGGTCTGTAAGCTCCTGAATAATCTTCAGATAATTTTTTTTGGTTTCAGGATTAATAATTCCTCTGCTTAATTCGTTTCTTAAAATATCCTCTATATAATCTCTGTCTTCAGTTTTCTCGGGAATAAGAGGCTCCAGACCGCCTTCTATCAGTTTATCCTTATAAAAATCCAGCTCCATCGTATAGCTTGTTCCTAATAAACCGATTTTTTTTAATCCTTTTTGTTTAACGGCATTGGCGGTAGCAGTTGTAATATGAATGAGTGGTAATCCTATTTTCTCTTCAATCCTGTCGGCAACAATATGGGCTGTGTTGGCACAAAGTACAATAGCTTCCGCTCCGGACTTTTTTAAATTTTCGGCAGCATTGTACAGAAGTTCAAAGGTAGCATCCCAGTCGTAATCTGCATTAAATTGCTGAAAATGGTTAAAGTTGACAGAATAAATAATACATTCCGCAAAATTCAATCCACCTAATTGCTGATTAATTCCTTCATTTAAAAGACGGTAGTAGTCTAAAGTAGAAGCCCAGCTGATGCCCCCTACCAATCCTAATTTTTTCATATTCTTCTTATTTTTTTTGTTCAGTAAAAGTAGATATCTTTGCCGTATTGTAACAGATACAAAAAATGAATATATTAGTATAACAGATGAAAGATTTTCAATACATAGCACTTGCAGATAAGTTTGAGCTGTCCATTAATAACGGAATGTATCCCGTTGGGGCCAAACTTCCATCATTACGCAGTATCCAGCAACAGTTGAAAATAAGTGTTGGGACTATTCTGAAAGCTTTCACTCTATTGGAAGATAAGGGTTTGGTGGCAGGAAAAGAAAGGTCAGGATTTGTTGTACTCCGCACTTCAGTTTCTTCTGTAAGTCTGCCAAAGCAGGTAGAAAATAACACTCTTGCTCAAAAAATAGCTATTGGAAAAGTTTTGCAGGAAGTATCATTTCCTGATTCGGAAAACAAAACTTATATTTCATTTTTTAATGCTGTTTTGCATCCGGATCTTCTGCCTTTTAATGCTTTGCGGAGAAGTTTACAGCTGGCTTCCAGGGATTTAACAGGGCAGCATTTACAGTATGAGCCTGCTGCAGGAAATAGTAAGTTGAGAACTGAAATTGCCCGGAGGTCTTTCCTTTGGCAGGGTAATCTGGCGGCTGACGATGTGGTTATTACCAACGGTGCTTTGGAAGCAGTCAGTTTATGTCTGCGTGCTGTAGCAAAAACGGGTGATACTGTACTTGTGCAGTCTCCCATTTACCATGGTATTTTGCAGGCAATAGAAAGCCTTGATCTAAAAGTAATTGAATTTTCCGGCTGTCCTTTGACCGGAACCAATATTCAGGAATTGGAAGAAATCTGCAGCAGACAAAGAATTTCTGCATATATTTTAATTTCAAATTTTAATAATCCCAATGGGCTTACTTTAAATGATGAAAAGAAATCAGCAATTGCCGATTTTGCTGAAAAAATGAAAGTTCCGGTCATAGAAGATGATATTTATGGAGATTTACATTTCCAGACACAGCGTCCAACCACTATAAAAAGCTATGACAATCATGGCTGGGTTATGCTTTGCTCCTCTTTTTCTAAATCTGCTGCACCTGGTTACAGAATTGGCTGGTGTGCTGCAGGAAGGTTTACGGAACAGGTGATCAAATTGAAAGCTGTTACTAATGTTGCTACGGCAAGCATCGTACAGTCTTCTTTGTTACAGTTGCTGAAAACAGGAGCCTATGACCGTCATCTGCGTAAGCTTCGGCCTGAACTGCACAGACTGATGCTATTGACTATTCAGGCAATAGAAAAATATTTTCCACCCGATATCCGGATGAGCCGGCCCGAAGGAGGTTTGGTAGTATGGATAGAGCTGCCCGCCCACATTGATGCATTTGAACTTCAGAAAAAAGCCATTGATCAATTTGTAAATTTTGCTCCGGGACCACTTTTTTCAAATAATGGGGATTATAGAAACTATATCCGGATCAGCTGCAATAATGTTTGGAATGATAAAGTAGAAAATGCCCTGAAAAGATTAGGAGGTATCATAAAGCGTATGAAATGAATGATGGCGGATAAATATAAAAACAAGGCGGACACAATCAATCCGCCTTGCAATCTCCCAAATGATTAAATATGAAAAAAATATGAATGTCTATATTAAACAGGCTTTCAGCATAAGATCATGCAGGTCTGTATTTTTAATAAAAGGCTGTAAAAGTTCATTTCCAGGCCCATAGGCTGCTACTTCCACATAATCTCCCGAATGATCCATACTGATCCACCCTACTGAATTTCTGCTTTTCTGAATTTCTGAATAGAGCTTGAAAGGCAGTTTTTTATAATTATAAAGTCCTTCTTCTTCTTTTTCAAGCCCGCTGTAAAAACTCAGAAGATGTTTGGCTTCATCATCGTTTAAAACGATTTTGTTGCCTTCATAGATCCAGTCTTTAATATCTTTTATCGAATAATCTTTCTGAATTTTGTTCAGAATATATTCGTTGGTATATTGATACTCTGAAATACTGTTAAAGTTTTTGGTAGCATTGGTTCCGTAAATCGTTCCGGGATTGGCATTTCCATGATCTGTAGTGATAATGACTAATGTATTTCCGTCTTTTTCGGCAAAATCCATTACTGTTTTTACAGCCTCATCAAATGCCAGCTGATCGTGAATAAGTGCTGCTACATCATTGGCATGGGCTGACCAGTCTACTTTTCCGGCTTCTATCTGAAGAACAAAACCGCTGGGATGATCTTTCAACTGATTAATGGCGGTCTTTGCCATTTCAGCAAGAGTCGGTGTATTTTTGAATTCCGGAAGATGTGTTCTGTCAATGCTGTAAGGCAGTGCTCCTGTACTGAATATTCCTAATAACTTCTCTCCTTTTTTGATTTCTTTCAGGTCGTTTTGTGTTTTTAGAATCCTGTATCCTTTTTTGCTGTACACGGAATAGAGATCTTTCCTGTCTTCTCTTTTGGCAGGATTAAAAAATTCGTCTCCGCCTCCTAACAGTACATCCAGTTCCAGCTCGGCATACATTTCAGCTATTTGGGGTTCTGCATTTCTTTTTGAAGAATTTACGCAGAATCCTGCAGGAGTGGCATGCGTAATGGTAACGGTTGTCACACAGCCTGCTTTCTTTCCCGCTTTTTTATATTGCTGCCATATGGGAAGATGTTTTTCACCGTTAGTGCCTACATTCAGAGCTCCGTTATTAACTCTTATTCCTCCTCCGAAAGCGGAACTTGCTGCAGCGGAATCTGTTACAATAGAACTTGCAGAGGCAGTGTCCATCAAAGCTCGTGTCACTTTTTTCTCATGATACAGATTGAGCCAGTTACTCCCTTTTCCCAAAATATTCCGGGAATACAGATCAGCCATTGAAAGTGTTCCAAGACTCATTCCGTCACTTACCATAAAGATGATGTTCTTTGCTTTTCCTGCCCGGGGATTTTCTACAGTTTTCCCGAAGCTCCAGAGATCAGACGGTGATAAGGTCAATAATCCTGAAAGTAATGCTGAACCTTTTAGAAATTTTCTTCTGTCCATAATGTTTTGAAATAAGATGGGAAGTTATTGTATTTAGTCTTTTATCGAAATCAAGTTGCATTAATTAAAGGTTAATTTTAAATATTCTTTGGAAAAGGATCTTCAAAAGGTTGTTTTTGATCAAAAAGTTCTTTTTCCTGCTCATTAATAAGGCAATGCTGAAGGTCTGTTAACATTTGATCTTTATTCAGGTTCTGCCCGATAAATACAAGCTCATTGATTCTGTCGCCCCAGTTTATATCCCATCTGTTTTCTATAAATTCCTGATTTTCTGCAAATGAAGAATACTGTACCCGCTGGTTCATAGGCATGCTGCCCCACCATACCCCAGCCTTTTCCAGACGGAAAGAACCTCCGGCCTGGGAAAAATTCAAAGCATCGTCTGGTCTTGAGACCAGCCAGAACAATCCTTTTGCCCTTATTGTTCCTTCAGGATAATGATGATTCAAATATTTCCAGAGTCTTACAGGATGAAATGGTTTTCTATCTCTGAAAACCAGTGAGCTGATTCCATATTCCTCAGTTTCCGGGGTATGGTGCTCAGATTGTAATTCTTTTTGCCAGCCAGCTGAAGATTGTGCTTTATCAAAGTCAAAAAGCTGGGTATTTAAAATCTGCTGAGGTTCAACTTTACCAAATTCGGAATGCAGAATGACCGCATCAGGGTTTAATTTTTTAATGGCAGCTTTTAAAAATCCAAGTGTTTCGACGTTGATAAGATCTGTTTTGTTTAAAATAATCACATTGGCAAACTCAATCTGGTCTGTAAGAAGATTGACAATTGTTCTGTAATCTCCCTCCATATTGGTAAGGTCGCGATCCATCAACAGTTCATTGGAACCGAAATCTTTCATAAAATTGAAACAATCCACTACAGTTACCATCGTATCTACATAGCTGAAACGGGAAAGGTCTATTCCACTCTCATCATCAATATAGGTAAAGGTTTGGGCAACCGGAATGGGTTCACTGATTCCTGTACTTTCTATCAATAGGTAATCGAAACGATTTTCCTGAGCAAGACGTTCAACTTCTACCATCAGATCTTCGCGGAGTGTACAGCAGATACATCCGTTGCTCATTTCTACCAACTTTTCTTCCGTTCTTGAAAGGGTATTTTGATTTTCAACAAGACGGGCATCAATATTAACTTCGCTCATATCATTCACAATGACAGCTACTTTTAAGCCTTGTTTATTATGCAGAATATGATTGAGCAATGTGGTTTTCCCAGCTCCCAAAAAGCCACTGAGTACCGTTACAGGAAGTTTCTTCGTCATGTATTTAATGTTTATGATTTTTAAAATTGATGATATGGCCAGTAATTAAGCCTGCAGCTCCTACATAGATCAAAGGAATATGAACTTCAAATATCAGATCTGTGAGTACAGAAATAAAGATGAGAGAAACAGATATCCAGAATAGAAACTTCAGCCAGCGGTTGGTTATTTTTTTGGTTACTCTGAACACGACAATGGTACCAATACAAAGGAAAGCCAAATCAATATAAGGATTATGCGATATTCCCAAAGGAACAATCAGTAATAATGGGAAGACAATACAATGAATCAGGCATAAAACAGCAGCGGAGATT
This sequence comes from Chryseobacterium sp. MA9, assembly GCF_024399315.1. Lineage (NCBI taxonomy): Bacteria > Pseudomonadati > Bacteroidota > Flavobacteriia > Flavobacteriales > Weeksellaceae > Chryseobacterium > Chryseobacterium sp. MA9. Next base: position 1,047,811 of record NZ_CP075170.1, on the reverse strand, counting down.
CCTACAGCATCAAGAATTTTTGACTTCATAATAGTATGGATTAATTTTCTTATCGTAACTTTGTTGCAAAAGTATAAATAAAAATTCAAATAACGCAACTTTGTTGCATTAAAACATGAAACAAGTTAGAAATACGCATGCTAAAACTGAAATTTTAAGTCTTATTAATGATTCAGATATAGCCCTTACTCACTCAGATATTCAGAAAAAACTGGGTGATCTATGCAATAGAGTAACGATTTACAGAGTATTGGAAAGGCTTGAAAATGAAGGTGCTATTCACAAAATCGTTAATATTGACGGGGTGGTGAATTTTGCGAAGTGCAGCGGGAAATGTACTCATGAACAGCATTTTCATAATCATGTTCATTTCAACTGCAAAGAATGTCATTCTGTAACATGTATTGAAAACGCGATTCCGGAAATCAGTTTACCGGAACATTTTATTGCACAGGAGTACAATTTTATCATCAGCGGGATCTGTCCGAAATGTGCTGATGCTTAGAACGATATATAATTAACAGGCAGATTCGCTAATTTGCAAATCTGTCTGGTTTTATCACAATGAAATTTCGATTATAAAGAAGAGATATAGACTTCTATTTTGGTGCCATCATAATTGAACGTTCCGTCAGAATTTCTTTTGCCTAATACCCATTTCATATCTACAGGTACAGACCATGCAGATCCTAATGAAAATCCGTTAACAGATCTTATTTCATTTCCTTTTCCTGTTGTAACTGCTGAATGAAACCAGCTTTTATCAATAAGCCTGTAGAAGCCAATAGCTTTTCCAGCGGGAATAGGTGAATATCCGTCCCACTTTTCTCCTAAAGGATAGTTAAATACAGTTAACCATTTTTGTCCGGCTGATTCTGCCAGCTGAGCAGGACTTATGGATGCGCCACGCATATACAAAGTATAGGCTACCACATCATGACATACTCCACTGTTGTATTTCGAAATATTCTCTGCTCCTGAGAGAATAGCATGAGCAACGGGTGCTCTTTCTGATAGGGATAGCTGAGCCTTCCTGGCTCCTTCCGGTGTAATAAATGACATATAATATTTTGTTTGGTAGCGTAAAGATACAGCTTTAAATTTAATCACTCATGTTGGAAAATATATGTGGAGTTTTTTAGAAGATCAGTCTTCTTTTTCGGTGTAAGATTAAAATTTTTTTAACAATAAAACATACATTCATAACTGAAAAGCTTTCCATCTTTGAAAGTAAAAATAAAGAGTCCTGCATCACCATTCTGAATATGATATTCGTGTGGGGAAGAAATCCAGCGTGCAGACAGCATATCACCAAAACGGGTTACAAAATTTCTTTCATCATAATTGGAATCCATACGTTCATTTCCTAAAACTAAAGTTTCACCATTACTGAAGGACATTTTGTAGATACTTCCGGAAACTTTTCCTTTATACTCTTCAAAAGCAATAATGATATTGGGCGTTTTATAAAAATATTGAGGTTCCCAGCCACATTCCGGCATATTGGGAATATCTTTAATCTTCTGCATCTCCAGCTGCTTCATTTGTGCATCTGTGATTTTTCCGTCAAAAAGAGAGGTTTCCTTCCATATAAAATGCAGGTTCAAAGCTTTAAGTTTTTTTTCATAGGCTTTTGTTTCTGGTTTTTTTTCAAATTGATCAGCAAGAAGAAGCTCAAAGTCGATATCTATTTTTGAGTTTTCTACACCGGTCTTGGCATATGATTCTTTCCAATACTTCAAGGCCTGTTTAAGATTTTTATCTTCCACCCATGCCATTTCACGTAATCTTCCAACCTGAACCAGTTCTTTTTCCTTGTCTCTGTCTTTCACAGCCAGATAATCTTTCAGAACTTTTTCGTAGGTAAGTTCAGTACCCAGATATTTCATTTGGATATATTCGGGATTTTCGTGGAAATGGTCACCAATATAGATCCAGCCATCCTGATATAAAGGCACATGATCAATACAGACCATTTCATTTAAAGCTGCTTTTCTTACCGGTATGCTTTCTGTTGTAGGTGCTTTCCGCACGCGCAGTTCCGATACCTGTACATAGAAATGCGGACATTGGAATCCTTGTGATCCTCTATTGAAATATTGGGCCGGTTCTCCGGAAGACTTTTTGCCACGCATCGTTTTTTGTAAGGACTGCCGGTCTATAAAACCAATATCACCGTTGCTTACCTGTACTTTGTATTGTGTTTGGGTGGAATCGAGAAGGTAAACAGGTGCCTCGGTAGAAAATATTCCCAACAGATCCTTATTATTTCCCTGATCACGGTAGAGATGCCCCCATTCGGATGTATAAACCGGCTGTTGCCCGGGGCTCTGAGCCATAGTATTGTAAAAGCAACAGTGAATGATGCTGGCTCCTAATAGTATCTTTTTCAACATATAATAATTTGTAAAAGGCAAAAATCACCAGTTTTTACAGGTAGATTCGTTATTGTTATAGAGTTATTCCCATCAAAAATACTGAAAAATGAAGGGTTGTCCTATACTTATTGTTATTCAGAATGGGTATAAATTCCATCCTATTCACTTACTTCCATTGGGTAAAGTAAATAAAAATACTATTTTTATCGGCCAAAAAAAAGTAAAGACTAATTATGCCGACTGATGCTTCTCATAAGCTGATTCCGATGACAACTTTCGTGCTGGAATATTATTCGCACGAAGGATATGCTGATCTTCAGATTTTGAATCTGATGAATAATTATGCCAATTTTTTAAAAAAGCGCCTTACTCTTGGAATGTTTGTTCCCGTAGACCGTAAAGGAAATATTCTGAAAGAACCCAAAAATTATACGGAATGGAAATCTCTCGATCATAATGACGGGAAAAGAACAGATATTGCAGGATTTGAAGAATATGCCGAATATCAGAAGGCAGAACAGAACTGTATGTTTGAAGGTTTTAAAGTGGACTATAACGGATATTCAAAAGTGAGAATCATCGCTTCATATGATGCTTCTATTGAATTATCTTTTAATAAAAATGATCTGATCCCTTCAGGATATGATGATGTAGAATCACTTACCGTTTTTGATGACATCTTTCTAACATCCAGTGCATTAAAAGCGATCGGAATAAAGAGGTAAAACTTTAATATATAATGAAAAACGTTTATCAGACCGATAAACGTTTTTTTGTTTTGATATTTTATCTTACACATTCTCCCGAATGGCAGTGATAGCCTGAAGGACACAGCCCGTTGATACAGGGACCCGCAGCATCAGGATAGCACCTTTCATCTGCGCGGCAATGAGAATGAGGAGGACATAGGGAAAGCAGATTGCCAAGGCAAACGCCCACTGGGAGAGGAAGATTCAGTTCTATGCCAATTTTTCCAATAATGTTTTTCAATGTTTTTCTGTTTAATTTTTTCATGGTTTTTGTTTTAAGGTGTTATTGATTTTTTACTATGTTTTCAAGCTCTGTTATGAAATCTTTCTGTGCTGTATTGATCCGTTGCTGTGCTTCTTCTGAAGCAAACCATTCCCATTGATCTACTTCGGGAATTTCTATTATTTTGCCGGATTTGGGTGGCCATTCCATAGAGAAGGTATTGCTGTAAAGTTCTGAAGTAACAATATGTCCCTCCAATGCCCAGGCATAAACTATTTTTCCTCCTTTTTGCTTAATGGGAGACAATTCGATGAACTTTCCTTCTATTGTTTTACCGGTTTCTTCTTTAAATTCTGTCAATGCACGCTCCAATAGATCTTCATCAGGAAGAATCTCTCCTTTAGGAATAGACCATGCCCCGAGGTCTTTATTTCTCCAGAATGGACCGCCGGGATGAACCAAAAAATAATACAGACTGCCTTTTTCTTTTTTAAAAAGCAAAATACCTGCACTCGTTTTCATGGGTTTAAAGATTTGATTATTAAAGATATGAAAAATATATAACCCGGACGATCAGTAAGATAAACCATTCTTTTTAAATTCAGAAGGAGACATTTCTTTATATGTTTTGAATATTTTATTGAAATGGCTGGCATCATTGAAACCCAGCTTGTCGGCAATCTCACTAATATTATAATGGCTCTGGAGTAAAAGTTTTTCTGCAGTTTTTATTTTATGCTGTATAATATGCTGCTGAATGGAGAACCCCGTCTGTTTTTTGATATAAATGCTGATATAATTAGGAGACAACATAAATTCTTTAGCCAGGTTTTCAATTTTCATTTTATCTGCATCCAAAGCATTGACATTGATATAATAGAGTATCCTTTCAATTCTGCTCAGATTTTTGGTGATCCATTTTTTGGTAGTACTATTATGCATCGTATTTCGGATCAGAATGGTGATAATACTGGAAAAAAGATCGGTTGTAACCTCTTTGTTGTACGTATTTTTATGGCTAAACTCATAGAGAAGGATACGTGCAAGTTGCAGCAGATGTTCCCTATCTGTTTTACTTTTAATCACCGATTCGTACACAAAAGAATGGTCTTCCATCAGGAGCTGTACCACTTTTTTAAGTTCATTCTTTTTATTGGACAGCAGATTTTCCCAGATATACTGTTCAGTAAACTTTATATAAATGAATCTTGTTTTACCTGTAATGGAAAACTCATGGCCGTCACTTGGTCTCAGAAGGAAAACATCTCCTTTTTTGTATGGGAAAGTAATATTGTTGAGATGATGAAATCCTTTTCCATTCTCTATGATAATCAGCTCATAAAAGTTATGATTGTGATACTCGACGTCCCAGGTTTCTTTTTCGATGCTGAAAACATTAAAAGAATTGAAGTTAACGATTCGTTTCATGAAAAGATGGATTTTTACAAATTTACCATTAATTTTTACAATATATCATAATTCATTATTGATCAATTTTGTCTTATTAAATACATTCAAAATGAAATATATAAAACAATCAATACTGTTGGTTGCTTCAACAATTGTTCTGATGTCTTTTTCTGATCATGATAAGGATAAAAGAACAAAGAAAGATCAATCAGAAACAAAGATTCTAACAAAAAAACACTGGCCTAATGGGGCTCAACTGGTGATTTCCGTTTCTATGCAGTTTGAAACGGGCGGACAGCCTGAAGGCGCTGAAAGTCCTTTCAGCAGTACTCCACTTCCTAAAGGACAGCCAGATCTTCCGGCAGAAAGCTGGTATCATTACGGAGGAAATGAAGGAATTTACAGAATGCTGGATCTATGGAAAAAATATGACATTAAAGTAACTTCCCATGTAGTGGGAACAGCAGCGGAAAAGTATCCTGAAGTGGCAAAAGCTATTGCAAACGGGGGACATGAAATTGCAGCTCATGGTTTTACCTGGGATAATCAATGGAATAAGAATTATGATGACGAACTGAATTTTGTAAAGGAAGGTGTAGATATTGTTGAAAAAATTACAGGCCAGAAAGCTGTTGGCTACAATTGTAACTGGTTGAGAAGAAGCCCAAATACACTAAAAGTATTACAGGATCTTGGTTTTCTGTATCATATTGATGATTTAAGCCATGATGAACCTTTCATTACCAAAGTAAAAGGGAAAAACTTTGTTGTCATTCCTTATACCCTTCGTAACAATGATATCGTCAATATTGAAGGAAAACACTGGAGCCCTGATCAGTTTTTGAACCAATTGAAATTTGAATTCGACCGTCTTTATGAAGAAGGAGCTTCCAAAAGAAGAATGATGAGCATCAGCTTTCATGACAGAATAGGTGGAACTCCTGCAATGATGCATGCTATGGAAGAATTTATTAAATATACAAAAGAAAAACAAGGGGTAGTCTTTATGAGAAAAGATGATATTGCCAAAATGGTTATGAATGATCCCGACACTCCTGTTGATAATAGTGAAGAAAAGTTTAACAAGTAAGGAAGCAGGAAGCTGAAAGAAGGAAATTATTGAAGTCTGCAAAGTACTTTTATGACTTGTATAAACTTCCATCTTCAGGCTTCGATCTTCTATCCAAAAATACCTTTATGAATAATACAAAAACAGCCTATTTTTTTCTTCGTGTATCTATGGGAATCAATCTTTTAGGACACGGATTGGTTCGTCTGGTAAAACTACAGGACTTTGCATCAGGAATGATGAAAGGTTTTGAAACAAGCTGGCTTCCACAGCCATTGGTACATCTGTTCGGAGTTACACTTCCCTTTTTAGAATTGATGATCGGATTACTGCTGATGATTGGTTTCAAAACACGTATTGCTGCCATAGCCGGAGCTTCTCTGATTATCCTGCTGCTTTTTGGATGCAGTACGGTTGAAAACTGGGAAGCCATGGGAATTCAGATGATTTACGCAGGTCTGTTCTACATTCTGATCAGCAGAATAGATGACAATTATCTGGCTTTAGATAGGAAATGATAAAAGCAAAGAAAGTGATTAAGGCTGGGAAAGAAAGAGGACGCAAGCAGAATAAAAAATATATTATTCAAACATTGTTACCTTTACTTTCTTAGCTTTTTTACGTCTTCAGAGATTATGCTACAATTTCCATAGATTCAGCTATAGTTATGCCCGAATTTTGCATCATAAATAACAGCAACTGAAAGTATTTTATTTATTTTCAATGCAATATATAACCCTCAAAATTAGAAATGATGCAAACCATATTAGGAGCCAATGGACAGATTGGTGAAGAACTGGCAAGAGAACTGAAAAGAAACTATACATCAGACATTCGTATTGTCAGCAGAAATGCTAAAAAAGTAAATGATACTGATACTGTTTTCTCTGCAGATTTGTCAGACAGGGAAAAAGCAATAGAAGCCGTGAAAGGAAGCGATATTGCTTATTTCACACTTGGCCTTCCTATGGATACAGACTTGTGGGAAAAACAATTTTTTACAATATTGAAAAATACAATTGAAGCCTGTAAAATCAACGGAACGAAGTTTGTGTTTTTTGATAATACCTATATGTATCCTCAAAATAATGAGGTCTTAACGGAACAAACCTCATTCTCTCCTGTGGGAAGAAAAGGAATGGTAAGAAAACGGATGACAGAAATGCTTTTAAAAGAAATGGAAGCCGGAACAATAGAGGCTGTCATCTGCAGGGCCCCTGAATTTTATGGACCGGGAAAAACCCAAAGTATTACCAATAGTCTTATTTTCAGTGCAATTAAAGAAGATAAGAAACTAAAAATTCCTTTGAGAGATGATAAATTGCGAAGCCTGATCTGGACTCCTGATGCAAGCCATGCAACAGCTTTAATAGGAAATACTCCAGATGCTTATGGACAGACATGGCATTTACCGGTAGATGATCATAAGCTGAATTATGAAGAGTTCATTGCTTTGTCTTCTCAGATCTATGGAAAAGAATTTAAGTATTCTGTAATTCCGAAACTGGCTTTTAAAATAGGATCTTTATTCAACAAAAATGCAAAAGAGTTACTGGAACTGCTTCCAAGATATGAGTATGATAACCTTTTTGATGATTCAAAATTCAGAAAAAGATTCCCTGAATTTCAGGTAACCACTTACAGACAGGGAATTGAGCAGATAAAAAAAGAACAGCAAACGGCAAAATAATCTTGTTAAAACAAGTAACTTAGAAAAACGGATAATATCCGAATGGCAAAACACTGAGGCTGTTTCAAAAGTCAAATAATGTGGCTTTTGTCATTGACAACGTTGAATCTTCAATTTCTGACGAAGGAAGAATCTCATACCTCATAGTAAGAAAAGATAAAAATGAAAGCTCCTGAAAAAGTAACCTCCATCACAGCATTACACAGGTATCTGAGGTTGAAAAGACCATCCAATCCAAAAACGCTCTCATTGTAAAATAAGTAAAAAAACGCAAAGTTTTAATGATTTCAGATTTTTATTAAAAATGAGTAATGATAATGTGAATAGACCACATCATTTATTTTCCCCTTTGATTCCTCAAATTAAAGTAAAACATTAAAATCTTTGCGTTTAAAAGAATATACTTTTTCTCTCAATTGTATGTCCTTATTCTTTTTATAATCGGGTTTATTATGATAGAATTGATTTTGTAATCGTAATAAGACTCATGAGAATTACTACGATTCCCACCACAACAAACATTTTCTTCGTTGGAAGTTTTGAGGTCAGCATTGCTGAAAAAGGTGCAGTAAAAACACCACCCAGCAATAGACCTAATACAATATTCCAGTGATGAATACCGATGGTAAAGATGAAGGTAACAGCACTTGTTATTGTTAATAAAAACTTAGCAACGGTCGAACTACCTACTACATAACGCGGAATTCGTCCCTCTTTGATCAAGGTTCCGGTAACCAATGGCCCCCATCCGCCTCCTGCAAAGGAATCTATAAAGCCTCCTGCCAATCCTAATATTCTGAGATTGGTTCTTCGTTTGGTTTTGCCTTGTCCTGCTTTTTTATCTTTGAAAGCATTTTTTAAAATGTTGATCCCAAGATAAAGGGGTGTAGCAGGCAATAATGGGTTTTACAATATGAGCGTAATGCTCTCCGTAATGAGACAGGGTTAATGCCCCAATAACCGAACCTACGATAGCCAGCGGGAACAATACCCACACCATTTTTTTATTGACATTTCCCAGTTTATAATGACTGAAACTTCCGGCTGCAGTAGTAAAGGACTCCGCAGAATGAATACTTGCACTCACAACAGGTGGTGGAACATTTAGGAGTAAAAGGATTGTGGTACATATCACGCCATACCCCATTCCCATAGATCCGGCAACAATTTCTGCCATAAAACCGGCAAACAGCATCCAATAAAAAATATGGCCATCTTTATTCAGAAAATACTGAATATCTTCTGAAAGATTAAACTGATACACTACAAGTCCAAATAATCCGAAAAGAAGTAAAACACCAATGATAGCAAGATAAATATTAGCTTTTCTCTGAGCTGTTTTGGTAATATTGATCAGCTTTTCAATTTCCAGATGGGGCTTTGAAGAAACTTTTCCGTCAGACAGATATTCTGTAGTGATCTTATTGAGTTCTTTAACTTTATAATTGAAATCTCCCATCAGCTTATTACGGATGTCCTGCATATTGTCCAGTACATGATCCATTTCATCAGGGATGGCTTCAGTAAAGGTTTCTCTTAATCTTTTAGCAATGGTCGGAGATTTTCCATTGGTTGAGATAGCAATTTTAAGACTTCCTTTTTTGACAATTGAGCCTAAATAAAAATCACACAGGTCGGGTTTATCCGCAATATTTACCAATACATTTTTTTGTTGCGCTTTTTCTCTGATTTCCCCTGCTAATTCAATATTATTTACCGCAATGATGGCAAGATCGGTATCATTAAAATCAAGATCATCATAGGCTCTCTCATGCAGTGTTATATTGGAAAACTGATTTTCTAGGGTCCTGACCTCAGGAATAATTTCTTTGGCTACCAGCTTAATGGAAGTTTCCGGAGAATTGCCCAGTACAGATTCCAGTTTTTCGAGGGCAACGTTACCACCGCCAATAATCAGCAGTGACAGGTTTTCAAGTTTTAAAAATATGGGATATAGTGAATTGCTCATTCTGATTACAATTTTAAATCATAAGTAAAAGCGATATAATACAGTCCTCCGATTTCAGGGCCTGCTGCATACTGGAAATAACGGCGGTTCAATAAATTGGTTGCCCCAATTTTAATATTCGTACGAATTTCAGGAAGCTTCCATGTAGCCTGAGCATCAATCGTGTAATAAGCCGGAATTGCTCCTGACGCTAAAGGACTTTCCCACATAAAGCTACTCTGCCATCTTGCCACAAGGGTAAACCCTATATTTTTAACAATTTCTCTGTTTCCTACACTTACATTCACCATCCATTTCGGAGTGTTGAAAGCGGTAATAAACAGGTCCGAGGAATTGTTGGAAGCAAGATCATTATAAGAAACATTGGTATTGACATTATAATTTCCTGTAATATTATAACGAATCCCTAAAGACGTTCCATAGCTTTTGTAGGTACTGTTGCTGTTCGTATACACCCTGTATCGGTCCTGTTTGCTCCTATCGAGCATTGCAAGAACAGCGGTATTGCTTCCTACCTGACTGTTTTTTGGAACTGCCACTTCTACCTGCCCAAGAAATCCTTCATAGATATTGTAATAGAAATCCCAGTCCAGCACCAGTTTATTATTGAAAAAAGTAGACTTATACCCTACTTCAAATGAATTAATCTTTTCCGGTTGTAACTTCTGCAGATTGGCTACGGTTAAAAGCTGTTTATTATCCTGAGCTGCCTGAGCCTGAGTTTTTCCTGCATCTACATCTGCATTTACTGCTGAGGTGAATTTATCGATAGAAGCCAGTGTATAGGAATTTTCCAGATAGCCTAATCCGTCATTTACTTTTGAAAGGCCTCCCACTCTTCTTACATTTCCGTTGTTGACAAAAGAAAGTGCTTCAAACAACGATGGAAAACGATATCCGTTCTGGAACGAAGCTCTGAAATTATGCTCTTTCACCGGAGAATAGACAACACTGATTCTCGGATTTAATTTGGCTTCAAATTCTGGGTTTCTGTCGATCCGTAAGGCAGCGTTAATTTTTAATTTATCATTAAAGAAAAGCTTCGTAATTTGAGCAAAAGCCCCATATTTCTGATAAATAACATCTTTCCCGAAGGTACCGTTGGCTAAAGGAATATTTCTTTCATTCACCGAACGGTTAAAATCAACAAAATTGTTTCCATCCGGAGTAATGCTGTACAAACGGTAATCTACACCAGCAAGAAGGTTGAATATCTTCACAAACCTGCTAAAGTCATAGGTAAGTTCACCCTGGTAAAAACGGGATTTCTGTTCAAGTTTAGCTCCTCCTGTTGCCGGAGCTCCGGCTACTCCTCCATTGGCCGAATCCCAGTTGTTGATTCCGATAATGGTGTTTTTCAACTGCTCGAAGGCTGCTGTTCCAGGTACAGCTCTGTTTTTGTCAGCTTCCTGACGGGCTAGAATAAATGCATCGTTAAGATTGGTACCTGCATTAAGGCTATTCTGCAGAGCCGTTTGGAATACATTTCTCCAGTTGGTATTGGAAAGATTGGTGAGATCAAGATTATCTGCCAAAGGTTTCAGATTATAAGAATCTCCTGTATTTTCTATGGATAGATAAGCCCTGAAAGTCAGTTCTTTTCCTGTAAGTTCTATTTTATGGTTCTGAACAGTAGCGTTCTGCAAACGGATTTTATTTCCCCTCTGGAAAGTTCCGTCCAGCAAGCCATAACGGTATACGTAAGAAGTTCTCCACTGATCCCCGAAGCGATAGTATAATCCTGCATCAAACTTGATATTTTTTACGTCAGGACTCACAAGATCTTTCTCCAGATATCCTGTCCTCGAAACATTAAATGTAGTAGGTTTCCCATTGTAATCCACTTTTACGGCGACACGGTTGTTTCTTTCGTCACCGTACTTATTCCAAAGGTCTTCAGCCGGATTGTTCGCCAGAGCAAAATTAGGGTTGGCTGTGACCAAAGATCCTGGATTCTGATCTGTCAGATTGTTTGAAACCCAGTCTGTCCCGCTGAAATAGGATGCATTAACTTTTACCGCAAAGTTTTTATTGATCACTTTTGCAAAGCGGATAGCACTTTCTCCCAGTGAACTTATTTTATGATTGACATTGTCTACATGATTTACCCGGCCCCGGAAATAAAGGCTTATTCCTTCAGACGTAAACGGATCTTTGGTTTGTAAACTTGCCAGGCCGTTGATAGCATTCATTCCGTACAACGCTGAAGCCGCTCCCGGAGTGACTTCCATAGACTGGATATCCAGTTCTGTAGGGCCAATGGCATTTCCCAAAGGTACACCCAATGTTGCCGACTGTACATCTACCCCGTCTACCAATTGCATGAATCGGAAATTATTAGGCGAATTGAAACCTCTTGAATTAGGAATTTTTAAAGTAAGACTGGATGTTAGGAGCTGTAACCCTTTTACATTTTCCAATGTTTCATAGAATGAGGCTGCAGGGCTTTCTCTGATGGTTTTAATATCAATTTTTTCGATGGCTATAGGTGATCTTAATATCTTTTCCGGAACTCTGGATGCGGAAATCACTACATCATCAATAATCGTATTCTGAGGGTTCAGACCTACTGTTATTTTATTGGAAGGAGAAAGTATTTCAACAGTTTGACCTGTGAAACCATCTTTCTGAATGACCACCCGGAATGGAATGGTAACTCTTGTTCTGATTTTAAAGTTACCCAAGTGATCCGTTAATGCCGTATCCTGTGTATTTTCGATCTGTACTTTTACAGAGTCAAGACCTTTGCGTGTACCTGTATTTTTGATGCTTCCGCTAAGCTCTATAAGCTGCTGCTGTGCTTCTGCCAGGTTAAAAAATAGAAATGTGAATGCGATAATACCTGCTTTTGGCAGAAAGTTTCCCTGCTTTTTGTTTTTCATTTTTGCTTCATTTTTTAGGTTGAGAATGAAGCTGCCTGAATTTTTTACTTCTATGATGAAAGTCTTCTATATTGGTTAATATTACAATTGAAGGGCTTAGAGTTCCCCTCTTTTGGAGGGGTGGCAAAAATTCAAAGAATTTTTGACGGGGTGGTTTAAGCCATTAATATTATTGCTAAGATTGCTTCACCTTCGGTTCGCAATGACAATCTGTTAGACTTCCATGATTCAAAAACTTCAAACAGCTTTTTGATTGTATTGTCATTTAAAAATCAACAACACATACACATTCGTCTGCCTAAAAGAAGAGGTTGAGTTTTTTTGTTTTTTTTCAGATCATAATGAAAATTAGCCATATAATTAATTTAAGGTGTGTAAGTAACGGTATGAAAAATCGCCAAATGTTTCTTCTGCAAGTCTTTTCTGTACATAAATCCCGAAAAGTTCATCCAGAGTGGTAAGTATTTCTTCCTCACCAATATTTTCTTTAAATTTTGTATTCAGTCGCATTCCTAAACGGTCTCCTCCAATGTGGAGGTTATATTTTCCATAAGCTGTCCCTACAAATCCGATTTCAGCATTAGGAGATCTTCCGCAGCCATTAGGGCAGCCGGTCATACGGATAGTGATATCTTCTTCCAAAAGACCATATTTTTCAAGGATAGGTTCTATTTTGGTGACTAAGGATGGCAGATAACGCTGAGCTTCCGCTAAAGCCAGTGAACAAGTGTTCAGGGCCACGCAGGCAACAGAGTTTTTGCGCAGAGCACTTGCTCCATTCGTAGAATCTGAAATTCCGTGTTCTTTTAAAATATGTTCAATTTCAGGTTTATCTTTTTCATCAATATCAGCCAGAATAAGGTTCTGGTTACAGGTAAAACGGAAATTGGCTTTACCAGTTTGTGCGATTTTTAATAATCCTGATTTTAAAGGATATTCTGCCGTATTAAGGATTCTTCCATGCTCCACAAATACGGTATAAAACCATTTCCCTTCATGATTCTGAATCCAGCCGTAGCGGTCTTTTCTCTGTTCAAACTTAAATTCTCTGGCAGGTTCAAAGCTGAACCCTGTTCTTTTTTCTACTTCAGCTCTGTACTGGTCAATACCAAGTTTATCAATCGTATATTTTAATCTTGATAATTTCCGGTCGCTTCTGTTTCCGAAGTCTCTTTGTACAGTGATGATCTCGTAGACAGCTTTTAATACTTTTTCTTCCGTATCCACAAATCCAAGTACAGAGGCTAAACGGGCATAAGTAGCTTCATTCCCGTGGGTTGCTCCCAGTCCTCCTCCGGCAGCAATATTATAGCCAACAATTTTATCATTTTCGATAATAGCAATTAGGGCAATATCATTGATGAATACATCCACATCGTTATTGGGTGGAACGGCAATTCCTATTTTCAGCTTTCTGGGAAGATATCTGTCCTGATACAAAGGGTCTTCTTCTGCTTTACGATCAACCAGAAGTTCATCATCAATCCAGATATCATAGTAAGATTTGGTTTTAGGAAGACACATCTCACTGATTTTCCCAGCGAGTTCGTAAGCTTCCTTGTGCAAAGGTGATTCCGAAGGATTCGCTGTACAGGTTACATTTCTGTTGACATCTCCACAAGCCGCAATAGAGTCCAGATGCTGCAGATTGAAGCTCTGAATGGTAGGTCTTAAATGAGATTTTAAAATGCCATGCAGCTGAATGGTTTGTCTTGTTGTTACTTTAATGGTTCCTGTGGAATGATCTTCAGCCGTTTCATTCAATCCTACCCATTGTTCAGGGGTTAAAAAGCCACCAGGAAGTCTTAATCTGATCATATAGGAATACAGCCATTCCAGTTTTTTAGAGACACGCTCTTCCCTTCGGTCTCTGTCGTCCTGCTGGTACATACCATGAAATTTGATCAGAGTCTGGTCATCTTCCCTGATGGCTCCGGTAAAATTATCAGCAAGGCTTTCTTTTAAAGATCCTCTGAGACCATTGCTGCTGGTTTTAATCCTTTCTACCGGTGAAAGGTTTTCTTTATCATTGTTCATAACTGTTTCCTTTAATTTTTACGAGTACTTCTTTTTTAATACACATCTTTAGCATATCTGCCGCTCAGTTCCATTTCTTCCAGATAAAGTACAGCGTCTTCTTTGCTGCGCTTTCCTTCATTCTGGATAATTGTGAGAAGTGTTTGTTCTACATCATAAGCCATTGGTTCTTTGGCTCCGCATACATACACAGAGGCTCCACCTTCCAGCCAGTAAAATACTTCCTGAGCTTTTTGTTCCAGTCTGTGCTGAACATATACTTTTTCGGCTGTATCTCTTGAAAATGCGAGGTCTAAATGCGTTAAGCTGCCTGTTTTAAGAAAATCCTGAAGTTCTGCCTGATAAAGAAAATCTGATACAAAGTTTCTGTCTCCGAAAAACAGCCAGTTTCTTCCTTCCGCTCCTGTGGCATCACGTTCCCAAAGGAATGATCTGAATGGCGCGATCCCTGTTCCCGGACCGATCATGATGATGTCTTTATGAGCTTCCGGCAGTTTGAAGTGTCCTGCCTCCTGAATATAAAATTCTACCTCTTCTCCTTCTTTAAATTCACTCAGAAAACCACTGCATAATCCGTTGTGTTTCTGATGGTCAATAAAGAATTCTGATCTGGCAACGGTAATGTGAATTTCCGTATCACCATGCGCTTCCACAGAGGAAGAAATAGAATACAGACGGGGTGCCTGGGCAGTTAATATCTGAATGATTTCTTCAAATTCATCCGCATTTTTAACAGGATAAATTCTAAGGAGATCAAGAAGGCTTAATCTGACTTCCGGAATGGAATGTCCCGTTATTTTTGCATATTGTGCAACTACAGATTTAAGCAGATAGCTGATGTTGAGGTGTTTATGTAGGAGCTCTTCAACACTATCTTTAACTTTCGATGTTTCTACCTGTTTCTGAGGGTCAATTCCTGTCAGAGTAATAATTTCATCCACTACAGATTTTGAACTGAAAGGAATGATGCCAAGCGCTGCACCAGGTTGATATGCAAGGGCTTCTTCGGTTTCAATTTCGATATGATAGGTTTCTTTTTCAGAAGTAATATCGTTCAGATTGATGATGGTGGAAACTTTTCCCAGGTATTTCTTTCTTCCCGCAGAAACTTTTGGAGCTGAAACATTTTTTGTACTCTGATCAGTATTTTTATTGACTGTTTCAAATACATGTTCTATCCAATGAGAAGCTTCCTGCTCATAATCAATATCACATTTCTTTAATGGAATAATACGCTGTGCTCCCAATATTTCAAAACGGGAATCTACATCTTCTCCGGTTTGGCAGAACAGAGGATAACTGCTGTCTCCCAAAGCCAGTACTCCGAATTTAAGTCCGCTGAGATTAATTTCATTTTCATGAATATAATCGTAGAATTTTTTGGCAAGAGCTGGTGGCTCGCCTTCTCCCTGAGTGCTGATGATTACGAAAAAGAACTCTTCTTTAACCAAATCCTTTGGTTTATATTGGGAAAGATCAGCCAGTTTTACCTGAAGTCCTTTTTTCTTCACTATACCTGCCAGCGTGGTAGCGAGCTTTTTACTGTTTCCGGTCTCCGTTCCATAAGCCAGCGTTATTTTCTTTATGACATTCTGGACAATAGTATTCGTTTCCTGTGGTGGCAGAATGGCTGTAAGTGAAGATCCTCCGGCAATACCGGCAAGATACCCGCTAGCCCAGATGGCTTCGTCTCTGGAGAGGTTTCCGGATATTTGTTTTAATACATTTAATTTAGTTTCAGACAGCATATTCAAAGAAATTTTGAGTTGTTGGGATTAGACTTCCGTTTTCTACTGATTTGAAATAAAGACCTTCCTGCTCGGCATTTTCAAGCCATGAAAACTCTTCATGGAGATTGACAATTTTACCCACAACCACCAAAGAAGGGGAAGCAAAGTTCTTATCTCCGAATTTTTCATTAAAATCATCAAATGATGATGTATACACCTTTTGAAAAGGCGTTGTTGCCTGTTCAATGACAGCAATTTTCTTATCACCTGAAATCTGAAGTGCTTTCAGTTTTTCTACCAGAGGGGTAAGATTTCCTTTAGACATATAGAAAACAAGGGTATCATTGGTTAAAGCAAGCTCTTTCCAGTATTCTTCACTTACAATCTCTGATTTATAATACGTAAGAAAACGAACGGATGTGGAATATCCTCTTGCGGTTAAAGGCATCCCTGCAAATGCTGCTGCTCCTAAAGCTGCTGTAATTCCCGGAATAATTTCGTAGGGAATATGATTCTGTTTTAAAGCCTGTAACTCGTCCAGAATATTGGAGAATATGGAAACATCTCCTCCTTTCAGTCTTACAATGGTTTTGTTCTGAAGGGCATATTCTACCATCAAAGTATTGATATGAGACTGAGGGGTGGACGCATTTTTGCTGCATTCTTTTCCTACATAGATGATTTCTGTATTTTCATTAACGTAGGTTTCCAGAATTTCCGGGCTTACAAGGCGGTCACATAAGATGACGTCTGCTTTTGCGATAGCTTTTACTGCTTTTACAGTGATCAGTTCAGGGTTACCAGGCCCTGCACCGATAAGGAAGACCTTTGGTGATTTTATATTTGTTTTCATTGAAGTAGGTGTTAATTAAGGATTTAGAAGAGTCCCTCTACAGATAGATATCTTTCTCCGGTATCGTAATTGATGGTAAGGATTTTAGCGTTTGGCTGTACTTCCGGTAAATGTTTTGCAATGGCTGCTAAAGCGGCTCCAGTGGAAACTCCAACAAAAAGACCTTCTTTTTTAGCGGCATTAAGGGCATATTCATAAGCTTCTTCCTTTCCTACTGTGATCACTCCGTCCAAAAGGGTAATATCCAGAATGGAAGGAACAAATCCTGCTCCTAATCCCTGTAATGGATGCGGTGCTGGGCTTCCTCCGCTTAATACAGGAGATAATTCCGGTTCTACAGCAATTACTTTTACGTTAGGATATTTTTCTTTTACTGTTTTTGCGATTCCGGTGATGTGTCCTCCGGTTCCTACTCCTGTAATGATATAATCCAGCCCGTCCGGAAAATCTTTTAAAATTTCCTGAGCGGTGGTTTCTACATGTACTTTTACATTGGCAGGGTTGTCAAACTGTCTTGGAATCCATGAATTGGGTGTCTCTTCAGCCAATTCACTGGCTTTTTCGATAGCGCCTTTCATTCCTTTTTCTCTTGGAGTAAGTACAAATTCTGCTCCGTAAGCTTCCATAATTTTGCGGCGTTCTATACTCATGCTTTCCGGCATGACAAGAATGAGTTTGTATCCTTTTACCGCAGCTACCAAAGCAAGTCCTATTCCCGTATTTCCGCTGGTAGGTTCTATAATAATGCTGTCTTTATTTAATAATCCTTTTGCTTCTGCATCTTCAATCATGGCCAGGCCAATTCTGTCTTTAATGCTTCCGCCGGGATTGCTTTTTTCAAGTTTGATCCAGATTTCATGATCTGAATTGAAGAGCTTATTAATTTTCACGACGGGTGTATTTCCAATCGTTTCTAATGCATTCTGAAATTTCATATCAATGTACTTTTTATTTTTGTTTTTTTCTTAAATCACAAAGGTTAATGATTCCGGTAATGAGCTATTATCCTTTATTTTTATTTCACTTTTATGGTAAACCAGAGAATTGGCGGGGACATCCTGTGTAACCCAGACATTTCCTCCTATGATGCTTTCTCTGCCTATGGTGGTTTCACCTCCCAGAATAGTGGCTCCTGAATAGATAATCACATCATCTTCAATACTGGGATGTCTTTTCTGATGGGCTTTTTCTTTGGAAACATTCAAAGCTCCGAGGGTTACTCCCTGATAGATTTTGACATTGTTCCCGATAATGGTAGTTTCTCCAATCACGATTCCTGTTCCGTGGTCAATGAAAAAAGACTTTCCGATGGTGGCTCCCGGATGAATATCAATTCCGGTTTTACTGTGGGCATATTCAGAAATGACACGGGGTAAAATTTTTACTTCCTGAGTCCAAAGCTGGTGCGAAATACGGTAGACATACGTGGCAAAAAAGCCGGGATATGCCAGGTATACTTCTTCCAGAGAATCGGCAGCAGGATCAAATTCCAAAATGGATTTTGCATCCAGAACCAGCTGATTATATAACTCAGGTAAAGTCTCAAAAAACTGTCTGACCTGTTTTTCAGTAAGATTTTTATCTCCTGTTACCGTATTGATCTGATCAGAAAGTGTTTCCTGGAGTGCTTCAAAATTTATTTTCAGCTGATCTTCAGTATTATCATCCTGAGGTAGGAAGAGTGTTTCATACAAATCCTTCACCCATTTTTTTGTCTTTATTTTATCAAAGAATCCATGAATATTATTTTGTTTGGTCTGATGAATTCTTTGTATTAATTGATCGGAAATTGCCATTTTTCTATTGGATTATACAGGCTGCTACTGTTGAATTGGACGTTTCATCCACCAAAATGGCAGAGCCCGTTGTTTTATTATTGGTAAAGCTATCATACACCAATGGCTGTGCTGTACGGAGTGTAACTTTTACAATTTCGTTCAGCTTAATTTCTCCATCGGCCTGTTCCCGGATCAGGGTGTTGACATTGATCTTGTAATCTACCTCTTTTACAACTGCTTTTACAAGTCTGCTGTTTTGCTGCAGAAGGTATTTATTTCCTGGCTGCAACGGTTTCTGATCTAGCCAGCATAAGAGAATTTCAAGGTCTTTTTCAACTGTGGGAACATGCTCTTCCGTGGCAAAAATATCTCCCCGGCTGATATCTACATCATGAGCAAGGTGAATCACAGCTGGCTGGCCTTCAAAGGCTTCTTCTTTTTCAATGCCATTGATCTCAATTTTGGTGATTTCAGTGGTCAGATCTGCCGGAAGAATATGAATTTTGTCTCCTTTAGTGAATTTTCCGCTTAATATTTGTCCGGCATATCCTCTGTAATCGTGCAGTTCCTCAGTTTGAGGGCGGATTACATACTGAACCTGAAAACGGCTTCCGTTATTTGTTTCTTCATTTAAAGTTACTTCTTCAAGATATTCCAGAAGTGAATTTCCTTCGTACCATTCTGTTCTGGACGATTTTGAAACAATATTATCTCCTTTCAATGCCGAGATCGGGAAATAACTGACATCGTTTAATCCCAGATTTTCTGCAATTTTTGCATATTCTGATTTTATATTTTCAAAAACTTCTTCGGAATAATCTACCATATCCATTTTGTTGATGGCTACAGCTACTTTCTTTAACTGTAATAAAGAGGCGATGATGGAATGTCTTCTGGTCTGTTCAATCACGCCTTTCCGTGCATCGATCAGAATAACCATCAGATCAGAGTTGGACGCTCCCGTGATCATATTACGGGTATACTGCACATGCCCTGGAGCATCAGCAATGATAAATTTTCTTTTTGCGGTTGAAAAATAGCGGTAGGCAACATCAATGGTGATTCCCTGTTCTCTTTCTGCACGTAAACCATCCGTTAAAAGGGCTAGGTCTACTCCATCTTCATTTTTGTTTTTAGAATGTTTTTCAAGGACTTCCAACTGATCCTGTAAAATACTTTTGCTATCGTAAAGCAGTCTGCCGATAAGGGTACTTTTACCGTCATCTACGCTTCCTGCCGTTATAAATCTTAATATATCCATCCGATTTTAATTATAAATAATGAGTAATGGGCAATGAGTAATTGTATTGTTAAATAAGTAAAAGTTGTCTGTCCTATTACTTATGACTCATCGCTGATTGCTTATCTAGAAGTAGCCTCCTTTTTTTCGATCTTCCATTGCTGCCTCTGTTACCCTGTCGTCAATTCTTGTTTCGCCACGTTCTGAAATTCTGGTTGCTACAATTTCTTCGATTACAGCATCTATTGTAATGGCATTAGATTCTACAGCTGCAGTGCATGTCATGTCTCCTACGGTGCGGTAACGGATTTTTCTAGTGGTGATAATATCTTCCGGCTCTAGCACAACATGTGAAGAATTGGCAAGCCACTGCCCGTTAAAATCGATCACTTCTCTTTCATGCGAAAAATAGATGGAAGGGAGTGCAATTTTTTCTCTGCGGATATAGTTCCAGATGTCAAGCTCTGTCCAGTTGCTTATGGGGAAAACCCTTACATTTTCTCCTTTATGGATTTTTCCGTTGAAAATATTCCAAAGCTCCGGACGCTGAAGTTTAGGATCCCACTGCCCGAATTCATCACGAACTGAGAATATTCTTTCTTTGGCACGTGCTTTTTCTTCATCTCTTCTGGCTCCTCCAATACAGGCATCAAATTCAAATTCTTCAATAGTATCAAGAAGTGTATAGGTTTGAAGCCAGTTTCTGCTTGGAAATTTACCTTTAGCCTCAGTTAGTTTTTTACTTTTAATAGTGTCTTCCACTTTTCTGACTGCCAGATTGACATCCAATTGTTTTACTAGCTGATCACGAAAATCCAACACTTCCGGAAAATTGTGTCCGGTATCTACATGAACAAATGTAAACGGAATTTTCCCATGGAAGAATGCTTTTCTTGCCAGATGAGCCAGTACAATACTGTCTTTTCCTCCGCTGAATAATAAGGCCGGACGTTCAAACTGACCTGCTACTTCTCTTAATATGTAAATAGATTCGGCTTCTAACTGATCTAAATAGTTTAACTGATGTATTGACATTTTTTCTTTTTTTATTGATGAATATGCAGACCGCACTCTTTTTTATTGGCATCTTCCCACCACCATCGGCCCGCTCTGAAATCTTCTCCTTCTTTGATTGCTCTGGTACAGGGTTCGCATCCTATGCTTACAAATCCTTTTTTGTGAAGATGATTGTATGGTAAATGATGATCTTTTACATAGTCTGTCACTTGTTCTGAAGTCCAGTGAAGGATGGGATGGAATTTTATGATCTTATTATCCGGATCCCACTCCAGCTGTGGCATATTCTGTCTGTTGGCAGAATGTTCAGATCTAAGTCCTGTAATCCAGACTTTATAGCCTTCCAGTGCTTTTTTTAAAGGATGAACCTTTCGGATGGTACAGCATGCTTTCCTTTTTTCTACAGATTGATAAAAAGAATCTGGTCCATTTTCTGTAACAAATTCTCTGAGTTCTTCCGTATCCGGATAGTATGCTTTGATGTTCTTTTTAAAGAAAGCTTTTGTAGAAGTCCAGGTTTCATAAGTCTGTTCAAAAAGTCTTCCCGTATCCAGGGTGAATATTTCAATATTTAAATCTTTTATCAGATGAGTGATGACCTGATCTTCATAGCTGAAACTGGTTGAAAAGATTACTTTATCTGGGAATCTTTCAGTCAGTAATTGCAGCCCATTAGTTTGAAAAGAAGCTTCAGAAGCCTCTTTTATAATATTTTCGAATTCATTTTTCAGACTGTATTCCATTTTGAATTGAGATTTAAGTCTTGCAAATATATATAAAATTCTATAACTCCTATCAAAATAGTAGAATTTAAATGAAAAAAATTTTAATCCTTATTGATAAACTTAGTTAGAGTGGCTTCCATCATACTTTTTCTGGTCTTTTCACGAACGATCATGAGTTCTTTTCTCAGATAGCAGACTGCTTCATCTACACAATCGTCACATGCTTCATAAAAGTTTAAAGAAACACACGGCGTAAGAGCAATAGGACCGTCAAAAATTCGGTAAATGTCAGCTAATGAAACTTCATCAGGAGATTTTAATAAATAGTACCCTCCTACTTTACCTTGCTTACTGTTGACAAGTTTAGCTCTTTTAAGTTCGAGGAGAATTTGTTCCAGAAATTTTTTTGGGATGTTCTCATCTTGTGCAATAATGGAGGTTGACAGAAAGCCCTGGTTATAATTCCTTGCTAATCTGACCATTGCTTTCAGCGCATATTTGCAACGTTTTGACATCATAATTTCTGCAAGTTATGATAAATTATTGTATAAACGAAATGTTTTGCGGTGAAGCAGTTTGAAGTAGATGTGTGTGAACCGCCCCGTCAAAAATTCTTTGAATTTTCGCCACCCCTCCAAAGGAAGGGTAATTCTGAGTCTTCCTTTTGTAATCTGAGATACAAGTTTACTTCTTCTGTAAAATAAAATAAGCCAGTTCCCTATTCTCATCCTTCCGTATCAAATTTTCAATTCTCTTAAAGTTGCTTTTCAGAAGGACTTTCTGTGATCCAATATTATCAAGATCGGTTACAGCGACGATATCTTTCTTAAGTTGTAATGAAGAACAATAATCGACAAGGGCTTTACAAACTTCAGTTCCGAGTCCTTTGCCCCAGTAATTTTCTCCTAAGGTATATCCTATTTCTAGCTGATCAGGATTATCAAGGAAGATTCTGGCCAGACACATTCCCACAAAATCGTTATTCTGGGTGTTGAATATTCCCCATCTGCTGAATGGTCCTGCTTCATAATCAGACAATGCTTTATCGAACATTTCCTTATATTCTTCAGGAGTCTTGTAAGGAAGATATCGGGTAACGTTTTCATTTTGAAAAAGAGTGGAGAATAAAGAAAATTCTTCAGGAGTAAATTCGCGGATGATGATGGTGTCGTTTTTGTAATACATTTGATATTGTTATCAAAGAATAAAAGTACATAAATAAAATAAAAAATTGGGCTTAATTTTTAAGCCCAATCAACTGCATATGAATACTAAACTATTTATCCATATTTCTGAGAAAAGTGTTTTGTTATTTAAAAAGTTTATATCAAGAATACAGCTTGTTCGTTTCTTAGCGTTTGATCCTATTTTTTAATGAATTTTTGGGAAGATTTCCCTAAAGAAGTTTCAATATCAATTAAATAAGTTCCGCTTAGGAAGTGTTTAACATCAACCTTATCGCCAATAACTTTAGCATTCATTTTTCTTCCAAACATATCATAAACAGAAATTGACTTGATTTCCCCTTTTGTTTTAATATTTAATACATCAGAAACCGGATTTGGATAAATGGATGTTTCTGAGTTTGTTGTATCAGCGTCTGCAGAGGATAATGATAATGCACAAGGAGTTGTAATGCTGCCATTTGGTTGTGTATTGTATCCAAACGCAGTTACAGAATAACCTGAACCATTGGCCCCAACAGTCAGTTTGAAATAGCCGTTAATATTGTAACCCTCAAATTGGTTTCTAAAACCAACATAAGCGGTTTGGCCAGACCAGTTAGTGTATGTAGGAGTGTATACGTCAAGTTGTCCGGGAGTACCAATTGGGTAACCTATATTATTTGCATTAGTTATAGTGGTGCAAGCCGGAATTAAACTGATATTTCGTGTTCCTGCCTGGCAAACTAATCCTTTCCAATAGGTTTCCAATTTTAATTGATTGGCTCCATAGTACCAGGCACCATACCCTGCATCATCACTAAGCTCCGGGTTAATGATAAAATATTTCCAAGTTGCCCCGGAGTTGGTTGTTACTGTTGTTGGTGTTGGGTTGGCATAACTTTCCAGAGGAGTTCCTGTAACTATTTTATAAGGATCTTTGTAAGAAAAAGTTAATGCCAAAGCTGTAGTTGATCCTAGTGAAGTTACGCCTCCTGTTATAGCCGGATTTAGGAACGTAATTGATGAATTCAGGACCTGACTTTTAGGATGACTGGTTGCCGCACCATTTATGGTAAGTGTAGCCGTAGTAGGGCTTGTAACTGCTATAGCTGCTGTTAGTCCTGCTGGTAATGAAGAAGTGAAATGTGTTCCTGCAGTAAGAGTTGTTCCATTTGGAACGGCAAATGTAGCTCCTTTTAGCGTAATCGTTGATGTAGGGGCAGATGCTACTGTTCCATCTAATGACACGGCTCCATTATTGTTTAAGTTCTCTGTAAATGTACTGTTGCTAAGGGTTAATCTAGGTGGAGTATTGGCAACTCCGGTTGCAGCTAAGTTGGCAGGCTGCCATAAATTTATTCGCGAAGGATGGTTTAATGCTGCCAGCATTCTGTTAACCTGTCCGTTGGTAAACATTTTATAACAACCTGAAGAACCATTGTATCCCATATAGTTTTCAACGTTTACTTTTTGTCCAAGGCAATTGTTTCCAGCTGTACATCCTAATCCGGAAGACATATTTTCTACAGGTGTGTCAGCAACTCCGTCACCATCATTACTAGGATTTGCAGTTGAACAAAGAACATTGAACGTGTGTTGAAGATTTAACCAATGCCCAAATTCGTGAGTGAATGTATCAGAAAACTCATTTGAAGCCACTGTTCCTGCAGCATTAAATATATAACGTCCGTTATAAACAACTCTGGCTGTATTTACTGAAGTCATGTATGAATCAGGATACCAGGCAACTCCTGATTGATATAAATCTTTATTAGCATATAGGTCATTTTGGATATATACATTCATATACTTTGTATTATCCCAGGCATCTGTGCCAATTTGTGCATCATATCCACCTCCGTTGCCATATCCACCTTTGAAAGGGTGAAATACCACTCCGCTTGTTGCTTTTCCGGTTGGATCAATTTTAGCTAATCGGAATTCAATACTTAATGCTGCTCTGATAGATTGGAAATCAGGATCCACAGTATTTGAATCCGTGTTGATTCCATTGAAATTTAAGTTGATTTGTTCCAGTAAGTCAACTACTTTTTGGTAATTTACTTTTACATTACTCTGAGATTCTCCATACACATGAAAAACCACAGGGATGATGTAGGTTGGATTGTTGATCCTATTATTCAATGAATTTTTGTCTGATCCCATTTTTTTTACGAAATCTTGGGTGTATTTCTCAAAATTTTCATATTCAGCCTTAGATTTAGGGTGCAGTTCAAAATGTTTTTTCATCATTTCATCTGCTTTACACTCCCGAGGTCTGTTTTCTTGCGCAAAACCTATTATTGGAAATAGGGAAACAAGTACTAGTAATTTAATTTTTTTCATAAATTTTGGATTTGGTTGTTAATAAATTATTTGAATAATCAAATTGTTTTTGGCTTGATTTGTGTATGTTATGTGGTGTTTTTTAACTAAATCTTTCTGGGTTGAATATCTTTATCTCAACCGTTGGCTTTTGGTCATTGGCAAGTTCTGAAACTGTTTTTCCAAAAATGGGTCCTAAACTTAAACCCATCATTCCACCGCCGCCTGCAATGATCAGATTCTTCAATTGGGAAGATTGCCCTAAATACGGAAGCCCATCCGGAGCACAAGGTCTGTATCCAAACCAGATTTTGGATTCTTTGGGCATTTCAACCTGGAAATCTGGTAAATAGTTGGGAATGGACCTGATAATCCCTTCTACTCTTTTCATGTTAATTTTGTTCTGATGGGAAGCCAGCTCCATAGTTCCACCGAAGCGGATCTGCCCATTCATAGGAGTAACAGCCACTCTTGCTTCCAGTAATAAAGCCGCATGATTCAGGATATTGACCGGATTATCAGGGGTATGCATGAATGAATATCCTTTCCCGGGCATTAACTGAATTTTAATTCCTGCTTTTTTAGCCAGTTCAGGAAGAAATGAACCTCCAGTCATAACGAAACGGTCTGCTGTAAATTTTATATCATTGGCAATTACTGCTTTAATCCTATTTTCGGATGTTTCAAACCCGGTTACTTTGTGATGGGTATGAAAAACGACACCATTATTTTTAAGATAAGAGATCATTTGCTTCATCAGTTTCATGGGGTTCATATGGCCGTCACATTTATAATTGACACCGCCAATAACATCCATCTGTATATTGGGTTCGAGTTTCTGAATTTCTTTTTTATCCAGAATATCAACCGATAATCCCATATTGATTGCTTTGTGGGCAAGTTCTGCTTCTTCTTCCCTTACTTTTTCAGTTTTGTAAAGCATCAGAATACCATTTTGAGTAAGTTCGAAATCAAATTCATCTTTTGCTGCAATCTCATTATAGAGGATACTGCTCGCCAGATTAAGATCTCTGATAGCCGATGCTGAACGGTCCACATGCTTCTGATTGGAGTGTTTCAAAAACTTTACTCCCCAGGAGAACAAATCTGCACTCAATGACGGTTTTACGTAAAATGGACTTTTGCTGTCAAACATCCAACGGATTCCTTGTGCAACAACACCCGGCGCCGCTAACGGAGTAAAGTGACTGGGGACTATCATTCCTGCATTGCCATAAGAACAATTGTTGGAAAGATCATTCTGTTCCAGAATTTCTACACTCCAGCCTTTCTGTAAAAGATAATAAGCGGAGCTTAAACCTGCTATTCCTGCACCAATAATGAGTGCTTTTCCTTTATTTTGTGTCATATGTTTGTTTACATAACCTGAAATCCCTGCCAGTAAGGATCTTCATCATCAATAATAATATGATTATAGCCTGTAATTCTTGCCCAGCCTTCTACTGAGGGGATAATTGCTGATTTCCCGCCAACAGTATCCGTTCCTTCAATTCTCCCTATGAACTGTGACCCGATATAGCTTTCATGGATAAATTCTTCCCCTTCTTTTAATTTTCCTTTAGCATACCATTGAGCCATTCTTGCAGAAGTACCTGTTCCGCATGGTGAACGGTCCAGGGCATTCTCTCCCACTAAAACAGCATTCCGTCCACTTGCTTTGGGGTCTGTGGGGTTACCTGTCCATTGAATATGGCTTAATCCGGTAATATGTTCATTTTCAGGATGAATAAACTGGTATTTTTCATTGAGTAATTTTCTGATGATTTTTCCATAATGGATAAGCTGGCTGGCTGTAAAATCAGAAATATCTCTGAAATTTTCCTGTGGGTCTATAATAGCGTAGAAGTTGCCGCCATAAGCTACATCAGCTTTTATTAATCCAAGATCCGGACATTCAATTTCCAGATTTTCAGCATACAGAAATGATTTTACGTTGGTTAGTTTTACAGATGTTACTTTTTTGCCTTCCTGTACATAATCGATGAGAATAAGTCCAGCAGGTGTTTCAAGGCGCAGCTTTCCGGGAACTTTAGGGAAAACCAGACCTTCTTCTATGGCAATCGTTACTGTCCCGATTGTTCCGTGCCCGCACATAGGAAGACATCCACTGGTTTCAATATACAATACTCCGATATCATTTTCTTCGTCAATAGGCGGATACAAAATACTTCCACTCATCATATCGTGACCACGGGGTTCAAACATGAGCCCTTTCCGGATCCAGTCGTACTCTTTCATGAAATGAAGCCTGCGCTCCATCATGGACTTTCCTTTTAGAATGGGACCGCCGCCTGCAACAAGACGTACAGGGCAGCCACAGGTGTGCGAATCTATACAAAAAAATGTTCTGTTCATGTTGTCTGTAATTTTAATGATCCCGAATTGACTTTTCCATCTACTATTCTGCTGATCTGTAGAGGGTTTTCATTCTTCAGCTCTTCCGGCAAAAATTCATCCGGCCAGTTTTGGAAAGAAATAGGACGGATAAACCTCTTGACAGCATCCGGGCCTACGGAGGTAAAACGGGAATCAGTAGTGGAAGGAAAAGGGCCTCCATGCTGCATGGCATAAACAACTTCTACTCCTGTAGGCATTCCGTTGAACAGTAATCTTCCACATTTGTCCTTCAGAAAGTTGATCAGCATAAAATGTTTCCGGATGTCTTCATCGGTAGCCGCTACGGTAATGGTTAACTGGCCTTTCAGTTGTTGAGCAATTTCTACCATCTCATCCCGGGTTTCACAAATTACAATGATACCAAAGGGTCCGAATACTTCTTCATTCAGCACAGGATTTTTTATGAAGTTTCTGGCGCTGGTTTTTATCACCATAGTACGTGCCTGCCACTCATTAATTTCTGTATCTGCAGCTGCAATAATATGTACTTCCGGCTGCTCTGCTGCTCTGGTTTTATGCTTTTCAAAATTTTCATAGATCCCCTTGTGAAGCATCTTTGCGGGGACAACTTCCTGAATTTCCTTTTTCAGGGTAATGATAAAACGGTCCAGAGATTCTCCTTTAAGAGCAATACATACTCCTGGATTAGTACAGAATTGCCCTACTCCTAATGTCAAGGATGAAAGATATTCTTTAGCGAATGCTTCTGCTTTGTTTTCAAGTAAATCTGGCAGGGCAAATACAGGATTGATGCTCCCCATTTCTGCAAATACGGGAATAGGATTCTCACGGCGGTTTGCAATATCAAACAAAGCTTTTCCACCATTGAAAGAGCCGGTAAATGCAACAGCCCGGATATCAGGATGCTGAGTCAAATAAGTTCCAATCTCATAGGAAGTTCCGGTAATATGACTAAAGATCCCTTCAGGCCACCCGAATGCTGTAACAGCATCTGTGATAGCATCAGCCATCATTTGTGAAGTCTCAGAATGTGCAGGATGAGCCTTTACAATGACAGGGCAGCCTGCTCCAATGGCACTTGCAGTATCACCGCCTGCCGTAGAAAAAGCAAACGGAAAATTACTGGCCCCGAAAACAACCACAGGTCCTATGCCAACATTATATTTTCTGATATCTCCTTTTTGCTTGTCAGGCTGTGCAAGATCAATCCGTGGCTCTGTATATGTTCCTGTGGCTATAGCTTTTGCGTAGCTTCTCCATTGTCCTGTTGTTCTTGTCTTTTCACCGGTAAGTCTTGCCAAAGGCAGTGAGGTTTCAGCGTTGGCCGTCGTCAAAAGTTTTTCTCCCAGTGCTTCAATCTTATCGGCAACTGCGTTCATGAAGGCTGCCCGTTCTTTTACAGTGGTATTCTTCAGGAACTGATAGGCTTCGGCAGCCATCTGAATTCTCCTGTCAATATTTTCTTTTGATGTTTCTTCAATCATAGCTTTATTTCTGGTGTTAATCTAATGCCGGGCGGTTAGCTATACCTTCTTCAATAATCTTTTTGACTTTTTCAGCTTCTTCGCCATGTAGCTCCAGGCGTGGTGCTCTTACATATGGACTGCTTATTCCTTCAGCTGCAGCAGCCAGTTTGATGTACTGAATAAGTTTAGGGTGAATATCCAGTTCCAGCAATGGCATAAACCATCTGTAGATTGCTACGGCTTTGTCATATTTACCTGCTTTAACGTAGTTGTACATTGCCATTGTTTCATTGGGAAAAGCATCTACAAGACCGGCTACAAGGCCATCTGCTCCAAGCATAAGAGTTTCCAGGCAAATGGTATCTACTCCGCCAAGAATTTTGATTCTTTTTCCAAAACGGTTAATCATTCTGGTTACATTCGCAAGATCTCTTGTAGATTCTTTAACAGCCTGAATAGTTGGGTATTCAATAAGCTCCTCAAACATTTCAAGGGAAACATATATTCCATAATCTACAGGATTATTATAAATAAGGATAGGAAGATCTGTAGCAGAAGCGACGGCTTTGAAATACTCAACAACTTCATGGTTGTCAGCTTTGTAACGCATTGGAGGAAGAAGCATCAGACCGTCTGCTCCAAATTCTTTTGCTTTCTGGGCAAAGTTTACGGCATTTTTGGTAGTATTTTCAGAAAGGTTAAGAATAACTGGAATTCTTCCCTGTGTTATTTTTTTTGCGTACTTCAGCAGTTTAAATTTTTCTTCAGTTTCCAAAGCACTGGCTTCACCTAATGTTCCTGCAAGGATAATTCCGTGAACTCCTGCTTTGATCTGGGCTTCTGTATTGAGAGCAAACATTTCAAAGTCTATCTCACCTTCTTTGGTAAAAGGAGTTAATACAGCAGGATAAATACCTTCCCAGTTTAGTTTTGTACTCATATCAAATAATATTTATTCAAAACTAGCAGAATTTCAAAACGGTAAATGTTAATATTTTAATAGATACTAACCATATTTTAACAGGTTGTTTTTATTGCTCTATGGTAGCCTCTTTATAGTGTTTGAGGTATTCTTTAGGTGAATATTTCATAATGGACTTGAAAACCCGGTTAAAATTGGTAAGGCTGTTGAAACCACTATTAAAAGCAACAGAAGAAATACTGTACATACTGCTGGATGTCAATAGCCTGCAAGCTCTTTGTACACGGAGCTCATTAAGATATTCAATATAAGTAATGCGGGTACGTTTTTTAAAAGAGCGGCAAAAAGCTTGAGGAGTCATACAGGCTTCTCTGGCAATAAGGTCAAGGGTAAGTTTATTTTGGGCAAAATTCTTCTTAATAAAGGTTTGAGCATCTATAATTCTTTGATCATAGTCTGAAATATGATTAGGCAGATTTTTTTCTGAAGATAAAGGGATATGCAGATGCCTGTTTTGCATAAGATGGTTCAGAATCCTGATAAAATCTATGATCTGATCTACCCCTTCTGTTTTTTGTAATGCTGCAATGTTTTCCCCGATACTTATTTTTAATTTAGGAGCTATCTGGAAACCTACTTCTGAATGAGCAATAAAATTTTTAAGCTCTCCAAACTCCGGTAAGTCGAAAAATGCTGCAATTTTTTTATAAGGATCAAAAAAAATAGAGATGGAATGAACCTTTTGTTTTTCATTTTTATCAAAATTACCCCTGAAAACATGCGACTGATTGGCACCCAGATAGAAAATGTCACCGGCCTCAAAATTAAAGAGATTTTGTTCTATGGCCAGTGTCCCATGTCCTTTAAGAATCCACATGATCTGGGTTTCCGTATGGCGGTGGAAATAAGGATAGAAATTGGGCATTATATCTTCCTGGATGCGGATACTTTTATTGGTGTCGGCAGGGACTGAAAACTGGAGACTCTTCATAGAATCAATATTTTATGAGCTAATGTAGTTAAAAGGTTAAAATATGACCGAATTTAAGCAAAATATGAACACTGGATATCATATTAAAATCCAAACTTTACATTATTCTTTATTTTAATGAATAAAGAGCGGTCAATAGTACAAAATCGTAACTTTAAAGCTTTAAATTAAAAAGTATTCATAATATGTTTTCAACACAAACCTATCAGGATAGAAGAACAGTATTACAAAGTAATGTAGCCAACGGAATTTTATTGTTTTTGGGAAATATAGAGAACCCTGTGAATTTTGAACACAATCCTTATTATTTCCGTCAGGACAGTACCTATTTATATTATTTCGGAATCCAGGAACCCCGTATTGCGGCCATTATTGATATTGATGAGAATAAGACCATTATTTTCGGAGATGAATTAAGTATAGATGACATCGTATGGATGGGCAGGCAGGAAACACTGAAAGAGAAAAGTCTGAAATCCGGAGTACAGGAAACGCTGCCATATACAGAACTTGCTCAATATATTGCAAAGGCACAGTCTTCCGGCAGAAAGGTACATTATCTTCCTCCATATCAGTCTTCCAATAAAATTTTGCTTGCCGATCTTCTTGGGATTAAAATAGCAGCATTACAGCCTTCTGTAGAGATGATTAAAGCCATTGTGAAGCAGCGCTCTATAAAAGAATCTCAGGAAATAGTACAGATAGAACAGGCGGTGAATGTATCCAATGAAATGCATTTGCTGGCAATGCGGATTGCCAAACCGGACGTTAAAGAATATGAAATTGCGAATGCTATCCAATATCTGGCTGCCAATAAAGAATGTCAGATGTCATACCCTCCGATTGTAACCATAAATGGGGGAATTCTGCACAATCACTACCGCCTCAATACCTTGAAAGAGGGAGATATTTTCCTTAATGATTCCGGAGCTGAAACTGCGATGGGATATGCGGGAGACCTTACCAGAACGTTTCCTGTGAGCAAGACTTTCAATACAAAACAAAAAGAAATGTATGAAGTTGTGCTGAATGCTTTCAACAATGCCCAGCAGCTTCTGAAACCTGGAGTTAAGTTCAAGGATATTCATCTGAAAGCCTCGCAGCATCTGGTAGAAGGCCTTATAGATCTTGGGCTGATGAAGGGAAATCCGGCAGAAGCAGTACATAATCATGCTCATACTCTATTTTTCCAATGCGGATTGGGACACATGATGGGGCTTGATGTCCATGATATGGAAGATCTTGGAGAACAGTATATTGGCTATACCGAAGAAGAACCAAAGGATACCAAAACATTTGGATTGAAATCTTTACGTTTAGGAAAATCTTTGGAATCCGGGTTTGTAGTAACAGTTGAACCCGGCATTTATATGATTCCGGAACTGATTGATATCTGGCAGGCCGAAAATAAAAATGCAGATTTTATTAATTATGATAAAGTTAATGAATACCGAAACTTCGGAGGAATCCGTGTAGAAGATGATTTCCTGATTACAGATAACGGGTACAGACTTCTGGGGAACGGACTCATCAAAACGGTTGAAGAAATTGAAAATTACAGAGCTGAAAATTAATTAAATATTATCTATGAAGAACATAAAAAAACTAACGGTTATTGCATTGTACTTCCTGTGTCTGTCGCCACTGGCTGCGCAGAAGACACAGTGGACTCCGGACGGTAATGCCTATTATTCGTTTACTAAAAAAGGAGTTGAAATTGTTGATGTACTGCATCCCGGAAAAGACCAGACCCTTTTAAACAGCAATGAACTGGTTCCTGCAGGAAGTTCGGAAGCACTGCAGGTACAAAGCTTTCAGGTATCCCCAGACGACAAAAGTTTATTACTCTTTGCCAATACCAAGAAAGTATGGAGAGACAATACCCGCGGAGATTACTGGATTTTCGATAAAAACACTAAAAAGCTCACCCAGCTTGGAAAAGGTTTGCCATCTTCATCACTAATGTTTGCAAAATATTCACCCGATGGCAAAAAAATAGCCTATGTGTCTAAACACAATATTTATGTTGAAGATCTTTCAAATAACCAGCTTACCAAGATCACTACCGATGGTACAGACGGAATGATCAATGGTACTTTCGACTGGGTATATGAAGAGGAATTTGGAACTCAGGATGGTTTCCGATGGTCACCCGATGGAAACAAAATTGCTTACTGGAAGCTGGATGCGCGAGGTACAAAAAACTTTCTGATGATCAATAATACAGACAGCCTGTATTCATTTACGGTTCCTGTAGAGTATCCCAAAGTAGGCGAAAACCCTTCAGGATGCAGTATCTGGTTCTACGACCTTACTTCTAAATCTTCAAAGAAAGCTGATATTGCAGGAGACGAAATACAAAACTATATTCCGAGAATGGAATGGGTACTGGATTCTAAATCTATTATTCTGCAGCAATTGAACAGAAAACAGAATCAAAGTAAAATTATCGTTGCAGATGCCAATTCCGGAAGCAGTAAAACCATTCACACGGAAACAGATGCTGCGTGGATTGATATCAAATCCCGTTGGAATGATAATGATCCAAGTGGCTGGGACTGGATAGAAAATGGGAAAGAATTCCTTTGGCTTTCTGAAAAAGACGGATGGAGACATATTTATAAAATAGATATGAACGGTAAGGAAACATTGATTACAAAAGATGCTTTCGATGTGATAAAACCGGAATTCTTTGATATTCAGAACAAACAAATCTATTTTTCGGCTTCACCCAATAATGCGACTCAGAAATACCTGTATAAAGTAAATATGAAAGGAGGAAAAGCACAAAAAGTAACTCCTGAAGCTTATACAGGTTCTAATAAATATACAATATCACCCAATGGGAAAATTGCTATGTTTACCAATAACAGTATCAATGCATTTTCCGCAGATGCAGTAATATCACTTCCGGAGCATAAAGAGCTTGTAGCTGCCAAAAGATCTGCAAAGGCTGATCCAGCTAAGTCTAAAGCAGAATTTTTTCAGATTGCAACACAGGATGGCGTTACATTGGACGGATGGGTAGTAAAACCTAAAAATTTTGATCCAAATAAAAAATATCCGATTGTTTTTATGGTTTATGGAGAACCGGCAACACAGACGGTAACAGACAGCTTCTATACGGGATGGAATGATTTATATGTTGGAGATATGGCTGAAGACGGCTATCTGTATGTTTCTTTGGAAAACCGTGGAACACCTGCTCCAAGAGGTCGTGAATGGAGAAAATCGATATACCGTAAAATAGGACAGCTTAATATCCGTGATCAGGCAATGGGAGCCAAAGCGTTATTTGCAAAATGGCCTTATGCAGATACTTCAAGGGTTGCTGTATGGGGCTGGAGCGGCGGAGGTTCTTCTACTTTGAATCTTTTAGGACAATATCCTGATATTTACCAGACGGGGATTGCTATTGCTCCGGTTGCCAATCAGTTATTTTATGACAATATCTACCAGGAAAGATATATGGGACTTCCACAGGAGAACAGAGAAGATTTTGTTAATGGATCTCCACTTGCTTATGCTAAAAACCTGAAAGGTAACCTTTTACTGGTCCACGGAACAGGAGATGACAACGTACATTATCAAAATACAGAGGTATATATCAATGAATTGGTAAAATACAATAAACAGTTCCAGCTGATGTCTTACCCTAACCGTACTCACTCTATCAGTGAAGGGGAAGGAACATCACTGCATCTGGCTACCATGTTTACAAAATATCTGAAAGAACACTGTCCTCCGGGAGGAAGATAAGACATTAAAAATCCCACGCTATTGTGGGATTTTTTTATTTAAATCTGTTTATTTTCTTTTAAATACAATCGTCCAGGTTATCTGAAAGGGTTCTCCTTTATACTTGTCAGTTTCTTTCATGACAATTTTCATGGTTGTCTTGTCTAGTTGAGCGATTTCAAACTTTCTTTCATAATTACCTCCTTCGAATAAAGATAAGATTTTATCATCATTAGGATCCAATGAATAAGAGAAATAAAGCTGTGCACTATCGGTAATAGAACCGTCTGCATTAAACTGCATGAGGTCACTGCGGCTTAATTGATAATTTTTTACTGTCCGCTTTCCGTTTGCTTCAATTCCTTCTGCTTTTGAAAGCACTGGCTGCCATTTTCCGACAATCATTTTTTGATAAGATTGCTGATAAGGAATATTAAATGACAATGCTGTCAGGCAAAAAGTAAGTATAAACAGTGTCAGATTAAAAGATTTCATCATAATTTTGCTTTTGGGTTGGTGAATATCATCACTCATTTCAAATGTAGTGACAATCTGTTTAACTTTATGAAAATTGTTTTTATATCCTTATTTTTAACCTGTTAAATTCATAAAACCCATTCATTTGAAACTACCACTCTCCTATTATTCCAACCAAGACGTTCTTTTTCTGGCTCAGGACCTTTTGGGAAAGGTTCTTTTTACAGAAATTGATAGAGAAATTACAGCCGGAATTATTGTAGAAACAGAAGCTTACTTTGGTGTGAAAGACAAAGCTTCTCATGCTTATGGCGGCAGACGTACAGACAGAACTGAAACGTTGTACAACCAAGGTGGAGTTTCCTATGTGTATTTATGTTATGGAATCCATCACCTTTTCAATGTAGTGACTTCTGTGGAGGATGATCCTCATGCCGTTCTGATAAGGGCTGTTGAGCCATTGATAGGGACTGAGATTATGGAACTCCGAAGAAATATGCCGGCTTCCAAAGCCGCGATTTCCTCCGGCCCCGGATCTGCTGCCAAAGCATTGGGAATTGACCGTTCCTTTAACAAAAAAGACCTGAATGGAAATGAAATCTGGATTGAAGATCATGGGATTCAGTATCCTTCTGATGGCATTGTTACAGGGCCTCGTATAGGAGTTGCTTATGCCCAGGAAGATGCTCTATTGCCATGGCGTTTTTTTGTAAAGGGTAACAAATATGTAAGTAAGCCCAACAAAATATAAATTAAGGAGCTAATTCATGTTTTATATTAGGATGATAAATATAACAAACAGTGGAGAACAATTGTAGTCTGAAAGAACTGGCCCAACTTTTCCTGAAATTGGGAATCACAGCATTTGGTGGGCCTGCTGCTCATATTGCTATGATGCAGCAAGAAGTTGTTGTGAAAAAAAAATGGATCAGTGAACAACATTTTCTGGATTTAATTGGAGCTACTAATCTTATTCCTGGTCCTAACAGTACAGAAATGGCCATTCACATCGGCTACGATAAGGGAGGATGGAAAGGCTTAATAATAGCAGGTTTATGTTTTATTCTCCCCGCAGTTTTTATTACTGGAATGTTGGCGTTTTTATATCGTGATTATGGGCAAATTCCTGAAATATATCCTTTTATTTATGGCATAAAACCAGCTATTATAGCAGTTGTTATTGGTGCGGTTTATCCATTGGCAAAAAAATCGGTAAAATCAATATTTTTATTTATAATAGGGATTGTGGTATTGTTCGCTTCTTTATTAGGCATTAGCGAAATATATTTAATGTTTGGAGCAGGCTTTTTAGCTTATGTTTTATATTTTTTTAAAAACAGCCGTGCTAATACTTTGCAAAGTTTTATACCTTTTACTTATATTAAAATTTCACAGGTATCTTTCCGGCATACTATAGATGTTGAATTATTTCTGACTTTTTTAAAAATTGGTGCAATACTTTATGGTAGCGGGTACGTACTTTTTGCATTTTTAGATACTGAATTAGTACAAACGGGCTTGCTTTCAAGAACGAAGCTTATAGATGCAATTGCAATTGGGCAATTCACCCCCGGACCTGTTTTTTCATCGGTTACTTTTATAGGATATCAGATTAACGGGCTTTCGGGTGCAATTGTTTCAACAATAGCAATATTTCTTCCTTCATTTATATTTGTAGCACTTTTAAATCCGTTAGTTAAAAAAATGCGCAATTCAAAAGCATTAGCGGTATTTCTAGATGCTGTAAATGTAGCTTCCGTAGCAATTATAGTATCTGTTTGTTTTGTAATGGGTAAAGAAGCTATTACTGATTGGCGAGCCGTTGTAATAGCAATCCTAAGTGGTGTTTTTGTTTTTAAATTTAAGAAAATTAATAGTGCAATTATTGTTGCAGGAGGTGCATTATTGGGTTTTATCCTATTTCAAATTTAAAGGTTTCTAGTCATACGATCTATCTCAGCTACTGTTATGGGAGTTATTGGACTTAAACTTTTTTAAATAAAAAATGGCTTAAGATTAGCGATAATCTTATGCCAAACCATTATTCAACATGAGAATAATAAACCAACTAAATTATATTTATTTAACAACCTTAATTTGAGATAAGAATTTCTGATTTAGATTGATTTGAAGCAGTAAGTTATGAAGGTCATAAACAATACCTGTTTTCTACTTTTAAGCTAATTTAATTGTATACAGACGGTAGTAGTCTTTAATAACTAAAAGTAATTTCCCGTCTTCAATCTTAGTTCCTCTAACTCAAACTCAGATTTATTATTGTTTAGTGCCTTCATAATAAAACTCTACATCCGTAGTAGCTGTTTTTTTCGTACTGATCTGTAAAGCTTTTGTTGAGATAAGATAATTTATACTTCCTTCAGGATCATTGCCTACCACTCCTACCCCTACAGGGTTTACAGCACTTAAGACTTTAGGTGTTGCTACAGAATACACTTCGCCGGATTTGGGCTGAACCTTAACATGAGAGGCATCTACTTTTGAAACGATAACAATAGCATCATAATAATCTTGAGTAGCAATTCTTATCGTTCCTTTAAATGTTCCCAGTACGGGATCTATACTCTGATCTGATGTTGGTGTAGGCTCATCATTATCATCACTGCTTTTACAGCTTAAAAATAGGCTTCCCACCAATACCATTACTATAAAACTGCTCATAAGTCTTTGGATTCTTTTTACGTTCATAATTTTAATCATTTATTATTTACACTTCAAAGATGAATAAATGAGTAGTAAACCGGGAAAAAACATCTATAAAAGGAGAATTATTGTCTATGAATGGTTTTAAACACCTAAGAAAAAGCCTGCATTGTAGAAATACAGGCTTAACTTACAAAATAATAGATATAAAAAAAATAGAAAAACTTATTATTTAATGGGTATTATTCTTTGTTATGTAATCATTAATTAATATGTTCAACATCGACTTCCAGCCTCCCTTTTCCCTCTTCCAACTTTTACTGAATATCCCAAAAAACCTTGGTAGTGAGCTTATCTCCACCTATGGCAGCAGCTGCCTTAGCGTAATTAGTACCATTGGTAGTAGCTTCTAACGTTGGATATTGAAGTCTTACAGGAACTTTTCCACCTGCATTGGCAATAGCAGTTGGTGGAGCCTGTAAAACCGGATAATCTAATCTGCGGTAAAAGTTCCAGGATACTACAGGATGATTGTACATGGCAACCCACGCCTGCTCTCCAATAGATTTTTTCCAGTTGGCAGCATCATAAGGAGTGTTTGAAAGATAAGTCTGTGCATCCTGAGCAGATAAGCCCCATTCCCGAAAAGATGCCTGTACGGCATTCTGATAAAGAGCATCAGGACTTCCGCCAATTCCGAATCTGGCTGCGGCTTCTGCCATATAAAACGCCACTTCCGTATGAGTCATTATTTTTCCGGGAGTAACAGGAATGTATGCAAAGAGTCCAGGCGCAGAAAAATCTGTAAAAACACCTGATAAACCGATTACCTGACCGATATATTGACCATGTACATCATGAAAGTATTGAGCTCTTCTGGGATCGGAAGTAGTATTCAGAAAATCTATAAAAGGTTTTCCTCCAAAAAAATCATTTCGTCCACTATTGGCAAGGTTTTCAAACAATGGATTAAAGTTAGGGGTTTCTGCCTGGTATCTGAAATTAGCATTATCTGTTTCATTGATAATGACTCCTCCGGTAATGGCTGTATTAATAGTAGATTGAGCCACTGAAGGATTAACGTCTGAAAGAGCAATTCCTAATTTTAGAAGCAGAGAATTTCCAAACTTTTTCCATTTTCCTATATCACCTTGATAAAAGATATCTCCTGAGCCGAAACTTCCTTCTCCTTCCTCCAGATTATTGATATCTGCTTTTAGGCGGATAATTAATTTTTCATAAATCTGTGTATCATCGTCGTAGATGGGAAGAGGAAACTTCTCATAATTAAGAGCCTGGCTGTAAGGAACGTCACCGAAAGTATCAACCATGGTTTGAAATGTATATACTGAGAGCATATCAATAATAGCCAATTGATTCTGTTTTTTTGCAGGCCAGGCATTTACTTCTGAGGCTGTCGGCTGAAATTGTTCTATAAGTTCTTTAGCCTTATTCAGATTGTTAAGGACATTCACATAATTATCTGTCCATACATTATTGGAGACATTTCTTGCCGTAAAATTATAATTACTCTCACTTACGTAAGTTACTTCCTGCCAGTATTGCATGGTAAGACGGAAATTGTTCTCGTTGACACTCGGAGTGGTCATATAGTCGCTCAGTTCTTTTTCTGCATAGGTAAGAAGAGGCTCAGGAACCATACTGTAGGCTACATGGGGATCATCATTCACATGATCTGAGGTACAGTTCGTTAGGACCAGTGCTAAAACAGAGCTTATGATAATAGTTTTCATTGTAATAGTTTTTAAAAGTTAACTTTCAGATTGAAGGCGAAGTTTCTTGTAGCAGGCATTACTCCGGATTGATATCCCTGGATACTTCCGGATGAAAGCCCTGATTCCGGAT
The DNA here is from genome assembly GCF_024399315.1 of Chryseobacterium sp. MA9. Classification (NCBI taxonomy): domain Bacteria; kingdom Pseudomonadati; phylum Bacteroidota; class Flavobacteriia; order Flavobacteriales; family Weeksellaceae; genus Chryseobacterium; species Chryseobacterium sp. MA9. Next base: position 1,008,070 of record NZ_CP075170.1, on the reverse strand, counting down.
CTGCATACGGAAGGTTTTTGTGAATAATCCATAGGTTACTTCCTATCATGCCAAGAGTGAGGTTCTGAATCCCTGCTTTTTTTAAGAATTGATTGTTGAAGGTATAAGAAACAGATACCTGACGAAGTTTTATAAAACTTGCATCATAAACAAATGCAGCTGCAGGAGGATCAGTTTCCAGAGTCTGGCTAGACATTGAACGGTCTAGACGAATCGTATTCGGAATATAATGTCCCGGATTATTAGGATCCTGCATTACACCTGGCAAAATAACACCACCTCCGTTTTCCAGTGTATTTCTGATAGGGTTTCCAAGGTCATTAAAGCCTACAGAATCCGGATAAAGCCCTGTCCCATACCCATAATACTGATCCAGAGAAAATATTTTACCTCCTTTTTTCCAATCGATCTGAAAGCTTAGATTAAAATTTTTAAAGGTAAAAGAATTATTTAGCCCTGCAACAAAATCAGACTGAAAGCTTCCCAGATTATGATTGCTGTCATCCGTATGCAGATAAGCCCCATTAGTCCCTATAATTTTATTTCCATTGGGATCGTATACAAAATCTGATCCCCAGATGCTTCCATATTCTTCGTTGAGTGGAGCATTAATGGTGATTCCACCCTGTAAGGTACCCAAGGTAATATTTTCTATGCCCTCCCGTAGTGCAGTGATTTTGGTTTTGGGATTAGACCAGTTGATAGCCATGTCCCAGCTAAAATGTTCAGATTTCAATGGCGTTATATTTAAAGTAAGTTCAACCCCTTTTGTGGTAAGTTCACCTGTATTCTGAATTTTAGACAGAGAGCCTGTTGCCAGAGAAATGGGAAGAGGCAATATCTGATTAAACGCAACATTCCGGAACCATGAGAGATCTAAGCCTACCCTGTTTTTAAAAAACTGCATATTGGTTCCTATTTCAAAATTTTTCAGTTTCTGTGGAAGCAGGTCGGCATTCCTTAAAGATGTATTGTAAGAGTATACAGGATTATTTTCTAAAGAGGCCTGAGGAATATATCTGTTTCTTAATTGATCAGCATTGGTATCCGAACCTACTTCTGCATAAGCTGCTCTTATCTTTCCGAAGCTTAACCATTCTTGTTTCAATAGGTTGGAAAATACAACACTTGCAGAAACCGAAGGATAATAATATACCTGCTTTTCTTTAGGTAATGAGGTAGACTGATCTCTTCTGAAAGTTCCTTCCAGGTAATACGTATTTTTATATCCTAAAGAAGCCTGCACAAAGGCTCCGTAAATGTATTTTGTATTATCTATTGTAATAGGCTTGGCAGGAGTAGCAACCGAATTGGAGATCGTATAAAGATCCGGAATATATAAGCCACCTGTTGTTGTCTGTGCATTGGAATAATTGGACTGGACATTGACATTTCCGCCCAATAAGGCCTGCAGATTTAAATCCTCCGTAATATTTTTTTTATAAGTAGCAATAAGATCATAATTGGTTTCTGTAAAACGAAGGTTGGTCACTGCATACCCCGATGGCTGTTCTATCAGATTAAAACTGAAAAAGGCTGGCATAGAACCCACAGCTTTTCTTTCTTCAGTAATCATTGTATATCCATCAATACCTACCCTTCCAAGAATGTTGATATTTTTTGAAAGATCATAGCTCAGGCTGAAATTTCCGGCAAAACGATCTCTTTTGTCATTTTGGTAATTCTGATACCGGGAGAAATAAGGATTATCCCAATAGGAAGGAGAAAGATTATCAGGTCCTTTTATATTCCATGTATAGTTTTTATTGTAAGTGTCATAAAGATATTTCTGATACTGAAGATCTATATTGGTTGCCCACCACTGGCGGAATCCGCTCATAATATTATCGGTATATCCTGTAGAATTTCGTCCTTTGGTTCTTTGTGTAATATAATTGGCAAAAATGGTAGCTGTAAGCTTATCCGTAATCTTATAAGATGCATTTCCTCCAAAATTGTTTTTCATTAAAGAAGAATTAGGCATAATGTCCGTAGCATTGGTATTAGAATAGCTCAGTCTGAAGGTTGCTTTGTCATTTCCGCCACTTAAAGCGATATTATTGGTTTGGTTAATAGCCTTTTCAAAGAAGGTAATCGGTCCGTTTTTAGCCGCTACCCATGGTGTTTTTTTTCCAAAATTTCGGGAACCAGGGATGAATGCATCGTATTGCCATACCATAAGATTGGGATCATAGGGAGCTCCATAAGAAGCATCATGCCAAAAAATAGCCATGGGTGAATTCTGATACAACGGAAATACATTTCCCCAATATCCCTGTCCGTACTGAGTCTGGTATTCAGGGAAGGTAGATTTATCAACCGTAGAAACAGAAATACTCCCACTGTATTCCAGGCCGATACCCTGTGCATTTTTGTTACCTTTTTTTGTGGTGATGATAATGGCGCCATTTTGAGCTCTGGAACCATATAAAGCTGTCGCAGCAGCCCCTTTTAATACATTCACGGTTTCAATATCATTAGGATTGATATCCGAAACAGGACTTCCGTAATCATAACCACCAAATCCGTTTTGCTGAACTGTGGAATTGATATTCCTGTTGATAATAGGAACACCGTCCACTACAAAAAGAGCTTGATTATCTCCCAAAATAGATTTATATCCCCTTGAAACAGCATCTATGGAACCACCAAAGTTGGTTGACTGTCTGATTTCAAGCCCTGCCACTTTTCCGGACAAATTATTCAAAAAATTGGTAGTGGGATTTTTGTTGATATCTTCACCTTTTACTTCCTGTGTAGAATACCCCAGAGATTTCTTTTCTCTTTTGATGCCTAGTGCAGTAACAACAATCCCCTCAATATTCTGGGTCGTAAGGGTGTCTTGCTTGCCTTGGCTGAAATAGGTTTCGCTTCCGATAAAAAAAGCGACGCCTGCACTTAAAAGCTTCAACTTGTATTTCATAATTATTGATTTTGTTTATTGTTTAACCAAAATTCAATAATTGGTGAAGAATATTATGAAATCTATATATCAATAGCAGAATCCGGTCTACTAAAATATGAGTAATGAGTAATGAGTTTAGGAAATTATTTTGCTTATAGCCTAAATAGAAAGACAGGAAGATTTTAAAACCTTCATATTTTTTAGAAAATTTACAATCTACCCAGACATTACTATTGAAGGACTGGACATTCCCCTCTTCTGGAGAGGTGGCAAAAATTCGTTGAATTTTTGCAGGGGGTGGTTTTAAAAATCATAATACTTCATCGCGCGCACTACAAATCAATAAAAGGTTTATAAGTTCTCCCAATAGGCAGCTTTTTCCCTTTTACCTGTACAACAGCTGCAGATTTAATCTCTATTTTAGGTTTAGAAATAATATAAGATTTATGAATACGTGTAAATATGTTTGGATTCAGGCTTTCCTCTATTTTACTAATAGGCATTTTAAAAGTGAATGTTTCCGTTTTGGTGTGAATATGTATGTATTCCCTTAAACTTTCGATATAAAAAATATCCTGAAGAATAATTTTAACCTGTTTTTTTCCACTGTTAATAAAGATATAATCGCGCTCAGCTATTTCTAATAAGGCGTCTTCAGCTTCCATTAAATATTTAAACTTCCCAACGGCTGTTACAAAACGTTCATAAGGAATAGGTTTCAGCAAATAATCTGCGATATCCAGTTCATACCCTTCTATGGCATATTGATGATAAGCTGTTGTAACAATCACAAAAGGGGGATTCTTTAGTTTTTTCAAAAAATCAAAACCTTTTACCACAGGAAGATGAAGGTCTAAAAACATTAGATCTACCTCATGAATACTCAAAAGATTGCTTGCGTACACAGCATCAGAACATTTACCTATAAGATTCAGTTCCGAATCCCGGGAAATAAATGTTTCCAGAATTTCTGCAGCAATCGGTTCGTCTTCTACAATAATGCAATTGTATTTTTTAGAGGCTGGATGGATCATTGAAATCAATTTTGAGGTGTACAATATATCGGTCAGTTTTATCCTCAACACTCAGTTTATGTTTAGGATAAAGAAGTTCAAGCTGGCGGCGAATGTTTTTCAGTCCTATTTTGGTAGAATGCTGATGAGGTTTTTCTTCTTTGGAATTCTCAATACAATAGCTAAGAATTCCGTCTTTCAGTTCAATATCAATGGAGATAAAAGCTTCTCCAAAACTTTCGGAAACACCATGTTTAAAAGCATTTTCAATAAACTGAATCAGAATAAGGGGGGAGATTTCCTGAGAAGGATTATCAATGTTTTCCTGAAAATGGACACTAAGATGGTGATGTCTTATTTTCTGGATCTGTATAAAATCCTTAATATTTTCAATATCTTTTTCTATAGAAATATTTTTTTCGGCGGCTTCATAGATATTGTAACGCATGATTTTGGACAGCTGCAGAATCACATCAGGCGTTTCATCTGCCTTTTTAAGAGCCATTCCGTAGATATTATTCAATGTATTGAAAAGAAAATGAGGATTGATCTGGGCTTTTAACATGGTAAGTTCCTGATCCAGTTTTTCCGATTTCAATTGAGAAATTTGGTCTTTTAGCAGGTTTTTCTGTCTTGTAATTTCTATCCCGAAAACCAATCCTACCATAAAAATAAGATCCATAAAGGAATTAAATACTACCAATCCATTGATAAGTCCAGAAGGCTGCTTTCCATCCAAAGTCTCTGTAACTCCATAGATGTATGGATAAATAATGTAATGGGTGAATAACCGATGTCCTAAAACTGCCAGTATAACAATAAGAATGCAGAGAATATATTTAAGAATCTTGTTAATATGAACCTTTTCATATACATACAACAAAGAATAAGCAAGAGGAATTTTAACCAGAAAATAACCTAGCTCCAGAAGAAGTGTGTTCTGAAGCCGTAACTGCCATTTGAAACTTGGAAACTGATATCTTGACCAGTAAAAGTCAAGATAAGCCTCCAGAATATAGTACAATACCCAAAAAAGCAGATGAATGTATAGCTTAGATTTATGATCTGATTTCAAATTTGCTGTCATTTAAAAATATAAAATAATAAGATTCAGTCAAATATAGAAATATAAAGTCTACCAATTTCTGCCATTAATCTACAAACAGCTTCTCACTATTTTATTCAACCATTAAGAAAGCTTCTTGAATCTTGATGGTTCAAAATAAATACTCAATTGCAATATTCCTGAAATGTTATTGATTGATCTTTTTTAAACGAACTTCAGGAAGCATGAGATTGATAAAACTGAATATCAACAAGACATTAAACTCGATCCCATTGGTTCCACCTCCTACCACAAACCAACCATTTTCCCAATGGATATAATAGATTCCCAATGCAAAAATTATAATGTTACAGAGAGCAACAGGCTTTATAAACCGGTCTTTCCAGATAAGAAAAACAGAAACAAGGTGTGTAAGCTTTATTAACCAGGCAAGATACAGTCCTATTGGAGAAAATCCTATGGTGTCCAGATAGTGAATGCCAAAATTGTTGACATCTCCACTAAAAATAGAGATTGCGCTATGCATAAGCAAGATGACTGATAATGCACATCTGAGGAAGTAGTTCTTTTTCATGAAACGAATATAGATATCATGGAGAAGTAATAGGTTGTATCATATATCAATTGCTTTTAACAGTATATGAAATTCTTTATATTTTTTAGTATAAGCTTCATAATCAAGCTTAATGTGATCCATTTTTTTCTTAGAATAATAAATATGCTATCAAATTATTCTACACCTATTCTTTTAACCCATTTTTTTATTAACTAATTGTTACTTAATTCAAAGCAAAATTTAACATTTAAATTATTCCCTTTATTGTGATTTTTATAAAATTAGTTCTTATTTTTACAGCATTAATGAAAGAAAATAATAAAAACGGACTTAAAAAACCTTATATCTTAATTAGTAGTAACATGGTTCCCTCCAATGTTCTTCTGATTAATCATGAAAAATTATTCGGCTCCGATTCTAATATACAAATAGCAATCAAATGCAAAAAGAGTGGCCATCCTGACCACTCTTTTGAGATTAATTGTTGTTTAGATTCTTCTTTAAAAACTCTTCCAGTTCCTTTTCGTGAAGATTTTTAGCAATGATGGTTCCTTCGCCGTCTATGATTACATTAAAAGGAAGCTCATCTATTTCATAGGCTTTAGCAACAGGACTTTTCCAGAATTTTAAATCACTGATCTGTATCCAGTTGATATTGAATCGTTCAATTGCTTTCTGCCAGTTCTCTTTATTTTTATCTAAAGAAACCCCCAGAATTTCAAACGTATTGGCTTTAACCTGATCCGAATAGGTATCATACAATTTTTTCAGCTCAGGCTGCTCTCCTACACACGGGGCACACCACGTGGCCCAGAAATCAACAAGAACCAGTTTCCCTTTTAAACTTGAAAGTGAAAATGAAGAGCCATCCGGTTTAGTCAAGGTTATTTCAGGAGCCTTCTTTCCTACTTCAATTTTGTTTTGAGCGAATACAAATCTCGAAAACAGGATTAAAAACACTATGGTAAAACTCGTTTTCATATTAATCATTTGTTGGATAATCCTTATCCAGCCAATCGGTTTTTATATTTTTAGGAAGATTTAAAAGCTTCGCATTTTTAAAGCCCATTTCCATCAGTAATGCAAAAGCAGGACGTATATTAGGACATTTTACAAAAGGACAGCATCCGCAGTAGATTACAATTTCTCTGTTCTTTGGAATATCTTTAAGATAAGTTCTCAGTTTTTCCAGGTTTTCTGGTTCATGTGTTGGCCCGATGTCTACAGAACCTTTGATGATGGCTTCCGGGCCTACTGAAATAATCATCAGGTCTTTTGTTGAATGCTTTACAATTCTGGAAGCCAGTAACGCCGGATCCATCAGCTGGCTGTCTTTCCATGGATCCTGTTTTTGCTGTGCCTGACTGAAAATGGAGCAGACAAAGCAGGCAATGATAAACAAATATTTCATACTTCTTTTTTCACAAAGATAAAAATGTTTTAGTGAGGGATCTGTTTTAAATACAGGAAAATTAGCATCCATGGGATATATCAGACTTTTTTTGGAGTTACATGAATCACATTAGAAGCTCCCGGCTCTATGATAAGTCGGGTAGCTCTTTCCCTGTCATTTCCCCTGCCCTGAATGGCTGATCCAGTAGCGAGGGTTAATTTTCCCTGAAAAACAGGATGTAATGATACCAGTGGAATTTCAATTTCCTCCTCCTCCAGCTGGATAATAATTGATTCTGCCTCAATAGGCTGACGTGTTCCGTCTTTTAATATTGCAAATGCTTGGTATTTATAGTTTTCTTCCATTTTTATTCTATGTAAACAATAAAAGTATTAAGATTTTTTTAATTGTTTCATTTAAATAATTAATACATTTATGGGAAGTATCATTCAATAAAAACACCTGGAAAATGGAAGAAAGATTTCTGCCTGATGTCATCATCATAGGAAGCGGACTGGCGGGGCTTACTGCTGCAATGGAAATTACTAATGCCGGGAAAAAAGTACTGCTTTTGGATCAGGAAACCGAGCAAAATATAGGAGGCCAGGCATTCTGGTCATTTGGTGGTTTGTTTCTGATCAATTCACCCCTGCAAAGAAGAATGGGAATCAAAGACTCTTATGAACTGGCTTTGCAGGACTGGAAAGGAACCGCCGGTTTTGACCGTCCGGAAGACTACTGGCCCCGTCAATGGGCAGAAGCTTACCTGAAATTTGCTGCCGGTGAAAAATATGAATACATTTCCAAACTAGGTATCAAGCTGATGTTTATGGTTGGTTGGGCAGAACGCGGTGACGGTTCAGCAACAGGACACGGGAATTCGGTGCCTCGTTTTCATGTAAGTTGGGGAACTGGTACAGGCGTAGTAAAACCTTTCGTAGAAAAAGCGTACAAAGCTCAGGAAAAAGGATTGCTTCAGATGAAGTTCAGACACAGAGTGACAGAATTGCTGTTGGAAAATGGAAAAATAAAAGGCCTCAAAGGAGATATTCTTGAAAATGATACTCAGGAAAGAGGGGCAGAGACTAGCAGAAATGTGATCTCAACATTTGAATATACTGCCTCAAATATCATCATAGCTTCTGGTGGAATTGGTGCCAATCATGAACTGGTAAGGAAAAACTGGCCCGAAAGACTCGGAAAAGCACCGGAAAATATGGTCTGCGGTGTTCCAGCCTATGTAGATGGCAAAATGATTGGTATTGCAGAAAATACAGGAGCTCATATTATCAACCGTGACAGAATGTGGCACTACACAGAAGGTTTGCAAAACTGGAATCCCATCTGGCCCAACCACGGAATCAGGATATTACCAGGACCTTCTTCTTTATGGTTTGATGCTAAAGGGAAACGGCTCCCTGCTCCCTTTCTTCCCGGATTTGATACGTTGGGAACCTTACAATATATACAGGAAACCGGGTTTTCTTACTCGTGGTTTATCCTCACTCAGAAAATTATTAAAAAAGAATTTGCTCTTTCGGGTTCAGAACAGAATCCGGATATTACCAATAAGGACTACTCTCTTTTTCTGAAAAGGATTTTCGGTAAAAAGGCTCCAGGGCCGGTAGAAGCTTTTAAAGAGCATGGAAAAGACTTTATTGTATCAGATAATCTGGAAGATCTGGTTAACAGGATGAATGAACTGGCCGGAAATAAGCTTTTGAATTATGAAAAAATAAAATCTCAAATTGAAGCCCGGGACAGAGAATTAGACAATAAATTTTCAAAAGATACCCAGGTTAATTATATCCGGAATACCCGGAATTATTTAGGAGATAAACTTGGACGTGTAGCGGCTCCCCATAAGATTTTAGCCCCAGAAAACGGTCCTTTGATTGCTGTACGGCTCAATATTTTGACCCGTAAAACTTTAGGCGGTATAAAAACCAATCTGAATGGTCAGGTATTAAAAGACGACGACAGTATTATTGAAGGATTGTATGCTGCAGGAGAAGTGGCAGGTTTTGGCGGTGGCGGAATGCATGGTTACAGAGCGCTGGAAGGAACATTTTTGGGAGGCTGTATTTTTTCAGGAATGAAAGCCGGGAAATATATTGCGGGGCTTAAAAACTAAATAATAGTATATCCTTTAGACCTGAAAAATTATAAAGATATGCCTGCCATTGCAGCGACAGTTGTTTAGCAAAGGCCACCTTTCCGATATAATCAACATCTATCAGCTGTTTATCTACTTCAATATCCGTTTCCATTGCTAAAGCACGTTGTGACAATCCGGCATTGTTAATCAGAATATCAATTTTTTCAAACTGTTCTGATGCTGTACCTTATATGATCAGAAAATGGTATAATGAAAAGCATGATTCAATGCTGAATTGTGCTTTTATGTTAGAAGGTTTTTACCAACCCTATTCCTACAATTTTATTCTGATAAAATGGCATTACCATCGTAGATGATAAGGTATTTTTACTCTTATTTTTTCCCCGTAATAAATTGTCAATTTTTGGAAACAGCCAATATGCAAGTTCGGTAGAAAGAATTCCAAATCCGGCTCCTGCCACAACGTCCCCCAGCCAGTGCTTATCATTCAGCATTCTGTATACCCCTGTGAAAATAGCAAATGGATATCCTGAAATGCTCAGCCAGAAATTACTGTCTTTATATTCCCTGAACATAAACTGTGCTGAAGAAAATGCTGTTGCCGCGTGTCCTGACGGAAAAGACAATGTATTTGATCTGTCCGGTCTTTCCTCTTTTACAAGATACTTTAAAGGCATTATAAAGGCTGCCGCAATCAGCTGTGAAGAAGCATAGATGATAGTACGGTCTCTCAGGTTATGTTTCCCTTTTATTCCAGCTGCGTTCAGTCCATATACTATGACTGCAGGGGCATATTGGGTATAATTATCCAGTTTTATTTGTGTGGGCCGGTGTTCGTTAATCTCAACTTTTGTAGAGATATTAAGCTGCTTCAGATTATTCATTGTCAAACCTGCTACTCCATAGGCAATGAATGCTGTGGGAATGATCAGGCTTTTATAATTCAGCTTGCTTTTTTGAATCTCTGTAGTGATAATGCTGTCTTGCACAGGCTTCTGAACTTCAATCGTGTCATTTGTATTCTGAGCATTGATTCTGCTTAAAGCTGAACTTAAAACCAAGATATACATCATCGTTGTTTGGAAGTGTTTTTTCATTCTAAATCACATTTGTAATTATTCAATTCTGTATTAAAATTTATAGCTGTACCCCAGCCGGATCACCTGTGTTTCATAATAATCATTGCTGGTATAAGCGAATCCGCTGCCTTGAACAGACTTTCTGATTACCATTGTATTGAGTAAATCTGAGGCATTTAAAAACAGTTCACCTTTCCCTTTCTGAATGGCTTTTTTCAATCCTGCATCCATTGAAAACCTGGATTTTATTCTTCCCTGTGGAATAATATCCGGTGCCAGATACACCAGTGTAAACTGCATATCCAATCCCTTTGAAAAATGAAAAACGTTATTCATCTTGATATTTCCTGAAATGGCTGTCTGCTGGTCTGCCGAGAAAGTATTAGGTGCTGGATACAGGTTTTCTACAGTAAATGCATTGATCTGGTTACGGTATAGATTTCCATTGATATTAAAGGAATATACATCAGATATCTTTTGATTCCATATCGTTTCCAGCCCTGTATTATAGCTTTTTCCGGCATTCTGGAATATGGCATAAATAAGAGTACTGTTCGGAATAATGCTTGAAATTCTTGTGATGGTTCCGTTGGCAAAACGGTAGTATAATGCAGAATACAGATATCCGTTGTTCCAATTGTGTTTATATCCAAGTTCAATAGAGTTCGTAAACTGAGGGCGCAGTGCCGGATTTCCTACCTTAATGATTTCTGCATCATCATACTTTGGAAAAATACGGATATCAACTTCATTAGGACGGTCTACCCTTCTATTGTAAAATACTGAGAACTTATTGCGGTTATCAAGTTTATAAGCAAGTCTGAAATTAGGGAATGGTTGCGTATAATTGTATCCGTCACTTTTATATGTTGGATGATTAGGATTTACGTCATATTGAATTTTTACATATTCCAGCCTCAACCCCAGCTCTGCTTCCCATTTTTCATTTTCAAAAACATAATTTCCGTACACTGCAGGAATAAATTCTTTATAATCGGCTTTTCCTCCCGCAGAAACATCCAGAACAGAGTTGGCTCCAGGAATAAAGTTCATATTGGTAGGTATGCTTCTGTTTCGCAGTTTAATTCCGGTTTCTATCCGGCCGTACTTTAAAGGTTTTACATAATCTACGTTGAAATCGTAGACCTGTTCATCAGATAATAATTTGAAGGCATCAGTTCCTGCGGAAGAAAGAAGATAATTATCATAGAAATACTTTTCATCCTCTCTGTGGAAAGTATAATTGAATCCTACATTCAAAACATGTCCGGCATCTTTGAATTTATGCTGATAAGAAGCGGTTCCCATAACGGTTGTTTTCAGTTCATCTTCCAAAAACTGCCACAGGCGGAGACGTTGGGACATATCTCCATTGAAAAACGGCTGATCTCCCCTGTCGATGATCTTTTCGCTTCCATACATTCCTGAAATGGTTAATGTATTTTGTGGATCAATAGTCCAGTCTATTCCTGCTTTAGTAGTGAAGAAATTTGTATTTCTGTTTCTTTTCAGCTGAGAATTAATAACGGTTCCATTATCATAAGTACGGGTTACAAATTCATTCTTATTAAGCGTTTCAGTATATAAATTATCAGCCTGTAAAAATATATTCACCTTATTTTTTCTGTAATTAACAGACAGTGATGGATTTATTTTAGGTGTTAGCGTATATTGCGGTCTTATTGTGGGAAGGTTTTCTTTTCTTACCCAAAGTGAACCTAAACCTGTTGTAAATCCTACTTTTCCGTTCCACCCGTTCTGTTTATTCTTTTTCATAATAATATTGATAATCCCTGCATTTCCGTTCGCATCATATTTCGAGGAAGGATTGTTGATGATTTCAATTTTATCAATGGCAGAAGCCGGAATATTATCCAGTCCTGTCTGACTTCCAAATCCGGTGAGTGCAGTCTGTTTACCGTCAATAAGTACTGTTACTTTATCATTCCCTCTTAATTGTACTTTACCATCCTGTACGGTAATTCCGGGAAGATTCTGCATGCTTTGTAATACCGAGCCGCCACTTTGGCTGATATTGTCTGCTACGGAATAAGTTTTTTTATCAAGGCGGCTGTCTATTTCATTCTTTTTGGAAGCGGTAATAGTGATGGCTTCTATTTTAGTTTCATTTTCCTGTTTCTGAGCCAGTTCAATAGTGGGAATTTCCAGAAACTCTGAAAGACTTCCTATGAAAACAGGCTGTGTGTATGTATTATATCCAGTGATGGAGGTTTCCAGAAGATAATGGTCCGGTTTTATGCCTGTAATGGAAAATCGTCCTTCCTCATTGGTAATGGTTCCGGCTGTAAAAGTGCTGTCTTTTTCTTTTCTTAAAATAATATGGGCGTAAGGTATTGCTGCTTTATCTTTATTGATGATTCTTCCGGATGCCGTTACAGAAGCTGTCTGAGCTGAAACAAGGGAAGAAATTGCCATACAGGTTGGAAAAAATAACAAGGCTGTTTTATTCATTCTGCTAGTCTTTATTTGCTTTAAAAAGTTCGTTATAAGGGAAATATTAATTATTCGTTTTGCAAGGGTAATTCCCGGCTGTGTTTTCTTTGTGAAATGATAATCATTAAAACCATGAGAGTAAGAGATATCAGGGAAGCATTGAGTGTTCCAAGGTCCAAACCTCCTTTAGCTAAAGGTTTTGTCAAAAGATCTCCGAATGTAGCACCAAATGGTCTGGTAAAAACAAAGGCAATCCAGAACAGGACAACATGATTGATTTTCGTGAAATAATGAAGTGCTACTACCACCAATATGATCAGCCCTGTAATCAAAGCTCCCGTCATATAGCCAAGTCCTAAATTATCACTCAGAAAATCCCCAAAAGCTGTTCCCAGACTATTAGAAAATAAGATAGCCGTCCAGTAATAAAATTCTTTGTTTCTTTCAGAAATCGGATAGACCTCGAGGTTTTCATATTTTCTATACCATAGGAATAAGGAAATTAATAGACCTAAAAGCAAAATCAGACTCCCTGCCAAATATCCTGTTTTTAAAGTACGGTCGATAAAATCGGAGATTTCTGTTCCCAAAGTTGTTGATCCAATAATCACGATCCAGTATACTGCCGGAATATATTTTTTTACACGGAGCTGTACTGATAGGATAAGGATAAAAAATGCGAGTGTAACTAAAATACCTATAACATATCCAAGATTAAGGGTCATAGAAATAAAATCTCCCAAGGTCTCCCCTAATGTAGTTGCTACAACTTTCATAAGCCAGAAAAGAAGGGTTACGGCTGCGACTTTGTTTGCTGTTCTCATTTTGTTTTATTTTTGGATACCACAAATAGCACTGATCCAGAAAATCAGAATAGTTCCTGTGATAAAAAGACAATTTTTACAATCATTTCTAAATAAAATATCTACCTCAGTATTTTCTATACAAAGGTGCAATGTGATTTAGAAGAAATTTTGAATTGCCGGAGCTGTGAATTTTTTTAACTATAATTTAACAGTGAAGATATGATGACTATTTTCAAACCTGTAGCTGATGGTCCAATGATGAAATCTGCAGATTTCATGGATGATAGCGAGCCCCAGCCCGCTTCCGCTGTTATCTGTTGAAAGTTTTGAAAATCTTTTGAAAAGCAAATCCGTATTCAGCCTTTCAGCACCCGAATTGGAAACCTCAAAAGAAGAATCTGCCAGTTGTATAGAGATAGAACCTCCTGGAGAAGTATGACGGATTGCATTGATGATGAGATTATTGATCAGTATTTCTGTCAGAATACTGTTTCCTCTCACCTTTACACCACTTGAGACATCTTCATGAATGGAAATATTTTTTTGTTCAATATGTTCCCCGAGAGTATCAATACTTTGTTGAAGCAGACGATCAAAGAAAATAATCTCCGAACTGTCAAATTGGTTATTATCAATTTTAGCAAGCAGCAAAAGGTTTTTATTGATGCGCGAGCTTCTTGTAAGTGCTTTGTTCATATCTTCAGCAATTCTGTACTGCTTTTCAGTAAGATTCTGATCCTGAAGTAAAAGATCCAGCTTATTTTTAATAATAGCGAGCGGAGTCTGTAATTCGTGAGAAGCATTTTCAGTAAACTCTTTCTGAGTTTTATAGGTAGAAATATTACGTTCCATCAGCTTATAAAGAGACTGATTAAGTTCTTCAAATTCAGCAGTATCAGAAACCGGAAATTTTATTGTATTCTGACTGTTAAGATTGAAAGTTTTCAGTTGATCCAATGTACTCCTGAACGGTTTCCAGATAGATGAAGAAAGCCTTCTGTTAAGATACAAAAGCCCGAGAACAATCACCACAAAGAAGAATATGGTGATCATCGCAATTACTGCTATTGTTTCGTGAGATTCCTCAATATTTGTCTGTATGGTGAACAGATAAGGCTTGTTGTGAATATAAATTACTTTTTCAAGACATCTGTAACGTTCCTTTTTTTGTTCCGAAATAAAAGGAAGGTGTTTTTCATAAGTGTAAACACTGTCCCTCTTTACCTGATTGGGAGAAATTCGTTCAATATTGGTTTCAGGCTGAATGTGATTCCATAATTCAAGACTTTTGTCTAGTGCTTCTTCTGACAGTTGTAATTGGTTAAATTCATAAGCTGTTTTCTCTACAATAATCTGATTGTGCTCATCCAGTTCGCTTTTCCAGATCGTATCTACCACAAAATAATACACAGGAATACTTATCATCAGCACAATAAGTACGTAGATAAGAAAGGGTTTCGTGGTTTTGGTAAGTAGAGGCTTCACAATATTGATGAATTATAAATTATGAGTTATGAATTCTTGTTTTTCTTCGAAGAATAGCAAAGTTTTAACTTTTGTTTTATTTTTTGATGTAATGATAATGCTTCGGATTATTTTTTAATATTTCAGTGGCTTCATTACTTATGCTTTCATATTCCGTGGATGATAAATAATCGGTATGAAATGAAAGATATTTATAAAATTAATAATCCTAATTGTAAAACTAAAACTTTTATCTTTCAGTACATTTTTATTTTCACTCATAACAATTCATAATTATTCTAGCTTTCCCACTTATATCCCGTTCCGTACACTGTTTTCAGATAATGTCCGCATCCGGCGTCATACAGTTTTTTCTTAAGGTTTTTCACATGAGCGTATACAAAATCATGATTGTCAAGCATATCTGCAAGGTCTCCGGAAAGGTGTTCTGCCAGTGTACTTTTGGAGATGACCTTATTTCTATTCCCGATAAAATAAATTAAGAGATCAAATTCCTTTTTAGTTAATGAAATGACTTCATCGTTTACAGCAACTGTTTTAGCCAGCAGATCAATCTGAAGTTCATTCTGTTTTACTACATTGGAACTGCTGAACTGTTTCCGCCGGATGATAGAATATACCCTTGCCATCAGTTCAGAAAGGTGAAAAGGCTTAGTGAGATAATCATCAGCACCCAGCTTCAAACCTTCAATTTTATCGTCCAGGGCATTCTTGGCAGAAATAATGATAACACCGTCCTGTTTCTGCTGTTTTTTTAATGCTTCTAAAATTTTAAGACCATTGCCGTCTGGAAGCATAATGTCAAGTAAAATGCAGTCATAGTCAAATGTCTCTATTTTGTCCATTGCTTCACTGAATGTACTGGCCGTTTCACAGAGATAGTTTTCTCCGGACAGATATTCGGAAATACTTTGGGTAAGCGCTGCTTCGTCTTCAACGATTAGGATTTTCATGCTATAAAACTATCATTAAATTTTGAAGAAATTTTGAATTTAAATAAATAAACATACAAGAGCCACTGCAACTATTTATTTTCCTCGGAACCTGTGCTTTCTCATAGATCAGTTGTTATTTTTCTGTTAAAATAGTCGTTTTCATATTAATATACTTAGAATGTTGGATTCTTAAACAGGCTGCAAACATCGTGTTGCATCATCGGAAACGTTAAAAAGAAAAATAGAGAGCAAACCCTGAAACTCTTGCTTCTCATAAAATTAAGTACGTCTTGTTGTTTTAAACATTATGTTAAATATTTCTATTGACACTCCTTTGGTCCTGTTATTGAATCAGTTTCAGTATACTATTTCAATAATAACTTACAATGAAAAAGCATATTCTAATCGTAGGAGGAGGATTTGCGGGCATCAATCTTATCAAATCTCTCAAAAATGATAAAAGGTTCAGAATAACTCTGGTTGATAAAAACAATTATCATTTTTTCCCGCCACTCATCTATCAGGTTGCTACTTCCTTTATAGAAGCTTCCAATATCAGCTATCCTTTCAGAAAACTGTTCTCAAACGATAAACATGTGAAATTTCATATGGGGAGCCTGCTGAAAGTAAATCCTGAAAATAAAACAATAGAAACTGATACAGGAAACCTGAACTATGATTATCTGGTACTGGCTTTAGGAACAGAGTCTAATTTCTTTGGAATGGAGAATGTAAAGAAATGTGCTCTGCCCATGAAAAATATAGAAGAGGCTCTTTATCTGAGAAATCATATTCTGCTGACCCTGGAAAAAGCTGCCCGGAATAAAGACATTAAAGAAGCCGAAAAACTTCAGAATATTGTTATTGCCGGAGGTGGTCCTACAGGAGTTGAACTGGCAGGGATGCTGGCCGAAATGGGACACTACATTGCACAGAAAGAATATCCTGAAATAAAAATGGGGCTATCTAACCTTTATCTAATTGATGCCCTGCCTACTTTACTTTCACCGATGAGCCGACTGGCTCAGGAAACGGCCTATGAAAAACTGAAAGAATTAGGCGTTAAAATTCTGCTGAACATTTCTGTAAAAGATTATACAGACAATAAAGTCATACTAAGTGACGGAAACTCTATTGAGACAGAAACCCTGATCTGGACTTCCGGGGTGATAGGAAAAGAAATCCCGGGATTGCCGGAAGAAAGTGTTGGAAAAGGAAGACGGGTTTTAGTGGATGCCTATAATAAAGTAGAAGGTACTACCAATATCTATGCACTGGGAGACCTTTCTTTAATGCTGGCTGAAGAAAAATACCCGAATGGTCATCCTCAGCTCGCCCAGGTTGCCATCCAGCAGGGTAAAAATCTTGCTGCCAATTTTAAACGGATTGAAGACGGAAAAGTTCTGGAACAATTCCGGTACAATGATAAAGGCAGTATGGCTATTATTTCAAAATACAATGCTGTGGTAGATCTTCCAAAGCATTCATTTCAAGGATTTACAGCATGGCTCACCTGGCTTTTCATTCACATTATTCCTCTGGTAAGTTTCAAAAATAAAATTCAGCTGGCAGTAGATTGGTTCCGCCTGTTTATTACCAATAATCCATCCATCAGGCTTATTCTCTTTCCGAAAAAATAGCTGCGGGATTATTATTGCCGGCTAACTCTAAGAAAACAGGATAAATATTATCAGAAATAAAGTTCATGAACAGAATTTGAGAAAAGTCTTTTTAGGTGTTTTTGTAAGATATTTCATAAATTTACGGAGCTGTATCTATTCATAACAGCATAAAAATGTTTCTAAGGTGAAAATTCACAACAAAAAAAAGTACCTGAGCTTCCTTAAATTTAAAAGAGATTTCCAGAAATACGGATTGGAAAAAGCACGCAGCTATGAGCTTATTCTGCACTGGCTGAACAACAGGCTGAGCAGAAATCAGTTTCTTGTTCTTTCCGGAATTCTGGTAGGCTGTACGGCGGGTCTAGCTGGGGTTATTCTGAAAACACTGGTACATAATATTCACAATTTTATTACCAACAAAGTTCACTTTGAATATCAGATACTATTCTATATTGTTTTTCCTTTTTTAGGAATTGTTCTTACCACAATGATCGTTCTGACGTTGTTCAAAGGACAGGACCGTAAAGGTATCGGGGCTATTCTGTATGAAATTGCACAGAATTCAAGTATTGTAGCTTCTGTTAAAATGTATTCCCAGGTGATACAGAGTGCGGTTACTGTAGGTTTGGGAGGTTCTGCAGGATTGGAGAGCCCTATTGCCGTTACCGGAGCTGCCATTGGTTCAAACTATGCGCAGACCTATAGATTAAGTTACAAAGAACGAACTTTATTGCTGGCTGCCGGTGCTACAGCGGGAATTGCTTCTGCATTCAATGCTCCTATTGCAGGGATTATGTTTGCGTTTGAAATTCTGTTGACCGGAGTCGTTTTTACAGATTTTATTCCTTTGGTTGTGGCAGCAGTCTGCGGAAGTCTTTTGTCGAGGATTTTACTTCAGGAAGATATTCTTTTCAGGTTTTATACAAGAGAGCCGTTCAATTATAAAAATGTTCCTTATTATCTTATTTTAGGACTTGTAACGGGTTTGTATGCCCGTTATTTTGTGGTTGTTTCCCAAAAAGTAGAGCATTTTATAAAAGGGCTTCAGCTTTCCAGAATGCGTAAGGCAATGTTTGGAGGAGCTATACTCTCATTATTATGTGTTCTTTTTCCTCCCTTATTCGGAGAAGGATATGAGACCGTGAAAGCATTTACCAACGGGAATACCCATTCTATTATTGAAAACAGTTTTTTCAGGTATTTTGAGATCGGAGACTGGACAATTATTGTATTTCTAATTCTGGTATTGCTTTTAAAAGCATTTGCCACTTCTTTTACCATATTCAGTGGTGGTAACGGAGGTAATTTTGCTCCGTCCCTTTTTGCAGGTGGAACTCTAGGATACTTATTTGCCTTGGTTTGCCAGCACATAGGTTTTACAGATGTTCCTGTAACAAATCTTGTATTGGTAGGAATGGCCGGAGCGATGAGCGGTGTATTGTATGCCCCTCTTACTGCAATATTTCTGATTGCAGAATCCAGTTTCGGATATGACCTGTTTATCCCTCTGATGATTGTTTCTGTAATGTCTTACCTTATTGCTAAATGGTTCTCCCCTATTTCCCCCGAACTGAAATCTCTGGCAGATGAAGGAAAGATATTGACCAATAAACATGATAAAAACCTTCTTTTTGCTTTAAGAACGGAAGATTTTATTGATCAGTATTCTCAGACCATTAATCTAAATGCTGCTGTTACTGAACTATTTGAAATGGTAAAGAATGGTGATAAAAATATTTTTGCCGTTGTAGATGATCAGAGAAAGCTGAAGGGAATTCTTACACTGGATGATATAAGGCCTTATCTTTTTAACAAAGAAATGGATGCTTCCCAGCTCGTTGCCCAGATTATGAAAACTCCCACGGCTATACTTCACCGTGAAAATAAGCCTCTGGATATTCTTCAGACCTTTGATGATACAGGCGTATGGAATCTTCCGGTAGTGAGTGAGAATAATGATTTTGTAGGCTTTATTTCAAAATCTTCAATATTGATGAGCTACAGACAGCTGTTGAAAGAATATTCTGATTAATATTTATAACAGAATATAACAACCGAAAACCTGAATTCCCCTCCTTTGGAGGGGTGCCAAATCAACAGATTTGACGGGGTGGTTAGCGTCGTCAAATAATAAAAAATCCGTTCAGCAATGAACGGATTTAATTTTAGTCTATAATGAAAGTTGAAAAAATTAGTTGCTTGCTTTATTCAGCAGATCAATATCTTCCTGATCCAAAATAAGTTTTGGTGCATTGAATACCGTTTCAAGCTGTGATGCACTCGTGGCACTTACAATAGGTGCTGTAATCAGAGGATTAGATAACAGCCAAGCAAGAGAAACCGTTCCCTGGGTGGTATTATGCTTTGCACTTACCTGATCCAGTGCTTTTAAAACTTCAAGCCCTTTAGGGTTTAAATACTTTCTTACTCCCTCACCTCTCGCACTTTTTGCAAGATCTGCTTCATCACGATATTTACCTGTTAGAAAACCTGCTGCAAGAGACCAATACGGGAATACACTTAAATCAAACTGCTCTGCCAGAGGTACATAATTTCCTTCAAAGCCCTCCCTTTCCATCAGGTTATAATGAGGCTGTAATGCAACATATTTAGGAAGATTATTCTTTTCTGCAGCTTCAAATGATGCTTTCAAACGTTTTGGTGATAAATTGGAAGCCGCAATATAGCGTACTTTTCCAGCCTTAATGATCTCATCATAAGCAGAAAGGGTTTCTTCTACCGGAGTAATATTATCATCAAAATGAGTATAATAAAGATCAATATGATCTGTCTGAAGCCTTTGCAGAGATTCATCTACAGATTTTAAAATATGCTTTCTGCTGATGTCATAGCCATGCTCTTTCGTTTCAGAACCTACTTTTGTTGCCAAAACGATATCATTACGGTTGGAACGGCTTTTCATCCACTTTCCGATGATCTCTTCAGATTGTCCTCCTTTTCCGTTTACCCACCATGAATATGTATCTGCAGTGTCTACAAAATTGAATCCTGCTTCTGCAAAGCGGTCCAGTATATCAAAAGACTGTTTTTCATCCAGCGTCCATCCAAAAACATTTCCTCCGAAATTGATTGGCGCAATCGTTAAATCGGTGTTTTTGATTTTTCTTTTTTCCATAAAAATAATTTTACTAAGTGAGCTCTAAGGTAAGGAATATTAAGCCTTGAGAATATTCAAAATAGCCATTCCCGCTATAGTTATTATAAATGGAAATACTGATGTTTCCTAAGTTTTTTTGACTATCATCTATGTCGGAAGACGTAAAGGCGCAAAGAAATCTTACCAGCATTGTGTTATATGGTTTTTCCAACAAAACAGCTCAAAAAAATAAAAACAGCCCCATTTAAAAGCTGTTTTTATTATCTATCAATTAAAAATACGGTTATTTTTCAATCTGCGGAATCTCAATAGCGGTAAGCTGGAGTTTATATTCCTGTAATTGCAGGTTGATGGTTGATAAACCGTTGCTGAAGAATGATGATCCTTTAAAAAGATCATGATAATATTCTATTCCTTCAAGTACATTCTTTTTGAAAGCATTCCATTTTTTTGTCTGGGAATGGGTAATCTGTACTGATGATTCTGTAATTTCCTTCCTCAGATAGTCAACATACATTTTCAGTTCGTTGATGAACATATTCGGACGTTGAGTATTGGAAAGAATGTTGGTGTTTCCATAAATATGTTTTACCATTTCCGAAAGTGAAACTTCTTTATCAAAAAAGGCAATATTGGGTCCGGGACATATTACAACGCCCTGTTTTTCACCTTTTATTTCAAGATTCTGTTCCATATATGCTGCATTCACAAGTCCTACACACAGGCAGGCTTTATCAGTAATTTGAGACTTTCTTTTATCGAACTCCTTTTCTGTTAATATTTCCTGATCAGCATACAATTCTTTCAGTTTTATATCCTGATATTTTTTGGAAGCGGTACAGATTCCTTCCGGTGAGAATTCTTTGCTTAATGCCAGAAGTTTTTTGGGACAGGAACTGCCGTATTTTCCTCTGGCTTCTTTTTCATACTTCAATGTTTCGTTGGAAGTTCCTTTTACCGTGTTGAAAGGGACTCCCAAGGGAGAAATATTACTCAGGTACAAATCCTGCTCTTTTGATTTCACAAGCAGATTCCTGGTTTCAGTATCTACCGAAGTAGCTTCAGGTACCAGTAAAAACGGTGAGCCCCATCCTACACTGTCTACATTATAATTAGCCAATAAAAACTCATGTTCTTCGGAAGTTCCTACTCCACCCTGAACGGTAATTTTCATTTCCAGAGGCTCGGAAACAATAGGCTTCCCTTTTTGTTCCAAAGCGGCTGTCATTAAGGTATGCGCTGACTGTACCAGATCATTTTTTTTCTGTTTAAACTCTTCCATGATCGGCCCAAGAAGCATTCCTTCAGTTGCAAAGGCATGTCCTCCACAGTTCAATCCGGATTCTATTCTATATTCTGAAACCCACAATCCTTTTTTAGCCAGAAAATTTCCCTGGATCATTGCAGAACGGAAGTCACTTACTTTAAGAATGATTTTCTTTTTAATCTTTCCGTTTTCATCCGGGAAAAAGTCTTCAAATTCTTCCATATAGCTGTACAGACGAGGATTCATTCCTGCAGAAAGAACCATTGATGATGATAGTTTGCTTTTGGCAAATCCCCGTAGTGAAGCGTGGGCATCGTTATACATAACAGGAAGCTGTTCATTGTTCTTATAATTCTCTTTATCTACTTTCGTCATGATATTGACGTCAATACTTCCAGGTCTCAGGTTGGATTCTATGAAGTTTTTAATATTGGAGCTCCAATTATCTTTTTGATTAATAAGATTCTGAAGACTTGTTTTAAGATCCGAAGTATTCGGAAGTATGGCTATGAAGTCTTTTAAAGCCTCTTTGTTTTTGCTGATTTCCTGTTTGAAAGATTCAAATTTTTCATTCACGATATCATCCACCATATCCAGATAGGCAGTAACTCTTCTTGCCCTGTAGTCATCTGTCTTTGTTGAGATTCCAAAATAGTCGAGATTAAACTTTTTATTATAAAAGTTTTTCATCTTTTCCAGGATTTCATCATCAATGATGGAGATCACAGAAGAAATTCCATATTGTGCAACACGGATTGGGCTGTCTATTGTGTAAGCCAGTCCCATTACCGGAATATGGAAGTTGTGCAAAGATTTTTTTGTCATAAAGTTTTGATAAAAGTTCTTTTTATAATTCATCTAAAAATCCTTTACAACTATTCACTCCTTAAAAATATTATTTTAAAATGAATTATGCATCAAATAGTATTTCTCAATATGTAAAACATGTCAAATGTCATGTTTTATATTTTTAACGCAGAGTAATAGTGATTCTAATGTTCATTTTGAGAGAGTAAAAAATGCGACTTTGTCTCTGAAGAAGCTTTATGATGAAGCACTTTACAAAGCAAAAAGATCAATCTTTCGACTGATCTTTTGATTCTATGATATGTATTTAAGCTATTCCGCTTTGTTTTTGAGCATCATCAGAAGGCTGTAAGCTCCTTTTTGTACTATCTTCTTGTCCTTTAAAAAATCTGCTTTTAATACCTCTGTAAACTGATCATCTGAAATTCCGGTCACTACGGGAATCATTTTGTAGTTGAATTTTCCAAGATCTTCAAAAATATAATTTTTATTTTCAAAAGATACTATGGTTTCGTTGGGAAGTCCTTGTGTGTAATGGCTGCTGATATTCACTTCGGCATTCACGTACATTCCTTTTACAAATTCAGAATTTACAGAAGATAATTTGGCAACAGCATTTGCAGAGCCTCCGTTTTCAATGTTTGGAACCACGCTGACAATTCTGGCATTGGATTTTATATCAGGATTCTGATTGTTGTAGACCAAAATTTCCTGCCCTACTTTTACATCATTCACATCGTTTTCAAAAATCTTTAGTTCTAAAAGTAATCCAGCTGGATTAATGAGTTCAAATAAAGTATCAGCCGGATTGATGTATTGTCCGTTGTTCACAAGAATTTTGCTTACAAAACCGGTAAACGGAGCATAAATATTGATCTTACTTCTGATATTTCCGGTATGCAAACCTTTGGTATTGATTCCAATGATTCTCAGCTTTTCTTCGAGCCCTTTTAAAGTAGCAGTCAGGGTAGAATAATCTGCCTGAGCAGTCTGCATGGTCTTATCACTGCTGGCTTTGCTTGTATTAAGGTCTTTCTGACGGTTAAAGTTCAGTCTTGCGGCTTCAAGCTGTGCTTTTGTCACCAGATAATCCTGCTGAAGCTGTATGAACTGCGGATCTTCAACAACTGCCAAAACCTGTCCTTTATTGAAATGACTTCCATTAATTACGTTAATAGATTTAATGTGCCCGCCCATAATACTTGAAACCGAACTGATGTGGGAAGGTGCAATGTCTGCTTTTCCGTTCAGCCGTATCAGTTTTTCCATATTTCTGTTCTGAATAGTGGTTGTTGTCAATCCTACAGATTGAAACTGTTTTTCCGTAAGATGAACCGAGTTTTTATTGTTTTTTGTAAATTTTGTGTTTTCGTAAACCGTTTTTTCTTCCTCTTTTTTTCCTGAACATGAAGATAAAGTAAGAATTAAAACAAGGCTGTATATTGATATATTCTTGAAATGCATGACGTTGTTATTTTGAAATTAAGAAATTAAGTTCTGCACTGATCTGATTCAGTCTTTCCAGCTGATCAATATAGTCTGCTTTGGTTTTTACGGCCTGGTTCACCAATATCACCCAATCCAGATAATCAATCTCTCCTGTTTCCATTTGTCTTTGCGCAGTTTTTAAAATAGTTTCGGATCTTGGAAGTTGTTTTTGTTCATAATTTTCAATGATTTTCTGTTGGTTCATATAATTATTCAGCTGTTGTCTCAATCTGTTTTTAAGTTCAATTTCTTTTCGCTGATATTGATTTTCGGAGATTGCAATTTTTGCCTGTGCAGCCTTTGCCATAGCCCTTTGTCCTTTTGTAAACAATGGAATTCCCACACCCACCTGAACTGAATTGAAACGGTTATTGTTGATGTTTTTCATGCTCTGATTGGTATACCCAACAAGAAGGTCCGGGAGAAGTCTGCTCTTCTCCAGCTGTACTTCCGCCTCTACTACTTTGATCTGTTGCTGTAGATACTGAAGTTCAGGATGTTGTTTTACCATCTCCTCGGAAATCTGAAGGCCGATATTCATCATTGGTTTATCCGCAACAGGTTGGTAAGAAGTTTCGGACTGAAGTAAAACCTGAAGCTGGAGTTTTGCCACATTCAGATCATTTTCAAGAGTGTTCAGCTGTACTTTCACCTGTTCTTTCTGGATTTCAGCGGTTGATTCCTCCAGAATGTTGGCTTCTCCTTTTTTTAATCTTAGTCCGGCCTTGTCAGCAAAATTATTGTACATCTGGCCGATGTATTCCAATACTTTTTTCTTTTCCTGAAGCACCAATATCCTGTAGAAAACGTCTGTAACCTCTTTGGACAACTGTGCTTTGGTCAAATTTTGATTGATGATACTGGCAGACCATTCTGCATCCAGCATCTGTTTTCTCTTTGAATATACTGTAGGAAAGCTGAATCTTTGAGAGATTCCGAATGAATTGTCGGTTTCCTCTCCCTGAATCTGCCCAAACCCTCCTGTAACTTCCAGCTGCGGAATATCCAGATAGCTGGCTTTGAGTTTTTCCTGATAATCTGATATTAATTTTGAGTTTTTAAGGGTGCCATTCTGATGATAGGCCATTTCCAAAGCTTGGTCATAAGTAATGTTTTCCTGAGCCTGAAAACTTCCGAAAGAGATCAGCAATATGAAGACTGACAGTTTTTTATAATTGGTTTTTTTAGAGAATTTCATTTTATCTTTATTTATATTTTCAAACAAAACGTATAAAATAGGAAGCACAAAAAGGGTTAAAAGTGTGGCGAGCATCAAACCGCCAATAACAACGGTGGCCAAAGGTCTCTGTACTTCTGCTCCGGCACCGTTGCTGATTGCCATAGGAAGAAATCCTAAAGAAGCCACAAAAGCAGTCATTAAAACCGGACGAAGCCTGATTTTTGTCCCTATCAGTACAATCCTGCTGGTGTTGGTTATTCCATTCTTTTTCAATCGGTTAAATT
Organism: Chryseobacterium sp. MA9; assembly: GCF_024399315.1. Classification (NCBI taxonomy): domain Bacteria; kingdom Pseudomonadati; phylum Bacteroidota; class Flavobacteriia; order Flavobacteriales; family Weeksellaceae; genus Chryseobacterium; species Chryseobacterium sp. MA9. The sequence continues at coordinate 982,493 of NZ_CP075170.1, read as the reverse complement.
CTGATATCAAAACAATTCCATTAAGTACTGCAACTCCAAATAATGCGATAAATCCTACTCCTGCACTGATGCTGAATGGCATTCCTCTCAATGCCAGAAAATAAACACCTCCTATTGCTGATAGTGGTATGGCAGTATAAATCAGCAAGCTGTGTTTTACAGAACCGAAAGCAAAGAACAGCAACAGGAAGATCATCACTAATGAAATAGGAACTGCTATTCCCAGTCTGGTTTTAGCTTCATTTAAATTTTCAAAAGCTCCTCCATAAGAAACAGTATATCCAGGTGACAGTTTCAGGTTTTTACCTGCCTTTTGCTGAAGTTCTTCCACAATACTTTGAACATCCCTTCCTCTTACGTTAAAGCCTACGATAATTCTTCTTTTGGTATCTTCTCTCTGAATCTGGTTCGGACTGTTTTTAAGCTCTACTTTAGCTAGCTGTGATAAAGGAACCTGTTCTCCTGAAGCGGTAGGCACCAAAAGATTCCGGATGCTTGTGATGTCTTTTTTATGCTCATTATCCATTCGGACAACGATATCAAACTTCTTCTCACCTTCATATAAAGCACCTGCTGTCTGGCCGGCAAAAGCCATATTGATCACTCTGTTGATATCTGCTACCGAAATATTATATCGGGACAGTTCAGAACGGTTATAATCAATCACAACTTGCGGAGCGCCTACCACAGGTTCAATATAAAGATCCTGAGCTCCTTTTACTGAATTGATGATGCTTCCCATCTTCTTTGCATAGGCAGCAAGACTGTCCAGATCTTCACCATAGATTTTGCATACCACATCCTGCCTGGCACCAGTCATCAGTTCATTGAAACGCATTTGTACAGGGAATTGGAAACTGGTTGTCAATCCCGGAATAACACTTAATGCCTTACTCATTTTATCAGAAAGTTCAGGAAATGTTTTTGCAGAAGACCATTCCTTTTTAGGTTTTAAAACAATAATCATATCTCCGGAATCCATTGGCATAGGTTCTGTAGGAATTTCTGCACTGCCAATTTTCATTACCACCTTTTCTACTTCAGGAAACTGTGTTAAAAGGATATGTCCGGCCTGTGTGGTGGCTTTCTTTGTTTCATTAATATTGCTTCCCTGAAGGATTCTCATTTCAACTGCAAAATCACCTTCTTCCAAAGACGGAATGAATTCTCCACCCATCCTGGAAAGGGTAACAACAGCACCAACAAACAGAGCCAATACTCCCAGGATAATGGTTTTTCTATATTTAAGGGCCTTTATCAGGAATTTCCGGTGGCCTGTTTCCACTTTGCCCATTACTTGGTCTGAAATATTTTCTTTTTCTTTTTTCTTTCTGCTCAGTACCAGAGAGCTCATCATAGGAATATAAGTAAGGGAAAGAATAAATGCACCAATCAGTGCAAAAGCAACAGTCTGAGCCATTGGCTTAAACATTTTTCCTTCAATCCCCTGAAGTGTAAAAATAGGAAGATATACAATCAAGATAATGATCTGGCCGAAAACCGCACTGTTAACCATTTTGGTAGCAGAACCGGAAACCTGGTCATCCATTTCTTTTTTGCTGAGCATATTATCTTTTCCAAAATGCTTTTTGTGAGCCAGCTGGTGCAGTACCGCTTCTACAATGATAACAGCTCCGTCTACGATAAGTCCGAAATCAAGCGCTCCAAGGCTCATCAGATTCCCTCCTACACCGAAAATATTCATCATAATAATCGCGAAAAGCATCGCTAAAGGAATTACAGATGCCACCAGTAATCCTGCTCTAAAATTTCCTAAGAACAAAACCAGAATGAAAACAACAATCAAAGCTCCTTCCATTAGGTTTGTTTTTACTGTACTGATGGTGTTGTTTACCATTTTAGCACGGTCAAGGAAAGGTTCAATCACCACTCCTTCAGGTAATGATTCCTGAATTTTTTCCAGTCTTTGTTTGATATTTCCAATCACTACATTGGCATTCTCCCCTTTCAGCATCAGAACAATAGCTCCGGATACTTCTCCCGTATCATTATACGTCATGGCGCCATACCTTGTTGCATAACCTATCTTCACGGAAGCAACGTCTTTAATATGTACCGGAATACCTTCTTGGGTTTCTGCCACCTGAATATTTCCGATATCTTCGGTACTTCCAAGAAGCCCTTCGCTGCGAATAAAAAGAACAGTTTCTTTCTTCTCAATATAAGCACCTCCGGTATTTTGGTTATTCTTTTCCAACGCCCCAAAAACATCGTTGATATTGATATTGAATGCCTGAAGCTTGTTGGGATTAATGGCAATTTCATATTGTTTCAATTTTCCACCGAAACTGCTGACATCTGCTACTCCTTTCGTTCCCAGAAGCTGTCTTCTGACCACCCAATCCTGAATGGTTCTGAGTTCAGTTTCATCATAGACATTTTCATACCCTTTTTTGGCTCTTACCACATATTGGAAAATTTCCCCCAATCCGGTAGAAATAGGTCCCAGCTCTGGTTTGCCAATTCCGGCAGGAATATTGTCCTGAACAAGCTGTAAACGCTCCTGAACCTGTTGGCGTGCCCAGTAGACATCCGTTTTATCATCAAAAACTACAGTTACTAATGAGAGTCCGAAGCGAGAGAAACTTCTAAGCTCCGTAATTCCGCTAATGTTGCTGGTGGCCTGTTCGATAGGAAATGTAACAAGGCGTTCTATATCTGCTGCACCGTAAGAAGGAGCAGTTGTAATGATCTGAACCTGATTATTTGTGATATCCGGTTGGGCATCTATGGGTAGTTTGGTGGTTTCATAGACGCCAAAAAGGATGAGAGCCACTGTAAACAGAGCAATGATGAGTTTATTCTTTACAGAAAACTCAATAATTTTATTTAACATGGAAAAAACTATTAATTGATAACCCGGAGTGTCTTAAAAAAGCTGTATAGTCTTTATTTTTTACAATTGCAAGAGCTACATGATATCTAAGAATGTTTACCTGAAACTCATGTCCTTTATTGTAAACTTATCATCCTGAAAAATTTAAATAAAGTGTAGTAAAGACATCATAAGCAGAGTTATAATGCACGATAGGTTAAATTGATATGTAATAATAAATGGACTGCTTTAAGGTTAAAGCAATGTCAGTATAAAATCAATTAAGAAAGTCGTGGAGGCTGAAAAATTGGAGAAAGGGAATGATTGGAGAAATCTTTTTCCTTGTAGATACTGTTTTTCTTGGAAACAGTAATTTCTTTAGGTTTTTTTATTTCGAATGTAAGTTCCGGAAGCTGGGCATGTACAGTCAATACGATGGGCGGATTGATAAACGGCAGCTTCTGATCGGTATCCCAGTCAGAATCCTGTTTGTGATTATCATAATGTTCCATGACAAATTCTGATAAGCTTCCTTGGTATTCCATAAAATGTTCCACAAACATAGGTACCTTCAGTACTTCCCCCGCATTGGTGGTAGCCAGCACATACATCATCGAGCATAATATGGAGAACCATTTTAACATGAGTGCAAATATAAGGCTTAAATTTTTCTTAAACAGGCGCTGGTATTAATTTTTTGATAATTTTAGCCAGTTTAAAAGTAGTTTAAATAAATACTAGCTATTCTAATTAATGTTAGATTTATCAAACAAAAAATCATAGTTTTGACTTCAGTCTGCTTAGCGTTTCTTGGGAAATATTAAGATAGGAAGCCACCATCTTATTAGATAGCCGGCGTACAATAATTGGATTCTCTTCCAGTAATTGTTTGTATTTTTCAAGAGCATCCTGCACCATAAAAGACATCAGCCTTTTAGTGTTGGCAATACAGGCAATTTCAATATAAATTCTGTAAAACTTTTCCCATTGAGGGATAATGTCTAATAAATGATAAAAATCCTGATGGGTAATATAATATACCTCCGAATCTTCTACAGCCTGAAGAAGTTCATCAGAAGGTTCCGAAGTAATAAAGGTATGAAGCGCTGTAGCAAACTGATTTTCAAAAGCAAAATATCTTGTAGAATCCTGCCCCTCCTTATTAATATAAAATATCCGTAAACAGCCTTTTACAACAAAAAATGTTTTTTTTGGAGAATGAACATTGGTAACGAGAAGCTCGTTCTTTTTTAATTTGACAGGTTTGAAATAAGAAAGAATAACTTTCAATTCTTCATCTGTTATTGATATTTTGCTTTTAATATATGAAACTAATACGTCTTCCATTTATTTAAATCAGTCGCAGCAAATGTAGTAATAAATATGTTAAAAACTTACTGCAGTTCAAGCTTCTTAGGTGCTTTCAGATGATTTCCCTTCCGATTGCCCCGCTCTCCAATAGGAACATGCATATATTGCACAGGGATCCCATTGCAGGGTTGTTTTAAAATAAGTACGAAGTTCATCTACCGTTGTATATTCTGCGGCGATATACACATATTTTTTCAAATCTACGGGCGGAAATTGAACGGATTTTACAGCTTCTGCGAGCCGGCTTCCCCCTTCCGGATGAGGATTGTGTAACCATTCAACCGAAATATCTGCCGCGGAACACAGAATAAGCTCGTCTTCTTTATCTGCCACTTCCAATATTATTTTTGCTCTTACATACGAGGGAAGCTGTTCTGCTATGGCACAAATAACAGGCAGTGCAGTTGCATCTCCTGCAATCAGATAGAGATCTGCATCAGGAATTAAGGGCCTGGTGCTTTCTTTCATTGCTACTTCTAATACATCACCAGGACTGGCTTTTAATGCCCAGGCAGAAGCCGGACCGTTATCACCATGGGCGACAAAATCAATACTTAATTCCCGGTTTTCCAGATCAATCTTCCTGTTGGTATAGGTTCTGACAAGAGGAGTACTTTCTTCTTCAGCCGGAATAAAAATTTTATTATTAGAACCGGAGCGGACATTGGCGAGCAGTTCAGCCTGATTTTTATCGATTTCAAATACCACACGGATAAGGTGTGGAGTAATAAATTGTTTGTTTTTAACGATAAATGCAGAACGAATTTTTTTCGTTTTCTCTGCCTGAGTAATTATAGAATTTTCCATTTTTATTTTTTATTACATAGTAGAATAATCATAGACACAATACAGCTGATGCCCCCGAAAAGATAGACAGCCTGATAATCAAACCAACCGGCTATCAGTCCGGCAATTGGTCCTGCTAACCCTAATGAAAGGTCAACGAATGCTACATACGCTCCCAATGCTGTGCCTCTCATTTGTGGTTTTACTTTTTGAATGGCAAGAACTCCTAAAGCCGGAAAGACCAATGAAAATCCAACCCCTGTTAATCCACATCCGATAATGGCTAATGTTTTGGAAACAGATATCCAGATCAGCAGCTGTCCTGCCACTTCGATGATCAGAGAGATCAGAGCAATCTTAAAACCTCCGTATTTATCAGGAAATGAGGCAAATAAAATTCGGGTAAGAACGTAACATATTCCGAAAACCATAAAGGCAAGTGAAACATCACCCCAATTCTTTTGTGAGAAAAATAGAGCAATAAAAGAAGCAATACATCCAAAAGCCATTGATGAAAAAGCAAGACTCAGTCCTTGGCCTGATATTGCACCTATCACCTTGTAAAATGGCGTTCGCACATGATCTTTATCTACAGGAATGGAAGGGAGTTTTGCGGTAGAAATCCAGCTTACAAGCGGAAGTAAGGCTATAAGGATAAAAGCAGGCAGCAAATTATATTCTTTACTTAGCCAGATGCTGATAGGTGCTCCGATTGCAATTCCTGCATACATGGCAATACCGTTCCACGTCATTACTTTCCCTGATTTGGACTGTCCTGTCAGGCCTATTCCCCACGTCAATGCTCCGGTAACCAGGAAACTTTCACCCACACCATGGATGATCCTTGCTATTAATAGAAAGACAAGTGCCATCAGCGGATGAGTTTGAAATAGTAACGCTAGCACATAAACAATTCCGGCAATAACAGCCAATACCACACCGGACATTTTACTTTTCTTGGCTCCTTTTGTATCTGTAATTTTTCCGGAATATGCCCGGGTTAAAAGTGTTGACAGTGACTGGAGGCCGATGACAAGCCCCACAATAATGCTGTCAAAACCTAATGTGTTCTGAACAAACCCGGGAAGTACTCCCAATGCAACTCCTATCGTAAGGTAAACTCCAAATACCGAAGTAATAATGGGAGCGGTGGCCTGATAGAAATTAATAGTCTGCCCTTTTTCTAATGTTGTACTCATAAATTTTGTTTAAAATATTCGGGTGCAAATGTCTCTGTACAACAAATACTAAACTTTGATCTAGATCAAAAAAGGCAGAAAAAGGTTATTCAAAATCCAATAAACCGTCGGTAAGCTGTTTCCATTGTATTTTAGCGGCTCCCATCATTCCTCCGGCAGCGATAAGTAGATTTCTGATGGCATCAATGAGCTTGGCATTCAGATTAGGTCTTTCATTTCGTCCGTACACTGCGGCTTTTAAATGAGCGGGACTTTTTGATATCATAAAGGTAGAGCTTGCTCCGGAACTGTAAAAATGAGCAATATGGCGGTTTTTTTTATCTTCCGGATTTCTGGATGGTCTGCAAGTCATTGTTATACTTTCAGCAAAGCTGTTCTCGTAGAAGCAGATATCTGTAATCTCTACCCAATCATATCCTTTGGCCTCAGGTTCTCCCGGGCCCGGAATATCAATTCTGATAAAATCTCCTTTTTGTGGTTCACGATCTACAGGATGTCCGCTGAAATCATAAAGTTTAAATGCTGCGAATGCTTCCCCGCAGTAACTTTGCCATTTATTGACTGAGAAAAACCTCTCTTTTAATGTTTCAAATTTTAGCGACATGGAATCCTGATCAAATAGTTTTCTGGTTTCTGTATCATGGAAACCTCCGAATTTTTGTTTAGGAACTCCCTTAAATTTTTTTGGACTCATGCAATATGTTTTGGAGAAATTACGGCAAAAATTCTTTATATTTTTATGAGTAGAGTCACAAAAAAGTTAAACTATTGTTTGAACATTGTTTTAGAAAAGCTTTATTTTTATAATAATTCACTTCTTGCAGCTTCTCTGTTTGTCATAAAATACAGCATACAATTCATCAGGACGCGAATTATATTTAGCAGGATATGTTTTTGTATAAAGAATTTCGGAATCTTAAAGAAAACTAAAATCATTTAGAGAATAGTTATTTTTGCTTAAAATAAATAATTTTTAAAAAAAATGAGCTTATAATGTTTTGCATAATATGATTTTTGCTTATATTTGTGAATCGAAATAATTTTTTTTCATCATTTGTGTTTTTTTAAGGTCTCCATTCGTGGAGACCTTTTTGTATTCAATAATGTCATAATTGAATATTGGCTGTTGAAGTGGAAAATGATTTGAAATGTGAATTATATCATTTTTAAAATAACTTAATTGCTTTTCTATAAAGGAATACTCAAAGTTTTAAGATCTCGATAAGTCTCTTTTTCTCTATATTTCACCCGCCTCTGTAATTGCTTTAAACGGCTATTGAATTGTTTTAATAAAATCAGTTGGCCTGAACTGCATCACAGATTGAAAGCTTCTTGTATAGGACTGAACACTCTTGTACCCTACTTCATAAGCTGTTTCTGAAATCGTAAGATTCCCAGAACTTAAATGCTCCAGACTCTTGATGATACGAAGCATTTGCTGGTATTTGCTTAGGGTAAGACCTGTTTCTTTTTTGAAAATTCGCTCCAGTGTACGGAAAGATAAAAGGGCTTTATCACTTAGGTCTTCCATTTTGATTTCATTGCGGTAATGATTGTGCAGATGCTCTATGACTTTAGCAAGACGTTTATCTTTAGGAAGGCTGATATGAAATGTCAGAGAATGTTCTACAAACTGCGGAAGTTCGTTGAACAGTGCTTTCAGGAATAGGTTCTCATTATGATCCGAAGTCATCAGTTTAGACCATTTCTCTGCATATTTTATCATTTCCTTCAAAACTGGAGGAACAGAGAATACATTCACTTCATGGTAGAAAGGTTCTTTGGTACTGATCTCCGCAAACATGATCATCAGTTTGATCTTTTCAGAATGGGAATTTGTTTTGTGGACGGCATTTGGAGGTATCCATACAGCATGATTTTGAGGAAGGAGATAGATTTTTTCTTCAATAGTAATATACTGAAAACCATTCTCAACGTACACAAGCTGGCCTTTCTGATGGTGATGAAGAACATTATCATGAACCCAGTTTTCTTCAAACCATACGAAATAAGGCTTTTTCAGTTCATCTATTTTTATGCTGTCGTTAGCATTCATGTCGTTTCAGGTTAAAACTTTGGCAAAATTAAACAAAATTACTATGTTAATTTTGTTCAAAAGTTTTTATTATGATGAAGAGTGAAGTAAAAAAGAATGCTTCGTATGTTTTATTAATCATTAATGTTCTGGTAGTTATATTGATTTCCAGTAACCTCCGTTCTCCGATTGTGGCAGTTGCCCCTGTATTGGGCGAAGTAAGAGATGCATTGAAGCTGGATAATTTTCAGGTAAGTCTGCTTACCTCTATTCCACTGTTTATGTTTGCTGCATGTTCTGTGCTGGTGAGTAAGTTTTCTAATAAACTTGGAATCAGTAAACTTCTAATGTATTCTCTTATTATTTTAAGTTTTGGCTTATTTTTAAGAATCAGCGGATCTCTCTGGCTGTTGTTTTTAGGGTCTATATTCATTGGCTTAGGAATATGTATTGGAAATGTGGTCACTCCGGGATATGTTAAAAATAATTTTCCGAAGCAGATTGGTCTCATGACTGGGATTTTTGCAGTATCCATGAATCTTACTGCAGCTTTGGCTTCTGGTTTCAGTGTGAAAATCGGGGAACTGACTGGGTTTGGATGGAAAGGTTCTCTAGGGATTTGGTTGGTTATTGCTGCATTGGGTTTCCTTGTTTTAGCATTGGAGTTTATATTTAATAAAAGAAATCCGAGTCAGCCCAAAACGGCACTCAGTACTTCTGATTTTAATATGTTTAAATCTGCCCAGGCATGGAATATCAGTATTTTCATGGGGCTTCAGTCTTTATTCTATTATTGTCTGGTGGCCTGGCTGCCTTCATTTCTTGCAGATTTTCATATGCAGGGGGAAAGTTCCGGATGGGTTTTCTTTGTAATCCAGATTACGATGATTCCTGTGACATTCTGCTGTCCGATTATTGCCAGCAAGATGAAAGACCAGAGACTGATGATCCTTTTTATCTGCGCCCTGATGTTTGGAAGTACGATGATGTTTGTTTTCATGAAATCTCAGTGGATTTATGCGAATGCTGTGATCATAGGAATTTCCAACGGTTTATCTTTCAGTTTATCTATTCTGTTTTTTTCTACGAGAACGAAAAGCAGTATTAATGCTGTTAAGATCTCCGGAATGGCCCAGTCTGTAGGATATATGATTGCAGCTTTTGGTCCTCCGTTGTTTGGAAAGCTTCATGATTGGGATATTTCCTGGAACAGCTCATTTTATTTGTTAAGCTTTGCGGTATTATTGATGTTGTATTTTGGAATGAAGGCTGCAAGAAATAAATGTGTAGAAGATTAAAAATAATTATTAAATACAATAAAAAAGGATAGATTTTCGGTTCTATCCTTTTTTATTCTTGCTCTTTAAATTTTAACAGCATTATACAAAAGCAACCTTTCTTCGTGGGTTAATTATATAAAAATTCCGCCCAATCATTTTAACCAGAAGTTATTGGATTTCAATAAAGATGAATTGAAAGAACTGATTCATATTTTGAAGAAGGCGGAACAGGAGCTTTAAAGAGGATTAATACCAATTAGTAATCATTTGAATAAAAACCTTATAGGTTCCCAGAACCTATAAGGTACATTTAAAAAAATTAAAAATAATTATTACCAGAAGGGATCATTTATTCTATAAACTGATCCAGAACTTCAATAATATTCTGATATACAAAATCCAATTCTTCGGAGGTAATACAATATGGCGGAACCAGATAGATTACATTTCCTAACGGCCTCATAATAATCCCTCTCTGTAAGAATTCATTGTAAAGCTTCTTCCCTATTTCATTGAAATAAGAAGTACCATTCCCGGTTTTAAAATCGAAAGCTAAAATAGTTCCGATCTGACGAACCTTTTCTACATGAGGATGAAAAGCAAGTGCTTTCACAAACTCCGAATGTTGATGAGTGATGCGGTTGATATTCATTTGAGTTTCGTTTGTAAGTAATAGTTCCATACTGGCAAGAGCCGCTGTACAGGCTAAAGGATTAGCTGTAAACGAATGCCCGTGAAATAAGGTTTTATGACGATCATCGGAAAGAAAGGCATTGTAAATTTCATCAGAACAGGTCGTGATTCCCATTGGCATGGTTCCTCCTGTAAGTCCTTTTGAAAAACACATAATGTCCGGTTTTTCCGTAAGGTAATCAGCCGCGAAAAGCTTACCTGTTCTACCAAATCCTGTAAAAACTTCATCCTGAATCATAAGAATACCTTCTTCCCTGCAGTATTTCATCAGCTGGTTAAGATCTTCAGATTTATACATCAACATTCCTGCAGCGCCCTGAACTAACGGCTCATAGATAAAGCAGGCTACTTCAGCAGCCAGTTCTTTAATCTGTTTGCGCAGACTTTCCAGGTTTTCTGCATTGGGTGTGTCAATAAAAATAACTTCAAACAGCATGCTTTCAAAAGGTCTTGTCCAGAAGCTTTTTCCACTTACAGACATCGCTCCGAAAGTATCCCCGTGATACGCATTTTTAAAAGCTAAAATCTTCGTTTTCTTTTTCTCTTTATTGTATGCATATTGAATGCACATTTTTAAAGCAACTTCTACTGCTGTAGAGCCATTATCCGAATAAAAGACTTTCTCCTGACCAGCCGGAAGAAGCTTGAGTAAATTTTCCGAAAGTTTTACAGCGGGTTCATGCGTAAATCCTGCAAAAATAACCTGTTCCAGTGTATTTAACTGTTCAAAAACACGTTGTGCAATGTAAGGGTGAGAATGTCCATGTAACGTCACCCACCATGATGAAACGACATCCATATATTTTTTTCCTTCATTGTCATACAGGTAAATTCCTTTTCCTTTTACAATAGGAATAATATCATCAGCTGTTTTCATCTGCGTATAGGGATGCCAGTTGACCATTTTGTCTCTTTGCTGCAGGCTGATTTCTTTTGTTATTGTATTCATATATTGATGTAAAAAGTAATAATGAGTGATGAAATTGGATTTAACAATAATTTAGTTGAATAGGTTGAAATGTTGGATTGATACAAAGGCGCAAATTCATCATAGATTGCGAATATTTTAAGGCGCAAGGATTTAACATTGCAAATTTTAGCCTCTCACAGATTATGTAAATTAAGCAGATAACTATAAAAAAAATCTGCACTATCTCTTAAATCTTTGATTTTCTTGCGCCTTAAAAATATTTACATCTTTGCATTTTCGAACTTACATCTGCTTAAAGCAGTTTATAAAAATTCAAAAACAAATTTTATAATAAGTGCTATAATACCAGCAATCCAACTCATCACTCATTATTTTATCATTCATAATTTTCTAACAGCAAGTTTCTTTTTTCATCATTGGTTTCAATCCTAATGTCTGAAGCATCTGCATATCCTCAGAAACTCCCGGATTAGGCGTTACCAATAAAGTTTCTCTTTCTCCTGTAAAAATAGAATTAGCTCCTGCCATAAAGCACCATGCCTGCTCTGTTTCTGACATTTCTATACGGCCGGCGCTTAATCTTACCATAGAAGAAGGCATTACAATTCTTGCTGTAGCGATCATTCTTACCATTTCCCAGGTGTCTACTTTTTCATTATCCGCTAATGGGGTACCTGCTACTCTGGCTAAAGCATTGATAGGAACAGATTCCGGATGTTTTGGCATTGTTGCCAAAGTTAGAAGCATTGAAATTCTGTCTCTGTGGGTTTCACCAAGTCCGATAATTCCTCCTGTACACACTGTGATCCCTGCTTTTCTTACGTTATTTATTGTGTTAATCCTGTTATCAAAAGTTCTGGTAGAGATGATTTCTTCATAATACTGCTCAGAAGTATCCAGATTGTGATTGTAGGCATATAATCCTGCTTCCTGTAGTCTGACAGCCTGTTCTTCGGTAAGCATTCCCAGTGTGCAGCATACTTCAAGACCAAGATCGTTTACCCCTTTTACCATGTCAATTACCCTGTCAAAATCACGATTATTACGCACTTCACGCCATGCTGCAGCCATACAGAATCTTGAAGATCCGGAATCTTTTGCTTTCTGAGCGTGGGCAATTACGGTTTCTGTAGGTAATAAGGCCTGTACTTTGATATTCGTGTGATAACGGGCAGCCTGTCCACAGTATGAGCAGTCTTCAGGACATCCGCCGGTTTTGATGGATAATAAAGTGGATATCTGTACTTCGGAAGGATCATGCCATTCGCGGTGTATGGTGGCTGCTTTATAGATCAGTTCCATCAGGGGAAGATGATAAATTTCTTCAATTTCTTCTTTAGTCCAGTTGTTTCTCAATGTTGTTTTTGTATCCATTATCTTATTTTTGTTATTGTTAATTGCTTTGCAGCATGTTGTATAGATTCTTTATCCGTATTTTTGATTTCGGGAATCTTTATAATTTTTGCTTCTTTTTCGATAAAACTGCAGATTACTCTTTCTGTATCTTCCGGAAAATCTCCGTTAAGAATTAAATATTCCAACTGAATTCCTCTCTGTTGTAAAGCCAGGATTGAGAGCAAGCTATGATTGATGCAGCCTAAATAATTTCTGATTACCAATGCTGCCGGAAGACTTAATTCTTCAATCAGATCAATCATAAAAGTAGTGTCGGATATGGGTACCATAAGACCTCCGGCTCCTTCTACAATCAATGGATTTTCTGTTTCTGGTAATTGGAAATCATTCAGATTGATGGTAATATTTTCTTCTCTAGCGGACTGATGTGGTGATGCAGCCAGCTGTAAACGGTAAGTTTCCGAATGGCACACATTAGTATCTGTCCATTCTTCAATTTTATGCCTGTCCGTATAATGCAGATCTCCGGACTGTATTGGTTTCCAGTATTCTGCTTTAAAATGCTGAACCAAAACGGCTGAGCAAACTGTTTTTCCTATTTCGGTTCCTATTCCTGTTATAAATAATTTCATGGGTTTCGAGATTCGTGATTCGTGGTTTGAAAGTTTTTCGAGAAAATTGCTGTATTTCCCTTTTTTACCTTAAACAAATTCTTTAATAATTCCTGCCAGTTTCCTAATTTCCTCTTCTGTATTAAAGCTGTGAAGGCATATTCTCAACCGTTCACTTCCTTCTTTTACTGTGGGGCTATATATGGAGTAGGTTAAAAATCCTTCTTCAGATAAAGTGTCCTGTAATTCTTTTAATCTTTGGTTATCCGGGATTAGAATAGCCTGAACCGGACTTGTTTCTGCTGATGGAGATCGTAAATTTCGACTTCGGAAAATTTTAATATTATCCTGAAGTTTTACCACCAGTTCATGATGCTGATCTAAAAATTCATATCCTGTTTTTATACTCATCCACTGGAAATCCTGTGCGGAAGTAGTATAGATGAACGGACTTGCAAAATTGATCAGGTAAGATTTCACCGTTTCATTACAGAGAATTACCGCACCATGAGCTCCTAGAGCTTTTCCATAGGTCACAACTGCAGCTGAAACCTGATGTTGTAATTGATATTTTTCAATCAGTCCATATCCAAAAACTCCGAATGCGTGGGCTTCATCTACAATCAGAGAGGCTTTATATCTGTCGGCAAGTGCAGCGATTTCCTGAATAGGAGCAAAATCTCCTTCCATAGAATAAAGGCTTTCTATAGCGATATAACAATGTCCTTCCTGTCTTTTTAAAATATTCTCAAGATCTTCAAAATCATTATGCTTGAATTTCAATTTTTTAGCATTCGAAAGTTTGCAGGCATCGTGTACCGACCGGTGAATCTGTTCATCCACAATAACTACATCATGACGATTTGGAAGTGTGGAAAACAAAGCCAGATTTGCGTTATATCCGGACGGAAAAAGTAATGCAGATTCAAACTGATGCTTTTGAGCAATTTCATTTTCAACAGAAACTGCAATTTCACTATTCCCGCTGATTAACCTTGAACCAGTACTTCCGGAAAGCAGTTGAGGATTATTCATAACCTTTTGCAGCAGTAAATATTGAAGTTCTTTACTTTTTGCAAATCCCAGATAATCATTGGAATAAAAATCAATTCCATCAGATTGAAGCCGTAACCGTCTTAATGTTCCTTCCTCTTTTCTTTTGTCAAGAGATTCCTGAAAGCTAGAGCTATTGTTAAGCATAATTCAACTGAGCTACTTCCTGAGTAATAGCATTAATCCATTCTTCATGAAGTTCTTTTTCTATGGTCAGAATATGGTCTGCATGGTGTTTCCAGTCTGGAGAAAATTCATTGAGCTGATGGATCATTTCTTCCAGATGCCCTTCTTCTTCAAGAATAATAGATTTTACCATAATTTTGGAAGAAGCTTCAGTAAGTACCTGCTGATAAACGGGATAAAGCTCATCTGCACGAACCTCAATAGCATAAGTTACAAAAAGATAGGCTGCATATTTAATATCTATTTCATTAAGATTGAATGCTTTCTGAAGATAACGGCAGGCTTTAATATCCAATGAGTGAAGATATTGACTTGTTGCGATAGGTGCCAGAAGCTCTGTGCTTTCGTAGGTTTTGCAGAGTTCAGTATTTATTTTCCCGATCTGCTTTTTTAAATAATAAGCGTGGCGGTGCTCTTCAGCAGCATGTTTCAACTGGATCTGAGAAACCAGAGTAGGATGTTCACATTTTGATATTTTTCTTGCACCGGCATTTTCCATAAAAGAAAGTGTATTCAGCCATTTGGCGTGGGTACTTCCTTCCTGTACAATTTTTTTTAACAGCTGATGAAATTCCATAGATTTTTATTTTGATGTCAAAAGTAGTATATTGCCGGATGGTTACATGGTGCCAGTTTTGATATTATGGATAGTCCGGTTAAAATTCCTTACGAAAGTTTTATTAAGATTGATAGAAAATCAGAGACATCTATCTATTTACAGATTGCCAATCAGCTGATCAATGCGATTCAGAGAGGCTTTTTACCTTTCGGAACGAAGCTTCCCGGGACTAGAACCTTCAGTGAAATGTTGGAAATCCACAGAAATACAGCTGTTGCGGTGTACGATGAATTGTCGGCCCAGGGCTGGACGGAGAGTTTACCAAACAAAGGAACTTTTGTGATCGGAAAAGATCAGGAAAAACCTGTTAAATTGAACGATTTTGAGCAAAACAACCTTCAAAACTATCCAATTTCGACTGGTTTTTCATTTAAAACATCCAATATTCTAGATAATCCTTTTGAACATTCGGACTGTGAGTATGTATTTAATGATGGTGTGCCGGATATCCGTTTAACCCAAATCGGACAGCATTCACGGTTTTACAGTTCTATCCTGAAGCGTAAATCCAATCAGAAAGCTTTTGGGCATTATAATCATGACGGAAGTGAATTTTTTAAAGAACATTTATCCCAGTATCTGAATCTTTCCCGTGGACTTCCTATTTCTAAAAACAATCTGCTCATCACCCGAAGTACGGAAATGAGTATTTATATTGTTTCCGAAATTCTTCTTTCTGCTGGTGATACCGTATTGGTGGGAGCTTTGAGCTATTTTTCCGTCAATATGATCTTTATGAAAGCTGGAGTTGATATTGTTTCGATTCCCATTGATGAAGAAGGAATTATGGTAGAAAGCGTGCGGGATGCCTGTAAAAAGCAGAAAATACGGATGCTTTATCTGACACCTCATCACCACTATCCTACTACCGTTGCTTTGAGTGCTCAGAGAAGATTTGAGCTGTTAGAGCTTGCCAACGAATACGGATTTATTATTCTGGAAGACGATTATGATTATGAATTCCATTACGACAAAAGTCCTATTCTTCCCTTAGCCAGCGCCGATACGAATGGAATGGTGATCTATATCGGTTCTTTCGGGAAGTCTTTGGCTCCGGGGTTCAGGACGGGATTTATTGTTGCTCCTGAGAATCTGATGACAGAAATGCGTAAATATCTTGGAATTATAGACCGTCAGGGAGATATTCTGATGGAAAGAGCGCTTGGAGAGATGATTGCAGAAGGGGAAATTAACCGTTATCTGAAAAAGTCTTTAAAAGTCTATCAGGAAAGGCGTGATCATTTTTCTGCGTTGCTGGAAGAGAATCTTGGGGATCTTATTACTTTTCAAAAGCCTTCCGGAGGGCTTGCAATATGGCTGGAATGGAATATTCCGCTGAATCTAATGCAGTTGAGCCGGAATTGTGCGAAAGACAATCTTTTTATTCCAAAAACATTGCTGTATCAGAATAAAGGGCTTACGGCTATGCGTCTGGGATTTGGAGATCTTAATTTTGAAGAGATGAACAAAGGAATTGAAGTATTTTCAAAAAATGTAAAGGGATTGGTTGGGTGATTATAGTAGATTGCTTATTTCTTGGTTGGAAAACGTAAAGGCGCAAATAAGACCCAAAACAATATGTTTTAAGGCGTGAGGATTTTATCTGAGATAAAATTGATATTGTATATTTTTACTTTTGAAATCTTTTAAAAAGCCCCTTTACAGAGGCTTTTATTAATGATGAGAAGGAAAAATTACTTTGTTTTTCTTGTGTTTTGGTTTCTTCTTTTTCTTATTCAAATAAATAATAAAACCGGTAATCGGGAGTGATAGCGCGATTATGGCTGCCAGAAAATAAATAATTCTGGTCGTCAGTCCCAGGATACTTCCGGTGTGAAGATCATAATTTCTTTCTCTTAATGCGGTTCCATATCCGATATTTTTGTTTTTATACGATTGAGATTTTAAAATTTCTCCTGAATATTGATCAAAATTAAACTGTTCATTTCTATATTGCCTTCCATCGTAAGTCAGTTCAACATAATAAGTTCCTTCTTCCGATCTTGGGAAATTGACAAGTGCTGATCTTTTATCTTTCAATCCTTTTTCCATCGTACTTCCAATCAGATTGAGAATATCTTTACGGTTTGAAAATTCTTCGGAAGGGATAGTACTTTTGGCTTTCTTTTCTGTGGTAGTATTTCCGTTCAGTGTATTCTTTACCCATTTATCTACATCTTCAAAGCTCCATATCAATGCGGAATAAGAGATTAAAAGTAAAGGAATCACAGCGTAGAATCCCAACACATTATGAATATCATAGTTAATCCTTTTCCAATTGGCTGATGTTTTAATGAAAAACATTCCTTTTAGCATGCTTTTACTCATTTTTCGGGGATACCATATCACAAGCCCCGACAAAAGGATGACAGCAAATATCAATGTGGAATAACCGGTAATCATTTTTCCGATTTTTTCACCCAGCAGAAGTCTTCGGTGAAGATCCAGTACAATTTCAAAGAAGTCTTTTTTGGCATCTTCTACTTCCTGTACTTTTCCGGTGTAAGGATCTACATAGATCCGGTAATAATAAAGATAAGTTCCCCAATAGGTCCATGCTTCATCATTCATTTTCAGGGTACGGAATACATAGGTTCGTGAGGGATCAGAAGGCATCACTACTCTTTTAACTTTTAAACCTTCCGGAAGTACTTTTTCTGCTTTTTCCGTAAGTCCGGACAAGGAAAGTTTTTTTCTTCCAATGTTTTCAACGAAATATCTGTTGGGGTGAACAATATGTTTTAATTCTTCTTCAAAAGCCAGGATACATCCCGTAGCGGCCATGATAACAACTATAAGCCCGGACGTTAGTCCGAGCCATAGATGTAACTGATAGGCAATTTTTCTAAACTTCAGCTTCATTCTTAAAATTTAAAGCTTACCTCAGCAACAAAATTACGAGGCATCTGAGCAACTACCACTCCCTGCCCTGCAAAATATTGTGCATTACCCAGATTATTCATTTTAAATCCTAATCTGTATCTTTCTTTTTCAAGGGAGATGGAAGCATTTACTAAAGTATAGGCAGGGAATGCAAACTGTCCGGTAACGGTTTTATTTCCGGTAATCTGTTTTCCAACACGGTTTACTCCGAAACCAACTCCAAGTCCCTGAAGTCCTTTAATGGGAAGAATATAACTAATCCAAGAATTGAATACATTTGCAGGACCTGCAGATTCCGGACGGCGCCCATCTACAGCTGGATCTGCTTTTTCATATCTGCTGTGGTTGTAGGTATATCCGGCCATGATGTTTAATCCCTGAACAGGATTCATGATGGTTTCAATCTCAATTCCTTTACTTCTTTGTGTTCCATCCTGAACAACAATATTGTATTCTTTTCCGTCGCGGATTACGCCACTTCCTCTCTGGATGTTATCTACAAGAATATCGTAGTATCCAACGGTGAAATTAATTTTATTTCTCCAAAGATTTCCTTTAATTCCTACTTCCCACTGATTCGCCATCTGAGGTTTCATTTCTCCGCTATAGTCTGGCAACTGCTGTGCAACAGGTGCTGTATAACTAAAGCCGTTCATGTAGTTACCATAAGCAGATAACTGATCTTTAAGGATCTGGTATACAATTCCCACTTTTGGAGACCATGCGGTCTGATTGAAATCACCGGTACGTTTGTTATCATTCAAATTCAATTGTCCTATACTTTCATAATGATCCATACGTAAGCTTAAAAGCGTTATCAAACGGTCAGTAATATAAGTGACATTTGAAATATAAGCTCCATAAAGGTTGGATGCAGAATTATTTCTTACCAAAGGTGTTTTACCTGCCTGAATGGCTGTCTGGGTAAATGCCTGGATTTTTTGAAGGGCAAGATCCTTAGAAATATTTGGATAGCCTTCTAAGCTTTGTCCGTTGACATTATCAAAGACTACAATCGGGGAATGGTTATTATTGATCGTTTGATTCAGATAATCTAGTCCGATCAACACTTTATTTTTAATTTTCCCGATATTAAACTGTCCATTAAAGTTCTGCTGAATACTGGTAGAAGACGCTTCTGAGTTCTGCCACTGTACATTACGTTCCAGCATAGCATCACTGGTATTTCCTCTGATGAACTGATATTGGTACAGACCTTCTGTTTTTCTAAAGTTTCTTGAGAGTAAAGTCTGTGAAGTCCATTTATCTGCAATTTTGTAGACAGCCTCAGCTTTTACATTAATAGATGGAGCTTTTAAGGTCATATCATTGTTGGAGTAAGACCTTTTCCAGTCGAAGCCAAGTTCATCCGGATTGTGAGCGAAATAAGCTCTTGTTCTTGGAAGGAAAATAATCGGAGTGTTTGTTCCTTCATAATTGTAGATTTGAGCTCCTAAGTTGAACTTCAGCCTGTCATTAACCTGATAGCTTACAGTAGGAGCCACAAAGAATGACTTTCTGAATTCAGAATCTCTGAATCCGTTCTGATACTGATAAGCGGCATTTAAACGAAACAGCATATTTCTGGATTCTGTAATCGGACCGTAAACATCAGCCGTTACACGGTTCAGATTATAGCTTCCCATAAGATAAGAAGCCTCTCCACCGAAATAATCCTTAGGTTTTTTGGTTATCGCATTAATCAAGCCTCCAAAGGAAGTTACGGCACCTCCGTACAATGTTCCTGACGGTCCTTTGATCACTTCCAGACGTTCAAGATCGGCAGGATCAACTTCTCCGTTGGTGTTCGCAGGAACACCGTCTACCATAGATACTTTGGTAGGGAATCCTCTAAGGCTGTAGTAGAAACTTCCGTCTCCTGAGCCTCTTCCCGGGCTTCCCTGCATTTTTACCATACCCGGAACGTTTTTCAATACCTCTGAAATATCGTAAGTAAGCTGTTCCTTCATGATCTGCTGGTTGATGCTTGTGTAAGTCTGTGGATTTTCAAGAACTTTCAAAGGCATTTTAGCCACTGAAGTACTGTCTCTGTCCAAAAATTTATTTCTGCTCACTGCATATACGGTAATTCCCTCAATCACATTATTGTGCAACGGGGCATAGATCGCAGGGATTTCGTGGACATCTTTCTGAATGTGGATAGACTCTCTCATCAGTTCGATATCATTTAAAACCACCTGAAGCATATATTCTCCAGGTGGCACATTTTCAAAGTAATATTCTCCTAAATTATTGGTTTTTGCCTGATAAGACGTGTTGACAAGTCTTAAAACAGCATTTTTTACTGGTGCCTGTTCAGTCAGCATGATCTTGCCATGAATTCTGTCGCCCTGTTGTGCAGAAAGCGAGTTTGAAGATAAAGCAAGACCAAGAAGTAATATAAGGGTTTTAGATGTTTTCATGCTGTAATTTTTGTAACAGGGGATAGTTTATTTTACCGTTTTGTGATAATGGGAATGATTCTATAAATTCGGTGCGAACATATTGCGGGTTGATGCGTAGTTTATTTTTAATGGTTTCGGTGATGATCTGAGGATCAATATCCGGATTGGCATACAACACAACGATTTTTTTATCATTGGCATTCAGACATACGAAGGTATTGCCCTGCATTTCATTTTTAAGAATAAATTCTACCTCATCCAGATTAAGACGTATTCCGAAAAGCTTCATGATACGTTTTATTCTTCCGGTGATGTAATAAATTCCGTTTTCACCTTTTCTGGCGGTATCTCCGGTATGCAGTACGGAAGGCTGCTCATAAGTAGCAAGATCTTCCAGCTTATTGGCATAGCCTCCGAAAATACTAACATGAGAAAACAGCAATTCATCCGTTTCAGGATCAATTTTGAAGCTCCCTCTTTCTACCACATTTCCGATTGATGTTTCTTCTTCCAGCAATCCTTCTGTAGTAAGGTAAGCCATTCTTCCTCCTGCTTCCGTTTGTCCGTATTGTGCAAAGAATTCTTTTTTAAATTCATGACAATAAGAGAAAATCGTTTTTCTCAACTCCGCATTAATTACTCCTCCGGTATGGGTAAAATACCTCAGACTTGGCGAATCTTTTCTGAAAAATCCTATTCTGTTCAGGTTTTCATAAAGGAAAGGAACTCCGCCTAAAGTGCTGTATCCGTACTCCTCCATTTCGTCCCAGAATGCTTTCTGCATAATGTCCTTATCTGTACATACGATTCTTCCGGCACGCATACAGTTGGTAGTGAAAATAGAGAATCCGTATACAAAGTTGATCGGAACATTTAAAGGAACCACATCTGTTTCCTGAATCGGCATGTACTGAAGGATGCTCAAAGCATTCTGATAAAGGCTTTCATCAGATAATTTAACCAGCTTCGGTATACCTGTTGTGCCTGAAGTACTCAAAAGGATTTTAATATCAGGGTGAATGGTAACTTCACTCTTATAATCATCCTTTGCAAAGATGCTGATATGGTCTGAGAATGTTTTGAGACTGTATCCTTCAATGGCTTCTCTTTGTGGATCAAAGATGTATTTAGGACGGTATTCTGCCTCAATACGTTCCTTAAATTCCTCATGCAGTTTCTGTCCCAGTACCGCAATGGTGTGTGCTGTTCCATAAAAATTAAGCAGCACTTCAATACTTGACAGCTGATTGTCATTGTACAAAAAGAGCAGCCCTTTTTCTACCGGGTTTAAGCCTAAAGACCGGTACAGTGTTCCCACCGGTATTGTTGTACCGGTGGAAGCATCTGTAAACCCCAAGTTCTTGTTGGCAATTACATTTTCTAAAATTTTCATAGGCTTAGTTTTCTACGAATACTTCGTATTTTTTCATTTTTTCGCGAATCTTTCCGACGGTTCCCATCTCCAGAATATCGTTAAAATCAAACTTGATCTGATAGAACTGTTCAAGCGCTTCTACGATAAGAAGATGAGACATAGAATCCCATTCCGGGATTTCCTGATAGGTTAGTTTTTCATCTACCAATTCTTTTTTTATGGCGATGGCAGAGGCGATAATTTCATAAAATTCTTCTGTAGTGTTCATTTTAAATTTTTATAGTTTTCCATTTTCCATTTTTAAAAATCATTAGGAATAGCACAGCTAAAACAATTTCCGAAGAAACAATAGCGGTAAATATTCCTCTCAGTTCCCACTGAAATCTTACTCCTAAGAGATAAGCCAGAGGAAGCTGAATCACATAAAACATCACGAGGTACAGCAGTGTAACCTGCAGAATGTTTCCGGCCGCATTCAGAGCACGGCTGATCACCATGGTGAATCCTAATAGCAAATAAGCCATAGACACCACATGAATGTATTGCACAGCATATCTTGCTACTTCCGGTTCTGTAGTGAAAAATTTCACCACGTATTCCGCTGCAATCTGCCAGAATAGAGCTACAAGTACCAGATAAGTCATGTTGATGGTTCCTGCTCTCCAAACTGTTTTTTCTGCACGTTCAGGTTCTCCGGCACCAAGATTTTGGCCAGTAAGAACTCCGGCTGCATTTCCTATTCCCCAGGCTGGCATCGTTGCTACGGAAGCAATACGCTGGGCAATGATATATCCTGCAAGTGCTGTAGTTCCGAAAGTGGAGATGATCTTCACCATAATCAGCCAGCTGGATGTTGGAATGATATACTGAACCAATCCGCCAAAGGCTATTTTCAGAATCTTCTGCAATAAGGGTACATCAAGCTGAAGAGGAACTCTGATGCTGATGCTGGTTTTTCCGGACATCAATACGAAAGCCTGATATAAAACCCCTAAAAGCCTCGACAAAACTGTAGCATAAGCCAATCCCATCAATCCAAAAGCAGGAATAAATCCTAATCCGAAAACAAGGATCACTGCAAAAATGATATTGGAAATATGGCAGATCCAAAGTGATTTCATAGCAATATCAGCGTCACCAGCCCCTCTGAAAAGTCCATTTACAGACAAACGAAGAATCACAAGCCCGATACTCAGGAAGACCAGTCGTGAGAAAGAAACTCCCTCAGTTACTGTATTGGCATTGATTCCCAGAAAATCAACAATTTCTGATGCAAAAAAGCAGGAAATCCCACTAATAAGCACTGCAAAAAATAAGGCTAACAAGATGATGTATTGAGCTGTTCTGCCCATTCCTTCTTTATCTTTTTCACCAGCTCTTCTGGCGGTAAGGGTTGCTGCTGCAATCCCCAAACCTACTGCAATGGCATAAGCAAAGTTGATGTAGTTATCTGTAATTCCCACAAGACCAAGAACCTTGTCGCCTAATTTTGCGATAATCAATAGATTAACGCTCACAAAAACAGATTCCATGACAAGTTCCATCACCATAGGAATGGCAAGACTAAAGATGGAACGGTTGATACTTCCGGAAGTCAGTTCAACTTTCTTTCCAGCTATGGCTCCATACGTAAAAACCGCTCCTTCTTTTAGTATATGCAGGAATTTCCTCATACTGCTGCTACTGAATTTTTATTGGCAATCTGATACAGCGGATTAGGCAGTGCTCCGTCTTTTCTCGGTATGGCAAACGCCTTGTTTTCACTGTAACCGTTATTTTTCAGACGCAGACTGTTGATATAGAATCTTTTGAATGCAGGCACATACAGGTCGTACTTTTCGTATCGTTCCTGAAGGTGGGTATTCTCAACTTTATAATTTTCTACACAGTTGTGAACCAGTTCCCAGAATGTTTCTTCATTAAAGTTGGAATAGGTATGCAGAGCATTTGATAGATACCTGAAGAAAGCATCAAAAACTCCAAGCAAAATAAACAACGGGATATTTTCTTTATTGGAAGACTGAATCAAACCATCTGCAAGGTGTGCAGGAAGTTTTTCTCTTGCTTCAGTTGTTAAAACGATATCATCCACAAAATCTTTAATTACAATTCTCTGTGGAATGCCGTTTTTCAGAACAACCATAATGTTTTCTCCATGTGGTGTTACACATAGTGAATGCGTGTAATAAATGTGTAATAATGGAGTAAGATAGGCATCAAGATAGCTTTCAATCCATTCTTTGATGCTCACATCCGCTTTTTCTGCAAATGCCTGTACCAACGGAACTCCACTCTCATCTACATAAAGTAAAGAGGCCATGGTTACCATTTGCTCATCTTCTTTCAGGTAGTTTTCAGCACTTTCTCTCCATAATGCCCCAAGGAATTCATTATATTGATAGGGTACACTGGCAATAGCTCCATATTGTGGATGCAGATAGGTAATTGCAGCCTCTTCTCCTAAGAAAATAGTTTCTTTGTTCTCAAGGTAAGCATCGTCTTTTATCAATCCTTTTACCCAATCTGTAATGGCTGGAGCAATTTTCATCTGTTTAGGTGATAATCCTCTGATATTTCCTGTACTCAGAATAGAAACTGCTGTTTTCAGATATCTCTTTTTAGGATGATCTACATTGAATAAAGTACGGATGCTCTGCTGTGGGCTGTAAGTATCGCTACCCTCTCCTAATTGGATTAAAAGTCCGGAAGCAATATCTCCGGCA
This sequence comes from Chryseobacterium sp. MA9, assembly GCF_024399315.1. Taxonomy (NCBI): domain Bacteria; kingdom Pseudomonadati; phylum Bacteroidota; class Flavobacteriia; order Flavobacteriales; family Weeksellaceae; genus Chryseobacterium; species Chryseobacterium sp. MA9. Next base: position 958,151 of record NZ_CP075170.1, on the reverse strand, counting down.
AAATGAATCTGAAGCTTGTGCTCCCACTGCCATGGATGTACAGGAATAAAATGATAATCTTCAACAATTTTTCCTTGACTCAATAGCTGCTGCTGAAAATCATTGTACAATAAATCCCCTATTTCGGAACGATAAAACTGCTCTCGGTCAATATGTTCCAAAGCCTGGAATGACGATCTGCTTTTATGAGAAGCCAGCCAGATTACTTTTAAATTTTCATCGGCTTCAGGAGCAAATGTTTTCAGATCACGTGGAGAAAAACCTAATCGGCTTTTGTTCACAATTACCCACGGGTGTCCTGTCATATTGTGCTCTACCGTCTGATAATCTGCATCAGCAAGCTCTTTTGAAGACATCACCCCTTTTGATAAGATTAAAGCATCACAATACAGCGTATGCAGTAGCTCTTCCGTGTATCTTGCAATGGTATATGGATCTAAATCGAATACAGACTGCATTTCAAGGAAAAAAGCAGCTACATCTACAAAAGATAGTGCTTCACCGTTTTCTGTTTTTGTAATACTGTCTTTATCAATATGCCAATAATCCATCATTCTTTCCTGACCACGGAAGCTGTAGGTAATATTTTCAACTCCTGTTTCAAGGGTAAAAACAGTATATCCGTCTTTATTTTCAAAGGTTACTACAGGTTTTAGAAGCTCTTCATGCATCAGTTCTGCGATGGTTTTGGCCATTAGGTTTCTATTGGCCTGATTCCAGTTTTCCTGGCTTACTGTATTTTTTAAGTTGGTGTTCATTGTATGATTAAATTTTGGCAGTTGGTAAATCAGCATATTTTTCTACATCAAAATCCTGGAAAGCAATTTTCTTTTCAATTTTATAATGCTCTCTTCCCAAAATATCATTGATGATGTAGGAATTACGGTACGCAGCCATTCCCAGATCCGTAGAAATATAGCTGTGGGTATGAACTTCAGCATGAAGCACATAGATTTCTCCTCCGTTGTGGTCTATTGAATAATTTCTGTTGATATCAAACAATCCACTGGAATTTCTTTTTATTCTTGACTGAATATTCTTTAAGAATGCAGGCTCGTGATAGCGGTATCCTGTTCCCAGAATCAGATAATCTGCTTCCTGATCATAAGGTACTTCCTGTTCCAGTTGTGTAAATTCAAGATTGATGAAGTCCGGGTTGCTGTTGTCTACTTTATTCAACTGACTGTTAGGAATAATTTTAAGATTAGGGTCAGCGTTGTCAATATTCAGATCATAAATAAAATCATAGATATCATTGATCAGATCGTAATTGATTCCTTTAAACTGAGCTTGCTGTTTGCTTAAAATTGTTTTTCTTGCAGATTCGCTTCTGTTGTAGAAATATTCTACATAGTCAGGTGAAGTAAGTTCCAGTGTCAGTTTGGAATATTCCATAGGGAAAAATCTGTCCGGACGGGAATACCATCCCAGTTGTGTTCCTTCATTCCTGTTTTGAAGAAGGTCATAAAATACCTCTGCTGAACTCTGCCCAGAACCGATAATCGCTATTTTTTTACCTTGAGTCAAAAGCTCTTCTTTTCTGTATAAATAAGAACTTGTATGAATAACACGTGAATCATCCTTCGGAATAAAAGAAGGAATATGAGGCTGTGTTCCTGTTCCTAAAATCAGTCTTTCCGTTCTGAAAACCGTAGTTTCTTTGGTTTTGGTATGAATGGTAGTTACATGATATAAACCACCTTCATAAGTAATATCAACCACCTGAGTAGAAAAACGGCATTGCGGAAGCTGTTCAATTACCCATTGGCAGTAGCGGTTGTATTCTTTTCTCGGAATGAAAAAGCTTTCACGGATAAAGAATTTGTAAAGCCTTCCGGTTTCTTTCAGATAATTCAAAAGACTTAAAGGATTCGTAGGATCAGCCATGGAAACGCAGTCGCATAAAAATGGGGTCTGCAGGGTTACATGATCAATCATCAGTCCCGGATGCCAGTCGAAACCATCTCTCTGATCTAGAAAAAGGGTTTTCAGTTCCGAAATCGGATTGGATAATGCGGCAAGTCCCAGATTAAAAGGGCCTATACCTATGCCTATTACATTGTATACAGCTTCGTTAGTCATTTTTTGTAATGTTTGTGGTGATTTGTACCTCTTTATTCTGTGGGAATTTTTCCCAGTACCATTCTCTGTAACAGAAGTTCAGATTGGCTTTTTTATGAGGCATTTCAATTACTTTTTCTACTTTGAATCCTACATGGGCTTTGTTCATTATAGATGCAAGAGAGTCTACAGATCCTTCTCCTACCATTTTTCCTACCTGTGGCTGTGCAAAAACATAGTCGACCATGGATTGTGTAGATGGGGATACAAATTTCTTTTTAGGATCAATAGGTGCAATGAACTGGTGTGTTCCATAATCTGTAGGCAGTACTTCATAATAATCGCCTACAATATCTCTACAAGCCCAATAAATCTCTATATTACAAGAAGGTTCATCGTTACCTGCGATGATATAACTGTGCGCTTCATCACTTGGAAGCATCAGCCTATAGTAGGTTTCCAGTTCGTCTATCGGCCAGTTCATCTGCCAGATTTTTATGGCATGTTCACGGTTGAACCATTCATGAAGCATTTCAAGGTCATTTTCAAGATCTATAGGACGCATACTCATGGTTACATCTTCTTTCTGGAAATACCTTTTAAAGAAAACTTCTTTCCCTTGAGGATGAATCAGCTGATCCGAGAAGAAATGCTTGTGAAGAAGGTTCGGAACTTTAGCATAAGAAATTGAGGAAGCATTCACTCCGCCGTCTACGTCAGACACTGCCGACTGAAGGTTTGATTTTACAGCCCAATATCTTTGATTCAATGCATAATCTGTCAAAGATGATGGTTCAGATTCATGAAGATTTTCAAACTCCCTGTACAGAATATGGATCAGTCTTCTTTCTTTAACCAATCCTGTTTTACCTATTGAAGCAATCAATGCGCTTAGGTTACTTACCAGAAGATGGTGAGAAATAATGTCCAGAAGACGCTCATCTCTGATGAAAAGATCTTCCACTTCAGGGTAATCTTTAATCAGGGATTCATATTTTCCTTTGAAACTTTCTTTGATCAGATAACCCTGTCCGTCTCTTACATAAACAGACTGAGGAAGAAGCTGATTATCCAACTGAACAAGTAGGTTTTGCTGATGCACTTCCGGCGCCATGCCTAATTGATTGTACAATCTGTTTAAAGGCGAAAGCAATAGATTGACATATTTCTCAAACCAGATAATGGCTGCTTTTTCTGTATCTATGCCTAGTTGATTCGCAACATTTTTAAAGAAATGTGTCGTAAAATTGAACCCTTCTGTAGATTCATCCTGACAAAGTCTTGCCAATAAAATGACTTTATCTTCATTTGAGAAAGGATTTTCACGGAGCAGTATATTCAGGCTGTCCATATTTTTTCCTTCATAATGAACGCTTAGCGTGGAAGGCTCCAGCAATAATTTAAAATTCGGGAAATTTTGTTCAAATGAAGCCTTTATATTTTGCCACCAGATCGCCGAAGCATATCCTCTGTTGAGATCTTTCATGCTGTTTGTTCTGACAGAACCTGTCATTAAAACATGCAGAGAAAATTTCAACATCCAGCAGAAATCCGGATTATATACCGTTCTTATAGAGGATGTTGCATAAAAGTCTTCTCCCAATGGCCCTATGTGAATGATTTTTCCCGAACCAAGCATTTCAGGATATTCTTCTGTTGATAAAAGATACTGTGCTTCCCATGGATGACATGGAACTATATAAAAATCATTTGTGTTTTCAAAATCGTAGCTTTCCGGTAAAGAAGTCCACTTTTCGAAGATTTCTTTTGCAGAAATTCCCGGAAGAGATTTTTCCGTGATGCAGTCTTTGTGAATCAGAAAGTAATCCAGCTGAAATCCTTTCCCGAATTCAGGACCATATAAAAACTGTTCTTCTTCAGAAAATCCCATTCTTGATTTGGTGAAAGGATGCAGATTGTGTCCTGCCGGAAGCATTTGCTCAGATTCAAGGAAAGAATACGTTAAAAGCTGGTCATCCTGAAGACAAGCTTCTGTTGTCTGTTCAAGATTTCTTAAGCTGCTTTGAATTCTTTCCACAAATTGTTGGAATCCTTTTTCATTGGTCGTCTCAGAAAACTCTTTGTAAACCAGCTCAGTCAGTTTTTGATCATTAACTTCAAATACTTCTTGATTTTTATGGTCTACAACCCACAAAACAGGTCCGTATTCATGGAAAAGAGTTTCAGAACGATAGGAAACCGGAGCAAATAAAAACAGTCCGCTTTTCTTCATTTCAAATCTCATAAACAATGAATAATCACTGTTCTGAAGAGCTTTTGCTGTCAGAAGATTATATTTCGGAACGCCCTGATAGAATTTTCCATTTCCTAGTTCTCTCAACATTCCGTTCAGCAGAATTCTGAAAGTAATTTCCCGGGCTTTTTCTCCCGTTTTATTTTTCTGAATTAAAGTCTTTTCCATGTTTTTTGATTGTGGTGAGAATTTGATAAATGTCTTCAGTCGTAGTGATCGGGTTCAGGAATGTAAACTTCAAATAGAAATTTCCATCCACTTTTGTACTCGCTACAAGGATTTCTCCGCTGTAGAATAATTTCATCTTGATGTACTGATTCAGGGCATTCAGATCACTGATTTCCGGATTTACATATCTGAAAACAAGAACACTTAAGTCCGAATCTGAAAGAAGTTCAAAATCTGCATCTTCAGTAATCATTGCAGCTGCATCTTTGGTAAGATCAATCACAGTATCTGTGTATTCTGCCAACTGTTCTTTGCCCATCATTCTTATAGTAAACCAAAGCTTTAAAGCATCAAATCTTCGCGTACTCTGGGTAATAGATTTATTGATCTGTGCCGGAATTTCTTCTTCGTCCATTTCTTTCGGATTCAGATAATCAGCGTGGTGTTTAAGAATCAACAGTTCTTTTTTATTTTTAACAATAAAAGCACTGCTGCTGATGGGCTGGAAGAATGATTTGTGGTAATCTATCGTTACAGAGTCTGCTCTTTCAATACCGTTGATCAGATCACGGTATTTTTCACTTAATAATAAAGCGCAGCCATACGCCGCATCTACGTGCATCCAGATATTATAGTGTTCTGCAATATTGGCGATATCATCCAGTGGATCAATATTTCCAAAGTCTGTAGTTCCTGCGGTAGCCACGATACCAATAGGAATATTTCCTAACTGTTCTTCTCTCTTAATGTATTTTTTCAAAAGAGAGATATCCATACGAAAACGGTCATCGGTAGGCACTTTAACAATGCTTTTCTCACCCAGCCCCATAATGGAAGCATTTTTCAGATTGCTAAAGTGAGATTTATCTGAAACAAATATTCTGAAACGGCTTGCCTCTGCCGGCAGACCATCCATTTTAATATTGTGATTATATCTTTTCTGAGAAAAACAGTCACGCATCATGACCAATCCCATTAAATTGCTCTGTGAGCCCCCTGCAGTGAAAACGCCATCGCTTTCATTCGTATTGTATCCAATATGACCAGCAGTCCAGTCGATCAGTTTTCTTTCCATAAAAGTTCCTCCTGCACTCTGATCGTAAGTATCCTGTGAAGAATTGATTGCACTTACAAGGATTTCTCCTGCCAATGCTGGTATCACTACAGGACAGTTAAGGTGAGCTACATATTGTGGAAGGTGAAAAGCTGTGGCATGTTTTACATAGATTTCATCTACTTCTGCCAGAAGCTCGTTATAATTAGAAAGTTTTTGATTAAGATCGATCTGTTGTACCATTCCTTTCATTGTTTTGGCTTCTATACCACTGAAAGGCTTGTTATTTCTGTAAAGGAATTCCTGAACCAGGTCTAAAGTACTGTTGACAGCATTACGATAATGATCATAATTGTCAGGATGAAAAATATTCCCAAAATTCCCCGAAATGTGAGGTGAAGTTGTGCTTGCGAACTCTTCTAGGGATATTAAATTATTGTTCATAAAAGTTTTGTAATGTGATTTTTTTAATCTGTGAGTTGTTGTGGTTTTTTTGATATACGATTATATATATCTGATAGTCAGGTTTTTAATTTTCGCATTTTTTATTATATTTTATTTGGTGATTACGGAATTATTACTAAATTTGACTCGACTATTGTTATTTAGAATAATTAAAAACAAAGATAAAAATTATTACTTAACACCAAATTTTTTTTAATGAATTCTACAGAAATTTTAGATAAAGACTGTTTAACAGCGGTAAAACTGCTTCCTACGGTCATAGAAGTCACTTCTCAGGAAAGAAGAATGATAAAAGATGCAGCACTGCATCTTCAGAAAAAGTATGACACTTATGAAAACCGTGATTTTATAAAGCATGTACATCAGCTGGCGTCTTATTTTCTACCGGAGAGAATTTTAAATATAGCGGCTGATTTTGCGAGTGACTTTTCAAAAAATCAATATGGTGCACTGATCTTCACAGGATTAATGGATATAGATCAGGAGAATATAGGCTCTACCCCTCCCAATTGGCAGGCAGCTGACTATTCAAAATTTAATTTATATGGTTTTGCGTGCGCACTTATTCACGGGGCACTTCCTTCAAAACCTGTACAATATTATTCACAGCGTAAAGGAGGCGGACTAATCCATGCCATCATTCCTGACGAAAAAATGAAGGAAACGCAGACTGGATCAGGGTCTTCAACAGATTTGTATGTGCATACCGAAGATGCGTTTCTGAAGCATCAGGCCGATTTTTTAAGCTTTATGTATGTAAGAAATGAAGAACAGGTTCCTTCTACTCTTTATTCTATCCGTTCTCATGAGTCTATCGGGGAAAATTACAGACCTCTTTTTGAGCGTATCTATAAAATTCCGAAAGATGCCAACCTGGAAACGGGAGATAATGAAGAAGAGACATTGGATTCTGTACTGTATGGGAATTATAGTCTTCCGTTTATGCGATTTGACGCTGCAGAACAGCTTTTTAATTCCAGCATAAGACAATCGGAGGAAGCACAAAGTACGCTGCATGAGTTCTGGGAAGAAGCCAGGCACTTGATTTACTCAGGATTTACGCCTCAGGCAGGAGATGTTGTCCTGGTAAACAATCACTTATGTGCTCACGGAAGATCAGCTTTTCGTGCGGGAGTAAGAAATATAGATGGCATTGAAGAGCCATGTGAGAGAAGAATCATGCTTCGTATGATGAGTAAAGTGAGCCTTATTGATATGAGAGCACATACACTTACAGAAGATCCGTTCTTTGTGATAGAGGAACATTTGGGTAAAAACTTTCAACACTTTTAATATGCTGATCTGTTAGCATTTTGAATATCAATCAATTGAAATCCTTTTTGAGTACTGCTCAAAAAGGATTTTTTATCTGATTTATCACTTAAAAATTTATTCTTTTTTATTGTTTAAAGAATCTGTCAAACAAAGACAGTTGTTCAGATAATGATCTGCTCCAATATTCAGGAACATGTCCGCCTAAAGATTCTGTGTAGAGATGCTGGAGCTTCATTTCTGTCAGTTTTTTATGAAAATTTCTATTCATGTTGATCATTTGAGTGTCTTCAGTACCGCAATCGAAAATATATTGCTGTTCTGCTCCTGCCATCAGTTTTATTTTACTGTCGGTAAGGAAATTGGGATTGATAGACTCCAGTGGTCCAAGAACTTTATTCACCATATATTTTTGATAGCCTTCTCCGAACGAATTGAAATCCAGCGCTCCGCAAGAACTTCCTACAATACCAAACGTTTTATTATAGGTAACTCCGATATTGATTGCTCCATAACCTCCCATACTCCATCCCAAAATTCCACGGAATTTTTTCTCTGCTTTCACAGGATAATTTTTATCAATAAATTCTACCAATTCTTTCCCAATAAAGGTTTGATATTGTGAATCTTTTACAATCGGACTGTCCACATACCACGAACTGTAGTTTCCATCCGGAAGTACATAGATTGTTTTAAGTTCCTGTGCTTTTTTTACCAGATCCGGAATATCCTGCTTAATGATTCTGTCCGGATTGCCACTGAAACCGTGGAGAATATAAACAGACGGATAGGTTGTATTAGGTTGAAGATTGGGGGTAATGATAACTGTTTTGATCTTTTTATTCATTTTCGGACTGAAAATTTCCTGATGAATAATTTTTTGTGCTGATAACTGAATACATGCAGTCAGTACAAATACAATGTTGATAAGCTTCTTCATGTTGAAAAGTGTTGAATTAATAATAGTCACAAGTTCTTTAATTATAGAACATATAATGTACCAATGATCTTCTGACAAAGCAAAATTCCGGCAGAAAAAGAACAAAAGCCTCAACATATGTTGAAGCTTTTGTTAATTTATTTTCCACTTAGATTTAGAAATATCAGTTGATTTCCTTTTTTATCCTGCTTAGCTGTGTAGGCGTTATTCCAAGATAAGAGGCGATGTGATGCTGTTTTAGTCTATTATAAAGAGATGTATTTTCAAGCAATTGCAGATATCTCTTTTTTGCTGTTTCGTATTTGAGAGAGACTTCCAGTGGTTCTTTTTTTACCACCCAATTTTTTTCCAGATAGTACATATGAAAAAGAGCCAGATCATGATGTTTTTCAAGTAATTCACGGTAGGCTTTTACGGGATACTGTATTACGGAGCAGTCTTCCAGTGCAATGATATTGAAATCACTGGGTTCATTTTTAATAATGGCGGCTGTGGAAGCTACAAAACTGTTTTCTTCAAAGAAAATTTTATAAATATTATTTCCCTGTTCATCCACTGTATAGTACCCTATTAACCCGGATTTGATGAAATAATAATATCTCGCCATAGAACCGGATTCCAGCAGAAGATCATTTTTGTGGTAATATTCTTCCGTACAGATGCCTAATAAGTCTTTAATCGCTTCTCCGGATAAAGGATAATACTGATTAATATGTTTTACAAATTCTGAATGGTTCATTTTTGAAATATTTCACCCTATAATATTACTATCTCTGGCAAAAAAGTTTTAGTCCAGTATTTTTTTCATCATCAGATCAGTCTGTTCTTCTTCTCCAAGTCTAAAAATATGCTTATCAAATTCAACGAATCCATTTTTCCTGTAAAAATTTAAAGCTCTCAGATTTTCCTCCCAAACCCCAAGCCACAGATATGACTTGTGAAGTTGCCGAGCTGTTTCTAAGGCCTGATTATAAAGAAGCTGTCCTACTTTTTTCCCATGATGGCTTTTCTTCACATAGATTCTTTCAATTTCCAGGCTTGTATCATCCTGAAGTTCTGTCTGTGCCTTACCAGAATTAACTTTCAGATAACCTACCGGATTGTCTTCTTCCCAGGCAATAAAGAAAAATGAATCAGGATTATTCAGCTCAGATTTAATCTTTTCAGTATTAAAGCTTTCTTCCAGATACTTTTTCATAGCTTCTTCCGAATTATCTTCTGCAAACGTTTCAGTGAAAGTTTGTATACCAATGTTTTGAAGTATTTCGAGGTCTTTTTCGCCGGATGTATTGATGATTATTGATGACATAACAGGTATTTATTGTTCTAATTTATAAATAAGATTTTTTATTTCAGGTAAGGTTAGTTCTGTTTTTGTTTCTGATGTTATTATATTTTTTAAAATTTTGATGTGAGCCGTCTTTAAAGCATCTTCGCTTTTCACTTGCTGATCGGGGATCACTCCTATATGTTCCCAGTTCTTTTGAGTGTTTAAAGCTGTTATTTTTCCTGCCGGAACAAGTAGTAAGTATTGATTTTGGATGATAAAATGATCTACAGGATTGGCTGCACCTCCTGCCTTTTCACCAATTATTTCGGCAAGTTTATATTGCTGCAAAAAATAGGCTACAGCTTCTCCGGCCGAAAAAGTCTTTTTACTGGTGAGAATATAGATCTTTTTATGAAGATATTTCTGTCCGGAAACTTTGGGTTGAGTACTGTCTACAACCGTTTTCTGATTATGTCTGAAATATGTGGTATAAAGATCTTTTTTTTGATCAAAAAAATAGCTTAAAAATAAAAGAAGCATCCCGTTTTCTCCACCTCCGTTTTCTCTGAGATCAATAATCAGAGAATGGGTATTGGCAACAAAATTCATAGCAGCGGCCAATGTTTTTTCACTGGCTTCAGGAGAGGCAAAACCTTTATAATTGATGTAACCAATATTACCCGGGAGTCTTTGAACTGTTTCAAATCCGAAATTTTCAAGACTATTGTGTTCATTGTTCAATTTCTCTTTTTCTTTCTCACTCATCTGTTTTTCAGGCATGTAGTTTTCGATATATTTAACGAAAAAATGTTCGTCTTTAATGGTTGTTCTTAACTTTTGAGTAAGAAGATCCGCAAAATCTTTTTTATTGAGGTCTTTAAAAGTTCCTTTTTTAAGTTCACTTTGAAATAAAGAGTCCACTTTTTTATAAGTTTCTTTATCAATATAATGACTTTTTACTTTTTCTGTAATATCAGCAAGCACTACTGAAATATCATTTTTCTGGGCACTCGAGAATAAGAAAGTAAAAAGGAAAAGCCCAACGCATAATTTTTTCATTGAAATAAGAATTTAATATTTCAACAAATGTATTTTAATGAGCTCTGTATGAATTGTAAAAATGGAAACTCAGATAAATAACCAAACATTATTTTGCTCAGTATCTACATTTTCAAAGAATTTCCCGGGACTTATTTTGGTGAGTTCTTTAAAATCTTTAATGAGATGGGATTGGTCATAAAATAGATTTTCGTAGGAAAGTTCTGTAAGATTTCTGGATTTTTTATTTGAAATCAAAACCTTGCGAAACCGCTGTATTTTTCTGAATTCTGAAGCTGGTTTAGCCAGATATCGTTGAGATATCTTGTTTACATATTGTCTTGTGATCTTATTTTTTGCAGCAATTTCTTCGATACTTAATTCTGTTTCAAAATCATTCAATATTGTATAAGCCAAATGTAAGTCCCTCTGCCGGAATCTGGAAAGACAATAATTTTCCAGAATTTCAATTTGTTTTTTCCTGTCAGATTCTTTTAAAACAGTATCCATAATATCTGTAAGGTCTGAAAGATTGATTTCCTGTTCCAGATCTTCGCTTTTATCAGCATTAAAAAAATGATAAATGCCTAACGGTTTAAAGTAGATTGTAACTTCATTAACCGATTGCCGATAAAAAATTTCAGTAGGAACAGAACATCTGAATACAAAATCAACCACTATATTCTCAGATGGGGATCTGGTAATTTCTACCCATCCTTTATCCTGAGTAACAGATACATCCTGACATGCTGATACGATAAAGTAATTATCTGGAAATGTAAGATATCTGACAGATTCCTGATCATCATCTTTTTCTATAAAATAATATCCTTGAATATAGTCTTTCAAAACAGAATGTACCGGTTCATAAAAAGTAACTTTCATAATAGGAGTAAAAATACAAATAGAAAACAAAATCCTGAAACTTTGTCCAGGATTATATTATTTATGAAAACAGTATTTTTTTAAAGGCTTCAGATGCCAGATGTACCTGTACGCTCCAGTCGTCTGCTGCGTCACTTCCTGCATCGTCTGAAATATATTTCAGACATAAAAACGGGATGTTTTCCTTTTGAGCAATCAGTGCTAATGGATAGGCTTCCATATCTACAATATTATAATCGGTTTCAGAGTGGTTCATTTCAAAACTATCACCACTTCCGCAGATTCCTTCTTTCAGGGTATCCATTCTAAGACCATATTCCAGTACAGGCGGCACTCCGGACAGTGGCGTTTCATATAGTTTAAATCCAAGTCCTCTTACATCCATATCACGCTGAATAAATTTTGTACAGCATACAACTTCTCCTTTATGGAATCCTTTACTTCCGGCAGAACCTAAATTCACAATCAGTTTAGGTTTTCTTGCGTGAATTTCTTTGGTTAGTTCAATGGCCGCGTTCACCTTTCCGATGCCGGTAATTAATTTATTTTTATCGTCGAAAACTGTTCCTGCTTCGGAATCTAATGCAAAAACAAAAAGGGTATCATCAATTGAATAATGAATTTCGTTGTTAATTTTTATCATTGAGAAATCAGATTTATACAGCTGGTGTCGCTGTAATACAAAGATACAAGACTCTATTAAATTAAAACCCCCAAAATAGTTTTATTTTGGAGGTTGATATCTTAAATACTGCATCCGTCTGCATCGCAGGAAGCTCCGCTCTCACCGGAAAGATCCTTAAACGGACTCACCGTTTCTTTGTAAGTCTGCTGAAGCGCATTCTCAAACGCTTCTACAGGCTGAGCTCCGGAAACAGCATACTTACCATTCAGAACAAAGAAGGGAACTCCGGAAATACCATTGTTTCTCGCCTCCTGAATATCCTGATTCACTTTATTATCCAGTTGATCTGTTGTAACTGCCTGTCTTGCTTCTTCCTTATCAATTCCCAAATTTTCAGCAATAGCCATTAAAACTTCTGTATCTCCAACATTTTTACCGTCAATAAAATGAGCAATAAATAATGCTTCTTCCATTTCATTGGACTTATTGTGCTTTTTAGCCAAATGAAGCAATTTATGAGCACTGAAAGTATTGGTGATCAGAGTTTTTCCAAAATCAAAATCAATTCCAGCTCCTTTTCCCATTTGAGTTACCTGTCCAAGCATTTGGGTAGCCTGAGCTTCGCCAACTCCTTTCTTTTCTCTGAAATACTGAATGGTATCCTGAGTTTTTTGAGGATCTAAAGTAGGATCCAGCTGAAAACTCTTCCACTCCACTTCTACTTCATCTTTGAAAGGCAGTTTACTTAAAGCCTCTTCAAAATTATTTTTTCCGATATAGCAAAACGGACACATTACGTCCGACCAGATTTCTATTTTCATTGTATTTAATTTTAAATCAAATTAATAGTACAAAGATAGTGTATTTATTTAATGTAACAAAAATTATTACAGTTTAATTCTGACAGGTGGAAAGTACCTGACTGCGCTTTTCCAATATGCCTTTTAAGATCATCATCAGAAATGCAAGTAGCCCGAAAACAACACCTATCCATGGAATATATTCTACTCCTTTTGTAACAATCACCCATCCTCCGATTGTAGTCCCCACCGTCACACCCAGATTTCCGAACGATGTGGCAAGACTATTGGCAAACTCCAGTGATTCCGGAGCTGAAGATATCATGTAAGTAGATGCATTCAAAAAACTTGGTGAATACAGAAATCCCCAGATTCCGATAACTGCCATCGTTGCCCATAAATTTCCATCAGAAAAATAAAGAAGAACGGGTACTAGAATGGTTCCGGAAAGAAAAATAGCGGTTGTGCCTGCCACATTTCTATTAAGCATTTTTCCGGCAACTCCATTGGCAAATACTCCAATAATCCCAAATAGCAGGAGCATATAGCTTACCATTGAAGTATCCATTCCTTTGGCCTTATTTAAATAATCTGCAAAATAGCTGTAGGTAGAAAACCATGCAGTAATCATAAAAAAGTTAGTCAGCGTACTCAGAATAAATGGAGGTTGCTTCAATATTCTGATCTGATTTCCATAGGATTTCTTCTCTTTTACAGGCATCGGAGGAAGAAGGAAATAAATGACTGCTATAGCAATCAGACTTACTAAAGTCTGTATCATAAATGAATACTCCCAGGACCAAAGCCCCGCAATCCATGTGGCAAAAGGAACCGTTGTGACCATAGCAATGGCAACTCCGTTAAAAACGATTCCCATAAGTTCATTCTTTTTTCGGTCATCTGCCTGAGATATCGCAACAGATAATGCAGTCGCAATATAGACAGGCTGAAGGAATGCAGGCAAAATTCTCACCAGCATCAGCAGCCAGAAAGGCGGTGAAAAGGAAGATACAAACCCTGTAATCAGAAACATGAAAATAGCAGTGAGCATTATTTTTTTACGATCAAAACCTGATGTAAGTAAAGTCATAAAAGGTCCTGTAAGAGCGATAATTAATGCAAAAGCGCTCAACAGATACCCTGCTTTGTCTATACTGATTTTATAATGTTCTGCAACTTGCGGGAGAATTCCGATCACACCAAATTCTGTTGTAATAACCGCTATAAATCCCAGACATCCAATGTAAGCGTATTTTTTCATGATGCCTTTTTTCTGTCAGAGTCTAAGTTTTGATAGGCAAAAGCAGCCATTTCATTCACCGCTGACTGTACTTCTTCCAACAGTTCTCCCATGTGCATAAATCCGTGAACCATATCTTTGTAAAGACTCGTTGTAAGCGTAATGCCTGCATTTTTCATATTTTCAGAAAGCTGTTTCCCATCATCAAGCAAAGGATCATGCTCTGCCAGAATGATTAATGTAGGCGGTGTTTCTTTAAAATCTTTGATCAAAACAGGAATGGCAAGAGGATTATCTTTTTCTTCTTCCGGAAGATAACCTTCCCATGCTTCTATACCACCTTGTTTATTAAGAACCGGCCCGTTTTCATAAGTTTCCCATGATTTTGAATTGAGCTGATTATCGGCTGCAGGATAAATTAATACCTGAAATTTCAGATGTTTTCCCATTTGGGTAGAAACAGCAGCAGCCAATGCTCCGCCAGCGCTATCTCCTATAATTCCTATTTTATCAGGATCAATTCCTAAAGATTCTGCATTTTCTATTACCCATTTTATACCGTCAAGAGAATCGTTTAAACCTGCCGGAAAAGGATGTTCCGGAGCAAGACGGTAATCTATAAAAATAACCACAGACCCGGTTTTATTAGCCAGTTTACGGACTACAGCATCGTGGGTTTCATATCCTCCAGCTATAAACCAGCCCCCATGAATATAAATAATAGCCGATGAATTCTGAACATCCTTTCCGTTAGGACGATAAATCCGAATGGGTATCTGATGGTTTTCCTGTTGAATCTCCAATTCTTCAATCATTGTAACGGGTTCTTTCTTACCACTGAGCTGAAGAGACATTGTTTCAAGATATTTACGGGCTCCGTCTAAAGAATCTTGTGGATTGAAGGGTTGTATTTTTTCTAAGTGATTTAAAATCTGTGTTATATTAGAGGTTAACTGCATTTTCATTTTTTATTTAAATTACTATTGTTTTTACAGGGAACGTGAGCGCTATTGTTCCTTACTGCCTTATAATTTCTGTTTTCTGTGTGCAAAATTAAATCTCAAACCTTACATTTGCACTGTATACAGCTAAATGTATGGTACTAACAAATTTGTAAGTAATGGGAAAGCTAAAAGAAAATTCAACGAATAATATCAACCGACAGTATATACAGGAATGCGATCTGAGTTATGCAGTATGCAAAATCGGTGGACGATGGAAACTAATTATTTTGAACAAATTAAAGGACGGGAAATTACGTTTTAGTGAGCTTAGAAATTCTATTTCAGGAATAACAGAAAGAATGCTTACCCTTCAACTGAGAGAACTGGAAAAAGAAAGCTTAGTAAAGAGGACGGTATATGCAGAAGTTCCGCCAAGAGTAGATTACGAACTTACAGATATTGCCCGTGAGCTTATCCCTATATGGAAACAGCTTGATGAATGGGGAGGAAAACACAGGGAATTGATGCAGGCACAGGAAGGTGCTGGAGAATAAAAATAAAAAAATTCGGGGATTTTATCATAGATAAAATCCCCGAATCTTAATAAGAATCAGAAATGCAAAACAAATTCTGATCCTAATCATTTCTAACATCTTATGCTTTATTGACTCTTTTACAAAACAGAATATGCGCTATCAAGGCTAATACCCCAAATACCGTTCCTACAAAACATACACCACTCCATTGGGCCTTTTGCCATGCAATAGAAGCCAGCCATGTTCCCAGTGATCCCCCTATGAAATAAGACACCATATAAACGGTATTCAGCCTGTTCACAGCGTTTGATTTAATAAGGAAATAATTGGTCTGATTCATAATATGGCTTGACTGTACACCCAGGTCAACAAGAACTACTCCTACAATCAGTCCCCAATACGTTTCTCCTGCAAAATACGTAAAACCCCAGCTTCCTATAACGATTAATAAAGAATACAATATAATCCGGTTAATATCCAGATACTTTTGCAATTTTCCTACTTTGGCTGCGGCTAAAGCTCCTACAGCACCTGCTAATCCAAAACTTCCCACTACAGATGATCCGGCGTTAAAAGGTGGTTTCTCCATGTGAAAAACCAATGTGGTAAACAATGCACACATAGACCCAAATGCCATAGCTCCACGGAAAGAAGCCAGCTGAAGAACAGGCTGTGTTTTAGCAAGGTGAGCAACAGAACGCATCAGTTCTTTGTACGTACCTTTAAAATTAGGAGACATTTCTGGAAGCATTTTATAGACAGCCAGCCAAACCAGAATCATCAGTCCTGCAGCAATACCAAACATGGCTCTCCAACCCCATACTTCTCCTACAATTCCTCCTATAAAACGGGATAGAAGGATTCCCAGCAATAATCCTGACATTACCAGTCCGATATTGGAGGATTTTTCTTTATCTGATGAAAGTTCTGCGGCAATGGGAACAAACAATTGCGGAATAACTGATGTAGCTCCGATCAGTAAACTGGCAGCATACAACATCCACAGCTCGGTGGCAAAAGTCATCCATAAAAGGGATCCAAAAACGAGAAACAGGTCTATTAAAATCAATTTCTTGCGAAAAAACTTATCACCCAATGGAACAATCAACAAGAGTCCCAATGCATAACCGATCTGGGTAAGTACAGAAATTTTACTCGCTGCACTCTCAGAAACCTGCAGTTCTTCTGAAATAAGTGCCAGTAAAGGCTGATTATAATAATTGTTGGCGACTACCAGCCCTGAAATAATGGCCATAAGCCAGATAACAGTCCGGGAAATACCAAGGGAAGAACTTTCCTGCATTACGTATAAAGTTTTTATTTGAATTGAAAGCTGTTTGACGGAAGATACCGCCGGATTTTTAAAAGATCAAAGATAATCATTAAAAAAAGAATTGATCCAATTCTTTTCTTTACGTTTTCATGAATAACACAGGATTTTGCGGTAAGTAGAATGATTTCAGTATTCTGCCTGTATGATTGTTTTTATTGATAATATATATCGACGAAAAACTTTTTGAATATTAGAAATATTAAGGAAATTTGCAGCATGAAAATTATTCCACTTAAAGAAGGCAATTTTTCGGCAAGCAAAACCAAAGACTTTACTCTTTTAACAGAAGAAAATTTTGATAAGATCGGAGGAATTAAAATGTCTGTTCAGCCGTTTCTTATCATCACTGAAAATGATTATATCCTTTTGGATGCTGGAATTGGGTGGAAAAATGAGTCTGGAAAAACTGTTATTTCAGAATTTCTGGAGAGAGAAAATATCCGTCCTGAGCAAATAACAAAGCTATTATTGTCCCATCTTCACAAAGATCATATTGAAGGAGCTGTAAAACTTACAGAAAATGGCTTTGAGGCTGCTTTTCCGAAAGCTCAGATCTATATACAGAAACGCGAACTTGATTTTGCAATGGAAAAGAAAGGCAATCCTTCTTTTGATTTTGATATGCTGGAAAAGTTGATTCAGCTCCCGAATATTACGTGGATGAATGAAGATCAGGGGAAGATTACTGATGAAATTTCCTATGAAGTGGTAGGCGGACACACTCCTTTCATGCAGGTTTTCTGGATCAGAGAAAATGGAGAAACGGTTTTCTACGGTGCTGATGATCTGCCACAGGCTTCTTATTTAAAGTATCATTTAGCCTATAAAAGTGATTTTGATGGCAGAAAAGCAATGCAGTTGAGGCTTAAATGGGAAAAAGAAGCAAGAGAAAACAATTGGAAAATTCTTTTGTATCATGATCTGGATAAAGCCATAATAAATATTTAAAACAGAAAAAAATGGTTTAAAATTCATTAAACCATTTATAAATATCAAATTCAGAAGGAATATTCAGTTTTTTTCTGATCCTGTTTTTCCTGTTTTGTATTGCTTTTGGGGTTACAAAAATGCAGGTTGCAATCTCTTTAGTTGTCATATTAAGCTTAAGATAAATACAAAAGATCAATTCAGAATTTTTAAGGGAAGGCTGTATATCGGATAACTTTTTAAAAAAATCAGGATAAACCAGTCTGAATTTATTCAGGAGACGAGGGGAATTAGATTTGGCCAATGCCATTATCTCGTCTTGTACAAGAATCTTTTGTTTTAAATCCTCTAAGTTAGTTTCAGGTTTTCTATTTTTCATAATACTTTTTCATCTCTACTTATTTCAGATGCAATAACTTTTGAGCATCAGTATAAAGTTTTTTTATCTGATCAATCTGTTTCCTGATAGTATAATACCGTAAACAAAATGATTTCTACATATTCAAAAATTAATTGTTTTTTTAATGTAATCTGATGATAAACAACATTTAGTTGTATTCAACAATGATTAAGTAAAAAACATTACCTATGAATTTCGGTTTATTTTTATAGTGGCAAAGAAAGAAAAAATGATTAAAATTTTGTTAAAACCGTGTACCACATAGATACCACGTTACATTTTGAGCTAAAATATCATAACTGCTTTTATAAACCCGTTTCTTCATTATCTGCTTTGCCATTTTCTAATTGTAAATGTAATAGGTTCCTATGTTTACTTTTTATGATCTGAATCAATGTTTTCAGCGTATTCATACCGAAAACAAGCAGAATGATAAATAAAAAACCGGGATCGAAACCCGGCTTTTTTATATGATAGTTTTAAAATACTGTCTTTATGCTTCTACTCCTGATTAAGCTGTCTCTGAAACTCTTCCAGATATTTAGCGATGTGAATTCCATCTGCCAATCCATGATGTGCCTCAATAGAAACCGGAAGATATTTTCTCCCCTCTTTGATATTGAATCTTCCAAAGGCAATTTTAGGAACTGATTCTGTGGTATTAAAATCTGTAGGATGCAGTATAGCACTGAACGAATTCCACGGAATGGTAGTATGTCTTACATGATCTTTCCCTAGTCTTTCATTACTTAATCTCAAACCTGAAGTCTCATGAACCCCTTTTATCTCCTCCTGCAAAGAAGCATTGAATGTTTCAAAATCGTCTGAAAAAGGAGTAAATGAAAAACCAAAAGTTCCATCCGGTCTTCCAATTGTACTGCCGGCATGAACAGTGTCAAACTGTATCACCTGCCCATCAATGATTCTGAGTTTTAATTCGTCTACTGTATTGACCGCCACCATAGATTTGTGAAAATAATAAGCAAAAAATGAATATCCTTTCTCTTTTGCTGTGTCGTACGCTTTTGTACAGTCTACTTCCGTTGTAAATCCAAAATAAGGGCTTGCCATATTAGAAAAAAATTCAAAATGTTCTTTTCTGTTCCAGTTGTCTATATCTACAATCTTCATTGATTCTTATTTGCTGCAAATTTCTGAAAGTTTCTCTGGTTTTAAAAACTTATGGATAGAAATATAATTAAAACTTAATTTTGCATAGCAGCTATTTGGTAGATATTTTGCTGCAAAATAGACGTATTCCACAATCTCATAGATATACATTCAAATAACTCCTTTCATTCAGGGGATGGATAACATAAAAACTTAATTAATAATAAAAGATAGACAATGGAAAAAATAGGATTCATCGGATTAGGAAATATGGGCCACCCCATGGCAAAGAATATTGAGACAGCAGGATTTCCACTTTCGGTTTACAACAGATCTTCTGAAAAAGCCAAAGATTTTGAAGAGAAGTCTTCAGTCTATACCCAAATTAAAGACCTGGTACAAAACAGCGATATTATATTCACAATGTTGACCAACGACAGTGCTGTAAAAGCGGTGTATGCAGAAATTCTCCCTTTAAACATTCAAGGAAAACTCTTTATAGATATGAGTACCATTTCTTCTGAAGCCTCAAAAGAAACCGCAGCTGCCCTGAAAATAAAAGAAGCTTCCTTTATTGATGCTCCCGTAGCGGGAAGTACCCAGCCAGCAAAGGAAGGAACACTGATCATTATGGCTGGAGGTGAGGATGAAGATATCCAACGCGCTATGCCTTACTTTTTGAAAATGGGAAAATCTGTAAAACATCTGGGTGAAAACGGAAAAGGAATTGCAGGAAAACTCTCTATCAATTATTTTCTATCCGCTATCTATCAGGGATTGGCAGAAACTGTTTTGCTGGCAGGAAAATTAGGAATTGAACGATCAGATATGTTGGAAATAATTAATGAAAGTGCCAGTGGAAGCGGTGCTACTAAAGTAAAAACACCTATGTTGATTGCCAACCAGTACGCTCCGGCATTTGCTCTTGATCTGATGCTTAAAGATATCCTTCTAGCCAAAAATGCGGGCGCAGACTATCCTTTATCCGAAGCTTTGATTCAAACCTATCAAAATGCCCATGACAAAGACTTTGGTCAGGATGACGTCATTGGGATCATCAATTATTTAAAAACAATAGAATAAATAAGGAGATCATGAATTACAAAGGAAATCATTGGTCTGCAAGAAAGATAGATCAGATTTATATAGTAAGCCTTAACAATCATTCCAATATTGTAGAAGCTTTAACAGACTTTATTCAGAATCAAAATATTCAGGCAGGAGAAGTTACAGGAATAGGAGCTGTGAGTGAAGCCACTCTCCGATTCTTTAATCCGGCAACCAAAAAATATGTGGACAAGACTTTCAAAGAACAGATGGAAGTCACCAATATTTCCGGAAACGTTTCTGAAATAGAAGAAAAACTAACTCTACACCTTCATATCACGTTGGGAAGAGAGGATTATACAGCGCTGGCAGGACATCTTTTGGAGGCGAAAATTCAGGGAGCAGCGGAATTTATTTTTTATCCGTTGAATACCAGAGTCGTGAAAATGAAGAATGAAGAAATAGGAATTAATCTCTATGATTTTGAAAAGTAGAGCTTCAATTGTGGTTGAAAATAGTATTTTTGATAAAATATTTATTTAATGTTTGAGGTCCTGCTTTCCCATATCGAAAATAAGGTTAATATTACGGACGAACAGAAGAATCAGATTCAGTCTTTCTTTACCCTTAAAAAACTTCGTAGAAAACAGTATCTGCTTCAGGAAGGAGATATCTGCAAATCACTGTCTTTTGTAAGCAAAGGTCTGCTGAAATCTTATTTTCTGGATGAAAAAGGAAATGAACACATCAATATGTTTGCTTTTGAAGGATGGTGGATTTCAGACTTCAACAGTTTTATCAATCAGGAAAAATCGGTACTGAATATTGATGCTGTTGAAGAAACTGAAGTCCTGATGATCACGTTGGAAAACTATGAAAAAATGATGTTGGAAATCCCTTTGATGGACCGTTATTTTAGAATTTTATACCAAAACAGCCTCGTTACAAAAGATTACAGACTCATTGTATCCAATAGCTATACCGCTGAAGAAAAATACATTCAATTGGCACAAAAGAACCCTGAAATGATCAAAAGAGTGCCTCACAATCTTATTGCCTCTTATCTTGGTCTTACTCCTGAAACTGTAAGCAGAATCCGTAAAAAGAATTCCTTGAATAACACTTGATCCAAATCAAGCGTAAAAACCTCTATCCAACCATAATTTTGTGCAAGAAATTTTACAATACTTATGGAAAATGTTGCATTGGTAGTAGGCGCTACCGGAATTACAGGAAGTAACCTTGCAGAAGAATTGGTTGCACAGGGCTGGACAACATACGGGTTATCCAGAAACCCAAATACAAATATCCCCGGTCTTCGTCCGATTAAAGCAGATTTGATGATTGAGCAGAACCTTGCTGAATCACTGGAAGGGATCTCTCCTACTCATATTTACTTTACCACATGGATGCGCAATGACACAGAAGAGGAAAACATCCGTGTCAACAGTATGCTGGTGAGAAATCTGTTAAATGTTTTATCCCCTAAAAAATCAGTTCAGCATGTAGCTTTGGTTACAGGATTGAAACATTATCTGGGACCCTTTGAGGCTTATGTTAAAGAAGGAGTTTTACCGGAAACACCTGTCAGGGAAGAACACCCAAGACTTCCCCTTCCCAACTTTTATTATGCACAGGAAGATGAAGTGTACAAAGCTTCAGAAAGAGATGGTTTTACATGGAGTTTTCACAGACCTCACACCGTTGTAGGATATGCAGTAGGGAATCTTATGAATATGGGAACCACATTGGCCATATATGCAAGCATCTGTAAGGAAACGGGAAGAAAATTTATCTGGCCTGGATCAGAAGCCCAGTGGAACGGTGTTTCTGATGTAACGGATGCCAGAATATTGGCTAAGCAATTGATCTGGGCATCCACTACGGAATCAGCAAAGAATCAGGCATTCAATATTGCTAATGGAGATGTTTTCAGATGGAAATGGCTATGGAAAAGGCTCGCAGACTGGTTCGGCGTAGAAACTGAAGGCTTCAGCGGTACGATAAAACCTCTTGAAAAAGAACTGGAAAATGATCAGGAAATTTGGACAGCCATTTCAGAAAAACATAATCTGAAAGAAAGCAATCTTGACCGTCTGTCATCAGCATGGCATACCGATCTGGATCTTGGAAGACCTCTGGAAGTGATGTGTGATATGTCTAAAAGCAGAAAACTTGGATTCACAGCTTATATAAGCACAGAAGATTCTTTTACAGATGTTTTTGAAAGATTGAGATCAGAAAATATAATCCCTTAATATAACATGTAGGAAAACGCAAAGACGCAGGAAAATCATAGATGATTGACAGATTCTCGTAGATTTTGTGATCAATCAACGGGCAATAAAATAATGCTTTGAAATATTCAGGATTAAATAACTTTATCGGAGATAAAATCCTTGCGACTTAAAATCAGCACATTCTACAGCCTTTCTTGCGTCTTTGCGTTTTCCAACAGTTAAATTATGGTATAATTTGTGTTTTTTATGGTTAAAAGTTATACCTCTGTAGTTGTCACCCCAAATTTCTTTTTAAAAGAAGAATAAAAGTGGGATAAATTCTCAAAACCCAGATCAAGATAAATATCTGAAGGTTTTTTATCCCTGTTTTTAATTAAATAATACGCTTCTTTCAATCTTCTTTCTTTCAGCCATTGTTTGGGAGTCATTTCAAAGGTCTTGCTGAAATCTCTTTTAAACCCCGAAAGACTGCGTCCTGTAAGCCTTGCAAAAGCATCTACAGAAACATTGAACATAAAGTTTTTGTTCATAAATTCTTTAAGATCAACTTTATGAGGTTCAGAAAAATCAAAAAGCAGATTTTTAAGATCATGATTACTCAATAACAGTAATTCTATAGCCTCTTTTACCTTTAAAACGGCCAGCTTAGGAGGTATTTCCTGCGTTTTATTAATGTAAGGGATGAGAGATGCAAAATAACTCTTAAAAAAATCACCGGGCTCAAAAAATAACCGCTGATTCCCTGGAAAATTGCTGTCTACGGTTATCTTGTTTTCAGTGGCATACTGTCTCAGTGTTTCATCATCAAGTGTGATTGAGATAAACTGATACTTTTCATGAGCAGAAGGATATTTAATAGTTCTGATCAGTTGATTTTTCCTGACCAGAACTACTGTATTTTCTTTGATCACAGTCTTACCTTGCTCATGAAAAGCATGGGTCTCTCCGGAGATCTGAAATCCCAGAAAATGGTCTGGAATAAATTCTTCATGCCCTCTGTAAGACTCAAAAGCACATGAATAAACCAGTTTGTCGAATATGATCTCAGAAGTATTTTCCATTGTACAAATATCTGAAATTTAAGCAATAGCATGAGCTCCTGCCTCTGCAATTTCTTTATCCTGCTCAGGAGTCCCGCCTGAAGAACCTATTCCACCAATAATCTTTCCCTCTTCATTTTTAAGGACAACACCACCTGCAATGGTTAAAAGTCCCTCATTTGAATTCAGCATTCCATATCCATGGATTCCGGTTTCTGAGATAATACTTCCCATTACATCACTGTCTACCCCGAACATCACAGCTGTTTTTGCTTTTTTAATGGCAAAATCGATCACTCCATAGACACTGTTCAGTCTGGCCAATGCAATAAGATGTCCCCCAGTATCCACCACAGAAATACTTACGGGAATATTCATAGATAACGCCTTTTCTTTGGCTGCTTGTAAAGCTTTTTCTGCTGTGTTATAATTCAATTCCATAGTATTAACTTTTTGCGGTCCATGCATCTGCCTGCAGCTGTTTTACAAACTCTTCGGTTTCTTTTGGATGTACATTTCTGAAATGACTTTCATCATCTAAAGCTACATTCACAATCACCTCCGCCATGGACAGAGGATCCAGTTGATGAGCTAAAGATTCGGCAGCACCGTCAAAAGCAGATTCCGGAGTGAAATTGATTTTCGGGTCATACCAATGGAAAATAGAATCCACACCCCTGTCATTGAAACCCGTTCCAAATACACCCGGATTACAAGTTGCAATCTTGATATTAAATGGAGCCAGTTCTGTTCTCAATCCTTCAGCAATAGATTCCAACGCATGTTTTGATGCACAATAAGCTGCTACATAAGGAACCGTCCATAAACCTCCCATTGAAGAGGTGAAAACAATCTTACCGCTTTTCTTTTCAACAAACTTTTTGATAAATCCCTGTGCAAGATTCAATGCACCAAATACATTCACTTCAAACATAGAGCGGATAATATCTACGGGTTGCTCTGCAATCGGGCCGCCTTCCATAATTCCGGCATTGCTGATGAGAATATCTATATCATCATATTTCTTTAAGATATAGTCTACATCTCTTTGGCTGGTTACATCCAGTTTATCCACTGTAAGATTAATTCCCTGTTCATTAGCTTCACGGATCAAATCACTCATTTGAGGATAGACCTGTGTAGTAGCAATTACTTTATGTCCTTTTTTAGCAAGATCAAAAGCAGCAATCTTTCCGAATCCACTTGCTGCACCTGTAATTAAAATTGTTTTACTCATTGTATTCTTTTTTAATGATGATACAAATTTCAGAGATTTAAGGAAGTTTAATATTGCTGCAGCGTTCAATTTTATATTGCTGAAAAGTTCAGGTGTTGCATTGAGAAAAAGTTTCCCCAAAATCATTCATGCAAAAGAAATTTGATTATTGTATTTCAAATGTCAATAATTAAAAAATAATCAATTTATTGTAAATTGGTTAAGTTTTTGAAGCTTATTCTCTAAACCAGTCACACCATTGAAATTAATCACATTTACCAAAAAAGGCATTTACTGTCCACAAGGGAAATTCTATATAGATCCATGGAGGCCTGTGGATATGGCGGTTATTACTCATGGCCATGCCGATCATGCCCGTTGGGGAATGAAAAAATACCTTTGTCACCATTTTACCAAACCTATTCTTCATCAGAGAATCGGAACGGATATCGAATGCCAGAGCGTAGAATATGGAGAAGTGATTACCATCAATGGAGTAAAACTTTCACTTCACCCTGCCGGACACATTATTGGTTCTGCACAGATCAGACTTGAATATAAAGGATATGTAACCGTCATCTCGGGGGATTATAAAGTTCAGGATGACGGCCTGAGCACTCCTTTCGAGCTGGTAAAATGCAATGAATTTGTTACAGAAAGTACTTTTGGTCTGCCCATTTACAACTGGCTTGAAGTTCCGGATTTAAATAAGAAACTTCAGAATTGGGTACTGAAGAATAAGGAAAACAATAAAACCTCTGTATTCATCGGGTATTCTTTAGGAAAGGCCCAACGTATTATGAAGGCAGTGGAAGAATTGGGAAAAATATACGTCCATTATTCCATCGGAAAACTGAATGAAGCCTTTGAAACAGTAGGAATTAATCTTCCTGAATATACCATTGCAGATTTCAGAGAACGTCCGAAAGAAGTTGAGCATGAAATTGTAATTGTTCCTCCTGCTTTACTCGACAGTAATATCATCAGAAAAATTCCTGATGCAGCTACCGCGATATGCTCCGGCTGGATGCAGGTTCGTGGTGCCAGAAGATGGCGGAGTGCTGATGCAGGCTTTGCAATGAGTGATCATGCAGACTGGAAGGGATTGCTCCAGACCGTAAAAGCAACCGAAGCTGAGATTGTACATGTTACACACGGACAGACGGAAGTTTTTTCAAAATATCTGAATGAAATTGGAGTCCGGGCAGACATTGTGGAAACCCTATTTGGTGAAGATGAAGAAGAATCTGAAAAAGAAACCCCTGAAAATCCGGAATCATGAGACATTTTGCAGAGCTTATCAACGCCTTGGAAACCACCAATAAAACCAATGCTAAAATTGATGCCATCATTGATTATCTGGAACGAGCTCCTGATGAAGATAAAGTATGGTTTATTGCCTTATTTACCGGAAAAAGGCCCAAGAGAAATGTAAATACCAATTACATGAAAGAATGGGCTTTGGAAATCACAAAACTTCCTTACTGGCTGTTTCAGGAATCCTATTCTTCCGTGGGTGATCTTGGGGAAACATTATCATTGATTCTTCCGCCTCCGCAGAAAAAAATAGAACGTTCATTATCAGAATGGATGAATGATATTGTCAGTTTAAAAGGCAAAACAGACTTAGAAAAAAAAGAATTCATACTGCAATCATGGAATGGTTTGGATTATACCGAACGTCTGATTTTTAATAAATTAATTGGTGGAAGCTTCCGGATTGGCGTATCAGATAAAACATTAATTAATGCATTAACCAAATTTTCAGGGCAGGAATCGAGCGCTTTGATGCACAGTTTAATGGGAAAATGGCTGCCGGATGAAGTTTCTTTCAAAGAACTTATTGATGCAGAAAATGTGAATCCTGACAACTCAAAACCCTATCCCTTCTGTCTTGCCTATCCTTTGGAAAAAGAAACTGAAGAATTGGGAAATCCTGATGAATGGCTGGTAGAATATAAATGGGATGGAATACGCGGACAAATCATTCGTAGAAACGATGAAGTCTTCATATGGTCAAGAGGTGAAGAGCTCGTGACAGAACAATTTCCGGAAATTGCAGAAGCAGTAAAAGCCATGAAAGGCAACTTTGTACTGGATGGAGAAATACTTGCAGTAAAAGATGGTAAAGTTTTAAATTTTAATGAATTACAAAAAAGATTAAACAGGAAAACTTTAACTAAAAAAATGCTTTCGGAAATTCCAATAGAAGTCTTTGTCTATGATTTATTGGAACTTGAAGATAATGATCTGAGAGAAAAACCAATTTCCGCAAGAAGAGCGTTGCTTGAAGAATTATTACTGAATGAAAATCCGGAACGCATCAGTATTTCCAAAAGTCTGGATTTTGAAAAATGGGGAGAATTAGATGCTATTCGTGAAAATTCAAGAGCCGTAAACAGCGAAGGATTAATGTTAAAACAAAAAAACTCACCCTACCATTCCGGCCGGAAAAAAGGAGACTGGTGGAAATGGAAAATCAATCCGTTTACCATTGATGCAGTGCTTATTTATGCTCAAAAAGGAAGCGGCAGACGAAGTGCCTACTACACTGATTATACTTTTGCCGTGAAAAACGGAGATAATCTGGTGACCATCGCCAAAGCCTATTCTGGGTTGACAGATAAAGAAATCATGGAAGTGAGCAGATTTGTGACCAAAAATGCTATTGAGAAATTCGGCCCTGTAAGAACCGTAAAAGCAGAACTGGTCTTCGAAATTGCTTTTGAAGGCATAGGTTTCAGCAATCGTCATAAAAGCGGTGTAGCCCTCCGGTTTCCAAGAATTGTAAGGTGGCGGAAAGACAAAACAGTAGATGAAATTGACTCTCTTGAAGAAATCAAAAAATTAATACAATAAAATTGGCAGCTTTTGAACATACCAACGGATTGAAGATCATTCAGCAATGGATGACCGATAAAGGCATTGCTCCTTTTAAATTTCAGTCGGAAACCTGGAAAAAATTTGGAACAGGTTACAGCGGAATGGTAGTTGCCCCGACAGGTTTTGGAAAAACTTTTTCGGTATTTTTGGCCCTAGTTTCAGATTTCCTGAATCATCCTGAACAATACAAAAAAGGTCTGAAAATGATCTGGATCACACCTCTCCGGTCTCTGTCCAAAGATATCGCAAAAGCCATGCAGGAAGCGATTGATGAGATAGGTCTCGATTGGGTCGTAGGAGTAAGAAATGGAGATACTGATCCGAAAGTAAGACAGCAGCAGGTAAAGAAAATGCCCGAAATTCTGGTTGTAACTCCAGAAAGCCTCCATTTGCTTCTCGCTCAGAAGAATCATGAAACCTTTTTCAGGGATATGAAATGTGTCACTGTTGATGAATGGCATGAATTACTGGGTTCAAAACGTGGCATCATGGTAGAACTGGCTATTTCACAGCTTAGAAAGTATGTTCCAAAGATTAAAATCTGGGGAATTACAGCTACCATCGGCAATCTTGATGAAGCCATGGAAGTGCTTATTCCGTATCCTATTAAAAAGACAAAAATCACAGCCAAAGAACACAAAAAAATAGATATTCTCCCGGTTTTTCCGGACGAAATCGAAATATTACCTTGGGCAGGACATCTTGGAAATAAACTTGCAGATAAAGTTGTTCCGATTATTCTGGAGTCAAAATCTACCATAGTATTTACGAATACCAGAAGCCAGAGTGAAATGTGGTATCAGCTTTTACTGGATGCTCATCCTGATTTTGCAGGCCAGATCGCGATTCATCACAGCTCCATTGATGCCCATTTGAGAATCTGGATTGAAGAAAATCTAAGTTCCGGTAAATTAAAAGCAGTTGTTTCCACATCATCGCTGGATCTTGGTATTGATTTTAAACCTGTAGATACCGTTATTCAGGTAGGATCTGCCAAAGGCGTTGCGCGTTTTCTTCAAAGAGCCGGACGCAGCGGTCACTCCCCTTTTGAAACCTCCAGAATCTATTGTGTTCCAACCCATTCTCTTGAACTGATTGAAGTTTCAGCTTTAAAAGAAGCAGTAAAACAGAAAGTTGTTGAGCCCAGAGAACCACAGGTCTTGTGTTTTGATGTGCTGGTTCAGTTTCTTATGACATTGGCGGTTGGAGATGGTTTTTATCCTGATGAACTGTACGAAAGAATTAAAAAAGTATATGCCTTTCAGGAAATAGTGGATGAAGAATGGAAAGCTGTTCTGGAATTTCTTACCATTGGCGGCAGTGTTTTAAAAAGCTATGAAGAATTCCACAAGATTGTTATTATGGAAGACGGCCTTTATAAAGTAACTTCAAGAAAAATAGCCATGCTTCACCGGATGAATATGGGGGTGATTGTGAGTGATGCGATGCTGAAAGTGAAATTTATTTCCGGAGGTTATATCGGAATGATTGAAGAATATTTTATTTCAAAACTGAAAAAAGAAGAAAAATTTATTCTGGCCGGACGTACACTGGAAGTGGTGATCATCAAAGATATGACGGTATACGTGAGAGCGGCCAAAGGTAGAGCTTTAGTTCCGAGTTATCTTGGTGGAAGGCTTCCTTTGAGCTCCAATCTGGGACATTTTTTAAGGGAAAAACTTTCACATGCTTTAAATCCGAAAGCTTCGGAAAAAGAACTTAAATTTCTGCACCCTCTTTTGATCAATCAGGAAAAAAATTCCCATATTCCCAAAGAAGATGAATTTCTTGTCGAAATGATTAAAAACCGCGAAGGATATCATTTGTTTATGTATCCTTTTGAAGGCCGCCTCGTGCATGAAGTAATGGCTGCTTTGATTGCTTATCGTATATCAAAACTAGCTCCTATCTCCTTTTCTATGGCGATGAACGATTATGGTTTTGAGCTGTTCAGTGATAAAGAAATCCCACTTAATGAAGATAATCTGCAGCAGATTTTAACCAGAGATAATCTGATGAATGATGTGATTGCAAGTATCAATTCTGCTGAAATGGCGAGGAGAAAATTTAGGGACATTGCCGTGATTTCAGGAATGGTGATTCAAAACTATGCCGGACAACAACGTTCCAATAAATCATTGCAGAGTTCGGCCGGGCTTATTTTTAAAGTACTGGAAGACCATGATTCCAATCACTTTTTAATAAAACAGGCCTATACGGAAGTCTTTAATATGCAGCTTCAGGAGCAGCGGCTTGTAGAAGCTTTTAAAAGAATTGAAAAATCTGAAATTATTTTAAAATATTCCCGATCCTTTACCCCGCTCAGTTTCCCGATCAAAGTAGACAGCTTAAGGCAGACACTTTCTAGTGAAGGGTTGGATGCGAGGATTAAGAGAATGCTGAAGCTGTCTGATGTAAGTGATCTTTTATAGTCAGTTTAATTACTTACAGCAGATACAAACTTACTTCTGAGAATGCTATAAAATATTTGATCATCGCAAAGATGCAAAGATCTTATCTCCGATAAAATTGAGTACCGTTAATTTTGCTGAAAGTCTTTGATTTTCTTGAACCTTTGCGAGTTTCAAACAACCATAAAATTAAATCTGTGTCTCTCATTTTAATCTTATTCTTAGCTTAATATTCTAAGTTAATTTTCTTGATAAGTTTAAATAATCATCGTAACTTAGAGTATACCTTCTTAGAAGTTGTAAATAAAATTTAAATAATGGAAAAATTGTTCTTGGTCCGTCACGGACAGTCACTGTGGAATCTGGAAAACAGATTTACAGGGTGGAAAGATATCGATATAACTGAAGCCGGCATTGAAGAAGCCAAAAAAGCAGGTCTTGCATTAAAAGGAGAAAGAATAGATATCGCTTTCACTTCGGCGCTCATCAGGGCACAGCATACTCTATCCATCATTCTGAATGAATTAGGAAATCCCAATATACCAATCGTTAAGGATAAAGCCCTAAACGAACGTTCTTATGGAAATCTGGAAGGATTAAACAAAGCAGAAACTGCTTTGAAATACGGTGATGAACAGGTTCATACCTGGCGTAGATCTTTTGATGTTGTGCCTCCCGGAGGAGAAAGTCTTAAAGATACGTACAACAGAGTGATTCCTTATTTTGAAAGTCAGATAAGACCCTTATTAAAAAAAGGTGAAAATGTATTGATTGTCGCTCATGGAAACAGCCTTCGTGCACTGATCATGTATCTTGAACATTTGTCTCCTGAAGAAATTTTAGAAAGAGAAATTGCTACAGGTTTTCCCCTGACTTATGTTTTTGATGAAAAGTTTCATGTAAGTCGGAAGGTCGGCTGATTCAATTAATATAACGTAACTTTAAACATTAAATTTTCTAGTATAAAACGTGTTTATAGCAACTAAAAGTATTTCTGTCCGAAACCATACTTTCATTCTGACCAATCAGCGTGCAGCATTCTGGGAAAAAGAAAAGGCTCTTATCCTTTCTGACCTTCACATTGGAAAAACAGCACATTTCCGCAAAAATGGTATTGCCCTCGCCAATCATATTATGAAAAGCGACCTGGAAAGATTATCAGCATTGATTGAATATTTTCAGCCTGAAAAATTTATTGTGGTTGGTGATTTACTTCATGCCGGAGATAATTCTGATGTGGACGAATTCTGCACATGGAAAAACCAATATTCCGGTATACAGTTTTATCTTATTGAAGGAAATCATGACCGGATATCAGAAGCGCTGGAGAAAAAACTATGCTTTCATCACAAATCTGAGTGGCTGGAAATAGATGGCATTACCTTTATTCACGATTTTGATACAGTAAGATCCGGATTCCAGATTACAGGACACATTCATCCCGGAATAGTGTTGAATTCTACTGTGAAAAATATCAGGCTTCCCTGCTTTGCTCACAGCGATAATCAGTTATTGCTCCCAGCCTTCAGTGAATTTACAGGACTGGATACTAAAAACCTGCCTAAGAATAGTAAATTTTTTGTGTTTACAGATGCAGAGATTTATGAAATTTAATAACCTTAGGTGTTAACTCTGGCAAATTTTGACATTTGAAAATGAGTGTCATTAAACAAAAAAAGGTTGAAATTTTCTTTAAATTGAAATCCATGTCAAGATTTTAAACGTTGACATGGATTGATAATTCAGATAAAATCGACTAGTAAAATCTTAATTTTTCTTGCTTAAACGGATACTGTACACTGTAATCAATACGGTAACTAACAGGAATAAAGCTCCGATCCATGGCGTACTTGCTAGTCCTAAAGAGGATGTTACAATTATTCCTCCCGCATAAGACCCAATCGCAATACCGATATTAAATGCAGCAATATTAATCCCAGAAGCTACATCCTCAGTTCCGGGAAGCTCCTTTTCTGCAATCTGTACCACTAATAACTGAAGTCCAGGCACGGAAGCAAATGATAATGCTCCTAAAAGGAAAAGTGTAATAATGCTTAAAACCGGACTGCTTACCGTGAAATAAAACGCAAGCAATACCAATCCCTGTGCTGCAAACATCCATAGAAGGGCTTTCAGTGGATTTTTATTCGCTACTTTTCCACCAATCAGATTTCCAAGGGCAATGGCAATTCCATAAATCAAAAGGATAAAGGTGACGGTTGACTCCTGAAACCCTGTAATTTTCTGTAAAATAGGTGACAGATAAGTAAAAACTACAAATGTTCCTCCATATCCCATGGCTGTCATTAAAAAGGCGAAAATCAGACGTCTGTTTCCCAGTACTTTAAACTGACTTTTTATAGAAGCTGTTTTTCCATTTTTCAGGTTATTGGGAACTAATAATAAACTGGCCATTAATCCGATAATTCCAAGTAGTGAAACGCCTATAAAAGTTGCTCTCCATCCAAAATGCTGTCCTATGAAAGTTCCTAGCGGAACTCCTGTTACAATGGCGAGTGTAAGCCCGGCAAACATAATGGAAATAGCGGTTGCTCTTTTCTCTTCAGGAACCAGTGAAGCAGCAATGGTAGAACCTATGGAAAAGTAAACACCGTGGGCCAATCCCGTAAGAATTCTTGCCAGAACTAATGTTATAAAGCTGGGAGCAATAGATGCCAGACCATTTCCAATGACAAATAGTATCATAATGGAAACCAAAAGCATTTTACGTGGAACTTTTGCTGTTAATGCCGTTAATATCGGAGCCCCGATAGCTACTCCTATCGCATAAAGGCTTACTAATAGTCCTGCTGAAGGAATCGTGATTCCAAGGTCAGAGGCTACGGTAGGAAGCAGTCCTACAATGACAAACTCTGTAGTTCCTATTCCGAAGGCACTTATCGTTAAAGCCCATAAAGCTGCAGGAAGACCTTTTTTAGCAGTCTGTGCTGCAGTATTCATCTGTATTTCTTTTTGATAATTCATTGTCTTGTATTTTGTTGATATTGACAAGGCAAATTTCCGGCGAATAATTATATTATAAAAATTATTTAAATTGTATCAAAGTATCATAATACTGATAGTTTTATTTTAAATTTAAAATTTGTTCCTTTGTAAAATAATCAGCATTTTTAATGAAGAAATCAGAAGCAACCCGTCTTACTATTCTCCAGAAAGCGTTCGAATTAATCTATGTGAAAGGTTTTCAGACAACAAGCATTGATGAAATTATTGCAACGACTCAGGTGACGAAAGGTGCTTTTTATTATCATTTTAAAACCAAGGATGAAATGGGTCTGGCCATTATCAACGAACTGATGAAGCCCAATTTCAGACGCAATTTTATTGAATCTCTTCAGAATAACAAGAATCCGCTGGACAATATTTATGAGATCATCTACAATCTCCTGATGGAAAATGACTTTTTAAAAGTTGAATATGGCTGCCCTACTTCTAATTTTATACAGCAAATGGCACCATGGCACGTTGCCTTTACTCAGGCTTTACACGAACTTTCAAAAGAATGGGAAAATGCTTTCGCAGAAAGTATTGAGCAAGGTAAGAAAAACGGAATCATCAGGAAAGACGTAAGTGCCAGAGAAGTGAGCGTTTTTGTTATTTCCGGCTATTGGGGCGTCAGAAATCTAGGAAAAGTTGAAAATTCAAAAGAAGTATATCTCATTTATTTAAAAGGACTTAAGTCGTATTTTGAAACTCTTCAATAATTTTTTTGACTAAAAACATACTAGTTAGTATGTTTTTATTATACCTTTGCTGTGTTCAAAAAAATACCCAATGTATCAAACCCTTACTTTTTTACATTCTCAAACCCGCTGGCTGGTTTTAATAAGCCTGATGTATGCCATTTTCCGTTCTTATAAAGGATATTCCTCAGACAGGAAATTTACCGGAACAGATAACTCTGTGAGACATTGGACTGCTACCATAGCTCATGTACAATTAATTATCGGAATGATATTCTATTTTAAAAGTCCTGTAATCCAATATTTCTGGAAAAATTTTGATGAAGCCAAAGAATCTTTTGAACACTTATTTTTCGGACTGATTCATATTTCATTGATGATTACAGCTGTTGTGATGATCACTATCGGTTCAGCTTTAGCCAAAAGAAAGCCTTCAGACAAAGACAAATTCAAAACCATGGGCATCTGGTTTTCTGTTGCACTGATCATTATTTTCATTGCTGTTCCGTGGCCTTTTTCTCCTCTAGCAAACAGACCTTATTTCAGATAATTATGATAGATTTATTGAAAACAAAAATCGGCAGGCTAAGAGTTCTGGCGATTCTGGAAGGCATTTCATTGTTAAGTTTAGTATGCATTGCCGTTCCTATAAAATACTGGATGGGAAACCCTTTATTAGTGAAACTATTGGGTCCCGTTCACGGAACATTATTCCTGCTCTTTCTGTTCAATACGCTGAGCATTGGTGTAGAACAGAACTGGAAGTTTAAAGAAATTACATGGAAGATCATTCTGGCTTGTTTCATCCCGTTCGGAACATTTTATATTGACCGGAAAATTTTAAGCAAGCTATGAAAAGCATTCTGATCATGTGCATCATAGCTATTACAGTATATGGTGCATATAAAATTTATCGTCTTCAGACCTTAGATAACGGATTGTCTGAACTGATAAAAAAAGGAGCAGTTATTCTTGATGTAAGAACTGAAAAAGAATATGAAACGGGACATATAGAAGGTTCAGTTAATATTTCATTAGGAACCATCAGAGAGCGGTATGCAGAATTAGATCCTGAAAAAACATACATCACAGTATGTTCACATGGACTTCGAAGTGTAAAAGCAGAAAATATCCTGAAAGAAAGAGGTTTCAAGCATATTTATAATGGCGGTGCCTGGAGTGATCTTCAAAAAACAATCCATCAATAAAATAAACCCTCCTAAGACTCTGTCGCGGGAGGGTTTTAATTTTTAAACTGTCTTATCGTTCAGCCATACAACTTTTTGCTCAGATGAATGCTCCTGCCCTATGATATCCCTATATAACTCAGGTCTTCGGGCTTTAATATACCTATATCCTCCTGCCTGACTAAGTTTTTCAGAAGTAATAACCACAGATTCAAAACTGTCTTCCCACGAACGGCATTCTGCAATAACATCTCCGAAAGGATCTATAATCATGGAACATCCGTTTTTCAACTGGTCATCATCCATCCCAACAGGGTTTGAAAAAACAATATAAGCTCCGTTATCATAAGCTCTTGACGGAAGCCATTTCATCAGCCAGTCTCTGCCTTTCATTCCTTCAAATTCAAGACGTAAAGACGTAGGATCTGCTACCCTGTTTTCCCAAAGCTGAGGATCTACAAATCCGGCTCCCGGCCTTGTGGAAGGAGTACACATTGTAACATGGGGCATAAAAATAATCTCTGCACCAAGAAGTCTGGTAGCTCTTACGTTTTCAATGATATTGTTATCATAGCAGATGAGAATGCCGCACTTCCAGCCCATGATATCAAATACACAATACTCATTACCGGGTGTAAGATGAGGATTGATAAAAGGATGTAACTTTCTGTACTTAGCCTTCAGTCCGGTTTTATCAACACATACATAAGCTTTAAAAAGATTATCATACTCATCTTTTTCAAACAATCCGGCTAATATGGTGATGTCATTCTGAGCCGCAATCTCCTGCAGTTTTTGAATACTATCCCCTTCCGGAATGTGTTCTGCAATGTCAAGAAGCTGTTCTTTAGAAAGTTTTCGTGCAAAAGTATAACCTGTAATGGAACATTCATGAAAAGCAATGACATGAGATCCCTGAGCAGCGGCCTGGCTGGCCAGTTTTTCTATGACTGACAGATTATAACCCTTATCACCACTTTTGTTTTCAAATTGTGCGGTTGAAATTTTAATATTCATTGATTTTTTTAAGCAAAACTAGATGACTCCGCTTATCAAAAATTGTATAAAACCGACATGATTGTTTTATAACTCAATGAAATTGACAGCCATTTTATTTTCTGTCTTCAAATACTGCTTGGGAGTAAGCCCAATACTGTTTTTAAATTCCCTGATAAGATGAGACTGGTCAGAGTAACCTGCTTCATAAGAAAGCATCGTCATACTTTTATCATCAATACTTTTATTGAGAAGGCTTAAAAAGTAATGGAGACGGGTAATATTGCCATATTTTTTAGGAGATATTCCCATATGAAATTCAAATTTCCTTTCCAGATGGCGTTCAGAATATCCTGTAAATTTTTCTAAGTCTTTAGATGATACAACGCCTTTATTTTGAAGAATATATTGCTGTGTGGCCGCTATGACATTATGATCCATGCTAATTGTTTCGGATAAAAATTCAGTAAAAAAAATATTCAGATCATTGATAACGGTCAAGGGATTCGTTTTCTTAAAAAGTTTTTCCTGAAATACTTCCAGTTTATCCTTTAAAACATCTTCTGCAGAGACAATCTGATTTCTAATTTCTTTGGCAGAAGTTTTTAAAAGGATATTTAAAAAATAGGGTTGAAATACAATGGCAATCAAGGAAAATTTTCCTTTTGAAAAAAAATCTTTATAACCATTTAGAGTTCCATAGAAAAAAGAAAGCGGCATCCGATCTTCTGAAATACCGGAATACAGATTTATATCTCCGGATAAAATAAGCCCGGAACTGCCATCAGTAAACAGCCGTAAATTTCTTATATCTCTTTCAGAATTTTCCAAAAAGATATAATGCCTGATAAAAGGAGCCAAATGTTTAGGCGGCGAAATCTGCATCCATCAAATGTACATAAAAACTTACTGGCAGAAAAAGAAACTATTTTAGTATTCAAATTCTCTCGCTGATCAGGAACGCTTATAAGTTTTTGAAAGAAATCCGTTCCAGATACCACATTTTATTGCCTTTTGGTCAGGTATTTGAATTGTTTAACCTACCCAACCACTTAAATATTATATTATGTCAACACAGAATCTCAGCCACCTTGAGGCAATTAAAAAAATCAAAGAACTGTCAGAAAATGCAAGAATATGTATGTTCTGTACAGAATTAGAAACCGTTCCTGTTAATTCAAGACCTATGACGTTACAGGAAACGGACGATAGCGGAAATCTCTGGTTTATCAGCAATAATACAAGTAATAAGAATTTTGAAATAAAAGAAGACCGCAGGGTACAGTTGTTTTTTATGAATAACGGTGATTCCCAATATCTTTCTATATACGGAGAAGCATCAGTTTATAAAGATAAAGCTACTATAGAAGATAAATGGTCTCCATTAGCTAAAGCATGGTTTGACGGAAAAGATGATCCCAATGTTACCATTATCCGTGTAGAACCTAAAGAAACCTATTACTGGGATACCAAAGCAGGAAAACTGGTCAGTCTTTTCAGTTTTGTAGCGTCAGCTATTACAGGTCATAAAACCAACAATTCTGACGGTGTAGAAGGAAATGCAACGATTTAGAAAATTCAAAATAAGCAATAAAAATCATCCTGTTCCTTATGTTTTCTAACAAAAATAAACGGCTCAAGAAATTGAGCCGTTTATAAGATTAATAATGCTAATTTTTCACATCTTCCATAGACGCTCCAAAATTAATATGAAGTACGTTCCCATTAGGAGTTACTAAAGCTGGCACAGATTTTACCCCTGCCTTTTCAGCATCTTCAATTTTGTTTCTGTCATTTCCTAAGTGGATAATTTCAACATTTTCCAAACCTATAAGGTTAG
The DNA here is from genome assembly GCF_024399315.1 of Chryseobacterium sp. MA9. Classification (NCBI taxonomy): domain Bacteria; kingdom Pseudomonadati; phylum Bacteroidota; class Flavobacteriia; order Flavobacteriales; family Weeksellaceae; genus Chryseobacterium; species Chryseobacterium sp. MA9. The sequence continues at coordinate 920,265 of NZ_CP075170.1, read as the reverse complement.
TAATATCATGTTCTGCACTGATACATACAGGACATCCTGCATGATAAAAAATGGATTTTTTCATAAGATTGTATTAATTAACAAGGGCTTTAATAATATTTTTTAATTCTTCAGTTTCTTTTTTCTGAAGAGGTTTTAAAGGACTTCTCAAATTTCCGCCGTCTTCACCCAGAATTGTAAGACCTGATTTTACAGCTCTTGGCAACCCTTTATTGACAATAAATTTTAAAAGGTCAAACTGTTGATAGAAAATAGTTTTTGCTTTTTCAAGATTTCCTTCCTCAATAGCATTATAAAGGCTGATAGTAAGCTCCGGAATAAGATTCGGAGCAGCGGTACACCAGCCTCTTGCTCCTGCAGAAAAGGCGGCCAGTGCCAAAGGATTAGAGCCGTTATAGAATGCCACTTCTTCTCCCAATTCTCTTCTCAAAGAGTGCATCCTCTGAACATCTCCCGTACTTTCCTTGATCATGGTTACATTAGGAATTTCAAGAAGTCTTTTTAACAAGGCAGGTGACATGTCTACTCCACTCGTTGCCGGATTGTTATAGGCCATAATTGGAATGGAAATTTTCCGGGCAACCGCATCATAATGAGTTACGATCTCATCATCTGTAAGTTTCCAGTAACTCATCGGAATAATCATAACCGCATCAGCGCCTGCTTTTTCTGCAAACTGAGCATGGTGAATCGTTTTTTCCGTGGTAAGATTTGAAACTCCTACAAGAGTCGGAATTCTTCCTTTTACCTGCTGTAAAGTAGCTTCCGTCACTTCTTCTTTTTCTTCATCAGATAAGTAAGGCATTACACCTGTACTCCCCAATGGTGCGATTCCATGGCTTCCGGAAGCGACCAGTCTTTCTACCAAATGTTTAAAAAGAGGAATATTTACTTTTTCATTTTCATCAAAAGGTGTTATGGGATAGGCAATAATCCCTTTAAATGGAACATTTTTCATGTTTTGCTGATTTAAAAATTTTAAATAATTTTAAACCATTAAGAAGACTTAAGTTGTTAAGAATATTTAATTGAGCTTCGCTTTGAAAAAGGAATCATACCTGTATCAATACAGTTTAACAATGACAGTATCTTAATAGTTTACATATTCATTATTAAAGATCTCTGCCTTCCTCTTCTCTCAATGCAACGCCTAGGTTCTGCAATTGAGGAGCATTTTCACAGGCAATATATTTGGCAGACTCTGTGTCGCTTAGATTCTGATGTTTGTGCCATGCCCATGAAGGAATATATACGGCATCTCCTGCTTCCCAATGTACCCTTTCATCTTCTACTTCGGTCCAGCCTTTTCCTTCTATTACAAATAATACTGTTTCATAAGTATGGCGGTGCCTGTTGGTTTGCTGCCCGGGAGTTAGTCCGCCAATCGTCATACTTACATTCTTACTCGGAAGATCTACAAAGAAAACCGGATGTTTCCTTTCTGTTGAAAACTGATTGTGTTCACCTGCATTTTCTACATTTTTATGAATTAAATGGCTTGGTTTTACATACTTTGGTCTTGCAAAAGTTTCGTGGAAATCTTTAGAACTGAATTGTTTCTTATCCATGATTTTTAAATTATTATGGTTTTGTGCTTTATTGCATGACAAAATTATTTTATATTTGGACTATTCAAATGATTCAGTTTTTATATAAATAGATAGTCCAGATGCTGCGCCCTTGGAAATTAGAATTAGAAATTGATAAAAAGCTTGATAAAGCCGTTTATCTACAGATTGCAGATACAATCATCAGCGATATCCGTTCAGGAAGATTGAAACCCGGAGATGCACTTCCTGGCAGCCGGAATCTTGCTCAAACCCTAAAAATCAACAGGAATACCGTAGTGGAAGCCTATCAGGTATTAATCAATGAAGAATGGGTGATTTCGAGAGAAAGGAAAGGTATTTTTGTATCGGAAAGACTGCCTCTTTTGCATGAAAGAAATCCTGAGATCATCCATAGTTCTCAGGATCAACAGGGAGTGACTGGTGGAATTTTAATCAATTTCGATGATGGTCATCCGGACAGCAAGATTGCCCCTGTAACAGAGCTTGCAAGAGCCTACAGGCAGATTTTCAGCATCAAGGCAAAGTGGCAGATGATGGGCTATGGAGATGAACATGGTGATAGAGAATTCCGCAAAATGATTTCCCAGATGCTCAACCATCAGCGTGGAATGCACATTCATGAACATGAGACTTCTATAACACGAGGCAGCCAGATGGGAATGTTTTTAACCGCCCAGACTCTTTTTACTTCCGGTGACAGGGTTATTGTAGAAGAGCCGGGATATCAGCCTGCATGGCGAGCTTTTGAATATGCAGGAGCACAGCTTTTACCTGCGCCTGTGGACAAAGAAGGAATCAGTATAGAAGTCATTGAAAAGCACTTGGCAACGTATGAAAATATAAAAGCAATATACATTACTCCTCACAGACAATATCCTACTACTGTTACTCTGAGTTTATCAAGAAGATTAAGATTAATAGAATTATCAAACCAATACAATATCACCATCATTGAAGATGATTACGATAATGAGTTCCATTTCGGCTATCGCCCTATCCTGCCGATTTCAAGCTTTCCGGAGCTTCAAAATTATGTGTATATCGGAACATTAAGTAAGGTTGTTGCACCAGCTTTGAGAATTGGTTACCTGGCCACGCCAAATCAGGAACTACTGATGAAAATTGGTAATTTGAGAAAGATTATTGATGTGCACGGAGATGTCATTATGGAGCAGGCCGTTCTCCAGCTGATAAAAGAAGGGGCTGTAAAAAAGCATATCAGAAAAGCAACTGTTCATTATAAAAACAAAAGAGATTTCGTTTTTGAATTGCTGAAAAAACATATGAAAGATGTTGCAGATTTCACACTGCCCGAAGGCGGGCTTGCCTTTTGGATTGTTCCTAAAGTACAGCTAGATTGGGATATTGTGACCGCTCAGTTATTGGGAAAAAATATTAAGATCATTCATCCGAAACAATATGGCCAGAATCATGTAAATGGTTTCAGGTTGAGCTATGGAGCTCTTTCTGAAGAACAGCTGGAACAAAGTATTCCTATTATTTCAGAAGTTTTTGCTAAATTTTTCTAATTCTTTTTGAAACGATTTACACAGTATAGATATGAAAAAATCTGTGGCTAAATCAGTAACCACAGATTTTATTATTGAAATCTATTCAACTTCAAAAACCGCCTGAATTTCAACGGAGGAATTAACCGGAATAGAGGATGCACCAAAAGTAGCTCTGGCATGTTTTCCTTTGTCTCCGAAAACTTCAACGGCCAGATCAGAAGCAACATTCATCAAATCTGCATGTTTTGTATAATCGTCTTTTGTATTGAAAATTCCTGTAAGCTGAACACATTGCTTTACTCTGCTCAAATCTCCTCCCACAGCTTCTTTCAATACGGAAATAACATTCAGCATGGTAACTTTTGTAGCGTCTTTTACCTGTTGTTCATTCAGTTCAACACCCAATTTTCCGGGATTGAGGATTTTTCCATCCTTCAAAGCAACCTGATTAATAAATACCAGATTCCCGGAACGGACAAACGGCTGGTAATTTCCTGCAGGTTTAGGAACTTGTGGAAGCATAATATTTTTTTGTTTCAGTATTTCATTAAAGTTCTGACGACTTTCAACAATAGATGCACTTTTTTTCGGACGGGTATCTTTCAGTGCCAATGCTATTTTTGCAAAGTTTTTTCCTTGAAGCTCAGCAATATTCCGTTCTCCTTTGGTAGGTCTCTCAACGTCTTTTAAAGAAGCCATACTTGTTACTCCTAAAACTGTATTTCCCTGTGGAATAGCCTTATTCAGCTCTTCTGTTCCACGAATTCCGTTAGATACCAGTACCATTCCGTGTACAGCAAGACTGTTCCAGAACGCCTGAAGGGCAAGCTCCTTTCCTGCTCCACTTCCTGCTGACATGAAAACCGTGGCTGGAACTCCTTCTAAAGCGTGATTGGTCCACAGTTGAACGGTTTTGGATAAAAACTCGCTCATTCCGGTACTGATATTCCCGAAATAAACAGGTGAGCCAAAGGCTATTCCATCATAACTGGTCAGTTCATCTACAGTTGCCACAGGCAGACTTTTCAAGCTGGGATTTTGTGATGCTCTGACTAATTTAATATAAGGAACTGCATTATTTTCACTTTCAATGCCTTTGGCAATCTCTTTGGCCAGTTCGTAAGTTCCACCATTGTCTGAATGGATAAGAACCAATATTTTAGCTTTATTTTGTGCCATAATCGTGGTATTAGATAATAAAATTAAAATAAAAAAAAGACATAGTTTTTTCATTCTGAATAAGATATAGGTTGTAATTTGTATTAATAATGTAGGTATTACATTGACAGTACAAAATTACTAATGGCGTTTTTATTAAATTTGCCAAAATATACATACAAAACGACAATATGAAATGTGGACTGATTGAAAAAACGGAAAGCCAGTTTGTAGATTCTATCGAAAAAGAAGCTTATGTATGGTGTGAAAAAAACTGGAAACATGATGATTATGAGCACACACACAACCGTGCCCAGGTTACGTTTGTAGAAGAGGGCTACCAGTATTTTCACATCGACCAGAAAATTTATCTTGTTCCACAGCATCATGTCATCTGGATTCCTTCAGAAAAAGCTCACAAGATAACTTCTGAGGCTCAAACGGTAAATCTGATGGTATTTCTGTTCAAATCTGTTTTTGATGATGAATTTTATCAGAATGTTCAGGTGTTTGCCGTTCCTCCTGTACTAAAGGAAATGCTTCTGTATGCCTCAAAATGGAATAAATCTCTGTACGAAGATGAAGAGCAGGATCTATTTTTCAAAGCTATTTTAAAAAGTCTTCCTAATTTCTGTAAGGAAAGCAGCGGCCTGGAAATCCCCGTTCCTACGGATACCAGACTGATTCCCGTATGCAATGATATCAATACCAATTTTAAATATAATCTGGACATCGATGCTCTGGCCGAAAAAGCACAAATGTCTGTGAGAAATCTCCAGAGAATTTTTAAAAATGAAACAGGAATTACCTTACAAAAATACCTGCAGCTTACAAGAATTTTAAAAAGTATTGAACTGATAGATACCAGACAGTACACCTTGAGTGAGGTTGCTTATAAAGTAGGTTATCAAAGTCTCTCCGCATTCACATCATCCTATTTTGCAATCATGCAGGTAAAGCCCAAACTAAATAAAAATCAAGGTGTTTCATCGTGAGGCATATCCACAGGTTTTGATTCAGGAGAACCCTTTTCACGAAGCCATACAGACAAAAGAACCAGAAAAGCTACAGCCAGAAATTCACTCTGCCAGTTCTGGAAGGATTCAAACCAAAACCTTGATTCTGAAATATACTGTATTGCCGTTATGACAGGTTTACTTTTCATCATCTGTCCATTATTAAAATCCTTAAGGCTCCCATAGAAATGTAAAATAAAACTCACCAGAAACAGGAATGCAAAAGCTAGTGACAATGAGTGTTTATAGATTCTCAGCCATATCCCTCCTTTTTTGACAGGCCATGGTGCTTTAGGGTGTGCTACAGGTTCTCGGTCAACATCTTCTTTGCCTGTCATAGATTTTGACTCACTAGAGCCTTTTTGTCTGAGAGAGACCGTTAGCAAAATATAAAGCAACATCTGAAGAAATTCGCTTTCCCAATTTTCAAACGTAGCCTGTATAAAATGACCACTATGGATGTATTCACTGATTTTTAGTGCAGACTGTCCGCTTTCAACAAGTTCTTTGTTCTCGGTCTTCCAGCCTGCAAAAAATTGTCCCGTGAGAAAGATGATCATCAGAGTAATCAGAACAATACTTAAGCTGTTGCGATAAAAGAAAGTGAAACGTGACATATTTCTGGGTTTAAAGGTTAAGATTTAAAGTTTATGAATCGCGCTTTTGATAAGGAAATACTTTCTGTAGATTCTTTGTTGTTGGTCCGGTAAGTATTTTTCCATTGACATTAAATCTGGATCCGTGACATGGACAATCCCAGCTCAATTCTGCACTGTTCCACCGAGTACTTCTAAAATAAATGCTGTTGTTTTCATATTTTAAATATTTGATGGATTCCTTTTTAACCGTTTACAATCAATCCTCCATTGGGATGAAGTACCTGTCCTGTAAACTGTGCGGCTTCAGTACTTGCCAAAAACAGAAAGCTGAAGGCTATTTCTTCCGGAGTAGCATTTCTCTCCAGAGGAGGTTTGTTAGGATTTTCTTCTTTTTCGTCAAATGTTTCTTCAGTAAGAGGAGTCGCAACAGGCCCGGGAGCAACGGCATTGACCCGGATTCCTTTTGGTTTTGCCTGTAATGCAAGTGAACGGGTAAAGGAAACAATAGCTCCTTTTGTTGCTGAATAATCAAGTAGTTCAGGATGTCCCTGATAGGCAGACACTGAGGTCGTATTGATGACAGAGCTGCCTTCTTTTAAATAAGGAAACACTACTTTTGTTAATAAAATCATCCCTACGATATTAGAATTAAAGGTCTGCCTGATATTTTTTTCTTCAAGTTGTTCAATGCTTTCCGCAGGAAACTGAACACCCGCATTATTGATAAGGATATCAATTTTTCCGAATACTGAAATAACGTTTTTCACGGTCTTTTCACAAAATTCGTAATCATTGATATCTCCTTGAAAAATGATGCATTTTTTATTCAGAGTTTCAATTTCTTCTTTTGTTTTTTCAGCATCATTATCGCTTGAATGATAAATAATCGCAATATCCGCTCCTTCCAATGCAAAAAGAAGTGCTACTGCCTTGCCAATTCCGCTGTCTGCTCCGGTAATCAAAACACATTTGCTTTCTAATTTTCCCATTTTATGATTCTTTTATTCTTGGGTTATCATTTTCTGAATTTCCAGTTTTCTTTCGTTTACAATAGATTATTATTTCAGGATTAAAAGCCTGTTAAGTTCACTTTTAAAACACCCTAAAATGAATTCCGTATAATACAGCTGGGCATTCAGAGCTTGTGTTTTGGGATGCAGTTCAAGTTTTTTAGTTAGAATAATTTCCCCTTTATAGGAGAATGAGAAATACGCAAAAATTTTATAACCGGAATTCCGGATGGGTGTGCAGTAGCCGGTTGTAGCAATAGACCAGTCTGATTCGTAAAGCGTGGCAACGTTTAATGCCATGGTTTGTACAATATTTTCTGAGACACAGTCACATTCTTCAGCTTCCTGTTGATTGACTTTTAATAATCTTACTTTCTCCGGTAAAGAATAGGCTGTCATGCCTCCCTTATAGAACATTGAGGCATTCGGCATCTGTGAAAAAGCCAGCTGCAGACATCCTGAAGTGACACTTTCAGCAATTGAAATGGTCTCATCTATAGACATCAGGGACTGGCTTATATATTCCAGGAGGTTTTGTTGAAAATTCATAATATTAATATTTTGAATGAGATTTAAATTAATTTGAGAAAATGAAAAAGAGGTTTAAAAAGCTGCTGAATGATTAGTACAGCAGCTTAACTTAAATATTTAATTGGTGTGAAGGATGTTATGATTAAGTGTTTCTCTCTATTTCAAGATCCCAGACTCTGTGTTTGGCAATAGCATTAATGAATTTATCTGCCGGTTTTCCGTCTTCCCATGTAATGATTCCGGGATCATCATACTGTTTGGCTGATACATTGGAATTCTGATAAAGAGCCTGTGTATCTGTACCAAAATAAATTGCCTTGCAATGTTTATATGCTTCATTGATGAAATGCAGTACCAAATGTTTATTTTCAGCAATTATAAGTTCTTTTACAGAATCTTCTCCCGGACAGATAACAAGAGCATCAAAACAGACACTCGCAGTACTTGTAAGAGAATGTTTAGGGATAAGCTCAGAACCATCTTTCAATCGTACAGGAGCAACACTTGGTGCAATCAGTTCAACTTTGGCACCTTCAGTTTCAAGTTTGGTTTTAAGATCATTGACAGCTCCTCCATCAGCACCGTTAGCCAAAATAAATCCTATTTTTCTGCTTTTAATAGTATTTTTAACGGTATCCTTCATGCTTAAGGCACTAGACACCTTGGTATCAGGCTCTCTTTCTTCACTCTGGAGCTCTACAATATTGCTGTCTGCCGGTAAACTCTGATTAGGCCATTCCAGTTTTTTAACTTCAACGCCTAATTTCTCTGCAACTTTACGGGCCAGAGACATGTCAATATAAGCCAATTGTCCTACCATTCTTTCTCTGATCTCCGGAATAGTTACTTTTGACAATTCAAAAATCAATGCATTCTGAAGGTGCATTTTCTCTGGTGTCGACTGGCTGTTGTAGAACAGTTTAGCCTGTGAATAATGATCCACAAAACTTTTACTCCTTTCTCTGATTTTCTCTCCAGAAATCCTCTCCTGCTGGGATATAAATCCTCCCTCAGACATCATAGCCTGAAAAGGACATCCTCCTCCGATAGAATTGGGCTCATAACTGCTTTTTCCTTTAACGATCTGCTGTCTCATATGACCGTCCCTTTGGTTGTTATGAACAGTATTGATGGATCTGTTGATTGGTATTTCGTGGAAATTGGGAGAACCCAGCCTTGACAGCTGTGTATCAGTATATGAAAATAATCTTCCCTGCAGTAATGGATCGTTCGTGAAATCAATTCCGGGGATAATATGTCCCGGGTGAAAAGCAACCTGTTCGGTTTCTGCAAAGAAATTATCCGGATTTCTGTTAAGTGTTAAAGTCCCTACGATTTCTACAGGAACTTCTTCTTCAGGGACCAATTTTGTGGGATCAAGAAGGTCAAAATCAAATTTGTGTTCATCTTCTTCAGGAATCAGCTGTACTCCGAAATCCCATTCAGGATAATCACCATTTTCGATGGCTTCCCACAGGTCTCTTTTGTGAAAATCAGGATCTACTCCTGAAAGAATCTGGGCTTCATTCCAGGCTACGGAATGTACGCCCAATTTGGGTTTAAAATGGAATTTCACGAAATGTACTTTTCCCTCTTCATTGATGAATTTGAAAGAATGTACTCCAAAACCTTCCATCATCCTCAGGCTTCTCGGTATAGCCCTGTCGCTCATTACCCACATGATCATGTGCATACTTTCGGGCATGAGTGAGATAAAATCCCAAAAGGTATCATGAGCGGAAGCCGCCTGTGGGATTTCATTATCCGGTTCCGGTTTTACAGCGTGTATAAGATCCGGAAATTTAATGGCATCCTGAATAAAAAATACAGGTATATTATTCGCTACAAGGTCATAATTCCCTTCCTCAGTATAAAATTTTATAGCAAATCCACGGGCATCTCTGGCCAGATCTGTACTTCCTTTACTCCCTGCAACGGTTGAAAACCTTACAAAAAGAGGAGTTTCTTTTCCCAGTTCAGTTAAAAATTTTGCTTTGGTGTAACCTGCAAGACTTTTAGTAAGCTTAAAAACGCCGTGCGCTCCGGACCCCCGAGCATGAACTACTCTTTCAGGAATCCTTTCATGGTCAAAATGAGTAATTTTTTCTCTCAGAATAAAATCTTCCAATAATGAAGGTCCACGTTCTCCTGCTTTTAAAGAATCCTGATTGTTATTGATCTTTAAGCCCTGATTGGTAGTCAGCTTTTCATTTTCATTGGAAGTACTGTGTAGGTCCAGCTGTTCTGCTTTTTTATTATGTTCGTTGGTTTTCATATTTATAAACTTTTTTGTGGTTGGTATATTTCAAAAGCAGTCCAATAAAGGAGGTGCTGCGGAATTAATCTTTTCTATTTTCGAGGATTTCAAGAAGCCTGTTGATATATTCTTCTTCCTTCAGAACTTTATAATAAGCCGTTTTAGCATACAAAGTGAAAGCAGGAGATTCAAATCTTATTTCGCTATCCATATCGGCTGTCTCATTTGTATTTTTGGTATGAAACTCACGGATATTAAGGATATATTCTTCCATATAAGTATCTATTACTCCTTTAAGAACTTCACATGTAGCATTATTTTTAATTTTTTCCAAAGACTTAATCAGAAAAGCGGTCACCCCGTAAGAATTGATAATGGGAGGAAATAAAGACTCATTCTCAATTGCATTATTTTTATCATTCAACCCGGAATGTTGTAAAGTGTCGTTTTCAAATGTCATATTCAAAAAATGGTATTAGTTATTAGAAGCTTTCAGATATTGTTCAAAATAATGGAGGTCGTTTTTATCTTTTATGGATAAATAAAACATGATCTTTTCCGGTTCTTTTAATCCAATACTGTTGAAGCAGTCGAAATGGGCAATTAATGCCTGTATATTTTCAATATCAATATCTTTCAGAATGATAAATAAAAGGAAGATATTCTCTCTGATCTCTTTAGCATAGATTGCTGCTCCACCCTCGAAACATTTTCCCGTGTGGTCTACTTTTATAAAATCTTTATGCCTCAGTGTTTTTATTATTTTCTGACAGTCCATATATTTTGATTTCATGATTAAAAAAAACCGTGCAGAATAAGCAACAAGGTTTATTGTATATTTTAATCCTCCTGTTCTGCATCAAAATTGATGGCTGTTTCTGCAATATCAGTAAGATGAGAATCAGTATCTTCTTCTTCCTGAAGTGTTTTTTTAAGAAGATCGGCTGCCTTATCTTGTCCCATAGTAATGGCTAGCTGAGCCAGCCCGCCATAAGTAGCAATTTCGTAATGTTCTACCTTTTGTGCAGCAATAATCAATGCGGCATCTCTAGTCGCAGAACCGTCTTCCGTTGATTTGATCACTTCTTCTCCTTCTTCAATAATTCCTTTGATAGCCTTACATTCTTTCTTTTCAGGCTTTTCGTCAATGAGCCGGAATACTTTTTCAAGACGTTTAACGTGTTTTTGGGTCTGAAGATGATGGTCTTCAAAGGCATCTTTCAGTTCTTCTGTTGTAGCAGCCTCCTGCATTTTTTCCAATGCTTCCAGAATGGCATTTTCCGCATAATAAATATCTTTAAGGGCGCTCACAAAGAACTTGTGAAGCGGTGAATTTTTCATTTCATCCTTGTTGATGATTGACTTCTCTGCTGCTCCTCTTTTGGTGGCAGAAACGGCGCTATTGGTTTCTAATATTTTGTTTGGCATGGTGTGAATGGTGTTTTATTTTGAAATGGATTACCTCTTTATATATGGCCAAAGAGGCAATCCTGGAAAAAGAATTATGAATTACGTCTGCCACCGAATCCGGAAAGACCTGAAAGATCTTCCGCCTCCGTGGGATGCCTGTTCGCCCATTCTGGCAATTCCTGTACGGTCTGCCTTGCTCATCGCTGCAAAACCTCTTTTGGAACTGCCGGAATCGGAACTACGGCCCGAACTATTACTGTTACTATTCTTTACTGATCTTGAATTAAATCTCCTCTTGAACTGCTATCTCTTGAATTTCTAGTATTCATAACTTAATTTTTATTATTAATATTTAGTAATATGGATTACCGCCCGTGACTAGTATTAGACGGCAACAATTGGGTGTTGGTAATTTCAAAATGATTAATAAAAAAAGCAAATGCTTTTTGACTTTCCTTTTACTAAGATTTAAGAATGCTCTTGAAAATTGTTATATCAAATGTACATAAAGAATAACTCACTTTTTTATGATCTGAGTCATGAAAAACTATATTAATATAAAATTTTGCGGTCTTTTAAGGTAAGCATACCCTCCTTTTCCATTTTCTTTAAAACTCTGATCACCGTTTCTACACGCAGTCCTACAAGATTGGCAATCTGCTGCCTTGTAAATGCAATGTGGAAACACTGATGGCAGTCTTCATCATGGTAGCTTTTAAGATAATCAAGTAAGCCTTTCAGTCTCTGCATGGGGTTTTGTGATGCCAGGCTCTGCATCATTTTTAATTTATAAAAAATTTCCTGTGAAAGACAGGCATTCATTTCCAGAGAAAGATCAGGATTTTTACTGATCATTTCAAAGAAATTATTTTTGGGAAGTCTTATAATACGGGAATCTTCAAGACATATGGCATTGATTGGATAGTCCTGATCAAGGAAAAGCATGGCTTCTCCAAAGCTTTGTTTCTTACCTAAAATATTATGAATGAATTCTTTTCCGTTTTCATTATAATTATTTAGTTTTACTTTTCCTTCACTGATCTGAAAATAATAAAGTGCACGATCTTCTTCTCTAAAAACTGATTCCCGTTTTTTATAATCCCTTTCTTCTGCACCAAAAGAGTACAGAAGATTTTCATCAATATTCATGCAGCTTATTGTTTTCATACTTCAGTAGATTTTAAAGGAAAAATTACAATTGTATACCCGAAACTGATTCTAATATAAAATCTTGCGATTTTCAATTCTCACAATTTTATTTCTCTCCATATGTTTAATAGTCCTTATAGCAGTTTCTACACAAAGACCTGTAAGACTCGCCATCTGCTGCCTTGTCAATGGGATTAAAAAAGAATAAGGAGTCAGGTCTTTTTGAGAACTCTTAAGATAGTCCATCAATCCCTTAAGCCGTATAGAAGGATTTTGAGATGATAGACTCTGCATCATAATGAATTTATAATAAAGACGTTCTGAAAGAAAGCTGTTTACCTCCATATACAATTCCGGAGATTGATTCAATAAGTTTAAAAAAAGAGATTTATGAAGCCTTAAAACACTGCATTCTGTGATGGCTTCAGCATTCATAGGATAAGGTTTATCTATGAAGAGTATAGATTCTCCGCAACTTTCCCCATCTGATAAGATATTTTGAATAAACTCTTTTCCTTCCTCATTATAATTATTAAGTTTTATTTCTCCTTTAATAATCTGATAATAATAGTTAGGAATATCCCCTTCAAAGAATATAGTTTCTGAAGGTGCATAGCGTTTCGTTTCTGCTCCCGCTGAAATCAAAATATTTTCGTCGATTACCATAATAGCTGTTTTTGAAATTGTTTTCTTCTTATTCTTAGTAAAAATATTATGGAATTTGTACATCATAATGCAAAAACTGAACCTTAATAATCAACAAAAAGGTTAAATAATGTTAATTTTTTTATTAATTATCATTCCTTTTATTCTTATCAATCTACATTTAATAACAAATCCATTTTATACTTACTATTTCGTAATTAAAAAAGACAAAAATTTATTACAACCTTTTGATTATGAAAGCTAAAAGCCTCATTTCTCTGTGAAATGAGGCTTTCTAAGGCAGTAACAAAAAGATTTATATGCGTTCTGATTTTAATTATTTCGCAAATTTTTTGGTTCCGGCAACACATAAGATTACCCCTACTGTAACACACAGCATTCCTATACTTACCTGCTCATGAAGAAGCCAGGAAGCTAATGCCAACCCAAAGAAAGGTTGAAGCAGCTGCAACTGGCCCACAGTAGCAATACCACCCTGTGCCAATCCTTTATACCAGAATATAAAACCAATAAACATACTGAAAATAGAAATATAAGCCATTCCAAACCAACCCTGAAAACTGACATTCTGAATATCATCAGGAAAATAAATAAAAAATAAAGGAATCATAATAGGAAGCGCCAATACCAATGCCCAGGAAATCACCTGCCAGCCGCCCAGTGTTTTTGATAGTTTGGCACCTTCAGCATAACCCATACCACATAAAATAACAGCAAGCAGCATCAGGATATCGCCAATGGGTGAAGCAGATATCCCTTGTGAAACAGCATAGCCAATCACTAAAAGACTTCCTACAATCGAAAAAAACCAAAATACAGGATGAGGTCTTTCACCACCACGCATTACTCCGAATACGGCTGTTGCCAAAGGAAGCATTCCCAAAAACACAATAGAATGGGCCGAAGTAAGGTATTGAAGAGCTAATGCTGATAAAAGTGGAAACCCTACCACGCAACCAAGAGAAACCAAGAGCAAAGGAGTTAACTGTTCCTTAACAGGGCGCTTTTCTTTACCCAGCCATAATACTATAAGAGCTAATATCCCTGCCACTGCTGCACGCACTATCGTCACAAAGGTTGGACTCATTTCCATTACAGCCAATTTGGTAGCAGGCAAACCTCCGCTAAATAATACTACCCCTATAAAGCCATTGATCCATCCACTTATATTTTCATCTTTTGATATTTGTTTTGTTATCATTTTATCGAAACTTTTAATTGATGGTTCAAAATTAGAAAGGATAAATTGATAAACACAGTATCAGTTTTGTATATTTGCATGAGCACAGTTTGAAATATGAACAAAGAATTTTTATATACAGAAATTGCAGACGGAATTGCAGAACAGATCAGGAATGGTATTTTAAAGGCCGGAGACAAGCTTCCTTCGGTAAGAATGCTATGTCATGAACATCAGGTAAGTATGAACACAGCCAAACGCGTTTTCCTGGAACTGGAATCCCAGTCTTTGGTAGAATCCAAGCCGCAGTCTGGTTATTTTGTGAGCCAGTTATTATCCACAAAACTTCCTTTACCGGAAGTGAGCCGTCCGTCATTGATTGCCAATAATGATGAACCGGATGAACTCATCAGTAAGGTATATGAAAATATGGGAAAAAAGGGCCTTACTTTTTTCTCTATTGGTATTCCGTCAGGAGATCTCCTGCCTCAGGCAAAACTGAAAAAAGAAATCGTAAATGCTATCAGGGAATTAAAAGAAGGAGGTACAGAATATGAAGAGCTCCAGGGAAATCTGAAGTTGAGAAGAATGATTGCCATACGTTCTTTGCAATGGGGTGGAAATCTGAATGAAAACGATCTTATCACTACCAATGGCGGAATGAATGCTTTGTCTTTCTGCTTAATGGCATTAGGCAAACCCGGCGATACCATTGCTATTGAAAGTCCTTGCTACCCTGGAATTCTGCAGCTGGCAAACGGATTGGGTCTAAAAGTACTGGAACTTCCTACCCATCCTACTACCGGAATAGAAATTGAGGCTTTAAAAAAAGTAATTCCAAAAATAGATATCTGCCTCCTCATTCCCAACTTCAATTCGCCTTTGGGAAGCTGTATGCCTGATGAAAATAAAAAAGAAATCGTAAAAATACTTTCAGAAAACAACATTCCGTTGATTGAGGATGACGTCTATGGAGATCTTTATTTCGGTTCTACCCGTCCGAAATGCTGTAAATCTTTTGATAAAGACGGGAGTGTGCTGTATTGCAGTTCTATTTCCAAAACTTTGGCTCCGGGATATCGTGTAGGCTGGATTGCTCCAGGAAAGTATAAAGATAAAATCATGAAGCTTAAGCTCCTGCATTCCACTTCCTCTATTTCAATTGTCAATGAAGCTGTAGCCAATTTTCTGAAATCCGGAAAATATGAAAAACATCTCCAGCAGCTCCGCAGAACCTTGCAAAACAATTATCAGAACTATGTTCAGACCATTGCGGAGTCTTTTCCGGAAGGTACCAAAACCAGCCGTCCACAGGGAGGATTGTCTTTATGGGTAGAATTTGACAAGAAGATACGGACAACAGAGTTATATGATCTGGCCATTAAACAAAACATAAGCATTGCTCCCGGAAGAATGTTTACCCTGCAGGAGCAGTTTGAAAACTGTATGAGACTCTGCATAGGACTTCCCTGGTCGGAAGATACCCAGGCAAAACTCAGACAGATTGGAAATCTTGCAAAAAAGATTTATTTAAAGTAAGGAAGATAGAGGCAGGAAGATGGAAGTTATTATAGTTTTAAGAATAGATGATGTCAATTCTTATTAATAAGGATGTTTAAATAATAACGATCAAGTTCTTTTGTGTTTACAGAACATCAGGCTTCCCTCTCTCATCTTCCAGCCTTTTTTATTTATTATCCGGAACGAAATTTTTTCTTGCCAGTTCTTTTCTTACACGGCTCAAACTCTCAGGAGTAATTCCAAGATAAGATGCAATCATCCATTGAGGAACTCTCAAAAGTAAATCCGGATACATTTTAATGAATTTCATATATCTTTCTTCTGCAGTCTCACCAAGCAAAGAGTTAATCCTGTTTTGAAGGCTTCTGATATGTTTCTGAAGAAGGAAATCACTTCTTTCAATACTGTTCGGAAACTGTTCCACTAATTTATTAAAGAAATCAGGGTGCAGAAACAGAATTTCTGAATCTTCAACCGCTTCTATATAATAAATGGATTTTTCATTAAAATAAAGACTGCTTCGGTCAGAAATCAGCCAGCTTTCAGGAGCAAACTGTATAATATGCTCTTTTCCGTTTTTATCAATGGAATACATCTTCAATAATCCTTTTTCTACAAAGAATATATGCCGGCATATCTCACCGTACTGAAGAAGAAACTGATTTTTAGGAATTTTCTTTACTTCATAGTGCAGGCTACAAGTGTTCACATTTTGAAGGGGAACATTTAAAACTTTGGCTAAATAATCATTTATATTCTTCATGATACAATCTGGCTTAAAGAAATATCCTGGTGTGAAGCATTGTTTAGAGGCTTTCCGTTCTCTATTACAATCAGCTGAGGACTTTCATGTCTGATCTCAAAATCTGCCGCTATTTTATTGGAAACAGATCTGTGGGCCAATAGGTCAAGATAATATACATTGACCGGCTGGTCTGAATTTTCAACTTCTTTTTCAAAGTTCTTCAGTACAGTTCTGCTGATAAAACAGCTTGTTGAATGTTTAAATATAGCAATTCTATTCTGAAAAGAGTCTTCTATAGCTTTTGTAAGATCTTCTTCAGACTCTATCTTTTTCCAGAATGTTTTTTGGTCAGGGGTTTCGTTTTTTCCACCGAATATTTTATCAAAAAAACTCATACATTAAATTGTTTTAGATGGTGATCAAGATGTTTGTATTCTAAAAATGTCCAGTCTTTTTCAGTCATTTTACCGAATAATCTGTGATCATCCGGCAGGTTGCTTTTTTCACAAGCTTCCCGGAATTCTTCCAGCGTTTTCAGCAGATTGGTTTTTGATGCATCAAAATCACACTCAAAATTAACGATTAGTTTTTGAAAAGTAGGCATGTTTCTGGGAATTCCATTATTGAAGACATACATTTCTGCTTTAGTGAATATCCCTATTGTCTTATACACGATGTTGATACGGGGAAGTTCTACTTTTCTCAAAGCTACCTGAAGAACTAGATCACAGTGCTTTAGCATTTGACATACGTTCATTTTCCCCCATCTTCCAGGGGAATTTTCAGATAACATGGAAATTCGGTCTACAATTTCCTTATAGTATATGGGATTATTAAGACGTTTTCTTACCAACCTTTTTCTATCTTCAGATTTTCAATATGAGTAAAATGATGATTACAGTGCCAAACGTATAAAGCAAGACTTTCTCTTAAATTATAATTCTTATTGTGCTCGGGATGATGAAAAGTTCTTTCAAACTGTTTATTCGTAAGACTTTTAAGAAGCACAACCCATCTCTGGTGTGTTCCTTTCAATATTCTCATAGCCGGTTTTACAGGCATATGAAAACTGTCCTGAAGCTCCGCCCATTTGGCTTCATCATAAGGTTTTATAGTAGGGTTATCCTCTGTAAGAGCCAGCTTAAAACGTATAAAACTATTCATATGACTGTCAGAAAGATGATTCACAAGCTGTCTTACTGTCCAGCCTCCTTCCCTGTAAGGAGTATCTAACTGGTCGTCTGTAAAATGTTCAATGAGGTTTTTTAGCCTGCCGGGAAAGTCTTTGATTACGTTGATGTAAGTATCCAATGTGGTATCACAGATATTTTCCGGAGCTTCAAACTGGCCTATTGGAAACTTTTTTTTCTCTAAATCACTCATTGCTCAAGGTTTTTTAATTTTTAAATATTGCCGTTTTGTCCGATCAATACCTTTGGGGACAATTTTTCGAAGATCATTTTGTGTAAATTTATCAAAAATTCAATAATTTAAAGTGAATAAAGCATTAATTGTACTTATAACAATTTATAAAGCTGAATATCACCACCAAATAAAAAGGCTTCAGTTCTATAAAACTGAAGCCTTTGTTATTGTAAAGCAGGTATTAATATCCGTGTAAATCAATACCTTCTGTTCTTTGTAAAGTTACTTTTTTTCCCATTTTCTTTTGAATCACTCTGAAATGCTGCAATTCATCATCTGTGAGAATACTAATTGCTGTTCCTTTCTCATTAGCACGTCCTGTTCTACCGATACGGTGAATATAATCTAAAGGCGAACGCGGCAATTCGTAATTGATCACACATGGAAGTGACTCAATATGAATTCCACGGCCAATCAGGTCTGTTGCAACCAAAATCTGGGCTCCGTTTACTTTAAACTCTTCCAGATTATTCCTGCGGGCTCCCTGTGATTTCTGGCTGTGAATAGCCACCGCCTTAATTTTATTTTTTTTAAGCTTTTCTACCAGGTTATCCGCAGATCTTGTAGACGAAACAAAGATCAAAGCCTTTTCTACCTTTTTTTCTTTAATCAAATAACGCAGGAAAGGGCCTTTATTTTCCGGTGAAACATGATATGCCAGCTGTTCTATATTATCAATTTCAACTTCTTCTTTTTTAATTTCGATAACAGTAGGATTGATAGACAGACGTTCTTTCATTTCCGAAACTTTATCATTTAAAGTCGCTGAAAATAAAGTAGTTTGTTTCACCACAGGCATCATCGCGAAAAGTTTATTCATTTCTTCTCCAAAACCCAGCTGAAACATTTTATCCGCTTCATCAATCACCAAATGCTGAATTCCTGAAATACTCAATGCATTATGGTCAATCAAGTCTAATAAACGTCCGGGAGTGGCAATAAGAACTTCTACCCCAAACATTCCTTTCATCTGCGGGTTGATAGAAACACCTCCATAAACAGCCATTGTACGAACCTCCCGTTTTAGATTTTCTGTAAAAGCTCTGAAAACTTCATCAATCTGAATAGCCAATTCACGTGTAGGAACCAATATTAAAACCTGAACATTACGGTCTTTTTTAACTTCAGCATTCTGTAGTTTTTCTAAAATAGGCATTACAAAACAAGCCGTTTTCCCGGAACCTGTCTGTGCAATCCCCATCAGATCTTTCCCCTGCAAAATAACAGGAACCGCCTGCTCTTGTATTGGAAATGGCTTTAAATATCCTAGTTTATTAACAGAACGAATAATATTGTGTGATAATCCTAACGATTCAAATGACATAAAATACTTATTTACTGCAAAGATAAGCTATTGATATTTGGTTTACACCTCAAAACCTAATACAGTACAGACAAAGTTTAATTATTTTAATTTTAATCCCTTCATTCAGGGGGTATTAAAAATTTACATTGCCGATTTGTCCGATAATTCGGGTTTGGACAAATTTTTGAAGATTAGTTTTGTAAATTTATCAAAAATTCGAGAAATCAAAATATGAAAAAAGCGTTAATAATAGTCGATGTACAGAATGATTTTTGTGAAGGCGGAGCCCTTGCAGTCCCTGGATCCAACGAAATTATCCCGTATATCAATCTTCTGATGGAGGAAAATGCATATGATCAGGTGGTTCTGACACAGGACTGGCATCCTGCAGGCCACAAAAGTTTTGCAAGCAGTAATGGCAGACAGGTTGGAGAAAGTATTATTCTAAATGGTGTTCCACAGTTTATGTGGCCGGATCATTGTATTCAGGGAACTTTCGGGGCAGAATTCCACAAAGATCTGAACAGAGACAAAGTAACCCATATTGTACAAAAAGGAAAAAATATAGAAATTGACAGTTACAGCGGTTTCCAGGATAATAATCACTTTATGAAAACCGGACTGGATGATTTCTTAAAATATCACGATATCCAACTGGTTGAAATCGTAGGATTGGCATTAGACTATTGTGTGAAGTTCACTGCCCAGGATGCTGTGGCCAACGGATATGTTACTTGTCTTCATTTCAACGGAACACGTGCTGTAAACGTAAAACCAGACAACGCCAGAGATGCCATCTACGAGATGATTGAAAAAGGGGTAACAGTTTTGGGGTAATGATTAATTATAAATTATGAGTTATGAATTTTAATATAGAAATTTTAGAACTCATAGTCTGATATATAAAAAGCGCAGAATTACTTTCTGCGCTTTTTTAGTCTTTACACTTAAATGTGCTGTTTAAAAGAATGAAATAAGTTACAAACCCGAATCCGTTATTCATCTATAACTCATAATTCATCATTATATTAAAGCATTTTAAGGTTATTTACTTCCAGTTCTGTAAGGATTCTCCAGTGTCCTCTCTTGATATTCTTCTTCGTCAATCCTGCAAACATTACTCTGTCTAAAGCTTCCACTTCGTACCCTAATCTTTGGAATATTCTTCTGATAACACGGTTCCATCCGATATGAATCTCAATCCCGATCTCATTTTTAGGTTTTCCCTCAATGTACGAAATCTGATCAACAACTGCTACACCTTCATCAAGACGGATTCCTTCTGCGATAAGACGTAGATCTTCCCCCGTAAGCTTTTTATCCAGCGTTACATGATAAATCTTTTTAGCATCAAAAGATGGATGCGTTAATTTTTTAGTCATGTGTCCGTCATTGGTCAATAAAATTACCCCCGTTGTGGAACGGTCTAATCTTCCAACCGGGAAAACTCTGTAAGGAGAAGCATTAGCTACAAGATCCATTACTGTTTTTCTGGCTTTGTCATCTTTCGTGGTAGAAATATAACCTTTTGGCTTATTCAAAAGTACATAAACCGGTTTTTCCGGAGTAATATTTTGTCCGTCAAAAACTACTCTGTCGGTTTTCTGTACCTGATAGCCCATTTCGTTAACTACTTTTCCGTTTACTTCTACCAGCCCCTGAGTAATAAGATCATCAGCTTCTCTCCTACTGCAGATCCCTGAATTGGCAATATACTTATTAAGACGGATAGTGTCTTTATGAACATCTTTGTCAATTTTATTTAACCTTCTTTTTTGTACAAAAGATTTTGCTCTGTCATCTCTTTCATCACCATTAGAGGGTCTTCTGCCATATTTCAGACTACCTCTTTCGTATTTATCTCTTGTATCAAAACTGTTTCCTCCTCTTTTTGGTTTTCCGAAAGATTTTCTCTCAAAACTCTCACTTTTATTCGTGATGTATGGTTTTCTTTCAGATTTTGAACCCATTTCTTCGTTGGAACCTTCAGAGCTGTCTGTATTTCTCTTGAAAGGCTTCTTGTCAAATTTTGAGTTAGACCCTCTATGTTCCGGAGCTGGTTTACCTCCGTCTTTAGAAAAAGGTTTTTTAAAAGGTTTTGATCCTGAAGAATTTCCAGATCTGGAAGCACGAGAATCATCAGAACTTTTCTTGGTTGAAATTCTTGGTCTCTTTGATCTGTCTGAATTATTATTATCTCTGCTCATTCTAAAAATTTCTGCAAAGATAGTAATTTAGTTACGAGTTAAAAATTAAGAATCATAACTTTGCACTATAGTTTACATTTTAACTTTACAAATATTAGAAGATGATAACAATATTAAACGATAATTTTTCTCAGCTTAACGAGTTTCTTCATGAAAAATCTTTCAGTAAAATTTTCATCCTTGTAGATGAAAACACTCATGAATACTGCCTTCCTATTCTTTTAGGAAATATGGAAACAGACCTTGGCTTTGAAATTTTAGAGATTGAAGCCGGAGAAGAAATGAAAAATATCCAGACAGCCAATCAGCTTTGGGAAATTCTTACGGAAATGCAGGCAGACAGAAAAGCACTCGTTATCAATCTTGGTGGTGGTGTGATTACTGATATGGGCGGATTTGTAGCATCTACTTACAAAAGAGGAATACAGTTCATCAATATTCCTACAACCCTTTTATCAATGTGTGACGCTTCCATAGGAGGAAAAACAGGGATTGATCTGATGCATTATAAAAATATGGTAGGAACTTTCGCTTTCCCGGAACAGATTTTTATTTTCCCTAAATTCTTAGAAACATTACCATTTAAAGAATTAAGAAGCGGATTCGCTGAAATGCTTAAACATGGATTAATTGCTGATAAAAATCATTGGAATCAGCTGATCCAGGTTCGTAAACTGGAGGTAGAAACGGTAATTCCGCATATTCAGACTTCTATGAAGATTAAGCAGAATGTTGTAGATAAAGATTTCCATGAACAGAATATCAGAAAAACTTTGAATTTCGGGCATACAATAGGTCATGCTGTGGAAAGTTTATGCCTACAGCAAGGAAATCCTATCCTTCACGGGGAAGCGGTTGCAATGGGAATGATTGCAGAAGCTCATCTGGCTTATCTGGAGAATCTTATTTCTGAAGCAGACGCAAATATGGTCATCGAAAATGTCCAGAGATACTATCCATACCTGGATATCAATGATTTTAAAGATGAAGATATCACGGCATTATTACTGAATGATAAAAAGAACACAGACAGTAAAATCAATTTTTCCCTGCTTTCCGGAATAGGTTCTTGTACTTATGACCATCAGTGCAGCCAGGAAAACATCCTTGGATCTCTGTCTTTTTATAGAAATTTGAATAATGCTTAACTATTTTTTAGAAAAATATAGTCGGTTTAAAAGGTAGTTTTAACAAAATTGTCAATTTAGACCCCTTCTAAACAAATGTTTATTTAAATCCATAATTAATTGATAAACAATTAATTATTTTAAAAATCACTTAAACACTAAGTGATTTTTTTATTGATTTTAGTCATAAAAAATATTTTTGGCAAGCAATTTGAAAGATACTCTGCGTCCAACTGAAAATGTTGAACAAGTAGTAAAATTTAAAATTAAGAAAGAGTAAAATTAAAAAATTAAAGTTATGAAAAAGTTAATTTTAGGATTAGCGTTAACTGCAGGAACATTCGCATTCGCTCAACAGACAGGAAACACATCTTCTAATCCAGTATCATTCGGGGTAAAAGGAGGAATGAACGTTTCTTCACTTTCAAAAGACAGTGGTCTTGATGATCAGAAATCTAAAATAGGATTCAACGCAGGTGTATTTGCAAATATTCCATTAGCAGCTTCTTTCAGCGTTCAGCCGGAGGTGTTATATTCACAATATGGTAATAAATCAGATTTTACCGCACTTGGAACAAAATATTCAGCTTCTACTAAGTTAGATTATATTGCTGTACCAGTGATGTTCCAGTATAATTTAATCCCTAACCTTTATGTTGAGGCAGGACCAGAATTTGGTTTCATGGTAAGCGCTAAAAACAAATTAAAAAATGAATCTAACGGAGATTCTACTACATCAGACAATTACAAAGACAATTTCAATACATTCAATTTTGGAATCGGACTTGGTGCTGGGTATTATTTCACTCCAAACCTAGGACTTACAGCAAGATATGTAGCAGGTTTAACAGATATCGCTAAAAATAGACCTAGCGGATCTGATGCTGTCAGAAACAATGTATTCCAGGTAGGATTAGCTTATAAATTTAAATAAGCTTACATATTCACTAACAAATTTTATATTCAATAGAAAAGATCAGATTATTTTTTTAATCTGGTCTTTTTTTTATCCTAAAACCTTGATCCTTTGATATAACATTAAACATATATCCCACACTGTTGATTTTATATCTGTTAAAAATATGATAAAGTCCCTACAGAAGGGGATTCACGGCATATAGTTTGTTGCTTTCCGAGCGTTAAACAATTTAAAATAAAACTAATCTATGAAAAAGATTTTTCTAGGCCTGGCAATTATCACAGGTACTTTTGCTTTTGCTCAGAACACTTCAACTGATGCTACTACTCCATCAACATCTTCTTCTAAAATCAAGTTCGGTTTAAAAGCAGGTCTGAACGTATCTAACCTTTCTAATATGGATATGAATTCAAAAGCGGGATTTTATGGAGGTGTATTTGCTAATATTCCTATAGCAAAGGATTTTTCAATTCAGCCGGAGGCTTTATATAGTGCAACGGGAGCAAAAGGAAAGGGAGGTGATGAGACCAAACTTAATTTAGAATATCTTTCTGTACCTATAATGTTTCAATACAATGCTCTTCCTAATTTATATGTAGAAGCAGGGCCACAGTTTAATTTCTTAATTGATGCAAGATTAAAGAAAAGTGCTTCTACCGGTGCTTTTAAAAGCGCAACAAATTCTTTTGACTTTGGAATCGGATTAGGAGCAGGCTATTACTTTACCAAAAACATTGGTATAAATGTGAGATATACTGCAGGATTATCTGATATTGTGAAAACAAGATACCAATACGGATATGACAGAACAGGATCTGTGAAGAACAGTGTATTCCAAGTAGGGATAAATTACAAATTCTAAAGCTTATTTAGCTTTTCTCGTTAAGTTTTTATAATTAAAGTAAGGCCGGGCTCAAAATGAGCCCGGCTTTTTTATACAAAAGAAAAAATTAACAGATAGAATAAGCATAAATAATAGATTAACAGTATATTTTGACTTTGGCACAACATTTGATTCTTAATGAAATGTTAAATAAAACTTAAAAACTATTAAAATATAAAACTTATGAAAAAGATTTTTTTAGGTCTTGCCTTAGTAGCAGGTACTTTCACTTTTGCTCAGAAGACTTCAACTTCTACTGCTTCATCTTCTCCAGTTAGATTTGGTGTAAAAGCAGGTCTTAATATTTCTACTATTTCTAACAGTGATTTAAATTCAAAAGCTGGATTTTACGGTGGGGTTTTTGCAAACATTCCAGTAGCACAAGACTTCTCTGTACAGCCGGAAGTATTATACAGCGGTTTGGGTGGTAAATATAAAGGTAACAGTGATCTAAAACTTAACACGGATTATATCGCAGTACCGGTAATGTTACAGTATAACCTGATCCCTAATCTATATGTAGAAGCAGGTCCTCAATTTGGTTTCCTTATCAGTGCTAAAGGAAAAGGTAACGGCGGATCTGTAGATATTAAAGACAATTTGAAAACTTTTGATTTCGGAATTGGTCTTGGAGCTGGATATTATTTCACACAAAATATCGGAGTGAATCTAAGATATACTGCAGGATTATCTGATGTCCCTAAAAACAACCCAGGTGACGCTTCTAGAAACGGAGTATTCCAGGTAGGTTTAGCTTATAAATTCTAAAAAACTGAGGTAAGCTTTTTAAAAGCAGCCTTCTAATCAATACAAAGCCGGATTAAATTTAATCCGGCTTTTTTATTATATTGATGTTTTTTGGCAAGAAATTTGCGTATGAGTAGTGATTGTACTTTATTCCGGAAATTTCCAACTTATGGCTCCTGTTTTTACAATAAAATAGGTGTTGGTTCAATTGATTTATCAATTGAATTTCAATGCTCAAATCTAACTATTACCATTATAAACTTTTTAACGTGAACAGCATTGGGTTGGTTAGCACATAAAATG
Organism: Chryseobacterium sp. MA9; assembly: GCF_024399315.1. NCBI lineage: Bacteria > Pseudomonadati > Bacteroidota > Flavobacteriia > Flavobacteriales > Weeksellaceae > Chryseobacterium > Chryseobacterium sp. MA9. The sequence continues at coordinate 895,024 of NZ_CP075170.1, read as the reverse complement.
CAAAGCATCATACAGGAGTGTATTTTGCTCAATAATTAGATACATTTTGATTTCAATAGAAAAAGTCAGGTTTATTAGTTTAAGCCTGACTTTTTCGCATATTGCATGATTTTTATCACTTCTCCCCTTTGTGGCAGATATTTTGCCGCGATGAGGAAAAATCAAGACTTTAAAATCATGAGAAAACTCTTTGTAGTAATGGCAGCGGTTGATGTTTTTTTACAATGCAAAGAGAAATGATAAAGTAAGAAATAATGCACTTCAGATTGGAGTTGCATATAAGTTTAAATAGAGATATTTATTATTTTCAAAATCAATACCGGGCTATAAATGGTCCGGTATTTTTATTTCAGGTCTTGAAAACAGCCCGGATACTTCGATATTTTTATAAGAATAGTTCCTGTTTTTTAATTATTTATCATTTCAATTATCTACAATAAAGCTTTCTGAGTCTTCAACTCTTTTCATAAAATATTCAGTTTGGCAGCATATTTATTCATTAAAAAGGGATAAATGATTGAAAAAAAAATCTCCAAAAGCCCCTTCGAATGCCCTATAAACAGGCATTTTTCAACTTTGGCAAGCAATTTGCAAAATAATTGGAGTCTGATTGAGAAATCATCCGACACACAAATAGTAAAATTAAAAAAATAAAATTATGAAGAAGTTATTTTTAGGATTAGCATTAACTGCTGGTACATTAGCTTTCGCTCAAGAGACAGAAACAAAAACAGTAAATGCATCACCACTAAAAAAAGATGTTCAACCTATTAGATTCGGGATTAAAGCAGGAGGAAACTCCGCTTATTTCAGTCAGCAGAAATTCGGGATCAATACTCAGCAACTAGGTTTTCACGCAGGTGCATTCGTTAATATTCCAATTTCAAAACAATTCAGCTTCCAGCCGGAGGTATTATTCAACCAAATGGGGGCAAAAGATGTAATGTATTCTACAGAAACGGACAATGGAGTTACGAATGTAAAGACTAAAGTACAGAGCAGAGTACAAATGAACTACATTTCAGTTCCATTAATGGTTCAAATGAGACCTATTGACAAGTTTTATATTGAAGCAGGACCTGAGTTCAGTTATTTCCTTAATGGAAAAAACAAAGCAGAATCTACTGTAGCAAGTACTACAGGTGGTGTTACTACCACTACTGCAAGTTCAAATTCTCAAGATATCGACAAAGATATGATCAACAAATTCAATTTCGGATTAGGTCTTGGTTTAGGATATGATATCACTTCCAACATCGGTATCAGTGCAAGATATGTAAACAGCTTAACCAAAATTGATAAAAGCAGACCTGCCGCTGAAAACAATAACAGAGTATTTCAGTTAGGCCTGAACTATAAATTTTAATTAACAGAACCAATTTTTTAACCCTAAGTGCAGTTATCTGCACGCATAAAATAGCCGGAAGAATTTCTTCCGGCTATTTATATTGATAGGTACAATATTTTTTTAGTTATTCGAATATTCTTGGATCATCGCTGATTACTCCGTCAATTCCCATATCCTTTAATTCCTTCAATCTTTCTTTTGTATTTACGGTCCATGGGATTACTTTCATTCCTAATAAATGGCATTCCTTTACCAATTCGGGAGTCACGAGATGATGTTCAGGACTGTAAATAGCTGGAGTAAAACTCAGGAACTTCATATCTCCTGCCACTCCGCTCAAATGATCGGGATACATTTTGAATTTTTCCACAGGAATGTTTTTAAAGTAAGCCTGCTGCTGAGCCAGTTTTTTATCATCCACTTTTTCTACCAGTAAAGCTGTCATGATTTTAGGATATTCTTTGTGAAGGATTTCCAGTGTTCTGGGATCAAAAGACTGAATGATCACTCTATCCTGGATCTTTTTCTCTACAATAACTTTCATCATCAGATCAACAAATTCTTTCGGTTCCGGATGAAATATGTTATCAGAGAAAGGACGCGTCTTTGTTTCTATATTATAAAAAGGCAATGGTCTCTTTAGTTCACGGGCATAAGCTTCACATGCATCTATGACCTCTGAAAAGAGAGGTTTCTGAGCCTTCATTTTCTTTTGATCGGGATAGTTATTAAGTTTTTTAAGGCCTACATCAAATGTCTTAATTTTTGCATAAGGCATTTCATAAATCTTATAATAAAAACCAGAGTCTTTTGGAATATAGGTTCCATCCGGCTTTGTAACCAACTCCGGCGAAAGGAAAGCATCATGGGAAAGAATGACCTTTTTGTCCTTTGTGATGGCCAGATCCATTTCCAGGGTTGTTATATTCATTTTTAAGGCATTCTTCATTGCCGGAATGGTATTTTCCGGATAAAGAGATTTCCCTCCGCGATGTGCCTGTTTATCGAAAGATTGTGATGTGTAAAGTTGGGCAAATACCAGAAAAATACCGGTGAAAAATGCGTTTTTCATATCCTGAAATTTTAATCTGGTAAAATTAAAACTCTACTGTATATTGTATAATACAGGAATATTAAGCTTTTGCTACATTTATAAAACAAAAGAGCCGGGTACAGACCCAGCTCTTCTATTTTTGTTATTTTCAATAAGAGATTAATTGAATAAATCTACCTCCTCTCCTTTTTCTACAGGATATTCTTCAGTAAAACATCCGAAGCAGTGATTTGCAGATCCTAAAATTTCTTTCAGGTTATCTATGCTTAAAAACTCTAAGGAATCTACTCCCAAATAATTTTTAAGCTCTTCTGTCGTCATATTGGCAGAGATCAGATCATCTTTGGACGGAGTATCAATTCCCAGATAACATGGTGCAATGATTGGTGGAGAAACACTTCTGAAGTGGATTTCCTTTACTCCTGCATCTTTTAGAATTTTAACAAGTCTCTTAGATGTTGTTCCTCGAACGATAGAGTCATCAATGATCACAACTCTTTTATCTTTCATTTCAGAAATGATCGGGTTCAGTTTAAGATTCACTACCCTTTCTCTCATTTCCTGTGTAGGAACGATAAAGCTTCTTCCGATATATCTGTTTTTGATCAAAACAGGACGGAAAGGTATTCCTGAAGCTTTAGAGAAACCAATGGCAGCAGGAACTCCGGAATCCGGAACTCCAATAACCAGATCAGCCTCTACAGGAGCCTGTTCCCAGATTTTCTCCCCAGATTTTTCTCTGATCTCGTATACATTGATATTTTCTAAAGTAGAGTCAGGTCTTGCAAAGTATATATATTCAAAAGAGCAGATTCTCTGCTTTCCTTTCGCCTCATCCATCATATAAGAATGAAGTTTTCCAGGTTCATTTTCATTGGTATAAATGATCTCACCAGGAAGGATATTACGTACATATTGAGCTCCTACAGCATCCAATGCCACAGATTCTGAGGCTACTACATAAGATCTCTCGTCTATAGCTCCCAAAACCAACGGACGGATTCCGTTGAAATCTCTGAATGCAAAGAATTTATTTCTGGTCATCCCTACTACGGAATAAGCTCCTTCGATCTTTTCCATGGTTGCTTTAATAGCGCCGCGTAGACCTAAATCAAGGTTTTTCTGGATCAGTCTCAGAATCACCTCAGAATCGGATGTAGCTCTGAAAACTACGCCTTCAGCCTCTAATTCTTGCTTTAATTCTTTGGCATTGGTAAGATTACCGTTGTGTGCTATAGAAAGTATAATCTGGTCATATTCGTTTTTCGCGAAAAATGGCTGGAAGTTATATTTCTTTTTATCTCCTGCAGTGGTATAACGGGTATGCCCAATTGCAGAATTTCCCATAAAAGTTTCAGGTTCCTGAATGTCTTTATAAACATCTAAAACCAGTCCTTCATCTTTCATATTGGTAATTCTTCCGTCTTTTAAAACGGAAATACCGCAAGCTTCCTGGCCTCTGTGCTGTAATGCAAAAAGCCCGAACTGTGAAAGAGAGAAAGTATCCAGATCATTATCCGAATACAAACCGAAGATCCCACATTCTTCATTGGGAGCATCCAGTCTTTCCTCTTCCTGAGTTCTGAAAAGATTTCTTCCGTAAGTCTGGGTTTCAAACTGTTTTAAATATTCACTTTTATGAATGTCTAAACTTTTCATTTCTATTTTTTCTAAATTAAAAGATTTAAAAATTTAATGATTAAAAGATTGCTGACTGCTTCATTTTTTAAATTATTAAATCTTTAAATGAATTAAATCTTATTTCTGTAAAAGATTTTTAAGACGGTTATAGATTTCAACGTAAGCCTCAGTAACTTCTCCTAAGTCTCTTCTGAATCTGTCTTTATCTAATTTCTTCATGGTATCTTTATCCCAAAGTCTGCAGGTATCAGGAGAAATCTCGTCAGCAAGGATGATTTCACCATCTGAAGTTTTACCTAATTCTATTTTGAAATCTACCAGGATTATGTTGATTTTATCAAACAGGTCGATAAGGATTTCATTGATATCCGAAGTCAATTCATACATTTCGTCAAGCTCTTCATAAGTAGCAGCTCCTAAGAAAACAGCATGGTGATCATTGATAAGCGGATCTCCCAATTCGTCTTTTTTGTAGCAGATATCGAAGATTGTTACCGGAGATTTGATACCTTCTTCAACTCCTAATCTTTGTGCCATACTTCCTGCAGAGTAGTTTCTTACCACCATTTCCAAAGGAATGATAGATACTTTTCTTACCAACTGCTCTCTTTCGTCCAATTGTTTGATGAAATGAGTTTTGATTCCTTTTTCATTTAAGTATTCAAAAATAAGGGTTGTGATGGCGTTGTTCATTTCCCCTTTAAGATCAACCTGACCTTTCTTTTGAGCGTTAAATGCTGTAGCATCGTCTTTGAAACGTACTACTACTTCATCAGGATTATCGGTTGCAAATACCTGTTTTGCTTTCCCCTCGTACAACATTTCTTTCTTTTGACTCATAATTTTACTTTCTAAATTGTAGTTAGATTTATTGATTTATTTTATTATTATTCCTGTTAAGACAGCCAGTCCAAAACTCAGCAGTGTACCAATTAATACATATTCTGTAAGCTTTCTCTGTTTTGCCTGTGCAAGGTCGCTGAATCTGAAAACAGATTTGGCAGCCACCATGAAACCTACGCCTTCCCAATGATTCACCATGATAAAAGTGAAGACCAGCAGACGTTCTAAAATTCCGATATATTTTCCGGCACTTGATAAAGATTCGGTTTGAATAGTGTTGGGGCCATCCGGAGCAGGTGTCCATGATGACAATAAGATTTTGATAAAAATAGATGCCGGTGTCGTAAGAAACAATGCTGCCATGATTATCTTTAAAAACTCCTGATTCTGCAAAAAGCTGAAGCTGAATTCCTGGAAATAAAAAGAAACTCCTGCAATCACCAGACCATGCAGTAACTGATCAATGAAAAACCATCTTTTCTTAGTCTTTGCATTTTGAAATGTAAGCTTGGCGGCATCAATAATGAAGTGAGTGATTCCTATCAGAACAGCTACCCACCAAAGTTTCAGATCCCAAAGAAAAATAAGACTTAATATGGTATGAATCAGAATATGAAAGTATAAAAACTTACTTTTTAGTTTATAGTTTTCCTTATCTGCAACCCATGAATTTGGCTGAAGTATAAAATCTCCGAGTAGATGTGCCAATATGAGTCTGATAAAGATCATGCCTATAATTCTGAGATTTTCTTTCTGAAATACTGATTGGTTTCCACGATGAGCTCATAGTTGGCTCGCTTCAGTCTCTGGCTTACAGAAGACTGTGAAATAGCAAATCTTTTAGCAAGATCTTCCTGGGTAATATCCTGATTCATGATCATTTCATGAATAATCTCTGCCGTAGCCATAGTCCAGTTGTCAAAATCTTTGGATGACCATTTCAACAGGATATTAAGATCCCTGTCCACCGGGTCACTGGATGTTTTGATTGCAACGGTATGCCCATCATTTTTAAGGTCATTAAGCAGTCTTCCGGAATGTACATAGGCTGTACCATTGGATTCTGTGATTTTCTCAGAAGAGAAACTTTCTTCACCAATACCGATGGCTATCCTTACATCTAAATTTTCCTGACTTTTAATAAGAGATTTTATGGCTAGAAACCGCCAGAAAACGTCATCAATATTGCATTTGAACTGGAACTCATCTCCTCTGTAGATTTCCCATGTGCCAGGAGCGCTTCCCCATCTTTCGAGAAGATTTTTAAGTCTGGTAATCCAAACTTCAGTGTCCGCATGCTGTGAATTTATAATATCACCGGTAATGACCGCTATCATACTGCAAATATAAGCATAATTACTTATAAATAAAAAATATAAGCAGAAACACTTATAGATATTGATTATTAGTGAATCTGCTTATATCGATTATGCAGTAACCATAAGGTTTTTAAGTCTTTAACAAAAAATATAAAATTATGAAAATGCAAAAAACTGATAAAACTTTTCTTATTACGTTTACTTTAACTCTACATTTCTCACTTGATTTTTAAGTAAGAAGCTGTTCCTGCTATCTGCTCATACCCCTCGTTCTCCTTTTTTCCTTTCATGATATAGGGTAACCACTTCTATCAGGGCTAAACCTGTACTTATCAATAATTTTCATTCTTTTAATAAATAATACCTATAAAAAAACCTCACAGATTTTAAGAACCTGTGAGGTTTGGTTTGTCACAAAAATGATATTATATAAATCCTGAGACTTTTTATTTTTTAATAAACTGATGTGCTTTCTCATCAAGTTTTAAGAAATACAATCCTGTAGGAATCCCTTGCACCGAAATACTTTTCTTATTTCTGAACGGATCTTTTTCTTTGTAGATCACTTTTCCGGAAAGATCTATGATCTGAGCTGTTTTTATCTTTTCCGTTTCTCCGTTTACATAAAGATTATCATAAACTGGGTTTGGATATATTGTAAATTCATTATTGGCAGTAATCAGTTCTGCAGTAGACAGTGTACCACCCAGATTCTGACAGTAATTAGCCGGATAAGAATCCCATTCACTGATATTAAATGTATCTGCAGGCTTATTGATGGTACTTTTTCTATATAAAGATACATTCCCGTTATTATTGGTAGTATATTTTACGCCTACAGCATCTATAGTAACCGTTTTATTATAAGCAAGTTCCACATAGTTTTGTCCTGCAAACAGCATAGGATCAGAAGCCGTTACAAATCTTGCCTGACCATTGGTATAGCATGATAAAGCAGCTTTTGGATTCAAAATAACAAAAGTTTCATTATTTCCAACTTTACCTTCCAGTTCATAGGTGTCCCCATTGTAAATAGCTCCTGAAGAATTGTTTTTAAACTGAATATTAATTCTGTAATTATTTAAATTAACCTCATGTCCGGTTTTATTAACAATTTCCAGAGCGTTATTCTTAACGAAATCTGTATTGGTCCCTGATATATATTTTGTAATCATAAGATCCGGAGCAAATGAATCCGAAGCAATTGTTGAAGCTGTAACTGTATTACTGAATGGAGACTCCAGATATGCTTTATCAAAAGCTTTCACAGTAAAAGCATAAGTTGTTGACGGGCTCAGGTGGTCTATGCTTATAGAATTTCCCTTTGTAACAGCTACGGGTGTTGCCGAACCATTCATATAAACTCTGTATCCTAAAACATCGGTATCGGGAGAAGCCGTCCAGCTCAGATTGACAAAATAAGCATTCTGCTGAGTTGAAACCAATGATCCCGGAGCCGCCGGCGCAACATTATCAGGCGTTTCGGACCAGATCATATCAATCCATTCAGGATGATCAATAAATGGATTTCTGTTTTTCTGTATCGTGTAGATGGCATTATTTCTGTCAATTTCTCTTTGCGAAACAGGATCTGCGGCACTCCATTGCTTCAGCATGGCAACGTAAGGAAGATCAACGGCTCTTTCTTCGGTTCCGTCAAGCGGACACTGATCTGTAGCCGGTGTTATGTTGGCTGATGTAGTATAAGCTGTATTAAATGACCCGAGTTTCCCCTCATACCTTACTGCAAAATACAGCAAAGTCCTTGCGATATCACCCTTAAATTCATTAATAGGTTCGTAAACTCTTCCGGTATAAGGATAATTTGGAATTGCAGCATTGGATATCCTCGAAGTATTGGTGAAAATATAATGATTTGTATTGTTTCCTATTCCATAAGGATAATTATTCCTACGCTGGTTGATGTAAGCATCAGCAGGAATAATAAAGTTCAGATCCGAATACATAGGATAGTCACTAATAGACGAACTTGTACTGAATGTGCTTTGCGGCATCATATGTTCCCTGTTATAACCTAAACCTTCTCCCCCTGCACCCGCTATTAATTGATCTGCTTTGTATTCATAAGCATCCTGTCGCGAAGGTATTTCCGAATAGATATCCAAAAGGTACTGAGTATTGGAAGCATCATGATCATAATATTTGTCAAGATCAGTCTGATTATAGAGCACCTTCAGATCATCATAATGCCAGTTAATCATTTTATCCGAAATAATATCGTGAAGTTTCGATTTCAGAGCATACCCTGTCAATCCAGCTGTTCCATCATAATATCCGGCAGGTGCCTGCGCAGAAATAAAAGAGGAAATTAAAATGATAGGAAGTAAAAATTTTTTCATGCCTTAAAAATTGGGAACCAAAATAGTGAAATAAAAAACGTAAAAGACTGAATATTTTATTAAGAAAACATTAATTCTGAAAATATAAAAAATTGAAAATTAAACGCATTACCGCTTAAATATTATGAATGAAATTATTTATTTTAGCATTCCATCAATTTGGTTATCTTTGAGCACTAACTATTATTATATGAATACAGAGACTATTGACAACATCAAAATGATAGCGGAGACGGCTAGAGAATTTGCAGAAAAGAACATCAGACCGAATATTATGGAGTGGGATGAAAGCCAGACTTTTCCAAAAGACTTATTCCACCAGTTAGGTGAGATGGGTTTTATGGGAATTGTTGTTCCTGAACAATATGGAGGTTCCGGGTTAGGTTATCATGAGTATGTTACTATTCTGGATGAAATTTCTCAGGTTGACCCATCTATCGGTCTTTCTGTAGCAGCACACAACTCACTTTGTACCAACCATATCTATGAATTTGGAAATGAAGAACAAAGACACAAATGGCTTCCTCAGCTGGCTTCCGGAAAAGTAATCGGAGCTTGGGGGCTTACAGAGCACAATACAGGTTCAGATTCAGGAGGAATGTCTACTACTGCTGTAAAAGATGGTGACGAATGGGTTATCAACGGAGCTAAAAACTTTATCACTCACGCTATTTCAGGAGACATTGCTGTAGTAATGACAAGAACAGGAGAAATAGGTGCTAAAAATAACTCTACAGCTTTTGTTTTAGAAAAAGGAATGCCTGGGTTCACTTCCGGGAAAAAAGAAAATAAATTAGGAATGCGTGCTTCCGAAACAGCAGAATTAATTTTTGACAATGTTCGTGTACCGGATTCCCACCGTTTAGGAGAAGTAGGTGAAGGCTTCAAGCAAGCTATGAAAGTATTGGATGGAGGTAGAATTTCTATCGCTGCACTAAGCTTAGGTACTGCGAGAGGAGCTTACAAAGCTGCTTTGAAATATGCAAAAGAAAGACATCAGTTTGGTAAACCTATTGCAGATTTCCAGGCAATCAATTTTATGCTGGCAGATATGGCTACAGAAATTGATGCTGCTGAGCTTCTTATCCAAAGAGCTTCTACCTTGAAAAACGCAAAACAGAAAATGACAAAAGAAGGAGCTATGGCTAAACTGTATGCTTCTGAAGCTTGTGTAAGAATTTCTAATAATGCAGTTCAGATTTTCGGAGGATACGGTTATACAAAAGACTTCCCGGCTGAAAAGTTCTATAGAGACTCTAAGCTTTGTACTATTGGCGAAGGTACTTCTGAGATCCAGAGACTGGTAATTGGAAGAGATATTACAAAATAACTTTAATTTTTAAAACACATACAAATGATTAAGCAAGCCTTATTAGGTGAATTTTTGCATGAAGCAGAAAACACGAGAAAAATTTTAAAAGCTATTCCCGACACTGCCTTAAACTGGAAACCATCTGAAAAAAATTGGACAACAGGCCAATTGGCCTCTCACATTGCTGAAGTATACAATTGGTACGAATCCACTTTCAATCAGGATATTTTTGATATGGGTGCGTACAAGTATGACAAAGGAGATATTTCCAAAGCAGAAAATATACTAGCAAAATTTGAAGAAAATGTTGCTAAAGCACAGAAAGTTCTTGAAAACTCGGATGAAAACACTTATTTTAATGAGTGGAAAATGGAAATGAACGGAAATGTACTTTTCCCTCCTATGCCAAAAGTTCAGGTAGTAAGAGCTTTTCTTTATAATCATTTGTACCATCACAGAGGAGAACTGGTTGTCTATTTAAGATCAACCGGAAATAAAGTTCCCGGACTTTACGGTCCTACTGCTGATGATAAATTCTAATTAAGGATTATATAAATATAGCAAGCTGTTTCATTTTGAAACAGCTTTTTTTATAGACAGGATGTAGAACGTGGTAACAGGTGTTAAAATTCAATTTACTAATATTGTTCGCATATAATTAAATAATTAACAGATTATATTGTCTCATTTTAATAAATTAACTTCAGCACTTTCACTTTTCTTTTATTAATAAGCTTTTTCAATTATATTCAATGTATTGCATAATATTTTAAAGTAACATTCTAAATATCCCTTAAAAAATTTTGTTTTTGATAATATATTTTTCATTAGCTTTGATATTCCACAATCAAATTTAATATTTAATATGAAAAAACAATTAACGCTGATTGGAATGCTCCTTATTTCAGGTATTTCTTTCGCACAGACTGACCGTCTTTGGTCTGAAGGTTCAAGAAAAACTTCATCAGAGGTTTTTGAAAACAAAACCGGCATCAGCAATCCTAAGGTTTACAACCTGGACATCAACGGATTGAAAAATGCTTTGGCAAGAGCTCCCAAAAGACTGGCTGTAGGCGAAAAATCAGAACTCATCATCTCTTTTCCAAATTCTGAAGGCAGAATGGAAAATTTTAAAGTGAGGGAGAATTCCAATTTTGCCCCTGAACTGGCAGCAAAATATCCGGATATCAAATCCTACGTAGGACAAGGTCTGGATGATCCTAATTCAACAGTCTATTTCAGTGTTTCTCCACTTGGACTGTCATCAATGGAAATTTATGGTGATAAATCTGCCGTATTCATTGAACCTTACACCAAAGATCTTTCCACTTATGTAGTGTACAGAAAATCTGACAAAAAAGACGATCTTAACAAATTTGAATGTACGGTAGTAGATGCTGCACAGAAAGGAGTTGCCAACTCTGCTCTTGCTGCAAGACCTAACGCTGATGATGCTAAACTAAGAACATTCAGACTAGCGTTATCCTGTACTGGAGAATACACTACTTATTTCGGAGGTACAAAGGCCCAGGCTTTAGCTGCAATGAACACCACAATGACCCGTGTAAACGGTGTTTTTGAAAAAGACTTCGCAGCAAGAATGGTTCTGATCGCCAATAACGACGCTGTAATCTACACCAATGCTTCTACAGACCCTTATTCCGCAGCTTCCGGAATGAGCAGCTGGAATTCTCAGTTACAAAGCACATTAACTTCTGTAATTGGTGAAGCCAACTATGACATCGGACACTTATTTGGTGCTTCAGGAGGTGGTGGAAATGCAGGCTGTATCGGCTGTATCTGTACAAACGGATCAAAGGGAAGCGGATACACCTCTCCAGCAGATGCTATTCCTTCGGGAGATAATTTTGACATCGATTATGTGGCTCACGAAATGGGACATCAATTCGGTGGAAATCACACATTCTCTATGAACAATGAAGGAACAGGTGTCAATATGGAACCGGGATCAGGATCAACAATCATGGGGTATGCGGGAATTACCAGCCAGGATATTCAGCCCCATTCTGATGCGTTCTTCCACGCAATAAGCATTCAACAGATCACCAATAACATTAAAGCTAAAACCTGCTCTGTTAATACCAATACAGGAAATTCAATTCCTACAGCGAGTGCAGGCTTAGATTATACCATTCCAAAAGGAACTCCATTCGTACTGACAGGTACAGGAACGGATGCTGACGGAGATTCTTTAACCTATATCTGGGAACAAATGGACAATGCTTCTTCTTCTCAAACAGGAGCAAGTTCAGCTGCCAGTGCAACAAAAGCTTCAGGACCGAACTTCAGATCATGGGTCCCAACAACTTCTCCTGCAAGATATTTCCCAAGAATGGCTTCTGTATTAACAGGCGCAACCACTACAGCTGGGTCTGAAATCACAGTAGAAGCTCTTTCTTCAGTGGCAAGAACATTAAACTTCAGATTTACCGTTCGTGATAACAAAGCAGGAGGTTCAGGAAATAATTCTGACGATGCTGTAATCACTGTTAACGGAACTGCCGGACCATTTAATATAACTTCTCAGAACTCAGCCACAACCTATGCTGGAGGAAGCTCTCAAACAGTTACATGGAACGTGGCAGGAACTACAGCTAATGGCGTAAATGCCGCCAATGTAGATATCCTTTGGTCAACAGACAACGGAAATACATGGACTACCCTATTGGCAGGAACCCCGAATGATGGTTCACAGGCCGTGACTATTCCTAATTCTACTACCACTACAGGAAGAATTATGGTAAAAGGATCAAACCACATTTTCTTTGATGTAAACAATGCCAACATTTCTGTAAATGCAGGTTCCGGAACTCCTGACACCGTTGCCCCTACGGCACCTACTCTTGCTGCTTCAGGAACTACTGCTACAACAACTAATCTTTCATGGTCAGGTGCTACTGATAATGTAGGTGTTACCGGATATGATGTATATCAGGGTGCTTCATTAATAGGTTCTACAGCTTCTACTACGTATACCGTAACAGGACTTACTCCATCAACAACGTATTCTTTCTCTGTTAAAGCAAAAGATGCAGCAGGAAATGCTTCTGTTTCCAGCAATACAGTAAGTGTTACCACTCTTGCAGGAGGAACCGTTTCATATTGTTCTTCTTCAGCATCTAATACAGCTGATGAAAGAATCGGAAATGTAACATTCGGATCTATTAATAATACATCTACAGGAACAGCTGGTTATGAAAACTTCACTTCAGTTTCTACCAATGTAACAAGAGGAAGTGCTTATACAATCTCTATTACTCCGGTTTGGACGTCTACAAAATATAGCGAAGCATATGCTGTTTATATTGATTACAACGGTGATGGAGACTTTACAGACAGTGGAGAATTGGCATGGACAAAAGCTGGTTCTACAACAACTCCTGTTACCGGATCTATTACAATTCCATCTACAGCAACTGTTGGATCTACAAGAATGAGAGTAATGATGAAATACAGCTCAATCCCTACTTCATCATGTGAAGCTTTCACTTATGGCCAGGTTGAGGATTACACTCTTAATATCGTTTCCTCAGGAAAAGGAGATCTTCAGAATACAAAAGATTTGATTACAGATATTAAGCTTTATCCAAACCCAGTTAGAGATATTCTTTATGTATCCAATACAACTTCAGAAGAGTATAAAATCTTCGATATGGGTGGGAAACTAATTGACTCAGGAAAACTTCAGAGAGGTTCTGTGAACGTAAGCAATCTAATTAAAGGTGCTTATATGCTTCAAATTGGAGAATCAACTAAAAGATTTATTAAAAATTAATAACTTTTAAAATTAAACGATGTGAAAAAACTGCCCTTTACAGGGCAGTTTTATTTTTATAAAATGTAAGATATTACATCAAATACATTTATGATTGTAATTAATTTCATAAAAATATTTTATTTAAAATAAAATAACTAGTATTTGAGTTTTTTGGTTTAAATTTATCGCACAATAATATTCTTTTATTGTACCGTTTACCCAGTTTGTATTTAAGGGAGCTCCGAAGTCGTTTTTTTGAACGTGTGATACAGTTGCTTCTCTCGACCCTATTTTGGCTGAATTGATCTTTTAACAATTTGATGCCATAAAACTGTTATTAAAGCAAATTCTGATCATTATTTTTTATTGACCGGAAAAACATTAATACAATTCATATCAGTATATCCACTTAAGATTTTTGTAAAGAATGATGTTTCACAAAGGTAGCCCCTTCTAATACCTCTTATTTTAAAATAATTTTAAAATTTTTATATGAAACATTTATTTAAGTACATCTTTTTTTTAACTGTTGCTTCGTTCTCTATTGCCTGTAATTCAGACAGAGATGATGAGCCAGACACCAACCCAGATGTCACCACAGTATTCTACAAAACTGCTGACGAACTGGCAGCAACTTATGACTCCAACAATATGATAAGCCAGACCATCAGAAACCAAGCCTATGATCTTTACAAACGAGGTAAATGGAGTGAGCTGGAATCACTTTTTAAGGCTAATAATTTAAATGGCGGGTGGCCACCTGCAAACGGAGGCTACAATATTGTTGACGATGTTTCATTACAAGTTGGGCAGAAATTTGACAGATATAGTGGAGCTGTAGGCAGTTACAACGGAACAGGGGTTCCTACTTTGGGAGGAAGCTTTACAAGTCCTATCATCAACGGATATACATATACATTTACCCAAAGAGCATTAAACCAGACTGAAGACAAGTACGATTTCTATTATGAGATTGATGTCTTGAACAATTCAATGCAGTTTAAAACTCAGACAGCAGACATCATTCCTTGGTTTAGCCAGGCGGGTAAAGGAAAGCAAACCATGTGGAAAATTCCGATTGACATCAACACAGGCTATCAGAAAACATGGAATAAACTGGCAGAAGAAGGCTACATAAAAGTTACCATCAAGAAAAGTCCAAGCGGAAAATATCCTAACTTAGTAGGCACAGTTATTCAGCCATAAATCAACTCAGATGTATTCAATATCAAAAAAAATAAACATTACAAAAAAGGCTTCTGTTACAAAAAGCACATTCATAAATGATGAAGCTCTTCCAGCAGCCATTACCACTTTTACCTGCTGTAATTGCGGTCATGAAAATAAAGTTGAAATAAAGCCCTACGAATCAGGATTTCCAATCTTCCAGGTGTACGATGAAGATAAAGTTGTATCCAAAGATGAATTATTAAAACACGGAATCGTCAACGAAACCTCTCAAAGAATGCTTCATTTTGGAGAATTAACAGTCAATGATCTTCCTACTTTATATTTTGGTACAGATTGCTCTTCCTGTGATTCAAAATACATCTGTGTATTCAGCTATGGAGAAAAACAACCGGGATTGATGATATTGAGTATCTCAGGCATCTGGAAATATGAAGAATTAAAATAATTGAATAGAATTAAAACACTTCAAAACAGAACCACAATTTTTACAGTTGTGGTTTTTTGATTTTTATAGATTAAGTTTTGTCAGATCAGAAAATATAAATTTTGCCCACAGATGACACAGATTTTTCACAGGTGCTTATGTTTAAAACATGACTATACATTGAATTTTGTTTTGAAAATTAAAATTCTTATGCATAATTATCCGTGAAATCTGTACTATCTGTGGGTTTATAAACATCGGACATTATAATTCTCCCCGCCTCTTTATTCATACATTTCCTGCTGTACATTTCACATTTTACAAATCCTTTTCTATCTTTGTGGGAAATAAAAAAATTCATGGATAAAATTGATAGTCTGAACCAAGTAGCAGAATTCCATACTACTTTCAAAGCCCCTATTTTAGATACCCCTCAAATTCCTTCTCCGGAAAGATGCAATCTTAGAGTAGAACTTTTACAGGAAGAATTGAACGAACTGAAGCAGGCCATTGCAGATAATAATATCGTAGAAATTGCAGACGCATTATGTGATCTTCAGTATGTTTTGAGCGGTGCTGTACTGGAATTCGGACTTGGCAGCAAATTTGTAGAGCTATTCAACGAAGTTCAGCGTTCCAATATGTCGAAGGCGTGTGATAATGAAGAGCAGGCAAAGGAAACCGTTGAATTCTACAAAGAGAAGGAAGTAGAATCTTTTTATGAAAAGTCCGGAGAAAAATTTAACGTTTACAGACAGGCAGATCATAAAGTATTAAAAAACAAATACTACTCTCCTGCTGATTTAAAATCAATTATCGAGAAATAATTATGAAAAAATTTATTACCAATATTGTTGTCTTTTCAAGCTTATTTTTAGCTGCACAACAGCTAAACGCTCAAAAAGTAGTAGTAAACCGCGAGGTTGAAACTCAGAAAGATGGCAAAATGCTTTTAGGAAACCAACTGAAAGAGCAGTTTTTAAAAGCTCCTTATGCAGATTGGTATGTAAAGGAACATGATGAATATGCTCTTGACCAAAAAGCAGTCAGTGAATTAAAAAAAGCGAAAATCGGTACGTATGATATTATTGTTTTTATGGGAACATGGTGTGAAGACAGCCACAGAGATTTTCCGAGACTGATGAAAATATTGGAAGCCGTAAATTATCCGGAAAATAAATTAAACATTATTGCCGTAAACCGTAAGAAAGAATCTCCTACCGGCGATGAAAGTCTTTATAACCTTCAGAAAGTCCCTACCGTTATCCTGAAAAGATACGGAAAAGAGATTGGAAGAATTGTAGAAATGCCTACTACAGGCTACATTGAAAGAGATTTGGTTGAAATTCTTAAAAAGAACGATTCCTCTGTTATTAAAGAAATTTTTAAATAGATTTTGAGAAATTATAGAACAATACTATCCTTTGCAGCCGGTGCCGGCGCTATGGTACTTCTGTTTTTTGGTCTGAAATCCTGTCTGAATTTTGGAACTAAAACTGAGCAGTCGGATTATTATATCCTGACCAATCAGATTTCCAAGATGAATAAAATGGTGGTTATGGAACAGAATACTTCCAGTATGCAGAAAACCAAAATGGGTTATGAAGTATTCGGGAAAGAAGTTTCCAGCAACAGCATTATTACTTATACAAAGACCAATGCACAGGTTTCTTATGATCTTAATAAAATGAAGATTGAAGTAGATTCCATCAATAAAAAACTGGTTATTACAGAACTTCCTGATGCTGAGATCAGAATCACTCCGAGTGTTGAGATTCAATCTTTAGATGATTCTTTTATCAACAGAATTTCGGAAAAAGATATTAAAAACGTTACTCAGAAAGCTAAGGAAACTGCAGAAAAATCAATTGATCAAAATCAGTTGAGAAGTGAAGGGCGTAAACAATTGATGGAAAACCTGAATAATGTTTTCGTTTTGGCAAAAGCTTTAAATTACACTATTGAGGATAAAACCGGAAAAATTGGTATTCTGGGACTTTAGGATAAAATATTTCTGTTTGGCAAACCCTTTGAATGATATTATCCATATTATTTAAAATTCAAAGTCATGGATAAAAAAGGAAAAACCAACAAAAAAGAATCTGCCAACACGGCAGAAACCCAAAAGCAAAACCAGGATTTCCAGAATATTCCTGCAGCATCCAAAAAAACCAATCCACCTGATATTGATAAAGAAGATATTCAGAAATCTTCAAAAAACAAGTCAGGAAAAACGGATAATACGAAATAGTAAAAATAGCTGATAAAGCTTATTAATAAGTAAAAATGAAAAGTTCCGCCTCGTATGAGACGGAACTTTTCTTTCTAACTATCTAAATGAACTTTTGTTTCTATACAATGGTTGATTTTCCGATCTTTATATTTTCAAAATTGTAATATGAATTTTCAGAATATCTGATATGGTCGGCAATAAAGCTTCCCACTTCACTTGTTGAATAATACTGTTTGGTATTAAGATCAATGGTAACATACTTGTTTTCAATAGCATGTTCTACAGATTGTCTTAATTTATCTGCTGCAACCTGTAAATTAAGATGATCCAGCATCATGGCCACACTTAAAATAGAGGCAACAGGATTGGCAATTCCTTTTCCTTTGGCCTGAGGATAAGATCCATGAATAGGCTCAAACAAAGCATTTTTCTCTCCTACCGAAGCAGATGGCAGCAATCCGATAGACCCTCCAATTACACTTGCTTCATCAGAAATAATGTCGCCAAACATATTTTCAGTCAAAATAACATCAAAATGCTTAGGATTAAGAATCAGCTGCATAGCTGCATTATCTACAAACATATAATCAAGCTGCACATCAGGATATTCTGGTGCAATTTCCTGGCATGTTTTTCTCCATAATCTTGAAGTATCCAGCACATTCGCTTTATCAATAAGGGTAAGCTTTTTCTTTCTTTTCTGAGCTTCCTGAAATGCCATATGCGCAATCGGAATAATATCTTCACGGCTGTATTTGCAGACATCATAAGCATACGCTCCGTCGGGATCTGTAAATTTTTCGCCAAAATAGATTCCGCTTACCAGTTCTCTGAAAATCTGGATATCAGCTCCTTCAATAATCTCTCTTTTGAGCGGACTTTTATCAATTAAAGAAGCATAGGTTTTTAGAGGACGAATGTTCGCAAACAACCCCAGCTCTTTGCGAAGTTTCAACAACCCTTGTTCCGGTCTTACTTTTGCTTCAGGATTATTATCAAAAACCGGATCACCAATAGCTCCGAAAAGTACGGCATCAGATTCTTTACAGATTTTTAAAGTCTCTTCAGGCAAAGGATTTCCTGTTTTAAAAATAGCTTCTGCCCCAATTAATCCATAGTCAAAATGGAATTTACATTGAAAAGCTTCAGCAATAACATCTAATATTTTAATGCTTTCACTGATGATTTCCGGGCCAATCCCATCGCCGGGAAGAACCGCGATTTTAAAATAATTGTTGTTCATTTGTTTTTTGTGTCTTTAGTTCAAAATTTGTGATCGTCTGCTTTCTGCTGATTAAAAAATCAATATCGTCATAGCCGTTTAGCAGACATATTTTTTTGTAAGAATCGATTTCAAAGGTTTCAGTAGTGTCTTTGAAGCTGATAGACTGTAGTTCCACATCAATAGCAATTTCATTGTCGGGATTTTCATTGATTCCTTCTAAAATTTCTTTTAAAAATTCTTCAGAAACTTTTACAGGAAGAAGTCCGTTATTCAGAGCATTTCCCTTGAAGATATCAGCGAAATAACTGGAAACAATTACTTTAAAACCATAATCCGTCAAAGACCAGGCTGCATGTTCACGGCTGCTTCCACAACCGAAGTTATTTCCTGCTACCAGAATCTCACCATCGAATTTAGGATTGTTTAAAACAAAGTCTGGATTAGGTTCTCCTGTATGAATATTGAACCTCCAGTCTCTGAACAGGTTTTCTCCGAAACCTTTTCTGTCTATACTTTTCAGGAATCTTGCCGGAATAATCTGGTCTGTATCTATATTTTCTGCCGGCAATGGAACTGCGCGGGATTTTAAAACAACTAATTTTTGCATGTACTCTTAATCTGTTTAGTTTAAACTTTCAAAAGCCGAAATTTTACCTTCTATTGCTGCTTTTGCTGCAGTAAGCGGACTGGCAAGAATCGTCCTTGCACCTTGTCCTTGTCTGCCTTCAAAGTTTCTGTTGGAAGTGGAAACACAATACTCTCCTTCCGGAATTTTATCATCATTCATCGCCAGACATGCTGAACATCCCGGCTGGCGGATCTGAAATCCTGCATCATTGAATATTTTATCTAAACCTTCCTCATAAATCTGTTTTACCACCTGTTGAGAACCGGGAACAATCAGTGCTTTTACAGCATCAGATTTGTTTTTTCCTTTAATATACTGGGCCGCAGAACGGAAATCTTCTATTCTTGCATTGGTACAGCTTCCTATGAAAACATAGTTAACTTTAATACTGTTAACTGCCTGTCCGGCTTCCAGTCCCATATATTTCAATGCTTTTTCTTCAGATTCGTTCTGAGGCGCCGGAATAACTTCACGGATTGAAATACCCATTCCAGGGTTAGTCCCGTAAGTAATCATTGGATAGATATCTGAAGCATCAAAACTTAGTTCTTCATCAAAAACAGCTCCTTCATCTGTTTTCAGGGTTCTCCAATAAGCTACTTTTTCATGCCAGTCTTCTCCTTTTGGAGCGAATTTTCTTCCCTGTACGTACTCAAAAGTGGTTTCATCAGGAGCAATCATTCCGCCTCTGGCACCCATTTCAATACTCATGTTACAGACTGTCATTCTTCCTTCCATTGACATTTCTTCAAATACATTTCCTGCATATTCACAGAAATATCCTGTTCCTCCGTCTGTTCCTATTTTTGAAATGATATAAAGAATCACATCTTTAGGCTGAACATTTTCATTCAATTTGCCATTGACTGTAATCCTCATTGATTTTGGCTTGTTCAACAGCAGACACTGGCTCGCAAATACCTGCGCAACCTGGCTGGTTCCAATACCAAAAGCAATAGATCCAAATGCTCCATGCGTAGATGTATGGCTGTCACCACACACAATACTCATCCCCGGCTGGGTAATTCCTAATTCCGGAGCAATGATATGAACAATTCCCTGATATTGATGCCCTAATCCGAAAAGCTCAATATTATTTTTCTTACAGTTTTCCGTAAGCTGTTCTACCTGATTTCTTGAAAGTTCGTCTCTAATCGGCTGTTCCTGATGCAAAGTAGGAACATTGTGATCTGCAGTAGCTACAATCTGTTCTGGTCTGAATATTTCCAGATTTCTGGATTCCAGTTCTGCAAAGGCCTGAGGACTTGTTACCTCATGGATAAGATGTTTGTCTATATAAATGATCTGAGGTCCGTCAGGAATGGTTTCTACCACGTGAGCGTCCCAAACTTTATCAAAAAGTGTCTTTTTACTGTTGTTCATTGTTTACTTTATCTTGATTTTACATCAAACCTATCCTATTTTTCTACTGAAAGAATCCATCATCATGCTTAGGTCATCGTTGCCTATTTCTTTTTTAAGGTCAGCAATTTTCAAAAATTCCTGATATAAATAATCAAGCTCATTTTTGGTAACCTCGTAACCGATATGCTTAAAACGATAAGCCAATGCCGAACGACCGCTTCTGGCTGTAAGAATAATTGAAGAAGCATTCACTCCTACTTCCGCAGGATCAATGATTTCATATGTTTCTCTGTTTTTAATTACACCATCCTGATGAATTCCTGAGCTGTGAGCAAAGGCATTAGCCCCTACAATAGCTTTATTGGGCTGTACAGACATCCCCATCAGATCAGAGACCATTGCACTCATTTCATTCAGCATTCTGGAATTCACATCGGTATGCAGGTTCAAATCTTTATGCTGTTTTAAAATCATGACGACTTCTTCCAACGCCGTATTACCAGCTCTTTCCCCTAATCCATTGATTGTACATTCAATCTGGCGGGCTCCGTTGATGGCTCCGGCAATAGAATTGGCAGTAGCTAGTCCAAGATCATTGTGGCAATGGCATGAAAGCACCGCTTTTTCAATTCCTTTTACATTTTCTCGCAGGTATTTTATTTTCTGACCATACTCTTCCGGTAGGCAATATCCGGTTGTATCAGGAATATTCAGCACAGTAGCTCCTGCTTTGATAACTGCCTCACAAACCTGTGCCAGGTATTCATTGTCTGTTCTCCCTGCATCTTCAGCATAAAATTCTACGTCTTCCACATAAGTTTTGGCATACCTTACAGCCTCCGTAGCTCTTTCAATAATATCTTCTCTTGTTGAGTTGAATTTATATTTAATGTGAGAATCGGAAGTTCCGATTCCGGTGTGTATTCTTGGTCTCTTTGCATACTTCAGTGCTTCCGCTGCGGTATCAATATCTTTTTTATTTGCTCTTGTCAGCCCGCATACTTTAGCTTTTCTTACCAGTTTTGAAATTTCTGAAACAGATTCAAAATCTCCGGGACTGGAAATTGGAAATCCTGCTTCAATGATATCAATCCCTAGCTCATCAAGCCTTTCAGCTATAATCAGTTTTTGTTCCGTATTTAGTTTACATCCCGGAACCTGCTCCCCATCTCTTAGTGTTGTATCAAAAATTTCAATTTTTTCGGAATCCATAAGTGAAGTTTTTTACTTAATTTTGGTTCAAAACTACTGTTTGCAATATTTTCTCATTTTCAATTTTTTTGAAAATTACAATATTCAACAGTTGAAAAAACAATCGTATCCATTTATTAATCAGTGTTTTAATTTATAAAAATTTACAATGGCAGAATTGCAGAAAGATTTTTTGTTTGTATTGGTAAAGTCATTGACCACCTCTGAAAAACGACAGTTTAAGTTATATGTGAACCGTCTCGGAATTAATGTAGATGCCAAATTTCTGCTGCTCTTTTCCGAAATGGATAAAATGAAGGAATATGATGAAAGTGTAATTATTGAGAAAAAAATCTCTACCAAACAACAGCTTTCCAATCTTAAAGCCCATCTTTACAAACAGATTCTCGTAAGCCTTCGTATGAACCCGAGCCATCAGAACTATAGAATTCAACTTCGTGAACAGTTGGATTTTGCCAATATTCTGTATCAGAAAGGACTTTACAAGCAGGCTCTAAAGATATTGGACAAAACGAAGCAGTCTGCACTGGAACTGGATGAAAAAAGTATCGCTTCTGAAATCATAGACCTTGAAAAAGTAATTGAATCACAATTCATTACCCGAAGTATTGAAGGCCGCGCCGAAGAGCTTATCAAACAATCTCAGGAGATCAGCAAACAGAATCGTTATACCACAAAACTGTCTAATCTTTCTCTAAAATTATATAGTGAAATGCTTACCCACGGCTATGTAAAAAATGATACAGACCGGCAGGAAGTGATGGATGTTTTTAATGCCCAAATTAAAAATATAGACCCTGAAAAGCTAAACTTCACTGAAAAACTTTGGTATTATAAAGCTCATGTCTGGAAAAACCAGCTGTTGCAGGATTATAAATATACCTTGAAATATGCTTATCAGTGGGTTGATCTTTTTCATAAAAAGCCTGAAATGATATACAGCCACCCGGTTTGGTATATTAAAGGGAATACGTATCTATTGAAGATCCTGTTTTTGTATGGAAATATTGATATTCTGGAGGAGCATTTCGCGAATTTTAATAAAATGGTACATGCGGAGAATTTTATCCAGAATGAGAATCTTCAGTCTCTTATTTTTCTTACCCATTATAATACGCTGATGAATATCCACTTTGTAAAAGGGGAATTTTTTACAGGAACCAAGCTTATTCCTGAAGTTGAATTAAAAATGGAAAAACTCAGAGAAAGAATTGATGAACACCATTTTATGATTCTCTATCTGAAAATGGCCGCTATGTTTTTCGGCAGTAAAATGTTCGAAAAATCGATTGAATATTCTATGAGGGTCATAGAGTCTAAGGGAAATGTACAGGAAGATCTACTGTTCCATACCAGGATTCTGATTTTAATGGCAAAATATGAGTCAGGCAATGATGAAGATTATGATGAATTTATCACTTCTACTTTAAAATTTGCTAAAAAAATGAAAAAGCCGGAAGAGTTCCATTTTGAGAGCATTCAGTTTTTTAAGAATCTTAATAATCAGGTTTTGGATCAAAGGCAGAAAGCATTTGAAAGTTTTGATAAAAAGCTGGAAGCGTTTTCTAAAAATGAATATTACAGACGGTCATTATTTTATATTGATATTCATGGATGGATCAAATCTAAAGTACAGAATGTAGATGTAATTGAAATTATCAAACAGAAAGTAAAATATAAAAGAAAGCATTAATTAAAACACACTAAAGAATTATATTTAAAACAATTACACTTATTTATCTAATGTAAAATTGAATACTAAAAACTGTTAGTTTTTTAAAAAATCTTTTGCTGATTCTGCTGTTGTTTTATTGCGTTTGTGCAATCAGCTAAATCAGCAAGAGAATAAAATTATCTTATATTCTGTTTTATTTATATATATTCTCAATAAAATTCAGAGCATTTCTATGGCTTATTTTTTCTAACAGTTCAGCTGAAAATCGTTCTTCAATTTCCTTATTAAGCTGTGGATATACAGATGCATTGGAATGTTCAGGGAAGAAAAAAGGATGACGGGATTTGTCCGGATGATCTTTCCAATAAAAATAGTCTGCTCCATAAGCAATACTGTCTTCTCCGCCAAGATCCAATCCATATTGGATGTGTTCATAAAGCCTCTTGGGATTTTCAAGATCTACATAATCCTTCACAAAATTAAGTCCAATCAAACCTTTTCTTTTAATGACTTCCTTCGCCAGTTCATCAGGAAGGTTCCTGTTGCTTTTATAAACAGATCTATAGTTAGAATGGCTTGCCAGAATAGGAATTGAGTAATTTCTCTGATCAATATAAGTGAAGATATCATAAGCCAGCTGATCACTTGTGTGTGCTAAGTCAATAGCAATTTTCCGGTCTGCAATATAATCGAGTAAAGCTTTTCCGTCATCTTTTAAACCTGCTGTTGCATTATTTCCACCTCCGAAACGGTTTTCAAGATGATGAGTAATGCCAATATAAAGGACTTTTTGGGTATTTTCAATAATAGCTTCCAGGTTTTTGAATCCGGAATCAAGACTTTGATTCTCATCACAGAAAGCAGATGCATTTTCAATAGATGCAATGACTCCTACTCGATTTTTATTTTCCGAAGCTTCATAATTATCATGATTAAAAAGGAAAAAATTCTCGTTTTTAATCAGGCTTGAAAATAATTTACTTTGTTCCAGGCCGTAAACTGTACTATCCGCTCCTGTTCCTGCATACATCGCCATGATCTGAAGTTTTACATTTCCATCCTGTAAATAAGGCAACGAACAGCCCAGTTCTTTATCATCAATTGTAGAACCGGATCCTAACAGGTAATAAAGCAAATCGCAGTGCAAATCAACATTTATAGTATTCATATTGAAGTGTAATTTGTTTGTTTTTAAAGAGTTTCAAAAAGAAAATGAGTCTTAATAGCAAGGAAATAAAAACGGGAAATTCTGAAGTATTTTTCTATGATAAACCGAATATGGAATTCGATGAGACAAAAACCAGCATCTTTTTTTCATTTTTTAATATTAATTCTCATTCTAAATATGTGCTAATATAGTATTTTATCTAAAAAATCCGTATTTTTGCATCTTAAAATTTCTTAGTAAACAATGATAAAAATTACACTTCCAGACAATAGTGTCAAAGAATTCGAGGGAGCAGTGACTCCTCTAGATGTGGCAAAATCTATAAGCGAGGGATTGGCTAGAAACACCATTTCCGCAATTGTTAATGACAAACAAGTAGAAACAACCACACCTATAACCACGGATTCTACGGTACAGCTTTTGACCTGGAATGATGATCTTGGAAAGAAGGCTTTCTGGCACTCTTCTGCCCACCTTTTGGCACAGGCTATCCTTGAGTTTTATCCTAATGCTAAGTTGACGATTGGCCCTGCCATCGAAAGTGGATTCTACTATGATGTAGATTTCGGGGATGAAAGCTTATCTGAAAAAGATTTTGAAAAGATTGAGAAAAAGATCTTAGAAAACGCAAAGAAAGGATCTACATTCTCTCTTTATCCGGTTTCTAAAGAAGATGCTTTAAAAACATATGCAGACAATCCTTACAAAGTAGAACTGATCTCTAATCTTAATGATGGAGAAATCACTTTTGTAACGCATGATAATTTCACAGACTTATGTCGTGGCGGCCATATTCCGAATACGGGAATTGTAAAGGCAGTTAAAATTTTAAATGCAGCAGGAGCTTATTGGAGAGGAAATGAAAAGAACCCTCAATTGACAAGAGTATATGGTATTTCTTTCCCTAAGCAGAAAGATCTTACTGAATATCTTGAAAGATTGGAGGAAGCTAAAAGAAGAGATCACAGAAAATTAGGTAAAGAACTTGGAATTTTTGCATTCTCTGAAAAAGTAGGTGCCGGTTTACCACTTTGGTTACCAAAAGGTACTGCTTTAAGAAGAAAATTGGAAAATTTCCTTTCTGAGGCTCAGAAAAAAGGAGGTTATGAATTCGTAATGTCTCCTCACATCGGAGCAAAAGAATTGTATGTAACTTCAGGACACTGGGATAAATATGGAGCAGACAGCTTCCAGCCGATCAAAACGCCGAATGAAGGAGAAGAATTTTTGCTGAAGCCAATGAACTGCCCTCACCACTGTGAAATTTATAAAACTTCACAATGGAGCTACAGAGATTTGCCTAAGAGATATGCAGAATTCGGTACAGTATACAGATATGAGCAAAGTGGAGAGCTTCACGGTTTAACGAGAGTTCGTGGATTTACTCAGGATGATGCCCACCTTTTCTGTACTCCGGATCAGCTTTCTGAAGAGTTTGAAAAAGTAATTGATTTAACTCTTTATGTTTTCAAATCATTAGGTTTTGAAGACTTTGTAACGCAGGTATCTTTAAGAGATCCTGAAAACAGAGAAAAATATATCGGTTCTGATGAAAATTGGGAGAAAGCAGAAAGCGCAATCATCAATGCAGCTCAGAAGAAAGGATTAAAAACAGTTGTAGAATATGGTGAAGCCGCATTCTATGGTCCTAAACTTGACTTCATGGTGAAAGATGCTTTGGGAAGAAAATGGCAGCTGGGAACCATCCAGGTAGATTATAACCTTCCTGAAAGATTTGATCTTCATTATATCGGAAATGATAATGAAAAACACAGACCGGTAATGATCCACAGAGCACCATTTGGTTCTATGGAGCGTTTCATTGCTATTTTGCTGGAAAATACAGCAGGTGATTTCCCATTATGGCTGAGCCCGGATCAGTTTATTATTCTACCGATCAGTGAAAAATATGTAGATTATTCAAAAAAAGTTTCACAATTTTTGGAAAATCACGATATTAGCGGTCAGATTGATGACAGAAACGAGAAGACGGGTAAGAAGATCCGTGATGCAGAATTGAATAAGATTCCTTTCATGCTTGTAGTGGGAGAAAATGAAGAAAAAGAAGGCACGATTTCTGTAAGAAGACGTGGAGAAGGAGATCTTGGAGTGATGAAACTGGAGGATTTCGTTGCTTACTTTAAAAAGGAGGCAGCCATATAATTTAAAATTAAAAGATTGAAGGATTCAAAAGTTAATATAGTAACGGAATTTTTCAATTTTTCAATATTTGAATCAAATTAAATTAAGTAATTAACCAATAAAATTATAATACAATAGCACAAAGATTTAACAACAGGGGCCCACAAAGACGTCCTGTACAGGAGGACTTACACTTGATCAACGATAAAATTCGTGTGAGAGAGCTTCGTTTGGTGGGCGATAACGTAGAGCCAGGAATTTATCCAATTGACAAAGCAAGACAGATTGCTGCGGACCAGGAATTGGATTTAGTAGTAATTTCTGATAAGGCTGAACCTTTTATTGCAAGAATATTAGAATACAAAAAATTCTTATATGAGCAAAAGAAAAAACAGAAGGAACTTAAAGCTAAGCAAGTAAAAGTGGTTGTAAAAGAGATCCGTTTCGGACCTCAGACTGATGACCATGATTATGAATTCAAGAAGAAGCATGCTGAAAAATTCCTTGAAGAAGGTTCTAAGCTAAAAACCTACGTATTTTTTAAAGGACGTTCGATTATCTTTAAGGACCAGGGAGAAATTTTGCTTTTAAAACTAGCTCAGGAACTAGAGCATGTAGGTAAAGTAGACCAGCTTCCTAAACTTGAAGGAAAAAGGATGATTATGATGATGAGTCCTAAAAAACCGGCAAAATAATTAAGTCATTATTTTACATATAAAACCTCAAAGCAATTTGAGGTTTTTTATTTTAAATACTTATAAGGCTTTACTATCCTTCAAAATCACCGCAATCATGCTCTGTAAAAAGGGGCAAAGCTTTTTGGGTGGTGAAATATTTGGATACTCTTTTGTTTTTTAATTCCAGTTTCTGGCCTTCTATTACCAATTCATAAACAGGCGCTTTCTTATCTATTTGAGTTAAAATATAAGTTCTTTCTGATGTTTTAAAAACAGTTTTGTTTCCTTCATTAGAGAATGAGAAATCACTGATTTCAAATGTATCTTTTTCATCGCAAACGTTTGTCCATATTATTTTATTCTTTGTGATGGATAAGCTTGCTAAATCGCATGAATAGCAGTTGCCGGAGAATTCTATCCCATATTTCTCATATACACTTGTGCTTTTACCATTCAATACATCAATAGGAACCAATGTAGAGAAATCACTTGGAATCTCTGATTTTGATTTATTATTTTTTTCCGGGCCAGATGCAGGTACCCGAGCTGTTTTCGCATCCGTAGAAGCCACTTTTTCCACTTTTTTTTCTGTAGCAGGTGAACAGGAAGCTAACAAAACAATCACAACTGAAAGGCTGGTTATTACGTTTTTCATTTTTTATAAATAATTTACAATACTTAGTTTATCGTTTGGTAAAATTGTCCAAATTCTGCCATTCAATATATCCCTGTTTTCGGCCATTTATTCCCTATATCAGGCGGTTTTGTTGGCTGCTGGTCTGAATACTGATACATTTGCCCAAAATAGAGAAAATGAAAATATTAAATCAAATCGTTATATCATCTATGGTTGTTTTTGTGGGATGCAATCAACAGAACAAAACATCAGAAATGAACAACATACGCCTGAAATTCCGTTATAGAACTTCAATAACTTCGTGCTTCCATCACTAAAAACCCCTGAAACCAGCCAGTGCATATGGTATTAAAGTCTAATATCTTTGCGCTAATATTTAAAGAGAACAATGAAAAAATTAAGTTTGACCATTCTTTTTTGTTTACTAAGTTTTATAACTTTTGCACAATCGCTGAAGGTAGTTATTAAACAGGACGGAAAAGTAATTAAACCTGTAAATGATGTCTACGACCTGAAAAAATCAACCTTCCAATTTGAAATTACGTCCTCCAATCTGGAAGGGTTTTTAGTGGGTGCCACTACAAATAAAGATATTTATGCCGGAGCTCTGGGCGTTTTGAACACCGAGATTCCCTGGTTTCAGAATACGGGTATGGCGGAGGAGCTGTATAATAAGGACAAAGAAATGTTTTTAATGGATTCGGCGCCTTCGTATTGGTATTATACTGATGCGAAAGATCATAGATTCGATAAAAATCCTAAAGGTAATGCAAAACAATGGACAGCTACACGTACCATTACTCGTTTTTATGACATCATGGTGGATCAGCCCATTGATTTAAAGGATTTTGACGGCAGCGTTTTCATATTAATGTATGAGCCTGCATATAACGACGAATATGATTTAGTAGGAAAGAAAAACCTGTTTCAGGCTGCTTTGAGGTTCAAAGATTAATGAGTACACACCCAATTATTTGATTATATAAAAAAAGGTCTGCTTTTACGATGTAAGCAGACCTTTTTGCTGGATGAATATTTTATTCGATCACCAAACCGTATTCTATGGCCAGTTTAATAGCAGAACTAAGATTAGAGGTTTGAAATTTTTCAATAAGGTTTTTTCTGTGGCTTTCTACCGTGTGCGGGCTTATGAAGAGCTTTTCTGCCATTTGATTGGTTGTAAGTCCTTTTGCTGCTTCGGCTAAAATTTCCTTTTCTCTTCGTGTCAGTTTCGGAACCTGATTTAATCCACCTCCATTTTTTTTCTCCAGAACAGACTTGGTTTGTGAGCATAAAAACCGGTTACCTGCATATACGGCAGTAATCCCTTCAAGGATTTCGGAAACCGAAGCATTTTTCTGAATGTATCCCAAAGCACCTTCAGCAAGAGTACTGTTAATTACAGGCAGTTCATTGTGAACGCTAAGCATAATAATTTGCAGATTTCCATACTTTTTCTTCAATGGTTTAATCAGTTCGATACTGTTGATATCTACCAGATTGATGTCCAGCAACAAAATATCGACTGCTTGTTTTGCCAGGCCTGCATTCATTTCAGAAACGTTTCTGAAACAATCTACAACATCTATCGTATTGCTGTTTCCTAAAATATTCTTCAGTCCTTCTAAGAGAAGTGGATGATCATCTGTTATGGCTACTTTTATCATGTTTAATGAATGGGAATTTGAAGTTCTATACTGGTACCAATATTCAATTCGGAGGTGATATTCATCGTTCCTTTTAAAAATTGGACTCTTAATTCTATATTGTGAAACCCTGCTGTTTTTCTAACATCTAGGCTTGTATGGTCGAAACCTTTACCATTATCTTCTACTGTAAGATTTAATAGGTTTTCTTCTTCACTTATCTGAACAATAATTTCGGATGTATCAGCATGTTTTATCGCGTTGTTGACCAATTCCTGAATAATTCTGTATATAATCAGCTGCTTTTCCTGTGATATGGAATTACTGTAATTGATAAATTCGGTATGGATCTCTAATGCATTATTGGATATGCGGGAAGCAAACTCCTGAATGGCTACTTCCAAACCGTATTTCGTTAATAAATCAGGCATTAAATTATGCGCTACCCGTCTTAACTCTTCTACAGCTCCATCAATCTGATCAATCGATTTTGAAATTCCCTCCTCTATATTTTCAGATTGATGAGGATTTAAATAAGACAGTTGATGTTTAGTTCCTGAAAGCAAACCTCCCAATCCGTCATGAAGATCACGGGCAAGACGGCCTCGTTCCTGTTCCTGCCCTTCAAGCAATGCTGTAAGTGTGGAAATTTTTGAATTTTGTTTCTCTTTTTCCATAGCCAGGGCATGCAATTCGTCTCTTTGTTTCATAGACTTAGCACGTTGCTTATAGGCATAGAGCAATAAGAGGATCAGAACAATAAAAAAGATAATAAAAAAAATGTAGTAAGTATTAATCTTTTCCTTGAATGCCAGTAGCTTTTTGAAATTATTAATATCGTTATTCTTCTGCTGGGTTTCCAGTTTTGCCAAACGAAGCTGCTGTTCTTTTTTCTCTGATTCAAGTTCTGAAAACTTCAGTCGTTCCCGTTGGTTTTCTTCCACCAGTTTTAAGTTGTTATAGACCTGTTCACGCTGTGCCCGAAGAATGTTGATCAACTTAATTTCCTGTGCTTTCTTGTCACTTTCCAGCTGCAGTTTTATATATTTCTGTTCTTGTCTCTCTTTATCAAACTGTGATTCTAATCTTTTGGTAATATCCAGTTTTTCCTGGTCGTAAACACTTTTGTATTTATCAACATAACTTTTATAAGAAGTCAACGCTTCTTTGTAATTCCCCTGCTCTTCACTAATTCTGGATAGAGATTCAAGAATAGATAATTCTATATTATGATCTCTCACCGGGCTTTTTCCAATCTCCATGGAGGCTTTTAAAAAATAAGATTTGGCTAAATCATAATTTTTATCCTGTAGAGCCAGTTCTGCCAGAATCCCAAATGAAGAAGCAATATGAATAGCATCACCGGTTTCAAGACTGACCTTATTGGCCAGCTGGGCATACTGCATTGCTTTATCGCTGTCAAAACCCGTATACAAATTCGCTAGGTTGATGGCAGCATAGGAAAGGCTGCTCCTGTTGAGCATGGCATCTTTATTCTTGTTAAAAGTTGTAATAGCCTGCAGATAATACTGTTCTGTTTTATTTCTCAGTTCCGTATTTGATGGATTTTGAATGTACTTTTGTTCATACACATACCCCATTCGCATATAAGCATCGAAGATAAGATTGGGGTCATTTTGTTTGGATGCTAACAGCAAAAACTGTTTGCTATATTTTTCTTCAAGCTGGTATTCATTAAGATTGGAATAAATAGTGGACAATTCTTTCGCTGCGTTGCCAAATCTCCCATATAGTGTAGAAGTAGTTGGCGAATTTTCGTAATAGTCAATGGCTTTCAGGTAAGCGGCAACGGCATCTGCCGTTTTATTACTACGTATTAGAATCCATCCCTTAGCATACTGTAAGTAGCCTTTCGCTTCATTGCTGCTCGTTTTTAAACTATACGCCCTTGCCATCTCCAGGCTTTTTGAAGATTCAGCTTCTTTATTATCCAGCCGGTAATTCATAGCTTGCACAGCATACAAAATGGTGGCATATTTCCCATCGGCCTGTTTTGCTGCAATGCGAATATTGGTTTCTAAAATCTGATAGGATCTGGATTTCAATTTATGGAAAAATAAGGCAGTAGCAAATTTGGGAGCCAGATTAAGCTGCTCTGCAGTATTATTTGAAGCATGGCTATATTCCTTTTCTAATTTGCTTAAAACATCCTGCGCCTGAGCAAAAAACGGACAAACACATAAAGTAAATATAAATAATAACCTGTACATCAAACCCTTATCTCTATTAAATTTCATTCCATTAAGGAACGTAAATATAGGTAAATCCCTGCTAATCTATTTCGAAACCATGCTTTTCAGCGAAAGATCTCCATTTCTGAAATTTCTTTTCATTTTTAAATACCGGATCTTCACCATAGTAATACACCAAACGTTGAGCTGCATATTCGTAGGCACTGTAAGCATTAGCTTGTTCAAAATACTTAATAGCTTTCTTCAAATCTGCTTTTACTCCCATACCAAGTTCGTAAATAATACCATAATAAATCCCTGAATAAGACTGATCATAGTCTTTCTTTAAATACACCAGAAGATTTTTATAATCTCTTAATTGGTAATAGATTTCTGAGATTTTATCGTAATTATAGTAGTATTTTTTCTCGGCTTTCTGATAAAAATCCAAAGCTTTATCATAATCCTGAAGTACATGTTCTCCAAAATAATACAGATCACCTAGATTGGCAAGCGCCATTCCGTCACCCAGCTCAGCGCTTTTTCCGTAAGCCTGAATCGCTTTTTTGATATTAAAAGAATACCCTATTCCGTTATGATACAAAGCCCCAATATTGTTCCAGGCTACAGGATGATTTTGCTGTGCTGCTTTTTCGTAATATGCAATTCCTTTTTGCGGATCAAATAATGATTCAATCTCAGGATCGGTGAGTAATATCCCCATTTCTACCCAGCTGTCCAGGTCGTCTTTCTGTGCAGATAACTCAAACAAACGAAGGGCTTCCTGATAATTTTGATTTTCTTTTGCGTCAAAAGCCATTTTTTTTATAATTCCGACCTCCATGAACTGTTCGGAGTTTTTACCAGCCCGGCTCTTCCAACGGTTATAAAAGGAAGTAAAATATTCTAAGTCTTTCCCCCGAAATGAATACCGGTCCAAATAAACAGCACCATACCCGGAAGTTTCTACCCTATGAATGTTTTTATCTTCATGCATTCTGAACATAGCTTCACCCTGATATAAAAATAACAGCCCTTCTTCCGTTCTATAATTTAAAGGATTGGAAATATAATCATACAATTGGGCTGACAGACCATTCTCAAAATCGAACAATTGATAACCTTCATTTTTTTGAATCGATAAAAATCCATTTTCCACATAATGAATCTGTTTAATTTCTGATTGAGGATTGATTAACCAACTCTCACTGTCTGCATCAAAAAGTCCTACTCCGGTTTTGGTTTCCAGGATAAAGACATTGTTTTTATATCCAACATTTGATTCTGCTTTTACTTTAATAATAGATTCATTTTCTAACAGGAACTGATGTTTTAAGGCGTGATAGATTTTCCAGCTTTTATCTTTACGGATTGCGAGAATTTCAAAATTATCTATTAAAATCAGCTGATCAGCATCGTCTATTATAAGGCTGCCTTTTTCATCTATTAACCTTCCTTTTTTGTCAAATTTATTCGGTTTAATCCAGAAGCAGGCACTTGTTTTTAAGATGCTGCCTTCTAAAAAATCACCCAGATAGTTTCCTTCTTTCGTATAATATTTACGTTTGCCGGTTCCTTTTTGCTTGGTAAAAAAAAGTTCAGGAAAATAATCGTACTCATAGGAATTTTCACTTTCAGCAGGAATAATAAGACCATTTTCATCACTGTAAACTCCAAATTTTCCGTCTTTTTCTACACTTAAGAATCCATAAGCTATCCTTTCAATTGCATCGTAATCAGCAGGAATCAGCCAGGTGTTTGAATAGATTTTTAAAATACCTGATTTTCCATTCACTTTTACTTCACCTAAAGGTTCCTGGGCAAAATCGAATACATCAAAAGCATCCTCATACACTGGAGGAATCCATTCTTTTCCATCACTTTGCAGGTAACCAAACAAAGTACCTTTCTGAACCACAGATATGCTATAATTATAGTCTGCTTCAAAAATATCATCATAAATGGCCGGAGCTAAAACAGCACCTTTTGAATCCTTCAGACCGAATTTTCCGTCTTCTTCAAATATAGAAGATGCGGCTTTTTTATAAGCAAGTTCTTCAAAATATCCCAATCCGTAATTAATCCAGTCGGTTTGTAAAATTTCGAGAAATGAGGAATATCCTGTTTGTGAGAACAGGGGATCTAACAACGAAAGATTCTGAGTTTCCACAGCTTTTTTATACAGCTTCTTTTTCTGCTGAATTTCCACCAGCCATTCCTTTGCCTGTACCTTATGTTTTTCTTCGTTCATGTTGAAAACATCCGTTGCATTCAATACGAAAGAGTCGTAAGGCAAGGCTTCCAGAAACTCAAACATTCTATTGACAGGTTCATAGTAAGCTTTTTTGTAATGCAGCTGATAGGTATCTGCCAGAAGATTGAAAAAATAACGCAGCTGAACAATTCCCTGGTTTTTATCAGAGAAAAACTCAACACCTTCCACTGTGATATCTTCTGCCAGCAGAGGATACAGCAATAATGGAATTTCGTAGTTCCATTCTCCTAGATAGGTATCGAATGTTTGATTCGATTTTTGATCATAATTGTATAGATAAATCCGGTGTGCCATTCGTTAAATTTTATTCCCCTGGAAAGCATTAAAACATTCCTGGTTATAATGATTGTATTGAAATTAAATAATCGTATTCTGTGAAGGAAAGTTTATCTTTCTCCTTTCGGGATCTTTGCAGCTGGAGAGCAGTATTAAAATGGTACCCAACAATGGGAAAACAAGAGTCTTATTCATTGCGCAGGTTTATTTCATTATTAATTTTCAAAGCATATCTGCCAATTGTTTTTGTATTATTTCTTCAGCAATTAGGTTTTGTTTTTTTCAGGCCAAAAAAGTCCAGGTATTTTTTAACCGGTTTTAGGTTTATTAATTTATTCATTGATTATCAACCGATAATTCATCAAAATATTGCTCAACTTATTACTTTTACAGCTTCTTCTTCACTCAATTTTATTTGGCTAGTGTTTTTACCCATACTTTTTTTGTAGTGTTTGTTCGAAATAAGAATTTATCTTTTAATTGGGTGTGAAAAAGAAAGCTATAAAAGTTATAAAATTAATGTTTATCTGAGGTCAACGTCTGTCAGTAAATTATCATTAAAAGCAATTTCATCACAAGATGCCGGCAGATACACATTCAAAAAATATCAAATTTTACTCATTTTCAAATATTTAGATTCTCGCAACGAAATTAAAAGTTTGCTGAGCAATAAGATTTGGATTTTCAGTTGGCTGATCGTTGATTCGATCTTCATACAATTCTATTTTTATTATTTTAACATTATCCGGGGTTTTGTAGGTTTCATCTTTTATATAATTATAACCCTGCACATCAGCACTTTCTTTACCTGATTTTTTCCTGATCTCAACATAATATTTCAGCATAATACTATTCCCTTTCTGTTCTCCTTTTTCAAAACGGATTGTCCTAACCTGATTAATGGTATGTCCGCCGGAACTGATATTTCCCTGTATCCTGAATTTCAGTGTTTCTTTATTTTTCGAAAGCATAAAAATCATCGGATCAAGGCGTTCTGTAACAGTTTTACGAGTTGTAAAAGTATGTATTGAATTCGTTCCGGGAACGTCTTTTGTAACCCGTTTGGCCTCAGAATAAATAGCAGAAACGTGTAGTTTCTGAGCATCGGTTTTACAGCCTGACAATGCTAAAAATGAGGTTAAAATCACGAGGTACTTCACCGTTTTATTTTTTAATAAATCTTCGAATTAAAGGTAATAAAAGCGATTGCATGAAAACATCCCTGATAACAGTGGTTTTTAGTTTATTTTTTTTAGGATCTACTCTATCAAATCTTTTAAGGCATATAGATTTCAGCCTGTTCAAACAGTATCATATAACAGTAAAATGCAGCTAAGACTACTCCGACAAGTCCGGCAATAAGAAATACAAGAATATAATACCGTCCTTTTTTATTCTTCTTTTGTATAGAATTAATAATAAAAGTGATGAGCATGCATAAAAATCCTGTTCCGAAAAATATAATCAAGACAGCAAGAAATAATAATCTTTCCAAGTGTAAGTCAGCAGATGATAGCATATTTTAAATTAAAAGTTTAAATTTTTGAGGCTGGAAAATGGGATCTCTATATTCTTTTCCGGAATAGATGTAACTAACTGGGAATTACTTTTTGTTTCCTGAGTACAAACTGGAACTGAAGTCAGCATAAAAAGGACACTGCATATTATTGTTTTCATACACCGAAATTTTATTCATTCTATTCATCAATATTAAAGAGAATTGAAAAACACTGCAATCCCGATTATCAGCTATATTTTCAATGTAGGTACAACTCTCAAGGGTTATTCTAAAACTGTTAGTTTGATGAAGACTTTTACCAGAAAATTAGATTTATCATATAACTGTCTCTTTTCAGAGGCGTTTTTTTTATATCAAACGATAAAATCATAGATTATAAAAGTTCGGATTGTTTTTTTTCGTATCTTTGCACACTATTATTCCTAATGTCCTTAGGGGTAACCAAAACAGATATTGATAACAAAAACAATAAAAAAGCAGAACAATGCCAAAATTAAAAACGAAATCAGGTGCTAAGAAACGTTTTGCTCTTACCGGATCTGGTAAGATCAAAAGAAAGAACGCTTACAAAAGCCACATCTTAACTAAGAAAGAAACTAAGCAGAAGAGAAATCTTACTACTACTTCTTACGTAGCTAAAGTGGATGAAAAAAGCGTACAACGTCAATTAGCAATTAAGTAGTTTTTATAAATCTATATTCGGTTTATAAGAATTCAAACCAAATTCAACATTTTAACCCTGAAACGGTGCAAATAAGAGTAACATCAGTTGCCGCCCTTTTCAAAAAAACAATTTAAATTATGCCAAGATCAGTAAATGCCGTAGCTTCAAGAGCTCGCAGAAAGAAAATTTTTAAGCAAGCTAAAGGTTTTTTCGGTAGAAGAAAGAACGTTTGGACTGTAGCTAAAAACGCGGTAGAAAAAGCAATGCAATATGCTTACCGTGGTAGAAAAGAGAAAAAGAGAAACTTCAGAGCACTTTGGATCACTCGTATCAACGCGGGAACTAGAGAGCACGGAATGTCTTACTCTCAATTTATGGGAGCTCTTAAAAAGAACAACATCGAACTTAACAGAAAAGTTTTAGCAGATTTAGCAATGAATCACCCTGAAGCTTTCAAAGCTGTTGTAGATCAAGTAAAATAATGTAGAATAGATTTTGTTATCAATATAAGTCCCGGGATTTCCCGGGATTTTTTTGTTTTATACCCTTCTCTTTCACATGTTTTCAGGTTAAAATTCAGCTTCAGCATCTGTTAATTTTGATGTATCATTAATAATATCTACTCGTTTGAATAATAACTTATTAAATTTTCAACATAAAATCATCAAAATGATAGAAAAATATAAACAAATACAATTCATTTAATGAATACCAACCTAACATACCAACAAACAGTATAAAAAGATATATTATTGTTAAAAAATCAAACAATTACAGTAAACAAGATTTAATTATCAATAATAAATAATGATTTATTGCTATATTTACAATTCTTAAAAATAAGTATCAAAAATGAAAAAAGCTGTAGTTTTTCTGCTGACTTCCATTGCACTGCAAAATATTGGTGCACAGAGTTTTATTCAGGCTTATAAAAACCGGGCTGATATGGTCACGCAAGCCAATATCAATACCAACCTCCAGGAATTTGCCGGGTTTGGAATAAAAAAAACAGGTACAACAGCTAATAATAATGCGCTAGACTGGCTTAAAAACAAATATCTGTCTTATGGATATACAGTCAATGATTTTTCTGAAGATGCTTTCACCTATGTGGGTAATCCGTCAAAAAACCTGATTATCACAAAAACCGGTACTTTATATCCCAACAAATATGTCATTATCTGCGGGCATTACGATACCATCGTAGGACCTGGGGTAAGTGATAATGGCAGTGGAACGTCTATTATTCTTGAAGCGGCAAGAATTCTGAAAAATATTCCTACAGAGTATTCTATCAAGTTTATTCATTTTTCAGGGGAAGAACAAGGTTTGGTAGGAAGTAACCATTATGTAAACAATGTAGCTTATCAGGGAGGCACAAAGGTTCTGGATATAAAACTTGTTTTAAATATTGACCAGGTAGGAGGCCTTATAGGAAATAATAACAATACCATCAACTGTGAAAGAGATGAAGGCGGAATGTCTTCCAATAATGCAATATCAAATACTATGACACAGGAGCTGATGACCTGCACCAGCCTCTACTCACCTCTGCAGACCAATCTTTCTCATGCTTACAGCTCAGATTATATGCCTTTTGAAGCTAAAGGATATACAATTACCGGATTTTATGAAACTATTCAAAGTAATAATGAGCATACGGTAAGTGACACCTATACCAATATCGACCCTGTATATGTCTTCAATGTCGGAAAAGCGGCTGTGGGAGCACTTCAGCATTTTGCTGTTGCCACGACATCGAATAATCTTTTAAACACCCATGAAGCTACGGCACAGAAATCAGCAGAAGAAATCAGAATTTATCCTAATCCTGCGAAAGATCTTGTAACAGTGGAGTTTCAGCAAAAAGTAAAACAATTCAAAATTGAGGTAAACGATATGGCGGGAAATACCGTTTTAATCCTTGAAAATCAGGAAAAAATAAATACTACAGGTTTAAAAAATGGAGTTTATACATTTACCATCAAGACTGATAAGGGAAGTACAACAAGGAAAATAATCATTAATAAATAATGTCAGGCCTGAAATACAGATGAAGGCTAATTTTATCAGTATTTCAGGTATTGCAATCATAAAAATGAAGAAAATAGCTACTTTTTTACTGGCTTCCATTGTCATGCAAAGTCTCGGAGCCCAAAGTTTTATTCAGGCTTATCAGGACAGAGCGAATATGGTAACTCAGACCAATATTACTACTTACCTTCAGGAGTTTGCTAATTTGGGGGTAAAGACTACGGGTTCAACGGCTAATGCCAACGCGCTTACCTGGCTTAAGAATAAGTACCTTTCTTATGGTTATACTGCCAGCCAGATGGCAGAAGATCCTTTTACCTCAGGAATTTATAATTCTAAAAACCTGGTCATTACAAAGACAGGAACAGTATATCCCAATAAATATGTCATTATCTGCGGGCATTTCGACAGTATTACCGGTTTGGGAATCAATGATAACGGAAGCGGAACTTCTATTATTCTTGAAGCAGCAAGGATTCTTAAAGATGTACCCACAGAATATTCTATAAAATTCATTCATTTTTCCGGAGAAGAACAAGGACTTTTGGGAAGCAAACATTATGTAAACAATGTAGCTTATCAGAGTGGTATCCGTATTTTGGATATTAAACTTGTTTTTAATCTGGATCAGGTAGGTGGTGTTATGGGAAATAATAACAATACTGTTTACTGTGATGAAGATCAGGGAGGACTTACCTCAAACAATGCAGCTTCTGCAACGGTGACCCAGGAACTGAGAAACTGTACTGCACTTTACTCACCTCTTCTGACAGCCGTGGATCCGGCAGCTGATACAGACTATATCCCTTTTGAACAGAAAGGCGAAGTGATCACAGGGTTCTTTGAGAGGATCAGAAGTACATATCCGCATACGGTAAATGATATTTTTGCCAATACAGATCCCGTATACATTTACAATATAGGAAAAGCATCTGTGGGAGCACTTCAGCATTTCGCAGTTGCTACAGGAACATTGGGAACGCACGAAGCTGTTATAAAAAACACATTGGAAACTGTAAAAATCTACCCAAATCCAGTAAAGGATGTCATTAATATTGAACTTCCTGATTCCGGAATCAAGAATTTCACTTTTGAAATTACCGACTTTCAGGGAAGATCTATTTTCAAGAGAACCAACGAAACAAAAATCAATGCTTCCGGATTGGAGAATGGTGCTTATCTTGGGATTTTAAAAGCCGGAGATCAGACTGTAGTAAGAAAAGTGATGATTGAAAGATAGTTCGTAATACAATATAACATTAAATTATAAAAACCTTTGAAACTGTTCAGAGGTTTTCCTTTTTTATCAATCATCAACATTAAAGCATTTACAACACACATATGTACTTCAATGCGAAATATATTGATAACATAGCAAAAGTTTCATTTTATTTTAAAACATTAAACACTTCATTGTGATTTATTTACTACATTAGTATTACCAAAATAATATCATATATGAAAAAATTTACAACAGTTTTATGCACTGCATTGATGATGCAGAGTATCGGGGCTCAAAGCTTTATCCAGGCTTATAAAGACAGAGCGGATATGGTCACCCAAACCAATATCACTACAAATCTTCAGGAGTTTAGTAATTTAGGAGTAAAAACTACGGGCTCAGTAGCAAATACCAATACATTGAACTGGATCAAAAACAAGTATCTTTCCTACGGCTATACTGCCAGTCAGATAGAAGAAAGTCCTTTTACTTTTGGAAGTACCAGCTCAAAAAACTTAATCATTACCAAAACCGGAACGCTTTATCCTAATAAATATGTTATTATCTGCGGGCACTTCGATACCATCTATGGCCCGGGAGTGAATGATAACGGAAGTGGAACTTCTATTATTCTTGAAGCCGCAAGAATTCTGAGAAATGTACCTACTGAATACTCAATAAAATTTATCCATTTTTCTGGTGAAGAGCAGGGATTAAAAGGAAGCAGCCATTATGTGAATAATGTGGTATACCAGGGAGGTGTCCGCAAATTGGATATTAAACTTGTCTTCAATCTTGATCAGGTAGGAGGTGTGAAAGGAAATAATAATACAACCGTATATTGTGACGAAGACCAGGGAGGAGTTTCCAGCAACAATGCAGCTTCCGCAGCTGTCACTCAACAGTTGAGAAATTGTACGGCACTCTACTCTCCTCTTCAAACTGCTGTGGATCCGGCAGAAGATACCGATTATATTCCTTTTGAACAGAAAGGTGAGGTGATTACCGGATTTTTTGAAAGAATAAGAAGCAGCTACCCTCACAGCTCTAAGGATACTTTTACCAACATGGACCCTGTCTATGTTTACAAAATTGGAAAAGCAACTGTAGGGGCATTACAGCACTTTGCAGCGGCTTCTACTACTATGAGCAAACCTGCTTCCAAAAACTCACTAGAAACCGTAAAAATTTATCCTAACCCAGCCAATAATATTCTCAATATTGAATTACCGGATGCTAAAGAAAGCAATTTCAGCTTTGAACTCAGCAATGCTATCGGAAGGACGATGCTTAAAGTAAATAATGAAAAGAAGGTTGATGTTTCCGGCCTTCAAAACGGAGTGTATATCGGAGTTTTAAAAGTAGGTGATCAGACTTTTGTTAAAAATATCATGATTGAAAGATAAAATATCTTCAGATTCAGAGTAAAAGAAATAGCAGGAGGACTCTCCTGCTATTTTTATAAAGGCCCAATATTCAGTATCTCATTTTACTTTAAACAGTTATTTTGTAATGCTAATTCTTTAATTTTAGAAATTATGTCTTCATCATTAATAAATCCATCATTGATATCTGTTAATAATTCTTCCAAAGTTACTTTATAAAGATCTGCTTCATTATGTGATAAAAAATGTATTATCTCTGCCAGAGCACTATCAAAATCTTTAAGTTCAAAATAGGATAAATATTTTATCTGAGAAGCTAATTCATTCTGTACATCATTTTGTAACAGTTTATCAGCAATGTCAATTGCCCAATCATATTCTTCCAAATGATACCTGCAATTTGCCATCAATAATAATCTGTAATTTTCAGATTTTGGAGATAATCTATTTAAATTATGCAACATTGTAACAGCAGCCATGTATTGCTCACTATCTATAAGATTTTTAGCTTTTTGTAACGGAGTCATAAGTTATAAGATATTGGTCTATTTTTTTTAATTAAAAACATTTATTTATTCCTGCCCTGAAGAATCTTCTCTATCTCTTCCAGTGAAAAACCTTTCGCTTTTAATAAAATCAAGAAGTGATACAAAAGATCTGCAGCTTCATTTTTAAAAAGATTTTCGTTATTATCTTTTGCTTCTATCACAAGTTCTACTGCTTCCTCTCCTACTTTTTGAGCCATTTTATTGATTCCTCTCTGATATAATGAGTAAGTATAAGAACCTTCAGATTTAGTATCTATTCTCTGAGATATTTTATCTTCAAGTTCATACAAAAATCCTTTAGCATCTTTTTCTCCGAAACAACTGAAACTTCCCGTATGACAAACCACATTCTTTGGAACCACTTTGATTAGAATGGTGTCCTGATCACAATCTATGTCCATACTTTTTACGGTTAAAAAATTGCCTGATTCCTCGCCCTTTGTCCAAAGTCTGTTTTTGGAGCGACTGAAAAAAGTAACAATTCCTTCTTTTTTTGTTTTTTCAAAAGCCTCTTCATTCATGTAGCCTAACATCAATACCTGCAATGTTCTATTATCCTGAATGACTACCGGAACAAGTCCATTATCTTTATTAAAATCTATTTTCATCGTACTTCTATTTTTTGAGTTTTTAGCTGTTGTTTTAAATCCTGAATGCCCATTTCATTAAAATGAAAAATACTGGCTGCCAGCCCTCCTGTAGCTTTTGTTTCATTAAATACTTTAACAAAGTCATTTGCCGTGCCTGCACCTCCGGAAGCAATCACAGGAATACTTATATTGTCTGAAACCAATTTTGTAATACGAAGATCAAAACCGTTTTTCGTGCCATCTCCATCCATCGAAGTCAGTAG
The DNA here is from genome assembly GCF_024399315.1 of Chryseobacterium sp. MA9. Taxonomy (NCBI): domain Bacteria; kingdom Pseudomonadati; phylum Bacteroidota; class Flavobacteriia; order Flavobacteriales; family Weeksellaceae; genus Chryseobacterium; species Chryseobacterium sp. MA9. The sequence continues at coordinate 852,178 of NZ_CP075170.1, read as the reverse complement.
AATTTCTCCTGCACCCAAACGTTCCGCTTCCTTTGCCCATTCCAAAGTATGAAGTTCTGTTGCTTCTCTTCCTCCTTTGATATGAACGAGGTCTTTATCACCAACTTGTCTTGTATCAATAGCCACAACAACGCACTGGCTTCCGAATTCTTTGGCTAAATCAGAAATAAGTGCCGGATTTTTTACCGCTGAGGAATTGATACTGATCTTGTCTGCACCTGCTTCCAAAAGCTTTCTTACATCTTCCACAGACGAAATTCCTCCACCCACAGTAAAAGGGATGCTGAGCTCTTTTGCAATATCTTTTACCAGTTCTATAAAGGTTTTTCTGTTTTCAATAGTTGCCGTAATATCAAGGAAAACAAGTTCATCAGCTCCTTCCTTCTCATACTTTTTAGCGAGCACTACCGGATCTCCTGCATTTTTAAGATCTTCAAAATTGACCCCTTTTACTGTAGATCCATCTTTTATATCCAGACATGGAATAATTCTTTTCTTAAGCATTTTCAATAAAATTTTGAAGTTGTTGTAAGTTTATTTTCCCCTCGTAAATTGCTTTTCCAATGATTGTTCCTGTACAGCCGATATCTTTCATTTTATAGACATCAGCAATCCCGGAAATCCCTCCACTTGCCACCAGCTGAACGGATGTTTTATATAAGATTTCAATGTAAAGCCCTGTTGACGGACCTTCCAGCATACCATCCTTTGCAATGTCAGTACATATAGTGGCCTGCATTCCTTTTTCCTGATATTGAAGAATAAAATCAATGATATCATTATCACTTTCTTCGAGCCATCCAGAGGTTTTAATCTTTCTGTTTTCACAGTCAGCCCCTAAAATAATTTTCTCAGCACCATATTTTTGCAGCATTTCATAGCAGAATTCTGGGTTCTGAACTGCAATACTTCCTAAAGTGATCTGTTTTGCCCCGGAATTAAAGGCTGTTTCAATATCCTCCTGAGTTTTTAAGCCTCCTCCAAAATCGATATGCAGCGAAGTAGAATTAGCAATATTTTCCAGAACCTTTTGGTTGACAATGTGCTTTGATTTCGCACCATCAAGATCTACTAAATGAAGAAACTGAATACCGAAACTCTCAAATTCTTTTGCTACTTCTACAGGGTCTTCATTGTATATTTTCTTTGTGCTGTAATCTCCTTTTGACAAACGGACACACTTCCCGTCGATAATATCAATAGCCGGAATTATTTTCATCATTATAAATTTATAAAGTTCTTAACGATCTGATTTCCCACCGTTCCTGATTTTTCAGGGTGAAACTGTACTGCATAGAAATTATCTTTCTGCAATGATGCACTGAATGGCAGGATATAATCACAGACAGAAGTTGTAAAGTCCGAAAGCTCACAATAATAGCTGTGAACGAAATAAACATCACCGCTCTTTTCAATTCCTGAAAACAGTGGTGAAGTCTGCCCTGAAACTGTATTCCATCCCATATGCGGAACAATATCCTTTGATGGAAATTTTCTGACATTGATATCAAAAATCCCCATTCCTTCTGTATCTCCTTCTTCATTTTCCTTGCACATCAGCTGCATGCCCAGACATATTCCTAAAACAGGTTGTTTAAGGCTCGGTATCAGGAGATCAAGTTCTTTCTCCTTCAGCAGTCTCATGGTGGATGAAGCTTCCCCTACGCCTGGAAAGATCACCTTATCGGCTTTCAAGATCTGCTCAGGATCATCTGTTATGACAGAATCAACTTTTAGCCTGTTGAGAGCATTCTGTACAGAGTTTACATTTCCTCCGTTGTATTTTATTATGGCAATCATATTTATAAACTTCCTTTTGTAGAAGGCAGACTGTAATTAGCATCAGATTGATTCACTGCCATTTTAACGGCTTTTGCAAAGGCTTTAAAGATGGACTCAATTTTGTGGTGTTCATTATCTCCTTCTGCTTTGATATTCAGATTAGATTTTGAAGCATCTGTAAACGACTTAAAGAAATGAAAAAACATTTCTGTAGGTACATCTCCTATTTTTTCTCTTTTAAACTCAGCATCCCAAACCAGCCATGATCTTCCTCCAAAATCAATAGCCACCTGAGAAAGACAGTCATCCATCGGGAGCAGGAAACCATATCTTTCAATTCCTTTTTTCTTTCCTAAGGCTTTTAAAACAGCTTCTCCCAGTACAATTCCTGTGTCTTCAATCGTGTGGTGCTCATCTACAGCAAGATCTCCGTTTACTTTAATCGTAAGATCCATATTTCCGTGTCTCGCAATCTGGTCCAGCATGTGATCAAAAAAGTGAAGCCCGGTTGAAATATCTGATCTTCCGTTTCCATCAAGATTGACTTCAATTTTGATATCTGTTTCATTAGTTTTGCGGGAGACTTTAGCCTTTCGCATTCCAGATTTTAAGAAATGATAAATCTCAGACCATTTGGTTGTAGACAGCTCAGCTTCCTTATTAAAGTTTTGATTAAGATAAATAGCTTTAGATTTAAGATTTTTAGCAAGTTGAACATCAGTACTTCGATCACCAATTACATAGGAATTTTCAAGATCATAATTGCCATAAATATATTTTTCCAGCATTCCGATTCCTGGTTTTCTGGTAGGAAGATTTTCGGATTCAAAGCTTTTGTCAATCAAAATATCACTAAAAATGATCCCTTCGTTTTCAAATGCCTGCAACATTTTTGTATGGGGTTTTATGAAATCTTCTTCAGGAAAACTTTCCGTTCCTAAGCCATCCTGATTGGTTACCATCACCAATTCATAATCTAACTCACTGACAATTTTCGCAAGGTTCTGAAAAACTCCCGGATAAAACTCAAGCTTTTCCAGAGAATCTACCTGAAAATCTGTAGGTGGTTCAATAATCAGTGTTCCGTCTCGGTCTATAAAGAGTACTTTTTTCATTGTTAAATACTTTTCAAAAGGCTAATTAATTTTTCATTTTCTGCACGGTTTCCCACATTAATCCTGATACATCCAGGAATAGCCGGATCTCTTCTGCTGGTTAAGACTTCCTCTTCCAGCATTCTTGTATACACTGAATCAACATTTTCCATTCTGATCAGAAAGAAATTGGCATCCGTTGAAAATATTTTAGAAATGCATGCAATTCCTTCAAACTGCTGTTTCAGCCATGTTCTCTCTTCCAGAATACGGCTTACGTTTTCCTGAAGTCTGTTTTCTTCATCCAAAGTTTTTAAAATAAGCTCCTGGCTCAATACATTTACGTTATAAGGTGCTTTTACCGTGTTGATCAGGCTGATAATTTCTTCAGATGAATAAGCCATTCCTACTCTCGCTCCGGCAATTCCCCATGCCTTAGAAAAGGTTTGCAGAACGATCAGATTAGCATACTTATCCAGCAGTTCCAGACTTGATTTTTTTCCGGAAAATTCTATGTAGGCTTCATCTACTACAACAATTCCGTTGAAATTCTGAAGATAGAATTCAATATCATCAATACAATTTCCGGTAGGGTTATTGGGTGAACATAAAAAGAAAATCTTCAATGAAGGGTCTTCGACCGTCTTTAAGAAATTATCTTTTACTATTTCAAAGTTTTCATCCAGATCCAGTTTCAAAACTTTATTCTCATTGATTGTTGCATAAAAACCATACATCGCAAAGGAAGGATTCATCATCAGAATGGCATCTTTTTTAGGCTCACAGAAAATTTTAATGATAAGGTCTATCAGCTCATCGCTTCCGTTTCCTATGGCAATCTGTGATGGAGAAACTTTTTTAAGCCCCGCAAGCTTGTTTTTAAGTCTTTTTTGGGTAGAATCCGGATAGCGGTTACATTCTCCGAATGGACTTTCATTGGCATCCAGCATTACCGGAGCATTGAATTCATTGTGATCTCTGAAACTGATGTAGGGTTGTAATTCTAATATATTTTTTCTTACTAAAGTTTTGATACTGTTATTTTTCATTGTATTATTTTTTAAGCTTCTTTTTGATAAACACAAAGGCGCGAAGTTTTTATCTTATTTTTTTAGGCGCAAGAAAATCTAAGATTTTCAGCAAAGGCATGTGTTTTATTTTGTGGTTCAATTATGCATTATTCAATTTTATCAGAGATAAAATCCTTACGTTTTAAAAAACACCTCAATTATACTTCTTTTGCGTCTTTGCATTTTCCAAAACTCATTATTTTAATCTTATGGATACTGCATTTTTGTGGGCAAACAGTCCTTCTGCTTCTGCCATAAGCTCTATTGTTTTTCCTAAATTCTGAAGACCTTTTTTTGAAAGCTGCTGAAACGTTATTTTCTTCACAAAGCTATCCAGTGATACACCGCTGTAATTTTTCGCATAGGCGTTTGTAGGAAGTGTGTGATTGGTTCCGCTGGCATAATCTCCTGCGCTCTCACAAGAATAGTTCCCAAGGAAAACAGACCCTGCATTCTGAACCTCCGGAATATATTTTTCAAAATCATTGATGGCCAAAATAAGGTGTTCCGGAGCATAAAGATTACTGAACTCAAGAGCCTCTTCCAGGGAATTTACTAAAATAAAAGAGCTGTTTTCCAAAGCCTGACCTGCAAATTCACCTCTCGGTAAATCTCTGATCTGATGATCAACAGCTTCTATCGTCTCTTCAAATACTTTAAGACTTGTGGTAATGAAAACAACCTGGCTATCACTTCCGTGTTCTGCCTGTGAAAGAAGATCTGCAGCACAAAAATCAGGAACTGCCTGCTCATCGGCTATGACAAGAACTTCACTCGGACCCGCCGGCATATCGATAGCGACTCCGTAACGCTGTGCATATTCTTTGGCAGCCACGACAAACTGATTTCCAGGACCGAAAATTTTATTGACGGCAGAAATGCTATCTGTTCCAAAAGTCATGGCTGCGACAGCCTGTGCTCCGCCTGTTTTAAAGATCTCTGAAACCCCGCAAAGCTTTGCCGTATAAAGGATAGCAGGGTTGATATTTCCATTCTTATCCGGGGGCGTACACAGTACAATTTCTTTACATCCAGCCAGATTTGCAGGCACCGCAAGCATCAGCACTGTGGAAAATAAAGGAGCAGTTCCTCCAGGAATATAAATTCCAACTCTCTCTACAGCACGGTTTTCACGCCAGCAAACAACTCCTTTCGTCGTCTCAATTTTCTGGATTTCCTGTTTTTGAGAGGCGTGAAATGTTGAAATATTCTCTTTAGCCTGTTGAATGGCTTGTTTCAACTCATCATTGATCTGCTTTTCTGCCTCCTGAATTTCAACATCAGAAACTTTTATTTTTTTAGTATCTGCTTTGTCAAATTTTCTGTTGAATTCTATTAAAGCTTTATCTCCGTTTTTTTCAACTTCTGTGAATATTTCTGTAATCAAACCTGAAATTTCTTTCTGCTCAAGGACAGGACGTTTTACCAAATCTTTCCAGGTGTCTTTTATAGGATATCTGTATATTTTCATTGTATTATTTCATTTTTTTAATCATTAAGCTATATGGCATTCAATTTTATTTTCATTGCGCTTTTGCGTTGACTAACATTCAGTATTATCATTTTTCTAAATAACCATTTTATCAATTGGAATGATTAAGATATCCTGAGCTCCATTTTCTTTCAGTTCGTCAATGACTTCCCAGAAGCGTTCTTCATCAATAACAGAATGAATACTGCTCCAGCCTTCTTCTGCGAGTGGAATAACTGTAGGACTCTTTAATACAGGAAGTACTTCGGCTACTTTCTGAATTTTTTCATTGGGAACATTCATCAGAATGTATTTTGAATTTTTTGCTTTTAAAACAGCTTTGATTCTGAATACGAATTTTTCAAGAATGGCTTCTTTTTCAGCCGATAATTGGGGAGTTTGAGCCAAAACAGCTTCCGATTTCAGCAAAGTGACTGTTTCTCTTAATCCGTTTTTGAATAATGTACTTCCGGAACTTACAATATCACATATTCCATCTGCCAGACCAATATTAGGAGCGATTTCTACAGAGCCTGAAATAACGTGAATGTCTGATACAATTCCTTTTTTTTCTAAAAAGCTTTTGAGAGTATTAGGATAAGAGGTAGCAATTTTTTTACCCTGAAAATAAGAGATTTCGTCGGTTTCCACTTCTTTGGGAACAGCCAGTGAAACACGGCATTTTGAGAAACCAAGTTTCTGGATTGTGGTAATGTTTTTACCTTTTTCAATCAGGAGATTTTCGCCCAGAATAGCAACATCTACCACTCCATCTTCCAGATATTGCGGGATATCTGAGTTCCGAAGGTACATGATTTCCATTGGAAAGTTATCTACTGAAACTTTGAGCTGGTCTTTACCATTGTTGACAAAGATTCCGCAGTCTTTGAGAAGCTGTAAAGATTCTTCGTAAAGCCGGCCGCTTTTTTGGATTGCAATTTTTAATTTACTCATTTTGCCTTTTTTGGGTCCGAGCAAATAAAAACTGATCTATTGAAATTTCTGAGAAGAATTCAGGAAACAAAAAAACCGCCTATTTACTCAGACGGTTTTAATTATTTTGATTTTAGCACATACTTATATCAATCAATTCCGCCTAACAGAGATGATGATGATAATGATGTAATGCTAAAAAAGTTGGTTTCATTGTATTGAATTATGATGCAAATGTAGGATTTATTTTTAAAATGCAAAGTTTTTTCAGATAATTTTTTGATAAAAACTCATAAGCTCCTTTGCGATCGGTTCATCATTAAACTTCTGAACAAACTCGAAACCCTTTTCCTCACGGCGTTTTCTCTCGGATTCATTTTCCCATAGAAATTTTAGTTTGGCCCGGATATCAAGATCATTGTCAGGATTCACATACACAGAGTCTTTTCCACCTGCTTCCGGCAGACAGCTGGTATTACTTGTAACTACGACAGTTTTGGAGAAAAGAGCCTCAATGACAGGGATTCCAAAGCCTTCAAAAAAGCTTGGATAGACAAAAATATCTGCCAGTTTATAAAGGCAAGCCAGCTCATCCATAGAAACTCCTTCGAGGAAGAGCACCTGCTTTTCCATTTTATTTTTTTTCAGGAAGCGTTCTATTCTCTTATAATATTTGGTCTTTCTTCCTACTACTACAAGAGGAATTTCTGTACCATTGATTGCTTTTACAACATTCAGAAGGTTTTTGCGCTCTTCGATGGTTCCAACGTTGAGTACAAATCTTTCGGGAAGCTGAAACTTCTCTTTTACAGCCTCCATCAGTTCCGGAGACTGCTGTTCTTTAAAAGCGTGATGACATCCCTGATAAATGACCTTAATCTTAGTTTCAGAAACTTTTAAATACCGGATGATATCTCTTTTGGTCTGTTCTGAGATAGCGATAATTTTATCAGCCGTATCAGCCGCTTTTTTAAATTTCCAGAAATGGATTTTCCTGTCAAAAAAAGAATAATACTGCGGATATCTTACAAAGATCAGATCATGAATAGTAACGACCTTTTTAATAGGTTTTAGATCCCATTTTAAAGGCAGTTCGCCGGATAATCCATGGAAAATATCAGCTCCCTGTTTTTGAGCATCTTTACCCATTTTCAGCTGGCGGGACAGATTTCCTTTTGAGGTTTCAATAAAATGAACATTAGGGCATTCCATAATATCTTTTCCTCTCTCCGATTTGTTTTTGTTGAGCAACAGATATTCGTTATCCGGTTCATATTCAGAAAGAATTCTTACGAGATCTCTCGAGTAGTTTCCCAGACCGGAGGTATTGTGGAAAAACCGTTTTGCATCAAAGGCAATCTTCATCGCTGTATCTGTTTTTGGAATTCCTGAAATGTACCGAATGTATGTCCTTTTTGTTTCAGCCATCCAACAAATGAATCAAACCTTTCTACCATATCTTTTCCTGAATTTTTTACAGTAAATCCAGGAAGCTTAAAGGCTTCATCTTTGATTTCTGCAAATTCCCACGGATGGAAATAAATATTCAGATATTTGTCTTTTTTCAAACTGTCCAAAGCCAGTTTTTTGTAGAAAAATAAAGGAAAATTGTGAAAACTTAACCAAAACAAAGGAATTCTGAAATTGGGTGAAACTGAAGCCGGAACCTGAGTTACATTTCCTTCTTTAAAATAAGTTCTGGATACTTTTAAATTATTATATCTTCCCGGCAAAAATGTAGGGTTGATGGATGAATTGTATGAATATCCTGCTTTTTCCACTTCTTTTTCATCCACAGGCATCATTCTCGGCATTCTTAATCCGGTAACCTTTGTGGAAAATAATTCTTCCAGTTTTTCTCTTGATTCCTTCAGGTGTTTGTTTTCAAATTCTGAATGAAACCATGTGTGAGAAGCCAGTTCGTGACCTTCATTTAACAACCTTTCGATAAGATGTCTGCTGTTTTCTGCAAAAACGACTGTGGAAAAGAAAGTTGCTTTAGCATTATGTTTTTTAAGGATATCGAGAATCCTCTCTAATCCTGTCTGTGAAATTGAAATCTGCTTTTCAAAGGGAATTTCACCCTTATATTCTAATGGCATATCAAATTCTTCAATATCAAAACTCAATAAAACCATTCTAAAAATTTTTGTTTTTAATAATATAATTAGGTCTGTCTTTCACCTGTTTAAATATTTTACCTAAATAAATTCCCATGATTCCGAGGATGATCAACTGAAGTCCTCCGAAGAAAACAATGGTCATAATCAAGGATGCCCAACCAGAGATCTCCGTTTTGGCAATAAATGAATGAATCACATAGGTACCATATCCGATTACTGAAAGTGCTGAAAATAAAAAGCCCAGATAAGCCGCCAGATACAGTGGTTTTACACTGAAAGCTGTGATTCCCGTAAAGGCAAAAGTGAACATCTTTTTAAGATTGTAGCTACTTTTCCCCGAAAGTCTTTCTGCGGCGGTAAAGTCGATTCCTATCTGTTTAAATCCCATCCAGCTTGTCAGTCCTCTGAGGAATAAGTCGTCTTCATTAAAGTTTCTCATTACATCCACTGCCCTAGCATCCAGTAATCTGAAATCTGAACCGCCTCCTTTCGTCAAATTAACGTCTGACAGACTTGATAAAAGCTTGTAAAATAAATCCGATGTCTTTCTTTTAAAGAAGGATATTTCCTTAGGATAAGTCCTGAAAGTAAAAACCACATCATAGCCTTCCTCCCATTTCTGAATCATTTCCGGAATAAGCTCTGGCGGATGCTGTAGATCTCCGTCCATCGAAATAACTGCATTTCCCTGAGCGCTGTCCATTCCCGCTTTTACGGCTGGCTGATGGCCAAAGTTCCTCGAAAACTCAATGAATTTCACTTCATCATATTGGTTGGAAAGTTCTTCCAGTTTTTGCTGGGTATTGTCTCTGCTGCCGTCATTTACAAATATGATTTCAAAGTCATAGCTGCTTAAACCATCAAAAACTTCTTTAATTTTCTGATGGATCATGGCAACGTTTCCTTCTTCGTTATAGGCGGGAATTACAATTGAAATTTTCTTCATATTTATTAATTCAGGCTGTAATTTCTCTCAAAATCTTTAGTTAGTAGCTCATAAGTTACTCTCAACCAGATTACAATACAAGGTACAGCTTTTAATGAATATTTGATGATATAGTTTTCTTTTACAAATTTCGGGAATAGATCGGAAGTTGAAAAACAAGTAAAAATAATGACAAAAACAAGCAATCCTATAATAAGCGGTGTTCTTTCTTTCTGAAGGAAAAACCAGATCAGGACTCCTACAACAGCAATAATGTAGGTTGGAGATTCTGAACTGGAGCTGAACAATACTAAAAACAGTAATGTTGAAGCCAGGATCATCAATTGGAAAGCATAGTGCTTATACTGCTTGATTCTGATATAAGGTAAGGCAAAAAGTGGTAATCCACCCGCTAAAAACACGAGATTAGAAATGGATGCATCTCCTAAGACTCTTCTTACAAAGCCCATCAGAGAGATATCCTGCATATTTCCTAATACCTGATTTTCATTATTCTTCTCTACGATAGACTGAAACCAGTCTGAATAACACTGAATCACAAACTGCGGACTTGAATACGCCATTGGAAGTACGAAAAACAATACTGCAATAGCTATTCCTGAAAGAATAAATTTGGCTTTATTTTTAATGAAGAAAAACTGCGTTAATCCTACAATTCCGTAGATTTTCACAAATATTCCTATTAAAATGGCGGTTACAGACTTTACTTCTTTTCTTTCGTAAATGTATACTGCAGATAACAGCAAAAGGCCTGTCAGTGCTACATTGAACTGCAGACTTAAAGCTGCCGTAATGTATTCCTGAAGACAAAGCAGTCCAAAAATTGCTTTTTTACTGTCTGAAAACGGCAGTTTATAAATACCATAGATGAAGATAAAAGTATTGGCAATATTCCAAAGAGAGATTCCGAGCCAATCCGGCATCATGGCAAACGGTGCAATCAATGCACTGAAAAATACACCATAATGATTTAAATCAAAATAAAGATCGGGATAATGGATAAATAAGTTTTTCTGATGAATAGTATTAAAGAATACGTTTTTAAAAATCAGGTAATTATTGATCGCATAATCTCCTCTCAGGTATTTGGAAATTGCTGTAACAACCGATATAATAAGATAAACCCCAAATATATATTTAGGGTTTAATAGTATTTTAAGGAATTTTTCTTTCAAGATTGTGGTATTAGCTTACAATATTAATCTTAAACAGCTACATTATTCTCTCTCAATGCATCATTCAGAGATGTTTTCTTATCTGTAGATTCCTTTCTCTGACCAATGATCAATGCACATGGTACCTGATATTCTCCAGCTGGATATTGTTTTGTATAGCTTCCAGGGATTACAACAGAACGTGCAGGAACTCTTCCTTTGATTTCGATAGGTGTATCTCCTGTAACGTCGATAATTTTTGTAGAAGCTGTCAATACTACATTTGCACCCAATACTGCTTCTTTTTCTACGTGAACTCCTTCTACAACGATACATCTTGAACCGATAAAGCAGTCATCTTCAATGATTACCGGAGCAGCCTGTAACGGCTCCAATACCCCACCGATACCTACACCACCACTCAGGTGAACGTTTTTACCGATCTGTGCGCAGCTTCCTACAGTCGCCCATGTATCTACCATTGTTCCTGAATCTACGTAAGCACCAATGTTTACATAAGATGGCATTAAAATAACACCCGGAGCAATGTAAGCTCCTTCTCTCGCCACTGCATGTGGTACAACTCTCACCCCTTTTTCAGCATAGTTTCTCTTTAAAGGCATTTTATCATGAAATTCAAACAGACCTACTTCAATAGTTTCCATTTTCTGGATCGGAAAATACATTACTACAGCTTTTTTCACCCATTCATTTACCTGCCATCCGTTTTCTGTAGGCTCTGCAGTACGAAGTTCACCTTTATCAACTAAAGAAATAACCTCTCTGATCGCCTTTTGGCTGTCTTCATTCTGCAATAATTCTCTATTATCCCAAATGTTTTCAATAGTTTGTTGTAACGACATGTTTCTTATTTAAATTAGTTTGAAAAATTATACCGGCCAAAGATACAAAAAAGTTCAGCAAAACGGTTTTTAACGTTATGCTTTTAATAAAGGCTCAGCATGCGATTCACCCTCTTTTTATAAGTCAGGTAAATTTGTCCGTGTGCTTTTACCAAATACTCCTCTTCAAGCCTTATCTGAATCTGCATTAAAATATTTCCAACCAAAAGAAAAACAAAAACAGTTACAGTTGGGATAACAAGAAAAAAACCAAAAAGACTCATTGTCATTCCAAGAAATATAGGATTTCTTGAAAACCTGAATAATCCGTGAGTTATCAATTCTGTTTTTGTTGTATTATCGATCCCGATCCGCCAGGAGTTTTTCATTTGAAACTGAGCTGTGATAACCCAAATTAAAGCCAGGATCATTAAAATAAATCCGAAATATTGAAAGACAGTATACTCCAGGAAAGTAATTTTAAAAACAGATGAAATATCGCCATAAAAAAATGAAAGAAGTATTACATAACAATGCAAACAGAATAATCTTAAAATACAATCCTACCAGCCCATATGCAGAATCATCCCCGGGCAGAACATTAGGGCTTTTACCAATCTGTTTGGCTACTTTGTAACTAATTCCAACAAAGGAAACAACAAAGAAAAGTATGAAATATACAGGAATAAAGAATCTGATGAAATTTGCCATATGATAATAGTTTTTGGCAAATTTGCTGAGTTTTGCGGTGCAATGCTATTGCAATTAATGGCAGAAAGATTATAATTTAAAACGAATTTCTATCTTCCGGAGTAGTGGTGAAAATTATATGAATTTTTAACGGAATGGCTAAAGAGTATGATTATATATAAGTTTTGGCTAGAGCCAACCGACAGTTTGATCTTTCATTAAATAGGCTAAAGCCCATTTCTATTGATTTTTTTAATTATTGATGAGATTTTCACAGAACTCTTTGGGCATGAAGATATGCCTTGTTCCAGTACTTTTCGTTCAGGGATGAAATCATTACTCCTTTTGAGGTAGAGGCATGGATGAACTTCACTTCTCCGTCAGGACCAATATCATGAACAATCCCTACATGAGACACCCTGCTTCCGCCTGCTGTTGCAAAAAACAAAAGATCACCGGGTTTTACGTCTTTAATATCGATATTTTTTCCTGCTTCAGCCTGATCAGAAGATCTTCTTGGAAGATTGAAATCATTTTCTTCAAACACTTTTACAGTGAATCCGGAACAGTCAAATCCTGATGGTGTATTTCCTCCGAATTTATAAGGAGTTCCAATGTATTTTTCGGCATCTTTCAGAATATCACTGATAGATCTTGATACGTTACCATCAAATTTTGAATCCAGTTTTCTGAGGTTCTCAGATTTGGCAACTGTTTTCGTATTTGATTTTTTATTTGTGGCACTTTTGGAGGATCCACAGGAAACTACAAAAACAGACGCTGCCAGTACAACAACTATCTGCTTTATTTTCATTTTTTGTTGAAATAATTCCGTTCCCATACTCTTCTGATTTATAATTAATTAACAAAATACATTACAAATATACAGTTTATATTTTAATTATAATATAACTATACTACAACTATATTATAAATATATGTTAAAATTTTGTTTTCAAGTATTTATTGGTATATTTGATCTCTATTTTGAAGATATGGCAACATATGAAAGTCTCATTACAATCACGGGTGCTGTAGGTGACCTTGTATTTTATAATCTGAACGGTAAAAATGTAGTTCGGAAGAAAAGCGGGTTCAATAAAGCTGCTTTTAAAAAAAGTCCGTCGTATGAGAAAGTCCGGCAGAACAGCTCGGAATTCGGGCACTGTTCCAAAATTGGGAAGATAATCCGGAAAAGTCTGGAAGTGTATATTAAAGAAGCAGGCGATCCACTCCTCTACCAGAAGTTTGCAAAGGTTATGACAACGATCAAAGATTTGGATATGGTTTCCGGAAGGGGAAAGCGAACGGTTGAAAATGGTTTAAAGACTGAAGAAGGGAAAAAACTGTTGAGAGAATTTCAACTAGGTACAGTCAATAATGTTTTGGATTGTGTGAGAATTGAGGGTCAAATTCTGTATAAAAATGATCACTGTACATCAGATCATGCAGTGATTTTAACTTTAAAATTAGATTCTAAAAATTATAGCATAGAAAATAATGAAGAAATAATCAGCTGGAATCACCAACAAGATAAGTCTTTTAAAAAATATTTTTCAGAAAACGATCTTCTTCTTTATTTTATAGTCCTTAAGAATGATCACGATGAGATTACCCACATGGGATTTGTTTAAATAAAAAAGTCTGCAGTAGATTCTGCAGACTTTTTTATTTTTTATTTCTTCTCTCCTTTCCAGGTCCCTGACTTGGCAGGTGTAGGAATTGAGTTGGACCAGTTTCCGTTTCCTTTTTTTTCTGTCGTTAGCGTTCCCTTAAAATCTCCCTGTGAAGGAAGTCCTACTCTTGCATTAAGATCTCCTGTCTCACTTAAATTCCCGGTAATACTATAGTTTTCATTATTAACATCGGAATGCATTGTTCCTACCACTTTACCACTCTCATCTACCACGAAGTTCCAAACTCCTTTATCATTTCCATCATAAGAACCTGACCATGTTCCTACATAGTCATAGATAGTATCATCATCAGAGCTGCAGCCGATAAATAAAAACGCCGTTAATAAAAGTAAAAAAAGTTTCTTCATAGTTTCAGTAGTTTTATAACCTAAAATCCTGTTATTCTCGATGTACTTCCCTCCTAAAAATTCCGTCACAGAGAATAGTGCTTAATATTTATTATTTTTTTGTTCCGTGCAAATCTACTAATTTTTTCATTCAAATTATCTGAATTTTAATTAGCACCCAATATGTTTATTAAAAAACAACATATTTCGGCTAAAATACAAATATTTTTCAAACAAATACAAGGTGTATAAATTTTGAGTTATTTAAAAAATGATCCCTGAAATTTGATATCAATCTATTCAGCATTCATTTATAATTAGTTTATACTAGATTTCAGATGATTTCTCTGCCTCTTTTAAAGATATTTCTTACCTTAGTGAAAAATTTAACCTTTTCAAAAAATAACATGAAAACAAAAACATTCTTTTTGGCAGCACTTGCTATTTGTGGGAGTTCATTAGCACAGGTTGGGATTAATACATCTACACCAACCCAAACATTGGATGTCAATGGCCTGGTAAGAGTAAGAGGACTTTCAAATGCTGAAAAAAAAATTGTTGCGGCGGATGCACAAGGAGTTTTAATCCTTATATCTCCTGAAGAGATTTTCGCTCCGAAAGCTTTATTGAACACTTCTACTTCTTCTACTGAACAAAGATTCACTGTCTACGAAGGAAAATGCTTTCAACCTACTGATAACGCTTCTTCCTGCACGGTTTCTTTAAATCATTACACTTCCTGTGCCGGATTTACCAATCCTGTAGATACCCAAATTATTGTGGGACAGGGCATCAATACAGGTAACGGACAGTTTTTAGGAACCTGGACAGCCCGATATGTTGACAATAAAGGATTCAGCGGAACAGCTGCTGTTGCCAACCAGACAGCACCGGATTATCCGAGAATCTCCTATCCTACTGCTAATACTGTAAACTATTTAGGAAGTGGTAACTTCAATGGTCAATGTAATACTGATCTTGTAACAACGATCAATCAGACCACCGGAGATATAAAAGTAGAGTCTGTAAAACGGAACATGTTTGCACATCTTGTGTATCTTATCAACATCGCCCGTTCCAGATCTTTATGATACTCGATATTTGATTTCAAAAAGAGACAGCTACAATTTATTTGTGGCTGTTTTTTTATCTAGAACTCAAACCTTTCGACTTAGCTCTTATTTTAGGCTGTATATAACCAATCCTATTCTTTGTTTGAACAAAAATATAAATACATCATTTAAAAATCGTACTATTATCATATGAAACAGATACTTACTGAAGAAACTTTTTCCTCACCACAATGGCTAAAAATAATCTGTTATTTTTTCGGACTTCTCTTAGTTTTGACCTCATTTGGTCTTCTCATGCAGAAAGACCTTCCACCGGAGATTATTTTTTTAGTACCATTACTTTTGCTGATCAGTATCAGTATGCTGATGTATACCAGGCTAAGACTTATCATTTCAAATAAGGATATCCGCTTTACAGGAGGTCTGAGACAGCATCAATTTCTCTGGACTGATATTACGGGAATAGATATGAAATTAGTCGGGAAATATCAGACTCCAATCTGTATTGTATACTATGGCAAAAAATCACTGGACCTCCATAGAGGTTTTTATTTAAAAAGACAGTTCAATAGAATCTTATCATTGTTGGAAATGAAGGCCGCACCTGAAATGTTTACAGAGCAATATCAAGCAATCTGTCATCAAATCAATTGATTTGCCCAAGCTACCCAACAGAAAAGCCCCCATCTGGAGGCTAAAACTATTGGATAAATGAAAAACTTATCCCAAATGTATGATATATTCATTCAGCCTTTTATGCGTACAATCATAATCAGCGATTTTCATTGCTCCTAATATTTTATATCTATGCTATTAATACAGAGGTGATAAGATTACAGGAAGATGAGAGACAAATAATAAGTCTAATTGATGATCTCTCCTTTGCTGTCATCTAATTTTTCACGAAACCTTTGAAGATCTTCAGGGTTAGGTTTTGTCCATTCTTTAACCTCTCCAATAATTTTTAAAGGCATTTCGGAACGATAAGAACGGGTGGGATTTCCCGGGAATTTCTTATCTGTTACATTGGGATCATTTTCATAGATGCCTATTGGTTCTACAATATATACACGCTCTACTCCATCGCCTTTTGCTAAAGCAGCAGCAAGCCCTGCTCCGTTAATCAAAGCTGTAAAATAGATATGATTCATTTTTAATTCTGACTTATAATTTGAGATTCCGCCCGCCGTCAATAGATCTCCAATCTGCAAATCTGCTTTTGTACCATGGTAAAATGGTCCTTTATCAGAAGGATGATTTTTTAATAACAATGCCAGTTCAGCATTCTTTTTTGACCTTTCCATATCTCCTAAATTCTCATAGCATCTGGAAATATTCAAATAAAGAGAAGGCAATGCACTTTTAACCGTATCATCATTTATTTTTAAAGCAAATTCTAAAGAGGTTTCAAGCCACTTCAAACGATCAGCAGGTATTTTTTGATGACGTGATACATAATGAGCAGCCAGAAATTTCTCATGATCATCTGCTGCTGCTTCCCAGGCCTGTAAAAACAGCTTTCTTGCTTCTTCAGGCCTGTCTTTATCTTCCATGCTCATCCCCTGAAGGCAAAGTTTGATAACATTATTAAAAGGCGAAAATTCCATGCTTTATTTTTTACTTGTTCCCAAATGTAGGTAAATATGGCAAAATAAAGGGCTAGTTTATCCAATTCTATATAAAAGCTTATTACAGATCTTAAACAGTACATATAATGAAGATGAGCCTTAGAAGATTCACCTTTTATTATTTCAGAAATATCAGTTATACAGATAATCCTTAATTGTTTTCAATACTCCAAAACTGTTGTTAGTAGAAGCTTCAAAATTAGCTATCTGCTTCACATTGGGATGGCCATTTTTCATAGTATAGGAATATTTAAACAAATAACGGGGTCAAACTTAGATGTTCATTAATAGAAAAATCAATATAGTTTATTTAATTCCTTTAAAGAAAAACAATTATCATCACTTCACAAGTCTTCCAGATTCCCCAAACGCTTCTGCTTCAACTGCTTATAAAATGAAGGGGAAAGTCCGGTGATTTTTTTAAACTGATTAGAGAGATGAGCCACACTACTGTAATTGAGTTTATATGAGATCTCTGTAAGGTTGAGTTCATCATACAGCAGTAATTCTTTTACCTTTTCTACTTTATTGATAATGATAAAATGCTGGAGCGTCATTCCTTTCACTTCAGAAAAGGTATTTGCAAGGTAGGTATAATCATATCCTAATTTTTCACTTACATAGTCTGAGAAATTTTCTTTTGGAAGTTCATCTGAATAATGAATCATTTCTATGACTACATTTTTTATTTTCTCTATCAGGATACTTTTTTTGTCATCTAATATCTCAAGTCCTGTTTTAAGCAAGTTTTCTTTCAGAATTTGTCTTAATTCAGCGCTGATATCATCCAGTAACTCTACAGTTCCCAAATCTACAATAGCATTTTTAATGCCCAGCCTTTCCAGTTCCTGATGGACAACCATTTTGCAACGTAAACTTACCATATATTTTATATACAACTTCATCCCCCTTACTATTTACACTGCCAATTATTTCATTAACAGATATTTACTCAAAGTTAATCTATTAAATCGGAAATATCTATGATTTATACAACAAATTGAAAGACAATTACAAAGCTTTCCTTTTTTAATGATTGAAATTTACAGTTAACAAAAAATATTTCACAATGTCAAAAGAAAAAGACGGAAAAAAGAAGTCAGATAAAACTCCACCCGCGAAATCCGCAAAAGAGAAACGGGAAGAAAAAATGAATAAACGAAGAGACAGGGAAAACGAAGCCCAAAATACCAGCAACTAAATGGTATCCCTGAAAAAAGACGGAATTATACTCAGAAAAACGACAATAGACTTTGAGAGTGAAGGTGTTTTAAACCCCGCAGTTATTAAGGATAACGGAAAAATACATTTATTTTACAGGGCTCTTGCAAAGAATAATTTCTCCAGTATCGGATACTGTATACTATCAGATTATAAGACTATAGAAACCCGGTTGAGCAATCCGGTTATTATCCCCGAGTTTGAATACGAAAAACATGGTGTTGAAGATCCAAGAATCGTAAAAATAGATCATTTATTTTATCTTACCTATACCAGTTATGACGGGATTAATGCACTGGGAACACTTGCTGTATCGGAGGATCTTAAGTCATGGCAAAAACGGGGAATTATTGTTCCCAAAATTCCATACAACAAGTTTAGATTTTTATCAGAATCCCAAGGTGAAATAGCAGAAAAGTACAAGCGTTTCAACAAACTCCCGCCTACTCATAAAAATGATAAAGATGTCTTCCTGTGGGATAAAAATGTGATATTTTTCCCAAGAAGAATTAACGGCAAGCTTTATTTTCTTCATCGCATAAGACCTGATATTCAAATTGCAAGTATAGAAAACATTGAAGATCTGAATCCTGATTTCTGGAAAGATTATTTCCTTCACTTTAAAGATCATATTATATTATCTCCCCAATATGAGCATGAAGTAAGCTATATTGGCGGAGGATGTCCCCCTATAGAAACCGAGCATGGATGGCTTTTGATATACCATGGCGTACATGATACCATTGAAGGGTATGTTTACAGCGCATGTGCTGCCTTACTTGATCTTGATACCCCTGAAAAAGAAATTTCAAGACTTCCTTATCCTCTTTTCAAGCCTGAAGAAGAATGGGAACAGAAGGGAGAAGTGAATAATGTCTGCTTCCCAACCGGAGCTATAACAGAAGGAGATACACTCCATATTTACTATGGAGCAGCAGATAAGAGAATTGCTGTTGCTTCTTTAAATATCCCGGAATTACTGAAGGAATTACTACAGTACACTTTATAACTGACTATTCTATACAGAATGTCATACTTTAAAATAGATATCAACATGAATAAAAATATAAAATCAGACGTGGAGGAAAAGACAAAAAGACGATCTGTCCAAAATAGGAAAAACACAATTAATCATAAACCTGAAATTATCTTTATAAGTACTTTTCCTCCTAAGGTGTGTGGTATTGCAACGTATTGTCAGGATTTAATAAAATCTCTTCAGATAAAGTTCAATGAATCTTTTAATATCATCATCTGTCCAATGGAAACTGAAGAGGAGCATCATCGATACGAAGAAAATCCTGAATATCGCTTAAATACATCTGATGCCATTTCTTATTTGGAGCTGGCTGATAAAATCAACAAAAATGATAAGATTCAACTGGTTATGCTTCAGCATGAGTTTGGATTTTTTACTGAGGCCAAAAACGGATTGCTGCTTTTTCTTCAAAATTTAGAGAAAGACGTCATCATTACTTTTCACACAGTTCTACCAAAACCGGACTGGGAGCTAAAAGAAAAAGTAAAAGAAATCAGCAGTTTCTGCAAATCTATTATTGTGATGACGGGTATTTCTGCGGACATCCTGTCCGCTGATTATGATATTCCGTCTGATAAAATTAAAGTAATCCCCCATGGAACTCACCTGTTACCATTTATTGACAAAATTTCACTGAAAACGAAATACGGATTTAAAGATAAAAAAGTACTTTCAACATTTGGTTTATTGGGTTCCGGGAAAAATATTGAAACCACTTTAGAAGCTCTGCCTGAAATCATTGCTCAAAATCCGGATGTAATGTTTCTTATTATTGGAAAAACGCACCCTGGTATCATTAAGCATGAAGGTGAAAAATATCGTGATTTTCTACAGGATACTATTAAAAGGCTCCATTTGGAAAAGCATACTTACTTTATCAATCAATATCTGCCTTTAGATGAGTTGTTAGAATATCTTCAGCTTACCAATATCTATCTTTTCACTTCAAAAGACAGAAATCAGGCGGTAAGCGGCACTTTTTCCTATGCAATTAGTTGTGGATGCCCCATTGTCTCCACTCCTATTCCACATGCCTTAGAAGTATTAAATGAAGACCTGGGAATTATTATTGATTTTGAAACTCCGAAACAGCTCGCTGCTGCCGTGAATACATTACTGAAAAATGAAAATACACAGGAAAGATTACGTTCAAACAGTTTGGAAAAAATGGCTCCCACAGCCTGGGAGAATTCATCTATTTCACACGCCTTATTATTTCAACAACACAGCAAAGACAACATGATATTACATTATACATTCCCCATCATCAATCTTAGCCATATCAAAAATATGACAACAGATTTTGGAATGATCCAGTTTTCTAGAATCAACAAACCTGATATAAATTCCGGGTATACCTTGGACGATAATGCCCGTGCTATGATTGTAGCCTGCAGACATTACGAACTGAACAGAGATGAATCTGACCTAGATTTAATCTCAACTTATCTAAAATTTATTAAATTTTGTCAACAACCGGATGGTAGTTTTCTTAACTATGTGAATCAAAACAAGGAATTTGCTCAGCAGAATTATGAAACCAATCTTGAAGATTCCAATGGAAGGGCCATCTGGGCACTGGGATATCTCCTTTCATTAAAGTCTATTTTACCCCAAGAGTTTTATGATGAAGCAGAATCAGCCATTGAAAAAAGTCTTTTATCTATTGAGAACATCCATTCTACCCGAGCAATGGCTTTTATCATAAAGGGACTGCATTATCAAAACTCTGAAAACAATATTCCATTATTGAAAAAGCTGGCTAATAGACTGGTAAAAATGTATCAGCATGAAAAACACAGAGACTGGCATTGGTTTGAAAGCTATCTTACCTATGGAAACAGTGTACTCCCTGAGGCTTTATTGTGTGCATGGATTACAACCCAAAACGAAATGTATAAGCAGATTGCCAATGAATCATTCAAATTTTTGCTTTCGAAAATATTTATTAAAGGCGGCATCAAAGTAATATCCAACAATGGATGGCTGCAGAAAGAAACGGTTAAAAGTCCTGAGTCAATTGGTGGTGAGCAGCCTATTGATGTTGCTTATACCATACTGGCCTTATCTACATTCTATAAAGTTTTTAAGGATGAAAAATACTTGCAGATGATGAGGAATGCTTTTAGTTGGTTTTTAGGAAAGAATCATTTACATCAGATTATTTATAACCCTGCAACAGGCGGATGTTACGACGGCCTTGAAGAGAAAAATGTTAATCTCAACCAGGGAGCGGAATCAACAGTCAGCTATCTCATGGCAAGACTCTGTTTTCCAAAATAACACCCTACGGTTATATTTATAGATACTTAATAGACGGTTATTTATGGAACTATAGTAATAAAGAGGTAAATTAAAAAAATAGCTATCAGTACAATTCCCTGCATAATATTAGTTCTGCCCGTTGCCAGTGAGACGGTAATAATAAAAAGCGATAGTCCCAAAAGTATTGTTGATTTGATATCTATCCCTAATGACATTCTTATGCCTGTTATTACAGATATAATAGCAATCGCAGGAATACTCAGCCCGATACTTGCTAAAGCAGAACCAAAAGCCAGATTTAATGAGGTTTGAATTTCATCACTTTTTGCAGCCCTGAATGCAGCCAACCCTTCCGGAAGGAGAACAATACCTGCAATGATAATACCTACAAGAGATCTTGGAGCACCCACCGAAACAACTATATGTTCAACATCCTTTGAAAGAAGCTTTGCCAGTAAAACGACTATTCCCAGGGATAAAATCAATAATATACAACTGATATACAATTGTTTTCGGGAAATCATTTCATTACTATTCTGTACAGGCTGGTTTGCGGATAGTTTATTTTGTGGAGAAATGAAAAAGCTTCGGTGTCTAAGCGTTTGGATCATGGTAAAACCGAGGTAAAGCGCTAAAGAAATCAAGGCGATAAAAAGCAATTGAAAGGATGTATATTCACCTCCGAGATGACTTACCGTATAATTGGGCAGTATAAGCACAAAAATAATGACAGAAGTAAGTGTTATCAGTGCAGTACTTACCCCCTGTAGTGTAAAGCTTTGTTCCCTATATCTTAAAGAGCCTATTACAATGCAGCTTCCAATGATTCCGGTAAGGATTATCATCACTGCCGCAAAAACCGTATCTCTGGCAAGGGTAATGGTTTCTAAACCTTTTGCGCCTATCATGATAGAAATAATAAGCCCTACTTCTATGACTGTAATGGCAAATGCCAGAAGTAAAGTCCCGAATGGTTCCCCCAAACGATGGGCAATGACTTCGGAATGATACACCGCAGCCAAAACACTTCCCATTAAAAATAAAGCAAGAATCACAGAGTAATACCCTGAAGAAAAAACAGAATTTCCAACATAAGAGAACCACGCCAGGATAGGAACCAAAAACGTCCACATCCATAAATATTTTTTTATATTCATAAAAAGCATTAATAATTTTTACAATTGAATTGTCTTTTGGAAAAAATCAACAGGCTTATATTTTCCTTTTCAAAACAGTTTTATTAATGATTTGAAGCAGACTAGAGATGATGATATACCGGAAATATTAAATAGTGAAAAGAAAAATGAGAGTCCGGATCATCAGCTCAATTTAGTTATTCAGCAAGGTACGAATAATCAACCACTTATTTGAAATTATATAGCAGTATTTTAAATTGCAATCTTTTCATAAGACTCAATAAATTCCATTACTTCATCAGAGCTGCCGGATTTTTTGTTGCTTTTATGAACAATCCTATCTCAGATACTCAAAAAATCTGTGATTTTTGTAAAAGTGTGATATCTGCAACATAAAAGAAACAATCTGTAATACAATAGATTATTAAACACCCAACTTTGTATTGTAGCAATGAAGTTACACTAAAATCCACCTTATGGACACAAACCACAATAAAGGCGACAAATCTTTCAAAATTCCTGAAGACTGGAATGAGCAGTCTAAACAGCTGAAAGAAAAATTCTCAATATTAACGGATCACGATCTGAAGTTTGAAGAGGGTAAAGAAAAAGAGATGCTTGAAAGAATCGGAAACAGATTAAGAAAAAACCGTGAAGAGGTTCTCAGTATTATCAAAGAAATTAATCTTTCATAAATTATTTTCAAGAACAGTTAAAACCTATGAAAAAGACATATTTATCAAAAGTTTTAGCTTGAAAAAGGGATGGGATATTAGACAGTTCTATCCCTTTTATTTACAATATCTTCTATTCTTTTATGCTTAAACAGACTGTGATGAATCATAAAGAACTTGAGAAATCAAAAGTATATATTACCCGCCAGATCGTAGAATACATTCCGAATTCTATAGTCAGCAAGACAATAATGGAAAAACTAACCGGCAATATCAGTGCTTTATCGTTTGACGACAAAGAAGGATTACCCGAAAAAATTTCTCCTTTTGACGCTGTTGTACAGATTATTGAAGGTAAAGCAGAAATCATTATAGACGGAGCTTCTTATTTTATGGAAGAAGGTGAATGCATTATCATTCCGGCCCATAAATCTCATTCTATAAAAGGAAATAAACGCTTTAAAATGATAGTAACGATAATAAAAAGCGGCTATGAATAATGTAGATACCATATCAGTTTTAACAAAAAAGATATTTAAAAAAACAGTTGAAATTCAAAAAGAATTTCCTGAACTGTATGATCTTTTAGACGAAACTCCATTATTTTTTTCTTTTGCAGAGAAAAATATTACGATCAGAGATTTAAGACAATATCTTATTTCCCTTATCAGACAGCAAAAATCCTTTGAAGAAGGGACAGCAAAAAAAAATAATATACAATAAACCCCAATGAAAAAGCTGACTAAGCATCCAAAGAGCAAATTGGGGCTCAGAAATAAAAAAAATATTTCAAGAAGGGCCTATTACTCGCAATTTGTCTCTCTATTTTACATCAGAAATACCAACATCACCCTAGAAAGAGACACAAAGGAAGTTCTTCGCATGTTAAAAGAATTACAGGTTCTCAATAACAAATCAAGATTGGTATTTAGTACTCACTGCAGTTTAAGCCAGCATAATCTGTGGCAGTCTGTTTTAGAAGACCTAAGTGATGATGTAAAATACATTAGAATACAGTTTGAATATATATTGGAGAATATTATTAAAAAAAATAAAATCAATTCACTTATATTCTGGCAGCAAAACAATGCCTATATAGATGAATGGGAAGAGAACTATAAAAAACTCATCCAACTGGCCACTGAAATTTTACCGGAAGAAGAAAGATTATCATGGAAGGCAACAATTTGCAATTTTTATGATGAAATTTTTTCTTTACTTATTCTACTTACCCGTGTATGTAAGCTAGAATTAGGCTTTCTGGAAAAGTATTCTACTAAAATCTTTAACAAAACCGCTATGGATATCATGAGGGATCTTCCTAAAAATTATACATTACAAGAAGCAAGGAAATATGAACATGAATATTTAAAAGTATTAACAAATTACAGTCATGAATTCTGCAGAAAAAATAATTTCTGGGACAACTTATTATATATACTTTCAGGCGGCATATACCAATTACCATCAGAACGTACCCTGCCTAAAAGGTGGACCAATATAAAAATCAAAGATAAGATTCCCCATAAAACGCCAAACTAAATTTTCATATTATTAAATATTTTTACAGTGAAAACAATACATCTTTTCCGGTTTAACAATTCAATTTTTCGCAAAATCCCTTTCTTCAAAGAAGAACATAGGCTTAAATCCGATATGACAGATATCGATTTAATGAATATTGAAATAGTAACCGAGTATATTGTTAAAGCCCATGACGATTTTACTTTCGAGAACACATCCAGAAATGATCTTTTGTCAATGTGCAAAAAAGCGCAGAAAACTATTGAGCATTATTTTGTTGCCGGGCTGAATGACTATGATTTTATTTGAATTAATTGTATTTACCAATTAAGTTATGATCAAATTAATAGAAAAATATAAAGAATGAAAACAAGTCATAAGACAATACCTGAAGTGAACAAAAAAGGAGAAGATATCAGAGAAGGGATATTTCTCCTTATAAACAGTTTTTATTTTTTAAAAGCCCATTCTTTCGTCAAATTTTCTGATATTTTTTAGATCAATATTTGATTCAGAGCACCTTTAAAGCTTCCTAAAATGAACTCAGTGTAATACAGTTGAGCATCCAGAGCCTGGATTTTATCATTAAGCTCAATTCGTTTGGAAAGGATGATATCTCCTTTATAGCTAAATGAGCAGAATGAAAAAATATGAAAGCCTGAATTCCTTGTAGAAGAGGCATAGCCGGTAGAAGATATTCCCCAGTCCGTTCCAAATGACATAGCGACTTTTGTTGCCATTATATCAGCCATATGCTGGGTCTCAAAATTATTTCCTTGCTCCTCAATGCGGTTACTGTCCAAAAACCTAAGCTTTTCTGGTAATGTAAATGCTGTTATACCACCTTTATAAAATAGACTTGAATTAGGCATCTGTGAAAAAGCCAGCTGTACTAATCCTGAAGTTACGCTTTCTGCTATAGATACCGTCTCCCCAATTGTAATGAGTGAGGTACTAATATAATCCAGTAAGTTTTGCTGGAATTTCATGATATAAATTTTAGTGTTAATATACTTTATAAATCCTTGTACATTGCTATCATCTTAAATAACATCGTAATCATCTACTGTTGTTGCAAAATAATGCTCAATAGTTTCTTCAGCTTTTTTACACATCGTTAAAATCTCTTCCCTCGGAGTCTCTTCAAAAATAAAGTCCTCAGGAACGCTGATAATAAACTCAGTCACTTTTTCAGTGTTCATTAAATCATAGGCCATTAAATCGTTAAGATTATCTATCCGGCATTCTTCCTTAAAAAATGGAATGTTACGGGAAATGGAATTTTTAAACTGAAAGAGATGTATGGTTTTCATGATTCAAATATTTTGATTAATGGAGACAACCCCCTGTCTCCTGGGTGGCCGTCAAGCTGCCTGTTATCTACCATCCCATTAAAGTAATAATCAGTTTCTATGAGATAGTGTTGGTGTATAAATATATCATTGCAGATATCTTATAGATAAAGGAACGAAGACTATAGCCTCTCGTCCCTTTACTTATTAAAATACTAAAACAGATTTACTATTTTGATTTTAATAGCTCATTGTGTAATTGAGTATCCAAGATATTTTTCACGGTTTATGCCTTATTCCTAATATTTATCCTTTTAGTTTATGCAACTTGTTGGCTTTGTAAAAATTTCTTTCTACAGACTACAGCATTCAGATTAAATTAACTGAATATCAGTATACAAATATGGGCATTCTTAAGTACAATATGCTACACTTATTTGTAGTATACTTACATAAATCACACCTTTTCCTGACTGTGAACAAAATTTATTTGACAGTAATAACAATATTGTAATTGCAGGATCTTTCTGGCATCTCAGATTCCAATTTTGGTACAGGAAATAATTCCATGACTTCTATTGTAAAGCAAATTTAAACTATAATTACAGCGCACTGCATTTAGCTACAAATTGCTCAAACTTCCGATCTGTATTTCGCAGGACCGGTCCATGACCAAAGCAGATAATGGATGGACTCAGTTTTGCCAGCTTCTGGAGCGATTTGATGTTGCGTTGCTGATCGGAGGTGAATATGTTTGGTGGAAGCCGCAGACCGGTCGCTGTCGTGAGCAGGTTCATATTGGTCGCTACATCTCCAATGATCAGCACACCGTCTTGCTCACGGAATAAAGAAATATGACCTGCCGAATGTCCTGGCGTCTCTATTACCCGAAAGTTTCCAATCCTATCGTTTTCAACTATTGTCCGTTCAACTTTGTGTCCCTGACCTGCCCAGTATTTTTGTTGAAGCTTTGCTATCCAATGTTGTGGATTTGGATATTCATTGGTTACCATACCCGTTTCGGTTCTAGAAACTTCGTCAGGATGACAGAGTAAAGATATTGCAAACTCAGCACATATCTGATCGCTACAGCCCTGATGGTCTGCATGGGCATGTGTCAGTATATGCTGATAAACAGGGATTTTCTGGAGAGCTTTCTTTATAGTTGTATATGAGCTCCGTATTCCGGAATCTACTAATACACCTTCGATAATATAGCAATTGATACTGTTTCGTGGCATCAGTGAAATCTGGAATACTTCAGGAGCAATTTGATGTAACATAGTTTTTTTGTGCAAATCTACAGCGCTGATCAGTATTCTATAAGGACATTTGTCCTATAATATGCTGGGTCTATGTATTTGTCCCTTTGCCCGTGTAAGCGATCGCTGCGTGATGCCCAGGTACGATGCCAGGTCCTGCGTCGCTATGCGCTGAACGAGCATCGGTTCGCTAGACAGGACATGGCGGTATTTATCCACAGCCGACTTATTATTGTAATTCAGCAGATAACGTTCCTTTTGTTTATACTCCTGCTCCATCACCAATTGTATAACTCCATTCCAAGCGGCCACCTGACCAAGCAGATGCTGATAGTCTGGATAGCTTATCCTATAAACTATGCTATCTTCTATAGCCTTTATACTCCTTCCGGATTTTTCCTGCGCCACAAACTCCGGAAACGAGGCAGCAAATTCATTTTCAAACTTGAAGCAGGTAATATTTTCCTTTCCTTCTTTGTCTATGGCGAATGCTTTTACGGCCCCACTAGCGATAAATCCAATATGACGGCAGATTTCATCTTCACGAATTAAAAAATCACCTTTCTTTAAACGGATCGGTTTGAAGAATTGCTCAGAAAAGTTGATTTCCTCGGCTAGTAGTCCTCCTATTGAGGATAGATAATTTTTAAATACGTCTGTCATTTCGCAATCTTTTTGTCATTCTATTTTCTTCTTTACCGTCTATAGATTACACAGCAAATCCAGCATACAAAACTAACAATTATTGAACATTTATTCATTAATGAATGTTTCAATCTGATTAACCATTCTGTTCGGAGTCTTATTATTCTCTATACTTACGGTAAAATAGTTCCCCTTTCCTGTTTTCGACTGTTATTTCATAAGATGCTCCTTGTGAAGCTGATGGTTTTTGATATTCCAAAGAAAGAAAACTCTGAAGGCTTTTAAACTGATGATAAAATACTGAATAAAAAGTCAGACAAATACAAAACTTTCGCAGATGAAATATTATAGCAACAAAAAAATACTGCAAGGTTTACACCTTGCAGTAAAGCATTATGTGTTTTTAGAATCGCTGAACTTTATTATGCTGATAATGGTTACAACATTAATTTTGGAATTTTACAAAATCCAGATAAAAAGCGGGATTTCCACCATTAAACCCAGTCGGAACTACGAAATTGGTTTTATGAGCAACTATAGAATAAACTCCGGGAGCCGCAAAATATAATACTCTGGTTTGATCTCTAGGCACAAAATTAATAGGATCAGGTCCAGCGCTACCACAGTATGATTTCCATACTTCGCCTACTCCAGGAATGTAAAACCAGTAATCATTACAAGTGGAAGTTATAGTAATTCCAGAACGGAAAAAATACCATCCTTTGGCAGGAATATTTACAGAAATTCCTGTTGGTAGATTATCTCCGCCTGAGTTTCCGGTAAAAGGATTAACCAATGTTCCCGTGTAAGATGTCCAGTTATCAGCAAATGCTGTAGTAACAGTGGATGACCATGTTGCCAAACCGTTGGCATCACTCGTTAGAACATAGCCCAACTGCTGGGTACCATCTTTAATCTGAAGAGCTCCATTAGTAGTTCCGTTATCAATAACAACTTTTGCATTAGATGCGCCAGACGGTACTGTATTGGTCCCCACCAGGACTTTTCCTGCACCGTTGATACTCAAATTGTTTCCTGCCGTTGCAATATCAGTAGCTTGAGAAAGAGTTCCTCCCAGTTTTACATCTGTACCTGATAAAGTAAGACCGTTACTTGCAGTAATATTGTTATTAATAATTGTTGTTCCACCGTTTCCGTTACCTCCCGCAAGTTCTGTTACTGTCATAAATCCTATTTGAGGATTCAGCTGAGCTGTTCCTGCTCCTCCTAATCTTACTTTTACAGAAGTATCAACCGTAGGTCTATAAATAGCATAGGCTTCCGGCTGGCCACCTATTGAAGTTGCAGGATAATTATTTATTGCATCAACAACTCCGGTAGTACTGGAAGGAAGAACAGAATTGTTTGAAGCATCAACCCATTCATAGACCATGAAGCCTCCCGCCAACGAGAACTCTGTAGCATGCAGCTGACAACGAAGCACATAGGTTTTACCTGCTTTCAAATTAAAAACACCGGCATTATAAGTAATGTTATTGGATGCAATTACAGATCCGAAGGTCACATCTGATCCGGTAGATACCGTTTGAATAGCATTGGGCTTGACAATTATATAATCTCCTGTAGAAGACGTCCCTGTTGAAAGTATTTCCCAAGTCGAAACAGCGCCCGTAAGCCCAGTATTAATTAATTCTATACTTTGATTTGCCGGCACAAGAACGCTGGGATTTCCATTAATGGTCTCCGGAGCTGCAGAATTTACTGTAATACTAAAGTTTGTATTGTTTTTAATCCTATAGATACGTCCTTTATAATTTCCAACCCCGTTGATTGCAGAAGGAAGATTAAAAACAGCATTGGAACTCCCATTATAAGAGACATGGAAGTCAGAGGAAGTCAAATTATAAGAGTTTGTATTGACTGCCTTATAATTTGCCGCTAATGATCCAGAGATATCCATAGTAGAACCTGGATTTGCAGTATTAATACCAACATTTCCTGCCTGGGCAAAAACAACAGCAGGGCTTAAAGCTAACACTGCAAAAAATAATTTTGTATAAATCTTAACCATTCGTTATTGTTTTATATATCTTAATTGATATTGTTATTACGGAGGTAAAGATATTCTAATATCTATGTAGAAGTCTTTGAATGCTGTGGAAATACATTTATCGTCTTGTGGAAAAATATCCACAAATGTAAATTCAAAGAATAGCTTGCTCAAACTAATGAACTGCTACTAAAAATATAGATCTATTCAACTTTTTTGATAATGGTCGCTGTATTCCAGATACAAAATATCTGATATTTTAAATATTTCGTAAAAGCAAAAATGGAAAAATTAAAACCCCATTTCTTCTGGTGATAGCTTCCTTTGGTATACCATCTATAGTTATTGCAACAAATTTTACAAGTTGATTTGAATATTTTGCTAATTAATTGGGAGATAAAAAACCCTGCAAAATTAAACTTGTAAAATTCTTAATTTAGTATTGAAAGAACTTTTAGCTACATTTTATAATATATTTAATAATCAGCATCTTTTAGTTTAATACAATTCCAATATTTGATCTCAGGTTAAAATTGTGGGTTTTAAGCATTAATATTTCCCTTAGAAGATTCATTTTTTTACATCCGACTAGAGATTGTTGATTTTAAGTCTTAAATGATAAGCCAGAAATGTAAATAATATAATATTTTAAAAATTCATTGGATAAACGTTTAACCAAATTTAATATCAACCATAAAATAAGTTAACAATTTATTCATATTAAAATCAATAAAATAGCATAACATTCTATAAATCAAATATTTAATTTTTCAATAAAAATTGCGCTAAAATACATTTTTTTCGTAAACCGCCAAAAAAACTTTACTATTGTTTTTTTACTATTTTATGAAATATTTTTGCCTTTTAAAAAATAAAATGAAAAGGTCTTCTATAAAAGATATTGCTAAACTGGCAGGAGTTTCCGTAGCCACAGTTTCCTATGTTCTCAACAGAAAGGAAGGACAGCGTATCAGTGAGGAGACCCGGAAAAAAATTTTTGAAATTGCTGAAACGATTAACTACACTCCCAATAAGATAGCAAAAAGCCTTAAAACTAACAAAACAAAGCTTCTTGGATTAATCGTTGCAGATATCTCCAATGATTTCTATTCTCATATGGCAAGAAATCTGGAAGATAAAGCTTTAAAATTAGGCTATACCCTGATCATTGGCAGCTCCGATGAAAATGCAGAAAAATTCCAAAAACTTACTGAGCTTTTCTCACAGCAACAGGTGGATGGAATGATCGTTGCCCCCGTATCCGGTTCAGAAAGAACACTTGAAAACCTTATCAGCATTAAATATCCAATTGTAACTATTGACAGATATCTCAAAGAGGTTGCCATTCCTGGAATTACAATTGACAATCAGGAAATAGCAGAAAACACAACCAGCTTACTTCTTAATAAAGATTTTGATAAAATAATCTATGTAGGCTACAAAACTGAGCTTCCCCACCTCCTGGACCGCCAGCATGGTTTTGAAAAAGCGGTAAGCCTTTCCAAAAAAACAGTTGAAATACAATATCTGTTGGTTGGGTTGGAAAATATTGCACAGGAAGTACATTTACAGCTTGAAAACAGGTTGGGGAAAAAACCTGAAAATACAGCATTGTATTTTTCCAGTAATAAACTTGCAGTTGCAGGGCTTTCCTATATTGTTAAGAATAATATAAAAGTCCCGGAACAGGTCTCTATAATAGCATTTGATGAAACGGATGCATATGACCTTTTTCCTACCGAGGTCACCTATATCCAACAGCCTATTGAAGAAATGGCTGAAGAAGCTATTAAGCTCTTGGATGGACAGATCAACAATTATATATCAACTGGAAAAAGGATAACATTATCTGCAAAACTGATTCCTAAAGCATCTTTAAAATAATCAACTTTAATAAAAACATTTTTTTTAAACATTAACTTAAACGTTTAACCTAATATGATAACAAATAAAATTAACTATGTCGTATGCTTTGGAGAGGTTCTCTGGGACATCTTCCCTTCCGGATCCAGAGCTGGTGGCGCACCATTTAATGTTGCCTACAATCTTTTCAAAATGGGAATTGATACCAAAATGCTTAGCAGAATTGGCAATGACGAATTAGGACACAGCCTTCTTAATCAAATTAAAAACTGGGGAATAACAACCGATTTCATACAGCTGGATGAGGAAAAGGCCACAGGAACAGTACTTGCTGATTTTGATGAACAGGGAGAAGCGGTCTATGACATTGTAAAAGAAGTTGCCTGGGACTATATTGAATCTTTGCCCAAACATAAGGACCTTATTCAGAATTCAGAAGCATTCGTTTTTGGAAGTCTTATTACCAGAAGTGAAGTGTCTCAAACTACACTGCTGGAACTTTTAGAATATTCAAAATTCAGGGTTTTTGATGTCAATTTCCGTCCACCTTTCATCGATTTTGATTTCATTAAAAAATTATTGCATAAAGCTGATCTTGTTAAGATGAATAAGGCAGAACTCAGAAAAATTTTTGAATTTCTAGGTGAAGAGTATATAGATGAAGATACAAGCATCAGACATCTTCAGGCTTATTTTAACCTGAATGAAATTGTTCTTACCAAAGGAAGTAAAGGTGCCAGATATTTTGTGGGAAATACCGCTTATAATTTTCCGGCAGTTCATATTGAAATTGCAGACACTGTAGGAAGTGGAGACTCTTTTCTGGCAGGATTCCTGTCTAAAAGAATTCAGGGTAGATCACCGGAAAAGATTATGAAACAGGCAACATCATTAGGAGCATTTATTACTTCAAAGTCCGGAGCATGCCCGGATTACTCCTATGAAGAATTCAGAGAATTCAGAGAAAAGAACAGCTGTAAAACCTCTTAAAAAACAGATTATATGAATACTCCAAAATTTACAGATAAAAAATACTATATCGTCCTATCCTTTGTTACGTCATTATTTTTCTTCTGGGCTATTGCGCTTACCATGGGAGATGTACTGAATAAGCATTTTCAGAATGTCCTTCACATTTCAAAATCCAAATCAGGACTGGTGCAGCTTTCCATTTTTGGTGCATATGCACTCATGGGGATTCCGGCAGGTCTTTTTATGAAAAGATTTGGTTATAAATTAGGCGTAATATTAGGGCTTTCATTGTTTGCACTGGGATCTTTTTTGTTTATTCCGGCAGCCAACACTTCTTCATTTGACTTTTTCAGATTAGCTCTTTTTGTTCTCGCAATGGGAATGGCAACTCTTGAAACAGTAGCTCATCCCTTTGTAGCAGCTCTTGGAGATGAAAGGACGAGTGATCAGAGAGTTAACTTTGCTCAGTCATTTAATGGTCTGGGAGCCATTATAGGCCCGCTTTTAGGTGGGTATTTCATTTTCGGAGCTCCTGATTCCGGAACAGGATCTCTGGATTCTGTAAAAAATCTTTATACATGGATTGGTATTGTGATTCTGGTGATTACCGTTATTTTCAGTTTCATCAGAGTACCGGATCTCAAAGATCCTCACGCAGAAGACATCCTTATTTCAGAAAATGAAAAAGGTGAAGATTTATCTGTATCAGATCCTCATGCACCACTCTATAAACAGAGACATTTTATATTTGCAGTCGTTGCCCAGTTTTTTAACATTGCCGCACAGGGCGGAACATGGGCGTATTTTATCAATTACGGTGTCGAAAAAATGCACCTCCCGGAGATACAGGCTTCCTATTATTTTTCTCTGAGCATGGCCATGATGATGATTGGCAGATTTATTGGTACATTCCTGATGAGATTCATCGCTCCCAACAAGCTGCTGGCTATCTTTACAGCATGCAATATTATTCTGTGTCTGATTATTTCCCAAAGCTTCGGATGGATATCATTTATCAGCCTTATTTTGCTCAATCTGTTCCTGAGTGTAATGTACCCCACCATTTTCAGTCTTGGATTGAAAAGATTAGGTTCAAAGGTTCAGCAGGCTTCATCTTTCCTGGTTATGGCGATGTTTGGAGGAGCTGTTTTCCCTCCGATAATGGGTAGAATTGCAGAAAAAGATATTGCACATGCATACCTACTTCCTATTCTCTGCTATGCGGTTATTTTATTATTTGCATTAAAATATTACAAGCCCAAAACACTTAAATAATTCCTATGAAAACAAAGCTTTTATTAGCCTGGTGCATTTTACTTGTATGCATCAGCAGGGGAATTAATGCCCAGATCACAATCACGAACAAAAAATTTTCCTTTGGGACAACCGGGAGAATCGGAGCTGGCTATTCTCCGAATGCCGATGGAAAGACAGGAAGACAGTTGAATCTGAATAACCAGGGATCTTTAGGAGGCAGAATGGATCAGGGAGATTATGTTGATTTTTTACCTGCTTTTCATTTCTCCCCTGTTGTGAACGGTGACAGCTTAAAAAGTACAAAGATTGATATGCAGGCAAGATTAAGCTTTTATTCCGGGGGAACTTTTCTGGGAAATGTGGATTCAAAATCCAATCAGGGGATGATTGTTGCCTTACCGGAAGCCTTTGTTGAAGCCAGAAATATTATGGGAAGTGACTGGGATATCTGGGCAGGTTCAAGATGGCTGAGATATGATGACATTCACATTGCAGATTACTTTTATTTTGATGACCATTCGGCAACCGGCTGGGGAGTAAGACATAAAAATACAAGGTTTTCTATGTTTTTCCCGGCAGCTATTGATACTGCAGCTAACAACTCGACTCCATACTCTTATACCAATGTGATCAGCGGATCAAAAAACCTTATATACAGGCAGAGAGAAGTATTTGTTCTGGAGCAGACACTGCCATTTAAAAATACAAAACACAAGCTGAAATTGATGGCAGAATTTCATCATGTAGAAAAATCAGGAGAAAATTCTGTAGAACAGTACCCTTCAGACCGGGGTTGGGTTTTTGGAGCTAAACTCAATTCAGATATTACAACAAAAATACCGGGTTCATTCAATCAGTTTTCTATAAGATATGGAACTGGGATTGCCAACGGCGGAGATAATGGAAATACGCAGACATGGCGTACTTATGGAGCACCTGATGAAATCACAAAAACATACAAAGGTGCCTACTCTTTTACAATTGTTGAGCATTTACTATGGAATATTTCAAACCGATGGTCGCTTAATCCCTATGCCGTTTTCACCAAAAGTAAAGGTGGATCATACAGTAATGATAAGGCTTTGGACTATTATAGCCGTGAAATTTTCAACCGGAAAACAGAGTTTAATACCGGAATAAGGGCCACTTATTATTTTAATAACTGGTTTCATATTCTTTCCGAGCTCCATTATGCAACACGAAAAAACGGAATGCAGGATGCTGCATCCATGATGAAGCTTGTTTTGGCTCCCCCAATTGTTCCTACGGCAGAACGAAGTGTCTGGGCAAGACCCCACATCCGCTTTATTGCAGAAGTATCAAGGTATAATGATCAGGCTATGAACAGTCTTTATTCACCGTTTTTACAGCAGTCAGGAGCAAAAAGATTCGGAACTTATTTCGGTATACGAACAGAATGGTGGATTTTTTAAAAATAAAATAAAGAAAATATGATGAATATAAAACTAGGGGCTTCCCTACTCTCCTGGATCACGCCGTTATGGAATGCAGAATCAGGGAAATATGCTATAGAAAAAACCGCTCAGGCCGGGTTTGATCTTATCGAAATACTGCTGCCGGGTTCAATGGATTTTGATGCTGTCACAGTAAAAAAACAGCTGAAAGAAAATCATCTGGAAGCCGTATGTTCACTAAACCTTCCCAAAGATGCCCATATTGCGTTTCATCCTGAAACAGCAGAAAAGCTTATCAAAAAAGCAATCGATAAAGTTGATGAACTGGAAACCAATCTGCTGGCCGGAGTATTGCATAGCGGAATAGGTGTCTTTACCGGAAAAACACTTACAGAAAACGAAAAAGAAATCATTGCTGAAGTATGGTGCAACGTGGCCGATTATGCACAAAACAGAAATGTTGATATCGCTATAGAACCTATTAACCGTTATGAGTCCTATGTTTGCAACACTGCAAAAAATGTCCTGGAACTTATTAAGAAAACAGGTAAAAATAACCTTTTCCTTCATCTTGATACCTTTCATATGAATATTGAGGAAAACAATTTTTATGACCCAATTATCAATTCCGGAAAAATGCTGAAACATATTCATGTTACAGAATCTCACCGGGGTATGTTGGGAGAAGGAACTGTAAACTGGAAAGAATTTTTCTCTGCACTGAAGGAAATCAATTTTGAAGGAAATTTGGTTCTTGAAAATTTCAGCTCCTCAATTCCGGGAATGCAGGAAAAGGTTTCTTTATGGCAGAAATCACCTTACGATGCACAGGAGCTTGCTGAAGGAAGCCTTGCATTTTTAAAGAAACATATGAAAAATTAAATCATTACTAAAACAATGAAAGTTATTGTTCTGCCTTTATTTGTGAAAGGTCAAGACCTAGTTTTGTAAATTCCTCTATTCCTTTATCAGTAATATAATAATGACGATCAGCCGGATTATCCTTGGTAATCCAGCCTTTCTCAACAAATTGCTCTAAAAGAAGCTGTCCTAATTTACCGCCAATATGCTCATAGCAGGCTTTAGCGGGTTTTCTTCCGGTTGATTTGTTCATTTTCGTATTGGGTTATAGTTTTTATAGGATGTATTAATTAAGATGAAGGTAATCCTTAATTGTTTTCAGCACTCCAAAGCTGTCATTGGTACAGGCTTCAAAATTGGCTACCTGCTTTACGTTCGGATGGGCATTTTTCATGGCGTAAGAATACTTAGCATTCTTCAGCATTTCTATATCATTCATATAATCACCAAAAGCCATCGTATTTTCAGGAGAAATACCCAACGATTTTTGCAGTATTTTCAGAGCATTTCCTTTGTTAATATCTTTATTCATAATATCAAGCCAGTATTCTCCGGAAACAACTACTTCCAGACCGAATTCTTCAAATCTTTTAAGAGCCGGATACAGATATTTTTCAGCACCTTCAGGATGATAAATTGCTATTTTAAAGGCTGTATCATCAATTTTTTCCGTAAGATCATCTTTTCTCATATTTTCAGTATAGTACTTTGAGAAAAAGTCTACAAACTGCTGATCTTCGGTTTCGTAATAAGCCATTTTTTTTGCTGACAATACCGCTTTCGCACCCGGTATTTCACGAATAGCTTTGATGATCTCAACAATATATTTATATTCCAGTATATCGGCAAAAAGCTCCTGATCTTTATAGATAACATAGCCGCCATTTTCAGCGATAAAACCGATCTCACTTTCTATTTCTCCGAAATAATGGGTGATGCCGGGCATCTGTCTGCCGCTTGCTGGGACAAACAGAATATTTCTTTTTTTCAGTTCTTTGTAAACATCCGAAAATTCAGGGCTCATTTCATGGCTGGAATTGAGGAATGTCCCATCCATGTCCGTCACAATTAATTTAATCTGTTCCATAATTTTATTGGGAAAAGCAATTGTATGTATCAGAATCACAATTTGCTTATTCTTTTTCAAAGATATTGATTTTATTATTTTTTCTTGTAGTGAATGGTAGGAAGGTTTCTTAATATGGCTGCGCTTTGTTCCGGAGTAATGTCCCGTTGAGGCTCTGCCAGCATTTCATAGCCTACCATAAATTTCTTTATTTCTGCACTTCTGAGCAGCGGGGGATAAAAATGCATATGAAAATGCCATTCCGGATGTGGTTTTCCATCTGTAGGTGACTGGTGGATTCCCGCAGAATAAGGAAATGACGTTTCAAAAAGATTGTCATAAATTGTGGTCATGTTCTTGATAATCAAAGCAAAAGATTCTTTTTCTTCTTCAGAAAATGCCGCAATATTTTCTCTTTTCTGTTTACTGATAATCATCGTTTCATATGGCCATGATGCCCAAAACGGAACCAATGCTGTAAAATGTTCATTTTCTGTGACGATGCGTTCTCCAGCCGTTATTTCCTGCTGAAGATAATCTTCCAGTAATGTTCTGCTATTTTTTTCAAAATAGAATTTCAATTGATCCTGGGTTTTCTGAACCATAGCCGGAATTGACGACTGTGCCCATATCTGACCATGCGGATGAGGGTTACTGC
Source organism: Chryseobacterium sp. MA9 (assembly GCF_024399315.1). NCBI lineage: Bacteria > Pseudomonadati > Bacteroidota > Flavobacteriia > Flavobacteriales > Weeksellaceae > Chryseobacterium > Chryseobacterium sp. MA9. The sequence goes on along the minus strand of NZ_CP075170.1, from coordinate 814,188 downwards.
AGCCCATAACACTTCCTTTGTTTTCAAAAATCTGAATGTAATTGATATGGTCCAAAGCAGCCAGTTCATTAAACTGCTCCTGCCATATATCCACAACATTTTTTATCTGTTCCACAGACATTTCCGGTAAAGTAAGACTGTGATTCTCAGAAAAACAAACCACCCTGTTGATTCCGCGTTCCGGAAGAAGGGTAAAAAAACCGGAATGTTCTTCAGAAAAATCAATTTCTTCATTAAGCAATGCCCCGAAATCATTATTAAAAACATAAGTCCCTTTATACTCAGGATTTCGGGCTCCATTAGCACGGATATTCCCGGAACACAGATAGCAATCCGGATCGTATACAGGTCGATTTTCTTCTGTAATATCTTCTTTCTGTCCCTGCCATGGTCTGTTTGCCCGTTGTGGAGAAACCAGTATCCATTCATCCAATAGAGGATTGTATCTTCTGTGGGGATGCTTATTACGGTCAAATGATGTATTCATTGGTGTATTCTTTTATCCCATCGGAAATTTTAACATGATAAACTTTCATCTGAATATTGAAATTTTCAAGATATTTTTCACTGATGATCCGGATCACTTCTTCAGCTTTATTTTCCTGAATCAGGTTGATGCTGCAGCCTCCGAAGCCACCTCCCATGATTCTCGCTCCCAGCACTCCTTTCTGCTGTAATGTATTTTCCACTAAAAAATCAAGTTCATTACAGCTGACTTCAAATTCTGTTGAAAGCCCGGCATGGGTTTCTGTGAGAAGTGTTCCCAGATATTCAATATCTCCTTCTGAAATAGCTTTTGCAGCCATTTCCACTCTGTAGATTTCTTTAAGAAGATAGAGACATCTTTTATATGAAATACTTCCCATTTCTTCTTTTACCATATCAAGCATTGCCAGCGTAAAATCTCTGAATTTTTTGGTTTCCGGAAAGTTTTTCCATAAAACTTTCTTCCCGTTTTCAACATCTTTACGTCTTTCATTATAGCCGGATGTCAGATGGCTATGCTTTACACAGCTGTCAAAAAGCAGCAGGCTGTATCCTTTAAGGTCAGCATCGAAATATTGATGCTCCAGTGAATTACAATCGAGCATAATCACTTTGTTCTCTTTTCCAAAAACGGAGGCAAACTGATCCATAATCCCGCACTGAACTCCTGCAAAAGAATGTTCCGACTTCTGCCCGATTACAGCAATATCTTTTTTTGAAATCTGAAGATCAAAAAGTTCGTTGAGGATATAAGCAAATCCACATTCAAGGGCTGCTGATGAAGAAAGCCCTGCTCCCATCGGAATGGTACTGCTGAAGACAATTTCCATCCCACAAAATTGGTTTTCCGGCTTTTGCAACTGACTGAAAACTCCCAAAATATAATTCATCCACATCTGCTGTACCGGTTTTACCTCCATCGTGACATCAAATGTATATTTTTCTCCAAGGTCTTTGGCAACAATTGTACACAGATTAGTCTGAGGAGTCTTACAGACAGCAAAACAGATGTATTTATCTATGGCAGCAGGCAATACAAAACCATCGCTGTAATCTACATGCTCACCGATAATATTAATTCTTCCGGGAGAAAGGAATATATGTTCGGGTACTGATTTGAACTCAGCTTTAAACTTTTTTATAGTTGCATTAATTAACTGTTCATCCATATCAATCTTTTCTGATAAAACAGATCTTAGGTGATCTAAAGAATAAAACTACTGAATTTATAACAGAGATTATACTTTTCCTGCCCAACCTTATTTCATTTTTTGTGAATCTTTGATGAACTGATCTAATCCTGAATCTGTGAGCGGATGTTTAAGAAGAGAAAGTATAGGGGCCAATGGACAGGTCACAACATCAGCACCAATCTTTGCACAGTTGATAATATGCATACTGTGTCGGACAGAAGCTGCCAGTATCTGTGTCTGAAAAGCATAATTGTCATAAATCGTCCTGATTTCTGAGATCAGATGAAGGCCGTCTGTAGAAATATCATCCAGCCTTCCCAGAAACGGAGAAACATAGGTGGCTCCTGCTTTGGCAGCCAGTAATGCCTGGCCCGATGAGAAAACGAGAGTACAATTGGTCTTTATTCCCTTTTCAGAAAAATACCTGATGGCTTTGATTCCATCCTTAGTTATAGGAACTTTTACAACAATCCTTGGATGTAATGCGGCAAGCTCTTCTCCTTCTTTAATCATTTCTTCGAAAGTAATTCCCAATACTTCGGCACTTACATCCCCATCCACAATATTACAGATTTCAAGGTAATGATGATGTATATTTTGCTTTCCTGAGATCCCTTCTTTCGCCATCAATGAAGGATTAGTAGTTACACCGTCCAGAACTCCAAGGGCATTGGCTTCTTCTATCATCGCCAGATTGGCGGTATCAATAAAAAATTTCATAGATATTATTATTGTTTATAAGTGTTAAATTTACACTTATATTTTGATAAATCATCATGAGAATATATTTTTTTACTGGTCTTCAAAAAACTATTCCATGAAGTAATTAAACTCTTTCCTGTACTGAGAAGGGCTTTTTTGGATATACTCTTTAAAAGTCTTATTAAAATAACTGAAATTATTAAACCCGGATTCAAAACAGACTTCTGTAATGCTCAAAGGCTGCTCCGCCAGAAGCTTAAGCGCATGGGTAATTCTATATTCATTTACAAAACGGGTAAAGGTCTTGTTGGTGATTTTTTTAAAATAACGGCAGAAAGACGGTACTTTCATATTGGCGAGATCAGCCACATCTTCCAGGGTAATGGATTCTTTGAAATGGTCTTTTACGTAATTAAATATAAGATTGATTCTCTCATTATCTTCAATCTGTGTCTGAAGATAATATTTTCCTGCATTTAAGATTCTGTAATCCTGAGTAACAGACAGCTCATCCAATATTTTCAGGAATCTGCACAGCTTGTCCAAAGAGGAAGCTTCATGCATTTCAACAATCTCTTTTCCGATTGCTTTTTTCACGTCTTCTCCAAATACTATTCCTGCCTTGGACTTTTCAAGCAAAGCAGAAATCCTCTGCATCTCCGGTATGCTCCAGATAGGTTCTCCTAAAAAATCAGACTTAAACTGAATAACCATTTCATACTCATTATGTGTATTCTCGTTGGTAAGCCCGCAGTGCGGAAGGTTGCTTCCTATCAAAACCAGGTCTCCATCTGAAAAATAAGAAATACTGCTTCCGATCTGTCTTTTTCCAGAGCCTTTACAGACAAAAATCAGTTCAATTTCAGGATGATAATGCCAGACATGTGATTTTATATTCTCATTGGTCAGGAATTTCAGACTGGTAAAGCTACTTCCTAAAGTTGGCCTTATGGCTTCAAAAGATGGGCTTACAAGTTTCATAGGACAAAATAAATAATTTCATATGTAAAATTAACAAATAACACATCAATAATAACAATTAAAGTTAATATAAGACATAAATGTGAAAATTTAATTATAGCCTGAAAAATATTACTGCCATAGATTTGCAGTATCAATTCTAAAAGCCTTAATCCATGAGCACATTATTAAAAGCCGTATTTTTTGCAGGATCTTTATTGTTTTCAGCAAATGTAATGAGTAAGGACAGAGATTTTTCCCTTTCCTTTGGAAACGTACAAGACAAAACATTGAACTTTGAGCTTTCAAATGCCAGAAGTGTATCTGTTTTTGTTTATAACAATGCACATGATGAGCTATTTTTCGAGAATCTTGCAGATGGAGATCATGTAACAAAGACTTATGATTTTCAGAATTTTACCCCCGGAACTTACTATCTGGTAGCAGAATCGGAAGTGAAAATAGAGAAATACAGGATAAAAATCAGTGCTGATAATGTTATGGAAGTAGAAAAAGCACCTGTAAGTGCTGTCCATAAGCCTGAATATACCATTTCCGGGCATATGGCAAAGCTTCACATGTCTGACGTGAAAGGCACAGTAAGCATTTCGGTATCTGATCTTTCCAATACAACTTATTATACATCCAGCAGAAAATCCGAAGACGGAAAAGTGGATATCACTTTTGATCTTGATCCCAAAACAGCAGACCAATATATCATCCGGGTTGAAGAAAACGGAAATGTGTTTAACAAAATAATTTCTCTCCGATAAACCGGAATATATACAGATAGATTGACATATCGATCATTCCAAATTATTTTGGATTAAAATTTTACTTACAGTTTATTGTTTTGAGGCAGCTCTCATTTCCGATCCGGAAAAGAGCTGCCTCATTTTTTTAGTTGTGATGTGCCATATCCAGCTTAATCTTCTTAAGATCTTCCAGTTCATGAACAGGGCGTTCAATATCATAAGGAATCGGTTTTTTGGAAAAAGTCTGGAAATACAGCAGGCAGGCATCTTTCCACCATACCGCATCCCTGGACTGAATTCTGAGTTTTGACTGAACATCAGCAAATCGCTGTTCATCTATATAAGGTTCCATCCTATCCCATATTTTCTGATAATCCCTTACCTTTTTCACTCCGGAATCATAAGTATAGCACAGCTCATCCCACAGCGTTTTTCCGTCTTTCATTTTATAATCCCATGGAACATGATGAAACCAAAGGATAAGATTTTCCGGGCAGGTTGAGATATTCCCGTATCTTTCATTAAGTGGTGGAAAATACTGTGAAACAGCATTACTTCCTGTTTTTGTTCTGTTAAAACCCAATCCCAGTGCATCAGCTTGATGGTAATAGACTGGTGACCAGTCCGGTCTTCCGCCTTTATAATCTCCCCATGGTTCAGGACCGTAGTGATGACCTCCCGCAAAGATATGATGTAATCCCAAAGGCATCATATAGTCCACGGCAGTTTCTCTGGAGGAAAGCATGATCTCCTTTACCGGATTCAGGAAGTTCTCATCATCTGTAAACGTCATTTTAATCCACTCATCTGCAATCTGCTCTGAGCTCAGCTGGTGATTCCATGCCAGCCTCCCGAATGCATACCAGTTGGCCTGTGCAAAATGATGGCCCGTCCAGTTGGTATCTTCTCCGATATTGGCAACGGCAGAAATAGCTGTAATTTTTGCAGGTCTTAAAGTACCATCTGTAATTTTAGCAATGGTGGATCCTTGCCCGTCAGAATAAGTATCGCTTTCCAATGTTTCTTTGAATAAAGGCGCCAAATAAACCAGATGATTTGAAAAGCCCAGATATTCCTGAGTGATCTGAAATTCTACCATTTCAGAAGTTTTTTTCAAAGCACCAAAAAGTGGATTAAAAGCTTCACGGGGCTGAAAATCAACCGGGCCGTTTTTGATCTGAATGATCACATTATCTCTGAACTTACCATCCAGAGGAACAAACTCAAGATAAGCCTGTTTGGCTCTGTCATCCTTGCTTGGGCTATATACAAATGCTCTCCACATTACAATTCCATTGTAGGGTTTCAATGCATCAGCCATCATATTGGCTCCGTCTGCATGAGTCCTTCCGTAATCCTGAGGTCCCGGCTGCCCTTCGGAATTGGCTTTCACCAAAAATCCTCCGAAATCTGGGATCAGTCTGTAAATTTCAGCAGCTTTATCTTTCCACCATTTTTGTACATCTTTATTCAATGGATCTGAATTTTGCAATCCACCCAGAACTTTTGGTGAAGAAAAATTCACGGAAAGATATACCTTTATGCCATAAGGTCTGAAAATATCGGCCAGAACCCTTACTTTTTTAAGATAGTCTTCTCTAAGCATATTGGGCGATGCATTCACATTATTCAAAACAACGGAATTGATTCCTACTGAAGCATTGGCTCTTGCATATTCTTCATAGCGTGGAGATATCTTACCAGGTAAATCTTCCCATTTCCAAAGGGATCTTCCGGCATAGCCTCTTTCAATACTTCCATCGAGATTATCCCAATGATCCAGAATTCTTACATCGTATGAAGGTTTTTCAATACTGTTTACATGAGACAGATCAGCTTTTGTCTGCTGCAAGCGTAAAATATGATAGACACCATATAACAGTCCTATTTCTTTGCCTGCAGAAATAACGATTTTTTCAGGCATGGAAACAATTCTGTAACCGTCTTTCAGATTTTTATCTTTATTTTCCGTACGAAGTTCCACCGTTTGTCCCTGCCAGTGGCTGCTCAGCTCTTTTCTGGCAATGTTGAGCGTAGGGCTGCTGCCTTTGGAAATGATCTTATCTGCTGATATTCCATGTTTTGCAGGAAACCTAAGCCATAGCTGACTTCCGTCCTCTGCGAAAATCAGTAGCGGAATCATCAGAAAAAAAAGGATATAGAGTCTCAGATATTGCATTGAAAAATTTTAAATAATTAAGAATTTCTATTGCTGGTCTTCAAGACCTTCAATTGTTTTGATTTTACCTTCATGATCGTATTCCAGTTCAATTACTTTCATACTTCTCAGCCATGTTTTACCGCCACTTGGAATAGAATCATGGAAAAACAGGTACCATTTCCCTTTGAATTCCACAATACTGTGATGGGTAGTCCATCCTACCACCGGAGTAAGAATTTCACCCTGAAAAGTAAACGGACCGTAAGGATTATCCCCGGTTGCATAGCAAATCAGGTGAGTGTCACCTGTAGAATAAGAAAAATAATATTTGCCGTTGTACTGATGCATCCATGACGCTTCAAAAAAGCGGTGCTTATCACCATGAAGCAGTGGTTTTCCATTTTCATCGATGATGACAACGTCTTTAGGAGCTTCAGCAAATTGAAGCATATCATCGCTTAGCAAAGCCACCTTTGAATGGATTGCAGGCTCGTCATTTTCAGGAATTATTGCAGATTCAAGTGCCTTATTATCTCTGTAGCGCTGCAATTGCCCACCCCATATTCCTCCAAAATACATATAATATTTCCCGTTATCTTCAAAAACGCAGGGATCAATACTGTAGCTTCCCATCATCGGATGTTTTTCAGGAATGAAAGGCCCGTAAGGTTTGTCACTTACTGCAACACCGATTCTGAAAATATCATTCTGATCTTTCAGGGGAAAGTACATATAATACTTTCCGTCTTTAAAGGCTACATCGCAATCCCAAAGCTGTCTTCCCGCCCATGGAATATCTTTTACCGAAAGTACTACGCCATGATCTTTAATTTCTCCGCTGTCTACATCATCCATTGAGAAAACATGGTAATCATTCATATCGAAATGATCCCCGTTATCATTTTCTTCAATTCCGCTTTCGCGGTCATGAGAAGGATAGATATAGATTTTATCTTCAAAAACGTGAACGGAAGGGTCTGCCATATAATCTTCCGGGAATAAATATTTTGATTTTTTCATTAAGTAAAAATTCTGTTGTTTTTAATTTTTCTCTGCAAGTTTTATTATTTTTTCTACCACAGGTTTTTCCTTGTCTTTTCTGTCAAAAAGTAACGGATAATCTGTCCTGCCTTTCACAGGAAAATCATTTTTCCAGGACTGCTTGTCGGTAACTCCCCATAAGGTTACTCTTCTTATTTTATCTTTGTGTTTCAAGAACAGACCAAAGAAGTCAAGGTAACGTTTTTCCCATTTCATTTCTACATCATTGGGAAGACCTTTTGTGTAAGGGTTCATTTCTTTCTGATAGGCAACAGTATCTGAAACATTGGCAGAACTTCCCCAAGGAGAAGGCAGCGCACTAATTTCCAGTTCTGTAATATTGACCTTAACTCCTGCATTGGAATAAGCCAAGATTGCTTTTTCATATTCATCCATGGAAGGTGTATCCATGCCGACATGAGCCTGCATTCCTACTCCATCAATACGGATTCCTCTTGATTTAAGTTTTTCAACCATTGCAATGACTGTTTTTACCTTTTCAGGATACCATTCATTATAATCGTTGTAATATAATTCTGCATTGGGATCGGCCTCCTGTGCATACTGAAATGCCAAAGGAATAAAATTTTCACCCAGAATTTCGTAAAATTTACTTTTTCTATAGGTTCCGTCTTCAAGAATCGCTTCATTGACCACATCCCATCCTTTTACTTTTCCTTTGTAACGGGAAACTACTGTTGTAATATGATTTTTCATTCGTTGTTTCAATACTTCCGGAGAAACATCCTTTCCGTTGCTGTCTGTAAAAAACCATTTTGGAAGCTGGGAATGCCAGATTAACGTATGTCCGATGATGAACATATTATTTTTCATCCCGAAATCAACAAATTTATCGGCATCATCAAAGAAGAACTTTCCTTCCTGAGGCTGCAAGAACATAGATTTCATGCAATTTTCGGCAACAATAGAGCTAAACTGTTTTCTGATGATGGCTACTGCTTTCTGATCTGTACCGTCAATCTGAGGAAGACTCATCGCAGTTCCAATGTAGAATTTATCCTGAAATGCTTTTTTTAAAGTACCGTCAGATTTCTGTGCCGACAGACCTGAAGCGGTAATTGCTGCCAAACCAATTAAAATACGTTTCATATTGTTAGTTTTATTTTCTTCTTTCAGCCAGATCTTTTTCAATCTGAACTTCCATTTTTTTGTTGATTTTATACAATAAAAGCAGTCCGCAGGCAATGAAAAACGGAATGGACGGAAATATGCTCACGAGCATCTTCGCTCCTGCTGCCACTGTTTCAGGCTGAATAACCTGCTCATTTCCATGTACTGAAATGTATCCATATTTTCCAATGATCAAAGCTACCAGAGAGCTTCCGATGCTGAGACCCACCTTAAGTCCTACCATCATAGCCGAGAAAATAATAGCTGTTGCCCTGCGGTTATTCTTCCATTCCGAATAGTCGGCGACATCGGCAATCATAGCCCACAAAAGCGGAGTACTGATTCCGTAAAAGAATCCGTGTAAAATCTGTGACAAGAACATAATTCCCACTGCTTTCGGAGGATAGAAGATAAAAAACAGAATAAAAAGTGTAGAGATGAATAATGAGGCAATAAAAGTATCACGTTTTCCAAATCTGTCTGCAAGTTTTTTAGAGAAGGTAATGCCTACAATCATCATCACAATTCCTCCTGCATTAAACAATCCGAATCCTGCAGACTTTGGATCTTCTCCGAAGAAATTCATCCCTGCAGAATTAAAAAATGCTGTAATGGGTGAAATAAAACTCTTCAGAGCATTTTCATCCACATAATTATTAAAATAATATACATAAGATCCTCCCTTCATTGCCAGGGTGATAAATATAAATGCTGTCACGGTAAGCATAATAATCCATGGCCTGTTTTGGAATAAATCTTTTAGATCTTCTTTCAAGCTTGATTTCTGCTCCGGCTTAGGAATGATTCTTTCTCTGGTCGTAAAAAAGGTGATCAACAGCATTACAGATCCGATTACAGCCAGCCATGTCATCACGGTTTCAATTCCCTGTGCTTTGTCTCCATGGCCTACATATAAAATAATAGGCAGCATAAAAACCTGTACAAAGAACTGTGCAAACATCACAGCTACAAAACGATACGAAGAAATACTGTTACGTTCACTCATATCTCCCGTAATAACCCCGCTCAAAGCTGCATAGGGTAAGTTATTGGAAGCATATAACAACAATAATAATGAATAGGTGACCGCAGCATAGATCATTTTGCCCTGATAAGAAAAATGAGGGGTACTGAAGGCTAACAGTGCAGCAATACCAAGCGGCACAGCGGTAAATAAAATCCATGGGCGGAATTTCCCCCATCGCGAGCTTGTACGGTCTGCCAGGGCTCCGATAAGCGGGTTAAAGCCAAATCCGGCAATTAAACCTACGGTAAGGGTGATGACAGAGGCATCCTCTGGTTTTAGTCCGTAAATATCTGTATAAAAATAGGTCAGGTAGGTAACTAAGGTTTGAAAAACAAGGTTGGCCGCCAGATCTCCCAGGCTATACCCTACTTTTTCTACTACCGATATTTTTTGTGGCTGATTATCCATTGATTTTGATAAGGTTTTCTATGTTAAATTAATTTTTTTCTGTTGTAAAAGGTGAAGCAGGCAGCCCGCTTGTATTTTTAAGATTGCCGTCTGGGTTGTCTGCCCAATCATAATGTACATTGACAGGATTGGTGATCTGATCATTCCAGACAATGACTTTATTACCTTTTGCTACTGCTTTTGCCCATTGATAACGGCCGTCTTTCTGCTGTATGGCAAAACCTTTAAGGCTTCCCTGTACCAGATCATCTGTACCAGGTTTAAAGGATAAAATAATGGTATTACCTTCTGTTTTCATTGACTGATAAACGGGTCCGTCAGCTATGATTTTTTTGCCTTCTCCGATTTTCAAGGCCTGTAAAGCCAGCCTGTCACCCACTGCTTTTTTATTGAGCGGATGAATATCGTTCCATTCTCCCACGTCAATAGCTACTGCAAGTCCTGTGTAAGGAATATTGAGAGAAACCTGTCTCTGCTGCTCTCTCAGTTCTGCCCAACCACTATCCAGAGGTTCATCTTTTTTCTCCATAAAATTAGCCAGCTGTACAATGAAGAACGGCAGGTCATTCTTGTTCCATTTTGAACGCCAAAGTGAAATCATTGTTGATAACAAATCTCCGTATTCTTTTGGCTTTCCTGTATTGCTTTCCCCCTGATACCAGATAAATCCTTTGATTTTATAATTGATCAGCGGGTTAATCATAGCATTATAAAGTCCTACCGGTTTCCAGCGGATAAATGTTTGTCCGGGAGCCATTTTTTCCATTTTTGCTCCTATCTTATATTTCCACTCGCCTTTAAGGTCTATTTTTTGTCCGTCAATTTCTAAGTAATATGGTTTATCAGCAATAAACTGTCCTTTTCCGCTGCCATTGATGACTCTTACCGTAATGACGTTCTTTCCTTCTTTTAAAACACCTTTGGGAATGTCATACCAGCGTGGCGGATATTCATAGGTTACATTTCCTACTTTAATTCCATTAATATAAGTAATATCAGCATCTTTTATTCTTCCCAGATTTAAAAATGCTGTTTTCTGGTCTGCTCCTTTAGGCAGGATAATTTCTTTACGGAACCACACCGAACCGTCAAACGGACCTTCCTGATCTTCCCATGAGCCCGGCACCATCATGGTTTTCCATCCGGAATCATTGGTGTTATCCTTTTCCCAGTGCTGATTGAAACCAATGTCGCTCTGATCCAGCTCTGCATACCATGCTTTACTTAGTGACTGTTCCTGGGATTCTGTAGATTTTATCAGGTCATCATTTTTCCATTTTTCTGCTTCAGCCAGGTATTCCGGGTATTTTTTCAGTGATTTTTCATCCATCCAAGCCTGAACCGGAGAGCCTCCCAAACTGGTATTAATGATTCCTACAGGCACTTTATTTTTTTCATTCAGTTCTTTGGCAAAGAAATAAGCAACCCCAGAAAAATCAAGTATCGTCTGAGGATTTGTACTTTCCCATTTCCCGCCGTCAAGATCATTTTGCGGAGCTTTAAAATTGTATTTCTGCGGAACCGTGAAGAATCTTATATTCTGATTATTGGCATTTTTAATTTCATTTTCATACAGAGGTGTCAGCCTGCGCATCGGAAGTTCCATATTGGATTGTCCTGAAGCCACCCACACATCACCAATAAGAATATCTTTAAGGGTGATCTCATTAATTGACATGGTATACGGGCCGCTGGCTTTAAGTTTTGGAAGCGTTAGAGACCAATTGCCATTCTGATCAGCTGTAGCATTATAGGTTTTACCGATAAACTTAACCCTAATTTTTTCTCCTGCATCTGCATATCCCCAGATTTTCAGATCCTGGTTTCTCTGAAGGATCATTCCGTCTGAAACCAAAGCAGGCAGCCTTACTTTTGCATCAAAACTGCAAATGGCTGCAAGAAAAAATAATAAGTATAGGGTTCTGTTTTTCATGGAAAAAATCTGTTTTTATTTTTAGTTCAGCTTTTATTGCTTTTCGTATTTTCCTTTAAGTAAACGGACTTCGATGATTTTAGCGGTCATCAATTTTTCATCTGCCAGGAATTTTACAGTTAGATTTTCTTTATTCTTTTCTGAATCAGGTATCGGAACGGCCAGATATTGTGGTGAACTTCCGGATTTTCCTTCCAGATTTTGAGTCATGATTTTTTTACCGTTGATCTCAATATTCAGCGTACGGTTGGTATTCGCATCAAAATACAGAACGTAAAGGTATGAAGCATTTTTCCCGTTATTTTTCATCTGGTAACTGAACCAGCCTTTAGCATCGCGGAAATGACGGTCTTCCATATATCCTGTGCCAGAGTCTTTGCTTTCTATAAAATGGTCTGATTCCGGCTGCTGTTCGCCCAATTGGATTTTATCTACTGTGATCATATCCAGCTTTCTGGTTTCCGCTTCTTCTTTTGCCTTTTGCTTCAATGTATTCTCTATTTCGTTTTTGTCAGCCTGAGGCCAGTACAGAATATATCTTTCTGCATGAATACTGTAAAATGGCACAAGATCTAAACCTTTTCCAAATTTTTCCGACGGATAAAGCCCTGTAACCGCAAAGTTGAGCGGTTTATTGTTCAAAGGTGTAACATGGCTGACCACCTCGGAAGAATTTCCAAGGATAACTGGAATTTCGTTTAAAGGAATCTGCGGACCATGAGCAATATGGCCGCCTCTGCTATCGTCCGCAAGAAGTCCCTGTTGGTTTTCGGTACCGTATTTTGCGGCAAGCACTACAGGACCGTATTTAAATGCATAATAATTGGAATGGTCAGGAAGTTGTTCTGCAGATAGATGCATGGGTAAAATCATTTTCACCACATCTCCTTTCTTCCATTTTTTAGTCAGCGTAAAATAGCCATCTGAACCACGCTGTACTTTTTCCTGCTTTCCATTGATCAGAATTTTTACTTCTGAAGGAGTGGTCCAGTCCGGACATCTCAGTTTTAAATCAAATTCTGACTTTCCTGCAGCATCAAAGATCAATGTTGTTTCAGGAACTTCCGGGAAGTTATTGACCTGACGAAGCACTACTTTTTCCTTTTCCCATGTCAATGTGGAAGGGATAAACAGGTTCACATATAAATCCTTATCTGACCGGGCATAAATCATTTCTCCATATTTGGCATGATTTTCCATTCCGGATCCTACACAGCACCAGAAGCTGGTCTGAGGTTGTGAATAAACACGGTAGTGTCCGGGACGCATTGGCGTAAAGTACACAAAACCTCCCTGATCATGATTTTCTGTGGAAAGGATATGATTGTATAAAGCTTTTTCGTAATAATCGATATAGTAAGATTCAGGCAGTGTTGCATAAAGCTCTTTGGTAAGTTTGAGCATATTATAGGTATTGCAGGTTTCCGGACCTTCAATACTTTTTATCATACTGCTGAAATCATTGACAGGGTTAAAATGTTCACTGACACTGTTGCCTCCAATAACTGAAGATCTTTTCCCGGTAACGTTATGCCAGAAAAAGTCAGCGGCATTACTCCAGGACTCGTTATTTTCAAGATCGGCAATATGCTTGTATCCGATTACTTTTGGAATCTGTGTATTCGCATGAAGCCCTGTAAGTTTATCTTCTCCTGCTAAAAGAGGAGTAAGGATAGCCTGATGGGAAAAGCGGTGAGCCAGCTGCAGATATTTTTTGTCATGAGTGATATCATAAACATCCGCAAAAACTTCGTTGAGTCCTCCATGTTCACTGCGCAGCATATCCTGTATCTGTTCATCAGAAAGGTCTGAAACTTCATTCATCATCCAATCTGTGAGTCTGATGAGCATTGCTTTTGCTTTTTCATTTTTGGCATACCAATATGCATCGCGTAATCCTGAGTACAGTTTATGAATATTATACAAAGGCACCCAGCGGTCATTCAAACCAAAGCCTGAAGCTCTTATATTTCCTTGTTTTATTTCTTTCCAGATCTTTTTTCCATCGGGAATTCCTGAAATGTATCCGTCCGGAGATTCTTTCTGGCAAAGTTCCAATTCACTGATCATGTAATCAACCCTCTCTTTTATTGTTATATCTCCTGTAGAAGCATACATCAGGGATAATGCTGAAATATAATGCCCTCCTATATGCCCGTCCAGACCTGTATTTTCCCAGTTGGGATAATTTTCGGATTTTGGTCTTAAACCAGCTTCTTTCAGATAGGGAGCCAGCAATCTGTCCGGCTCCATCGCCATGAGATATTTCCGGTCTGCCATCATGGCTTTATTGAAAACACTCTCTGATAACCTTACAGTTTCCAAAGGAAAATAGTGAATTCTCTCCTTCACCTGCGCTGAGGTAAATGAAACAAAACACAATAAAAGAACTGAAAGTTTTGGGGTCATAGATAAATGTTAATTCAACATTTCTAAAGTAATGGAAAGAATCTATATACGAAACATTTTTTGAGTCCGGTTCATTCATTTTTTCATTTTAAACCTTTCATAAAACCCTATAAACAGACAAAATTGCAATACCTTATCATAAAAAACAAGATAATCAATTTACAAAAAAACGAAACCGAAAAATCATACGATTCCCTATGAAAATGAATTCAGGGTATATTTTAGTGAAAATTTAAACAATATCAATGATACCTTATCGTATTTTTAACGTTAAGCCTATTTACATGATAATTATTAACCCAAATCCTATTTTTAACATAATTTTAACATTTGATTCATGAATAATTAACCTGATTTCAGTGATATTCTTCATTTTTAGTGATTGTTTTATCTCCCAAAATATCTTTAAGAAATAATTTTAATGAAATAAATGAATGCTTATTCAAAAGTGTATGAATCACATTTATATAAAATTGTATCTATAAAAGCTTTACCTTTGTCATAAAATATAGAAGATGACTGAGGATTACTCACAATATCCCAAACACCTTGTCGCTGTTGACTGTATTATTTTCGGTTTTGACGGTGAAAATCTTAAAATCCTTTTAGTAAAAAGAAATTTTGAACCACAGATGGGCGAATGGTCACTGATGGGTGGTTTCATTGGCAGTGACGAGACTTCTGATGAGGCGGCCAATAGGGTTCTTTATACGCTGACCGGTCTTGAAAATATTTATCTTGAACAACTGAAATGTTATACGGAAATTAAACGTGAGCCGACAGCCAGAATCATGTCTATTTCCTATTATGCACTGATCAATATTGAAAAAGATATTCAGATCAATGAGCAGTACAGTGCAAAATGGGTTGAGCTTCAGAAAGCACCTGACCTTATTTTCGATCACAATGACATGGTAAAGGATGCTGTGGCCAGACTGAGAAGAAGGGCTTCCACAGGACCTATAGGGTTTGAGCTTCTACCTGAAAAATTCACGATGAAGGATCTTCAGAATCTCTATGAAGCCATTTTTGATGAAAAATTTGATAAGCGGAATTTTACCAGCAAGATCAACAGTATGGATATCCTTGTCAACACCAATAAAAAGGATATGACCTCATCCCGAAAAGGCTCTTTTCTTTACCGCTTTGACGAAAAAAAATATAATAAAAAGATCTCACAGGGGTTTATGTTTAAAATTTAAAACCTGTTTCAGAAAATTAACAATTTAGAGTTGTAAAAAATTCCGCATACCTTTATTAAAATCTCACATAAGTGAGATTTTTTTTATGCTCTTGTGAGAAATTTCAAGCAGGGCAAAAAGTTATTTTGTCTTTTTTTAGAATTATCATAATAAAAATTTATGATAAGGTTTTTTCTTTTTCCCTACCACAAAATACATTATGATTATATATTTTATAATTCTATTTATGATATGTAATTTTTTGTTAATTTTTAATAAATTATTGGTTTATATTTAACATTATACGTATTTTTATATAAAACTAATAACCATATTTAACTATAACTTAAATTTTAATAACCTCCACGCTTACATACGTAGGAACCCAGAAAAAGAGAAGAAAAAGATTTTCAACTCGGAAACTGAATAGAAATGGTTCCATTGTTCTACCGAGACCAGTGTTGAAGAATTAGATAAAGAAAGCCGGGAGACAAGCCGTTAGTCGGTTTAATAGAATATAACAGCAATTCTTATTCATACCCAGCGTCAATAAATTAAGAAGTTTTACTTATCTGCCCAAAACTCCTGTGCAGGGTTAGGGAATCGAGATATTGATGGCTAAAAAATACCCAATCTTTAAATATATAAATTATGAGAACAAACAAAATGTGGCTACTTCTAGCCTCTCTTCTGTTAATCATCCTTTCAAGCTGCTCCCGGATGGAAGAAAAATTTTTACAAGAAGAATCTGATCAAAACCTAAGTGCTAGCGCAAGAGCATTGGCAGCAACACCAATGCTGCATGTTGGAGGCAGATACCTTAAAGATCCCTGCGACAATAATGTTGTCTTACATGGTGTTGCCATAACTCCCAGCCCCTGGTTCAATGGCTGTCAGTATGGTGCTAATTCCGGCTACTGTACCTGGGATAATTACAATGTGCAGGGTGCTCTGAACTATAATAAGGCTGTCATGAATAAACTCAGCAGCGCTGGTGATGGCTGGTATCTCAATTACATCCGCCTTCACATTGATCCGTATTGGACCAATGATCCCGGACCGGCTATCCCTGAGAACGATATCTCAAGATTCAATTATAACCGCCTGGTTACTTATACTGATCAGGTGATCATCCCATTGATCAACCATGCCCGAAGTCTAGGAATGTATGTCATCCTGCGTCCACCAGGCGTATGTCCAAATCGTATTGCTGTGAACGATGCCTATCATAGCTATCTTAAAACCGTATGGACCTTTTTGTCGCAACATCCGGGCCTAAAGAATGCTGACAATGTGATGTTTGAATTAGCCAACGAACCGGTTGAGATTCTGGGAACAAACGGCACATGGGGATCGACAGGAAACGAGCACTTTGCAGCACTCAAAAATTTCTTTCAGCCATTGGTTAACATCATTCGCAACAATGGAGCCAATAATGTTTGCTGGATACCAGGTACAGGCTGGCAATCGCATTATCAAGGTTATGTCAATAATCAGATCACCGGTGGTAATATTGGTTATGCTGTTCATATCTATCCGGGTTACTGGGGTGGTCTCAACAACTATCTATCCTTTCAGAACGCATGGAATGTCAACGTTAAACCGATTGCAGACATTGCACCGATCGCCATTACCGAGACAGACTGGGCACCACAAGGATATGGTACCTTCGGCATTGGTAACACTGGTACGGCAGGTGGAAGCGGATTTGGTGCCAATTTAAAATATATCGTGGATCAGTCGGGCAATGTAAGCTGGAATGTTCTTGCCCCGGATAATCTCCTCCACAAAGGCGATCCTAATGCAGGAACGGCCTACAACAACGATTGGGAAGCCTGCGCCGCACCAGTTAAACAGTGGTTCCAGCAATATGCATCCTCCAACTATCCAGTTGGAAACTGTAATACAAACAATAGCCTGGTCAACAATGGTATTTACGAGATCGAGTTTCAGACTGATGCTAACAAAGTACTTGATCTGAAATCCGGAGAGGATACCAACGGCGCAGTGTTAAGACCATGGGCAAGAAATGGTGCTTCTGCACAGCGATGGGTTGCCATTGACGCAGGTAATGGATACTGGCGTTTTGTATCTAAAGCCAGCGCAACAAATCGCTGCATTGACCTGGCAAGTAACAGCAATACACTGGGAACTTCAATCCGTCTTTGGCAGAATTATAATAATGATGCACAGGCATGGCAGGTTGTCGCTGTCTCCAATGGTTATTACAAAATCCTATCCAAGGTGGATCCTACACGTGGCTGGGATATTCCCAACTGCACCATGGATGGCAATTCAAACTTGCACCTTTGGGATTATTACGGTACATCCTGTCAGTTGTTCAAGTTCAAATATATTGGGATGAACTAGTGCGTTAGAAACATCTAAGACCCAAAAAAAATAGGATGCTTTTCAGCATCCTATTTTTTATTATTTCATGTTTCAGTACACGGTTCAATCTACCAAAACCTTACATATAAGGCAGTCAGTAAAAGCAGTGTCATCACGATCAAAACTAAAGTTCTGTTGTCCACTTTAAACATCGTTGCATCAATGGCAAAGGCTTTAGGATTTACTTTAGGACCCGCAAGACTGATGAGTATCATGGCAATTATTGTGATAAAAAAGGACCATCCCATATTGATCAGGAAAGGAATCTCTGTAATGGTATGAACCACTCCATTCTCCAGCTTTTCATAAGTGAATGCCGTATACATCCAGGTTTCTTTTCCGAAAATACCCACAGCAAAACTGTTGAAGAAAATGGCCAGGACGAAACCTAAAATCACTCCTACCAAAGCAGCAGTACCTGTTGTTCTTTTCCAGAACATTCCCAGAAGGAACATGGCAAACACTCCGGGACTGATAAAACCTGTGTATTTCTGGATAAATGTAAAGCCTCCTTCTCCACCAATCCCCAAAACGTCTGTCCAGGTAAAGGCTAATGCTACCATCATCGCAATAATAATAACCCAGCGGCCTGTTCTCACCATCTGAATTTCGGTGGCGTCTGTTTTAAGGTATTTTTTATAGATATCCAGCGTAAAAATGGTTGAAATACTGTTTACTTTTCCAGCCAGTGAAGCCACAATCGCTGCTGTCAACGCTGCAATGGCCAATCCTTTCAATCCTACTGGTAAGAATCCTAATATTGCAGAGTAGGCTCCGTCTTTCACTCCGTTGAATCCCGGAAGGTGTCCTTTGGAATATAATACATACGCTGCAATTCCCGGAAGCATAACAATCACAGGCATGAATAGCTTCAGAAAACCGGCAAATAAAATTCCCGTTCTTGCTGTTTTCAGATCTGCCCCCAAAGCTCTTTGGGTGATGTACTGATTACAGCCCCAATAGTTCAGGTTAACAATCCACTGACCTGCAAAATACATGGCCAGACCTGGTAACACGACATACTTCTGTACATCAAGGTTTTGAGGCATTGCCAAAGTAGTGGTCGTAGTTGTTGGTTTTTGAAGAATCAGCTTAAAGTGCTGCGGAGCCTCATTGATCAGGGTATTGAAACCAGCCAGAGCATTACCTACTGCAGCTCCGTTGATTCTCTGGTCCACAATCTGTAAAGCCATATAAACCGTTGCAAAGCCTCCGATAATAAGCACTGCTACCTGGATAACGTCTGTATATCCTATCACTTTCATCCCTCCAAGACCGATCAGAAGAGCCATAAGCAAAAGGGCGATCATAATACCGTGAAGGTGTTCTCCTCCCAACAAAGTATCAATAGCAAGAGCTCCAAGATAAAGAATGGAAGTAAGATTCACGATAACATACAGAAACAGCCAGAACACTGCCATGATCAATGAAACAGATTTGTTATACCTTCTCTCCAGAAACTGAGGCATAGTATAGATCTTATTCTTAAGATAGATCGGAATAAACCAGACCGCAATAATGATCAGCGCAAGGGCAGCAATCCATTCATAGGCGGCAACGGCAATTCCGACAAAGAAACCTTCACCGCTCATTCCGATAAACTGTTCAGCAGAAATATTAGAAGCAATTAAGCTGGCTCCGATAGCCCACCAGGTCAATGACCCTTCGGCAAGGAAATAATCTTTACTTCCTGTAGATTCAGACTTTTTCTTTTTATAAATCCATAATCCGTAGGAAGCTACCACTACGAAATAGATCAGGAATATGATGATATCAATAGTTGCTAATTTTCCCATAGTTTATTTTTTAACGGAGAATTTATAGATGGTTTTAGACTGGTACTTCTGTCCGGGCTTCAATTCTGTAGAAGGGAAAGAAGGCTGATTTGGCGAATCCGGGAAATGCTGTGTCTCTAAGCAGAATCCTGTTCTGAATTCATTTTTGCCACCGGTTTTGGTATCAAACTTTCCATCAAGAAAATTCCCGGAATAAAACTGTACACCAGGCTCATCGGTGAAAACTTCCATCAGTCTTCCTGTACCCTGGTGATATACTTTGGCGATGCTTCTGAGTCCTTTTCCATTCAGAATCCAGTTGTGGTCATATCCTTTTCCTTTTTTCAGCTGATCATCGTCTGCATTGATTTCTTTTCCGATGGGTTTTGAAACAGTGAAATCAAAGGGAGTATCTTTTACTGCTTTCTGTTCGCCGGTAGGAATCAGAGTTTCATTCACAGGTAAAAACTTATCTGCATTAATCTGCATTTCATGATCGGTAATCGTTTTTGTAAAATTTCCGGACAGGTTAAAATAAGAATGTTGGGTAAGATTTACTACTGTAGGCTTATCCGTCTCAGCCTCGTAAGAAATTTCCAAGGCATTATCGTCTGTAAGCGTGTAAAAAACGGTTGTGGTCAGTTTTCCCGGATAACCTTCTTCACCGTCTGCACTGGTGTAAGATAATTTCAATGTCGGAAATTTTACATCCTTTACAACTTCAATATTCCAGAATCTGGTATGAAATCCTTCTTTTCCTCCGTGAAGGCTGTTGGGTCCATCATTTTTATCAATTTCGTATGCTTTACCCTCCAGTGAGAATTTTGCATTAGCAATCCTATTGCCGTATCTTCCGATCAAAGCACCGAAATAATAAGGGTTGCCATCAAAATATCCTTCGGGTTTTGTAAAGCCGAGTACCACATCTTCATATTTCCCGTTTCTGTCCGGAGCGGTTAAAGAAGTGATAATTCCACCGAAGTTGATGACCTCAACTTTCATCCCGTTTTTATTGGTCAGCGTGTATTTTTTAATAGAATCGCCTTTTGACGTAACTCCATAGTCTGAAGTAGAAATGTTCTCCATTTTTCCTGAAATATCCTGTTTATTATTTTCTTTTTTACAACCGAAAATAATTAAAAATAATAAAATAAAAATGCCGTTATATGTTGTTTTTTTCATAATTATTTACATATTTTTTACAATTAATTAACGATAATACATTTCATTCCAACGAAGTGTATTTTTAAAATCACGTATTTTGGTATCTTCATCAATTACTAATGATTCAATTCCTGCTATCTCAGCAAAATCTTCCAGTTGCTCTGCTGAAATATTTTCACTGTAACATGTATGGTGTGCCCCTCCTGCAAGTATCCAGGCTTCTGCGGCCGTATATAAATCAGGAAGAGGTTTCCATAAAACTCTTGCTACCGGAAGTTTTGGCAGCTCTTCTGTAATTTCCAATGCTTTTGTTTTGTTGATCAGCAGTCTGAAATGGTTTCCAAAGTCCATCAGGGCAGCGTTCAGAGAATCAATATTTCCTCTGGAATTAAAAACAAGACGAACCGGATCTGCTTTTCCCCCGATTCCCAGCGGATGGATCTCACATGAAGGTTTTCCGGCGGCCAGCACAGGATCTACTTCCAACATATGGGAGCCTAAAATAGAAGGATTGGAAGGGTCTAAATGATAGGTATAATCTTCCATAAAGGCGTTTCCACCTTCAAGGCCCTGCCCCATTGTTTTCATGGCACGTACGAGTGCTGCTGTTTTCCAGTCTCCTTCTCCTGCAAATCCGTATCCTTTCTGCATCAGGCGCTGCACGGCAATTCCTGGCAGCTGCTCCAGCCCGTGAAGGTCTTCAAAGGTATCTGAAAATCCTTTAAATCCTCCGTCTTTTAAAAATTTTTCAAGTCCTAATTCAATTTTTGCGGCGGTGTGCAGTGAATTTCTGTTGGCTCCTCCTGCCAAAAGAGATGCAGCCATGTGATAAGAAGATTCATATTCTTCCATCAGACTATTTATTTCCCCTTCCCCTATTGAATTGATAACTCCGACAAGGTCACCGATTCCCCAGGTATTGACTGAAAAGCCGAATTGGGTTTCAGCTTCCACTTTATCTCCATCTGTTACGGCTACAAATCTCATATTATCCCCGAAGCGTGCAAATTTAGTTCCCTGCCAGTCGTCCCAGCCTGCAGCAACACGACTCCAGTCACCGATCTGCTTCTGAACTCTTTCTTCTGACCAGTGCCCTACCACTACTTTTCTGTTCTTTCGGAGCCTGCTTACCATAAAACCAAATTCACGATCCCCATGAGCCGCCTGGTTGAGATTCATAAAATCCATATCCATCGTAGACCATGGAATATCTCTGTTGAAT
Source organism: Chryseobacterium sp. MA9 (assembly GCF_024399315.1). Taxonomy (NCBI): domain Bacteria; kingdom Pseudomonadati; phylum Bacteroidota; class Flavobacteriia; order Flavobacteriales; family Weeksellaceae; genus Chryseobacterium; species Chryseobacterium sp. MA9. The sequence goes on along the minus strand of NZ_CP075170.1, from coordinate 792,249 downwards.
TGGGTATGCAGATGCAGAAGAGGTTTCTGTAAAATTTTTAATCCCCTGATCCACATTTTAGCGGGTGAAAAGGTATGCATCCACGTAATTACTCCTATGCAGTTTTCTGCATGGTTAGCCGCTGCAATGGTTTCAAATATCTCTTCGGTGGTTTTTACCGTTGGCTTTACAATGATTTTTACCGGGATGAAAGAAGATTTTTCAAGTTCTGCCACAATTTTCTGTGAGTGGTCTGCTACCTGCGCCAGTGTTTCTGGTCCGTATAAATGCTGACTTCCTGTGATGAACCAGACTTCTTTGGTATTGAGAGGTGTTAACATAATTTTGTTGATCGTTAATAGTTGTTTATGTTGAAGTGTTTAGTGTTTAAATTCCTGTCCGTAATAAGCATTCTTGCCGTGCTTACGTTCATAATGTTTTTTGATGAGTGAGTCTTTCAGTCGTTCCGCATCAGGGTTTATCTGCCTGGTGAGATAAGCCATTTCGGCAATGGTCTCCAGCACTTTGCTGTTGTAGACTGCTTTCTCTGCATTTTTACCCCAGGTAAACGGACCGTGATTGCCAATAAGAACCATTTCTACTTCTTCCGGAGAGAGCTGTTTTTCTTTAAAGCATTCCAGAATCTGGATTCCTGTATTGTATTCGTAGTTTCCTTCAATCAGCTCATCCCGCATAGGTGGAGCGCAGGGAATATCTGTTGTTAAATGGTCTGCATGGGTGGTCCCGAAAACAGGAATATCCATTTGTGCCTGTGCCCACGCTACGGAATAGATGGCATGAGTATGCGAAATCCCACCGATATTTTCCCAGTTTTTATACAGGTAAGCATGTGTTTTCGTATCGGAAGAGGGTCTGAACCTGCCTTCAATGACATTGGCGTCAAAGTCTAAAATCACCATATCTTCCGGCTTTAAAATGTCATAAGGGACACCGCTTGGTTTAATGGCAAAAATGCCTTTATCACGGTCTACAGCACTTACATTTCCGAAAGTATAGACCACCAGCTTCAGGGCATCCAGCTGCATATTCGCTTCATAACATTCTCTTTGGAGTTCTTTATAGGTATTCATTTTAAGTGTCATTCAAAAAGTTAAAATTGATGAATCAGAAATTCTGAAGTTCTTTCCTGTTGTTTTTCAGTTTGGTATTGTATTCTACAAAATCAGCGAGCTTCTGGTATTGCTGCATTAATTCTCTGTAGTGCTGTACTTCTTCCGCTTTCGGCTGGTATTCCGCTTCAAATCCGGAACCCATTTTCATACTCGCTTCCTGAACGGTAGGATAAATCCCTGCTGATACAGCAGCATAAACAGCAGCACCCAATGCGGGAGTCTGATCTGAAGCAGCTACCGCAATTGGCATATCCAGAACATTAGCCAGCGTCTGCATGATAAACGGCGATTTCCTTGCTACTCCTCCGATTCCGATCACTTTATTGATTTTCACCCCTTCCTCTTCAAAACGGTCAACGATCTTTTTAGCTCCGAAACAAATGGCATTAACCAAAGCTTTGAAAATATGGGGAGCTTTTGTTCCCAGAGAAAGCTGGCTGATCGCTGCTTTGAGTTCCTGGTCTGCATCCGGTGTTCTTCTTCCGTTTACCCAGTCCAATGCAATCGGAACACTATCTGAAAGAGGAATTTTTTCTGCTTCAAGGGTTAATTTTCTGATAAGCCCTGCCTCCATTTCATCTGAGAGCTTTGTCTTCTGTTCATCTGAAATACTTTCAGATTGCATCATAACCTGGTGAACCGGCCACATCAGGATATCTTTATACCATGCCAGAACATCTCCAAAGGCGGACTGTCCTGCTTCAAGCCCTATCAGTCCGGGAATTACGGAGCCGTCAACCTGTCCGCATATTCCTTTAACTGTTGTATCCCCGATAGCTTCTTGTGAGGCCACCATAATATCGCAGGTAGAAGTTCCCATGATCCTGATCAGTGTATTTTCTTCCACCCTGGCTCCTACTGCGCCTGAATGGGCATCAAAAGTTCCTACTGTAATAATGGTTTGGGTTGTAAGACCCGTTTTAGCGGCCCATTCTTCATTCAGATATCCTGCTATTTCATCTGAAGTATACGTTTCCCGGTATAACCTTCCTCTGAGCTCTCCCAGAGAAGGATCTAGCCTGTTGAGAAACTCTTCAGAAGGCAGACCATCCCATGACTCGTGCCACATGGCTTTGTGACCTGCTGCACAACGGCTTCTTTTGAAGGTGGCCAGGTCTTTATGATCTGATAAAAGGAAAGTCAGATAATCACAGTGCTCCATCCAGCTATAAGCCGCATTTTTTACTTCTGCATCCACTCTGCTGATGTGTAGTATTTTGGCCCAGAACCATTCTGAAGAGTAAATACCGCCTTCATATTTTGTATAATCTTCTCCACCCCAGGTTCTTGCAAGGGTATTGATTTCTTCGGCTTCGCGGATAGCGGTGTGGTCTTTCCATAAAACCATCATAGCATTAGGATTCTCTTCAAATCCGGGAACCAATGCTAAGGCTACTCCATCACTTGTTACAGGCAACGGTGAAGAGCCTGTAGTATCAATACAAATACTGACAATCTGCTCCGGCGGTATCCCGCTTTCTCTTACTACTTCTGAAATGGTTTTCTCCAGGCCTTCCATATGATCTGAAGGATGCTGTCTGAAACTGTTGACTGAGGGGTTGCAATATCTGCCTTCTTTCCATCTTTGGTAATAACTGACTGAAGAAGTTATTTCCGACCCGTTTTCAGTATCAATAAGGACGGCCCGTACGGAATCTGTACCATAGTCCAGCCCGATAACATATTTTTTCATGGTGGTGAAACGTTTTTGATTATTGGAGATTTTAAATTCTCCTGATGAGATAAAAACAAATATAAGATTCTATTTTAAATAAATGTAAAAAACACACTTATTTTCTATAACATGCTACATAACAGTTTATTAAATTATTTTCACCTTTAAAATAACCAGAGAATTGGCTGGAATCTCTGTTGAAATTTTACCTTTTTTAGCTTCTGAATTCTCCTCTTTGGGTTTCACAGGTTCAGCATCGAAATTATTTTCACTGGAAAGCTGTGGGGCAGACAGAAGAATTTGGGTCACTTTTTTACCAATTTTCAGAGTTCCGGGGTTGATATTTACCATTTTTGCCTGAGTATCAGTATTGATCATTTTAATAATGATCTCATGAGTTTTAACATCCTTTACTGCTGTAGCATATAACTTCTCCTGGCCGGACACAGCTTTTCCGTTACTTTCTATTTTCAGTAAATCTGTTCCTTTATTGTTGGAGAATAATTTCTGAATATAATAATTGGGAGTGGCGTAGGATTTCAAATTATTGAACCAGATGAGATCGGGCGTCCACTGCCAGCCATCAACATGGGCAAAAAGCGGTGCGTAGGAAGTCATATAGACCACATCTGCATTTCTTTCAAGTCCGGTCATGAAAGCGGCTTCTGAAAGGGCTGTCAGCCAGTTATTTTTATTATCAGGTTTTACCACTCCTACTGATTGGGCAGCGTATTCTCCGGCGAACACTTTTGGTCCGGAACGGTCATAGTGATCATATCTGCCTGCATTTTTCATAAACCATTCGGGAGAATTGTAATAATGCTCATCTACAATCTGCGCATTAAGCTGCTTCAGTTCTTTCCAGCCATATTCGAAGAACTCGCCATCGGGTGACGGTCCGCTTCCGGAGATGATCTTAATGTCAGGATATTTTGCATGAATGGCTTTTTCAAATACTTTATAGCGTTCGATATAATCTGCTCCCCACTGTTCATTTCCCACTCCGATAAATTTTAAATTAAAAGGCTTTGGATGCCCCATTTCAGTACGGATTCTCCCCCATTTTGTTCCGGAATCTCCGTTGGCAAATTCAATCAGATCCAAAGCATCCTGAACATAAGGATCGAGGTCTTCCATTTTGACCAGTTCTGCTGTGTTGAACTGGCATGCCATACCACAACTCAGAATAGGAACCGGTTCTGCACCCAGATCTTCGGAAAGCTGGAAATATTCATAAAATCCCAGCCCGAAAGACTGTCCGTAATCCGGTGTAAGACGATGCGGAAATCCTGTACTCCATTTATTGATAAGATATTTACGGTCTGCCACATTTCCTATTGTTTTTTTCCACTGATAGCGTTCTGCCAAAGTTCTACCTTCTACAATACAGCCACCCGGAAACCTCAAAAATCCGGGCTGCAAATCATATAGTTTCTGAACGAGATCTTTTCGTAAGCCTCCTTTTCTGCCTTTCCAGGTATCTTGAGGGAAGAGGGAGATCATATCCATGTTCACGATGCCGTTTCCGGTAAATGTAATTCGCAGTTTTGCTTTTTCTACAGTTTGTGGTGATTTAAAAACGGCTGTATATTTCTGCCATCCCTTTCCTTTTATGAGCGTGGAAACTGAAGAAATTTCCTTTCCATTTTCATCAACAAGACTTGCATTTACCGCAGCAATATTTCCTGAAACATTCTCCAGGTCAAAACTGAAATCATATTGTTCTCCCTGATGAAGCCCTATTCCCCTGAATCCTTCATTTTCCAGAATGTAATTTTTATCATTGAAAACGGTAATTCGTGCGTAATTTTTATTGGTCTTGGAAGGGTCAGAATAAATGGTCAGAAACCCGGAATCCAGATTAGGAGAAAGTGTTTTTGTGTTAGGCTGTTTCCAGCCTGTAAATGGTTCGTCAAATTCAAAGCTCCGGTTTTTAATCAGTTCCGCATACAATCCGCCATCTGCTGCAAAATTGATGTCTTCAAAGAAAATCCCATACATGGTGGGTTGTATTTTAACAGGTGCAGGAGTTTCTTTCAGATCCAGGTTATAAGTACGGATCGTATTACTCTGAGCCGAAAAAAAAGCAGCACTCAGAGAAATCGCGATTGAGAATATTTTATTTTTTGTTGTCATAGATCGTATATTTTGAAGCTAAAGCATGTCTCAATTTGTCCTGAATCAATTTTATTTTACTTTTAACGGAATACTTTTTAACCCCGTATCATCAGAAGTTCCACCATAAAAAATGGTATAGTCACCGGGTTTTGAAACCAGATCATCTGCTTTTGCATCGTAGAACGCAAATGAGTCTTTGGAAAGGATTAGCTGAATATTTTTTGTTTCTTTAAATTTGATTAAAGCTCTTTCAAAGGCTCTTAACGTTTTTACCGGGGCCTGGGAATTATTATTTCTTTTGATATATACCTGCACTACTTCTTCGCCGTCTCTATCTGAAATATTGGTGACCGGAATTGTGATCATCACATTTTCATTGGTACTGATTGTATTTTTGCTCAGTTTTGAATCTCCGTAAGCAAATTTTGAATAGCTCAAACCATGCCCGAACGGATAAAGAGGCTTTTCCGTCATATAACGGTACGTTCTTCCCTGCATATCATAATTTTCAAATCCTTCGTGCTTGCTTGTCTTTGAAAGAGCGTTATCCAGCTGTGCAAGGTTTTTGTAAAAGGTAATGGGTAATTTTCCGGAAGGGTTATAATCTCCTGCCAAAACATCTGCTACAGCCGTTCCTCCGGACTGTCCGCCATACCAGGCGTTCAACAGGGCATCATAATTTTTCTCATCCTGTTCCAATCCCAGAGCGCTTCCGGTACAAAGAACAAAAACAACAGGTTTTCCGGTTTTTCTAAGCTCCGCCAACAGGTCCCGCTGGACTTTAGGAAGGGCTATCGAAGTTTTGTCACCTCCTCTGAAGCCTTCTGCATTCACCATCATCTCTTCACCTTCCAGACTTGGAGAAAGTCCGCCTGCAAAGACAATGACGTCTGCATTTTTCACCTTTTCCCTCACCGAAGCAAAATTAACAGGGTCTTTTCTATACACTTCAAAACTGATGCTTACATATTTTCCTTTTTGTGTATGACGCAGTTCTATCTGGTATTCTTTTCCTTTTTCCATTTTTACAGGAAACTCCGAAGGATGTCTTGCATCAGGGCCTTTTCTTGTTGCGATTTCTTTCCCGTCCACAAAAAGAGTATAAATATCAGAAGTGGAAGCAGAAAACACAACCTCTCCTGTATAGGTACTTTTGAAAACCCCTGAAATGATAGCTGAGGTATTTTCTCTTCCTACATTGGGCGCAAGCTGGGTTCCTCCAAAGCTGTTGTAGCTGATGGCGGTGGAATTTACGGAAATGTTTGCCGGCTGGCCTTTGAATTCATTGTTATTAAAAAACGCTACTTTCATTCCTTTCGCGCCGTTTTTCTGACTGATGAAATTCTGATAGAGTGAGGTTCTGGACGAAGGATCTGTTACTTCACTTCCTTTTTCGTAGATAATTTCAGCATTTGGAAATTTGGTTTTGATTCCGTCTAAAATCGTGACAATTGAAGAAGGGGTTCCGTTATAGTTTCCTAACTGCATCAATCCGTCATTGGCATTTGGTCCTACAACGGCAATTTTTTTAATACTTCTGCTGAGAGGCAGAATATTCTTTTCGTTTTTCATCAGCACAATTGACTTTTGTGCCATTTTCAGTGCCTGCTTTTTATGTTCTTCAGAATCGACTACAGAATAAGGAATTTTGTTCCAGTGAACAGACGATTTCGGATCAAGCATTCCCAGCTCAAACCAGCCTTTCAGGATTCGGCGCATCGACTCATCAATATCCTTTTCGGTAATCAGTCCGCTTGCAAGAGATTTATTCAGATTGTTATAGGTATCTCCGCATTCCAGATCCGTAGAATGTTTCAGGGCATCTGCTGCGGTTGTTTTTTCGTCAGGATGAGTGCCATGGTATTTTTTCTGAAAAAAATCAGCCAGTGCCCAGCAGTCTGAGACCACCATTCCGTCATACTTCCATTTTCCACGGAGAATTTCAGTAAGCAAAGTATTATTGGCACAACATGGCTGGCCGTCAAAAGCATTGTAGGCACACATTACTTCTCTTACGTTCCCTTCCTGAACCAATGCTTTGAAAGCGGGAAGATACGTCTCATACAGATCTCTTTTAGAAATTTCTGCGTTATAGGAATGACGGTTCCATTCCGGTCCGCTGTGTACCGCAAAATGTTTGGCACAGGCGTGGGTTTTAAAATATTTTGGGTCGTTTCCCTGCAGACCTTTTACTGCAGCAACGCCCAGAACAGAGGTAAGATAAGGGTCTTCACCATAGGTTTCCTGGCCTCTTCCCCATCTTGGGTCACGAAAAATATTGATATTGGGTGTCCAGAAAGTAAGTCCTTCGTACCGCCCTGTTTTTAAGGCCTCATCAAAAGATCTGTTGTATTTTGCCCGTGCTTCATCAGAAATCATTTCAAAAGTTTTAAAATGCTCCGGAACATCCCATGTGGCCGCCATCCCGATAGCCTGTGGAAAAACAGTAGCTGTTCCTGCTCTTGCCACCCCGTGAAGTGCTTCATTCCACCATCCGTAGGCAGGAATTTCAAGGCGCGGAACTGCCTGGGAGTTATCCATCATCATTCCTATCTTTTCTTCCGTTGTGAGTAAATTAAGAAGGTTCTCTATTCTTTCATTAACCGGGAGATCCGGATTCCTGAACGGGTATTTATAATGGCTCTGAGCGAATAATAAAGGTGCCGCCAATGTTGCATATAGGGTTAATACAATTCTTTTCATAAATATTATGGTTTCAATAAAGTCCTAAAAGCTTTTGTGACTTTTGCGGTTAATAATTTTTAACTACAGATTTCACAAATTTTCACAGATGACTGTATATATTTTTTTAATGCTTCTCTGTTTCAATTTTTATTTTAATCCATCATCGAATGGAATATAGATAAAGCCACCATAAGCTGATCTTATGATGGCTTTGGATACAATTTACTCTTTGACAAATTTTTGTTTCACCACTACATTATTTTTTTGAGTAACCTCAATAAAGTAAATACCAGCCGGGAAATCTGCAATATTAATATTGTTTTTTCCTGAATTTATTTTCAATCCGGATCTGATGACACTTCCTTTTCCATCAAAAATATTGGCAACAGCTTCTGAAAAATCAGAATCAATAAAAAGATCTGCTTTTACCGGATTAGGATATATTTTCACACTCTCTTTTTTGGCTTCAGCAGGAAGATTCCTGGCACTTAACGATCCAAAATTTAAAGGAAGAACGTTGGCTGAATAGGCATTCTCTTCTGTAAGATAGGCTTTGAAAGATCCTATTGCAGGTTCACTTCCTGCAGTTACTTTATAGAAGCCTGTTACTCCGTTTTCTGTTTTTAAAACATAGGCATTGGCCGGAACCTTGATGCTCTGATAGACACCGTTCATCTGATTGACCGTGATTGCTTTGGGCGTGGAAACATTTCCTGAACCGTTGAAAGTAATATTTCCTGTAGCATTAATGATTACCGGAGTATTTGCAGGAATGATTCCATTTGAAATTGCAGTACAGTTGATATTACTTGCATCCGGAGACATCAGATAAGCAGTAACTCCGGAAGGTATATTAGCCTGGAATGGCAAGATCAGCACGTCATAACCATTAAAGGTACGGCTGTAAGAAGCTGTATTGGCTGTGAAGTTAAACGGCACCTGAAAATCCATACCCTGGCCGGAAAGGACAAGATTTGAACAAGCTGTACCTGAAATCACATTATTGGCAGATGAACTTACGTTTGAATTCACATAATAAATGCTATTAGTGTTAGCACTCATAGGCTGCCAGTTATTGGAGGAAGTAATTCCTGCTGCATTTCTGAAGTCTACAGAAGTGTAGTAGCCATTTTCCAGCGCATCCATCAGATAGCTGTCGCTTGCGGAATAGGTCCCTCCAAATTTAGAAGCAATTTCATTACCCACATTGAAATAAACATCTCCCAGATTAATCGTAAGCACAGAGCTGTAATTGGAATTTCTCAATCCTAAAATTCCTTTGCATCCGTCTGTAAGCACCTGTCTTGAAATATCTAATGTAATATCGAAGTTTCCTCCCTGTGGAAAATTAATCTTGCCATAATTATATGATTTTGTTATGCCCTGACTGTTAATATAGTATAAAGTTGTATTGTCTGAGTAACTTTGTCCCGCCGTTGTATAGCTGTTTACATGCAGGATCAGTTTATTGTACCTGTCATTAAGCTGAAGATATCCGTTAACCGCAGTCATATTATTACTGATAAGGGGGCTTGGATTGGAGAACGTCACCGTTGTATTGCTTATATTGAATCCTGTACCAAAAGCTGCACTGGTAGGAGTTTGTGTTTCAATTTTATTATAATGAATATCTCCGCCTGTCATGAGAGAAGCAGGTCTGTCACCACTTTTATTAAAAACGAAAGTCATAACACTGGAAGGGCTGATATCAGCAGTAGGCCGGAATGTTGCCGCACTCAAAGAAATAGGTGTGCTCACCATATTGGATTGTGTATTAGTCAGTACTTTTGTTCCTGAAGTCGTGTAAAAAGGCAGATCAACTTTTAAACTATAGGAGTTCTGAGAAGGGTTGATGACCATAAGAACAACCTGGTTTCCATCCTGGGAAATATAGGAAGATCCCTGTAAAACTCCGGTTTTGTCATCCCATTTGGCTTCTATTCTTGTTTTGCCAGTTGTATATTTGGCATAATGTGAAAGGATATAGCCTCTTTTAGTCATTACGCCTACGGTAGTTCCGTAAGTTCCGTCACCCATCAAGCCATAATAACGTTTGGCAGAGTAATGGATCCATGCATTAATATTTCCCAGTAATGCATTGTTGACACTGCCTGCAAAAGTAAATGCATCTGTATTCCAGCTGAAATCACGGGCCGGCTGTGTGGATGAAGAATTCCAGTTGATCAGATATTCTGTCTGCCAGATTTCTTTGTTGTAATTCTGGAATTGTTTGTAGGTAGACTGCATAAGCCCGTATTGATGCCCGCCGTACACTTCGAAATTGGCCATTGCCGAAGGATCCAGCAAAGCACTGGCAAAATTATCCGTAAATCCCACACTTTCCGGGGCAATCACTTTACAATTGATAAGCTGTCCGTAATTCTTGATGAAAGTGGTAATTTGCGCAGGAGTCCAGATACATCCCTGATACTGTGCCATTTCATCCGGTTCATTTTGAATGGAGATATAATCAAGCTCTACTCCGTTGTTCTGGAGATAGGTAACAAAGCTGTTAAGATAAAGCGCATAATCCTGGTAATTTTCCGGCTTTAAATATCCGATCTGCTGTACTCCATTGGTATCGGTGTACACTGCATTTACATGGTTGTTGGTTTTCCAGGCTGCAGGCATTGTCCATGGCGAAGCAAAAATGGTAAGCCCCATTGATTTGGCAAGCTGTGCTGTAGCCAATACGGAGCTCCAGTTGCTACTGTTTTCGGGAATATACAGCCTCATGATATTGTATCCGCCTTCACTGGAAGCCCCCCAGAGATTCTGAATTTCTGCTGTAGACATATGGTTGTAAGCAAACTGAGGGCTGCAGACAAATCCTCCGAATCCTCTGATTTTCTGATAAGCAGTATTCTTATCAATTTTCACTGTAGTAAGCTGGCCTTGCAGCATCAGACTGCAAAACAGAGCTATAGAATGAATGGTAACAAGACTTAAAATTTTTTTCATAATGTTTTGGTTTAAATATTCGTGATTTTGTGTGTAAACAATTGAAATAAAGGCAATAGAATCCCCCTCAAGACAGTTAATTTTCAAAAACCATCAGGAAAATACCCCGAATTATATCAGGCAGCGATCTGTTAAATAAAGTTGCTTACAAAATCATCCGCTGTTCTTTTTCTTCATTCTCTGTCAGGGAACTGTATTTTAGATTGGAATGTGAATTAAGATTACTGATTCATAATTAAAGTGTTGTTTCTTATTAATATTGTTATTTAGTTAACATTTCACTTTCGGGAGCGCCCAGATAAGAAGGTTTTAAACCTCCGGTATTGATCAGTATTTTTTCCAGGACAATGCCAGGTTCAAGCACTCTGAAGCGTAAAGTATATTTTCCTGCCTTTTGAATCAAATGCTTTGTTACGGATTTAATAATATGTTCGGACTGCCATTTTCCCAATTCCCCTTTGTAATGGCCATTGAAGTTGACAATTTGCGGAGTTTCGTTGTCAAAAGAAATTTCGTAGCGGAGTCCTTTATTATGATTAAAATTTAAAGTCGGAGCTAATAATAATTGGACTTCAAACTCCCCTTTTGATTCAAAATTGATATCATATTCCAGCCAGATATTTTCATCGCTTTTAGGATATGCATTCTGCGGAAATGTTGTCACTCCCGACTTTGTTTTTCCGAAATCAGGAATCACTTCCCAATGGATTCGGTCAGAATTGCTCATTCTTGCAAAATTTTCTGCTTCAATGGAAACATAGCCGTTTTTCTCCTGAAATATTTTTTCTTTCGAAGCATTATCATTGTAAACATAGGTAACTTCAGGCATTATGTTTTCCTTTCCGTCTGCCCATGTTTTGTATCCTATTCTCATCTGGTCCATCATGTGCTGCCACTTCCCACCGGCAATCACATTATTGTATTTATGATCCAGATAAGCATTTCTCTCAAAACACTCTTTTACCTTATCTGCGTAATAATTTGCTTTTAAGTCATATTGAGCTGCCAGTTTCCTGTTTTTTGCTACGGCATAGTACATTTCATACAAATTACTGCATGCATCAATCGGGTACAGAACCAACTGATAATAAGCATCCTGATATTCGGCAGGAATCTGTTCTTTTAACCGTAAAGCTTCTATGGCCAATTCTCTGTAATCATTTAAAACCGTTTCAAATTCATTGTAATTCTGAAGGCTGTACGTTTTACTGTCAAGGGTTTCAGGCGTTACTCTTCTGTTGTATTTGGCATACAGATTAATCATCCCTGCAATTTCTCTTGCGTGTTTATCTCCAAACTGCTGGGCAACCCATTTTTCGGTATACTCGAAAAGATTTTTAGTGTTAAACTGCTTTGGATTCCAAGCCATTTCCAGGAAAAAACTGATCGGAAACTCCATAGGTTTTAAATCTCCAACATTCACTACCCAAAGCTTATCTACTTTATGTTCATAGGAAAGATTCATCTGTTCCCAGACTCTCTGGATGGGACTGATGTTAATCCATTTGGAGTTTCTCGGGCCGCCTACATAATCAAAGTGGTAATAGATTCCATAGCCTCCTTTATGCAAAGGTTTTGAAAGGTCCGGAAGCTTTCTTACATTTCCCCAGTTATCATCACAGAACAGCAGGATCACATCATCCGGAACCCTCATTCCTTTATCATAGTAGTCCTGAACTTCTTTATACAATGCCCAGACCTGGGGCGTTTTCTCAGCCTTTTTCCCCGTAACATCAGCAATGATTTTACGCTGGTCTTTTACGATTTTCTCCAGCAGAGAAATATTGGTTCCCTCTCCCATTGCTTCATCACCATCACCCCGCATTCCTACTGTAACGAGCTTTTCCCAGTTTTTGCTTCTTTCTATTCCGGATTTCCAGAATTTCTGTAAAACTTCAGCATTTTTAGAGTAATCCCAGACATTCAGCAGATTATTTTTTTTGATATACCTGTGCCAGTCGGTCTGTGCCAAAGCCATAGGTTCATGGTGAGAAGTTCCCATGACAATACCCATTTCATTCGCTAACGGCCCGCTCAGAGCATCATCGTCATAAAAAGCTTTTCCCCACATTGCCGGCCAGATATAGTTTCCTTTAAGACGCAGGATCAGCTCAAAAACTTTTTCGTAGAATTTACTGTTTACTCCGCCAAATGTTGCTCTGGCCCATCCTCCAAGCGAAGGTTCCTCGTCATTAAGGAAAATACCACGGTATTCTACAGCAGGCTCACCATCGGTATACATTCCTTTTTTGAAATATAAATTTTCTTTTGCCGGAACCGGAACATCTGCCCAATAATACCATGGTGAAACACCTATCTGCTGGGACATTTCATAAATTCCATAAATCGTTCCCCTTTTATCACTTCCTGCAATCACGATGGCTTCAGAAACTCCCGGAAAAGGATTACTGACATTCTGAATGATATATTTTTCTCTTTTCCCTGTTAATATTTTTCCATCCAGCTTTTTTTGCCTGATTAAATCATCAATGGCTTTGCTTTTACCTGCTTCCCCAATAATAATGATCATTCCGTTCACTCCAGGGTTTTGGGAAATAAGATGAGGCTGAACACCGGTTACTTTTTGAAAATCAGATTGAAGATTCGCAACAGCACGCAGAATTCCTTTATCCGAATCACTGTCTGAAAAAAGCATCAAACCTGAATTGCGCTCTTTCAATACCACCGAATTTTCTGTTTTGGCAAAAGAAATAAATGGTTCGGCTGCTTTTACAAAAAATATAAACAACAACGTAAGAAACAGCGAAATGTTTTTTGTAAAATTCATACTATATCTTTTTGATTTTAATTTTTAAATAAGTTCAGATCCACAAATTCTCCCATTCTTTTGTAACCGGCTTCATTGGGATGAAGAAAATCATGGTCGTGCATATCGTTTAAGATGACTTCCGGATTTTCACTTTGCATTTGTTTTGCAAAATCTATGACGGCATCAAACTTCCCGCTGTTTCTGATCCAGTCGTTTACTTTTTTCCAGGCCTCGATACGGAAAGGCTTGTCGTAGAATGACCTTCCGAAAGGAAGAATCGTTGCTCCGTACACTTTGATTCCGTTAGCATGTGCCTTATCGATCATCACCTGGTAAGCGGCAATCAGTTCTTCTGTTCTTTTGGAGGCGTCATCAGGATCTCTTGTTCCTCCCAGATCATTCACTCCTTCCAGAATGATCAACCATTTTACGCCCTGCTGATTGAGGATGTTATAATCAAAACGGTCTAATGCTGTAGGACCCAAACCTCCTCGCACTACACAATTCCCACCAATTCCGAAATTAAGGACACTTACATTTCTGGTTGAAGGATTTGCCAGTAACCGCTCCGAAAAAATATCCGGCCAACGATTCTGTCTGTTGGTTCCCGATCCTCTTCCGTCGGTAATGGAGTTTCCCATAATAGCCACCGCATGTGAGGGTTCACTGGTCTTTACATCGATGTTAAAAAGCGAATACCAATGATCTGTTTTTACAGGATTTTTTAATACTGCTGAACTCGCCTGCTCACCTTTAACAATAAAAGAGGTTGTTCTTGACCCCGGATGCCCGGTGACAGATTGGGTTACTTTTCCATAGGAAATTGTAATAGCCAGCAACGAATTAGGCTTCAGGTTAAAGTTCACTTCATCAGAATAAATATCAGATCCGGGAGCAATTTTAAAATTGTTTTTCTTCCCAAACGTTAATGATCTGACAGTAGCTGCATCTACATTGCTGCTATCAGAAGGCACGGCAATAGAAACGGCTTTTACTGCAAGGCTGTCTGTAGAATACCTATTGGAAAAACGTAACCGCAATTTTTTTCCACCCACAGATACACGCACAATCTGACGCATGGTGTTCCCCGAAAGTCCCGGTTCCGGCGGAAGGTTTTTGGGTTCCACCAATTGGGGAGCCGTTGCCCAGGTAGTGAGCCACTGATCTTTGGATGAATGCTTCTCCAAACTCTGGGAGGAAGAGCAGGAAACCAAAAATCCCGAAATGATAAAGATGTATAAGTTTTTGAAGCGCATTTTTTCTGTTTTTTCGTTTTATCAACCTTTAATTTCTTACTACAAATCCTCCGTCGGAGATTTTCTCAGTTCTGATAAACGGTTCTGCAGGCAAAACCCAAACAACGCAATAAGAAAAGTATTTTTAAATGATTCATAATCAGTTTATTTAACCTTAAAAAATCTGTATTCTTTTAATCTCTTCAAACCTTATAGGTTTTAAAAACCTATAAGGTTTACTTCTTTAATTTTTCAGTACAAAACCACCCTGCGACTGAATTTCAATCGTAAAATCTCCTTTTACATTCACTTTTACTTCTTTCTCTGATGAATTTCCTTTTGCATCATCATTGATAAGTTTCAAGTTTTTCCCGGCGAACATCGGCAGTTTTATTTTCAGTTTCCGGGATTGCTTCTCAGCATTTACGCCTGCCACATACCATTCATCCGCATGTCTTCTCGCAACCACAGCATATTTCCCGGGATAGCCGTCTATGAAAACTGTCTCATCCCAAAGTGTCGGAACTTCTTTCATAAAACTGAGCTGAAATTCCGGAGCATCGGTCAGGTTATTCGGCATTACACCAAACATCTGAACAGGATTTTGAAACAGGACTGCTGTAGCCAGCTGAAAACCATCTGTTGTATGTCTTTTATTTTTATCCCTGTTGGATTCCGTTAAATATTTATTGAGGAAAGTACCTCCGAATTCCATACTTCCCACTGTATTTCTGATGAAAGGATGAAGTGTGGCAAAAAAAGCTTCCTGTTTCCGTACATCTTCTGAGAAATAAAGCATTTCTGAGGCAAGAACGGCTTCGCTTCCTGCGTAATTCGGGTACATCACTTCCCAGCCTCTAGGTACAGTAGCCCCGTGAAAAATAATGGTTAATCCAAAATCATTGGCATCTGACAGAATATCTTCGTAAAGACGCATGATTTCCTGTTTGTCTCCTCCTAAGAAATCTACTTTCAATCCTTTTACGCCTGCTTCTTTCAGCCATTTCATTTCTTTTTTCCGTTCAATGGATGAGCTCATTTTATTTCTAGGCCCCATGGGCGCATCATTAGCCGCACCGTTGGAATTATACCAGAGCAACACGCCTACATTTCTGGATTTTGCATATTGAATAAGGTTTTTCATTCGTTCTTTTCCAATATTTTTATCCCAAAGTGCATCCATAAGAATAAACTGATATTTCAGCGCAGCAGCAAGGTCTATGAATTTCACCTGATCATCATAGTTCATACTTTTATCCTGCCAAAGAATCCAGCTCCATGTAGATTTTCCGAACTGATAGTCCTGTGAAGGCTCATACATCGGATCTACCACATCAAAAGGAATGGTAGTTTCTACAATGGGTTTCAGGGAGCTGCCTACTGTAATTGTTCTCCACGGCGTCTTTCCGGGAAGTGAGACTGCTGCTCCGATACTTCCGAAACCGTTATTTTCAGCAATGTTCGGATAAGCTACTTTGTAAAGACTTTTTTCTGCTGTGGTTTCAAGGTGTGAAGCACAATACGAACTGTTCACTCCTGTCTCGGAAAGCAATACCCAACCTTCATTTCCGATATGGAACAGACCAGGGAAAACGTATCCGTAATCAGACGACATTCCCATCTCAGCATCGGCTTTATAACCGCTTTCGTAGCTTGGTGCTGTACGGGCAAAACCTGTCATTGGCTTCATCATAGGTGAAAGAAAAGTAGTTGTCTGTATCGGGAATCTATAACCTGTAGTTTCTGATTGTACCACAACACTCAGCCGTTCTTTCATGGGTGGAATATTGTAGCGGAAAGCAATATTGTTGTTGCTGACCTGAAATTCAATGTTTATTTGATGTTGGTCTGCATTGATGAAATTAACCGATAAAGTATTTGCCTTATAATCAATCTCAGATTTTTTGATCTTTGCATTTGTGTATTTCTTAGAAACCAAGTCTTTTTGGCTGTCAGTAAATTTCAGATTCTTTGAAAAATCGGACTCATTGGTTACCAAGCCCAGCGGGGATTTTTCAAGCATTATTTTTTCCTGAAGGATAACATTATACCATGCTTTTCCATCTTCTGAAAAGACATGAAGCTTCAGGTGTCCATCAGGGCTTGCAACTTCTGCTACCTGTGCAAAACTTTTGCTGATCAGAAAAAAACTGAATAGTAGATATAAAACTTTTTTTCTCATAATTAATTATTTTCAAGAAAGGTCCAGTAATCGAAATACATAATATCTGTTGAGGCTTTGCCATTGAATACAAAGTACAGATCATGAACACCGGTAATCTTTTCGGTAATCTGAACTTTTACCGTTTCCCAGCGGTCATCTCCACCCGTCATCGGAACCTTTACCGTCGCGGCAACCGGTCCGTTCACAGCATCCAGATGAATGGTCATTGTGACGTCACTGTTATGGGTAGTTCCTACCCTTGCAGAGAAAGCACTGGCTCCTTTTTTTCGGAAATCCACATTCTTTACACTGGTATAAGCACCATTTTTCTTTGCTTTGATGAAAACACCAGCCTCTTTATTCTGATAAGATTTTACATTTTCTGACCAGGCAATCATTTCTGCCTGATTGAACGAATAGGGATTAACTGCAGCAATAGCTTTTGTAATTCCATTGGTCATTTTAAAGGGTGAAATAGAGCCATCTTTATTGAAAGTAAGCTCTTCCAGACTTACCGATCTTGTAAAACCGCTTCCGCCCGGCAACGCACCATTGTGATAAAAGAAATAGGTTTTCCCCCGGAAATCAATAACACCGGGATGATTGGTGAATGACTTTCCTTCAGCAGGCATGATAATTCCTCCATATTTCCAAGGGCCTTCTGCTTTTTTGCTGGTAGAATATCCTATGAATTCAGGAAGCGGACCACCCGGCCAGAAAAGATAATACAGATTTTTTCTTTTGTACAGCCACGGGCCTTCTTCATATTTTGTTGGTCTTTCCGGATTGGGTTTTCCATCTCTTTTTCCAAATGATTCTTCTGTCATCGGAACTTCTATGATGTTTCCGGAATAGGAAATCATATCTTCATTCAGCTTGACATATTTCAATTTGGGATTTCCCCAGTACATATGGGCCTGGCCTTCATCATCCACAAAAACTGTAGGATCAATATCACCCCATTCGCTCTGAACCAGAGGTTTTCCCAGCGGATCATGGAAAGGCCCAAACGGACTGTCGCCGACAGCAACCCCTATAGCGCCTTTGTTATTGGTTTTTGACCACATCGGGATATACATAAAAAATTTCCCGTTCCTTTCTATACATTGTGCGGCCCAAGCATCGCGTTTTGCCCAGTCAAAATCTTTATACGAGAGAATTGTCCCATGGTCTGTCCAGTTGACCATATCATTGGTGGAATAGACTTTCCAGTCGTTCATGGTAAACCAGGTGGACTCATCTTCATCGTGTGTGGTATACACATACAGTCTATCATTATAAACCATCGGTGCGGGATCTGCAGTATAATTGGTCTGAATGATAGGATTCTGAGCAAATCCCATCGAAAATAAACCTACTATAGCAATGCAACTGATATGTATTTTGCGGATATTCATAGAACAGAGAATTTGGATGTAAACTTTTATTCTGACTTCAGCATGAGATTAATATCTTCCTGCTTTATGGGTTTGAAAAGAAGTTGTGAAAACAGATACAGATCATTTTTCCAGACTTTGAAATCGTGGCCGCCCGGTTCTACATAAAAAATATGAGGAATTTTATTTTCTGTAAGATAGTCGCTTGTTCTTTTGCTGAAAGGCATCAGTCTGTCCTGATCTCCACATGAAATCCAGAGAAGCTTTAATTCCTTAGCTTTGGATGGATCCGGAAGAAGAAGCTGGGGCTCTTTGGTATTCGGAGCTGCGGAAAAGGCACCTATCCAGGCGAACCTGTCAATATTTCCCAGCCCGAAATTCAGGGTCTGCACACCACCCATAGAAAGTCCCGCAATGGCTCTGTCGTTTCTGTCTTTTTTTACCGGATATCTTTTTTCAATAAATGGAATCAGATCATTCAGCAGGTCTTTCTCAAATGTTGCAAAAGCCTCTACTTTATCTTTTGCCATGATATCTCCTGTTGCTCTGTCATCTTTCATAGCCCTTCCGTTAGGCAGTACAACAATCATTGGAGTAAGTTTTCCTTTGGCATACAGATTATCTAAAATAATATGGGGATTTCCGTTTCTGAACCATTCTTTTTCATCTCCCCCAATACCATGAAGCAGATATAAAACAGGATACTTAGTGCCTTTTTTGTATCCGGGAGGAGTATACACCAATGCTTTTCGCGTAGTACCAACCGTTACTGAAGAATATTGTATGGTATCAATCTTTCCGTGTAGAATTTCTTTTTTCTCCGTATCAAAATCCTGTGGTACTTTTTTCTCAAAAACTTGCGCAGAAATAAAAACTCCTGACAGCATGAAACTTAATGCTAATACAACTGATTTATTCATGATTTTTTATTTGTATTTTTAACACTTATTATTTCGGATAAAAAAATAATAACATATTATTTTATGTACATAGTTCCGCAGACTTTTCTCTGACTTTCTGACTTTTATTACTATTTCTATTTTCCTGCTTCATTGACTCTGAAAAAATCTACATCTATGAATCCTCCGGTATTTTTAGTGGCATAATTAAAAATTGCAAACTTCGACCCCATAAAAAATCTACGGTAATCAAAAATCATTTTATAGTCTTTTGCCATTTCCGTCCAGTTTTTCTGATCGGTGCTGTAATAAAAGTCTGCAAGATCTTTCCCAAGGTTAAAATTGGCATCAATACGAAGGAAAACCTTATCTGAGTTGATACGAATGCGTTTTTTTTCTTCTTTTTTAACCTCCGTAATGGCTTTTGTTTTACTATCCAGGCTCACTTCATTGGTTGAAAAAACGATAAATTTTTCATTACCCTCCTTCATTATTGACAAGATACCGGAATCACCGTTGAAAGCGCTGAAACCCGCAACATCTCCATCTTTCATTCCTTTAAGATCCATCGCGACAACCGCTGAAGAAGTCGGACCTTCCATTCTCTGGGTTAAAGTATTGGGTGCCGCGTACAGATTGTCTACGACTCTGCTCGTTTTCAGTCTGAGAAATCCTTTTCTTTCGGATAAAGACCATGCTTCATTCACCGGATTATGATTCCACTGCCACTGGATCTTCATTTTTTTGTCAGAAAACTCATCACTTTCCACCAAATGATTTTTTGCTTTGAATGGCGGAAGAGGAACTTCACCTTTCAGAGGAACTTTTCCGTTATCTCCCAAGACCGGCCAATCGTTTTCCCATTGAACAGGCAATAAAATCGGGACGCGCCCTACTCCATTTCTGTCCTGGAAAATAAGAGAATACCAGTTTCCGTTCTTATCATCTATTAAAGCTCCCTGACCTGCATAGGAAAATCCTAAAAAATTGTCTTCCAGAATTACTTTTTTCTCATAAGGGCCTGCCACTTTATCCGCTCTGTAGATTACCTGACGGCGTTTTCCGTTTCTGGGCCATGAAATCATCATCATGTAGTATTTTCCGTTTCTTTTGATGATCTGATTTCCTTCCAGAAGTCCGGTTTCCGAAGCATCTTTCTGAAACACTTCAGTTCCATCCGGATTTCCTATGACCTCTTTAAAATCAGGACTCAGTTCAAAAACTTTGTTGGAAGTGAAAACATATACTTTGTCATCATCATCAAAAAACAGAGAAGCATCATGAAAATGCCGTGTTCTGGTGATGAGCTTCCAGTTTCCTTTTTCAGGATTATCCGTCACATAGAAATAAGATTTGAAAGGTTCATCATTCGGAGAAAATAAAACATAGTATTTTCCTTTATGGTAGCGGATTGAAGAAGCCCATTGGCCTCTCCCGTAAACCGTTCCATTCAATAGATTATATTTTGAATTATCATTTAAAGTATCAAAAACATAACCTGACATTTCCCAATGTACCAGATCCCTGGAGTGCATCACCGGTGCTCCCGGCATCAGATGCATTGTGGTACTGATCAGGTAAAAATCATTTCCGTTTCTGGTAATGGATAAATCCGGTGCATCAGCCCATATGATAGGATTAGTAAACGCTGTACTCTGTTTTCCAGAAGGATTTACCTGGGCTGAAAGAAGATTCAGCCCGATAAACCCCAATAAAGAAACTATATAAGATTTTTTGATTTTCAAAATGTACTGTGATGTTTGGTTTTTAATCTTAGTTTTTTTAATTAAAACATTTATGCAACAAATGAATGTTTTTTCTATGTTGTCAGACCTCCCATATTCATAATGACAAAGGTCTTTCCTACTATTCCGGTACGATATCATTGGAAGAGGTACTGTACAGGCCAATAAGGCTTCCTGTAAAACCTCCCGCCACATCAGTAGAAAGAATATCCCCTGAAACCGGTCCTCCTAGATTTTTGTAGCTCTTACCATCCACAGAATAATTAAAGCTATTTTCATCCTTATCAGCCACCACCTGCAGTTTAACCGGTTTGGATAATGAAATTTTCTCGCTTGCAATTAACTTTGATTCTCCTTTTTCGGTTCTTTCCAATACGATGTAGAAATCTTTATCCTTTTTTGTGATTCCGAAAACATAATTGAATTTTTCACTTTGATAACAGGTAATTCCCGCCAGCTCTTTTTCTGATTTAGGCTTAAAATCAAGGGTTACAGAGGTTTCAAAAGATTCATGCTGTAATCTGTGGAACAGTGCTGAAACCGGGGCCAATGCTTTGATATTGGTTGCAAAAGGATTTACTTTCACACCGTTTTTGGTAATATTGATGAAGCTTTCACGAGGTCCGCGCATGGCAATCCATCGGTAATCAAGATTTTTATCTGTCAGCTTATCGGCATAGGTAAAGTTTCCGTTGGGAAAAAATCCGTTTTGTCCGTTGTGATTCTGAGCTCCTTCAGGCAATTTCAGTTTTGGTTTCATCGGAACCAGCCCGTTTTGGAAAACAGGATAGGTTCCGCTCCAGTCAACCGGAAGAATGAACGTTTCACGGCCTTTGTTAACACGGTTTTTCTCGTTGGGACGTATCGCCAGAAATACTCCGTAATATTGGCCATTTGGTGTTTTCACCAAATCTGCATGGCCCGCCCAGTCTACCTTTTCTTTTCTGTCTTTTGGGAAATAACGCTGTGTCAGAATCGGGTTATTACCCGCCGGAACATAAGGTCCTTTTGGAGAATCAGACATAAAAATAACTTCGCTGTGATTCCCTCCAGTTCCTCCTTCTGCACACATCAGGTAATATTTACCGTTCTTTTTGTAAATATGAGGGCCTTCAATCCAGATCGGTTTTTGGGAAAGATCAACTCCACCGTTGACAATAATTTTATCCGAACCAGGCACGACCTGGTCTTTTTCGAGATCATATTCCCAGATTTTAATGACGCGGTGGCCGTTGTACTGCTCGGTACCTTGTGGTGGAGCATCGTTGTGAACGATATATGCTTTTCCATCATCATCAAAGAAAATAGCCGGATCAATACCGTCAAAATTCAGTTTCTGAACTTCGCTCCATCCTTTTGACGGATCTTTTGTTTTTACGACCATATTTCCAATACCTCCCGCAAACTGGGTAGTGATCATATAAAAAGTGTCGTTGTGCCTGTTGTATTTGATGTCCGGCGCATAAATTCCGTGCGAAACACCTGATTTTTCAACTTTAAGCTGTGAAGGTCTGTCCAGGACGTGCCCTACCTGTTTCCAGTTCACCAGATCTTTAGAAGTAAAAATCGGGACGCCCGGGAACATTGAAAATGAGGAGTTAACGAGATAATAGTCTTCCTCTTTTCTGGTAATGCTGGGATCGGGATAACATCCCTGAAGGATCGGCGAGTAGAACTCATCCGGCTTGAGAGGGTTGTCATTATATATTTTATCATTTCCGTGGTAAGTAAAGTCGGAGAATGTTTGGGCAGAAATAGTAGTCACTGAAAGTAAAGCCGCTGCCGCAAGGACATGAGTTTTATTCCTGAAAAAAGTTAAATCCATTATATTCTGTTTCATTGTTATTCTTTTTTATAGTTTTTAATATTTTGCAATTTTTAAGCTTAATTCTATTCTAAACGGTTTTCCTGCGGTTGATGATTTTAATCAATCCCCAGGCTGTAATGTAGGATATTCCAGCTATGAAAAATATGATATTATAGCCTCCGTTGATATTTCCTGATTTTTTAAAGGTATCGAGAACGATTCCGATAAAAAGAGGAAAAATAATTCCTGCTGCTGAGCCGAGCATACCTCCAAACCCTATCACAGAGCTTACATAATGATTAGGCAGGTGATCCCCGACCGTAGTCATAAGATTGGCTCCCCAGCCCTGATGCGCAGCCGTAGCAAGAGCTATAATCAGGGTAATCAGCCACATATTATCTACATATTTTGAGAACATGACCGGAACAACCATCAAAGCAAACAGTAACATCGTAAAACTTCTTGCTCTTCCGATTGCCCAGCCTTTTTTGATCAGAAATGATGAGAGATATCCTCCGCCGATACTTCCGATCGTGGTTCCGCTGTAAATAATAATCAACGGAAGGGATGGTTTTGTTAAATCCATTTTGAACACATCCGAGAAATACGCCGGAAGCCAGAACATGAAGAAATACCAGATAGGATCAGTTAATATTTTACCAATAGCAAATGACCATGTTACTTTATATTTGAGTAATTCCGATAAAGGAATTTTGGTTTTCTCCTCTGTTTTTTCAGCCTGATCACTTTTTATGTATTGAAGTTCTTCTTTGCTGAGGTTTTTTGTTTTTTCCGGTACGGCATAGAATTTCCACCAAAGGATAATCCAAACCATACCCAAAGCACCAATCCACACAAAAGTCTGCCTCCAGCCGTAATGCCCGAGAATGAAAGGAACCAGCAGCGGTGCTAAAATAGCTCCTACAGTTGCTCCCGAGTTGAAAATCCCTGTTGCCAATGCCCTTTCCTTTTTTGGGAACCATTCAGCCACAGATTTGATGGCGGCAGGAAAGTTTCCGGCTTCACTGATTCCCAACGTACTTCTCGCTATGATAAATCCTACTGTACTTTTGACAAACCCATGTCCTATAGAGGCAAAGCTCCATACAATAAGGGAAACAGCATACCCGATTTTTGTTCCCACCTTGTCTATAAACCTTCCCATGGCCATGTATCCGATAGCATAAGTAGTGGTAAATGCCATTACAATATAGCTGTAATCTTTTTCATCCCAGCTGAATTCTTTTTCCAGAACAGGTTTCAGCAAACCCATTACCTGACGGTCAAGATAATTGATCGTAGTGGCGAGAAAAACGAGAGACAGCATCCACCATCTTATATTTCGGTTGTGAGGGGTCTGCATTTAGTTATGATTAAGTTGTTGTAATAAATCCTTTGTTTTCAGAGTCAGTTCTTCTTCATTAAAATCTTTTCCGATGAGCGAACTGCCCAGTCCTACTGCTATGGCACCACCATTGAGCCATTCCGTGATATCTTTATAATCAGCATGGATTCCTCCGGTTGGCATAAAATTCATTCCCGGAAAAACAGGTTTCACAGATTTGATGTAATTCTTTCCTAAAGCGTCTGCCGGAAATATTTTAACCAGTCTTAAACCGTTCTGATACGCGATATTGATATCAGAAGGGGTAAAGCAGCCCGGAATCAGCAGGATATTTCTTTCGAAAGAATATTTCACCAATGCTTCACTGATAACCGGTGTAATGATAAAATCTGCCTTTGCATTGGCAAAATCATCCATTTCCTCTATGTTTTTTACCGTTCCAATTCCTAACAAAAGACCGGGAAATTCTGTATGGGAAATTGCTTTCAGCTCTGTAAAATTTTCCAATGCCTGATGACCGCGGTTGGTGTATTCTATTACACGGATTCCTGCTTCGTATAAAGCTTTTATGATATTTTTTGAGACTTCAAACGATTCGTTATAAAATAATGGAACTATTTTATGGTCTTTTATTTTCTGTATTATTTCATTCATAATTTTTCGATATTAATGCTTTCATCAATGGTATCTCCCTTTACAAAAAGCTTTTTAAAAGCAACTTTTGCGGCATCCTCAAGGATCTGCTGATCAGGATTTCCTTTTAAAATTCCATGAACCAAAGCGGCCATGAAAGAATCACCACTTCCTACTCTTTCTTCAATTTTGTCTGCATTATATTTTTCTGAAATCAAAAGCTGTTCACCAGCAAATAAGGTGGCAAAGTAATTCACCTGTTCTCCATTTGTAAAGCGGAACGTATTGGCAATACTTTCTACATTTGGAAATTGTTTCCGGATTTCCAAAGCTGTTTTTCCAGCCTGTTTCAGAAGATTTTCATCATCAAAATTTCCGTTAAGCTCATATTCAATGGGAATATTCAGGAACTGCTCAACAGACCAGATATTTCCCATGAGAACGTTTACAAAAGGCATCAGCTCTTTAATTGTATGAGGACTCTGATTTTGCCAGAGTAACGCTCTGTAATTCAAGTCGAGAGAAACAGTAATATTTTTTGCCCTGGCTTCTTTCATGATATGTAAACATTTGCGAAATGCATGATCACTCAAAGCCGGTGTGATGGTGCTGATATGCAGCCATTTTACATCTGAAAATATTTCCTCATCACTGAATGCTTCAAAATCCGATTGGGTAAAAACAGACGGAAAGCGATCGTAAACCACCGAAGCATTCTGCATATCTCCATCGGAAGAAAGATAAAATGTTCCTATTCTCCCTTGAGTTTTTCCTGCCAGAACTTCTATTCCTTTATTTTTAAGTTGAAATTCTAATTGGTTTCCAACAAAATTCTCAGGTAAAGCTGTTAACAATTTCACAGAATTTTCCCACTGGGAAAGTGCTGCCGCTACATTGTATTCAGCTCCGCCCACATAGATTTTCAGAGACTGCTCATTGAGCCAGTTTCCTTCGGAATCCGGAGCAAAGTGGAGAAGCAGTTCTCCGAAACATAATATCTTAGACAAATCCTGCATGGTATTAGATTTCAAAATAATTTTTTGTATTGTGATAACAGATATCCTGAATGATCTTTCCAACCCATTTTTCATCATCGGGAAGGAGACCTCTTTCCATCTCATTTCCGAACAGATTGCATAAGAGCCTTCTGAAATAATCGTGTCTTGAGAACGACAACAGACTTCGGGAATCGGTAAGCATACCGATAAAAGTGCTGATTAATCCAATATTTGAAAGCGTATTCATCTGTTTTGTCATTCCGTCAAGCTGATCCAGGAACCACCAGGCTGCCCCAAACTGTACCTTAGATCTGATTCCTCCTTCGTTGAAATTTCCGGCAAGAGCTGCCAGAACTTCGTTAAATGCCGGGTTTAAATTGTAGATAATGGTTTTGGTCAGTTTTCCTTCTGTGTTGAGTTCATCAAGCAGAATGCTCAGTCTCTGTGCATGATATTGTTCTCCAATAGCATCATAACCTGCATTGGCACCCATTTTTCTGAACATTTCTGAATTGTTGTTTCGGGTTGCCCCTACATGAAATTGCTGCACCCAATCTTTTTCTGCGTACATTTTGCAAAGCTCTTTCAGCATATAACCGCACAAGGCTTCGGGATCGGAAAATGATGAGAGATTCCCCTTAAGGAATTCAGAAAATTCTTTTTCAAGGCTATGATTCCATTTCGTAGTATCCGGGAAATATTCAAAGCCATGATCGGCTACTTTTGCCCCTGCTTCCACAAAATAATTGATTCTGGACTGGAGTGCATTCAACAGATCATAAGCTGATGTAATTGGAAATCCGCAGACTTTTTCAAGCTTTTTAATTCCTGAAATATACTGTTCAGGGTTAATCATATTAATATAGGAATCAGGGCGGAAAGCCGGAAGAACAGCCGTTTTAAAGCCACTCTCTTTTAAAGCTTTATGATGAACGAGATCATCAGCAGGATCATCTGTGGTACATAAAGCCTCCACCTTAAAATTCTGAAGAATGGATTGTGGCAGAAAACCAGAGGTCTGCAGACTTTCATTCATCTGATGATACACTGCATTTGCATTTTTTGGCGATAAATATTCGCTGATTCCAAAAGGATTTTTTAATTCCAAGTGGGTCCAGTGAAATAATGGGTTACGAAGTGTATAAGGCACGACTTCTGCCCATTTCATAAACTTTTCCTGGTCTGAATCCTGCCCTGAAATAAACTGTTCATGAACTCCAAAATTTCTCATAGCCCTCCATTTGTAATGGTCTCCGTCCAGCCAAATAGCCGTTGGAGAGCGGAAATTCTGATTGGCAGAAATAACGTCCGGTTCAAGGTGATTGTGATAATCGATAATCGGCATATCTTTAGCATAGCCAAAATACAGATTCTCTGCCTTTGCTGATTCCAGCAAAAACGATTCTCCGAAAACTTCTTTATTTTTAATGGAATTACTCATTATTTACTTTTACAATTCAGAATTTTAATTCTCTTTAGGTATTCAGACTTTAAGAAAGTCAACATTTAAAAAACAGGACCTTACATGAAACCATTAAGGTCCTGTTCATTGGATATGAAGAAATTAGTTTTTTTATACTCCGCTGAATGCACTGAAACCTCCGTCAACAGGAATCAGTGCTCCTGTGATGAAACTTGCGGCATCTGAACATAGAAACTGTATAACACCATTCAGTTCTTCTACTTCTCCAAATCTCTGCATGGGTGTTTTGGCGATTACTTTTTTGCTTCTCTCGGTTAAACTTCCATCAGGGTTCAGGAGAATGGCCCGGTTCTGATCACCAATAAAAAATCCCGGCGCCACTGCATTAACACGTATTTTATCTCCGAATTTCAATGCCAGATCAGATGCAAGCCATTGTGTGAAGTTGGTAATTGCAGATTTAGCTGCAGAGTATCCGGCGACTCTTGTAATAGCTGAGTAAGCAGCCATAGAAGAAATATTAATAATGCTTCCGTTTCCCTGCTCTGCTATTACTTTTCCGAAAACATAACTTGGATAAACAGTTCCGTTGATATTGAGATCAGTAACGTCATTCCATCCTTTGATGTCCATATCAAAAAATGATTGTTCAGGAGATAAGGTAGCTGTGGGAATATTTCCGCCGGCTATATTGAGCAAAATATCAATCCTGCCATATTTTTCTTTTATTTTTTCTGAGGCGGCTTCAAGGCTTTCAATATCCATCACATTGGCTTCTACAGCGAGTGCCTCTCCTCCCAAGTCTGTAAGCTCTTTTACACGGGCGTTCAGTGTTTCCTGGTTTCTTCCCAATGCGATAACTTTTGCTCCGGCATCGATAAAACTTTTAGCAAGACTACCTCCCAAAACGCCTGAAGCCCCTGTGATAACTGCCACTTTGTTCCTAATACTAAACAGGTCTTTCATTTTACTTTTTACTATTTATTACAAACGCAGATTAATTTTTCTGTAATTCCGACTGAACTGCTGCCATTACTCCTTCTATCTGTCCCAATGCCAGCATTCGTCCTAAAAATGAATAACCGGGGTTATATCCTTTATCAATATCTTCTGTTAAAAGTCTTCCGTGATCAATTCTCATGGGCAGATCTGGATTTTCTTTTTCGAATACACGGATTACTTCTATGAGCTTTCCTCTTCCTCCCAAATGATGAGCTTCGATGAAATCCCCGTTTTCAAAGACATTTGTACTTCTCAGGTGAACGAATTTAGTCCGGTGGGCAAATTTCTGAGCCAGTTCCGGAACATCATTCTGAAGGTTGGCACTTAAAGAACCTGCACAGAAGGTCAATCCGTTGTGAGGATTATCAACAGCTTTCAGAAGCCAGTCAATATCTTCTTCATTGGTTACTATCCTTGGTAAGCCCAGTAATGAAAATGGCGGATCATCAGGATGTACACACATCTGAATATTCCATTTTTCACAGACAGGCATTATTTTTTCAAGGAAATATTTCATGTTCTGGCGAAGCTGGTTTTTATCTATACCATCATACAATGCCAGTAAATTTTTGAAAATAGCTACCGGATTATCATCTCCTTCTTTGATGTTTCCGTTAACGAATCCCTGTGTTTTTACAATGACAGAGTCTATCAGAGCATTGTTATCTTTTTCTGTTAAGGTATTTTTTAATTCTTCTACCTTTTGAAGGATCTGTGGGTTATAATCATTTTCTGCTCCTTCTCTTTTGAGAATATGAATTTCGAAGTATGCGAACTTGGCTTTGTCAAAATAAAGTGATGATGAACCGTCTTCCCATTCATGAAAGAGATCGGTTCTTGCCCAGTCTAGAACAGGCATAAAGTTGTAACAAACTGTTGTAATGCCTGCTTTACCCAGATTTTCAAGGCTTGTGATATAATTTTCTATTAAAGAGTCACGGTCTTCACCTCCGTATTTGATCGCTTCGCTTACGGGAAGACTTTCCACAACAGACCAGCGAAGTCCGTGGCTTTCTATATAGTTTTTATAATCATTAATAGCCTCCAGATTCCAGATTTCTCCGTTTGGGATATCATGCAGAGCAGAAACAATTCCTTCTACTCCTATTTGACGAAGCGTGCTGAGTTCTATTTTGTCTTTTTTGCCAAACCAACGCCAGGTTTTTTCCATATTTTTTAAAATTTAATTCAGTTAAACAAAGCAGGTGCTTTCACACCTACTCTGTTACTGATATGAATGAAGAATGAAATTAGTTGTATCCGGGGTTCTGGTATTTTGCCTTAATATCTGCAGATACTTCCATAGCATCAATCTGATTCTGAGGAATTGGTCTCAGATAATGAAAAGGTTTTATCGTTCTTGTAACCGTCTGCGGATTGTGATCTCCATAAGAAGCTCCTCCGATCTGATAACTGGCGGCATAATCTCCCCACTTCTGAGTACGCACCAGATCATACCATCTGTAGAATTCTCCGTAATATTCACGGGATCTTTCTGCAAGAATATAATCGATGGTGATTGCAGAAGGTGTGGCAGCAGTCATAGCTACACTGTTATCTGCTACATAAGCGGTATTTTGGGCATTATTGAATTTCCATTTTCCGGCACGGGCACGGATAACATTGATAAGGTCTCTGGCTGTCATAGCTCCTGAAGCTCCTTTTACGGCTGCTTCCGCTGCAATAAAATAGAATTCTGAGAATTTGGCAACACTGAATGGACGGGTTAATCCTGCATTCGGATATCCTAAGCCGTTCGGATCATCAGTACGATAAGTTCCAATTTTCCATAAGCCAGGGTATACAATTCTGCTGATTCCATTCGGTGCAATTACCCAATCTGCTCTTCCTGACAGAGTTCCAGCACCTACCCCGCTTTGTCCTGCTCCTGAAGGATAAGAAGGAGTCTGGCTGTCATCATTAAGGAAACTTAAAATGGCTCCTCCGGGCTGTACAGGCAGATTATTGGCATTATAAAGTACAGGAACCGTTGTTAACCCTGTTCCATTTTTGTTCCAGTTTCCTCTGTAAGTGGTTACAAAAGTCCCATCATAACGGGAATCGTTGGTTTTATCTGCAAAAGTATTTTTAATAACTCCCAAAGTAGGACACATACGAACCCACGGACGTCCCAGTGGCTGTGCCGCTTCTCTCTGTACTCCACTTACAACGTCTGCCCCAGCCCACGCTGTCGTTTTACTGCTTTTGATGGCTGTGTAGTTCCATGTCTGCATCCATGCTGCAAAATTATCCGGCGCCCAGCCTGATCCAAACCCTACAGGGTCACTTTCATTATAGTATGTGCTTGACTGCGTATGGTCTGCATAGAGCATAGATTCAGTATTTCTGTCATTTGAACCTACATTGACATCATAGAAAGTAGGCTGAAGCGCATAAGGTCCGGGATTGTTGATTCCTTCCATTGCAATATCATAAGCCTGCTGAAAATACCACTGGGCATTGTGCCCGTCAGGATCATTTCTTGTCGCTTCGGGATAAGTTGGAATATTGTTGGGATTCTGCAGCCACCATCCATAGGTAAGATAAGCTTTGGCAAGCATAAGTCTTGCTACATTTTTGGTCACACCTCCTGTTACCCTTGGTGAGGCAGGCAGATTCTCAATAGCTTTTTTAAGGTCAGCAAAAACTGTTTTTGTATAGACTTCCGGAACAGTACTTCTTGCAGAAGTTGTGGATGGCAGAGTGTTATATTTCAATTCTCCTGCACCTAAATCCAGAGGAACTCCTCCATAGGTCTGCACCAGCATGAAATAGTAAAATCCACGGAAGAAACGGGCTTCAGAAATCATAGATTCTGCGATTCCGAAACCGGGCCCTTTTTCAATAATTCCGTTGGCAGTATTGATATATGGGAAGACTGAATTCCAAACCATGCTTGTAGGAAACGTATTGGAATTAATAATACCATTTCCGGACATATCGAGCTCTTTAAAGTTACCATCAGCACTTTGTGCCCATGTAGATTCGTCAGTTCCATTCTGACAGTTACTCATAAAGTATCCATTACCGTACAATAATCTCAGCTGTCTGTATAAAGCTGTAAATCCCTGATTAACTCCATCTGGTGTATTAAAATAATCAGCTGTATATATTGCTCTTGGCTGCTCATCAAGAATTTCGTTACATCCTGTAAATGTTAAGGATAAAAAGATTGCTCCTAATAGCAGTTTTTTGTTAAAATTTATCATGACAGTACAGTTTTAAAAGGTTAAGTTTAGTCCCATTAAGTAATTTCTTGTAGAAGGGTTATTGGTTCCAATAACAAGCTGGCGGTTTTGATATCCGCTTACTGCCTGGTTTTCATTTCCAAAAGAGTTTGGTTCCGGATCCATTCCTGAGAATTTGTGATAAGGAGAGAATAATACTACAGGATTGGTTACAGTAAAGTAAATTCTTAAGCTGGTGATTTTTAAATCCTTTAAAAAATCTTTATTAACATTATAGCCTAAGGTAATGGTGCGAAGCTTAAGATAAGAAGCATCAAACATTGCCAACGTAGAAGAATATTTCGGATTATCTCCACTCAAATGACGTCCTGGACGAGGAAAATAGGCTCCAGTATTATCTTCTGTCCAATAATCTACATCCACATTATTTCCTCTTCCTGTTAATCTGTTAAGGTAACTTGCAGATCCATAAATGGTACTTACCAGAATTCCGCCATGCTGGAAAGCTCCTACTGTGCTCAGTTCAAAATTCTTGTAAGCAAAGCGCATATTAAATCCTCCCTGGAATTTCGGTGCTGTATCAAAGATCTGTCTGTCGTCCGGTCCTATTGCTCTTACCGGCGTTCCGTCAGCATTATAACCTCCGGTGTAAAGCACTTTAATAGATCCTGTAACATCTGCAGCAGTTCCCGGCTCCAGAATATTCTGATAAGGGTCACCAGCCTGCCAAAGACCGATATACTGATAATCATATAATGAATTAATATTATGTCCTACAAACCATAAGTTATTGACATCACGTGGTGTTCCGGATGCAAGGGATAAGATTTTGTTTTTATTGGTATAAAAATTAACTCCAGCCTCCCATGTAAACCCGTCCGGATTATCAAAAATAATTCCGTTTAAAGAAACTTCCAGCCCTTTATTTTCTGTTTCCGCTACATTGGAAACAATTGATGTCCAGCCGCTTGTTGCCGGAAGGCTTTTCTGTGTCAACAGGTCATATGTATGGGTTTTGTAATATTCCACACTTCCTGTAAGGCGGTTGTTCAATATTCCGAAATCTACTCCGTAGTTTTGCGTTTTTGAATATTCCCATCCTAAGTTCGGGTTGGGTGGTTGATTTCCATAGATCCCTGTACTTCCTGCACTTCCATAATTATAAGGAGCTACATTAAATCTTCCCATGGTAGAGTATGGATCTACTGCCTGATTGGAAGTCTGTCCCCAGCCGGCTCTGAATTTAAGGAGATTAATCACTTTGATATTCTGCATGAAAGATTCGTTGGTAACATTCCATCCTAATGATAGTGCGGGATAGGTATGCCATTTGTTTCCTGGAGCCAGCCTGGAAGATCCATCTGCACGAAGTGTTGCTGTAAGCATATACTTGTTATCATAAGTATACATAATTCTTCCCATGGCTGAAAGCAGGCCTGTTTTCCAATAAACCTGGTCTTCAGGTCTTACGGTAATATCAGCCTGAGGCGACTGTCCTAAGTTATAATACTGGAAAAAATCTGCAGGGACATTCTTTGCACTCATGTATGAGCTTGTATACTTATTTTCTTCTGCGGAATATAACGCTACGGCATTAACCTTATGCTTACCAAATGTGCGGTCGTAAGTTAAAAGGTTCTCCAATACCCAGTGATAGGTCTGGTTGTTCCCTTTTCCTGCCGCTGAGGGCCCCAGAGGATTCGTATTAAAGACTCCTACACCGGTGTAATTTCCACTGTTTGAAGTACGGAAATCCAATCCTACATTTAACCTGTATTTTAATCCTTTAATTGGTAAACTTGCCTCCCCGTAAAGATTGTTATAGGATGCAAAAGATTTGGTTTCATCAATATATTTATCCGCCAGGCTCTCTAAATTTCTTCTGGTATAAATCCATGTCTGATCAATGCCACCTGCTGTACTCATTACTCTCTTCGGGCTTCCATCCGGATTGTAAGGATTGGCAATGGGAGAATATCCCAGAACTGCTCCCGGATTTACCCCATTCCCTTCCGAAATCGAATAGTTTGTATTGGTCGTAAAACCGAATTTAAAGATGGATCCTACCTGCTGGTCAATGGCCATTCGCAGGGCAAATCTTTCATAACTTTGGACAGGAATTAACGCATTTTGCTTGAAGTATGATAGACCTACATTATAGTTTCCTCCTTCTGTTCCGCCTGAAACACCAATATCATGGCTGGTCATCATGGCAGGCTTATAGTACAGGCTTTGCCAGTCTGTATTAACACTGTTATTTTCATCAACCCCGTTTGAATATAAAGGCGTTGTATTTCCTGCAGGAATTGCATAAGAACGCAGCTGCGCAAACTTAGGACCATCCATCATTGGATATTTTGAAAACAAAGTCTGAACTCCTGTAAACGTATTGTAACTAAATTTGGGTCTCTGCCCTTTTGCACCTCTGTTTGTCGTAACGAGAATCACACCATTTGCCCCTCTGGACCCGTAGATCGCTGTAGCAGAAGCATCTTTCAGAATATCAATACTTTTGATATCACTTGAGCTTATATCTCCCAGTGATCCCACAAAAGGAATACCATCCAATACAATCAACGGGTTGTTATCTCCTGTCAGAGATCTTGTTCCCCTGATACGGATCTGCATAGCAGCCCCTGGTTTTGTAGAGGTTTGTGAGATATCTACACCTGCCGTTCTTCCCTGTAATGCCTGAGTAATGTTGGCAGAAGGTACTTCACGCAGGGCATCTCCTTTTACAGTGGCTACAGAACCTGTTACGGCTTCTTTTCTCTGAGTTCCATATCCTATTACAACAACTTCATCTATTTTATTTTCTTTAGCTACTGTATCTTTCTTAACCTGTGAATATGCTATGCCGGAAGGCAATAAAGTCATTGCAAAAAATAGTGCCGCTCTATTGCTTTTATTGAAATAAAATCGGTTCATAATTATTATTTTAGTATTAGTTGTTGAATAAAAGGCTGTTTAATAATTATAGTGTATAAAAATCCTTAGTGTTTATAAGCCTTTTATTTTTTTATTATATATACATATTCACGATGGCTTCAAACAATTCCTGTTTTCCGCTTTTTGGCTGTGGTTCGCCGATTTCGTGAGCGATTCTCTGAAGATCTTCCAGTGTAAGCGTACCCTCCTCGAATGCTTTTCCATTTCCTTTATCAAAAGAGGCGTAGCGGTCTGTTTTTAGCTTTTTGTAATCTGAATTTTCAAGGATATCTGCTGCCGCAAGAAGACCTTTGGCAAAAACATCCATTCCTGAAATATGAGAAATGAATAAATCTTCAGCATCAATAGAATTTCTTCTGATTTTGGCATCAAAGTTTACGCCTCCGGTTCCCAGACCTCCTGACGGAAGCAGTACAAGCCATGCCTGAACCATGTCATAATAATCTAACGGGAACTGATCCGTATCCCAGCCGTTCTGATAGTCGCCTCTGTTCGCATCAATACTTCCTAAAAGCCCTGCATCAACAGCAACCTGAAGTTCATGTTCGAACGTATGGCCCGCCAATGTAGCATGATTAACCTCAATATTCAGTTTGAAATCTTTGTCTAATCCGTAATGTCTCAGGAACCCAATTACTGTTTCAGAGTCATAATCATACTGATGTTTCGTAGGCTCCATTGGTTTGGGTTCGATCAGGAAAGTTCCTTTAAAGCCTTGTTGGCGTGCATAGTCTCTTGACATAGAAAGGAAACGGGCCAAATGATCTTTTTCACGTTTCATATCAGTATTTAAAAGACTCATATATCCTTCTCTTCCACCCCAGAAAACATAATTTTCACCTCCCAGTGCTATTGTAGCATCTATTGAATTTTTCACCTGTGTTGCTGCACATGCCACAACATCAAAATTTGGGTTGGTAGATGCTCCGTTCATGTATCTTTCATGCGTGAAAACATTCGCTGTTCCCCATAAAAGCTTTATTCCTGTTTCCTGTTGTTTTTGTTTTGCATATTCAACAATAGTCTGCATATTTTTCTCGTAGTCTTTCCAGTTACTGGCAGGGTCTACCAAATCGATATCATGGAAGCAGTAGTAGTTGAATCCCATTTTAGACATGAATTCAAAGCCCGCATCCATTTTGTGCATTGCTCTGGTCACAGGATCATTTCCGATATCCCATGGGTGGTGGATTGTAGGTCCTCCAAATGGATCGCTTCCGTTTGCACATAAGGTATGCCACCATGCCATTGCAAATCTGGTCCAGTCTTTCATAGGTTTTCCCATTACGATCTTTTCAGCATCATAATAACGGAATGCCAACGGATTCCTGCTTTCCTTCCCCTCAAATTTAATTTTTTCAATACCTGTAAAAAACTCTTTTGTACCTGTTAAAGTGTTCATATTTATTTGATTATTTTTAATTTGTTTTTTTAATTTTTGCGTAGAGATACCCTTCTCACTGATTCTTAAGAGTCAGTAAGCGGATGAAAAATGCTGTTGTAACTTTTCTAGATTATTTCGTTAAGATGATGTTTCCATCTGGCATAGGCTTCTAAATATTGTTCTTGTTTTTCGTGTTCAGGCTCTATCACCGCTATTTTTTCAAGTGAAGAAAATGCTTCTCTGGAATCTGAGTAAAATCCTATTCCCATTCCGGCAGCTCTTGCCGCTCCTACCGCTCCATCAGTATCATAAAGTTCAATGACTGCGTTGCTGACGCTGGATAACGACTGACGAAAAATTGAACTTAAAAACATGTTGGCATTTCCTGCACGGATCACCTGGATATCCATTCCGATATTTCTCATGATATCCATTCCGTATTCGTAAGAGAATACAATACCTTCCTGCGCTGCACGCAAAATATCTCCCTTAGAATGTATGTTGAAATTAATTCCGTGGATAGAACAGCTTGTATCCTTATTTTCAAGCACTCTCTCGGCTCCATTTCCAAAGGGAATAATACTTAATCCTTTTGAACCAATAGGTGAAAGTGAAGCCATGTCATTCATATCACCATAAGAAGAAAGAGAGGTTGCAAAATTATGTTTTAGCCACGAGTTTAAAATTCCGGTTCCATTGATACACAATAAAACTCCCAGTCTGATCTGTTCCGGTGTGTAATTGACGTGGGCAAATGTATTTACCCTTGATAATTTATCATATTCCAGCTGGTCCAGAACTCCATATACCACTCCTGAAGTTCCTGCTGTAGAGGCAATTTCTCCCGGATTAAAAACGTTCAGGGAAAGAGCATTGTTAGGCTGGTCTCCTGCCCTGTATGAGATGGGCGTTCCTTCTTTTAAGCCTAATTCTTCAGCCGCAATGCTGGAAACGGTTGCCTGGATTCCAAACGTGGGTACGATTTCAGGAAAAAAGCTTTTCGGGATTCCATAGTAATTAATAATATCTTCCGAAATACAGTTGTTTTTAAAATCCCAGAAAATTCCTTCCGATAATCCCTCGATGGTCATTCCTATCTGCCCAGAGAGTCTCATCGCAATATAGTCTCCAGGGAGCATTATTTTATCTATCTTTTCAAAAATTTCAGGTTCATTTTCTTTTACCCATGCAAGCTTTGATGCTGTAAAATTTCCTGGCGAATTCAACAGATGTGAGAGACATTTTTCTTCTCCTATTGTTTTAAAAGCTCTTTCACCATAAGGTACAGCACGGCTGTCACACCAGATAATGGATGGTCTTAAAAGGTTCTGATCCTTATCTACCAGAATCAAACCATGCATCTGCCATGTGATTCCAATTCCTTTAATATCTTCAGCATGTACTCCGGATTCATGCATAACAGCTTCATGTGCCAATTTCAGATTGATCCACCAGTCGACCGGGTTTTGTTCTGCCCATCCCGGATTTATAGCAGTGATTTTCATTTCTTTTTTGGGAGAAAATTCAGAAGCAATCACTTTTCCACTGGATGCCTCAATGAGACACACTTTCACAGAAGAACTGCCAATGTCATAGCCTAGTAAGTACATAATTTTTTAAAAAGGTTATTTTATAAGTTTTGTATTGTTTTTCTTGTAAATCTTAGCATCAAATCTGTAATATCTTGCTGCGCGGTGAGATACATCTTTTTGAATTTCGTCTAGAGGAACGATATAGGGGAATGAAGATATTTTTTTATGGAAATTCTTAATATCAATATTCTTTTCATTTAAAGCGCTATAGAGCTGATAGAGCTGTCTTATGGTAAATCTTTTTGGCAGCAACTCAAAAATAATGGAGAAATCAGATTCAATCCATTTTCTAATCTCCATCAGAGATTCATTGATAATTTTGTTATGATCAAAAGGCAGTAAAGGAACTTCATCAACAGGATACCAATCTACGGTATCATATTTTGTACTGTTGATCTTGTGATCTATTTTACAAAGAGAAAGGTAGGCAACTGTAATGATCCTGTCTATATGATGTTTGTATTCCTGATCCATCCATTTAATATCATGTGCATTGCTTGCTCTCATAGGATCAGCAAAGCATTTGAACTGTTTGAGAACCATTTTTTTTATCCCTGTAAGTTCATGAAGTACTCTTTGTGCAGCATCATCTACATCTTCATCACTGAAAATCAAACTTCCGGGAAGTTTGATCTGTTTTTCTAACGGTACATCATCAACATGGCGTTGTACTAATAATATATTCAACCGGTTTTCATGGTCAAATCCAAAGACAACACAATCTACAGAGACATAGGTATGGATAAAGTTCTGATTCATTAGTTCGTTAACATTTTGGTAACATTACAAATATAAAAATTCATCTGAATAAAAAAAATAAATCCTCCACTATCTACTGCTTATCAATACATTACATATCGAATTTTAATGATATCAATTGTATAAAAATTATGATAAGGTTATCATTAGTTTTACACTTACTTATTTCATAAGACATGAATTCACAATTAATTGCAATATCAATCAGCACAAAAAAAAAATTTAATTTTCAGAATAAATATTATGATAAGAAGAATCAATTTTTTTTTCATTTTGCTTGAAAAAAAAATGTAAAAAGCACACTTTTCATTGTTAAAAACCATATAAATAACCACTTTATTTTACCAATTTTACTTCTCTGGAACTAAAGTTTTGCGAAACAATGAATTTATAGACCAAAATTATTACCCTTCATAATATTGATTTCAGGAACAGTTGATAGCACTTAAAGGAAATATTCAGAACTTTCCGAAAGAAGCCGGAGAAGAAAAGAAAAGCGGATACGGTTTTCTCGAGGACTTGTATTTTAGCCATTAGTGCTCTTTCAGAAATTTAAAATAAATAGACTACAATTCTAATAAATAAAACCGCCTTTAAAAGCGGTTTTTCTCTATAACTTCTGTTCTAATATAGATTTATTTTTTTCTAAAACAATCTGTTATGCAGGGATCTTAAGGCCTCTACCTTGTATACAGATGGAACTAATAATGAAATATTATTCTCACTTCCTCCATAGGAAATCATTCGTATTGGAATATGTTTTAACGCTTCCGAGACAATGGTTGCATATCCATGATTATTTTTTCTGAAGTCTCCTACAATGCATATGATCGACTGTTCACTGTCAATTTCAACTGCTGAAAAGGAGTTCAATTCTCTTATAATTTCAGAAAGATTATCCGTTTGGTCAATTGTAAGCGATACCGCTACTTCAGAAGTAGTAATCATATCTATAGGTGTTTTATACCGTTCAAAAATTTCAAAAACCTTTCTCAAAAAGCCATAAGCCATCAGCATACGGGAAGATTGAATACGAATTGCCGTGATCCCATCCTTAGCGGCAATTGCTACAATCTGATTTTGATTGGTTGTTTCTCCTGAGATCAACGTTCCGGCAGCAGCAGGATTCATTGTATCTAATAATCTTACAGGAACAT
Organism: Chryseobacterium sp. MA9; assembly: GCF_024399315.1. Classification (NCBI taxonomy): domain Bacteria; kingdom Pseudomonadati; phylum Bacteroidota; class Flavobacteriia; order Flavobacteriales; family Weeksellaceae; genus Chryseobacterium; species Chryseobacterium sp. MA9. The sequence continues at coordinate 753,272 of NZ_CP075170.1, read as the reverse complement.
TATATTTTCTTGCAGGGAAAACGCTTTGTGGATGGAGGATTTTGGCTCCAAAGTATGATAGTTCTGCCGCTTCATCAAAACTGAGTCTGGCAATAGATTTTGTATTCTGAACATATCTCGGATCATTATTATGGAATCCATCAATATCCGTCCAGATTTGGATTTCTTCTACCTGCAATGCTGCTCCCAGTAATGAAGCTGTGTAATCAGAGCCTCCCCTTTGCAGATTATCAATTTCACCTTGAGCATTTCTGCATATATATCCTTGAGTAATAAATAGGGTTTCTTCCTGATATTTTGCAATTTCAAGACCCGCCTGTTTTCTGATGTAGTCAATATCGGGTTCTTTATCTTCGTCAATCAACATAAAGTCTAACGCTGATAGTAATACAGACGATATTTCTTTTTCCTTTAAATATAAGTGAAACAGAGTTGTTGAAATAATTTCACCTTGTGCAAGAATAATACGTTCCGCACTGGAAGTGAAGTTTTTATTTTTGAACTGATAAAAAAGATCAAAAATTTTACCAATAAAAGATAAAGCTTCCAGAATCCCTCCTTCAGTCTTAAATAATTCATTTACAAATTTTTTATATTTTTCATATAGTACATCAATATGTTTGTAAGCTCCTTCAATATCTTTGTTCTCATACAGCTCCGATAATTTCACCAAATCATTTGTGGTACCGGAAACGGCTGATAAAACAACCAGATGTTTGTCCGAAGCCTGAGATCTGATAATGGGTAATAACTGTTCAATCCTTTCCGGGCTTCCTACCGAAGTCCCACCAAATTTCAATACTTTCATAATAAATTAAATTGTTAAAATTTTTTCAAAAAAAAAGAGCTTGTCGTGATGACAAGCTCCTGTGTATTTAGTTTCTAACCAATAGGAAAATGACTCACGACGTTCGACGTAAGTACTGTTTCTTTCCTTTTTTTAAGTTAGATAATATCATTTTCTTTTTTGCTGGGCAAATATACAATTTTTTGGTAAAAAAAATACAGATATAAAAGCTTATCAAAAAAATTAAAAAGAATATTGTCTGATCAAGAATATGATTTTAGTCTGCTTGGATTCTAATCATATTTCAAACAGGATTTTAAATTTGCTGATAAAAAAGAACTAAAAACAAATAAAACACATCCATTAAGCTTCTAGTAAGGAACCTGCCCTTTCTTCAGTTTAAGTACTACCCGCTGAACATATGGCAGCAGCAAAACAATTATAATAACGCATAACACCCCAGCAAGCATCAGGTTATAATAATCACGGGTAGCACTTACCAATACCTGTTCTTTTACCAGACTGTTCAGATATCCGGCAGAAGAATTCTTTGCAGTATAAATATCATTCCCAGCATTCATATACATCTGATAAGTATTCTCCAGAGTAATGGAAAGCTGGGGATTTGTTTCATTCACATTTTCACGTATTTTCTCTGTGGCTGCACCTTTAGTATATAACTGAAGTTCATTATTAAGTGCTAAGCTTGTCGTAAAACCGGTAAACCTTGCGAGAATACCAACCAGTGATGCATTGGCAGCAATGTTTGGGGGAGCCGCAGAAATGGTAAAAGATACAATTGGAACAAATAGCACTCCTGTTGCAAAACCATAGATAAACAAAGCGGGAATAAAATCACATGTCTCCCCCTGAACGGTTACAAAGAGCAACATATAGACATAAAACAAAGCCATGATTCCAAAACCTGCAATAATGATCTTTATCAGGTTATAACCCATAAGAATAAAGCGGGAAATTACAAACATTCCAATCACGGTTCCTGCAATTACCGCCATCCATATGGGAATTGTACTGAGAGGGTCATTTCCCAGAATGATTTCCAGATATCCATAAGCAAGCCCGGTACTTCCTTTAAAAATGTAAAAAGTAAAAAGCAGCAATAGACCAATAACAAAATTCCTCGTTTTAAAAATATGAAGGTTAATTAACGGACGTTTTAATTTGAGTTCCCTGCTTATAAAAATAAAAAGAACCAATACGTTAAACAGACTTAAAAAAGCTATCAAAGGACTGTCCAGCCACCCCAGCTGTCTCCCGTATACCAAAATGTATCCTAATATGAGAATAAAAGTTATATAGAAAAGATAACCTATCCAGTCTACCTGATAAAGCGGAATTTTTTTATGAAACCTTGCTTTCCCATTCATTGTAACCATCACCATACCCGTTAAGATTACCAGCAGTACAATTAATCCGTAAAACAACCAGTTGAAATCAAAAAAATAAAGCACTATGCTGTAATAAATTGAATATAGAGGAACTGAAATCTGTATACCGCCATAAAGTACGGTGTATCCTATTACCCTTGCCCGTGCAGATTCTAAACGTGGAAATATCATGTTCAATACAATTCCGGACATCAGAGCGCAGGTAATTCCCTGAATGAACTGGACCACTATGAAGATCATCCAATTCCTGGTATAGAAACAGATCAGTGAACACAACGCATTCACAGCAAGTGCCGTCAGAAGATATTTACGAGGAGAAAAGTACTTCACAATACGAAAATCCAAAGCCAGAAAAGCCACCGTAGATCCATAAATAACAACCATAGCATATTGAATATCCGTAGATTCCACTCCGTAAAAACCCATTATTGTTGCCGGATTGGTATATAAGGCAAAGCTATAAAGGCAGGTCATCAATATGGTAAATATCACTGATCGTGCTACCCATTCGGATACCCAATTTTTAAAAACAGGAATTCTATGTGCTTGCATCATTAGTCATTTATAACATCAACATTGGCGTTCATTCCTGCAGAAAAGCGAGTTAACTTTCCTGGACTATCGGTCAGTTTTATCCGGACCGGAATTCGCTGTGTAATCTTTACAAAGTTACCTGTGGCATTATCAGGCGGCAGAATCGAATAACGGGAGCCAGTGGTCGGAGAAAGAGATTCTATAGTTCCATTCAATTTTTCACCTGGAAAAGCATCTACTTCAACCAATACTTTCTGCCCCGGCTTAAAATTACTAATCTGTGTTTCTTTAAAATTGGCAATTACCCATTTCGCCTCTGAGCTATTTACCATAAAAGCAAGCGTTTGTCCAGGCTGCACCAGCTGTCCTTCCTGAATTGTCTTTTTGCCAATCTGTCCATCAAACGGAGCCGTAATAACGGTATATTTGATATCCAGCATCTGTCTTTTCAATAAAGCTTCTTTAATTTTTATTTCCGCATCTATTGCAGCGCGTTGTGCTCTGATATCATTAAGTTTAGATTCGGCAACCCGTAATTCGGCTTTCGTCTGTAGGTAATCGGACTGATTAATAGCCAGTGAGGCTGTTACATGATCAAACTTTTGCTGTGTTGTTGATTCATCAGCCAGCAGATTTTTATAGCGCTGATACTCTCGCTGCTGTTGCACCAGTTTCGCCCAGACACCAGAAAGCTGTGCTCTGATAACATCAATGCTTTTGGTCTGTGTTTCTTCATTGGCTGTGAGGATCGGCTGTTTAGCTCTTGAACTCATTAATTCTGCCAGTGCTGCATCTCTTTTCATTCCGTATTCATCCAGTTCGATTATGACCAGGGTATCTCCTTTTTTAAACTTCTGGTTATCTTTATAATAAATTTTGCTTATGTATCCTCCTACTTTCACATTTACTGGTGACAGATAAGCATCAATCTGCGCATCATTAGTATGCTGATAATGGTATCCTTTCCAGATGTAAATACTTCCCCATATCACTAATGCAGCCAATAATGCATTCCCCAACCATTGGGTTATTACTACAACTGTTTTATCTGTTTTATTTTTATTCATATTGTTAAATTCATTAAAGTATTCCTGTAATGGCCAATAATCTGATATGGCTTAGTTTTAGTTCAGCCTGAGCAGTGATCAGATTGAATTTTGCTTCAAGAAGGATATTTTCAGCATCCAGCAAATCTGTTAACAGTGATTCCTGATTCAGATAACTATTTCTGATTACCCTAACTGTTTCCGAGCTTTTTTTGATATTTTTCTCAGCCATTTCCACACTCTCAAACGCCTGTTGCTCCTGTAAATATGCCTCGTTAACCCGAAACGTGATTTCATCTTTTTGTATGCTGGCTTTTTCCTTCTGCTGCTCATATATATTTTGGGCACGGGCAATGGAATGCCGGCTTTTATAAAGATTGTCAATAGAGAACTGTACCTGAATTCCTGTCTGGCCGAATCCCCACAAATCATTAGAATAAGGATAGAAAGAAATCTGGGGAAAGGTATAATTGTACTTCGAATACAAAGAAACTTTTGGCTGTAAATCTGCCTTTGTCTGCCTGATATTCAATTCACTCAATATAATATTACTATAAGCAATTTTATATTGCGGAGAGTTGTTCAGAGCAATATCAATATAATCAGGATGGGCTTCGGTTATGGTTTCAGGTTCAAAAATATCCTGATATGATATATCAAAAGGTATGTTGCTTTCACGGCCCATCAATATATTGAGCCGCTGTCTTGCAAGATCTATTTTCTTTTCAATGTCAGAAAGGTTCAGCTCCATCTGTGATAATTTAACCGATATTCTTAACACATCACTTTTCATTATCACACCATTCTTATATAAATTTTCTACAAGGGTAAACTGTTTTTTCTCTGCCGAAATTTCAGCCGAAATAAACGTCCGAAAATGCAAAAATTTGTAAAGATCATAGTAGGCAACCGCAGCATTATATTTTATATTATTCTTCTGCAGGTCAAACTCATACTGTTTTACCAGTTCTTCTTCCTGCTTCATTTTAATATTTCTTGTTTCTTTACCCCCACTGTACAGATTCAGATTTAAATGATATCCTGCACTATATCCGTAATGGGAAACGTTTACATTTTGCGGGGAGGAAAACAAGCCATTTTCGTAAACAAGAAATTTTGAATTGAGTCTAAAGTCTCCCCCGACAGAAAGCTCGGGTAAGAGTCTATTTTTTGCTTCATCAGTACCTAGTCGACTTTCTTTCCGGCTCAGGTCTGATAACTTCAACTGTCTGTTATGGAGTGCTGAAATATTCCAAATCTTTTCAAGTGTCAGTAGCTCTGTACTATCCGAAATTTGTGATTCTACCTGTTGAGAACAAAGAACAGCTATCATACTTAACGAAGCTATCAAGTTAGAATGTTTCATGTGAAGGCCTATTAAACTGTTGTTGATTTCTTTGTTTCCAGTATTTTATGACTGCTCTCAGTTCATCTACTATAAATGTTAAATCAGTTATAGGAATGAAAGGATTTAAATACATTGAATTGAAAATGAATTTAATTTTCTGCACCTCGCATTGAGCTGGATATTTTCCATTATAATCCATTTTTCCAGGATCTTTATTTATTTTTCGCATGTGGTTATAGAAATTTTTTATAACTAAAATCTTATTATATCTTGTTTACAAAATTATTTTAAGAGCATCCATCTTATTTTATATAATAAGCCCAAATTTTGTTTATTTTAGCCAAATGAATTTTCTGGAAGAGCTTAACAGGATTGTAGATCAGTATGATAATTCAATTTTAGTAATGCGGCAGCAGACCGAACAACGTCTGCCCGCCCATCAGCATAAAAAGGGACAATTGCTTTTGGTGTTAGGCGGAATTGCTTATCTACAAACAAGTGAAAGGGATTATTATATTCCTTCCAATCATTATATATGGATTCCGCAGAATTTTCCGCATAACCTGATGTACAATGCACAGGACCTCCATATTATTAATATTTATTTCCCGGAGGCTTATGTAGAAGAATTTTATAATAATCTGGGAATTTATCCCGTAAGCAGACTGCTTTCCGAGATGCTTTTTTTCAGTGAAAAGTGGCAGGGAAATTTTTTCCCGGGAGATTGGGAATTTGAATTTTTAAAAACATTATGGGGTTTATTGCCAAAAGAAAACTTACAAAAATTTTCAATCCAGCTTCCTACCACAGATGATGAGCGACTCAATGATATAACATCTGATCTGAGGAAAAGAATCAGCGAACCCCTTACTCTGCAAGATATTGCTTCAAAATTTGGACTCAGTGTAAGAAGCCTGACCAGGTTATTTCAAAATAAACTGCATATATCATTTATCCAATATATCAAAATGCTCCGCATTATCAGGGCGATGGAGCTTATCAAAAATACCAACTTAACGGTTACAGAACTTGCTTATGAAGTTGGATATTCAAACATATCTGCTTTTAGTAATACTTTTTTCCAGCTGACCAATATGCGTCCCACTGAATTTAAAGCAATGCTGTAAAATATAAATAAGAAAGGACATTTTCAGAAAAGTTTGCTGCAAATTTTATGAGTTTATTTAAAAATTTGTTAGCTGGGAAATAAAAAAACCTGCAAAACTAGAAATTTTGCAGGTTTTATCAATTTTTTTGTGCATTTTGAAGATTTCATCAGTTGCACCAAGTGGAGAATACGGGATTCGAACCCGTGACCTTTTGACTGCCAGTCAAACGCGCTAGCCAACTGCGCCAATCCCCCGTATCTTCATTAATTGTGAAGCGGGTACAAAAGTAAGTATTTAAATAATATATGCAAATGTTTTGTGGTTTTTATTTTATAAAAATTTGAAGGATTATCTATCCAACAATTCTTTTGCTTTAGGAATGGATAAATTAATTATGACGAGTAAATGAAAAAGATAAAAGGTTTCGACGAACAAAATATTTATTTGAACACAATATTAGGATGCTCAGTTTTTTTTGAAAGGTTTGTTCCATAGATCCATTTCGATATATCCAGATTACCTCATTTATAACACTACAGTACTGTATATTTTTCATAAAATGGAGTAACTTTTGTCCTTACGATAATTAAAGTAACTAAATCATTACATATCAAACAGGAAATAGTTATTGTCTTGTAGTATTTTTTTATTGTAAAAGTAATCCAATCACCCTTTTCGATCAATTGGTACATTTTTTTTTTAAAGTACCTTATAATATGATCCTTCCTCTTTCCTTTTAGTGAAAATAAGTCCTTCATAATCTTTGATAATCTTTACTAATTTTTAGTTTAACAAGTTTTTATGTTATCCTTATTTCATGTATTAGTTTTATTATTCCAAACATAGTGAAATACAAGTAATATTATTATGACCCTGATCATAATATTATATTAAAATATGTTAAACTTCTTCTGCAAGGGAACTTTTATTTGTACATAACAGTGACGGAATTAAAAAATAAAGAAATAAAAGTGACATTTTTTGTTGTGTGTTTTATTAATTTTTTAATAAAAAGCCATTATTAACTCGAAAAATTTAAATACATGATAATAAATAAAGATTTATTAATAATCTACGCTACCATCTTATAAGCCAACTTCAAAAAATGATTAAAAAAACAGCAGAATGATAAATCTATCAACAGCTGTCCGAAAAATAAAGTATCTTCGTTACAGACAGAAATTTTTATCAATCATGAAGTTAGAATTATATCAAATAGATGCATTTACTGAAAAAATTTTCCATGGAAACCCTGCATGTGTCGTTCCTTTAAAAACCTGGTTAGCTGATGAATTGCTTTTAAAAATAGCCCGCGAAAATGCCGTAGCCGAAACAGCTTTCTTTATTGACAATGGCAATACAATTCATCTGAGATGGTTTACACCTGAAATAGAGATGGACTTATGCGGACATGCTACTCTGGCCACAGCTCATTGCTTGATTTCAATCTTAAACTATCAGAGCAATAGAATCATTTTTGAAACTAAAAGCGGTGAATTAATAGTTGATGTTAAAGATGACACTTATTATATGGATTTTCCTTCAAGAATGCCCGAAACAGCAGTTCTTCCAGACACTATATCCAGATCGCTGAATATACAGCCCAAAGAAGTTTTCAAATCAAGAGATTATATTCTGCTATATGATTCTGAGGATGACATCAAAAATATCAAGATTGAAAGATCTGTTTTTGACCTTATCAATCTGGATCCTGGCGGCCTTGTTGTGACGGCTGCCGGTACAGACAGTGATTTTGTTTCAAGATATTTTACTCCACAGTCATCTATTCTCGAAGATCCTGTAACCGGCTCTGCACACTGCTCGCTCATTCCGTTCTGGTCTTCAAGATTAGGAAAAGATACGCTTTTTGCCCGTCAGCTGTCTGAAAGAGGTGGACAGCTCTATTGTGAAAACAAAAATGAAAGGGTTATTGTTGCAGGTAAAGCCAAAACTTATTCTATGGGATATCTATGGATAGAATAATATGATCCTGATCAAACTGAATAGTCAAACAGCTCGTTCCGGCGAACGATGTATTAGATTGGCAGCAAACAAAAAGGCATTAACTATCTTTGGTTAGTGCCTTTTCTGTAAAAAATTTCGATTCTTCAAAAGGTTGCAGACAAAAACGGATCAGATATCAAATAAAAATTTTTTATTAAATATGGACGAAATTAATCTAGTTTAATTTCAGTGAACTCAAACTGTCCTACATTTGTTAAAGAATTAAGACAACAAAAAAATTATCATATAAATTAATAATTAACATTAAAAATTTAAAACTATGAGCACACTTACATTAAAAGACGGAACCGAGATTTTTTACAAAGACCAAGGACAAGGACCTGTATTAATGTTTCACCACGGATGGCCATTATCATCTGACGACTGGGATGCACAGGTTATCTTTTTCTTACAGAAAGGTTACAGAGTAATTTCTCATGACAGAAGAGGCCACGGCCGTTCAAGCCAGAATATCTATAACCATACCATTGAGCAATATGCTTCCGATGCTGCGGAACTTGTAGAATTTCTTGATTTGAAAGATGTTGTTCATATAGGACATTCTACAGGTGGTGGTGAGGTGATCCGCTATGTACATAAATATGCCAATGGCAGAGCAAAAAAAGCAGTATTAATCAGTGCTGTTCCTCCGGTTATGGTAAAAAGCGAGAACAATCCTGATGGAGTTCCGATGGAAGTTTTTGACAACATCAGAGAACAGACATTAAACAACAGACAGCAGTTTTATTTTGATCTGACATTTCCTTTCTATGGTTACAACAGAGAAGGAGCTGACATCAAAGACGGTATTCAGAGAAACTGGTGGAGACAGGGAATGATGGGAGGAATTGTTGCTCACTATGACGGTATTAAAGCATTTTCTGAAACCGATTTCACAGAAGATTTGAAAGCAGTTGATATTCCTGTTTTGGTATTACACGGAGAGGATGATCAGATTGTACCTATTGAAAATTCTGCTATAAAATCAGCGAAATTATTAAAGAACGGTAAACTGATTACCTACCCAGGTTTTCCACACGGAATGCCAACCACAGAACATGAAACTATAAATAAAGATCTTTTGGAATTTATCCAGTCTTAACAGAACATATCTATATATAAAGAAAGGTGGGCTGCAATAGTCCACCTTTTGTTTTTGGTCATATTATAAAAATTAAACTGATCAATAATAAAGCTTTTTACGCTTCAGATAATTAATAAGTTCTTTCGGGCGGTCAGTCTGAATAATGTTGACTCCTCTATTAATATACCAATCATAAACATCAGCATTTTCCAGAACCAGATCATCATTATTTCCTGCATTATGATGCGGCCACAATGAATTGACCCAGATTTTGACCTTTTTTTCTCTTAAAGATTTAAAATCAATCAGATTTTTTTCCGTTGTTCCTACTGTAAATTCAAAACCATAAATCTTATAGTTTTTAACATATTCTGAAATTTTTTTAAGATCTTCACTGTTGCTCAACTGGATAATCGGCATATAGTGGATATCATTTTTAATATCTCCGTATTTCTGGTTAAATTCAGCATAAGATTCGTGGCCTTTAAACAAAATCTGATCTAGCATATTTCGTTTTTTCACCAAAGGATAAACCTGTTTTATGTAATCAAAACCTTTATCCAGATTCAGAAGAATTTTACCGTCTGTGATTTCTAGGATTTCCTGTAATGTGGGAACTCTCATTTGGGTCTCCACTCCCAGCCCGTCTCTCAGATGCAGTTTCTTGATTTCAGCTAGTGTAAAATCAGACGGTTTTCCCTTTCCTGTTGTCGTTCTGTCGATCGTATTATCATGCATCAGGATCAAAACACTGTCTTTGGTCATGGCAAGATCTATTTCAGCCATATCCACTCCTTTTTCAATGGCTTTTTTCACGGCCCACACCGAATTTTCCGGAGCCTCTCTCCAGTCACCGCGGTGAGCTACCACCATTACTTTGTTATCAGGAAAATCAGAAAGTGAAATTTTCTTTTGCTGTGCAATGAACAGGGAAGAAAAAATAAGAAGAAACAGTGGTAATAATTTATTGTTTAGCATAATTTCAAATGTTTAATTAATATCCTGGATTTTGTTTAATAGCAGGGTCTGTATTGATCTGTCCCTGCGGAACCGGCATCAGAAGATGATGAGGTTTGATCTGTGCGGTACTGTATCCGGGATTATTATTAAAATGATCCGTCATTACCGAGATCGCTTTTCCGGTTCTCACGAGGTCAAACCAACGGTGTCCCTCTCCTACAAATTCCAGCCTTCTTTCACGGTCAATTTCATTAAGCAAAGCATCTTTTGTTGAAAGGTTGACAGCAGCAATTCCTGCTCTGGTTTTAATTTTATTTAGATATACATTGGCGTTGATAACGTCATTCTGTTCGGCAAAACATTCTGCCATCATCAGAAAAACATCGGCTAATCTCAGCACCACAAAATTGCTTCCTCCATCAGCAATAGTATTCGATGTTTTCACTAATTTTTTACTGAAAGGAATTCCGTTTGAAGTAAGCCCGATATATGCAGAACGTCTGGTATCACTGGCTGAATAAAGGTTGTAAACTTCCTTGGTCGGAAGATTGTGTCCTTTGGCTCCTGAAACCGATCCGGAAGGACTGAACATCTGAAATGCCGTACTTCCCTCCGAATTGCCATTCAATCCTGAGGTGAACTGTACATCAAAAATAATTTCAGCATTATTTTTATTGGTGACATCAAAAATTTTATTGACATCCGGCAAAAGCTGATAGCCCAAAGATTCAATCTGATTTAAATAAGTCAATGATTCAGTGAATTTCTTCTGTGTCAGAAGCACTTTACCCATAATTCCCAACGCTGCTCCTTTAGTCACTCTCCCCTTTTGCGTAGTTGTTACCGGTAAAAGGTCAATAGCTTCTTTCAAATCCTTTTCTATGGCTGAATACACCTCTGCAGCAGGAGTTCTTGACTGCCCGAAATAATCGTTAACATTCGTAGTTTCTTTTAAAACCAACGGAACATCACCATAAATTCGCACCAGATTAAAATACATCAACGCACGCAGAAATTTCATTTCGCCAATCCTTGTATTCTTCAGAGCATCCGTCATATCAGGAATTTTTCCAATCCTCGTCAGAATAATATTTGCCTGCTGAATGCCTATATAATGGTCCTTCCACGCGCTTGCAATAAGGCTGTTATTAGGCTGAATCGTGAAAAAATCCAATTCACCATACGTAAAAGAATCATTGGCAGGAACCTCATCATAAGTATTATCTGAAGGTAATTCTCCCAAAGCCGGCATAGCCAGCTGATACTGTCCGGTATACTGAAGAGCTCCATACACTGAAATAATACCCTGTTCAATTTCAGAGGAATTGGTATAAAATTGTGATGAAACTTTCTGTGCCTCAGGATTGACATTCAAAAGATCGGACGAGCATGAGCACATCACTGAAAGGCTGAATATTGTAATGAATATTTTTTTCATGATTTTAAAATTTAAGGTTAAAGCCCATAGAATAAATTTTAGCTACCGGATAATAAGCCTGATCAAAGCCTTGCGTAAGAACATTATCTGAAGTAGCATCGATGTTCATTCCTTTATATTTTGACAGCGTGAAAAGATTATTTCCTACCAGATAAATCTGTGCATTTTCTATCCCGATATTTTCAAGCATAGATTTGGGTAAATTAAAAGCCAGGCGAAGCGATCTCAGTCTTACATAATCTGCATTTTTAAAGTATAAATTTGAAGTTCTGGCCTCTTTTCTGTTATTGGAGAAATTCATATTCGGCATCCCGAAAAATCCATCAGGATTGGATACTGCGTTGTAACGATTGTCAAAATAATACTGTGAGGCCATTCCGAAGCCTTCTCCTGATTCTAAAGTGGTTACAGCATCAGCATTATAGATTTTCTTACCAATTTCGCTGTATAATGAGAAGCTCAGCTCAAAAAGTCCGTATCTGAAATTATTATTGAAACCAAGAATGTATTTCGGAACCCCGCTTCCAAAGCTTCTTTTATCGTTGACATCAATTTTCCCGTCGCCATTCAGATCTTCCATAATATAATCTCCGACCATTGTTCCGGTAATATGTGGTGAATTTTTGATCTGTTCCTGAGTTTTATAGATTCCAAGGATATTGTAGCCATACATTTCACCAATAGAGCCGCCTACTTTGGTTACAGAGAAGTTATTTTCTCCCGTGATGATCTGGTTCTGGCCGTTTGCCAGTGCTAATACTTCATTTTTGTTGGTTGAAAAATTAAAGCTTCCCGAATAGGTAAAGTCTTTAGCGATGGTAAAAGTTTTTGACGCAATCTGTAATTCAAAACCGGAATTTTTGATTTTACCAATATTTTGAAGTGAAGTACTGAAACCAGATTGCTGCGGAACGGGAACATCCAATAGCAAACCATCTCTGTTGAGGATATAATAATCTGCAGAAATGTTCAGTACATTTTTAAACAAAGAAAAATCGATTCCGAAGTTGTTTGATCTGGACTTTTCCCAGGAAATATTCGGATTGGGAGCTGTTGCCGTTGTATATCCAGGTACTAAAGTTCCCCCAAAGTTATAATTATCAGGATTCATCAGTGAAAGTGCTCCGAAATTAGGAATCTGATTATTTCCGTTGCTTCCCAGGCTGTATCTAAGCTTCAAATCAGTCACAATTGTATTTTCAGGAAAGAAATTTTCGTTACTGATTGTCCATCCTGCAGAAAATGCATAGAAATTTCCCCATTTAGAATTTTTTCCGAAACGTGAAGAACCATCTCTACGATAAGAAGCCATCAGGTTATACTTATTGTCAAAGGTGTAATTAACCCTGGAGAAATAAGAGAACAGCCTCCATTTGTATTGTGTTAATGTATTTTTAAATGAAGTTCCGCCCGCAATATTTCGGATACTGTTATCAGGAAATGCTGTGGCTTCGGTTAAAAGCTGCGTATTATCTTCCTGCTGAAAAGACTGTCCTGCAATAGCATCCACCCGGTGAGAGCCCCACTTTTGATCAAATGAAAGTAAGTTTTCAATTAAATAATTTTTGCGGATATATTCTGTTCTGTTGGCAAAAGTAACATCCGGAGCTGCCGCTCTGTAAGCTCCTACTGTAGAAGGATCGAAGAAATTGTATTCGTAATTTGAATAATCTCCACCTACAGATAATCTGTATTTCAGACCTTTCAACAATTCAAGCTCAGTGAAAATATTTCCGAATGTTTTAAATAAAGTATATTTTCTGTTGGTCATATCCTGAACGGCAACGGGATTTTCTACCAAAGCTCCGTCAGTTGGTGTATTTCCTAAGATCTGCTGGGAAATAGCAAGACTTCCGTCATCATTGTAAGGTTTAAAGAAAGGATACATTGCCGTAGCCATCTGCAAAGGATTGTAGCTTCTTGAGTTTTCTGCCGCATTGATCGTCCCCGTTGCATAAGACGGAGTCATGGTTACTCCCACTTTCCATCTGTCTGTAAGCTCTGTCGAAAGGTTGATGCTTGTGGAAAATTTTTCGTAATCTGTCCCGATAACCAATCCCTTTTGTTTAAAATAGCTCATAGTAAAAGCATATTTGCTCTTATCGCTTCCTCCGGTAATATTCAGTGAGGTCTGGCTGATAGGTGCTGGCTTCATCACGGTATTCAGCCAGTCAGTATCTGTTAATCCCGGCTGTTTTGCAAGGTAAGGCGCCAAATAATCAGGAATTAATTCTCTTAAAGAGGCTCCTTTGCTTATTCTTGTGGCGTTATTATCAGAAATACTTCTGTTGCTGCCTTTAGAAAGATAATTGTTATCTCTGGCTTCCTTCAGAAAAGTGGCCATATCATAAGCGTTGACCAGTTTCACATTATCACTTCTCATTTGCATTCCGTAGTAAGAATCGAAAGAAACAGCCATTCTCCCCTTTTTTCCCTGCTTTGTTTCTATGATAATTACTCCGTTTGCTCCTCTGGAACCGTAGATTGCGGCAGAAGCGGCATCCTTTAAAATATCAATTTTGGCAATGGAATTAGGATCAATGGCATTCAGGTTGGAACCTTCAGTTAAGGGAAGTCCGTCTACAACAATCAGAGGATTGGATCCTGCTGTCAACGTTCCAATGCCTCTCACTCTTATTGATGGTGAACCTCCCGGCGTTGCATTGGCCTGAGTGATCTGAACTCCTGTTGCTTTTCCGGCGATAATGTCTCCAAAATTACTGGAAGCTACCCCTTTCATCTGTTTCTCATCAATAGAAGAAATAGAACCCGAATTGTTTTTCTTGCTCTGCTTCCCATAACCGACCAAAACAACCTCATCAATGTTCTTTTCTCTGGATTTTACAGTGTCTTTAATTGGATTTAAATACTCTGCAGACTGTTGAGCATTGGTTCTCTGAATTTTTGCCATTGCTCTTGCATTGAGACGAACCGTCACCGTTTTTTGATCTACATTAAAATCCAGACCGATATTCTTTTTCAGATAGTCCAAAGATGCTGATAACGACTGATAGTTAACCTGAGATTCATCCACCTGGATATTTTTCAGGTCTGAAACTGAATAAAAGAATTTTACGCCATGCTCTTTTGAAAGTTTTTCAAAGATTGTAATCAAAGGCGTTCTCCGCTGAATAACGGACTGTTGAAAACATTTGTTAGCCTCTGCGTAGGTAAACTGTGGCGCACACAAAAGACCCAACAACATCATGCTAATTGTTGTTTTTTTCATAGCTTTGCTGAAATTAGTTGTTATTTGACTGATTTATTTTCAATGCATCGGTAACCCCAATTACTGGTGCATTATTTTTCTAAAATGATGTGATTTTCTGATTGTTTTCTTGCAGAAAGATTAAATGGAAATCCTATTGTTTTAATGACTTTATTAAGGTCTCCGGTGATATCTCCATCTATAATATTCTCTTTGTAATGCTGAGGATAAGTTATAGAGATATTGTACGTCTTCTCCAGTTGGGAAACCGCCTGCCCGAATTTCATTTCATTAAAATCAAATGTTCTTTCTACATCCTGATCGTAGAAATGCTTCTCTACTCCACCTTTATCAGCTAACCATGTTTCTTTGGGTAAAAGGTAAGTTGTATGACCATTGTAATCAATTTTCACTTTTCCTTCTTTCAGATAGACTTTTTTATCTACGGATCTCTGATCAAGCAAAAATTTTGTTCCCAATACTTTTACTTTAAATCCATTGGCATCAATAATAAAGGGCAATGCTTTATTTTTAGCAACACTGAAAAACGCTTTTCCTTTAAAAGAAACATTTCTGGTCTTCTTTCCGAAATCTTCAGTCAGTCTCAATTCACTTTCAGGTTCCAGTGTAATGATACTTCCATCAGATAATGTAAATTCTTTTTGAATCTTTTCTGCTCTGAAAACCATTTGCTGATGTTCCGAAGATTTCATTTCATTCCCAGTGGAAAATAAAGTAATCAGTGTAAATAAAGGTAAAAGAAGAGCTGCTGCCCATAAAAACCTTTTTGCATTGTTTCTTGATCGGATTTTATTTTCAAGTCCGTTCCAGATTCGCTGATCTGCTGAATCTTTCATTTTCCTGTTTTCATCTTTAACTGATTTCCATTGATTTTCGAAATCCATACGCTCCTGTTTGATCTTTATTAGAGAATACGCAGGAAGTATACAATCGTCAACCTCTATTTTTTTGATTTAACGATTTGTTCATATTGGACTAAAGTTGACTGAAGCCAGATTTATGGAAAGAAATTTGGAATGTTCAGAATAACCTAAAAGAAAAAATTCAAATTCGCTCTCAGAAATTTCAGAACCTTGTTAACATGTTTTTCAACGGCTGTTTTAGAAATATCATTTTCCTGAGCAATGGTAAAAAGACTGAGATTCTGGATTTTATTTTTGATGAAAAATTCGCGGCTTCTTTCGGGAACCTGTTCCAGAAGACTTTCTATTTTTTTAAGCTGATCTTCCTGCTGTACCTGTTTTTCAATTTCTGAGCTTTCTTCATCCTGACTTTCCTGCGAGTTTTCAAGAGGAACGAAAATCATTTTTCTTTTACGGTAGAAATTGGAGATTTCCTGTTTGGCAGATTTAAAGATAAGTGCTTCGATTTCTGACGGAGAATGGGCTTTGGATAAATACTTCCAGACGTGCATAAAAATATCCTGAACAATTTCTTCAATATCCTCTTCTTCCGAAAGATATTTTGCCACAAAGAAATACACCCTGTGCTTGTAACCGGAATATATTTCTTTAAAATGATCCATTCTTTAATACGTCTTTGAACTCAAAACTGGTGGTACAAAAGTATCCAAAAGCTATGGCAATCGTATTAAATTTATATTAAGTTTAAATCCTTAGCAATAACTCATCACCGGATTTTCACAGATATATTTTCTGCTCAGAAAGAAAAATCCAAATTATCAGCGGAAGGTCTGAAATTGGAATGCATTGCGGCTGTAAAATAATCACAAAACACCTGATACACTGCAGAATTGGTATCTGTTGCGCGGATTCCAAGCTGTGTATAAACAGAAAGAATTTGATGGGATAATTTATGAACCTGCTCTACTCCATATTGATGAATCTCATGTTGTTGATCTTCAGAAATCTCTTTGTGATCACCGAGTATATTTTCTACTTCTCTGGCAATGGTTAATACTTTTTTTAAATGCTTTTCAACAGACTCTGTGAAACTTTTGAAATTGATCTCAGGACGAATAAGTTGTGCTTCTTCAATAAAATGAGAAGCCATTCCAAGATAATTCACCAAAAGTGTCAAATCTGCAAAAACCCGAAACGGAATGCTGTCCAGAATATCATTTGTGAAAAAATGGTCATACACAAAACTGTAATCTTCGCTTACGATAACATTTTCGATGGTAAAGGAATATGTACCACTGGCTTTCATTCCCATAGATGTCCAGTTGGGGATAATTTCAGTCTGTTCTTTCGGAGCAATGAATGAGTGAATGATCTCATTGCCATTGTCATCAATTATTGGTTTCCCGTTTTCTGTAATTCTGGCATTCAATGTGAAATGGGTCAGATGAGGTGCTCCTGTTGCAAAATTCCATAAACCATTAATCAGATAGGTATTATCATTTTGCTTTTCTGCAGTTCCGCCAACCATTCCGCTTCCTCCAAAGCAGGTTTTAGAATGGAAAAACAGTAACTGAGCAACTTCAGGTTTAATATTTCTGGAAAAATAATTGGCTCCGGCACAAAGCGTCAGCATCCAGCCAAAACTTCCGTCGGTTTCAGCCCAACTAAATAATACTTTAAGTCCTTCTGCAAAACGATAGCCGAGTCCTCCATACTTTTGGGGAACCCAGATCTTAAGCAGTCCTTCATCATGAATATGTTGTATCACCTTATCAGAAATTAAAGAAGCTCCCTGAAGTTCCTGTCTGATGTCTTTAGTACTCAGCATTAGCCTTGGTTTTAATGATTTTCTGCCATTCTATATATCCAGAAATAGCCACTAAAAATAAAAATGAAGTTAAAACAGCATAGAGATATAATTCTTTATGAATCATTAAGGGAATAGAAATAATATTACTTACATTCAATATTACCCAGTTTTCAATTTTCCGTCTCGCCATGAGCCACATTCCTGCCCAGGCAAAAGCACTTACTAAGGAGTCCCAAACGGGAACATCCGAGTCTGTAAAATGAGTAAGAAAGAACCAAAATAAACTAAAGGTTCCCAGAACAATTCCTCCGGTGATCCACTTTTCAGAAGCAGAGGTCACAGAGATTTGCATTTCAGATTTCTGTTTCCCGAATTTCCAGTACAGCCATCCGTAGATGCTCATAATCAGATAATAAAGATTTAAGGTAAATTCAGCATAAAGCTTGGAGGTAAGCATCACATACAACGTAAGCAAAATACCTGCAATTCCGAAAAGATAGTTGTTGACATTGTTTTTACGGGCCAGTAAAACCTGAATCACTGAAAATAAGACTCCGAACCATTCCGGTAAGGTAATTTGTTTTAAAATGTCCTGCATCATATTAATTGTTGGAAATCAAATGATGAGATGATAAGTAAGCAATCCCTACGCCGGCATTATCCGGATCAGGTGTGGAAATATATTCCTGGGTATCATCTCAGCCACTGTTATCTGTAGCACCCCATTGTTGAGGCAAAGGTGCAGCTTTTTTGTGGAAAAAGAAAGCAGTTCAGCCTTTTATTTTGAAATATAATTCTTCTATTTATCCTTTAAAATGAATATTCTACAGCTGACGAACCAACCGGAATGTAAGATTAATACGTTCCTTCATAGAAGTTACAGATTTAGCGATCCGATGTTCCCAATGTTCCTGCAGATCTCCTTTCATAATCAGCAATGAGCCATGAGGAAGAGGCAGGCTGTATTTACTCTGATGATGATCTTTTTTCCGGAAATCAAAATTCCTTGTCTGTCCTAAACTTAAAGATGCAATCACCGGACGGCTGCCATATCTGCTTTCTTTATCCCGATGCCAGGCAACAGAGTCATTATGATCCCGGTAAAGATTAAGTAATACAGAATTGAACTGATATCCAAATGTTTCTTCTATTCTTTGTTTTAAAGAAAGCAGTTCAGGAATCCATGGATTGGTCTCCAATTCACCATTACCCGAAGGATAAGCATTTTCCTCATCTCCATACCATACTGTTAAACGCGGAGTGAGTACCGTCTTATCATACATTTTCTGGCTTCTTTGTTTCCAGGGAGCCGTTTCAAGAAGATGAATCTTAAGCAGGTCAGCCTCTTCCTGATTCAGGAAATGTTCTCTGTACTCCAGAAGATCTTTTGGAAATTCATACAAATCTTCTGAATCAAACAAACTAAGCTGGGTCATATTTTTTAACTTTTAAGTAATAAATTGATTCTTCTCTATTAAAGTATAGCTATACTTTATTATTCATAGGTTTTCTATAAAACTTTTTGCTATCTGAGAAAACCAATAATGATACAAATTATATCTACAAATTTACTTAAAATGATACAAAATAAATCAAGCCAACAGAAATCATTCAGGAAAAGGCAAACAGTGATGAAGTTAACAGGAATCACATAATTATTTTATGCATTTAAATACACTTCCAGTTTATGATAATTCACTTTTATAACAAATTGTAAATTAAATATCTGAAATAATTAATACACTCAAAAAAAATGAGTAATAATGCATTATATGCACACAATAGGAAGTCACTTCATCAAGATTTAATACTTAATTCAAAAATAATTATCCATCTTTGCAGCCTTAAATTCAAACACGCTAGTTTATTTCATGAGCATTATTTTTAAAAAGCGACTAATTATAGCGCTTGTATTACCTACGGCCGCCCTTTATTACGGGCAGAGTACGAAGGATTCTTTAGAGAAATCAAAATCTATTGATGAGGTGATGTTGGTTGGTAGAAACCTTTCCCAAACAGCCAAAGAAAGAAAAACTCCTGTTGCAGTTTCCACCATCAAGGCAGCAGAAATTCAGGAGAAGTTAGGAAACAGAGAATTTCCTGAGATTATGAAGTCTACCCCATCCGTGTATGTTACCAAAGTGGGCGGAGGTTTTGGAGACAGCAGAATCAACATGAGAGGTTTTGATGGGGCAAACATTGCAGTGATCATCAACGGGCAACCGGTGAATGACATGCAGGGAGGTACTGTATACTGGTCTAACTGGACCGGGTTGGCAGACATTGCGAGCAATATTCAGATCCAGAGAGGTTTGGGAGCTTCTAAATTTGTAGTTCCTTCTGTAGGAGGAACGATCAATATTGTGACCAAAGCTACCGATTCTGAGCAGAAAGCAATGATCAAAGGAGAAGTCGGCAACGATAACTATTCCAGAATATCTGCGATGTACTCTTCCGGTTTAAAAAACAAATGGGGAACTACCGTATTGCTTTCCCGCTGGCAAGGGGATGGTTATATCAATGGAACGAAAGGAGAAGGGTATTCTTGGTTTTTCTCAACCGGATTTAAGCCCAATGAAAAACATGCGTTCAATTTAATTGCAACCGGAGCACCACAGGTACATGACACAAGAAGGTCTTCGGCAACCGGAGCGAATGTGGCTACTCTGCAGCAATTCGATACCTATGGAAGAAGATACAACCCTCAGACAGGAATGTTGAATGGTTCTCAATTCAATCTGGCTCCTAACTTCTATCATAAGCCTATTGCATCATTGAACTGGGACTGGACCATGAATGATAACCTGAAACTTTCTACAGTTCTTTATGGTTCATGGGGACGTGGCGGCGGTGGTACCGGACTGAATGGTTCTATCAAAAACGGCAGCGGACAAACCATGAATTTCATGAATTACGGTGCGGGCGGAGACGGTACCATCAATTGGGATATGATTTACCGCTATAACAGAGGTGGTATGGTAACAGATTATAATGGAAATACTTTCCAGAAATCAACCTTTACTGCACCTGCAGGCTCTCCTACTGATTATAACGGACAATATGTAGCTACTCTGAACGGAACCAATGGTATCGTAAGAAAGCAAAGCATCAATGCTCATGACTGGTATGGAGTAATTGCAGATCTTAATTACAAAAAAAATAACTGGACCTTTAACGGAGGTATCGATCTTAAAACTTACAAAGGAGCACTTTATGACATCGTTACCGATATGTTGGGATCAGATGCATTATTTGTTTCCAGTACAGCAAATGCTCCAAAAGGATATTATATTAATCAAACTGTAAAGCCGGAACCTCTTACTAAGCTTAAAGATGCTCAAAAAGTTTCTGTACACAATGAAGGTCTGGTAAAATGGGCAGGTTTATATGGAATGGTTGAATACAGCTCTGAAAAACTAAGTGCATCTGTTCAGGGATCTGTTTCTGAACAATACTATAAAAGAAGAGACTACATGCTGTATACTCCAGGAAACCAGGAAACAAAATGGTATCACAAAACGGGTTATATTGTAAAAGGAGGTGCCAACTATAATATAGATGAGCATCATAATGTATTTTTCAATACAGGAGTTATTTCAAGACAGCCATTATTCAATGCGCTATTCCCTTCCAACCAAAATATTTATAATGATGCAAAGAATGAAAGAATTTTCTCTGTGGAGTTAGGGTATGGTTTCAAATCCCGTTATGTAGATGTGAATATCAATGCTTACAGGACGCAATGGGATGACAGATTTATTTCAAGAACATTTAATGCAGGAGCTGCAGATGTTGCCAACTTCCCGCAACTACAGCTTGGAAATGCTTATTTCTACAACGCACTGAACGTTGGACAGATACATCAGGGTGTTGAGTTGGAAGCGAAGGCAAGACCATTTGCTAACCTTAGACTGAGAGGAATGTTATCATTGGGGAACTGGAAGTATAAAGGAAATGCGAATTTCAACATTCTTGATGTTCAAAACAATCAGGAAGTAGCAGGCGCTACAGGGGTAATCAACATCAAAGATTTGAAGGTTGGAGATGCTGCACAAACTACTGCAAGCCTTGGAGTTGATTATAACATTACCAAAGCTTTCAGTATTGATGCCAACTGGGAATATTATGACAAGCTATATGCGCAATTTAACCCAATCAACTTCCTTACTGAGGCAGCAAGAGAAAAAGGAATTGTAAAATTGCCAAGCTATAATCTATTTGACGTAGGTGCTTCTTACAAATTCACGATTGATGCGAAAAAGTCTTTAACGTTGAGAGCTAATGTGTACAACTTATTCAACAAATATTATATTTCTGAATTAAGCTCCAATATTTTCGCAGGTGATAAAATTGCAAGCGGCCCAAATGCCGGGAAAACTTACCAGGAAACCGGAAGAGTTTATCAGGGTATTGCTGATGGCAACACAGGATTCCTTGGTTTTGGAAGAACCTGGTCTGTTGCAGCCACTTTAAGATTCTAAAACAGATCATTCCAAGAATGAATTAAATAAACCCCACCAAATCCTGGTGGGGTTTTCATTTTAATAAACTATTCTAAAGAAATAAATGATAATTTAGACAAAAACATTTACCTTTCAATCGAATATGAACAGAGAGATTATAGATTATATTATTAAATATTTCAGTGAATTAATGACTGACCATGAAAAGTTAGCATTGAAATATCATATGTATACTTCCAAAAGTTCTGAAAACGCCAAATTGAGAAGGATAATGACAGAGCGTGGATGGATAAACTCAGATCCTGAGATCATGGATCTATTAAAAAAAGGATATGAAGATTTTGAACATAATACAGTAAATCACATCATGACAGAAACTCGTGAAAAAGTTTTTCTCAATAATTGTCCAAAATGTGATAAGCTGGCTCGTACTCCGTATGCCAAGCAGTGCAAATACTGTGGTTATAACTGGCATCATTTAACTGTTGCTCAATTTAAGCTCAACGATACTTTACAAATTGCAGGAAGAAAATTTTTCTTAACAGGACAAATTATAGAGGGTGAAATCAAAGAAGGACAACGGATAGATTTGAGAATACTGGGGTTTAATAAAAAAATCAAAATTGAGTCTATTGAATTTGCTCTTAAACGCCAGGATGGAAAAGCCTGGGAAGATATTGCTCTTGGAACAGGTGAATTAACAGAACAAGACAAAGAATACCTAAAAAGTTTACATCCTTTCAAAAAGACGCTTGATATCATTATAGAATAAAAACAGCTATACCCTCGGTACAACTGTTTTTATATAACAAATAATCTACTTATTTGAAATTCTTCACCTGCAACGCCCTTTGATAAAAAGACTGGCTGGCAATTTTCTCTTCCGCTTCATCAATAGCTGCCAGCAGATTATTTTTATTGTCTGAAATGTCCCCTAAAATTTGTGACATCAGTTCCCAGACTGGTTTCATTTTCTCAATGAGTTCCTTTCCTTTGGTAGTTAGTATAAACATTCTTTTTCGCTCGTCCTGTTTATCTTTTTTCCATTGGATCAATTCCTGTTTTTCGAGTTCTTTTAGCAACGTTATCGTTGATGGATGGGTATATCCTATTTCGTTGGCAATCTCTACTACACTTGCAATTTCCTTTTTATAAATCGTAAAGATGACCGGAAACCATTTCAGTTCAAAATCAATTCCGAATGCCTTATAGATCAGTGCTCCGTCTTTTCTTAACTGTTCACTAAGACGATGGAGTCTGGTGGATATGGCAAGAATTCCTGCTTCGTTGATGACATTCATATTCAGTCAATATTTAAATGGTAAAAAATATCATCAGCACTCATTAAGGGGAATTTTACAGGAAGCTTTCCTTTTTCAATCTTCATAAAATGATTCCTTTCGTAGAAACGCTGTGCTGCTTTCAGAACTGTTATCGTTCCCAAATACAGATCATCAATTCCGTTTTCACGGCAAAAAGAAATTAAAACCTCCAATAACTCCTGGGCAATATTCAGTTCTTTTCCTCTGAATTCTTTTTTAACAAACATTTTTCTGATCGCTCCTGCCCTGTCATCAAACTTAACCAATGCAATGGAACCTACCAGCTCATTCCCCACAAAAGCACCCCAAAAGTTACCTCCTGCTTCCGTGTAAAAGCTTTCAATCTGCAAAAGATCAGGTTGATCCTGAATCGTAATCGGAATATTAAACTCCTTCTGTTGAATAGTCAAAATCAGGTCAATAGCCTGTTCCGAATAAGAATTTCCTATAGGCTGTATCTGCAATTTCATAGTGATTGAATTTTAAAGTACAAAACTACGTAGTTGAATACATAAATACAAATTGATTTTACTTTTTAAAGAATTTTAACACAACTTAATTCTAAAACAGGAATTTCTATATTTGATGGCATTTATACAATTTTCTTTCATCAAAAATTAATAATCTAAAAATGAAAATAGAAAATCTAAAACCTTTTGAAGGGCAGCATTGCGAAACTACAACCACAGGAACTCTATTGCTGCAACTTGGAATTGAACTTTCCGAACCCATGCTTTTCGGACTGGGTGAAGGACTTGGTTTTATCTATTGGAATATGAAAACAATGGACTTTCCATTTATTGGTGGGCGGGTAAAGCCTGATGTACTGACAAAAAATTTAGCCCAAAATCTAAATCTTGAATTAACGGTTAAAGAGACTTCTTCACAATCAAAGGCCTGGGATCAGGTAAAAGAACTTATTGATAATAAGCAGGTAGTAGGATTGAAAATGGATTGCTACCATCTGGAATATTTTTCAAATCCTTTTCATTTTGCAGGACACTATGCTGCCATTTACGGTTATGATAGTGAAAATGCTTTTCTGGTGGATACCAGACAACAGGGAGGCCAGGTACAAACTTCTTTAAAAAGTCTGGCAATGGCACGTGCTGAAAAAGGACCTATGTCTTCTAAAAATCTATATTACACAATCCAAAAAAAAAATAAAAAATTCGATTTGGAAAAAGCAATATTGACAGCAATCAAAAATAACGCTGTGGAATATCTGAGTCCTCCCATTATGAATATATCTTACAAAGGGATCTTGAAAACAAGCAGTGAAATCATCAAATGGTTCAATACAAGTAAAAACATTGAAGGAGAATTTAAGCAAGCAGCCCTGTTAATGGAAAAAGCAGGAACAGGTGGTGCATTGTTCAGGAATTTATACCGTGATTTTTTGAAAGAAAGCTATGAATTGCTCCAGCTGGATCAGTTAAAAACAGGGTATGAAGGATTCACTGAAATTGCAGAACTCTGGACTACTGTATCTCGGCTATTTGAAAAGATAAGCCAAACAAAGGAAATGAAACATATTCAACAGGCTTCAGATATTCTCAAAACAATATCAGCTAAGGAGAAAAGAACCATGGAAGTCCTTTCTACCCTATAAAAGCCATTTACAGACTCTTAAAATTCACAATAAAAAAGCGTATGCCATTACTGGCATACGCTTTTGTTATATTATCGTACAAAATACGGTTATTTCCAGCCTCCGCCTAAAGCCTGATAAAGCTCTACAGCTGCTTTCATTTTACTGTATCTTGCATTGGAAATATTAAGTTCCGCATTCAATGAATTCACGCTTGCATTCAATACTTCAAGATAGTTTGCCATACCGTAGTTCACCAATTCCTGAGAATAGTCGACAGATTTTTTGTAGGCATCCAGTTCTTTTTGTTTTAATTCAATAAATGAATCCTGTACAGAAAAAACCCTGATGGCATCTGAAACTTCTTTACCGGCAGTAAGAACGGTCTTTCTGAAGTTCAGATAAGCCGTTTCCTGATTCGCAAGACTCACATCATAGTTGGTCTTGATCTGTCTTTTGTTCAAAATTGGCTGAGCCAGTCCTGCTACTACATTTGCAAATAATGAATTTACACTGAATAAGTGATCAATATCCACAGACTGAAGTCCTCCGCTGCCTGTCAATTTTAAAGTTGGATAAAACTGAGCTTTAGCAGCATTCGTCAGTTCAAAAGCATTCATCAAGCTGTATTCCGCTCTCATTACATCCGGACGGTTAGCCAGAAGCTGAGTGGGATATCCCAATTTTAAATCAATCGGAAGGTTCTGCCCTTCCAAGGTAGATCTTTCAATAGAATGAGAAGATTCTCCCATTAAAAGACTCATGGTATTCTCAAGAAGCTGGATCTGTGTATCAATATCAATCAGTAATGATTTGGCATTGAAAACAAGAGCCTCGCTCTGCTGTACCGCTACTTCAGTAACTGTTCCGGCAGTTTTTAAAGCCTTTGTAGCTTCTAAGTTTTTCTCTCTTACAGCAATGGTTTCTGTAATGATTCTCTTCTGTGCATCAAAAGTTAACAATTGATAGTAAGCAGAAGCGATGGAAGATACCAGACTGCTTTTAACAGCTTTATGGGCTGCAACAGTTCCTAAATATGTGGCGATCTGTGCTTTTTCCTGTGCTCTTAATTTCCCCCAGATATCTGCTTCCCATCCAATACTTGCCGTGATGTCAAACTGGTTTACATAACGTCTTTCTCCAATGATCTGCCCAAATTGGGTATTGATAGATTGAGTCTGGAAAGTATAGTTGGGTCCTATAGAAAGTGTCGGCTGATAGGCCGCTTTACTTTGTTTCAGATAAGCTTCTGCAGAATTGATACTTTGCAGTGCGATTCTGATATCAAGGTTGTTTTCCAACGCTTTAGAAATATGCCCCTGCAGTATCGGATCTGTAAATATCTCTTTCCATGAAATATTGGCGATACTGGTACTGTCTGAAGGAAGCATATCTGTACGAAATAATTTTTCGTCCACAACGTTCTTCGGTCTTTCATATTCTTTTCTTGCCATACATGATGAGATGGCTCCGAGTATGAAAACTGAAAAAGTGATTCCTTTTATGATGTTTAATAAACTCTTCATTATTTTTATTTAGAAGTTAGAGTTTAGAAGTTAGAAGTTAGTTTTTAGACTTATCTCTAATTTCTAACTTCTAATTTCTAAATCTTAATTTTATTCTGCTAAACTGATATCTTCTTTTTTGAGAGGCTTAATTTTTTCCTGCAGTGTTTCAAAAATCACATACAGAACCGGAATTACAAATAATCCCAAAACAGTTCCTATCAATAGTCCAATTGCCGCACCCGTAGCAATAGATCTGTTACCTACTGCCCCAATTCCACTTGCCAGAACCAACGGAAGTAAACCGAAGATAAAGGCGAAAGATGTCATTAGAATAGGTCTCACCCTGGCTTTCGCTGCATTGATGGCTGACATTACAATGGTTTCTCCATGATGTCTTCTCTGAACAGCAAATTCGACAATAAGGATCGCATTTTTCGCCAGTAATCCCACGAGCATGATCAGGGCAATCTGGAAGTAAATATTATTCTCCAATCCCATAATCTTCTGTCCGAAGTAAGCTCCCATTACCCCAAGAGGAAGAGAAATAATAACGATCAGCGGAAGGATATAACTTTCATACTGTGCAGAAAGGATAAAGTAAACGAAGATCAAACTTAGCCCGAAAATCAGAAGTGTTTGAGATCCTGAATTTAATTCTTCTCTGGTCAGCCCAGTAAATTCTACTGCATAGTTTTGATTCAGAGTTTCATCAGCCACCTGCTGTACTGCAGCAATCGCATCCCCGGAGCTGTATCCGTCAGAGTTTGCTCCTGTTACCTTCACTGAAGTAAACAGGTTATAACGGCTTACAGATTGTGGTCCGTAGGCTTTTGTCAGTGTTACAAACTGTGAAATCGGAGACATGATACCTGATCCTGTTCTGACATAGAGCTGGTTCAGATTTTCAATATTTTTTCTGTTCTCAGGAAGAGCCTGCACCATCACCCTGAATTGCTTTCCATACTTGGTAAAGTCGGCAGTATAAATACCACCAATATACCCCTGCATGGTAGCCAGAATGTCATTTACAGAAACCCCAAGCTGTTTGCTTAAAGGAACATTAATCTCCATCTGATACTGAGGATATTTAGTATTGAATGAAGTCTGTGCAAACTGAATTTCCGGTCTCTGCATCAGCTTACCGATGAATTCATTGGTTTTAGCATCCAGATCTGCATATTCTCCACCTGACTTGTCCAGCAATACCATTTCAAAACCTGCACTGTTACCAAATCCTGGTACACTTGGCGGTTGAAAGAATACAACTTTGGCATCAGGAACAGATCCTACAATTCCAAATAATTTTTTGGTAATATCTTCAGAAGTCTGTCCGTCTTTTTTTCTTTCTTCAAATGGTTTTAGTTTCACAAAGGCAAGACCGTTGTTACTTCCGTTTCCGGATAAGAATCCTCTTCCCGTGGAAATCGTTACATTCTGTACTCCCGGAACTTTCAATGCTTTAGCCTGAAGTGTTTTCAAAGCGTTATAAGTTCTTTCCATAGAAGCTCCCGGAGGAAGCTGAACATCTGTAAAGATAATCCCTCTGTCTTCTGTAGGTACAAACCCTTTCTTCATACTGCTGCTTGCCCAGAATAAGATACCCCCGGTAACAGCAAAAATAATCAGGGTTACCCATTTATGTCTTAAAAGAAACACAAATCCTCTTCCGTAACGTTCAGTAGTTGTTTTAAAAGCAATATTAAACTTATAGAAGAACTTCTGTAACAGATTTAAATTTTTATATTCTTGATGATGCTCTGCGTGAGGTTTTAGGAATAGTGAACATAAAACCGGACTCAGGGTTAATGCATTAATCGCAGAAATGATGATTGCTATAATCAGCGTAATACCAAACTGTTGGTAGAATACCCCTGTAGGCCCCGTAATGAACGTCACCGGAATAAATACTGCAGCCATTACCAAAGTAATAGAAATAATAGCTCCTGTAATCTCATCCATTGCTTCTACTGTAGCTTTTTTAGCATCTGAAATACCATGTTCCATCTTGGCATGAACGGCCTCGACGACGACGATGGCATCATCCACCACAATACCGATAGCCAGTACCAATGCAAAAAGGGTTAACAGGTTTAATGAATATCCGAAAAGATTCAGGAAGAAGAACGCCCCTACAATAGATACCGGAACCGCGATGGCCGGGATCAGCGTAGATCTGAAGTCCTGAAGGAAAATATATACTACAATAAATACCAAAATGAAGGCTTCAATCAGGGTGTGTACTACCTTTTCAATAGAAGCTTCCAGGAATTCGTTGGTATCAAAGTTGAAAGTATACTTTACACCCTTTGGAAAAGTTCCCTCTGCTGATTTCAGATATGCTTTGATATTTTTAATAATCTCCTGTGCGTTGGATCCCGGAGTCTGGAAGATCCCCATACTGATGGAAGGATTGTTTCCGTTCTCCCCGATTCCTGTATAAGACTGTCCTGCCAGTTCTACTTTTGCAACGTCTTTCAGCATCAGGTTTTGTCCGTTTGCAAGAGATTTGATGATGATATTATCGTACTGTTCTTTATCGTTGAATTTACCTACGTATTTGATGATATATTCAAAAGAACTACCGCTGTTCTGTCCAATAGAACCCGCAGCAGCTTCTCTACTCTGCTCATTGATGGCATTGGTAACATCCGTAGGAGTTACACTGTAGGCGGCCATTTTTGCAGGATCCAGCCAGATTCTCATTGAGTAATTTTTACCACCGAAAACGTTGGCATCCCCTACACCATTTACCCTTTTCAGGTTGGGAATAATATTAATATTCAAAAAGTTCTGAAGGTATACGTCATCAAGGTCTTTATTTTCAGAATAGAAAGACATATACATCAGGGCACTGGTCTGCTGTTTCTGGGTTACAACCCCTGAACGCGTTACTTCAGACGGCAGAAGAGGTGTCGCTCTGGCCACACGGTTCTGTACGTTTACCGCTGCAATATCCGGATCTATTCCTTGTTTGAAGAAAACCTGGATCTGAGCAGAACCGTCGTTCCCGGCACTGGAAGTGATATAATCCATACCTTCCACCCCGTTGATCTGTTCTTCCAGAGGTACTACTACACTTTTCATTACCGTCTCAGCATTGGCTCCTGTATAGTTTGCGGAAACACTTACCGTGGGCGGTGCAATATCCGGATACTGTGTAACGGGTAACGAGATCAGTCCCAGCACACCGAGAATCACAATCAAGATTGAGATTACGGTAGATAAAACCGGTCTGTTAATAAAGTTTTTTATCATTAGAATTTCGGTTTTATTGATTGAACAAGACTATCCATTTTAATGGGCTTCGGTTTCACTGCTGTTCCCGGTTTCAGACCTCCGATACCAGCTGCAACAACTGTTTCGCCTTTATTAATTCCTGATTTGATAAGCGCTAAATTGTCGATTCTGTCAATAACATTTACAACAACGTTTCTGGCAGTATCTCCTTTTTCTACTTTGTATACGTAAACAATACCCTGCTGCTCATAAGTAGCACTTTCAGGTACAACAAGAACATTATCATAACGCTGAGGGAATCTGATGGTTCCACTGTTACCATTACTTAATAATTTCTGAGCATTTGGGAAAGCAACTCTGAACTGAATGGTCCCAGTTGTAGGATCAATCTGACCGGTGATAGCCTCAATTTTCCCTTTTTCAGGATAAAGACTTCCATTGGCCAGCTGAAGCTCAACCATTGGTAAGTTTTTGATTTTCTCAGGCATAGAAGCTCCCGGAGATTTTTCAAGGAAATCAAAATATTCTTTTTCATTCATTGCAAAGTAAGCATAGATCTCAGACGTATCAGAAATCGTTGTCAGAGGTGTCTGATCAGACGGTCCTACCAAGCTTCCTACTTTTAACGGCAGTCTTCCGATTACCCCTGAAATAGGAGCACGAATGATAGAATATTCGATATTGGCTTCTACTCCTTTATAATTGGCTTGTGCCTGTCTTTTGGAAGCATTGGCCTGTTGTAACTGGGCTTGAGCCTGCGCCAGCTGAGCCTGTGCGGTCTGTAGCTGTACGTTGCTGATGATGTTTTTCTGAACCAAAGGTTTTAGTTTATTCACTTCAACCTGAGCAGCATTTACAGAAGCCTGAGCAGCAGCAACACTGGATTCAGCAGCACCGATTCCTGCTTTGGAAGCGGCCGCATTTTCGTTCAGAATATTGGTTTCCAGACGGAACAAAGGCTGTCCTTTTGTAACATATTGTCCTTCGTCTACCAATACCTGGGTAATATATCCCTGTATTTTTGCACGTACATCATTGTTTACCCTACCTTGGATAGTAGCCGGAAACGTCTGATAGCCCACTATATTTTTTGACTCCACGGAAACAACAGGATACGGCTTGGCACCATCCTGTTTTGGAGCTTCTTTTTTGCAGGCAGTCAGTGAAAGCGCTGCAATGGAAAGTATAACTAGCTTATTATTCATTTTATAGTTTATTAAGAGATTCCTGTATATTTTCTATGTTTTTGTTTAAGAGTGCTTTGTAAACTTCTATTCTTTCATTGTATCCATCGTCTTTACTTTTTTTAAAATTGTTTAAATCATCTAATAGTTTCAATTCGTCCTGCATTTTCTGGACAATTTTCTCGAATCGTATTTTTCTGTATTCATCATTGATGAAAAAATACCGCCTCCGCTCATCCATTTTGCTATGATCTACAATGAGCTGAGCATTTAACAATAGTGAAATGCTAGTAGAAACGGAGCTTTTGCTCGCGGAGAGCACTTCAACAAATTCGTCAAAAGTAATTCCTACTTTCTCATAGTCAAAAAGAAGGTAGGAATAGATTTTCGATGCTAAAGGGGGTAAGCTGAACACAATGCCATAAAATCTTACGGCATTCTGAAAAATTTTTTCATCAATTTCTATACTTTGGTGCATATATAAAAATTTGAACAAAAGTAAAAATTAGTTCAGAACCAAACGAACAAACCTGATAGAGTTTATAAATACAGGCCGGTTTAAAAATTCAATGAAAGATGATTTAACTTTTCGCTTAAATTATAATCTTCTCAAAAGCTTTCCTCATGCCGTCTCTCAAAAGAACCTCTCCGCAATAGGAATACCCCCTGCCTTCAAGGATTTTCAACATCGCAATATTATCATGGTTGGTATCTACTTTAATACTCTGAATGTCATGGGATTTGGTAAATTCTTCGATATGATCAAAAAATTTCTTCACCATTCCCTGCCCTGCAAATTTTTCATCCACAGCCACTCTGTGAACCACTACAAATTCACCATCACTCAGCCAAGCTCCTTCAATGGTACTGTAAGCAGGTTCGTCATTCAGAATCAGGGCGCCATATACTGCAATTTCTCCATCTACTGTCAAAACATGTCCGAAGCCTTTAGCAATATCACTTTCTACCGTCCCCAAATTAGGATATCCATTCTGCCATTGGGTACTTCCGTCTTGTCTTCTTCTTTCAATAGATTGCTGGATAATTTCCCAAATCCTGTTTCTGTCTTCAATTTGCGATTGTCTTAGTTTGATCTCTGGGTTCATGCTGTAATAAAGTTTGATTAAAAATAAAAGATTGAATGATCAATAATCTCTTATAGTTTGTAATTAATTAAAAAACCGAAAATTAATTAAGATTAATTTTCGGTTCGAAGTAGTAAAATTTAAAATTATGAAATTGTTTATTGATTTTCACTTTGTTGAAGGTAAGCATCAATAATTTCAAATGCTTTTTTTTCTTCTTCCAGATCTACCATTAGCTTCAGCGAAGTTGCTGTTGGTGTTGTGGTAAACGTAAGATAGTTATTTTCAACAGTGTTTGTAATTTGCGCGTCATCTAATTTAGACTTAACCAACTGAATTTCTGAAGGATTATCACTTTCATAAACTGATACTCTCGTACTTCTTTCCATATTCTAATTGTTTGAGTATCTAAATATACGATGTTTTTTTTAAAATTACAAATCCCGGGTTTTAAATTTTATTAATATTGCTTTCAATTTTGTCCAGAGCAAGTTGAATTTCTTCCTTTGTCACATTCAAATGAGGTCTGAAACGAAGAGACTGATCTCCACATGGAAGAATGATTAATCCATCATTGAAAAGCTCATTCATCAGGTGATTTCTCTGTTCTGCAGATGGCAGATCAACAGCACACATTAAGCCTCTTCCTCTTGCATTTGAAATTTTTTCAGGATATTTTTCAGCAAGGGCTTTCAAGCTTTCCAATAAGAAGTCGCCAACCACTCTTGCATTTTCAACCAGGTTTTCTTTTTCGATTACTTCCATTACCAGCTGGAAACGAAGCATATCAATAAAGTTTCCTCCGAATGTAGAATTGATTCTTGAGCTTTCTTTGAAAACGTTATTCGGAACTTCATCAAACTTTTCTTTATTGGCTAAAACACCACAAACCTGTGCTTTTTTACCGAAAGAAATGATGTCCGGTTTTGCTGTAAAGTGCTGGAATGCCCACATTTTTCCTGTAATGGCAATACCTGTCTGAACTTCATCAAAAATAAGTAAGATTTCGTTGTCATCAC
This sequence comes from Chryseobacterium sp. MA9, assembly GCF_024399315.1. Lineage (NCBI taxonomy): Bacteria > Pseudomonadati > Bacteroidota > Flavobacteriia > Flavobacteriales > Weeksellaceae > Chryseobacterium > Chryseobacterium sp. MA9. Next base: position 720,242 of record NZ_CP075170.1, on the reverse strand, counting down.
AGATTCTTCTTAATCCCAACAGGAATTCGTCTCTGAAATGATTGTCACCTCCTTCTGCCTGAATAGGTTCTATGATGATACAAGCCACTTTATCAGGGTGCATCAGAATAGCTTCTTCAATCTGAAGTAAAGCAAGATTTTCATTTTTGATTGTTTCTTCAAGGTTTTCTTCTGTAATCGGGAACTTTAATTTAGGATTTAAAATTCTCGGCCAGTTGAACATCGGGAAATATTGGTACTTTCTTGGGTCAGAAGTATTGGTTAAACTTAAGGTATAACCGCTTCTTCCATGGAAAGCCTGTTTGAAGTGGATACAGATTCCTGCTTCAGTATCTAGTCCTTTAGCAAAGTTTTTGCGGGTTTTCCAGTCGAAGCATGCTTTCATAGCATTTTCAACGCCCAGAGTTCCGCCTTCGATAAAGAAAGCATATTGTAATTCTTCAGGAATAACCACTCTTTCAAATACTTCAAGGAAATGAGCATATTCTTCCGAGTAAACGTCAGCCAAAGTAGGTTTGTTCACAGCCATTCTTCCCAACCATTCTGATCTCTCTACAAGATAAGGGTGATTGTAACCAACGGATGCTGATGCAAACATAGAGAACATATCCAGGTATTCTTTGTCTGTAAGTTTATCATAAAGCCATGAACCGTGTGATTTTTCAATATCCATCACAAAATCGAAACCGTCTGCCAACACGTGTCTTCCTACTGTTTCTTTTACTTTATTTGCTTTTATATCTAATGTTTGTTCCATAATAAATTTGTAGTGTGATTTAATAAGTGAATGATTAAATGGTCCAAAGAATGAAACATTTAATCATTCAGGTTATTAAGTTTTATGTTTTTTTGCGCTTTAAGCAAAGCTTTTATAAATCGAATTTAATTCCTTGTGCTAAAGGAAGTTGTGCGGTGTAATTTATAGTATTAGTTTGTCTTCTCATATAGTATTTCCAAGCGTCTGATCCAGACTCTCTTCCTCCTCCGGTTTCTTTTTCGCCACCGAAAGCACCACCAATTTCAGCTCCAGAAGTTCCAATATTTACATTGGCAATACCACAGTCTGAACCTGCATGAGAAAGGAATAATTCTGCTTCTCTTAAGTTCTGGGTCATAATCGCAGAAGATAGTCCTTGTGGAACATCATTCTGAATAGCAATCGCTTCTTCCAGTGTTTTGTATTTGATAAGATATAAGATTGGTGCAAATGTTTCATGCTGAACGATCTCATAAGAGTTTTTCACTTCAGCAACGCAAGGCTTCACATAGCATCCGGATTCGTACTCTTTTCCAGTTAAAACTCCGCCCTCAACAACAAATTTACCACCTTCTTTTTTACATTTCTTAATGGCCTCTTCATATTGATTTACAGCATCAGTATCAATCAAAGGACCTACATGGTTATTTTCATCCAATGGATTTCCGATTTTCAGCTGCCCGTAAGCTTTTGTCAATCTTGTTTTCACTTCATTGTATACGCTTTCGTGGATAATCAGTCTTCTTGTTGAAGTACATCTCTGTCCTGCAGTTCCTACAGCCCCAAAAACAGCTCCAATGATAGACATATCAATATCAGCTTCTTTTGTAATGATAATTGCGTTGTTTCCACCTAATTCAAGGATAGATTTCCCGAATCTTTCTGCCACTTTAGAAGAAACCATTCTTCCTACTCTTGTAGATCCTGTGAAAGAAACAAGGGCTACTCTTTTATCATCTACTAATTTCTGTCCGATTTCGTGGTCTGATACCAATACACTTGAAACACCTTCAGGAAGGTTATTTTCCTTTATAACCTCCATCATGATATTCTGACACGCAATAGCACAAAGCGGTGTTTTTTCAGATGGCTTCCAGATGGTAACGTTACCACAGATCCAAGCCAATGCTGTATTCCAAGACCATACAGCTACCGGGAAATTGAATGCAGTAATAATTCCTACTACTCCCAGCGGATGATACTGTTCGTACATTCTGTGTCCAGGTCTTTCAGAGTGCATCGTGTACCCCTGAAGCTGTCTTGAAAGTCCTACAGCGAAGTCACAGATGTCAATCATCTCCTGAACTTCTCCAAGTCCTTCCTGTAATGATTTACCCATCTCGTAAGAAACAAGTTTACCAAGATCTTCTTTATATTCTCTTAATTTTAAGCCCAGCTGTCTTACGATCTCTCCTCTTTTGGGAGCCGGGATCAGCCTGAATTCCTGAAACGCTCTTTGAGCAGTTTCAATTACTTTGTCATAATCACTTTCTCCGGAAGTTTTTACTTTAGCGATCAACTTTCCGTCTACAGGAGAAATGCTTTCTATCACCTTTCCTGAAGCGAAATATTTTCCGCCCACTGAAGTCCCTTTGTTCTCTTCTTTAATACCAAGGTTTTTGAGTGTTTTTTCGATTCCGAAATCCTTTACTTTTTTTGACATAAAATCTTACTTTTCGTTCTCTCTAAAGATAAAAATATTATGTGAACCTCAAAACTTTAATTTTTAATGTGTTTTTTATTTGGACTAATTATAAACATGCTTATCTTTGCAGGGTAATCATTTTGATAATCACCAAATGGAAAATTCACAAGAAAATAACTCAAAGCTTAAGAAGTGGTTCAAGCGTGTGGGATGGGCAGGACTTGCTTTCTTTACCATTAAAGGCTTAATTTGGCTCGTCATATTCTACGTTGGAGCAGATAGTCTTCAAAGTTGTATAAAATAAAAAGCAGAGAAAATTTCTCTGCTTTCTTTTTGGTATAAGGTTAATTGAATTATTATTTATTTATTGAAAAGCTAAAAAAAGAATCCTTTTTTTTATTTTCTGTAATTTAAAAAAGAGAAGAAGTACTATTTTTTTAAAGCTTTATTCCCTGAAAATAGCATTTAAACTCCTCGAATCATCTTTTTAAATTACTCTTTCTTCTTCCTCCCTGCATTAACCAGACTTTCATGCAGCAGATATTCAATCTGCCCGTTCACACTTCTGAATTCATCACCCGCCCACTTTTCAAGGAGTTTGTAAGTAGACTCGTCTATCCTTATCACAAAAGACTTTTTGCTTTTATTTTCTGAAGAGTTCTGAGCTTTTTCCGATTTCATTTTATAAAATTCTCTAACATTATTTCTGACTATTCCAACGTAGAAAAGATCTACAGTAGAATCTACTTGTTAATTTTTCACTTCTTAATTATAAAGTGTTCCCGCATTTAATATCGGAGTCGCAGCTTTTTCACCACAAAGAACTACCATTAAATTGCTTACCATTGCCGCCTTCCTTTCGTCATCAAGCTCAACAATATTGTCTTCTGAAAGCTTTTTCAAGGCAAGATCTACCATTCCGACAGCACCTTCTACGATTTTTGTTCTTGCAGCAACGATTGCTGTTGCCTGTTGTCTCTGAAGCATTGCCCCCGCGATTTCGGATGCATAAGCCAAGTGTGAAATTCTTGCTTCCTGAATAACAATTCCCGCTTTTGAAAGTCGGTCTGTTAATTCCTGTTCTAAAATTGAATTAATTTTGTCACCACCTTCTCTTAAAGTAATCGGAGCATGATCATCTTCCAGATTGTCATAAGGAAAACTCATGGCCAAATGGCGTACTGCTGCTTCACTCTGCATTTTTACAAAGTCCGAGTAACGTTCTACATCAAAAGCGGCTTTGTAAGTATCTCCCACTTTCCATACGATGACAACCGCAATTTCAATAGGGTTTCCCATTTTATCATTCACTTTCAAAGTCTGTCCTTGTAAATTCTCGGAACGCAAAGACATTTTCTGTGATGAATACAAAGGATTGATAAAGAATAATCCGTTCTCTTTTACACTCCCTACATATTTTCCAAAAAAGTTTAACACTCTTGAGTGATTAGGCTGAATGATCATTAATCCTTTCAGAAAAAAGCAGGAAGTAAGGAAGCAAATCATCGACAAAACTACGAAAGTAATACTTTGATCTACCCCACTCACGAAGAAATAAACAGCGGCTACAAACAAAATGAGACAAATCACTAATGTCAAATAACCGGACATAGGTTTTAAGGTTTTTTCCATGATTGAATTTTAATTTGATATTATTTTGATATCATAAAGATGACGATAATTTTTGAATTATGAATTATAAATGATGAGTTTTTTGAATGCAAGTTTCGAGATTGGGAATTCGGAATACAGATTTCAGATTGGCGATGCTGGATAAGGAAAATGAACATTTAGGTTATTCTTTATCTCGAACAGCACAAAAAAATCCCGGAAAGTGAATTCCGGGATTTTAATTTATATATTCAAAAGCCTATTTCTTCGTTAAGGTTTTAAACTTGAAATAAGAAACAGCTGATAAAAGAATCATTGTCCCTATTCCGATGTATACCCAAGCCGGAACCGGAACCGGATCTCCTGCTGCATAAGAGTGAAGTCCGCTTAAGTAATAGTTTACCCCAAAATAAGTCATTACCATTGAGCAGAACGCAAACATTGTTGCTATGTGAAATGCCCATCTGCTTCTCAATCCTGGTACTAATCTCATGTGTAATACAAATGCATATACCATGATGGAAATGAAGGCCCATGTTTCTTTCGGGTCCCAGCTCCAGTATCTTCCCCATGATTCGTTTGCCCAGATTCCTCCTAAGAAGTTTCCTACCGTTAATGCAAACAATCCAATAGTTAATGACATTTCAGAAACGATTACCAATTCTTTCAATGTAGTATCATGGTGAATTTTATACGTTTCTTTATTGGATATAATATAGAATACCAATGAGATTACAGCGATGATCATCGATAGGGCAAAGAACCCGTAACTGGATGTAATAATGGCTACGTGAACAATTAACCAATAAGACTTCAGTACCGGAACCAGCGGTGTGATCTGCGGATCAAGGGCAGAACCTCCGTGCGCAAATCCCATCATAATAACAGCCACCATAAATCCGGCTGCAGGAATCAATGCATTGGAGTTTCTATATAATAATAAACCTGCTGTAATACCTACCCAGGAGATGAAGATAATTGCTTCATTTCATATCCGTTACTCCATGGTGCGTGTCCTGAGATATACCATCTTGCAACAAGGCCTAAGAAATGGCATAGATATCCTACTAAACCAACTGCAATGATTACTTTAATAACTTTATTTAAAACTTTGTTGGGTTTAAACAGCTCAACAAATCCTAAGATTAAAAGAAACCCTCCAATAAGAGTATAGAAAATTAATAGCTTAAAGTTAATATCTGCTTTATTCATGAAAACCTCAAGATCAACTTTAGATTTTGCAGGAACTACTGCTTTACCCCCATTTCTGCTGGTATTCTGAAAGCTTCGCCAATTCTTTATCTGCCTTGCTCCAATCACCGGTTTTCTGCGCGGTAAGGGCTTCTGCAAAATAAGGTCCCATTACCTGCTGAGATTCCATGTCCGGCTCAAATTTCTGATCTAACCATGAATGCCACGTGTGGTTGGCATCATTTTTCACAGGAACAATTCTCATAAACTGACCACTGAAGAACTCATTGAAGATCTGTACTCTTTCGTTTACAGCAATTACTTCTTTATCATAGTTCGTTTGTTCAGCTGGTTTTTTACGGAATGCAGTGTTGTAATCATGTTCTAAAATGTAGGTTAAATTACCATTGGCATCTGCCGGGAAAAGGTTCATCAGTGAAGTATAGCCATCTTCATCTGCCTTTGTTTTATTTTTCAGTTCATCACCTCCTTTCGTTCCTACTTTGATCATAGGAACCATAGTCCAGCTTGGGGTATCTGTATTGATTGAAAGGAACCATTGGTTGGCAGTCAGATACTTTCCGTCAGTTCCTTTGAATTTATCTTTTTTGTATAGTTTTCTTAAAACATCCAATGCTTCAGTATTGATAGGAACAATTCTTCCTTCAAAACTTTGCACCAAAAGGTATCCGAATTTTTCTGCATGCTCTTCACTGATTTTGTTTCTCGCAATGATTTCATCCGGAGAGATAGATCTCATTTTTCCCATCGGTGTAGCCAGAGAATTCTGCTTTGGAGCAGCGCCATCAAGCGGCTGGGCAGATGGAGCCGGAGCGTGAGAATGATTGTCTCCTTCCACATGAATGTGTTCTCTGCTTCCGTCCGTAGTTCCGTGAGTTTCAATTTTCTGTGCATTTAAACCTAAGCTCAAGAACACTAAAAGCATTGTTGCTGCTCTTGTTTTCTTTTTGTTTGCATCTGTCAGCATTTTATTTAATTTCCAGAAATGAGTTCCTTTCCAGAAGAAGATCACAAACATTCCGAAGAATAAAAGTCCATATCCGATATAAGAAATCAAAGTTCCCCAGTAATCGTGGTTTACAGAAAGAACTGTTCCCATTCTGTCCGGATCAAAGCTTGACTGGAAGAAACGGTATCCTTTATGGTTAAGAACGTGGTTCATATAGATTTTATAAGGAGTTTCTTTACCTTCGTCAATGATTTTCACATGACTTTCATAAGCACTTGGAGATGAACTTCCCGGATAAGTTTCCATAACGAAATCATCCAGCTTCAATGCAAAAGGTGTATTGTATACTTTAGGTCCGAACCCTACCATGATATTTAAACCATCCATAGTAACCTGTTTGTAGGCATTAGGATTTCCTTTTTCAACAGAAAGATCTACCAACTGTTTTGTTTTTGGCCCCTGAAGCTCAACCTGAAGCATATCCGGCACATTAGCATCTTTCTTTCTGTCACCTTCAATGGCCATCAGTCTTCCCTTTTTAAGACCTTCTGGAACTACAAGCTTCAGTTCGTTGATTGTATATAAGCTTCTCAATGCCAAAGGCTGGAATTCATCTTTCACGGTACTTCCGGTTGCCTGAGTAGCCATCGTCATATAACTTGCATCTACAGGTGTTTTGATGAATAATTTCCCTCCCTCATTTTTGAATTCAACCGCTCCTTCAATAGCTCTGTTGAATGTCACTAAAGTCCCGTTGATTGATTTCGTCTCACCCGGTTTAATATAAATATTTTGTCTTCCAGTGTTTCCCGTAGATACCAAATGAAGATACTCTGCACCGTTTGGCTCAGCTACAAGGCTGTCTTTTTTTCTTTGAATGTATTCCTTGGCAAAGACTTTCACTTCTTTTCCGTGGAAGTCATAGGTTGCTTTGAAATCTTTATTCAATGGGGACATCAGATAAGGAACATCCTGATAATTAAGAACATCACCTTTTTCTTCGATCTGGATTTTAAAGAAATTTTTATCCGTTACGATTTCGTTTGAAGTTTCACCTTCTCTGATGTGCATAGTTCCTTCAAAACTGATGTATCTTGTGATGGCACCACCAATAAAAATAAAAATAAAAGCAAGGTGGAAAACAAGAACCGGCCATTTCTCCCTTTTCCATAGTCTGTATCTTCCAATATTTCCTATGAAATTAAGAATGAGCAGGACCATGATCAGTTCGAACCACTTAGCCTCATAAATTAATGCTTTTGCTGTGGGAGTTCCGTAGTCGTTTTCTAAGAACGTTGCATAGGCCATCGCGAATGCATAAACCAGCAGCAATACAGCCATTGTCCTGGTTGAGATAAGAATATCTTGGAGCTTCTTCATGATTTATTGTACTTGACATGCAAAAATAAGAATGATAAACCATAAAGAGCTTAAAAAAAGCTGTTTTTTGTCACTTTGGCCTCTGTTTTGCTTATTTTGAAACATTCTTAATAAGCCTGAAGACTTTAGGAAAAATTCAATTCTTAAAACCGAAAAAATACAGATTCATAATACCTATATCCGTGATTGAAGGCTTCTATTTTTAATCTCAAGACATGTACCCGGAAAACTTTCAAAAACAATCCATATTCTGAATTATTCCGAAACCATTTTTTAATTATTTTTCAAAGATTTTCTTCCTGATTTTACTTAAAAATTCATGAGTAATTCCCAAATAAGAAGCCACCTGCTGCTGGGTAATTTTCTGTTCCAATCCGGGGTACTTTTCAAGAAATTCAAGATAGCGCTTATCTGCCGTTTTCCCCGTTAAAGAAAGTATCCTTCTCTGCAATGCTACTGAAGATTTCTGGTTCATTATCCTGAAAAGTTTTTCTATCTGAGGCATGGTCTCATACAAATATTCTTTGTCTTTTTTGGAAATCATCAATACTTCACTGTCTTCAAGGGCTTCAATATTCAGAATGCTCGGTACATTATTGATAAGACTGTCAATATCTGTGATCCACCATCCTTCTACCGCGAAATACAGGGTTTGTTCAAATCCGTTTTCGTTCAGGTAATAAATTTTAAAACAGCCATTCAGAACAAATCCTTCAAAAGCACAATAATCTCCTTCTTTGAGAACAACTTCCTTCTTTTTAAACTTTCGGCATTCAAAAGGTTTTATAAACTGATTGAAATCTTCTTTGGAAAGATTTACATATTTGCTGATGTTTTTATATAGCAGATCGGACATTATGTTATTTAAGCAAAATAAAGGTATCAAATTATTGACACCTTTACAAAACTAAGTTATGTTAAGTTATTTTCTGTTTAAAAAATCATTGGTATTAACTACACGGGCATAAAGATTCCCAAGAGCGGAAATTCCCGCTAAAAAAGATCTTTGAACTTCCGCAGCATTTACCACTTCCCCATTCAGTTCACGATTTCTGGTAGCTGTAGCATCTCCAATTATTGTATTATTAAATCCAAAATCAAAAGCCGCTCTGGTAGTTGCCTCTACACAAACATCCGTCATCATTCCTGTAATCACCAGATTTTTGATTTTCTTTGACTGGAGATAGTTCATGAGATCCGTTTCTCTGAAGCTGTTGGGAAAATGCTTGGTAATTATTTTCTCATCCTCTCCCGGCAAAACCAACTGATTAATCTTAGCTCCATCTGTATCCGGAAGAAAAAAAGTAGCCCCTTCATTCGTTGAGATATGTTTGACATGAATGACAGGAAGATTGCTGCTCCTGAAATATTCTAAAATTCTCCTGGTGTTTTCTCCAGCCTGCTCAGCTTTCTCCAATGTCATTTTTCCTCCCGGGAAATAATCATTTTGTACGTCGATAATTAATAATGCTGTGTTTTCCATTTTTTGTTTTTGTGCATTCATTGTAATCAGTGAAATAAATATCAGACCTAAGGTCAGAATTGTTTTGAATTTATTTTCCATGTGTGAAATTTCTGAGACAAAATTATAATTGTTACCAATCCTGACCTTTGAACTAGTTCAAAAAATGCACCTGACCTTCAATAATATCAATCATAATTTTTAATATTATTATTTTTTTCATTTCTCTAAATTTAAATCAGAAATTGTATTATCTTTTTTAAAGAAAAACAAATATGATTAGTTAATATAATTTAACAGCATCAGATTTGCATAAACAAAAAAAATAGCCCTATTTTTATTTTATAATTGCGAACAATATTTTTTAATCAAATTTTAAATAATCGTTGTAAAAAGTGGGATTTCCAAAATGTTTTTTGGAGAAAAAAGATTCTTTTAGTGTTGAAAAAACATTAAATTTGCGACATTGATATTATGGATAAAAAGACACAAAAAAAACAGACTGAATCGCCTGAAACAGGCAAAATTTTATCTAAGCCACGTATTTTTTCCGGGCTTACTTTTATACTTTTATCGGCTGTTCTTGCATTCTCATTCATTTCTTATTTAATGAACTGGAAAGCAGATCAAAGCCAGGCAGGAACGATGCTGGACAAGACTATAAAATCTTCAAATATCTTTGGCAAGGCTGGTGACTGGCTGGGAAATATCTTCATTTTCGAAAGTATTGGTATTGCTTCATTCATCATTGCATTTTTATTTCTTGTAGTTGGCACTCTAATCCTTAAGAAGAAAATCTTCAAACCATGGAAAACCTTCGGGCACTCTTTGTTTTTTATCTGCTGGCTTCCAATTTTTATGGGAGCACTTACTAAAGGACAAGGTGTTTTAGGAGGCGTATATGGATATCAGATTATGGATTACCTTAATTCTATTATTGGAGCGGTAGGTCTGTGGACTGTGTTGGTGGCAAGTATTCTTTTGTATTTTATTCTAGAATTTAATCTTCGTCCAAGTTCTATCAAAGCAAAATTGGATAAGATCAATGAAAATACTATTGGAAAAGTAAAATCGATGATTCCGGACTCTAACGATGATTTCGAGGCAGATGAGGAATTGAAAGAAGAAACTGAAGAAGCGGCAGCATCCCGCGTTACGGTAAGTGATATTACCAACGGTACTTCCAATAATTCAATCAATACAATGAGAGAACCAGAACCTGTAAGCATTCCGAAAGGATTTCCAGAAGTTCCGGTTTCCACTGATATAGAGACCATTGCTACTCCTAACCACACTTCTTTTGAAGCAGAGCCAAGAGAGGCTGCTCAACCAGTAAGTTTAAATCTTTCTACAAAACCCATTGTCCCGGTTTCTACTCCGGAAGAAGCATTTGATATCAGACCATCTGCTCCGTCTTCTGTTGTAAATACTGCACCTGCACAGGAAAACATTAAATTCAATGTAGAAGTAGCTCCTGTAATTGACATTCTGGATGATTCTGAGAAGCAGTCACAGGAACTTGTAGAAAAACACGGTTTATATGATCACAAGCTTGATCTGGCTAAATTTCAAATGCCACCTGTAGAATTACTGAAAGATTATGGCAGTGAAGAAATTTCCATCAATAAAGAAGAATTAGAAGAAAATAAAAATAAGATCGTTGGCCTTCTGAAAAACTTCAATGTAGGAATCGCAGAAATCAAGGCGACAATTGGTCCTACCGTTACCTTATATGAAATTGTACCGGAAGCAGGAATCCGAGTAGCCGCAATTAAAAAACTGCAGGATGATATCGCATTGAACCTTTCCGCTTTAGGAATCAGGATTATTGCTCCAATGCCCGGAAAAGGAACAATTGGTATTGAAGTACCAAGAAAAAACCCTACGATGGTTTCTATGCGTTCTGTAATTGCTTCTCAGAAATTCCAGAATACAGACATGGATCTTCCCGTGGTTTTCGGAAAAACGATCTCTAATGAAATTTTCATGGCCGATCTTTCAAAGATGCCTCACTTATTGATGGCCGGAGCAACAGGTCAGGGTAAATCTGTAGGGATTAATGCCATTCTTACTTCCCTTCTTTATAAAAAACACCCAAGCGAGCTGAAATTCGTGATGGTAGACCCTAAGAAAGTTGAACTTTCATTGTATTCAAAAATTGAAAGACATTATCTGGCAAAACTGCCGGATGCAGAGGAAGCAATCATTACAGACACCAATAAAGTAATCAATACCCTGAACTCTCTGTGTATTGAGATGGATACCCGATATGACCTTCTTAAAAATGCTTTCTGTAAAAACTTAAAGGAATACAATAAGAAATTTGCAGAAAGAAAATTAAATCCTGAGAACGGCCACCGTTTCTTACCTTATATTGTATTGGTAGTAGACGAGTTTGCAGATTTGATCATGACAGCAGGAAAAGAGGTTGAACTACCTATTGCCAGACTGGCACAGCTTGCAAGAGCCGTAGGTATTCACCTTATCGTAGCAACACAGAGACCATCTGTAAACGTAATTACAGGTATGATCAAAGCCAACTTCCCTGCGAGAGCAGCCTTCAGGGTAATCTCCAGTGTAGACTCCAGAACCATTCTTGATTCTCCGGGAGCAGATCAGCTGATTGGTAAGGGAGATATGCTTTATTTCAACGGAAATGAGATTCTGAGACTTCAGTGTGCATTCGTAGATACTCCGGAAGTGGAAAGACTTGCAGAATTTATTGGTGAGCAGAAAGGATATGCTTCAGCATTCTTACTTCCTGAATATGTTTCTGAAGATTCTACAAGCTCAGTAGGTACTTTTGATCCGAACGAAAAAGATGCTCTTTTTGAAGATGCAGCAAGAATTATTGTTTCTACTCAGCAAGGATCTACATCAATGCTTCAGAGACAATTGAAGCTGGGTTACAACAGAGCTGGAAGAATAATGGATCAGCTGGAAGCCAGCGGTATTGTTGGAGGCTTTAACGGAGCTAAAGCAAGAGAGGTCCTGATCAGTGATCTGCATTCTTTGGAACAGTTTTTGGAAGATCTGCGTAGTTAAGGGAAAAATCGAATAATTTAACCTTTCAAAATTTAAAATGTCTAAAGATTATTAAATAAAAAAATGAAAAATATTATTTCAAAAGTTATATTAGGAAGTTTTGTTGTAGGTGCAGTAGGTATGGCCAATGCTCAGAAGATTGATGCTAAGGCTAAAAAGATATTGGATGATATTACAGCCAACTATAATTCTAAAAAGAATTCTTACTTCAAATTTTCTTTTGGAAGCGGTCTTAACGGGCAGGTTACGAAAACCGAACCAGGTATTTATTACGCTGCAGGAGAGAAATACAAACTGAAGATCATGGACACGGAACAGATCTTCGACGGAAACAAGATCTACAATATCAATGCGGATGATATGGAAGTTACAATTGCTAAGCCTAACGGAAGCGGTACCATGTTCTCCCCTATCAATTACCTTACGACTTACAGAAACGATTATAATGTAACATATAATGGTAAGAAGATGGTCAATGGTGTGAATGCTGATTTTATTAAACTGACACCGGTAAAAGCAAATGGAATACAGTTCGTATATCTTTTTGTAGATTCTGCTAAAAAGCAAATGGTAAAACTGGAACAACACGGAAACAATAAAGATGTGGCAGTAATTGCGATTAAAGAATACAAAGAAAATCAGCAACTGGACCCTAATATGTTTGTTTTTGACAAGAATAAGTTTAAAAATTACGTAATTACAGAGCTTTAAAAAGCTGAAAGTGAATTGGCAAATAAGCAAATTTGCTTTTTAAGTTAAAAAAATAACAAAATATAAAAAGCCACAAGTAAACTTTGTGGCTTTTTGATTAATTTTGGCGCATGTTAAAAATACTAGACCGATATATCATAAAAACCTTCTTTGGACCGTTTTTCTTTATATTCAGCGTATTGTTTTTTATTTTTATTGTAAACATTATCTGGGTTCAGTTAGGACAGTTTATGGGAAAAGGATTAAGCTACTGGCAAATCCTCAAACTTCTTTTTTATCTTGGGGTAAACGTCATCAGTATGGTGCTGCCGCTTACCATTCTCCTTGCGAGCATTATGTCGTTCGGAGAATTTGGAGAACGGTATGAGCTTGCAGCAATGAAAGCGGCAGGTATTCCTTTGACTAGGGTTATGACTCCCTTGTTTGGAATTTCAACTGCACTTGCCATTATGCTGTTTTTCTTCTCCAATAATATTATCCCGGATTTTCAGAAAAAAGCCAAAAACATGCTTTTCAATATTGCCCAGACAAAACCGGCAATCAACTTTACTCCAGGCCAGTTTATTGATCAGATTCCCGGGTATATGGTAAAGTTTGATAAAATATACGGGGAAAACGGAGAAAATATTGAAGGGGTTTTTGTCCATAAAAAAGCCAATGCTTACGAAAATCAACAATCTGTTGTAGCAGAAAAAGGGAAGTTTGTTCCGGCAGCTAATAAGAATTTCCTGAAACTTGTATTGTATAACGGATATGTCTTTGAAGATGCCTTTGCCGGAAAAGGAGATAATGTAAGACAGAAACAACCCGATCAGGCCATTAAATTTGACACATTGGTTTCACACTTTGACATCAGTGAAATCATTAATAAAGCAATCGAAAAAGAGCAGATCACGGATGACTACCGTTTTCAGACCTATAATCAGCTTGACGGTACGATTAACAAGAACAAAAAAGATAATAAGCAGTTCTTTGATAATATCGGTTCCGAGGTTCTTAACCAGACCAATTCCGTTGTAACTTATATGGATAAGGGCAACAAGCATAAAGTAGCTCCAAAAACACAGATCAAACTGGATACGATAAAAGGAGAGAAAAAACTGGAAATTATTTATAACTCTTACAACAGGCTGGATAATTTGAAATCTACACTGGAGTCTAAAAAGAATGAATACAGTTCTAATGTAAAATATTTCAGCAAGGTTGTCATTTATCAGCAGAGGATTGTAGCTTATTCGGTAACCTGTATTATCTTCTTCCTGATTGGAGCAAGTTTAGGTTCTATTATCAGAAAAGGAGGAATGGGACTTCCTGTAATCATTGCAATTGTGATTTTCATTATCTTTTATGTAATGAATGTCGGGGTAGAAAACATGTCCTGGAGCGGGAAAATGAATCCTTATCTTGCAGCGTGGCTTCCTAACCTAATCCTTCTTCCTTTTGGAGTATGGATGACGTATAAAGCCCTTACGGATTCACAATTATTTGATGCTGAAAAATACAAAGCATTATTCAAACCTATTACCAAAAGGTTTACCAAAAGTAAAGAACATCAGAGATACCAATAATTCTGATACAGAAATAAAATGAAAGCTTCGGAGGAATTCCGGAGCTTTTTTATTACATGATAATATAAAAGAAATCTTACCTTAAAATTTTTGTATTTTTATCAAATACCAAATCATTATTATGAGAGCCTTACTTCTGACAGCGAGTCTGCTTCTTATTTTTTCCTGTAAAAATGAAAAAGACCAAACTCCCCATAAAGAATCTATTTCAAAAGATAGTTTAGTTATGAAAAAGGATTCAGTGAAGACCAGTACTTCAGAAGATCCCATTGATCAGATTAAAAAAGAATATGCTGCTCTTCAGACCCAACTGGAGGCTAAAAAGCTAGGTCAATCAAAGTTTATTTATGATTGTAATGATGAACCTTCAGGTGAAGTTACTTTTCATTCAGATAAAAATGAGATCAAAGTGATAGAGCATTTTTACGCAGAGCACAGCCATTTCTCCGGATCTGAAAAATATTTTATAAAAGATGGAAAGCCTTTCTTTATATTCAGACAGGAAACTGTATGGAATTTTGACGGCGGTACTCCGGAAAAACCTGTTACTAAAGATGATATTACAGAAACCCGTATTTATCTTCAGAATGGCAAACCCCTGAAGTGCCTTGAAAAGAAATACAGCATAAAATCTGATCAAAAAGAAAAAACAGCGGATAATATTCCAAGTAAAGAAGTACAGTGCAATATTGATAAATTGCTTACAACGTTTCAATCTCTGTTACAGCATAAAGATCAGAAAGGACAAATCAAATGTCTGTAAAAATAAAAGAGGTCTCCATTGGAAACCTCTTTTTATATTTTTAAAACTGAAGAATACGCTTCATGATTTCAGTTTTTTCATGCTCAGTTTAAAACTTATAAACAAAGGCATTAATGTTCATTCCCGCACCAACAGAAGCAAATAAAACCACATCATTTTTCTGGATTTTATGATGCTCCAGTTCATCCTTTAAAATCATAGTCAATAAAGACGGAATGGTAGCCACACTGCTGTTTCCCAGTTTATGAATGACCATTGGCATTATATTTTCAGGAACTGGTGTATGATACAACTGGTAAAACCTGTTAACAATAGCCTCATCCATTTTTTCATTAGCCTGATGAATAATAATTTTATTTAATTGACTGATGGAATATCCGCTGCTGTCCAGACATTTTTTCATGGCATCAGGAACATTTACTAAGGCAAACTCATAAATTTTTCGCCCATCCATTTTGATGTATTTTGTATCCTGACATTTCTCGTTGTTGTAAGATTTCCCAAAATACAGATAATCTTTCTCCTCAAAAGTATAAGAGGCTGACAGATGTGCCTTTATTCCAGAGTCATCATCGTTGTTAACTTCCAACACAGCAGCCCCTGCTCCATCAGCATAGATCATACTGTCTCTGTCATGAATATCCACTACACGGGAAAGAGTTTCCCCGCCAATTACCAAACATCGTTTTGCAATACCGGCTTTAATAAATGCATTAGCCTGTATCACTCCTTCAATCCAACCAGGACATCCAAAAAGAACATCATACGCCACGCAGAAGTTATTTCTTATTCCTAATAAATGCTTTACCCTTGCCGCAAGACTTGGAACCGCATCAGATTGAATTGTTCCAAAACGAACATCTCCAAAATTATGGGCAAAAATAATATAGTCTAATGTTTCAGGATCTATTCCTGCATTTTCAATGGCAGCCTTAGCTGCGATAAATCCAAGATCTGAAGTAACCTCTGTACTATGAGCATATCTTCTTTCTTCAATACCTGTAATTTTTTTTAACTTATCTGTAATAGATGTATTATTCTCTTTTAATAATATTCCTTTTTCATTAAGAAAAATATGCTTATCAAAAAATAGATTAGTTATCGTTTCAGATGGTATGTAGTTGCCTACACCAATAATCTTCGTCATCACTTTTAAAATGTTTAATTTCCTGTTTTAAATTAAGTTTGCAGGAATAATTCTATAAATATAATGAATTAACGCAAATACTCACCAATATATTATGGAATGAGACATTTTTACAATAAAGTTCTAACCAAAAACAATAAATACATAACCCAAAAGCAATAGAACAAGCTTATTTAAAAGAAAAAAAGAGGCTTCCCATCGGAAACCTCTTTATTATTTTCAAAAACTGAAAATTATACTTTCATAATTTCAGCTTCTTTTGTCTTAAGATGCTCATCACAAAGCTTTACATATTTGTCCGTATAAGTCTGGATTTCTTCTTCCACTCCTTTTACAACATCTTCAGAAACTCCCTCTATTTTTTTTAGTTCTTTCAAACCATCCTGTCTTGCGTTTCTTACTGTTACTTTAGTCTGCTCAGCTTCCACTTTAGCCTGTTTTGCAAGTTCTTTTCTTCTTTCCTCTGTTAAAGGCGGAACGTTCAGAATAATGTTCTCTCCATTATTAGAAGGTGCAAAACCTAAGTTTGAATTGATGATCGCTTTTTCAATCGCATTGATTGCAGTTCTGTCCCAAGGTTGAATAGAGATTGTCATTGCATCCGGAACAGAAACATTCGCAACCTGGTTGATAGGAGTCATTGCTCCATAGTATTCTACCATTACATCCTGAACCATTGATGTAGAAGCACGTCCTGCTCTAATTCTTTGAAATGCGTGATCCAGGTGCTTTACAGCTGCATCCATGTCTTGTTTTACAGATTCTAATATAAGATCTAATTCTTCCATTATTATATTAAAGTTTGATAAATTACACATATTTTCATACCCACTGATAATCAAATAGTTAAATTTCATAAATCGCCTGTTTTCAAGCTGTTTTTTACTGTTTTTTTACTATTTTTTACTATTCAGTGCTGCAAAAATAATGATTATTTCCATATTTTGGTAAGACTGCCTTCTGTATTTCAAGAAAACTAGAATATTTTTCAAATACAAGTACTCTGATATATATTTATGACTTCTCTTTCATTCTTGTTAGAAGTAATTTCGTAATCGTATTTTCTTATAAAATTACGTGAATAATTATAAATATGCATCCTGTTAGACTGTAAGTCAACTAATTTTGCTTTTATTTCTTTTAATTCTCTACGCCTAATTTAAACATGGTTTTGACATCTTATTCCTTTTCTGGCCAGTATTAATGCATAATAATCGTATCCAAGTAATCTGAAATAGGACTTAGCTTCATCAAAGTCATCAAAACGCAATTTTTCCATAGTAATAGTTTTCCACAATATAACAAAAAGCCCTCTCAAAGAGAAGGCTACTATTACTATTAAGGTAAGAAAATATTTAATTACTAAATTTCAATCTTATTCTTATACCTTTTGCGGCAGGTATACAAAGATAGCTTTCAGTAAAAATGTGTACTGCTACTACATGCTTACCTTGAGATGTCCATTGGTCAATATAAGTCTTAAAATGATGATAAACAGTATTAGCCGCATCATTCGTCATTGATGCATTATAAGGGAATATATCTCCGTAGTATAACGCATTATCCTCGTCTTGCCCGTACGAATACTCGGCATTATTATCATAAGGGGTAGGATCGCTTAGGTAATCTCCATATGCATTATATCCATAGTAAATTGTCGGACCACCTAGAAAAGGACCATTTATAGACGGAAATAAAGCTTGCGCAACAAATTTATCAAGGTATATTTGGTTTCTTCCCCACATTGGAGTTCCTTCCTTGTATAGTACCTCGTAATTACTGATGTACGGATAGTTTGGATTTACGTTGATAGGATTAATGAAGCTGGTCGAACCACACTTAAAAGTAGTAGGATCACCAGACGAACCTTTCTCCGAACCTTTTTTAAAAGCTTGAATTTTTGATTCAGATAGTGTAGATTTTTCCTGATTTCCTATTTCTTCATTTGTTGAACAAGAAAATAGCAACACACTGCTTGCTAGCAGAAGTAATTTTTTCATAGTTATTAGTTTAGTTAAGTCTCAAAGATAGAAATATTATTGAATATATAAAATACCACACAATATATATTTATTTTCATCAAAGAAATAAGGTTTATTTTTTTGGATCAGCAATTGCCTTTTTCTCCATTTAAGAATTTATTTCCTCTTGCATTTTATCCACATTCTTTATTCCTGCTTTTTCCATAGTTGATTTTTGACTGAATAATGGTTGATTTCCGTTTACTGACATTAGCATTTCGCAGAACTTGGCTTCGTTGTTTATGATGTAAGGAGTGATAATTGGTTCTGCATCTAGATCATATTTCGGAATCATGATTGTTTTCGAATAATACCTATTTCCAATATGGATTTTATGTACTTGTCTTCTCTTTGGAAAAAAGAACGTTGTTTTATCTGAAAATTATCTTACAGCAAAATTTTCGGGTATAAATACCTATGGGATATTTTGGTTATTTCTACTTAGTGTGATATCATTTTTAATGACTTCCTTTACTCTATCTTTTAAACAAAACTTCAGCAGGTATTCTAAATATAATATCTGCAATGACAATGGAAAATCTTAGAGAAGATATTTTTTAGAAAAACAATTATAAACTAATTAAACCAATCACATTATGACAAATCCATCTTTAGATGCCTATCAACAAGTATTTGGTATGGCAGGTCTTGCCAACCGTGCCGGAGGTTACAACGGTTTTGGCATTCAACTACAGCAACAGCTTCAGTATGATTTATCTTTTTATTTTAATAATGTTCCTCCTGTTAAAATAATGGACCAAAAAACACCTTCAACAGCTGACCCTTCAGTTCTACCGGTATTAGGAAGCTGGGATCTTGTCTGGGGACCTGCAC
Source organism: Chryseobacterium sp. MA9 (assembly GCF_024399315.1). NCBI lineage: Bacteria > Pseudomonadati > Bacteroidota > Flavobacteriia > Flavobacteriales > Weeksellaceae > Chryseobacterium > Chryseobacterium sp. MA9. The sequence goes on along the minus strand of NZ_CP075170.1, from coordinate 701,137 downwards.
TGATTGAAGAAAAAAATGAAAAGGGTGTACCTACAGGAGTTGCAGATAATGCATTATATGTAGCTAAATGTGATGCTGTTGCATTTCCTGGAGGTCCTACATTGCCTACTTACGTTGTAGCTATTGCAGCAACTAATCCTTCGTCACTTTACGATTGGGAAACAGAAGATTTCTCAGTTTCAGAAGTGGTAAACTGGACGACTTATAATCCTTCCAATTTCGCTCCATCAGCTTATAATGGCACTGACCCTTATATTTCAAAAGGTACTGCTACCGGTGTAAGTATCCTTCTCGGACTTGAAAGCCCTCAATCTGCAGCTTCACCTAATACTACACTGCAGCAGTTTCTTGCAGGGTTAAATCCGGAACCAGGTACAGCTATTATATTTTGCGGACACAGTCTTGCAGGAGCATTATCTCCTACACTTGCCCTTTATCTGAAAGAAAATAAAGATCTGAATGCATTCGGTGTAACGCTTGTATACCCTACCGCAGGGCCAACTCCAGGTGAGACAGCATTTGCCAGCCTGTTCAATAGTAAATTTCCACCGTTACCTCCAGGATGGCAGCAACAAACAGGTACTTACCAAAGCTGGAATACCATGCACTGGAATGATTTGGATGTAGTGCCTCATGCGTGGCCGGTATCAGAACTGGGAAAGATCGCAACTATATACGGCCAGGCACCTACAAATATGACGGCCTCCATATTAAATGCTTTACAGAAAATGGCTATCGATGATTCTTCAAAATCAGGAGCCAGTTATACAAGAATACAAAACAAATCACTTCCAGGTCAACTACAGCACTCAAGCAGCTCCTCGATCAGTATCAAAACACCTCCTGAAACTTTGCAAGACTATATGCTTCAGCTATCAGTACAACATGTGGGGATGTATAATGGTATTCCTGCGGCAGGGTCTAATCCAGAAGTAAAAGGTCTTATTTTATCACAGCCATTACCCAAACCAAACGTTGTGAAGTTGGTACCGGGAGTAACTGCTGTCACCGAATTTGAGATGATCATGAAAATAATAAATCAGATCATTGAATGGGTTTTCTCCCATTACACTTTGGTTGAAAAGGAAAATGCCAAGCAGAACATTGAGGCAGATAAATAATTATTAAAACTACTATAAAAACAAAAACACCTGTCACGATTATCGTGGCAGGTGTTTTTTATATTTTCATACAAAAGTTGATTACAAATCAACCAAAGTACCCACATTTTCTCCGTCTACAATTTTTGACAGGTTACCCTCTTTATTCATATCGAATACGATGATTGGCAATTTGTTTTCATGGCTCAAAGTAAAGGCAGTCATATCCATTACTTTAAGGTTTTTTTCAAATACTTCATCGAAAGATAATGAATTGTATTTTACAGCATCAGCATTTTTTTCAGGATCGCTGTCATAGATTCCGTCTACTCTTGTTCCTTTTAAGATCACATCAGCTCCAATTTCGATAGCTCTTAAAGTAGCTGCTGTATCTGTAGTAAAATAAGGATTTCCTGTTCCTGCTCCGAAGATCACTACTCTTCCTTTTTCAAGGTGTCTTACTGCTCTTCTTTTGATGAAAGGTTCAGCTACTTTATCCATTTCGATAGCAGACTGAAGTCTTGTTTTGATTCCTGCATCTTCCAATGCTCCCTGCAGTGCCATACCATTGATGACAGTTGCCAGCATTCCCATATAGTCTCCCTGTACTCTGTCCATTCCTTTTGCAGCTCCTGCAACACCACGGAAAATATTTCCTCCTCCAATGACGATCGCAACTTCACAGCCTTTTTCGACTACTTTCTTGATCTCAACAGCATATTCCTGCAGTCTTTCGGTATCAATACCATATTGTCTGTTTCCCATTAAGGCCTCACCGCTTAGTTTCAGAAGGATTCTTTTATATTTCATCTTTTATTTTTAATAACTTTTTACTAGTAGGGTTTCCCCAGAATTTGATTTTGCAAATATAATCATTAAAGATATTGATAAAAGAAAAATATTTAAATAGAAATAATGTAAGAAATATTTTGAAAAGTACGAAAAAGGATTATTTTTGCATTAATTATAAATTGAGTTGAAGAAAATTATCATTTTTTCATTATTTCTATCAGGAATTGTTTCTTATGCGCAAACAGGAACAAATGTTTATCCGTTCTTAAATGTACCTGTATCTGCAAGACAGGCTGCTTTGGGTGGTGATGCAATTTCGATAAGAGATTATGATGTTTCCTTTGCTATTGCAAACCCTGCCCTGTTAAATAAAGATTCTGACAAACAGCTTTCTGTAAACGCAACAGCTTATCTTGCCGATTCAAAATACGGAACTATTGCTTATGCCAAAGACTTTGAGAACGGCCACATGGCTACCATCAATGCCAGGTATATGAGCTATGGAAGTACACCGAGAACGGATGAAAGCGGTTTCGAAAACGGAGAATTCAAAGCGTCAGATGTAGCTATTGGTGCAGGCTATGCCTACCAGTTTGAAGAAGACTGGACGATTGGTGGAGGACTTAATTTCGTTACCTCAAAAATTGACAACTATACTTCTTCCGCAATTTCAGGAACAGCGGGCGTTACCTATCATAATAAAAAAAATAAAGAAGTACTTTCTCTGGTGATGAGAAATTTCGGTTTCCAGCTGAAATCATTCAATGGAACTAGAGAAAATCTTCCTTTCAGAATTGATCTGGGGTATACCAAAATAATCAAGAACTTCCCTCTTGCGATCACTATTACAGCGCATGATCTTCAGAAATTCGATATTTCTTCAGAATATAACCTTGACGGACAGGAAGTAAATGCCGGCAGAAAAATTGCAGACCACTTTTCATTGGGAGCTGAACTGTTTCCGGAAAAGAATTTCAACATCCGATTGGGTTATAATGTAAAAAGAGGAAATGAACTGGCTGTTGCAGATCAAAGAAACTTCTCGGGACTTTCTGCAGGATTTGGAGTAAAAGTTTCCAGATTCCGTATAGATTATGCACACGTAAGATATCACAACTCTTCAAATGTCAATCAGATAGGAATCTCCATGGACCTTTCCAGCCACAGAGGAGAGTAATCTTTCCGGCTGAAATTTTCTTAATTATTCTGAAATTTTCTTACTTCCTCTTGATTTTTAAGAAAAAATCTTGAAATTTGCAGTATGAAAAAACCTGTAATTGCTATCGATGGGTACTCGTCTACCGGAAAAAGTTCTATCTCTAAAATCATTGCAGATAAACTGGGACTTATTCATATGGATACAGGAGCTCTCTACCGAGGAGTTACCTGGTATGCATTGCAGCATTGTCTGGACGAAAATGGAGGAATTGATCTCAATACCCTATTCTCTTCTTTAGACCAGATCAGCCTTGAGTTTAAAAGCAACGATGGAACACTTATCCTTTTTCTTAATGACACGGATATCTCTAAAGAAATCCGCACCAATATAGTATCTGACAATGTAAGCCTTGTTGCCAAGCAGAAAGAGGTAAGAGATTTTTTACTGCAGTCACAGCGCACTTTGGCAGAAAAAGGAGGTGTCATTATGGACGGACGTGACATTGGGACAGTAGTTCTGCCAAATGCGGACTATAAATTCTTTCTTACTGCCAGTATTGACGAAAGAACCAGTAGAAGGTTCCTGGAACTGCAAGGCATGGGAATTGAAGCAGATAAAGAGCAGGTAAAGCAAAACCTTATAGAACGGGACAAGATTGACAGTGAGCGTGAAATAGCCCCATTGAAGCAGGCTGAAGACGCTATCATTATTGATAATTCGGAATTGACCAAAGAAGAAACTATAGAACTTATTTTATCTCACATCGAAAAGATTTAACAATTTTTAATAGGCTTAAAGCCTCCTTTGGTATACAAATTGTAAGTTTTATTACTGTAAAAACTAATCTATTATTAATTATTAAAAAACTTAAAATGTCTAGAAAAGGAAATAATACAGCAGGTATATTGGCAGGACTTCTTGCAGGTGCTGCAGCAGGTGTAATCTTAGGAATGCTTTACGCACCGGAAGAAGGTAAAGAAACCAGAAAAAAGATAAAAGATAAGGCAAATGATCTTAAAGATCAGGCTAAAAATAAATACGGAGAGGTTTCTGAAAAAGTAAAAGACCAATATGGCAATATTTCTTCTACTTTCAAAGAAACTGCAAACAGCGTAGCACATACTGTGAAAGACGGATATGACAAATACAAAGATCAGATTGTTTCTAAAACTGCAGACGTAGTAAAGGATGTAGAAGCAGAACTGAACGATCTAAAAAAATAAGTAATTTATCTTTTTCAAGTAAATTACAGAAAGGAACTTTTGTGCGAAAGTTCCTTTTTTTGTAACTTTAAAAAAAAACAATGATAGAAACTATTAAAGAATACGCCTCCAAGAGAATAGATCTTCTGAAAATTGAAGCTACTGAAAAGTCTTCTCTTTCTGCCGGGCTCATTACTTACTTTGTAGTACTGCTTGTTGCTTTTGCTTTTTTCATTATCCTTTTCAATTTTGGAATCGCTTTCCTTATCGGAAAAGCACTGGATAATTACTCTTACGGATTCTTAATTGTTGCTGCATTCTATGCATTGGTAATGGCGTTTGTCATTGCCTTCAAAACTAAGATTGTCAATACTGTTGCAGATCAGGTTATTAAATTTTTAAATCATTAAACTATGGGCAGAAAATACGAAAGCATAGAAGAATTAAGAAGAAAGAAAAAACTGCTTCAAGGTGAAATAAGTGATCTGGAGAATCTTCTTACCTTCAAAAACACGAAGGAAAGCTTAAGTGCATTTACCAATGGATTAAGTGACCAATACCTTCAGGAAAAGATAGATGAAGACGGCGATGAAAAAGTGGTTCTGAGAAAGGACGTCATTGCTAAACAGCTTACCTCAGAAGTAAAAGATCTGCTGATTAACAAAAATACAGCTGTAGGAATTGCAAGCTCCGCTTTTAAAGGAGGGAATATTACAGACAGCCTTGTTAAATTAGGGGTTACTGCTATCGTAGGAAACTACGCAAAAAAGAATATGAAAAGCTCCAACTGGAAGAAAAAACTGATTGGTGCTGCATTGATCTACCTCGCACCTATAGCGCTGAAATATGTCAGAAAAAAGATGGAAGTATATCAGAAAAATAAAAGTGTTTCCAGCATGGAACAGTTGATATAGAAATTAGATGTTAGAAACTAGAAGTTAGAGAATATCCAGTGATTTATACTAATTTCTAACCTCTAGTTTATAGCTTCTATTTTGAAAATAACTGTCCTAAAATAATCCCGGCAGCCATTGATACATTCAGGCTTTCTGTAGACTGGGATTTTCCGAACCTCGGAATGCTGATACTTTTTTGTAAAAGCTTTTCAGTTTCCGGTCTCATTCCGTTCCCTTCATTTCCTAAGATCAGATTGATCTTTTCGGGTTTTTCAAATGTATAGATATTTTCTCCTTCCATATCAGTTCCGATATTTACATTCTCAGTTGCGGAAAGATATTCCACAAGATCAGTATAAACAACATTAACTCTGGTAAAAGAGCCCATAGTAGCCTGAATAACTTTCGGATTGTAAACATCCACCGTATCTTCACTACAGATAATCTGCTCTATACCGAACCAGTCTGCCAGCCGTATAATCGTACCTAAATTTCCGGGATCCTGTATCCCATCCAAAACCAACTGTATATTCTTATCCGTTAATTTTTCTTCCTCAGCGAGATAACATACCGCTACGGAATCTTTTGGCGTTTTAAGAAAACTAATTTTTTTTAATTCATTTTCAGAGATATGGGTCACAGGAATATCAGTACGGTCCAATTTTTGCGGATCGGTTGACAATATTTCTTTAACTTTAAAGTTAGAATTAAAAAGTTCACAAATGATTTTATTACCTTCAACCAAAAACAAATTGTATTTTTGTCTGAACTTCTTTTTATCTAAAGATTGTAAAACTTTTATTGTATGAGCTGTAAGCATTATAAGAATTCTCCTCAAAAATATTATAAAATTATCTCATTTGCAACATTTGTTGGTCTCCTTTATGCTTGTAGTACAACAAAAAAAGTTCCTGAAGGCGAATATCTGCTTACCAAGAACACATTAGGGTTCGAGGATAAAAAAGAATTTTTCGATGAGGAACTTAAAGATTATATTCAGCAAAAGCCCAATAAAAAGCAATTCCTTTTCATGCCATTAAGTCTTCTTCTGTACAATATGGCTGATACAAAATACGATACAATACTTAACGAATATATGACCTATCCCGGTGAGATGAGGAATCAGAAACTGAGAGACTCTTTATTCCTTAAATATAATATGAAAAGCAGTGTCGGAAAAAGTCTGCTGTTCGATCGTTTATTGCACAATTGGGGAACACCGCCGGTAATACTTGATCAGACAAGAAGCGAAAAAAGTGCTGAATCTATCAAGAAAAGACTTACCTACAGAGGGTACTGGGATGCTGATGTAACATACAAACATACTCTGGATTCTGCTTCTAAAAAAGCATCTGTTAATTATTCTATTAAGCATAATGATCCTACCCGGATTAAAGATTACTTTTACAATATTCCGGATCAGGGGATCAAAGGTTATTATAACTATAATCTGAACAGAAGTCTTATAAGATCCGGACAGATTCTTGATCAGACTGTTCTGGAAAGAGAAGTAACCCGAATTACTGATCTGATGAGGGAGTTTGGGTTCTATAGATTCAATGCTTCCAATGATGAGGTTTATTTTGTAGCTGACTCTCTTAAAAGCAGAAAACAAGTTCCGTTAACTCTCGAAATTCATAAAGACTCTCTGGATACTCCTTATAAAATTTCAACCTTCGGAAATATAGATGTTGCTATTATAGATGAACCGGGTGATTACCCTAAAAATACCAAAAAAGACAGTTTAAGAAGAATAAGATTCCATACGATGAATGATAAATATAAACTTTCATCCATATGGAGAGCTATTATTCCGGACAATAAAAAGGTTTTCGACCAGACCAAGCTTGATGTTACTAAGAGAAATCTTTTGGCGATGAACAATTTTAGCATCGTTAAGGCAAGAGACTCACTGAGACAAGGAGGAATGGCTTCTCCTAACGACAGTATTGTTGATGTTTTATATGTACTGAAACCACTTCCTAAGTACGAGTTTAAACTGGGAACGGATATTAATTATTCCCAGATTCTAAATCTCGGAATTTCTCCTTCCGTAGATCTTACCACCAGAAATGTTTTCAGGGGGGCAGAAAACCTTTCTACAAGCCTTTCGGGGACATTTGGATCTATCAGAAGTACAAAAGATATTGATAAGAGAGTTGCAGCATACGAAATATCAGCTCAGGCATCTTTGAATTTTCCGAGACTTTTGCTTCCATTTAATTATTATAAATTTATCCCTAAACGATATACGCCTACATCTTCTATTCTGTTGGGGGCATCTATACAGAACAACATTGGTTTGGGAAGAATTATCTTTAATACAGGACTTAATTATCAGGCCAGTGTAAATGACCAGGTATATCATAAGCTTACTTTGTTCAATACCCAGGTCAGTCTGACTAAAAATAAAGATGCATACTACGATTACTTTGTGAATGACGGAAGGGTAAAAGATGAGGTTTTCGGGAATTACTTTATGTTTAATCCGGAAACTCAACAAACCGGACAAGATTATAGAGATGGAAAACTCAGCGTAGATGAGGTTTCTAAAAAGATTATCGAGAACGAAGCCTACCGTGGAAGTCTTAATCAGCAGGGAACTGATCTTTTGACAGCGTTCAGAGGAACTTTGGTTAATAAAGACAGACAGACTCAGGATGTGCTTATTTCTTCCATGATTTATAACTTTGTATACAGTGAAATCGGGAAAAAAGAATATCCAAATGCATTTTACTTTAATGGGAAAGTTGAGCTTGCGGGTAACATTTTAAGTTTATTCAACAAAAAAGATAACAGCGGAGGGGTTGTTACCGGCCCTCAAAAAACCATTTTCGGGTTACCGTACGCACAGTTTGTAAAATTTGATATTGATGCCAGAAAATATTTCAAATTCAATGGCAACCAGACATTGGTACTTCGTCAGTTTATCGGGATTGGAATACCGTATGGAAATTCTGAAGATATGCCGATCATCAAGTCTTATTTCAATGGGGGTTCCAACGATATCAGAGCCTGGGTAGCATTTGGAGGGCTAGGTCCTGCAGATTCTCAGGTGGACGAAAGAGTACGTACTTATATGACAGATAATTTAAAGCTTACCACCAATATTGAATACCGAATTCCATTCAATAAGACCTATGAGGGAGCTTTATTTACAGATATAGGAAATACCTGGAGTCTTCGTAACTATAATGACGGATATGGAGATGAGTTTAAATTCAATAAGTTTCTGAAGCAGGTAGGTATCGGAAGTGGATTCGGTTTAAGATTGAATATCGCGTATGTTACGGCAAGAATTGACCTTGCTTATAAAATATATGACCCTAATAAACCTGAAGGAGACCGATGGAGATTCAAATATTTCCAGCCTTTTAAACCTACTGTTAATATTGCGTTCGGATATCCTTTCTAATCCGGAGAAACGCCTAAAATAAAATAGACTACAGCAATCACACGGGCGAGGATTTCCCTCGTCTGATTCCTGTAGAAGCTTTCAGATTTTGTGACATCCTGAGCATCAAATCCCAAAGCATTCATATCATTATTTCTCGCAAAAAATAAGGCCCTCAGGTTATGATATCCCTGAGATACAATAATGACATTTTTCTTTTTATAAACATCCTTACAACGGAGAATACTTTTATAGGTATTGAAACCTTTAGGATCTTCCACAATAATATCTTCCGGAACACCTTCCAGATAAACCAGGTAATTTTTCATTGCTCTCGGTTCATTGTAACCTTTACTCTTCTCACCGCTCACTATGATTTTCTTGATTTTCCCATGATGGTAAAGAAGAGCTGCTGCATCCATTCTTTTTGTGAAATAAGGATTAGATTTTCCAGATCTCATTTTCGGAGATGTTCCCAGAACCAATGCTATTTCTCTTGGTGGAATTTTTGAGATTTTGGTATAGGTTCTCCCGTTGGTAAGCCCGAAAACCCACACATTACAGAAACATATCATCAGAATACCCAATTCCAATGATATAAAACCCAGGTTAAATATGTTCCTAATGACTCTCAACTAAGATCAAAGTTAAGCTTTATTTTTTTACTTTTCACAATAGACATGCAAGCCAATATATGCCCCTGCTGTTCTTCTCGTTCAGTAAGATACTCATTCTCCAGCAGTTCCACTTCTCCGTCTTCTAAAGAACATTCACAGCTTCCACAGATTCCGGATTTGCATGAATAAGGAACCGGGAACTTCTGAATCAGAAGCTGCTGTAAGATTTTATCCTTGTTATCAGGAAGATAAGTAGTATATTTTTTCCCGAGCATGGTAAATTCAATCTCTATATCTTCAATCAAAGGAAATTCTTTTTCTACAGGATAAATATCATCATTAAATTCCTCAAAAAGTTCAAAATGGATGTTCTTTTTCGGAATTCCATGGTGATAGCAGGCATTGGCCAGTGTCTTGATCATTTCTCCTTTTCCGCAAATCAGCACTTCGTCTACAGCATCCCAGATCGTAGATTCTTCATCTGTATCGTCCAAATGGAGAATCTGATTAATGATAAGATTTAATTTTTTGGCATCCAATCTGCCATAAAAAAACTGATCCCCTGTTTTCTCCTGCGAGAAGAAGTAAAATATCTGAAGCCTGTCACCGCATGTTCTGGCAAGATTATCCAATTGATCACGGTACACCAGATCTTCTGAACTTTTATTTCCAAAAAATAAAAACAGCCGGGTTCTGGGTTCTGTGTGAAGAATATTCTTGAAGTGGCTCAAAATCGGGGTAATTCCAATACCTGCAGCAAAGGCTACAATTGTTCTGAATTCACTTGGCTTAGAAACCAATGTAAATCTTCCTCCAGGTTCACTCACCCATAGTACATCACCCACATTATAGTTTTTAAATAACTGGGAAGCAGCACCTTCAGGAGAATTCATCTTTATTCCCAGACCTATTTTTCCTTCATAAGGTGCCGAAGTCATTGAATAATCATTAATAACCTCTTTACCATGTGCTTGAAATTTTATACTAACGAACTGCCCCGCTTCAAATCTGAAATTTTCTTTTAAATTCTCAGGAATATCAAACTCCAGAGAAAAAGTATTTTTGGTCAGCTCTTCCTTTTTCGCTATTTTTAACGGATGAAACTGTATCAGTTTTCCTTTATAGATTTGTTGTTCCATAACTTCAATTCAAAAATAGATAAAAAATAATTTATGAAGAAGATAATTTTATCCACGTTACTCCTTACTGCATTGTACAGCTGTAAAAAAGAAGGCCAGAAAACTGAAAATATTGCAGCTTCAGATTCTCTTTCTGTAACCCAACCTACAGGTGCTGAGGAAAGTACGTATATCCCCAAAGAACTTTCTCCTGAAAATGTAAGTCAGTATTTAGCAAAAAATAATGATACTTTATATGTCACCAACTTTTTTGCAACCTGGTGCGGTCCCTGCATGAGAGAAATTCCTAGTTTTAAAAGTAAAATGGAGGAGCTGAAGAGCAAACCCGTAAAATTCACTTTCATAAACCTTGACGACAAAGCTGACTGGGCTGGTGCTGTAAAGAATTTTGCAACAGAAAATAAACTGGGGAAAAATGTTATCCTACTTGATGGACAAAAACTAGATCAAAATTTCTTCTCTTCCAATTTCAAACAATGGGACGGAGGTTCTATTCCTTTTACTTTCATGAGAAAAGGAGATAAAACCGATGAATATCTGGGAATGATGACGGAAGATGTATTAAATTCAAAAATCGATTCTTTCTTACAATAAAAATAGACTGAACTCTTTCTGAATTATGTTAAAAAGATTTAAAATCCTGTGTTTGCTATTTGTGATTGCCATTATTATGAGTGCTGTCATCAATCTGAACACAGGATTTTTAAGTTTAAGCTTCCAGGATTTTTTTCTGGATTCTGCTCATAATCAAATCGCTGAAATCCGCATCAACCGTGTTTTGGTAATGATGCTGGCCGGAATTTCAATTCCTACTTCAGGTTTTCTGATGCAGGAATATTTTCAAAACCCGCTGGCAGGACCTGATATATTGGGAATCACTTCAGTTGCCAGCTTGTCTGTTGCCTTTTATATTTTCTTTTCCCACAATATTTTACTTCCTGAGTTTTTACAGAACAGTTTTCTCAGTTTATCAGCCATTGGAGGAAGTTTTCTCTTAATGCTGATATTGCTGTCGATGTCTAACAGATTTCAGGACAAATCTTATCTTATTATTTTCGGATTTCTGGTATCTGCTTTTGCCGGAGCAATTGTATCACTGCTTCAGTTTTATGCCGAGAATCAAAGCTTGAAAAACTATATATTATGGTCTTTCGGAGCCAATAATATGGTGACCAGAAACCAGATTTATGTGTTGTTTGTTTTGGTTTTAATTGGGGTATTTATCTGTTTCAGAGCTATAAAACCACTTATTGGAAACTCTCTCGGAAACTCCTATGCACAAAGTTTAGGGGTAAATCTGAAACAGCTGAAGCTTCTGATAATAGTTGCTTCCTCGCTCCTTTCAGCTTCAGTTACTGCATTTCTGGGACCTATTCTTTTTATCGGAATTATTGTTCCTCACTTTTGCAGACTCATCTATAATCCATCCAAATTATGGCAGCAATGGATTCTTAATATGTTTCTGGGAATACTGATTATGTTATTTTTCTCAGTTATTGCAGAAAAAACCCAAATCCCTTTGAATGTAATAAGCTCTGTATTTGGAATTCCTGTGATTCTGATGATGCTTTTGAAGCAGAATAAAGTGTAATTTTTTTGTTGGAGAGCGCAAAGACGCAAAGATTTTATCTCCGATAAAATTGAAAACTGCATATTTAAATCATAAAATTATACACACATGCTTGCTGAAAATCTTTGATTTTCTTGCGCTTTAAAAATATACACAACGTATTACAAACCTTTGCGCCTTTGCGTTTACCTAAACAATAAAACTATACTCACACTTTCCGAAGGTTTTTAATTTTCTTATACATCATAGATTACAGTCTTCCATCTCACAATTATTAACCAACAATTCATATATTTAGATTCAACAAAACACCACAAATGACAGAAAATGAATTATCAAAAGTAGTTTTTGAAACCGGTTTAAAGATTCATAAAAAACTTGGAGCGGGACTCTTTGAACATGTATACAAAGAATGTATGTTCTATGAATTAACAAAATCGGGGTTTATGGTAGAAAAGCAAAAACTTTGTCCCATCATTTATGAAGATTTGAAAATAGAGAACGCTTTCAAACTTGATATGATGATTGAAAACAAATTAATTTTAGAAATAAAAACTGTCGATTACATTAGCCCAACTCATAAAGCGCAACTTTTAACTTATTTAAAAATGACAAACTGTAAATTAGGCATGTTGCTTAACTTTCAATCTGATGTTTTCAAAAACGGAGTGACAAGAATCGTGAACAGCTTATAGATCATACAGAATAAAAATTTAGAAAAGTCAAATTCCCTGCGCCTTAAAAACACTATTTTTGTAAAACATTTTAATCTTTTGCAGATAACTAACAAGAGCATGCACTTACAGATCAAACAGGCAAATATCGGTTACAATACAACCTTAATCTCCAATGCCAATGCGGACTTGAAGCTTGGTGACGTATGCCTGCTGATTGGTAACAACGGTGTAGGAAAAACAACATTAATCAAATCTATTCTGCACCAGCTGCCTTTACTTAATGGGGAAATTTCTATTCATGGAAAAAATGTAAAAAGTCTTTCTGTAAAAGAAATTGCGGAGAATATTGCTATTGTTTTTTCAAAATCGGTCATTCCGCAGCATTATACGGTTGAAGATCTTATCTCTCTGGGAAAATACATCTACTACCCTTTTTATTTTGAGCTAAAAAAAGAAGACCGTGAAGAAGTTGCCCACATCATTGAAGAACTGGATTTAAACCAATACAGATCTGCCCTTCTGAAAAATCTCTCAGACGGAAACCTTCAGAAGGCATTTATCGGACGTGCGATAACACAAAACTCTCCGATCATCATCCTGGATGAACCAACTACCCATCTGGATGAGAAAAACAAAATCATTATTCTTAAAACTTTAAGAAAACTGGCCAAAGAACAAAATAAACTTATCCTGTTTTCTTCTCATGACTGGCGACTGGCCAAAGAGTTTGCAGACAAAATATGGTATGTAAAGGAAAACCATTTGTATTCAGGGATTGTTGAGGATATTTTACTTCAGCATAATGAGCTTACCAACGCATCATTATTTCAAATCAATGAGACTTTTATTCCGTCTTTTATTTCTGCACCGCAGTTTCACAAGGAAATGCTGTATTCTCTCCTTCAAAAAAACTTCCAAAAAGACCTGTCTGACCTAAATTTCGAGTTTCAAAACGGTTTTTGGGTAATTATTAAAGATTCCTCTACTTACCAATGTGAATCTTTTGAAGAAATCATCAATTTAGTCTCAAACATTCATTAATACTAAGTTTTCTTTGATTAATCCATATACTATGCATGCATAGTATTATGCTAATCATACAATTTAATCTATTTATTATCAGCTTATTAACAAAATTTAACGTTAGTAAATACTATGCATGCATAATATTTACTAAATTTGGGTAAAACCATTGGCGCAAAAATGATGGATAATAATAAAGAAAAAATAGAAAACGTAGATTTAATTTTAAAACAGACCTGGTTGGCTGTTTCTAAAATGTACACAGAACTAGCTCAGGAACATGATTCCACAGCGGTACAGGCACTTACTCTTCTTAAAATTGATCCAAAAGAAGGAACCCGAAGTACCAATCTTGGTCCAAAGATGGCTATTGAACCCACTTCATTAACGAGAATTATCAAACTTCTGGAAGATAACGGATATATCTATAAGGAAAAGACAACCACTGATAAAAGAGAGGTTATCATTAAGCTTACAGATAAAGGATTAAACTCCAGAAACATGTCAAAAGAAGTTGTTGTCAACTTCAACAAGAAGGTGATGGAAAAAATAGCCCCGGAAAAGCTGGATGCCTTCAAAGACGTGATGACCGAAATAATGAAAATAGCAAACGAATTATTAAACAACAGAAAATAAATTATGATGAAACCTTTGGGTATCATATAATATTATAAAAATAAAAATTTACATATGAAAAGAAGAATCAAACATGTAACGGTTCTTGGTTCAGGAATTATGGGAAGCGGTATCGCTGCTCACTTCGCCAACATCGGTGTTGAAGTATCACTCTTGGATATTGTTCCTTTTGAACTTACTGAAGCTGAACAGAAAAAAGGTTTGACCAAAGATGATAAGGTAGTAAGAAACAGAATTGCTTCCGAAAACTTTGAAAAACTTAAAAAAGCAAGTCCTGCACTTCTTTATTCACCAAAGTTTGCAGACAGAATTAAAATCGGAAACTTCGATGATGATCTTCCGAAAATAAAAAACACAGACTGGATCATTGAAGTAGTAGTAGAAAGACTTGACATCAAGAAGTCTGTATACGAAAAGATTGAACAGTTCAGAAAACCGGGAACACTGATTTCTTCTAATACTTCCGGTATTCCTATTCACTTCCTTACTGAAGGAAGAAGCGAAGATTTCAAAAAATATTTCGCAGGGACACACTTCTTCAACCCGGTAAGATACCTTCCTCTTTTAGAGATTATCCCTACCAATGATACAGCTCCTGAAATTATAGATTTCTATATGAACTACGGGGCGAAATTCTTAGGTAAAACTACTGTTTTAGCCAAAGATACACCTGCTTTCATCGCCAACAGAATTGGAGTGTTCTCTATGATGGATCTTCTTCATAATGTACAGAAATTAGGACTTACCGTTTCTGATGTTGATAAATTAACAGGTCCTGTAATTGGACGTCCGAAATCTGCCACGTTCAGAACAGCTGACGTTGTAGGCCTTGATACATTGGTAATGGTAGCCAATGGAGTTCGTCAGAGCGGTGCTGAAGCCAATGATTTCAATGATGTTTTTGCTCTTCCGGGCTATATCCAGAAAATGATGGATAATAAATGGCTAGGTTCAAAAACAGAACAAGGTTTCTATAAAAAAGTGAAAAACGCAGAAGGAAAATCTGAAATTCATGGATTAAACCTTGATACTTTAGAGTATGAACTTCAAGGAAAATCATCATTCCCTACTTTAGAATTAACAAAAGCTATTGATAAACCAATTGACAGATTCAAAGTTCTGATCGGAGGTAAAGATAAAGCCGGTGAATTGTATAGAAAATCTTTAGGAGCATTATTCGCTTACATTTCACATAAAGTTCCTGAAATCTCTGACGAAGTTTACAAAATTGACGATGCCATGAGAGCTGGTTTCGGATGGGAAAACGGACCATTTGAAATCTGGGATGCTGTAGGCGTTGCAAAAGGTATTGAACTGGCAAAAGATGCAGGCTACGAAGTTTCAGACTGGGTCAAAAACGTAGAGACCTTCTATAAAGTAAATGATGAAGGACAAAGCATTTATGTTGACAAAAACTCAGGAGAATACAACAAAATCCCTGGTCAGGATGCATTCATTATCTTAGACAATATCAGAAAAAATAAAACGCTTTGGAGTAATTCCGGTGCTGCTATTGAAGATTTAGGAGACGGAATCATCAACTTCGAGATCCGTTCAAAAATGAACTCTCTTGGAGGCGAAGTTCTTGATGGATTAAACAGAGCGATTGATTTAGCAGAAAAAGAATATGACGGATTAGTTGTAGGAAACCAAGGAGCTAACTTCTCAGTAGGAGCTAACCTTGCTATGATCCTTATGATGGCTATCGAGCAGGATTGGGATGATTTGAATATGG
This sequence comes from Chryseobacterium sp. MA9, assembly GCF_024399315.1. NCBI lineage: Bacteria > Pseudomonadati > Bacteroidota > Flavobacteriia > Flavobacteriales > Weeksellaceae > Chryseobacterium > Chryseobacterium sp. MA9. The sequence continues at coordinate 685,197 of NZ_CP075170.1, read as the reverse complement.
CAATCGCTTACTTCCAGAAATCAATGATGAGAGTACGTTACTCCTCTATTCCTGTAGTTGTTGCTCCTCACGGAATGACTCTCGGTGGAGGATGCGAAATGACAATGCACGCCGACCGAGTGGTTGCAGCAGCAGAAACGTACATCGGACTTGTAGAAACCGGAGTTGGTGTAATTCCTGGCGGAGGTGGTACTAAAGAATTGACTTTAAGAACTTCCAGAGAATTCCACAGCGATGATGTTAAAAACAACAGACTTCGTGAAGCTTTCATGAACATCGCAATGGGTAAAGTAGCTACTTCTGCTTATGAAGCTTACGATATGGGAATCCTTGAAAAAGGGAAAGACATCGTTTCTGTAAGCAAAAACAGACAGATTGCAGAAGCTAAAAAAGTAGCAAAACTATTGGCAGAACAAGGATATACTCAGCCAATCGAGCAAAAAGTAAAAGTTCTTGGTAAAGATGCATTAGGAATGTTCTATGTAGGAACTGACCAGATGTTAACCGGAAACTTCATCTCTGCACATGATAAGAAAATTGCAGATAAACTAGCCAACGTAATGGTAGGTGGAAATCTATCTGAACCAACAGTTGTTACAGAACAATACTTGCTGAATCTTGAAAGAGAAACCTTCCTTCAGCTTTGTGGAGAAAGAAAAACTTTAGAAAGAATCCAGTACATGTTACAGAACGGAAAACCATTAAGAAACTAATCATTTCAAAAAAATAATTAACGAACACTTTGTCATTCCGAAGGAATCAAAACATTGGAAAGATGCTTTTTAGCATGACAAACAGTATGGTTAATTTTTATAACAATTAATAATAAAACAATGTCAAAGACAGCATATATAGTAAAAGGTTTCAGAACTGCCGTTGGAAAAGCTCCAAAAGGAAGTTTAAGATTTACACGACCTGATGTCATGGCGGCTACCGTTATTGAAAAATTAATGGCTGAGCTACCACAATTAGATAAAAACAGAATTGATGACCTTATCGTAGGAAATGCAATGCCGGAAGCTGAACAAGGGCTGAACGTTGCACGTCTGATCTCTTTGATGGGATTAAATACGGATAAAGTTCCGGGCGTAACCGTCAATAGATATTGTGCTTCAGGAAGTGAGGCCATTGCTATTGCTTCTGCAAAAATTCAGGCTGGAATGGCAGATTGCATCATCGCCGGAGGTACTGAATCGATGTCATACATCCCAATGGGAGGTTACAAACCGGTTCCTGAAACGGATATCGCAAAAACAAACCCGGATTACTACTGGGGAATGGGTTACACTGCTGAAGAAGTAGCAAAACAGTATAATATTACGAGAGAAGAACAGGATCAGTTTGCTTTTGAATCTCACATGAAAGCTTTAAAAGCTAATCAGGAAGGAAAATTTGCCAGCCAGATTGTTCCGATTCCTGTAGAATATAACTTCCTGGATGAAAATCAGAAACTGCAGACTAAAAAGTTTGATTTTTCAGTAGATGAAGGTCCAAGAGCTGATACTTCTTTAGCTGGTTTAGCAAAATTAAGACCTGTATTTGCCAACGGAGGAAGTGTAACTGCCGGAAACTCTTCTCAAATGAGTGACGGAGCTGCTTTCGTAATGGTAATGAGTGAGGAAATGGTAAAAGAATTAGGATTGGAGCCTGAAGCAAGATTAGTTGCTTATGCTGCTGCCGGACTTGAACCTAGAATCATGGGAATGGGACCTATCTACGCTATTCCTAAAGCATTAAAACAAGCAGGATTAGAACTAAAAGATATCGACTTGATCGAACTTAATGAAGCTTTTGCTTCTCAATCCGTTGCCATCAAGAAAGAATTGGGCTTAAATCCTGATATCTTAAACGTAAACGGAGGAGCTATTGCACTTGGACACCCGCTGGGATGTACAGGAACCAAGCTAACAGTTCAACTTCTTGATGAAATGAGAAGAAGAGGTAACAAATACGGAATGGTTTCCATGTGTGTGGGAACAGGACAAGGAGCGGCTTCTATTTTTGAACTACTTTAATTAATTATAGATTTTAAATTATAAATTTTTGATGTGATGGGGTTCAAAGAAGACAGTTTGATCCAAATAAAAACTTTTGATTTTGCCTTAAGAATAATTAAATTTTATACTGAGTGTAAATCTCAAAACGAGTTTATTTTATCAAAACAAATTCTTCGTTCTGGAACTTCCATTGGAGCAAATGTAGAAGAAACTGTAGCTGCTCAATCTAAAAAAGATTTCATATCAAAGCTTTCTATATTGCAAATAAAGAAGCGAGAGAAACAAGATATTGGCTGAAACTTATGATTCTTCCAATCTTGTTCAAATTGAGATCAATTCATATTTAAAAGACATTGAAATGATCATTAATATTTTGACTAAAATCATTAAAACATCATCTGAAAATTTATAACAATAAAATCTAATTTAAAATTTATAATCTAAAATTTAAAATAATAACAAATGAGCAATATACTTAAAGGTGGGGAATTCCTAATCAAACAAATTCCTGCAAACGAAATTTTCAGTGTTGAAGAACTGAACGAAGAGCAAAAAATGCTTCGTGATTCGGCAAAAGAATTCATAGACAGAGAGGTCGTTCCTCAAAGAGAACGTTTCGAAAAGAAAGATTATGCATTCACCGAAGAGACAATGCGCAAATTGGGTGACATGGGATTGTTGGGGATTGCTGTTCCTGAAGAATACGGAGGTCTTGGAATGGGCTTCGTGACCACAATGCTTGCCTGCGATTACATTTCCGGAACTACAGGTTCATTAGCAACAGCTTATGGAGCACATACGGGAATCGGAACTCTTCCTATCGTTCTTTACGGAACTGAAGAGCAGAAGAAAAAATACCTTCCGGATTTAGCAACAGGAGCAAAGTTTGGGGCTTACTGCCTGACAGAGCCGGATGCCGGTTCTGATGCCAACTCAGGAAAAACAAGAGCAAAACTTTCCGAAGACGGAAAACACTATATCATCAATGGCCAGAAAATGTGGATTTCTAATGCAGGATTTGCAGATACATTTACATTATTCGCTAAAATTGATGATGATAAAAATATCACAGGTTTCGTAATCAACAGATCTGAACTTGAAAACCCTGAAAGTCTAACTTTCGGAGAGGAAGAGCACAAATTAGGTATCCGTGCATCTTCTACCCGTCAGGTTTTCTTCAATGATATGAAAATCCCTGTGGAAAATCTTTTAGGAGAAAGAAACAATGGTTTCAAAATCGCTTTAAATGCATTGAACGTAGGCCGTATCAAATTGGCAGCAGCTTGTCTTGATGCACAAAGAAGAATCTTAAACCACTCTATCCAGTACTCTAACGAAAGAAAACAGTTTGGTGTTTCTATTTCTACTTTCGGAGCAATCCGAAAGAAACTGGCTGAAATGGCAACGGGAGTTTTCGTAAGTGAGGCAGGTTCTTACAGAGCAGCTAAAAACGTTCAGGATAAAATAGACGAATTAGTAGCAAGTGGATTAAGCCACCAGGAAGCAGAATTGAAAGGTGTAGAAGAATTCGCTGTAGAATGTTCCATCCTTAAAGTATTCGTTTCTGACCTTGCTCAGCATACAGCAGATGAAGGAATTCAGGTATATGGTGGTATGGGATTCTCTGAAGATACTCCTATGGAAGCAGCATGGAGAGATTCAAGAATTTCAAGAATCTATGAAGGTACCAATGAAATCAACAGATTATTAGCTGTAGGAATGCTTATCAAGCGAGCAATGAAAGGTGAATTAGATCTTTTATCTCCTGCAATGGCAATCAGCAAAGAATTGATGGGTATCCCTTCATTTGAAGTTCCTGATTATTCAGAATTCATGAGTGAGGAAAAAGCAATTATTGCAAATCTTAAGAAAGTATTTCTGATGGTTTCCGGAGCTGCACTTCAGAAATTCATGATGGATATTGAGAAACAGCAGCATTTATTATTGAATGCTTCTGAAATCCTAAACCAGATTTATATGGCAGAATCTGCAGTATTAAGAGCTGAGAAACACTTCTCACCTGAATCTGTAGAAGCAGCGATGGCTCAATTGAACCTTTACAAAGCTGTTGAGAAAATCATCACTGCCGCTAAAGAAGGAATCGTTTCTTTCGCTGAAGGAGATGAACAGAGAATGATGCTTTCCGGATTAAGAAGATTCACGAAGTATACCAACCATCCGAATGTAGTAGCTTTAACTGAAAAAGTGGCGGCTCACTATATCGAAAAAGGAGCTTATTAGGCTTTAATACCATAAATTTGATTCAAAACGCCTCATTTTTGGGGCGTTTTTTATATATTTAAAATATAAACCAAACATAAAATTACAATTATACGTTATCATTATTCTTTAATATCCGGCTGAATGGAAGTTTAAAAAACTTTAAATATCAAAAATTTTTGTTAATTTTATTATAACTAAAAATCATAAAACGCGAAACATAACATGAAGACATTATTTCCCCTATTCCTTATATCTGCTGCTCTGACTGCGCAAAAAAAGGAAAACTTAATTCCTATTCCCAAAACAGATACCCTAAAAATTGTCAGCAAAGGGAAATTTCCCGGATACTTTGCATTGAAATCAGATAAGTCCCAGAAAGGGCTGTATAAAATGCTGATCAAAAAACCCAGCGACACTATGGTATATCTGGCTTTGAAAGAACCCGAAAAGGACTATTCACAATACAAAATTCTAAACGCTATTACGCCTGATAAACTCCAGATAAATCCAAAGAAGCGCGTACCATTCAAATAATACAACACAAATTCAAAAAACTATAAACATGGGAAAATTTATTATCTCTAAAAGAACAAACGGAGACTTTCAGTTTAACCTCAAAGCAGGAAACGGGCAGGTTATTTTAACCAGCCAGGGTTACAGCACAAAACCATCATGCGAAAACGGAATAGGATCTGTAAAGACCTATTCACAGGAAGATTCAAAATTTGAAAGAAATACAGCCAACGACGGCAGATGTTATTTCAATCTTAAGGCAGGAAACGGACAAATTATAGGAACTAGCCAGATGTATGAATCCGACAACGGCATGGAAAACGGAATAGAATCTGTAAAAAACAATGCTCCACACGCTCATATAGAGGATGAAACAAATCTTTAAAATGAATTGAAATAATCTTAATAAAAATGTCTTATTTTTTTAAGGCATTTTTTATTTTTGTACTCTATTTTTCATTAGAAATGACAAAAGAAGAATTACTGAATAGAGCAATCAAAATTGCCGACAAAGCCCATAAAGGACAAACCGATAAATATCATGCCCCTTACATAGCCCACGTAATGCGTGTAATGAATTATGGTAAAACACTGGACGAAAAAATCGTTGGAGTACTGCATGATGTAGTAGAAGACCATCCGGAGGAATTCAGTCTGGACTATTTAAGGTCTGAAGGGTTTCCTGAATATATCATTTTCGCCATCAGCTGTCTTACAAAGTTTGATCCGGAAGAAGATTACGATGATTTCATTAAAAGAACAGAAAGATCTCTGCTCTCTGTTGCAGTAAAACTGAATGACCTTCGTGACAATATGGATCTTAGAAGAGTAAACAGAGAGCTCACACCTAAGGATATTAAAAGATTCAACAAATATCTGAAAGCCTATCGCTATCTGATAGAGAAATATTAATAAAAAACACATGACTAATAACCTACCTAAAATTTCATCAGCTTATCAATCCAAGCTGGTATCTGCTATTGTATCTATTTCGGTTTTTTTCCTGATCTATCTGATACTTATACTCGCCTCTCTCCTGATGATCTTCTTATTAGGATACGGGGCAATAAAACTGTTAAGTGTTTCTCTCAATTACTTCACAGTTTTTGGTGCAGCAGGATTATTAAGTGTTGGAGTTTTTGTGTTTATATTTCTTGTTAAATTCATTTTTAAAAAGACGCATTACAGCACCCGCCACCTGATAGAAGTCAACAGATCCCACCAGCCTGCACTGTTTGCCATTATTGATGAAATCATAGCTGAAACCAAAGTAAAAGCACCACAAAAAGTTTTTCTTTCACCCGATGTAAATGCCAGTGTAAGCTATAACTCTGTTTTCTGGAGTATGTTTTTGCCGGTAAAGAAAAATCTGACGATTGGGGTTGGACTTATCAATTCAACCAGTGTAGGAGAATTAAGGACCATTTTAGCCCATGAATTTGGACATTTCTCTCAAAAAAGCATGAAGGTGGGCGGTTATGTGAATCAGGCTGAAAAAATAATTTTTGAAACGGTTTACAATAATAAAGAGTATGAAAACTTCATATTGGAATTTTCGGGAGGCAATGCTGTTTTTAAAATTTTTGGTCTGATATCAGTCAGTTTCATCAATGCATTCCAATCTGTTCTTAAAAGTATCTCAAACTTTCTTTTCAAAAATCATGCTTCTCTCCAGAGAGAAATGGAATACCATGCTGATGCAATTTCAACCTTCATTACCAATCCTGAAGAGCAGGCTTCATCTTTATTAAGGCTGGAATTAAGTGATGCAGCTTTTAATTATTCTTTTAATTTTTATGTTGAAAGCCGGCAAAAATATCTTCCAAAGGATATTTATAAGAACCAGATTTCTTTAATGAAAATTTTATGTGAAAGAAATAATCATCCTTATGTAAACGGACTTCCTAAAATAGATGCCGAAGATCTTACCCGATATAATAAATCCAGAATAGAAATTGAAGATCAATGGACTTCACATCCCGATATCCTAAAAAGAATTGAAAGGATTAAAACAAACGAAACAAGGAATACAGCTGCAGACCACAGATATGCAAAAGAAATCATCAGTGGTTTTGATAATATCTGCGAAATCATGACCACAAAACTCCTTACTTTACGCTGTGTAAAAAATGTAGGAGAAGTGATAGATGATGAAAACTTTGTAAAACTTTATCTGGATAATATTACCTATCAAACTTTCAGCTCAGATTTTAACGGGTATTACGAAAGACATAATCCTATTGTAGAAAATATTGATTCTGTAATTTCAAGTTCCTTACCTCATCAGTCTTCTGATCTTTTCAGTGACAAAAAAGTATCTTTAATCTACGAGAAATCCGGAATAGAGAGTGATATACAGACTCTGCAGTACCTGGCGTCCTATCCGAAAGAAATAAAAACCTTCAGATTTGATGGCAGTCTATACAAATCAAAAGATGCCGGAACCCTTATTCCTAAATTGGAAAACCAACTGATAAGGGTAAAAGAAGAGCTTCTGGAAAACGATAAAGCAATCTTTCAGCATTATTACCGTATTTCTAATGAGGATCTGAAAAAAGATCTGCTCGCCAAGTATAAAAACCTGGCGGTCATAGATAAAGAATATGATGATTTCCAGAAAAGTCTTAATGAGTTTACCGCATATCTGCAGTTTATGACAGTCACTTTACCCTTTGACGAAATCCGTAAACATAGAGCCAAGCTATTAAAAGCAGAAGAACCCTTTAAGCAAAAAACCAGAGAACTTCTTGAAAACTCAGCTTATAGGGAAGCCTTAACCGATGAAGATAAAACCCTTTTTCAGGAATTTGTAGATTCTGAATATATTTACTTCAACAAAGACAAATATCTTGAGCATGAGGTAGGTTCTGTATCTTCACTGATTGAAAAATATAGGGCATTACTCAATGATCACTATTTTAATTCTAAGCTGGATTTATTAAATTTTCAATCAAGTTTAAATAAGAATTAATCCGCACCAGGGAAATCGTAGGTTTTCGTGTGATGATCTGTTCCATCTATATTGATGTTTAAAGCAAGGTAGATAAAATGTAAATTTTTATTCCCTTTCGCTTCAAATTCACGCTGCCAAAGATATCCGCTCACGATTCCAAAATAATCATCAATCTGATAGCCGAAACCACCATAAACTCTGTTTCTGGCAAAACTAGGCTTCATCGGGCTTACAAAGAAGACTTCATCATATGCATTAGCGAAGACAGTTCCTTTCTTAATGGTTTTGGAATTTAAAGGAACACTTACATTCAGACGATATCTGTAACGCATTCTCTGGGAAGTAAGATCTGTTTTGGGCTCATAGAACCAGCTTTTTTCAACACGAAAACGGTTTTCAAACTTTACGATGCCTTTTTTAATATCAATGACATCCTGAAGCCATACTCTGAACTCCTCTCTGCTTAAGCTGTGCTCTTTATAGTTCACATATCTTCCCAATCCTACAAAAGGTTTGTGGTTTTTGGTAAGATTATACCCTAGCCCTCCTTTTATCTCATAATAATCAGGGTAGGTATAATCTTCGTTGCCACGCATCTGTCCTTCTGCATAAAGGAAAAATTTCGGATGAAACTTATAGGTCAGAGTCACTGCATTGAAGCTGGAAATGTGTTCCTGTGCTTTAAAAAAAGAAATTCCAAGTAGTAAACCTAGGCCTATAAGACGTTTCATAAAAAATTTTTGCAAATGTATATTTTTTAACAATTTGTTAATATTAACTTTCATTAATATTGAATTAACACCTACTTAATATTAATTGTATAAGAAAACCCAATGTGGAACCACCTTTGCGGCATTGCCACTCCAAACGCTTCCGTATAGTTTGTATTGGTAATATTGTTAATCAAAACATAAACTGAGTAGTCTTTTTTAGCAAAACTCAACTTTTCATCAACAAGATTATAAGTTCCCAGATTCACTCTTTCGTTGTAACGGTAAACAAGCTCATTGGTAAAGTTTTTCAGGAATTTCACCTCTAATTTGGAAATAAACTGATGTCTCAGATTGTCCAGAATATATCTTGAAACCAAACCATTTTTTTCTTCATATTGGCTGTCAATATAAGTATATCCAATCGTATACTTTAGCCAGTCTACCGGTCTGTGGCTCCACTCTGCTTCAATCCCTTTAGTTTTGATATCTCCTACATTTTCTGCAAACCAGACTTTGTCTTTCAGGTCATTTTTAACCCAATCAATAGAATTGCTGGAATTTCTTAAAAATCCGCTTATTTTAGCTAAAATCCTGTTGTTCTGATATTGATATCCAACTTCTGATGATACTGCATTTTCAGGCTGTAAATCAGGATTTCCCTGTTCCGTTCTACTGACATAATAAAGTTCGGTAAAGGTTGGTATACGGTGTACTTTCGCAATATTTCCGTAGATTTTATTATTAGGATTAAAGTTATAGCCGACATCCAGCCCAGGATAAAAGAAATTCCCTTCTTTAGAATAGTTGGCCCAGGAGATCCCCGGACTGATGTTAAGTTTCTTATCCAGTAATGAAAAATGATGTTCAAAGAAAACCTGAGATACAAAGCGGTTTCTGTCACCCAGATTACTGCTCGCCAGAAATTCTTTTCTAAGCTCTACCCCAATTCCGGTTGTTCCCAATCCCCACTGGTAGCTGGAATTCACTTCGCCACCTACATTATTTCCAATGTGCATATTTCTGTAAAAATCCGGATCCCATCTGTCATAAAGATACATATCCTGCCCTCTTCTCCAGTATACATTTGAATTAAGTTTCAGCTTTCCAAAAGTCTGCTGATGTGCTACACTTACAATAGAAGCCTGTGTTTCCTCATATTGTTTTGTTGCAGTGCTGGAAGCATAAAAACCATTGGCCCCGAATTTCTTTTCCGAAAAACCAGCCTGTACTCTCACATCTCCATTTTTGATATTCAGTTTTCCCTGATAAAAGACATTCCTGATCTCATAATCAGTATTAAACATATATCCTTCCGAAGAAGCAGAATTGGCCTGAAGAGAGTTGGTAAACTTTTCATTTCCTATCTGAGCATTGAATCCAAGACCGTAAGTACTGAAATCTCCTCCATCCGCACTGATTTTCACTTTTTTTCCAGGAACAGCTTTGGTAATAATATTAATAACACCGGCATAAGCATTCTGTCCAAAACGTCTGGCAGCCGGCCCTTTTATGATTTCTATTCTTTCTACGTCATCAAGATCCACCGGGATATTCATATTATTATGTCCGGTCTGGGAGTCATTCATCCTGATTCCGTTCAGAAGCAGAAGAACCTGCTCAAAAGAACTTCCCCGGAAACCAATATCACTCTGCACCCCATTGGCACCTCTCCTTCTGATGTCCATTCCTGGCACCTGCTGAAGGATTTCATCGATACTTTTAGCAGGAGAATTTACAATATCTTCTCTGCTGATAACGCTGATATTCTGATTGGCACTTTTATAAGGTGTAGAGATAAATTTTCCCTGAAATTCAATGCTTTCAATATCTGTTGTCTTCTCCTGTGCATTTACCCAAAGTAAAGATCCCAGAAAAAAAGCACTTCCTATCTTTTTGATCATAATCGTTTCCGTAGTTTTTTATAACAGATCCCAAAAGTAAGGGAGTTCACCAAGACAGACAAATGATAGTTGTCATAAAAAAAGATGCAGCGTAATGCTGCATCTTTGTGAGGGAGTAATTCTATCTTTTCTTCATTAAATGTGTAACCAGATCTCTGAATAATTTTCTCATTTCTATATTACATATTTAAGAGTACAATTTTAAATAATTTTAAAACACAAAACAATAGTTCAATAAAAAAATATAACATAATTTCTAAAACTATATTGAATACTGTAAAATAAACAACAAAACAAGAATAAATCACAAAACCTACTTCATTTTATTATTTTCCAATGATTATATTTCAATTTTACCCTCCTAATTTACTGCTTATGATAATAATTTTTAACAATAAGATATGCATAAAATTTCCAGTAAAAATTCGTAATTTTGTGGGTCTTAATTTTTATGATGAAACTATTCTTTTCAACTGTATTTTGAAACTGTATTTTTTAATAAAATAATGTTACAGTGATCAGATAGATTCGGGATTCAATTGATGACAGCCCTGAAATATTCAGTGGCAAAACACCATTATACTGGCGGCCTTAATGCTGTACAGTCACCTTTATGAATAAACAAAATATGGCTAATACAACAGAAATAGACATAAAAAAACAGATCTTCGTTAAGAATGCACATCTTAACAATCTGAAACATATAGATGTCCTGATCCCGAAGAATAAACTGATTGTTATTACAGGAGTTTCAGGAAGCGGGAAGTCATCTTTGGCCTTTGATACCATTTATGCTGAAGGGCAAAGAAGGTATGTTGAAAGTTTAAGTTCTTATGCGCGTCAGTTTTTGGGAAAATTAGAAAAGCCAAAAGTAGATGATATCAAAGGACTTGCGCCGTCTATTGCAATCCAGCAGAAAGTAATTTCTTCCAATCCGCGTTCTACTGTAGGAACATCTACGGAGATCTACGATTATATGAAGCTTCTTTTTGCCAGAATCGGGAAAACCTTTTCTCCTGTTTCGGGAGAAGAAGTAAAAAAAGATTCGGTTTCTGATGTGGTAGATTTTATCAAAGCTTCCAAAAAAGATACTTCTTTTTTATTAACAGCTCCTTTGGAATATGATGCTGACAATTTCAAAGAAACCCTGAATATTTTGAAACTGGCAGGTTTCACAAGACTTGAAATCAACGGAAACTTAGCAGGAATTGAAGATCTGGAAAGCTTTGGATTTACCCCTGAAAAAGGAATGACGATCAATCTCGTTATTGACCGTTTCTCCTATGAAGAAGACGAAAGCTTTTTACAAAGACTTGCAGACTCTATTCAGATGGCATTTTATGAAGGACGCGGCTATTGTTCGTTAAAAAATACAGATACTGAAAAAGTAAAAGAATTCTCCAATAAGTTTGAACTGGACGGAATGGAGTTTCTTGAACCGAATGTTCATTTTTTCAGCTTTAATAACCCATATGGAGCATGTCCTGCATGTGAAGGATACGGAAAAGTAATCGGAATAGATGAAGATCTTGTAGTTCCCAATAAAACATTATCCATCTACGAAGATGCCGTTGTAAGCTGGAGAGGTGAAACCATGAGTGAGTGGAAAAAAGACTTCATCAAAAAAGCAGGAGACTTCCCTATTCATAAACCATATCACCAATTAACAAAAGAACAGAAAAACTTCCTTTGGAAAGGTGACGGAAAAAGCAGTTTCCCATCCATCAATAATTTCTTCAAAATGCTTGAAGAAAACCTTTATAAAATCCAATACAGAGTAATGCTTTCCCGCTACAGAGGAAAAACACTTTGTCCTACGTGTGAAGGATTGAGGCTTCGTGAAGAAACCAGCTGGGTAAAAGTAGACGGGCACAATATCCAGTCGATGATTGAACTTCCTTTGGATGAACTGGCTCCGGTAATCAATGGACTAAAGCTTTCTGATCATGACAAAGAGGTTGCTAAAAGACTGATCTATGAAATCACTACCCGTCTTGAATTTTTATTAAAGGTAGGATTAGGATATTTAACATTAAACAGGACTTCCAATACCCTTTCAGGAGGAGAAAGTCAAAGAATCAACTTAGCAACCAGTTTAGGAAGTTCTTTGGTAGGTTCTATTTATATTCTGGATGAACCTTCTATTGGTCTTCACTCTAAAGACACGGAAAATCTGATTGAAGTATTGAAAAATCTTCGAGACCTTGGAAATACCGTAATTGTAGTAGAACACGATGAAGATGTAATGAGAGCCGCTGATTATATTATTGATATTGGCCCTGAAGCAGGTTACCTTGGTGGCGAACTGGTATTTGCCGGAGATTATAAAGATCTGAAAAAAGCAAACACTCTTACTTCAGAATACCTTACCGGAAGGCTGGAAATTGAGGTTCCGAAGAAACGAAGAAAAGGAAAAGAATGGATTCACATTAAAGGAGCCCGTCAGAATAACCTTAAAAATATAGATGTAGATGTTCCGTTGGAAAGCCTGGTTGTAATTTCCGGAGTTTCAGGAAGCGGAAAATCTACTTTGATGAAAGAAATCCTTACGAATGACATTCAGATTCAACTTGGAATGGGTGGTAAAAAAGGAGACTATGATTCTGTAGAATTCCCAAAAAAACTGATCAAAAATATTGAACTTATTGATCAGAACCCGATTGGAAAATCATCCCGTTCAAACCCGGTAACCTATTTGAAAGCTTATGACGACATCCGTGATCTTTTTGCCAAGCAGAAAGTAGCGAAAATGATGGGGTATAAACCTAAACATTTCTCTTTTAACGTAGATGGCGGAAGATGTGATGAATGTAAAGGAGAAGGAGTTATCAATGTTTCTATGCAGTTTATGGCTGACATTGAGCTTGAATGCGAGGTTTGTAAAGGAACACGATTCAAAAATGAGATCCTTGAAGTAAAATTTGACGAGAAAAACATTTCGGATATCCTTCATATGACCGTAAATGAAGCCCTGGAATTCTTTAAAGACAATAATGAAGAGAAGATTGTAACGAAACTGAGACCTCTTCAGGAAGTTGGTTTAGGATATCTGCAGCTTGGACAAAGCTCTTCTACGCTTTCCGGTGGTGAGGCACAGCGTGTGAAACTGGCTTCATTTCTTGTAAAAGGGGTAACAACGGATAAAACCTTATTTATCTTTGATGAACCTTCCACAGGACTTCACTTCCATGATATTCAGAAGCTATTGAAATCACTGCAGGCATTGATTGATCTTGGACATTCGGTGATTGTTATTGAGCACCAGCCTGATATCATCAAAAGTGCCGATTACATTATTGATATCGGTCCGGAAGCAGGAAAACATGGCGGAGAAGTTGTATTTGCAGGAACACCTGAAGATCTGACAAAAAATAAAAAATCTCACACAGCAAAATACATCAAGGAAAAACTTGAACAATAAATTAAAAGCGACTGTTTCTGACGGTCGCTTTTTTTATATGGATTTAAAATAATGGCTGGTAACATTTTCGGCACTTATTTTTGAGATAGATTCTTTACCTTTATAGTATCATTTTCAAAATTATTTTTATGCCCTGGAATCCCGAACTATACGACCAATACAAAGATGTACGCTACAAACCCTTTTACGATTTAGCAGCATTAATCAAGCCTGAAAGCAATATAAAAGCTATTGACTTAGGCTGCGGTACCGGAGAACAAACTTCTATCTTAACAGAAAAACTAACAGGTTCTACATTTTTAGGAATTGATTCATCAGCAGAAATGCTTGAAGAATCGAAGAAGTATGAAAATGAAAATCTACATTTTAAACTTCAGACCATTGAAGAAACAGCCAAGTCTGATCAGAAATGGGATCTTGTCTTTAGTAACGCCGCTTTACAATGGGCTGATGATCACGAAGCTTTATTTCCTAAAATCATTGGACTGCTATCCCCCGGAGGTCAGTTAGCTATTCAGATGCCCGTTCAGAAAGAAAATATCCTGAATCAGATTCTAACGGAAATGGCAGATGAAGAGCCTTATGTATCACAGTTAAATCATTTCAACCGTGATTCGCCAGTACTTTCAATGGATGATTATGCACAGATACTATTTGATAACGGAATTCAGGATATAGAAATATTTCAGAAGGTATATCCTATCATTGCCGATGATCACGAGGCCTTATATGCATTCATTTCAGGAACTGCACTATTGCCCTATCTGGAACGTTTGGAAGGAGATCAAAAAGAAGGTTTCATTACTGAATTTAAATCACGCATAGCACAAAGGTTTACAAAATACCCGGCCATCTATGCATTTAAACGCATCCTGATGTATGGACATAAACAATAAAGATCTTTATACTAATTAAAAGAAGCTGTCACAATATTGTGGCAGCCTCTTCTTTACATATTCTTTACTCTTTCAGATTATACAAAAACGGACTCTTCCTTATATATTCAGAATCCTCGATCTGAGAAGCTAAAAATTCCGCCAGATCTGCAGCACTGATACCTTCACCTTTACAGTCTGTAAGGCTTGTTTCCTTTGGGAAATTTTCTTCTGTAAGATGAATTAGTGGTAATCTTACTAAAGTCCAGTTGAGGTGGCTTTCAAAAAGAAGTTCATACTCTTTTTGTTTGTCAGCTGTTGTCTCAGGATAGTTCTGATACATCCAGTCTGTAGCCATTTTTACCCTTTCATTTTTATGATCTGCTGATGTATTTACACTCAAACCAGTAGTTACAATATACCGGCTGACTCCATAATGATTCATCGCCCGGATAATATTTTCCGCAGCATCACTGAATATAGATTTCTCTCCTTTTGGCTGCCCCAAAGTGCTCATTACAACACCAGTTCCTTCAATCAATGAACGGACAGCTGTTTCATCTCTTACATCTCCTTTTACCACTTCAATTAAGGAATTTTGAATAGTAAAATTTTCAGGATGTCTTATTAAAAGTTTAAGGGAGTATCCTTTTTTCAAAAGGTTTTGTATCAGATACTGTCCGGATTTTCCTGTTCCGCCGATAACGGCAATTTTATAAGTATTCATAATGATTTTTTTAATATTAAATATCAATAATCAACGGCAGATTAACCGCTAATGACCGTTGATACTACAATTGACATATTGCCTTTGCTTTTTAGATATGATATAATAAATGTATTGGGCTCAGAAATTGAACCTAAGATTTTCAGGTTAAAAATATACCTGAATAATAGTAATATGTATTACGAGATTTTAATGGATTAAAGTTACCTATTTTTCATCATTAAAAAATCAAAAAATTTATGATTTTGACAACATTTATTAAAAGAGAAAGTTTTTAACTTTGATAACATTCTTACTATCAATATATTCCGAAAAATACACTTACACCAAAATAAAATAGTAATATGGAACCATTTACAGTAAACATTCCCGAATCGGTTATAACCGATCTGAAAAACCGTCTGCAAAATGCCCGCTGGCCCGGAGAGTCCGAAAATTCCGGATGGAACTACGGCACAAGCGAAACTTATCTGAAAGAACTTACCCAGTATTGGATCAACGATTACGACTGGAGAATGCATGAGCACCAGCTGAATCAACATCCTCAGTATACAACCCGCATAAACGGAGTTTTGATTCATTTTCAATACATTAGAGGAAAAGGCTCAAATCCAAAACCGCTGATCCTTACTCATGGCTGGCCAGACAGCTATTACCGTTTTCATAAAATTATCCCTTTGCTAACAGAAGGTGAACAGAGTTTTGATCTGATTATCCCTTCTATTCCTGGATTTGGCTTTTCTGACAAAACAGCGGTCAGCAGTGAAAGAGTCGCTGATCTTTGGAAAAAACTGATGACCGAAGTACTTGGATATGGAAAATTTTGTGCTGCCGGAGGAGATATTGGTATGAGCGTTGTAAAATCATTAACTTCAAAGTATCCTGAAGTACTGGAAGCCGTTCATCTTACAGATGTAGGATATCCTACTGGTCAGGAAGATCCAGCAACAATGAGAGAAGATGAGCAGGCATTCGCTCAGTTTGTACAGCGATGGTGGTACAGTGAAGGAGCTTATGCAATGGTACAGTCTACCAAACCTCAGTCTCTTGCTTATGGACTGAACGACTCTCCTATCGGACTTGCAGGCTGGATTATAAGCTTTATCAACGCCGGATCGCCACCGGAATTAATAGAAACTGCTTTTGGAGGAAAAGATGAAATCCTCACCAATATTATGATTTACTGGGTAACCCAAACAATAGGATCTTCTGCCAGAATGTACAAAGAAGACGCTGCTGCTTTATGGAGCGGAACTCACGTTCATCAAAAAAGCAATGTTCCGGCCGGAGTGCTTGTATTTCCCCGTGAAGCTCAGTTTCCCAAAGAATGGGCAGAACGTTTCGTGAATGTGACCAGCTTTAAAAAGATGAGTGAAGGAGGTCATTTTGCTGCACTGGAATTACCTCATATATTTGCAGATGAACTAAGATCATTCTTTTATTCTGTTAAATAAAACAATCCATGAAGTACTCCTTTTCTATTCTTTTTGCTATTCTTCTTTTTATAACCAGTTGTGCTGTACAAAATAGAAATAATCAAAGTCATGATTATGAAGTAAAACTGGATACGTTAACTATGTTTAACCAAAGCAGAAACCGTAAGATTCCTGTTGCCTTTTATTATCCAAAAACTGATAAAAAGATTCCCGGCCAGCAGATTGTCATCTTCAATCATGGGTATGGTTTCAATAAAGGCGGAGATTATTTTGTGTATTCTTATTTAACGGAAAAACTGGCTTCAAAAGGTTATTTTACGGTAAGTATTCAACATGAGCTGACGACAGACAGCCCTTTACCAACAGAAGGAAATTTACAGTTGGTAAGAAGGCCTTTCTGGCAAAATGGTTCGGATAACATTCTGTTTGTAATTAATGAACTTAAAAAGACAAAACCGGAACTGGATTATAAACATCTGACATTAATAGGACATTCCAATGGCGGTGATATGGCGGCGTTATTCAGTAATCAGCACCCTAATCTGGTGTATAAACTGATTACAATGGATAACCGGAGAATGTTCCTGCCGAGAACTTCAATTCCTAAAATTTATACTTTACGTTCTAACGATTATCCTGCTGATGAAGGAGTACTACCAAGCGAAACAGAGCAAAAAAAGTATTCTATGACAGTACAAACAACCTCCATTAACCATGGTCATATGGACAATAAAGGCAGTGATGAAGAGAAAAAAATCTTAAATGATTTTGTTTTAAAATACCTTTCTGAACAATCATTATAAGTCTAAAATTTGTTAATCCTTCTAAACCATTACTAAAATTTGTTAACAGAGTGTAAATTTGTTGACAAGTTCTTTATTTTAGCCAAAATTAATAACTATGAAAAAATTGACCTACACTATTATAGCAGCATTTCTGTTCTGCTCAGTGGAAGCTCAAATACAAAATGCTGGTTTTGAAAACATGACAGATGGCTTACCCAATCACTGGAATATTAAAAAAACAGATTCATACGAAGGAAAAATAGATTACACTCAATACTTCGGAGGAAAAGCCTCGATGCAGCTTATAGGAAAGTCTGATGATACCAAAAACTTTCAATCTTTTTCCCAAAAAGTTCCTCTAGACATTCAGCAATTAGAGAAAATAGAAATCAGTGCTTATGTAAAATCTGAGAATACTAATGGAACAATCAATCTATGGACTCAGGTAAAAGATGAAAATGGTAAAATGATTGACTTCGGAAACTCAGAATCACAGCGAAAGTCCATTGCTGTGAACAAAGACTGGACAAAATATTCTTTGATTTTCACTGTTGATAAAAATGTAAAAAGCCTGCTTCTTGGTGGGGTATTTACAGGGAACGGAACAGTTTGGTTTGATCATTTTGAGCTCAATAAAATTGCGTTTTCAAAAGAGGAGCCTTCAAAAGCTTCTGCAAAATACATTCAGGAGTTTAAAGATATTGTGAAAAAGAATTCTATTTTTTCAGATAAATTAGATTGGAAGAATATTGATACCAATCTGAATTATCTCTCAAAAGGAATGAAAACAGTTGATGATACAGATACCGCTTTAAATTATATCATCAAAAGCCTGAGAGAGGCTGGTGATAATCATTCTTTCATTGATGGCAAAGAACGTACAGAGAAGCAAAAAATTGCCAATACTAATGATGCAAGGCCTGATTCCAGACTGATCGATCAAAACATCGGATATGTTTCAGTTCCCGGTTTTGCTTCTTTAAATACAGAAGTTGGGGATGCTTTTGCCTTACAGATTCATAATATGATTAAAAAGCTGGACTCTGAAAATACGATTAAAGGCTGGATTGTAGACCTGAGAACCAACACCGGAGGAAATATGTACCCTATGATCAGTGGACTTGGCAGCCTTATAGGTGAAGGAACACTGGGGTATTTTGTCTACAATGGTAAAAAGAGTCCATGGATCTATAAAAACAGAAAGTTTGGTCCGCATAAAATTGAGGAACCCTATGAGCTTAAGAGCGGTCAGTCAAAAATAGCAGTGCTGATTGGTCCAAGTACAGCAAGCTCCGGAGAAGCTACTACCATTGCTTTTATTGGGAAGAACAATGTAAAATTAATTGGACAGCCTTCAGCAGGATATACTTCAGCAAACAGACCTTATCCTTTAAGTGATGGTAAAAGCCTTGCCCTGGCTACTTCTTACGAAATGGACCGTAATGAAAAAGTCTATTACGGAAAGATAGATCCGGACATTCCTGTAGAACCGAAAGAAGGACAGGATATGGATATTGAGGCAGCAAAAACCTGGATTTTAAACTAGCTGCAAAGTTATCCACAACAAATTGTGGATAACTTGTGAATTTTAACATTAAATTCATATTTCGTATTAAAATTATTACTACATTTACTATGTAATAAAAATCGAAGTGGAAACTTTATTTGCTTTTCTTACTACTATTGAAATTGCAATTAAATTTGAAATAAAAATTTAAGCACAGCATTGTCGGCTGTGCTTTTTATTGTTGTCTAATTAAAAAAATGAGATGTATTTATCTACTGGATCTGCCTCTAAAGGGCAGATTCTTTTATCCTACAGCTCTTTTATAGAAGCATTTTCGTAACTTTACTATATGTCAAAGACACAAAACGGCACAATAAAAAAATTCTCAAACATCTGTGCAATCTGTGGTTAAATCTCCCACGCTTGTATCACATCAAATAGTTTGTAATTTTATTACCCAAACCAGGCCTCATAGTTCAATGGATAGAATAAAAGTTTCCTAAACTTTAGATCCAGGTTCGATCCCTGGTGGGGCTACTTATATATTTAATACTTTCCAAACAAAAAACCTCCTATGCATTAGGAGGTAAAAAAATGTCTCTTTTCAACTAATTTGAATTATTCAATCTTCAAATATAATGCAAACAGGAATTTACGGATATGACTGTAGTCATAACTCTACGGGAAACCATAATGATTGAGTCTGGAATCTAACGGCTTTTTTAGCTAATAAATAATTCCCACCTAACAATGGGGGATTATTTATTTCGTGAAAAACAGATCAGCTTCAGCCTTTCTTCTTCGGATAAGACCATTTAAAACTTTTCCTCCAGCGGTAATGTATCTCGTAGTAAACCAATTTCTGATTTCTAAATCTGCTGCTCTTTTATTGATGAGAGAAAACAGAGTCTCAGATCCTCCGGTATTATAAGCATGAGAAACTAAAGCATCAAACTGATTCTGATTAAGTGCTATTCTCACTTTTGAGTTCACTATCTTTTCATAAGTTGGCAGGACTGCAGCGAATAATTCTACTCCTTTTTCTTTACTGATTGCAGTATCTTTCATGGTTACTTTCTTTCCTCCCGGATAGTAAGTGTTACCATACCCTATTGTCGGAATTCCTGCAGAATCCAGATAAGGCTTAGCGCTGAAGCCTTCAAATGATACAATCAGATTTATTCCTTTTTGTGATGTTTTCATTTATTTCGTTTTTATATTCAGCAAAATTAAAATTGTAAATCCCAAAATCGTGAGGAAAAAACCCTATTTTAATTCTAGCGCTACTATTTCTTCCTTTTAAATACGTTTTCTTTTTTATACGGTCTCACTGAGAAATTTTTGTGCTTATGTGAACATCTGTGTTACCACTGACTTTAATAGCTTGTAAGGTATTCGGTTCTCAATATTGTAAATTTCAATGGACTTTTCAACTTTACTTTCTATTTTTTAGCGGACATTTTGTTGAATTTGCTCAATCTCTGAATTTATTGAGGTTGTAACTTATAGCTTAATATAAAAACAAAAAACCTCCCGAATCATCGGAAGGTTATACTGTAATTTGTCAGAAATATGAAATTTCGATGGGCCAAATATAACAAGTGTTTATATCACAAAATATGATCCAGATCATACTGTTACGGAAAATATCTCATGCATCCAACGGAGGATAAAATTATTAGGTTTATAGTTGCAGTTTTTATTTTTACTTAAAAATATCTGTTACTTTTCATTCATCGTTCAATTTTTATCAAATTAAATTGTACTTTTGTTTTCTATTATGCAAAAATTTCTCAGAGTCTTTTTTGTTTTCTCTTTACTTCTGATATTTATTTCTAATGTCAGCGGCATAACAACGTGTTTTGATCACGCTAATCATGCCAAAAGTAAAGTGATCTATAAAAAAGGTTCCAAAGAAGAGAAAATCCCTACCTTTTCACAGGACGATGAATGTCAGTGTGCGCTTCATATGCATATGAGTAATGTTCTCCTTCCTGAACCTTTGGATATGGATTTTGCCATCGATATTACAAATGACAACGAAATGCCTCAGCCCAAAGCTATTTCATACCGTTGTCTTCTCGACTTCTTCAGCTCACGGGCTCCCCCATCTTCATTTTTCGCAGCAGCATAATTTATACTGCTCTCATTTTTCATATACAGATTTTTTAGTCTGTACTGTTATTCCGTGGATACCTGTGTTTTCACACAATTAAAGATATCCTTTTATTAATGGGCGTTTTCATTGCCCGTACATCCCTGTTCATGACTACCAGTAATTTTAATTATCCGGGAATAATTCTTTGTATTTCCCAAAATTCTGTGAAACTTTTAAGTTTAAGTTTCATTACCGCCTCCTCATTTCTGTATGCTCAGTCCCATCCTGAAGATTCTTTATCTACAGTGGTACAAACGGTTGAAATTATCGGAAGAAAGTCTAAAGATTATACTTCCGACTACTCTTTTGCCGCCACCAAGATTGCTATGAAAAACAAAGATCTGCCTTTAACTCTTAATACGGTTACCAAGGAACTGATCACCGACCGCCAGGCCTTTCAGCTTGGAGATGTTATGAAAAATGTGAACGGAGTCTCTCCTTCCAGTTATTACAACCAATACAATATCCGGGGAATCAGTCAAAATGAAGAGGGACAGATTATCAATGGGATGCGGACCAGACAGTATTATTTTTTACAGCCTATGACTTCCAATATAGAACGTGTGGAAGTTTTCAAAGGTCCTGCAAGCATTACCATGTCCAGTGTAGATCCCGGAGGAACAATTAATATGGTTACCAAAAAACCATTGTCTGCTTCCCGTCACGAGATCAGTTTATCAGGAGGCAGTTTTGATACGTACCGCGTCACCACAGATCTTACAGGCCCTTTAAATAAGAGTAAAACCTTGCTGTACCGTTTTAATGGTGCTTACCAAAATGCTCAGTCGTTCAGGGATCATGTCAAAAACAGCGGTGTTTTAATTTCTCCTTCCATCACATTTGTTCCGAATGAAAAAACATCTGTGAATGTAGAAATGATTTTCAATGATCTTTATGGAAACCTGGACAGAGGGCAGCCTATTTTTGGCGCCGTTGCAGGAAAAACAGATCTGAACAGTACTCCAAGAACATTGAATCTGGGAGCTCCTGATGATTTTTTCAAAACCAGGGAACTGATTATAATGGGAAGTGCTGCCCATCATTTTAACGAAGCTATCAGTTTTAATGCCTCTTATATGAAGCAATACTGGAGAGAAAATCTACAGGAACACCGAACAACCAATTCCTTTGTTCCTGATATGGATAACAAACCGGTTTCCAGCCTCGCGATGATGCAGTTTGTACAAAGAAAGCAAAGTTGGGCAACGGAAAATATTAATGCTTATTTTAATTTTAAATTCAAAACAGGGGCTGTTCAGCATCAGGCTTTAATAGGCTATGACAGTCAAATCTGGGAAAAGCGTAAAGGCGGACAGCAGAATGCCGCAAGAGGTTTTCTATTGAAGAACGGCTCTGTAGCTTCTTCTTACAAACCTGCTAATGCCGCTGATTACCAGACTTTCAATTACAACGGAATACTCATTCCTAAACCCAACGTCACTCCATTTGATCTGAATCCTGGTGCAGAAAATTATCAGGGTAATGATTTTAATACTTTGAATGTCATAACACCCCTGCCTTCTGCTCTTACAACCACACATGCCGCTTATATCCAGCATTTTTTCACATGGAAAAAGTTCAAAATTCTATCAGGAATACGTCAGGAATGGTTTCAGGACATTACCAATTTCAAGGAATCCAATGAGTCTTCATTCCGGAATAATAAACTTCTGTACAGATTCGGGATAACATACAGTCTTACAGATCATATCAATTTTTACGGAACTTATCTTACCGGATTCCAGCCGCAATCCAATACGGTAACATTAATGCCCAATACCTCCAGCCTTACAGGATCTGCTGCCAGATTTAAACCTTTGACATCAGATCTTAAAGAACTGGGAATGAAAGCGCAGCTTTTCGGGAGGGTATCATTGAATATTGCCGTATATGAGATTAACCAAAGAAATATTTTAATCAATGCCAACAATCCTTCCGAACCTGATGAGCTTGTACAGCGAAGAGCCGACCGGAGTCGTGGATTTGAAGCTGAGTTTTCCGGACATATTCTTCCTCAATGGCATATTTACGGAGGTTACAGCTATATTGATGCTAAAATATTGGATGATACGAATCCTGATCTTGTGGGAAAAAGGAAAGAAAATACTTCTAAAAATTCTTTCAATATCTGGACGCGCTACAACTTTTCAACCATAGAGCTGATAAAAGACTTTGGTATTGGAGCGGGAATACTTTATCAGAGTTCAAAAGTGCCGTGGTTTACAAGAAGTTTTGAACTTCCGGCATATGCTACTATAGATGCTGCCTTGTATTATACTCCTGCAAAATCTGTACAGCTGGCTTTTAACCTGAATAATATTGCCAATAAAGCCTACTGGATCGGAGCTCAGAATTACCTCAGGTTGTTTCCGGGAACACCAAGAAACTATTTACTAACCGCTATTTATAAATTTTAAATTATGGCTATTTCAAACTTACAACTGATGGTAAGAAAGACCTGGCAAGACCTGTTTAAGGGGAAACAGAACCTTCTTATCACCATCACTGTACTCCTCTTCTGTATGCTGAGCATCGGCATCGGTTTTACAAAATACACCGATTCCTTTTCAAAAATAAAGGAATACCGGGAAGAAGTCCGTGAACACTGGGAACACAGACCTGATAAGCATCCGCACCGTATGGCACATTATGGTTATCTGGTTTTCAGAATCGGGCATCCGCTGAATATTTTTGACAATGGGCTAGACGACTATCTTGGAAACGTCATATTCCTGGAAGCTCATAAACAGAATACAGCCAATCTTTCGGAAGCCGGGAGTTCAGGTGCTTTGGTCAGGTTCGGAGCTTTCAGCAGTGCTTTTATTCTGCAGAGTATTGTTCCTCTGATTATTCTTTTTCTAGGGTTTGGATTAATAGTACAGGAACGTGAGAACGCCACCTTAAAAATCATCAGTGTACAGGGCGCTTCGGGAAGAGATATTGTCTGGGGAAAAGTTCTGGGACTGTGGCTGTTTTCTCTATGTTTCCTGATTCCGGTAATTCCGGTAATTTTTGTGGCTGCGTTGCTGTCACAAACCACAGATTCAGCAGATATTTTAATCCGATTGTCATTCCTGCTGCCCGCTTATATGATGTATTACTTTTTCATCAGCACCTTAACGGTTATCGTTTCTGCGATCAGTAAAAGTACATCTTCAGCACTGATCACTCTTATTGGTTTCTGGCTTCTTTTTATTATTGTTTTGCCTAAAGGGATTCAGTTTGCTGCCCAGAATTTATATCCGGCTCCTTCCCGTATTGCTTTTGAAACCAATCTGGAAAAAGATATTTTAAAATCTGGGGACAGCCACAATCCTGACGACCCTCATTTTAAGAAAATTAAAGATTCTTTACTTGCTCATTATAAAGTAAACACCACCAATGAACTTCCTTTTAACTATGGTGGATTTGTCATGAAAGAAGGAGAAAAGATAAGTTCCCAAATTTATATCAGACATCAAAAAGAATTGCAGACCATTTACCACAGACAACAAAATCTCACTGATATTTCAGGATTAATTAATCCTGCCATTGCTCTTAAAAATTTTTCCATGATAGCAACGGGCACTGATTTTTTCTCTTATACTCAATTTCAAAAGCAGGCTGAAGAGTACCGCTACCAAATGGCTCAGCATTTAAATGATCTACAGATTGAGCATATCAGCAATATAAAACCGGAGAAAGGAGGACCGCCTGCTGTGATTGATAAAGACAACTGGAAAAAATTCCCGGACTTTAATTATCAGTATACTGCTGTTTCGGACAGCTTGAAAGAGCAGTTCATCCCTGCTGTTGCTTTAGTTCTTTGGTTAGCAATATGCATTGCCTCAATTGAAATAAGTGGAAGAAAATTAAAATTAATCTAAATGAATCGTTATTTATATACCCAATTTTACCGTAACAAAGCCTACATCATTGCATTGTTATTTTTGTTCATGGCCGGGATTATGGCTATTTACACAGGGAAAAAATTTCTGGACAGGAATGAAGATAT
Organism: Chryseobacterium sp. MA9; assembly: GCF_024399315.1. Taxonomy (NCBI): domain Bacteria; kingdom Pseudomonadati; phylum Bacteroidota; class Flavobacteriia; order Flavobacteriales; family Weeksellaceae; genus Chryseobacterium; species Chryseobacterium sp. MA9. Next base: position 659,994 of record NZ_CP075170.1, on the reverse strand, counting down.
CATTTCCAAAAGCGGAGCATTCCAGAAAGAAAGCATAGAAAGGAACACGAAGTTTCATAAAGATGATCTGGGGTTGGTTCTTTATTATATTAAATTTAATCTGGTGAATGAAACTCCCAGACTGGCTGCTTTAAATATCGGAATGCGTGATTTAAATCCTTCGATACAGGGAGTAACCATCCGAAACCTTGAGGAACAGCGTTATAATTCTGATTTTTATAATCCTGCCAATGCTGCTGTCGGAAACTTTGATTTCAGTTTTGTAATTGTATTCCTTTTCCCATTGGTGATTGTCGCCTTCTGCTATAATCTGATTTCTGAAGAAGAAGAAAGAGGAACCTGGAAGCTGCTTTCGGTACAAAGTGGCAATTTACAAAAGCTTCTTGATCATAAAATGCTCATCCGGCTGGGTGCTGTAACGGCTGTGTACCTGGCTTCAATAACTATCGCTTCAGTTTGGATAAAAATACCTTTAGACCTTTATTATATTGCTTTTGTGATCAGTGGATGGCTTTATATCCTATTCTGGTTTGTTCTCTGCAGATGGATTATTTCTTTCCGGAAATCATCAGCTCATAATGCACTGATCCTTCTTATTGTATGGGTAAGCATCAATTTTATTATTCCGATGAGCAGTAATATCCTGATCCAAAAGATCTATCCCGTTCACGAATCCCTTAAAGCTGTCATGGAACAGAGAGAAGGCTATCACAACAAATGGGATGAAGCCAAACGTCCTACTATGGAAAAGTTCTATAAGGTATATCCTCAATACAGAAATTTCAAGGTGGAAGAAAATGATACTTTTACCTGGACCTGGTATTATGCCATGCAGCATATGGGAGATCTGGAGTCTGCAAAATCTTCAGAACTGTATACTGAAAAAATGCAGAAACGAAATCAGGCAGCAACCTATTTAGGCTATTTTCTTCCGAATCTTCATACTCAGCTCGTAGAGAGTCATCTGGCGAAAACTGATATGAATAATCAATTGCAGTATGCTTCTTCACTTAAGAAATTCCATGAGAAAAAACGGTTGTTCTTCTACCCGCTTATTTTCTCGGTAAAGAATGCCGAATCTATAAACTGGGCACAGCAAACCATACAGTTATCCAGCTTGTCTGAACATTTGAAATATGCTCAGCTATTCCTGCCCTACCTTGTATTCATTGCTTTATTCATGATCCTTTCACAAAACAAATACAGAAAACTATGTTAAAAACAATCAACTTACATAAAAAATACAACGATTTTACAGCCCTTCATTCTCTTAATCTGGAAGTAAAGAAAGGAGAAATTTTTGCTCTTCTGGGACAAAACGGAGCCGGAAAAAGCACAACAATAAATATTCTTCTGGGACTTATTAAAGCCACTTCCGGAGATGCTTTCATTAATAATATATCTGTAAAAGATGAACCTCAAAAAATTAAAAAGCATCTGGCTTACATTCCTGAAACAGTGCTTTTATATCCACATCTTACAGGAATAGAAAACCTTGATTTTTTCTCCAAAATTGCAGGATTTGATTATCAGCAAGAAGAATTATCTGCACTCCTTAAGCGCACCGGATTACAGGAAACAGCTCATCATAAAGCATTGGGAGGTTATTCTAAAGGAATGCGCCAGAAAGTAGGAATTGCCATTGCCCTCGCCAAAGACGCAAAAGTATTGCTCCTTGATGAACCTACAAGCGGATTGGATCCCATAGCCACCGCAGAATTTACAGAAATAGTGCGCCAGCTCGGTAAGGAAGGCCGAACTGTTTTGATAGCTACCCACGATATTTTCAATGCTGTAAGTGTAGCTTCCAATATCGGAATTATGAAACAGGGAGAGCTTGTACAGAACTTACCTTCCAAAACATTTACAGCTCAGGAACTACAGGAGCTGTATCTGAAAACGATTTAATATTCAGTTACTTTCATATTAATATCAATTGGTTGATGCCCGGTGACATTTTTGTTACCGGGCATTTTGCTGATATTAATTATGCCAGTGCTTTCTTGTATTCGGACAAAGCTCTTTCGCGGGCCAAATTATGCTCTACTATAGGAGAAGGATATGCTGGCGTATTCCATTCCGGAAGCCATTTTTTTATATAAAGCAGGTCTTTATCAAATTTTTCAGCCTGAGCTGTCGGATTGAAAACCCTGAAATAAGGAGCTGCGTCACAACCGCTGCCTGCTGCCCACTGCCAGTTTCCATTGTTGGCAGACAGATCATAATCATTGAGTTTTGAGGCAAAATAGGCTTCACCCCAACGCCAGTCGATCAACAAATGCTTACAGAGAAAACTCGCCACAACCATTCGCACACGATTATGCATATATCCTGTCTGGTTAAGCTGTCTCATTCCGGCATCTACAATGGGATATCCCGTAGTTCCTTTGCACCAGTGTTTAAATTCTTCTTCATTGTTCCGCCAGTTGATATTATCATACTGTTTTTTGAAGGATTGATGTACCACCTGTGGAAAATGATACAAAATATGCATAAAAAACTCACGCCAGATCAATTCTGAAAGCCATGTCGCATTATGATTCAATGCAAAGGCAACACATTTCCTGATACTTATCGTTCCAAAGCGTAAAGCTATTCCCAGCTGTGTGGTATGCTGTAAGGCCGGATAATCGCGGTATTTATCATAACTATCTATAATGGAGGCATCCAGAATCGGTTTTGTAAAATCAATTTCCGTTTTTTTGAAACCTATTTCCTTTAAAGTAAGGATATCAGAGTATTCCTGTGAAAAGAGGTTTTTAAAGTTTAATTGTACAGATTTATAATGTTCAGGAGTTAATGCTTCCCGCCATTTCTTTGCAAAAGGAGTGTAAACGGTATAGGGGGAACCGTCTTTTTTAATAATCTGGTCTTTATCAAAAATTACCTGATCTTTATAAGCTTTAAAAGGAATATTCTTTTCTGTAAAAAAATAATAGGCTTCTTTATCTCTCTCAATTGCCTGAGGTTCATAATCCCGATTGCAGAAAACGCCCTGAATATCATATTCTTCTGATAATTCCCTGAATATCTCTATGGGTTTACCATAATATACATTAACTCTTGAATGATGCTTTCTCAATGAAATATTGATATCTGTCAAGGCCTGATGGATATAATCAACCCGGCGGTCTTCTTTATCTTCCAACTTTTCAAGAATATCAGTATCAAATATAAAAATGGGCATTACCGGAGCATCAGATTGGAGGGCCTGGGAAAACCCTACACTGTCTTCCATCCTTAAATCCCGTCTGAACCAGAAGAGGGTCACTTTATGTTTCATGTAATTCAAACTACTTTATCATTCTATCGTTATAATACTAACTATGGATAAAGATACAGATTTTACTAAATAGAGTTTTTTAATACGTCATATTATTCAGCTCTAATATTGAGCTATGATGAATATCAATTAAAATTTTCCGACATTTGTCAGATAAATAGATACCCGCAGCAATGGAAGAATTTGAAGTACCGGTAACCTATAAGGGTAAAGAACTGCTTTTCAACGGAAAGCTTGCCACATTCTCTTATGGATATAAATTATATGTAGATGTGGATGGAACTGAAGTCGTTATCGAACGTGATGATCACGGTGACTTAAGAGCTCTCCTTCCGGATGCTGCTTCGGAAAAAAATATAGATAAAGGTCTTATAGAAGCGGTTATTGAAGTATTTAAAGAACTTCAGGTTTTATAATCTGTTCTGAATAAAAAAGAGATTTTGAAAGATCTTTTTTTTATTCAAGTATGCTTTTTCATTTCGTTTATTCAAACACTACATAATTTACCTTATCTACGCCAGTATTTCCCGTTTTTTCATGATATGCATACAGTACCAGTTCATAATTTCCCGGAGAACTGATGATATGGCTTCCTTCAAAAAGATTGGTTGAAACCAGTGACATGTCTATATTTTTTAGAAATTTTCCGTCTTTTTTCAGAATTCCTTTCACTTCAATCTCATCGGAATTCCATACACCTCCTTTATCTATGACACATCCGCACATCATAACAATATTAGCCTGAAACAGGAAAGGTTTATCTTTAATATTGTTCAATGCAATATATTGATGCGTTCTTGGTTTCAGAATATCAATAATGTATCCCGGAATTTCAAGGATAATACCTTCTCCTAAAATATGCTTCCCGGGAATCAGCCACAATTCTGTGCTTACAACCGCCTGAGCCTGTTTGTTGTTCAAAGGAGAAATTACTTCTATATTTACAAATGTGGGTTCATCAATATCCAAAGCAGCCATAAAACCTCCGGTCTGTTCATCTGCAATGGAGTTTCCTCTGACTTTGGGTGTTTTCATAATCAGATCAGTATTTCCGGTACTTCCTGTTGTATTTCCTTCTGCCAGAATTCTTTGATTAAGTTTGTTTCTGATAATGATATGAGCTCCACCCAATGAAGTTCCTATAAATTTGGCATCTCTCGCTTTTGCTCTTATCATAATTTTTGTTTCCGTTGCCGAAATCATAAGATTGGAAAAAAGAAATGCAGTGATGAGAATTAATGCTTTCATGATTTGATTGATTTTAAATATTCATGTTTAAACCTATGATAGAAAGATTCTTCTTTTAATTCCTGATCAATATGATCCAGATAAGTTAAAATCCCCAGATCTTCCGATAATACTTTCAGGATTGTCTTTTCACAACTGTCCCATATCTGCTCCAGCTGAGGAAGCATTTCAATGGCTTTTGGAGATAGTGAAATGATCTGCTTCCGTTTATCCGCAATGTCTTTTTTGATGATGAGATAACCATTTTCATTCATTTTTTTGACAATAACTACAACAGATGGATGTGAATATCCCAGCGGTTCAGCAATATCGGTAATTGAAATTTCTCCTTTTTTTTGCAGCAGCATAAAAACCAGATACCAATTGGGTTCAACATCAATATTAAATTCTTTATAAAATTTCCGAACATCATGGGACATTCTGTCACTGATTCTTTTCAGCCTGCTGTCCAAAGCTTTATATCCTAATTCTTTAATAAAGTCAAAATCCATCTGAAATATATTTGCTGTAAATATATAAAAATATAAAGTCAACTATATAGTTAACTTTATATTTTTTTTTACTGAATTAAAAATCTTAATAAAAAAGGTTCTATTTGAAGTTTTTCCTGTATTCACCAGGAGTCACTCCCCTATATTTTTTGAAAAGTTTAGAAAGATGGCTTTCATCACTGAACTGGAGTTCATAAGCAATTTCACTTAGTCGGATACTGCTGTATTTTAGATATGTTTCTACCAATTTCAGTCTATAATCCAGCAGATAGTCCTGATAGGAAACTCCAGTTTGCTGTTTAAAATACTCTCCGAAATAATTCCCGGAAATTCCGAAATGCTCAGCAATAATCTGAATTCCCGTTTTTTCACGATCCTTTATATGCTGTTGAATATAAGTGATGATCTTCATTATCGAAAAGGCTTTGCGGTTTTCCTGAAGGTCAGAAGTTTCGCTCTGAATAATATTCCGGGCAATCAGGTTCAGAAGGATCGACATACAGTTACGGATAATAAGATAATCTTCCGCTTTGTTTTTAAACTCACTGGTGATCTGAAGGATAAGGGTTTCAGCAAAATGTTCATCATTTCTATTGCGGAAAACACATCCTGCCTTGGCGTGATAATTATTGCTGATATACTGCAATTTGTACAAATTTTCACAACTTTCAATACGGTCTGCTTCCAGACGGATTTTATCGATAAACTCAATTGGACACTGAATACTGATAAGCTGAGCGGCTTCACTTTGAAAGCGGTATACTTCCTGCTGTGGAATAATGAAAAGCTTACCCTGCGAGAAATCAATACTGCGATCATCATACGCAAGTGTACCTTTGCCTTTGACGATATAAATGAATGAGAGAAAAGTCTTTGTTTTAAAAGCTGTTTCTCCCTCTTTCAATGTTATTTCTCTTACATCAATTCCTTCAAGATGTAGTCCTTTCATTACACACTGGTTTTTCCTCCAAAAGTACAATTTTAACAGAATATAAGCGGGTATTTTTGCATAAAAAAATATGAATACATATCCTAAACGGTGGCAGGCACTCAATTTTTTGATCGCAGGTGCTTTTCTCTCGCCTCTGGATTATTTTATTGTCAACATGGCTTTGCCGTCTATCAAAAAAGCATTCAGTGCCAGCGATCATCAGCTTCAGATGGTTATTGCCATTTATGGGCTTACTTATGCAGCGCTTGTTGTTTGTGGCGGACGGCTGGGTGACATTTACGGCCGTAAAAAGGTGTTTATATCAGGATTATATACTTTTCTGTTTTCATCCCTCGCCTGTGCATTTTCTCCTGATGTTACATGGCTGATCATTTTCAGACTGTTTCAAGGAGTTGGAGCATCACTGCTTGCTCCTCAGGTGCTGGCCTCTATAAAGGATCTTTTCAGCAGTCAGGAGCAGCCTAAAGCAGTAAGCCTTTTCAGTTCGGTATTTGGTCTTGCTTCTGTGGTTGGACAATTGCTTGGCGGAGTTCTTTTAAGTATGCATTGGGGAAGTTTTTCATGGGAAATGGTATTTCTTGTGAATGTACCGATTACGGGTATATGTATTCTAGGGATCCATTTTACGATGAACGATGGTAATAAGAAAGAAGAGACAGGTATTGACTTTACAGGAACTTTATTATTAATTCTGGCTTTACTTATGCTTATCTGCCCTCTTATTTTTGGACAAAAATTTGAATGGGCATGGTGGATTTTTGGAATTCTATTTACCGGAATATTCTTAGTAATCACCTTTCTAAAATACGAGATAAAGCAGCTGAAAAAAAATCGCCCGGTACTTATAGATCCGGCACTCCTGCAGCATAAACCTTTTGCATTAAGCCTTCTGATCATTTTCTTTTACAATTTTACCGCAGGCTTATTCATTTGCTATCCTTATTATTTGCAGCAGTTTCTTCATAAGAATTCAATGGAGACAGGACTGGCCATTATTCCCTATGGGATTGCTTTTTTTCTGGGACCTTTGATTACCGCCCGGATAAAACTGAGCGCTGCTAAAATGATCTACGTAGGATTGGGATTGTTGATGACAGGCTTTGTGATAAGTGCAGCAGTTTTTTATTTTCAGCAAAAACCATCTTTAATCACTCATATCACTTTGTTTATAGCCGGATTCGGGCATGGTACCATTATGCCGGTTATGATGCGTACAGCCATTTCTCTGGTTTCTAAAGATAAAGCAGGACAGGCTTCCGGTTTGGTAAGCATCGGCATTCAGATTGGAAGTGTGACCGGAGGAGCTGTTATTGGAACATTATTTTTTAATCTGATAAAAATTCTGGGATTCTCAGAGGCATTTGCAGCGGCAATTGGAATGATAGGTGCTTTTCAGCTGGTTGGGCTATGGGCAGGAAGCAGATTAAGAAAAATCATTGATTAAAAGATAAATTTAAATCAAAAAATATAATACATTTAATTATGAACAATACAGAAAAGATCATTTGGGAAATTGAAGAATTTCACAGGAATATTGAAAAATGGTTTCAAGGCAAAACAGAAAATCAGAAAAGTCTTTATAAGGAATTATTATCCGGATTCTCTCCAGATTTCAAGATGATTAATGGAAACGGAGATACTGTTACTCTACCTATGTTTGGAGACTGGCTGCCAACTGTATTTGGAAAGTTTCCGGAACGAAATATTCAGGTTGAGAATATAGAAATAAATCATTCTGAGTATCATGGGCTTGCCACTTATGTTGAAACACAGGTTACGGGAGAAACGACAACCAAAAGAAAATCATCAGCAGTTTTTCTGCTCAATGAAGAAAAGGCTTTGTGGCTTCATCTCATAGAAAACTGGATATAAATATTCATAATTTTATAACAGCCCTGTTTATCCTTAGATACCCAGGGCTGTATAATTTTAATAGCTGAATTCTTTTGGTTATCAGACCACGGGGAATATAAAATACAATCGCAGAAGTTTTTTCTTTCAAAGTTCGGAATCATGAAGGCACTGACATCGGCTTTTCTAATAAAGATAAAGAGTTTTTAGAAACAGTATTTTTGAAATGCAAGATTAACCAACAATAATGAACCAGAAAATGTCAAAATCTCCTGACAGATATCAAAATCGACCTGTAAACTTTTAATTTTTATTTCTGAATACTTTCATCTGTCCGGCCATAACCGCCAGTAAAATCCCAAAACAGGCAAAAAGGCCGTATGAATACCTGAGATCAAAACTTTCAGCAATATATCCGATAAGAGGCGGCCCCATCAGAAATCCTAAAAACGAAATGCTGGATACAAATGATAATGCAATGCTTGGTGCTATCGTACTCACTTTTCCAACTGTGCTGTAAACGGACGGCACACTTAGCGAACTTCCAAGACCTATAATCATAAAAGCAATGATACATATCCACAGTTCCGGGAAGAAAACACTTAGAAAAAGTCCTCCGCTCATCAATATTCCACAACATTGCAGAACAATCTTTTTTCCATATTTTTCAATGATCCTGTTCCCGATAAAACGACCTAAAGTCATCATTAAAATAAAACTTGTATACCCCAGTATAACAAGGTTTTCAGGAGCTTTAACTATAGTTTGAAAATAAACCCCGCTCCAATCGAACATAGCACCTTCAATCGCCATACTCAGAAATCCTATAATTCCCAAACCAACCAGTGTAGGATTCACAGCCTTGAATATTGAACGGGTTTGCGGTTCTGCTTTGTGGATAATATTGGTCAGATTTCTTTTACTGTAGAGCCAAAGTATTCCTACCAGAATAAAAATAACAGCAAAATGGTAAAAAGTTCCTACATGAAGGTTGATCATCAACAGACCAACTACAGCCCCCGTAAGACCTGCAAAGCACCAGGCTCCGTGGTAGGAAGAAAGAAGAGATCTTTTGGTAATAGATTCTATTTCAATTGCCTGCGTATTGACCGCTATATTGCACATATTCCCGGAAATGCCAAAGAAGAACAGAACAGCCGCCAGCGTCCAGTAAGAAGGCGATAAACCGATCAACAAAAGAAAAAAAGGATATAGTAAAAAAACTCTTTTAATAATCCCGCTGCTTCCGTACACACTGATCAGTTTTCCGGCCAAAACCATTGTTGAAAGCTGTCCTATCGGCATGAGAAGCAAAAGCGTTCCCAGTTGTGCTTCATTGATAGAAAGTGCAGTTTTAATGATAGGAATCCGGCTCGCCCAGGAAGAAAAAACAAGCCCATGGGCAAAGAAAAGTAAAAAACAGGCTGTTGGCATTTTTGCATTAAAAGATTCTTTCTCATTCATTATAGCAGGGTAATAAAAATTCCTTTTGCAAATTTAAATAGGCACACCCATTAAAATCTAGTCCGTTTTTGTCATTTTTATGTTCCATTTTAACCAATAGGCAAGAATGTAGTTGTGCTTGCTTAAAATCTGGCATTTTTTCTTTTTATAAATTATTATTTACAGAACAAAAAAACACCCAGCATTTAGCCGGGTGATATCTATCTAATTGAATGATTGCCTGTAACTCAGAGGTGTTTTATCCGTTTTCTTTTTAAACAGTTTATTGAATGACTGTGGATGCTCAAATCCCAGGGCATAAGCTACTTCAGATACAGAAAACCCTGTAGTGGTAAGATATTCTTTCGCCTTTTCAATCAGTTTTTCATGAATATGCTGTTGGGCATTCAGTCCGGTCAGATTGCGAAGCATATCGCTCAGATAATGAGGAGAAAGATTGAGTGTTGAGGCCAGAAATTCTACTGTAGGAAGACCTTTATTTAATGTTTCCTGCTGATTAAAATAATCTTCCAGCACAACATCCATTTTGGTCAACAGATCACTATTTACAGCCTTTCTTGTGATAAACTGTCTTTTATAAAAACGGTTACTGTAATTGAGAAGAACATCAATATAAGAAACAATAACGTCCTGACTTACTTCATCTATGGCCGTATTTAGTTCATTTCCAATATGATCAAGCAATCCGGTTATCGTTGTTTTTTCCTGATCCGATAAATGCAGCGCTTCATTCGTATCATAAGAAAAGAACCCAAAGTTTTTGATATTCTTTGCTAAAGGATAACTTCTGATAAAATCCGGGTGCACCAGTAAAGTATAACCGCAATATTCTGCATTTTCATCAGTGGAAAGAACCTGCCCAGGTGCTGTAAACATCATTCCTCCCTCATTAAAATCATAATATCCCTGTCCATAACCCATTTTTCCAACAGTAGAATATTTATATGAAATTTTATAAAAATTCAGGATAAAGCTTCTCTTCAGCATATCCTTTTTAATGCTCATTTTCGTATTATCCACAAGACTTACCAACGGATGAAGCGGTTTAGAAAGCTGCAGCATATCGTGCAGTTCCGATATGGATGAAATTTTCAGAGGAATGTTATCTTTCTTTTCCATGATATAAAATTATAAATTATTTGGTGTAAAAGACAGTATAAATGTGATTTACTTTATACTGTCTTCCAAAAACCTGACTAAATAAACTGTTTGCCAAACTGCTCTCTGAATGCTTCATCACCTAGCTCAAGGCGCTGTGCATAGATCGCTTTAGCATCTTCTCCTGCTACATATCTCAGCTGTTTTTTGCCGTCTGTAGCAGCCTCATACACCACTTCTGCAATCTGCTCCGGTGTAGAAGCAGCTTCCATCATACCTTCCATTTTAGAAAACAGAGAATTCGTCATCTCTTCATAAGCAGGGCTGGATGCTGAGTCCAGAGAGCGGCTTACAAAATCGGTCTTGATTCCTCCTGGAGAGACTGTTTTAATATCAATTCCTAAAGTATTAAGTTCAAAAGCTAAACTTTCGCTCCATCCTTCAAGCGCCCATTTGGTAGCATGATAAGTAGAACCCAACGGGAATGCAACCAGTCCTCCTATAGACGTTGTAGAAATGAACATTCCTTTTTTCTGTTCTCTGAAGTAAGGAATAAATGCCTGTGTAACACGTATAACCCCTAATAAATTCGTGTCCAGCTGCTTTACGATCTGCTCATCCGTAAGAGCTTCCAAAGGCCCTATAAGGCCATATCCTGCATTATTGTAAACCACATCAATATCCCCCAGCTCAAGAGCCTGTTTAGCAGTTGACTTTATCTGCTCCGGATTGGTAACATCCAATGGAAGTACAGTTACATTCTCTAAACCTGCAAGATCAGCAGCAGCTTCAGGGTTTCTCATGGTAGCGATTACTCTCCATCCATTGTTTTGAAATAATTGGGCAGTTGCTTTTCCTAATCCTGTAGAAGCACCTGTTATAAAAATTGTTTTCATTTTTCTTTGTTTAAAATTATAGGACAAAGTTCAGCATTAAAAGAAACGCAGGAGTTGCCAAAATGGGGTAAGCTGTAGCCAAAACGGATTCTTAAATACATTTGTTTTTTGTAAGTTTGTCTCCATCTATTTTTATGGCAGAATATATTCTTGACAACATCAATATCAGTACACTTTCTGTATATGACCTACTGAAACATACCTCAGACAGTGCATTTATCGGAATCAGGGATTTCCGTGAGATCTATCCGGCTGCTATTGAAAACAATACAGGAATATTTACAAAGCAATCTTCATTACAGGATTTTCCAATGGTCAGCATCAGCAAGGTTGGCAGTTCATTACTCTGCTCCTGCACCTGTGATAACCAGAAAAACCAGCTTTGTTCCCATCAGGCAGAAATTATCCATTGCATTATTGAGGATAAAAATTACCGCCTGTTTTTTGATGATATTCTCCGTAAAAAAGTCCTTCTCTCTAAAGCCAAGATATATGGACTGGAAAATGAGCCGGACCTGGATCAATATTTTCAGATTGAATACAGGGATCATAAAGTTGAAATTCTTCCTAAGATCAAGGAAATGCTTCCTGTAGATGAGGTGATGCTTCAAAGAAATCTTCTTCCTCAGCTTCCTTCCAGACTGGATGAACTGGCTGTACTGGAAACAGGAAAAAAACAGATATTGGTTATCGGTAAGCACCGTTATTATAATCACATGACCTTCTCCCTGATGGAAGCGGAAATAACTCAGACAGGCAAGATTAAAAATCCTGTGACTTCTGTAGATGCCATGCAGTTGATCTGGAAAGCAGAGAAACCTGCAGACATTAAATTTTATACAGCCATCACCTCTTTCCAGAATAATTACAATGAAGATTACAATCCTTCAGAACTGGAAGCTTTAAAGCTTATTGTACACAATCCTTTGCAGCTGGAAGTCTATTATCACGACCGGGAAATTGCAGAAACAGTTTCCGCAAAGTCACTTTCTCAAGTTGAATTGAATACTTTAGATGCCGAGGTTCAATTATCTGTATTTAAGAAAGATCCGTTTTACGAAATAACAGGAGAAATACAGTTTAATGATATTTCTGTTCCTTTCAAAAATATTGTACTCAGAAATGAATATTTTGTTTATAACAGAAACACTTTCAGCTTTGTAGACCATCCTGACATGCTCAGAATCATCAGATTCTTTAAGGCAAATAATGAGATTTTACTGATCCATTCTTCAAAATACGAAGCGTTTATGCAAAATATTCTCTCTGCCGTTGAAGAACGTATTCACATAAATTACAGCTACATACAACCCGCAACAAAAGTACAGCTTGAATATAAAAATTATCAAACTGAAAGAGTCGTTTATCTCAGCCAGCAGGAAAATTATATAGGAATCACACCGGTAATGAAATACGGAGACGTAGAAGTTCCTGTCTATTCCCGGAAGCAGCTTTTTGATACGGATCAGAATGGAAATCCCTTTAAAATAGAGAGAAATGAATCGTTAGAAGCCCGCTTTACTTCTTTGATCATGCAGCAGCATCCTGATTTTGAAGAGCAGATGGACGGCTATCAGTATTTTTATCTTCACAGGGATAAGTTCCTGGATAACAACTGGTTTCTTGATGCATTTGAGATCTGGAGGAATGAAGGGGTAACTATACTGGGCTTTAATGAAATAAAAAACAATAAATTAAATTCCCACCGGGCTAAAATCAACATTCAGATTACCAGTGGACTGGATTGGTTTAATGCTAAGTTAAAAGTGGGGTTTGGTCCTAAAGAAGCCTCTTTAAAACAGCTTCACCGAGCGATCCGGAATAAAAGTAAATTTGTTCAGCTGGACGATGGCAGTCTGGGAATTCTCCCTGAAGAATGGATCGGAAAGATTGCAGCTTACTTTCATGCAGGGGAAATTGACGAAGAGCTCTTAAAGATTCCAAAAATCAATTTTACAGAAATTACCTCATTATTTGAAAAGGAAATCCTGAGCCAGGAGGTTCAGGAGGAACTCACCACATATTCCACTAAGTTCTCAAAAGTAAAAAACATTCCCAAAGTCAATATCCCGGCTGAACTGAACGCTGAGCTCAGAGACTATCAGCATGAAGGACTGAACTGGCTTAATTTTCTTGACGGATTCAACTTCGGAGGGTGTCTCGCAGATGATATGGGACTTGGGAAAACCATTCAGATCATTGCTTTCATTCTGTCACAGCGTGAAAAACGAGGTCATACCTCCAATCTTATTGTAGTTCCCACTTCCCTGCTTTTCAACTGGCAGGACGAGATCAGCAAGTTTGCACCTTCTATAAAAGTTCTGCTTCATTATGGTGCAGACCGGCCAAAGACAACCGCTCATATGTCTGATTATGAAGTAGTCCTTACCACATATGGGATGCTTCTTTCAGATATTCGTTTTCTGAAAAATTTTAATTTCAATTATGTGTTTCTGGATGAATCGCAGACCATTAAAAATCCGAACTCGGAAAGATATAAAGCGGCGCGGCTGCTTCAATCGAGAAACAGGATTGTACTTACCGGTACTCCTGTTGAAAACAGCACTTTTGATCTTTACAGCCAGCTTTCATTCGCTTGTCCGGGTCTTTTAGGAAGCAAACAGTATTTTAAAGACATTTATGCTATTCCTATTGATAAATTCGAATACAGTAAACGGGCGGTAGAGCTTCAGCAAAAGATAAAGCCCTTTATCCTCAGAAGAACCAAGAAACAGGTGGCTAAAGAGCTTCCTGAAAAGACAGAAACGGTTATCTACTGTGAAATGAATGCAGAACAGCGCAAAATCTATGACGCTTATGAAAAAGAGCTTCGCGAGTTTATTGCAGCCAATGATGATGATGACCTGAACAAAAACAGCATGCATGTTCTTACGGGACTTACCAGGCTCAGACAAATCTGTAATTCTCCTGTTTTGATGAAAGAGGGATATTCCGGTGAAAATGCTGTAAAAATCGAGATTTTGATGGAACAGATCCTTGGAAAATCAAAAGATCATAAAATCCTGGTCTTCTCACAGTTTGTCGGAATGCTGGATTTGATAAAAACACAACTGGAACGCCGCAATATTCAGTTTGAATATCTTACAGGGCAGACTAAGGACAGAGGAGAAAGAGTAGCGAATTTCCAGAAAAATGATGATATCCGGGTATTTCTGATCAGCTTAAAGGCTGGCGGTGTTGGACTCAATCTAACACAGGCTGATTATATTTACCTTGTAGATCCCTGGTGGAACCCTGCGGCTGAGAACCAAGCTATTGACCGAAGTTACCGTATAGGACAGACCAAAAATGTAATTGCTGTAAGGATGATCTGTTCTAATACTGTGGAAGAAAAAATTCTTACGCTTCAGAAAAAGAAAAAGCAGCTGGCTCAGAATCTGCTCACTACAGACGGAAAGAAACTTCAGGGATTCTCTAAACAGGATCTTATGGATTTATTGGAATCCGGATCGTAATAGAATATTTTAAGTTCTTTGTCATAAAAAAACCGACAGGTAAACGACCTGTCGATTAAAAAACAAAAATTGATATGGATATGATTTAGATATGATGTGTCTATCTTTTGATAATTTTTTCTGTGACTGTTTTGTGATTTTTTGTCAGGATTTTAATAAAATATGTTCCAGGAATAAAATTGTCCATAGAAACTGTCATCGAGCTACCCTCCGATATTTTCTGACCGGACATATTGTAAATTTCATATTTCTCCAACCCTTCTTTCATCCTGATTGTTACCGAATCTGCTGTCGGGTTCGGATATATTTTAACACTGGCTGAAGCATCTTTGGAAACTTCCATTATTGAAAGACTTTCCGGCTGAATATCAATCGTATAATCTTCCGCCTGCCCGATAAACCATCCTGAAGGGCAAGGAAGATTCTCCAAAGTTCCCATCCATGAATTTGATTCATAGGCTTTCACCAGTCTGAAACGGATTTCTCCAAGCTGTGCTCCTGCCGGAATTGTAATATTACCGGATGTAATTCCTGATTCTGTCGTAGTAACCGGATTGGAATTGTCCAGATAACCCAGATTAAACTTTTCATCAGCATCAAACTGATTATTATGGTTGAAATCAATGTAAGCATAAACAGATACGGTATTTTGTCCTTGAGTACCTCCTGTTACCGTTATAGGATAATTATTTCCGCGGTTTACAGTAAAAACAGTCGCCGTAAAATTTTCAAGAACATCTGAATTACCATCAATAGCACTGTTTCTTACAGTTCCTGCAAATTCTACCTTACTTATTTCGCTTACCGTAAGGCTGGTCACATTTTCAGCACCACAGTAAGGAGCTGGGAAATTAGTTGTATTTCCTACAATATTGACGGTATAATCTTCAGTCTGCCCTGCTCTTAAACCTGAATCACAGGCTGTGCTGATAGAATTGGCAGCATTAGGATCAGAATAAGCCTGAACATTTGTATTCTTGAGTACCCTCATTCTTGTACTCCCACTGGAAGCATTTGCAGGAATCATTATTGTACTGTTGATTGTAAAAGCATTGGCTGGATTGGCTGCTTCAAGTCTTCCGATATAAAAGCTTTCTCCTGCATCGTCAAAATTACCATTCTGATTAAAGTCTATAAAAACAACTATATCACTCGGAAATGTACTGGAAGGACCTTTCACTGATATCGGATAAGAATTTCCAGACTGCAAATCTGTAGATATGGAAGTAAAATCTTCGTAAATTTGTGCATTTCCCGACGAAACTGATGATGAATTATTAATGTTTCCGAAAGTAACACTACTGATCATATTACTGTCTGCTCCATACTGAAATGAAGGCATGCAATATTGCAATTGAGCATTCGCCAGTGAACAAAGCACAATGCTAGAAAAAGTAGTTATTTTTTTCATTTTTTAGTTTAATTTCTTGAGACAAATTTATATTTATTTAGAATTAATAAAAATAACAACGTAATGATATTTGTCAGTTTTGTGAAAACAGGTCATTAACCATAGAATAATTTTTATCGGATAATCCAATTTACTAATGGATAATCAATATGTTATAAATAAAAAAGACCTTTCTCAATTATTACTCAAGAAAGATCTTTTTGTTATAAAGAATGAGATTTATCCGTTTTAACTTACATTTTCGATAAGAACAGCAGATGCTCCACCTCCTCCATTGCAGATAGCAGCTATTCCAAATCTTCCTTGTTCCTGAAGAAGCACATTGACTAAAGTTGTTATAATCCGGGCTCCTGAAGCACCAATCGGATGTCCAAGAGCAACCGCTCCACCGTAAACATTTACATTATTAAGGTCATAACCCAAAATCTGCTGATTGGATAAAATCACTGAGGAATACGCTTCATTAATCTCGAAATAATCAATATCGGATAAACTGAGACCTGTTTGTTTCAGCACCTTTTGAATGGCAATAGACGGAGAAGTGGTAAACCATTCCGGGGACTGAGCCGCATCTGCATATGCAATGATTCTGGCTAAGGGCTTAAGATTATGCTGTTGTAGAGCCTCTGAAGATCCTAATAATATTGCTGCAGCTCCGTCATTCAAATTACTGGAATTAGCGGCTGTAAGTGTACCATCTTCTTCAAATGCCGGCTTCAAAAGAGAAATCTTCTCCGGAATAAGTTTGTCGATATCTTCGTCTTTATCTACGATTATAGGCCCTTTCTTTCCGTTAATTGATATCTGGATCAATTCATTGCTGAACTTACCGTTTTTCGTTGCTTCCTGAGCCCGATGATAGGAAAGCAAAGCGTATTCATCAAGCTGCTGCCGTGTTAATCCATATTTTTTCACACCCAATTCAGCTGCACTTCCCATATGGAAATCATTGTATACATCCCACAGACCATCTTTGATCACGCCATCTGTAAGACTGGTATCTCCTAATTTTGTTCCCTGACGAAGTTTAACGTAATGAGGAACATTGCTCATACTTTCCATGCCACCGGTCATCACAATATGTTCCAGACCAAGCTGAACCTGCTGAGCACCAATCATTGCCGACTTCATTCCGGAAGCACAGACTTTGTTTACTGTTGTTGCATCTTTATCTACGGGAATTCCTGCAAAAATAGCGGCCTGTCTTGCAGGAGACTGGCCCAGTCCGGCACTGAGTACATTTCCCATATACACACTGTCTATAAGCTCCGGAGCCAATCCGATATTTTCATAAGTGTTTTTAATTGCAACTGCTCCAAGCTGAGGAGCTGTAAGTCCGGACAGGCTTCCCATAAAACCACCCACTGGAGTTCGCTTTGCAGCTAATATGAATACTTCTTTCATTTGAATTACTTTTAATACCGATCGGTATATTTATAATTAAAAAAATTCCCTTTACTTTCACAAGGGATTAATACAAAGATAATTAAAATATACCGATTGGTATATTGAAAGTTTAAAAAAAATCTTACTTATTACAGTAAGACCTTAATTTTTATGTTCTACTTAGCTGATCCAATTTTTTAAGCAGCGTTGGCATTCTGTAAATACCATGCATTTGTTCTACTTTCAACTGAACTTCATCTACATCCATTCCTTTGGCGGTCACAAAAAGTGGTGTTTTACTTTCTCCCCGAAATACACTTCTCCTTTGGGAATCCGGAGTTGTAAATTCATTTTTTGCGATTCCAATAATAGGACACTTTTCTTCCAATGCTTCGTAGAGGTGTCCGCCTAAGCCTATTTTTCCGTCATTGTCAAGAGTAACATATCCGTCAACAATGATAATATCTTCCGGTTTTAGTGTAATTTTCGTTAGCAAACTTAAAATACAGGGTAATTCTCTTTTGTAAAATGCCCCGCTTTCATATTCTGAACTCACAGCAGTCTGCTCTATAAAAACTTCCACTTCTTTTTCAGACGTCCAGTTCTCAAATGCAATACACACGGTATTGGCATAATCCTCATAATAATAAGTATCAAATGCGTAAATCATATTCTATTCCCTTAAAAAAACTCACCGAAATGCCACAAAATCCCTGAAGGATCATGCACAAAGCATTCTTTTCCCCACTCCATGGTTCTTACAGGAGTAAGCTTTACATTCTCATAAGTATCTGTAAGCTTTAAAGATAAAAGCTCCTTCCAGAATTCATCTGTATTGGCCACTTCCATAAAGATCATGGTATTATCAACCCAATCTTTTGTATAATAGTCCTGAAGATAAAAGCCTACTTCTTCCCGCATAAACAGCGATAGTTTGGACTCCAGAACAACTTCTTCAAATCCGAGATCTCTGTAAAAGTTTCTGCTGATTTCAAAATTCTGTGCTCCGATAAAAGGTCTGATGGATTTTAGTTTCGGTGTCATACTGTTTTATTTTTCCAGTGTTCATAGGTTATTTCAAACTTGATCTCTCCTTTTCCATGGGTTCCTGTTTCCTTCCATCCTGATTTTCTGTAGAAATTCTCAGCCCGTGTTCCGGGTGAAGTACCAAGCCATAGATCGTCTTTTGTTTGTTCAAAGTACCAGTTGAGCATGATGTCATGAAGTTTTCTGCCGATTCTCTGGTTTTCAAAGTCAGGATGTACAAACAAAGCCCAGATATTGTTTTCTTTCAGGTCAGCAATGGAAAAGCCTACAATCTGACCTTCTGCCTCACATACCCATCCTTTTCCCCTATGAAAAAGAAATTCCTCGCAGTCTTTATCTGTAACCAAACCTGGATCTGACAATGTGTTTTCCTTCACAGAATTTCTTACGATCTGAATCTGTGGAATATCTTCTGGCCTTGCTTCTCGGATTACTATGTTCATGGTGATTGTTTTGTTGATAAGCGCAAAGGCGCAAAATATTTTTATTCTTAATCCTTGTCAAGGATTCCTTATGTAATTTAAATTTTCTGATTATTTTCTGTCAACCACAATTCTTTCTTCCCTGTTGGCAATATCCCAGGCTGTTGTAAAAATAAGCTGGGTTCTTTTCTCCAATAGCTGATAATCAATCTTTTCAGGATCATCCGTTGGTTTATGATAATCTTCATGAATACCATCAAAGAAGAATGCTACAGGAATATTATGTTTGGCGAAATTATAGTGATCTGAACGGTAGTATAATTGTTCGGGATCATTCAAATCATCGTATTTGTAATTAAGTTCCAGATTATTGGTTCTCTTGTTGGCAGCTTCATTGATTACTTTGAGCTGAGAACTTAACATTTCAGAACCTATGACATACACATATTGTTTTCCTTTGTTGGCAGGATCATCACGCCCTATCATATCAATATTAAGGTCAACAACGGTATTGGCTAATGGGAAAACAGGATTTTCGGAATAATATTCTGAACCAAACAATCCGTGCTCTTCGCCTGTAACATGTAGAAAAAGGATCGATCTTTTAGGCCCTTTTCCTGCTTTTTTAGCCTGCTGGAATGCCTTGGCTATTTCCATTACAGCTACAGTTCCGCTTCCGTCATCATCTGCTCCGTTGTATACTACTCCATTTTTTGTTCCTACGTGATCATAGTGTGCAGAAACCACAACAATCTCTTCCGGTTTTTCGCTTCCTTCGATAAAAGCTAAAATATTTTCAGAATCAGGAAGGTTGCCTCCACCTCTCTTTCTCATAAATTCAGATGGAACTTTCTGATAGTAGGAGCCTAATGCTTTAGGTCCGGAAATACCAAGATTTTTATAGTAATTAATCATATACTCTCCCGCTTTCTTCTGTCCTTTACTTCCTGTATCACGTCCTTCCATATCATCTGCTGCTATGACATACAGATTTTTCTTTAAATCCTCAGCGTTAATCACCTTGTATGCATTGTTGAATGCCTTGCTGTGTTTTGTAGAAACAGGATGTGAAGAATCCCCCTCAGGTATTTTTGCCGTTCCACAACTAGTCACTACAGCCATGGCAAATAACGGGATAAGTATTTTTTTCATAAAGAATAAATTTCTTAAAAGTAACAATTTTTATTGAAACCCAACATGAGGGATCAAAATCACAAAATCATATGTTATCCATTCTAAAATTGACAATAATTCAACACAAAGCCAATTGTGGTGTTAATTTTTTATTATATTTGATTACAATACAAAAATAAATGGATAAAATTTACGGATTTACTCATTATTCCTTTTTTACGGAAATGTCCGAACTGGCAACCAGACACGGAAGCTTTGATCTTTCTCTGGGGCTTCCTGATTTTGATATTGATGAACGACTTAAAATATTTTTAAAAGAAGCTGCCGAAAAAGACACTTATCACTATGAACCTCTTGCCGGCAATTCTATTCTGATCGAAAGTATCATCCGTTTCAATGCAAAACGGACTCACAGAATTCCTGTTACAGCTAAGGAAACTACCATTGTTCCATGTGCAACCTTTGCTTTATATACTTCCCTCAAATCAATTATAAATCAATATGATGAAGTGATTATTATTCAACCGTCATATTACACTTATGGACCTGCTGTTGTCATGAATGGAGGAATTCCTGTTTATTATGATCTTGGCAGTGATTTTATGATCAACTGGGATTTGTTTAAAAACTGTATTACTGAAAAAACTAAAGCCGTCATTGTAAATTCTCCCCAAAATCCAACCGGAAAAGTCTGGAAAAAGGAAGACTGGGATCAGTTATATGAGCTAATTAAGGACCGTAATATCTATTTGATTTCTGAAGAGATATATGATACTTACTGCTATGACGAAACTGAACACTACAGTTCTTTCATACATCCTGAGCTTAGGGAAAAGACGTTTTGTATTTTTTCTTTTGGTAAAATGTTTCATACTTCCGGATGGAAAGTCAGTTATATGCTTTCTTCCGAAGCTTTAACCGCAAAGTTTCAATGCCATCAACAGTATATTTCTTACAGTGCCAATGCTCCGGCGCAATATGCTATTGCAAAGTATCTGGATGTATTTGATCCGGCCATCAATAAAGAAATAATGCAGAATAAAAGAGATATTTTTAATCAGCTGATTCAGGAAACTCCCCTGCAAGTAGAGCAACAGGCGGAAGGAAGTGTTTTCCAGATCGTTAATTTCAGGAATATTTCCGCAACAATGACTGATGTAGAGTTTTCAAAATGGCTTACGATTGAGAAAAAAGTATCTTGCCTTCCACTTTCGGCTTTTTACAATTCAAGACAGAATTCTGATTATGTAAGGTTTAGTTTTGCTAAAAAGGATGAACTGATTATCCAGGCTTTGGAACATTTAAAAAGGAATCTTTGATTTTTTCACGTATTTCCCCCCCGAATTACACAGATTTTTACAGATAATTGTGGCTATTTTATTTTCTTTGCTAAGTTTTATAAATATAATAAGAAAAGCACCGCCAAGGCGGTGCTTTTCTTATATTTTAATGATTTTAAAGAGCCAGAACTCTTACATCAATTCTTCTGTTTTTTGCTTTACACTCATCAGTGTCATTGGCTTCACATACTGGATGCTGTGAACCATATCCTTCAGCTTCCACTCTGTCTGCAGAAACACCCAGCTCCAGTAATTTAAGTTTTGCTGTTTGTGCTCTTAAATTAGACAGCTGAAGATTGCTTTCTTCATTACCGCTGTTATCTGTATATCCACCTAATTTTATTTTCAGGTCAGGATATGCATTTAAGATTTCGGCTAAAGTATTCAACTGTAGCTCATAACCTGCTTTCAGATCACTGGAACCTGTTTCAAAATAAAGATTTTCAATCGTGTACCATTTATTAGGGTCTAAGGCAGATTTATCTTTTTGTTTCACCACATTATAAAGCTGGTAAAGCTGACTTCCATCTCCTATAGCAATTGTTTTTCCACCATCCAGTTTAATTTTCTGAATATTTCCTGTTTCATACACAAAGTCACCGCTTTCATTAAGATGCCCCTGAACTACACCAGGGGAAACCGGAACTGTTGTAAGATCTGTATGGCCAGCTGCTGTAGCCGCAGATACTCCGGTAAGGCTTTCAATCTTTGCCTTTCTATTGGCTTCGATTTTATCTTTATGCAATACTGCTAAAGTAGGTGCAATTACCAAAGAAACGATGGACATTAATTTGATCAGGATATTCATGGACGGTCCGGAAGTATCTTTAAAAGGATCTCCTACTGTATCTCCTGTTACAGATGCTTTATGTGGTTCTGAACCTTTGTAATAGGTCTGCCCATTAATATCCACCCCTTTTTCAAATGATTTTTTAGCATTATCCCAGGCTCCTCCTGCATTATTCTGGAACATTCCCATCAAAACACCACATACCGTAGCACCAGCCAAAAATCCTCCCAACACTTCAGGACCGAAAATAAATCCGATTAAGAGTGGAGAAATGATCGCTATAGCACCAGGCAGCATCATTTTTCTGATAGATGCATCTGTAGAGATGGCAACACATTTTTCATATTCAGGTTGTGCCTTTCCTTCTAAAATCCCAGGAATTTCACGAAACTGTCTTCTTACTTCTTCTACCATGGCCATTGCAGCTTGTCCAACCGCAGTGATTGCCAATGATGAAAAGATAAACGGTATCATTCCACCAACAAATAGACCGGCCAAAACATCCGCTCTGTAAATATCAATTCCGTCAATTCCAGCAATTCCTACAAAAGCGGCAAATAATGCTAATGCTGTCAACGCTGCTGAAGCAATTGCAAATCCTTTTCCGGTAGCTGCCGTTGTATTTCCTACAGCATCCAGGATATCTGTTCTTTCACGTACTTCTTTGGGAAGTTCACTCATTTCTGCAATACCGCCTGCATTATCAGCAATAGGCCCAAAAGCATCAATCGCCAGCTGCATAGCAGTAGTAGCCATCATTCCTGCCGCTGCAATAGCAACTCCATAAAGTCCGGCACACAGATAAGATCCATAGATCCCCCCTGCCAATACGATAATCGGAAGTAAAGTAGATTCCATACCAACGGAAAGCCCCCCGATAATATTTGTTGCATGTCCCGTAGAAGACTGTCTTACAATGCTGGAAACGGGTCTTTTACCCATTGCTGTATAGTATTCTGTAATAATACTCATTAAAGTCCCTACAACCAATCCTACCATTATAGCACCAAATACTCCCATTTTAGTAAACTCATGGCCTCTTAGAACCATTTTTTCAGGAAGGATATAAGTTACCAAGAAGTAAGATGAAATGGCTGTAATAACAATACTTCCCCAGTTTCCAAGATTTAAAGCATTCTGTACACTGGAAGTGGATGAGCCTTCATTATCATTAATCTTCACAAACAAAGTTCCGATCATTGAAAATATAATTCCTGTTCCTGCAATCAGCATCGGCAGAAGGATTGGAGCAAAACCTCCGAAGGCATCATCGGAAACAGTTTCTCTACCTAATACCATAGTTGCCAGAACCGTTGCGACATAAGATCCGAAAAGGTCGGCACCCATTCCCGCTACATCTCCTACGTTATCTCCTACGTTATCTGCAATAGTTGCAGGATTTCGGGGATCATCTTCGGGAATTCCGGCTTCTACTTTTCCTACAAGGTCAGCACCTACATCTGCCGCTTTTGTATAAATACCACCTCCTACTCTTGCAAAAAGTGCTATGGATTCTGCACCTAAAGAAAATCCGGTAAGAATTTCAATGGTCTTTTCCATTTCAAGAGAATCTACTGTGGCATCAGGTGCAAAAATCTGCTTAATAATCAGGAATAGTGATCCTAATCCTAAAACAGCAAGTCCGGCAACCCCCATTCCCATAACAGAACCTCCTGTAAACGATACTTTAAGAGCTTTCGATAGCGAAGTTCTTGCTGCTTCTGCTGTCCTGACATTGGCTTTGGTGGCTATTTTCATTCCGATAAAGCCTGCTGATGCGGAAAATACAGCCCCTACAGCAAAAGCAATTCCAATACTCCAATGTGAGTTAGCATTGCTTGATCCCATTACGGCAAGTAAAATGGCGACTATCACCACGAAATACATTAAGATTTTATATTCAGCCTTTAGAAAAGCCATTGCACCGTCTGCAATATGGCCGCTGATTATTTTCATTTTTTCATTTCCGGCATTCTGTTTATTTACCCAGTTGCTCTGAAGAAATGTATAAAGTAACGCTACGACACCAAAAATTGGCACTAACACAAATAGATCCATAGTTTAATATTTTTTTGGTAATAGAAAATTAAATATAATAAATAATTACCATCAAAGCATTAAAAAACTTAACAGTATGATGTTTATCATCCAAAATAATCATAATTCTGCAATGAAATAATGTGGGTCAAAATCTGTGAAAAAACGGTATTGAATAAAGGTTTCAGAGAATTTATCTGAATGAAAATTCTTTGAATAATTTCAACTATTCAGATTTAATAATTGAATAAAAAAGCTTGCTTAACGTCTGTAATTTCCTGAAAGAGCTTTACTTTATATCAATAAAAAAGGATAAACAGAAATCTGTTTACCCTTTTGTTGTATTGAATTAAGAGAATTTTATCCTCCGAATTTATCTGCATAGTCTGTTTGAGAAGCTTTAATCACTTTTCTTGCGTGCTCAGCTCCGTAAACCTCCTGGATTCTGCATTTTGCAGGCTCATCCGGTAAGTTTTTATACGTAAGGAAGTAGTGCATTAATCTTTTTACTTCAGCTTCTGGCAATTCAGAAATATCTCTGAAGTGTCCGAAAGCGTGGTCATTAATCATTACTGCAACGATTTTGTCATCAGCTTCACCTCCGTCGATCATTTTAAAACCTCCAATTGGAATAGCTTCCATCAATAAACCTCCTGCATGGATGTTGTGAGAACTTAAAACACAAATATCAAGAGGGTCATGATCTCCCATTGTAACATCAGTAGCTCCTGATTCTACAGCAAGTCTCATTACTTCCTTATCACAGTATGTTCTAGGAACAAAACCATATAAAGCAGGAATGATGTTAGAGAATTTCTGTGGTCTGTCTACTTTTAAGTATCCAGTTTCTTTATCTACTTCATATTTAATAGTATCTGAAGGAACAATTTCCACAAATACGTTTACAACATTTGGCGCATCTTCTCCTGCAGAAATTCCGTGCCATGGATGTGCTTTAAAATTTGGAATCATTATTTATCTGTTATTTTTTAAGTTATTATTAAAATTTCTTTTCTTAAGTCTTCTATTGTTTCAACTATATAATCGTTGCCTTCCATGTAGTTCATGATGAAAATCGTTTTGAACTCATCCAGCTGAACCTCTCCTTTCAATCCATCATATGTCTTGTGAAGCAATTCTATGATCGCATTTTTAGAATCTACGATATTCTTCCATGAATTTTTTGTGATATATAACTGCTGTGAAGAGTTATATTCAAATTCTTCATTAATTGTTTTTTCGGTAAGGAAAATAAATTCATGAACGGCTAGTTCTCTATCAAACCTCTGGATAAGGTTTGATGGTTTCATTCTGTCCAGAAACAGGGTCATTCTTTCGTAAGAATGTGCCTTATTCTCAGAATTAGACTTCACGGTGAGTAGTTTGATTTCCTGATTTTTAAGGGTAATGTACGAGTGTACAAATTGTCTGAGCAAAACCAGAAAAGGAATTGCAATAATCAATGCAAATGCATACGGTAGATATCCTGAAAGACTCGTCATAATTTTAGACTGCAAAATTACTAATTATTTTCCGTCTTCTAAAGAGTTTTTAAATATATCCACTCTAGAACTTTGTATATAAATTAATGCCAGTATAATTACGAGATAAAAGCCTAGCATCATCCTATTTACCAAAGACGGAAAAACCAAAAATCTCAGCATGACCGTTACATAAATAATTGCAAAAAACAAAACCTGGGCCTGATTCTTTTTATTATGGAATGAAAAGTGATTAGCCAGAATAATGACGATAAAAATCAACAGAACCGGAAAATAGGAAGCGTTGAATTCCAACATTATATTACTTTTAATAAAGTGAAAATAATCTGAAAAAGAAAACGGATCAGGCTGTGAGACAGGATAAATCTGCACTTTAGTAAACTGATTCATAAAGAGTGTAGACCATGAAACCTGATTAAAAATCTGTATTAAAAAGAAAGAAAGAAACAGATATCCGTATGATATCAATAATGAAGCTGTTTTCACCTGAAGCTTGTTTCTATAAAGATAAATAAGGCCATACAGGAAAGAATAAAAAATAAAATATTCCGGTCTTGTAAGAATACACAGCATGGCAAAGATACCAGCAAGAAAGAAATTTCTTCTTATTAAGAATACATAGAAGCTCAAAAGAAGCAACAGGCATGATAAAGAATCTGCAGAGACATGTCTGCCCGACTCCTGAAAGGGTTTGAACAGAGAAATTAAAATCGTAATGATAAAAGCAAGACTATAATTTTTCAGAATTTTTATCAAAAAACTGAAAATCAGAATAAGAATCAGGGCGTAAGAAATAATTGAAATTAAAGAGTTGGAAGCAGATGCACTGAAACCTAATTTAAAGAACGACCAATTGATGAAATTATAAAAAGGTTTTACTACAAAAAGCTGTAATTCTTCTTCATAGGCTTTAGGATTTTGTGATAATATTTTGTAATAAGTACTTTCGCCCTTCGCCACTTCTTTTACCATTGGGTCTACAGGTCCTAATCCTGCAAAATCAGGATTCTTTTCCCGCAGTTCATCATATACTTTCTGATGAATCTCTTCAATTTTCATTTCGGGATATTCTGTTTTATAAATCAGTCCCATATAGGCTTCCATATCAGTATTGTAATAATGGTTGGTATATAGGTAGTATGACATAAAGCATACATAGATTGAAAATATAAAAACAAGAATATTTTCCCTTTTTTTCATTTGTTGATATTATAAGTATACAAATGTAAAAAAACTATCATTGAAACTTATATTCTTATAAAAAAGCTTTTATGATAAAGGATTACAATTCAAACAATGCAGGTCTTTGGGTCACTTCATGATAACAAACGCTATTTTCATCAAAGAAGTGATAAACAAGGCTCTTTCTTGTTCTGTTTTTATCCGTATGAGGCTCACCACCGTGAAGAATATTCGCATGCCATATTAATAGATCTCCTTTTTTTGCCTTAAAGACTTCTTTTTTCAATCCCAGTTCCTTTACCTTATCCTCAAGGAATGTTTCATAAGCTCTGTAACTTTTCTTAC
This sequence comes from Chryseobacterium sp. MA9, assembly GCF_024399315.1. Lineage (NCBI taxonomy): Bacteria > Pseudomonadati > Bacteroidota > Flavobacteriia > Flavobacteriales > Weeksellaceae > Chryseobacterium > Chryseobacterium sp. MA9. The sequence goes on along the minus strand of NZ_CP075170.1, from coordinate 632,639 downwards.
CGATTTTCAAGGCTGTACCTTCGTTATCGTAATCAGAATTAAGGAAATAAGGCAATTTATGGCTCTTAGGAATGTAATGAAGAGCACCATTCGTTTCATCTACATCTTCCAGGGCAATCCATACTCCCAGTAATCCTCCCAAAGGATAAGTCGTCATGTGAATACTGTCCGAATGTGTTTTTTGTTGGCTTCCGTTGATGAAGTTGATACTTTGAAAGAGTTTGGATTTTCCGTCCAGTAAAACAGATAAAAATTCCAGCAGTTCCTTGTCACTTCCAATGTTTTTAATAATCTCTGAATGATGAATGGCAAACATCAGTTTTCCTCCGTAAATAAACTTCAGTGTACCATCCTCCATGAGCTTATCAATTTCTGTATTGATTTGATCAGCCGTTTCCGGAGTCAGGAAGTTTCTCAGAATCATATACCCATTATCGTCATACTGAAGAGCACTTTCTCTATTTTCTCCCGTCAGTTTCTTAAAAAAAGGAGTTTCTGCAAGTTTTACATAATCTACCTTTCTATCGCTGACAGGAAGATTAACAAAATCTTTACTCGAAATACTTGAAAAATAGCTCTTATTAATACCGTATTTTTTATACAGTGGAATATTATGTTTTAACTTATTTTTTTTAAACAAGTTATAAAGCATATATGATAGTTTGTACTGACGAATCTGTTGTAACATAGCTGTTTTACTAAGGATTTATAAAGTTACGGAATATTACTTAATTAGAACCAATCTAAACAATGCTTTTCATCATAAAAATGGCTTCCTTCTCATTATAAGGTAACCTAATTTTTTAAAGAGGTTCTTTTTTGAATTTTCAATAATTGCGTAAGGTCTTAATTCCGGACGAAACCCTCTGAAAAACTCTTCAATATTAGGTAGCTCTCCTCCTTCAAAATCAAAAATATGAGTTTCGATATTTTCTTTAATAACAGTATCAATCAGCACTGATGCTCCTGATAATTTGACGTAATCTTTATCATTAAAATTACCCAAAAGTGCTACCATATTACAATCCGTATAAGTAGCAATTACGTTGACAATCTTGTTTTGATAATAAAAAGCCGTAAACTTCAGGTAATCCAACTTATGAAAACTTTCAAAAATCCTCATGAATTCGGACAAATCATTGTCTTTGCTCAGTCCTATCGTGTTGGCTTCTATAAAAGTCTTTGCTTTGTCAAAAGAAATTGTTTTAACTTCTGATTCTCTTAAAATTTCTTCATTTAAACGAAGTTTTCTTTTTCTTTTGGGGGAATAATTGGTACGTACTTTCTCGTAAGCATCAGGATACAATAAAAAGTTCTTCTTAATTCTGATCTTCGTTCGGAGCTGATTTACATCATTGAACGGATAGGCCCTGATCATGTAATTTTTTTCCAGATATTCTAAAAAAGCCTCATTAAGGTCAACATCATCTTTAGTGGAAAAAATACCAAGTTGCTGGCAAAGTTTCGGATTATGAACAATTTTCATCCCATATTTTCTTACAAAAGGTACAGGCATCACAGCTTCATAATCCTTATAAACCAGAATTTCCCATGGCATTGTAGAAGTTGTATCTAAAAAATCTTTTGTAGCAGAATATTTTCTTTGTTCGGAGTTTTCTAAACATTGAGCATATTTTGCAAAATCAATTTCATGGTATTTCAATCTTCTAATCATAATAATCCTGAGTCCGAGAAACTAAAATAGGAATCCTGCGTGACAATAATATGGTCTAAAAGCTGAATACTTAATGTATTTCCTGCTTCTTTTATTTTTTGTGTAATATTGATATCTTCCCGGCTTGGTTTTAGACTTCCGGAGGGATGGTTGTGGGCAATAATAATACCTGTTGAAAAATGATCCAGCGCTGTTTTATATAGAGTTCTTACATCTACAATAGACTGGCTTATGCCTCCCTGAGTCAATTGTGAAACATGAATCACTTTATTGTTACTATTCAGTAAAATAGCCCAGAATTCTTCTGTTCTTAGATCTGAAAGCTGGTTTCTAAGAACCACATAAGCATCATGGCTGTTACCAATGATAGTTTTCTCAGGAATTTCCTGTACTGCTCTCCTTCTTCCGATCTCTAAAGCTGAAATAATCGAAACGGCTTTTGACTCTCCGATTCCTTTAAATTTCATCAGATCTTTAGCAGAAAGTAAACTTAATTGGTGCCAGCTGTTATTGACAGAGGCTAAAATTTTCCGTGCCAGTTCCAGCGCATCTTCTTCTCTATTTCCACTTCCCATAATAATAGCCAACAGTTCAGAATCAGAAAGGGAGCCCTTACCTTTCTGTAAAAACTTTTCTCTGGGTCTGTCATCTTCAGCAAGGAGTTTTATGGCCATGGAAAAATAAATTATAATGAATATTATCGATTAATAAAAAGCATATAAGATCACCGGTTTTGCAGATGGATCAATATATTTTGCTGTTTCTTTAAGAGCATTCACCGAAAGCATCGGACATCCTAAGCTTAAACATGCCGGAGTCTGAGATTCTACATCCGGAATACATCCGTAAGAATGAAGGACAATTGCCCTTTGCATTGCATTGCTGTTGGTAGAATCAAGGCCTTTTAACCGGTAAGCTTTACCAAACTTTCCTATATAGCTTTCTCCAATGACATATTTTCCAAGAGATGACTGATAGGAACCTTCAACATTACTGAATTTTAAAGCATCTGACTTTGGAATGACTGAACCTGAACCATGGGATACGACAGCCTGCTGTACAATGGTATTATTTTTCAGATTATAAATGAAATAACGGTATTTTCCGGAAGGTATCTTAAAATTGATAAAAACAGCCAGATCCTGATTATACTCTTTTCCTTTAATATAATTTTTAATCTCTAAAATTTTTTCCTGAGGCACGTGTCGTGAATTCAACTGCTGTGATTCAGTTTTTGAACAGGAAATTAAAATTATAAAAAGAAAAATAAAGTGTTTCATTATCTGGTATTATATACTTCTATTCTATAATCATTCCGTCTTTCATAACGAGTTTTCGGTCTGTGATTTCTGCGAGATTTGGATTGTGGGTAACAATGACAAATGTTTGGTTGTATTTGTCTCTAAGATCGAAAAACAACCTGTGAAGATCATCTGCGTTCTTGGAATCCAGGTTTCCCGTTGGTTCATCCGCAAAAATAATTTTGGGTGAATTGATTAAAGCTCTCGCCACAGCTACTCTTTGCGCTTCTCCACCTGAAAGCTGATTGGGTTTATGCTGTAATCTTTGTTCTATTTTTAAATCTTCAAATAAAGCATAAGCCTTTTCAAGTGCTTCTTTTTCATTAGCTCCGGCTATTTTTGTTGGAAGCAGTACATTTTCCAGCGCTGTAAACTCCGGAAGAAGCTGATGAAACTGAAATACAAAACCGATATTCTGATTTCTGAACTTTGAAAGCTGTTTATCATTCATATTAATAAATGATTCTCCTGCTATTTCAATTTCAGTATCATATTTGTTTGATTGGGTTGGATGATCCAAAGTTCCTAAAATCTGCAGTAACGTAGATTTACCTGCTCCTGATTCTCCTACAATAGAAACCACTTCGCCTATTTTGATATGAATATCAACTCCTTTCAGTACTTCTAAATTCCCATAAGATTTATGGATATTTCTTGCTTTAATCATGATTCAAAAATAGTAAATTGCCTCCAAATAAAAAACCGCTTTTTGAAGCGGTTTATATTTTATTTTAGTTTTATTACGATTAGATTTTCCTAATCCATTTATATAGGTCTTTTCTATTAATTTTTTTAATTATTTCCTTCATATTTTGGTGATAAAACTTATGTGAAAAAGTATTATTTTCTTTTTTAGAGTTTATTTTTCTAAACCTAATAAGGTTTTATTAGGAATCTGGATTTTAATTTACCCAAAAACAAAAACCTCCCAAGTTGGGAGGTTTTACTATTTTTCATTTCAGAAAATTACAGTAACAATGTTAATGGACTTTCTAAATATGTTCTTAATGTCTGTAAGAATTGAGCACCTGTAGCACCATCTACCACTCTGTGATCACATGCCAATGAAAGTTTCATTGTGTTTCCAACTACGATCTGACCATCTTTTACGATTGGTTTTTCGATAATTGCTCCTACTGAAAGGATTGCAGAGTTTGGCTGGTTGATAATACTTGTAAAGGTTTCGATTCCGAACATTCCTAAGTTAGAAATAGAGAATGTAGATCCTTCCATTTCGTTAGCTTTAAGACCTTTACTCTTAGCTCTTGATGCCATATCTTTCACAGATGCAGAAATCTGAGTATATGTCATCTGATCTGTATTTTTCAATACAGGAACTACCAATCCGTCTGGAATAGCTACTGCTACACCAATGTTGATATTTCCTCTGTGGATGATCTTATCACCTGCCCAGCTTGAATTTACCTGAGGGTGTTTTCTTAAAGCAATTGCAGTCGCTTTAATAATCATGTCATTGAAAGAGATCTTAGTATCAGGTAAAGAATTGATTTCTTTTCTTGCTTCAATGGCTTTATCCATGTTGATCTCAACCATCAGATAGTAGTGAGGTGCAGAGAATTTACTTTCAGAAAGACGTTTTGCAATAATATTTCTTACCTGTGAGTTTGGAGTCTCTGTATCTTCACCTTGTACGAAGCTTACTGCAACAGGAGCAGCGCTTGCTGCCGGAGCTGAAGCAGCCGGTTTCGCAACTGGCTGATAGTTTTCAATATCTTTTTTAACAATTCTTCCGTTTTCACCAGATCCCTGAACACTGTTGATATCAACCCCTTTATCCTGAGCCATTTTCTTAGCCAGTGGAGAAATTGCTACTCTGTCAGAAGATGAAGAGTCTGCAGCAGGAGCCGTCTTTTCTTCTGTTTTAACTTCTGCTTTTTGTTCAGCTGGTTTTTCAGTTGATGTGGCTGCAGCTTTTGGAGCTCCTACAGCGGAAACATCTGTTCCTGCAGGGCCAATAATTGCTAATACGGAATCAACCGGAGCAGCACCTCCTTCTTCTACACCTTGCTTCAATAATACTCCATTGAATTCGGATTCGAAATCCTGTACCGCTTTATCTGTTTCGATTTCAGCAAGAAGATCTCCTTCTTTTACTGTATCGCCTATATTTTTGTGCCATTTAGCTACTTTACCTTCTGTCATTGTATCAGAAAGTCTTGGCATTGTAATAACTTCTACTCCAGCCGGAACTTCTGTAGCAGCAGGTGCAGCAGTTTCTGATTTGGGCTGTTCTTCTGATTTTTTTTCTTCAGTTCCAGCAGCGGGAGCAGCAGCTCCACCTGTCAATCCTGAAATATCTTCTCCTTCATTCCCGATAATAGCCAAAACAGAGTCTACAGCAGCAGCGCCTCCTTCTTCTACACCTACGTATAAAAGGGTACCTTCTATTTCAGATTCGAAATCCTGAACTGCTTTATCAGTTTCAATTTCAGCTAAAATATCTCCTTCTTTTACTTTATCTCCTACTTTTTTATGCCATTTTGCCACCTTACCTTCCGTCATCGTGTCGGACAGGCGGGGCATCGTAATTACTTCTGCCATAATTTTCTAATATGATAATTTGTTAATGTGATGATGAGAGAATTAAAAAATCTAATTCATTTTCAAATTCTCAAATTATCTAATTATTAATTTTCTAATTTGTCTAGGAATGGATAGTTTTCCTGAGCATATACATACTCATAGATCTTTTCTGCCTCTGGATATGGAGAATTTTCCATAAATTCGATACACTCATCAACAAAGTCTCTTGACTTATTATCCATAGCTTCCAAATCTGCTTCTGTAGCCCATCCGTTTTCTAAAATTCTGTGTTTTACTAGCTCGATTGGATCATCGTTTTTATGAATTGCCACTTCTTCTTTAGATCTGTATGGCTCAGCATCAGACATAGAGTGTCCTCTGTAACGGTAAGTTCTTGCTTCAATAAATGTAGGTCCGTCTCCTCTTCTTGCTCTTTCAATTGCTTCATAAGCAGCTTCAGCTACTTTTTCAGGATCCATTGCATCTACAGCAAGACAAGGCATTTCGTATCCTAATCCTAGTTTATAGATATCTTCGTGGTTAGCAGTTCTTTTTACGGAAGTTCCCATTGCATATTGGTTGTTTTCTACCACAAATACTACAGGAAGTTTCCAGTTCATTGCCATGTTGAATGTCTCATGTAAAGAACCTTGTCTTGCAGCTCCGTCTCCAAAGAAACAGATGTTCACTGCTTTTCTGTCGAAATATTTATCTGCAAAAGCAATACCTGCACCCAAAGGAATTTGTCCTCCAACGATACCGTGTCCTCCGTAAAAACGGTGTTCTTTACTGAAAATGTGCATAGATCCACCCATACCTCCGGATGTACCTGTAGCTTTACCGCAAAGTTCAGCCATGATTCTTTTAGGATCTACTCCCATCGCCATTGGATGGATGTGGCATCTGTAAGCAGTAATCATACTATCCTTTGTAAGATCCATGGCATGCGTGAATCCTGCAGGGATAGCTTCCTGACCGTTATACAAATGTAAAAATCCTCTGATCTTTTGTTTTAGGTAAAGAGAACGGCATTTGTCTTCAAACCTTCTCCACATTGTCATATCTTCATACCACTTCAGGTATACCTCTTTAGAAAATTCTTTCATGTGTTAGCTCTTGCTTTTTTATGATGAAATAGTTGAGCAAAATTATGAAAAAAACTTTGTTTTTATTCTATACATAGATAACTTTTCGTTTTTTCTGTAAAATCTATTTGCAGGCCGAATGGATTATTCTTAATTTTCGACCCCTTGAAAGCTTGATAAAGCAGCGTTTTATCCGTTACATTCTTACCGCGATATATAAGGAATCAGCCTATCCATATGGCTTTTCTGAAACAACACATGATTCGGAGATCTCAGAATTCGTTACTTTTTGTTCTCCTATTTCTTTCCTCTTTAATTATTGTTAATATATCTTTTGGTTATTTCAACAGCTTCTTTTCCGGGGAAAAATCTGTAAGTTTCAGGGTTCTGTCTTCAATTTCATTAACGAAATTACCATATTGCTTTGCTGTTCTGGCTTTAATTTCCTTCCATTCTTTATCTGCCATAAATCCTTCCCACGCAGTTTTCATTGTATCTTCATCTTTCCACTCAAGCAGATAAACAAATTCTGTTTTTTCCCTGAATTCCGATTCCCAGATCGCTACAATAGTAAATCCATATTTCTTCATGATACTGAGTGCATGATCCCGGAAACGGTCCAGAAAAACCTGCTTATTCTCTTTGGGAACTTCATAAATTCTTAACTGATGTACAGGAACCGGCATCGCAGAAATATTTTCCTGAGAAAACTTTTGTCCAAAAATAAAACAACCTGCAATTATCAAGAGAAATGTGAATAGATGTTTCATTATGTAAGATTAAAACTGGTTAGTTAAAGGTATACATTTTCAGCAAAATCTAATATTAATTTAATATAGTTGAAAATATTTAATTCGATCAAAAGCAACTGGCATTGAATCGTTTTCATATGATCGAGTACCTTTCATACCCTGTTTTTCGTTTGTTTTTTGAGGTTATAATGGTATATTTGATTTTTAAACTTGATTATGGAAGAAAAGCAGTCTTCATTACTACATAAAATTTCAAAAGTCATTTCTGACTTCTTTAATCCTCTGGTCTCTCTGATTATTTTTTTTATATATATGAGCATCAGGGAATATACCCTTAAAGATTCTATGATGAACTTCATTCCTATATTAGCTATGATTATTATTCCCGTTGTCATTTGGCTGGTATGGAATGTGAAAACAGGAAGATATACCAATATGGATGTATCCAACCGGGTTCAAAGAAAAACACTGTATATATTTATCGCAGTATGTGTGATTGCTTATCTTATTTTCCATTACATCAGAAACGGATCTGTTGATTTTGTCATGCTGTTTATTTTAATACTTCTGTTTGCTCTTCAGGTCAGCAATCTTTTCATCAAAAGCTCAATGCATACCGCATTCAATATATTTGTAGCAGCGTTATTTTTTAATCTTGACTGGAAAATGGGTCTGCTATGGCTGGGAATTGCCGCTTTGGTCGGGATTACCCGCGTTATTTTAAAACGTCATACGGTAAAAGAAGTATTTATGGGGGCTGGAATAGCTTTTATGGTATCTTTTATCTATCTTTATTGCAATATTCAATTTCAACATTAGAGTACTCTATGAAAATAAATCATCTTACTGCCGCAGAAGAAAACTTTATGAAGCTGTTTTGGAAAATGGAATCTTTCTATCTGAAGGACGTTATGGAGCAGCATCCGGAACCTAAACCACACCAGAATACGGTTTCTACTTATTTGAAAATATTGGTTGAGAAAGGCTATCTATCCACTGTAAAAGAAGGAAGAATTTTCAAATATTCAGTGCTTGTTCCTTTGGAAGGATATAAAAAATTCCTATTGAAAGAACTTTCGCATAACTTCTTTAATAATTCAGGGAAAGAAATCCTGGAGTTTTTATTAAGCGAAAAATTAATCTCCCAGGAAGATATGAAAGGATATTTTGATTTAAAAATCGAAATAAAACCAGCAAAAGTTGAAGAACCAAAGTTTGAAATTGCTGAAGAAATCTTAAGTCCTAAAAAAGAGAAGAAGACCAAAGGAAAAGAGAAAGAAAAGGAAAAAGACAAAAAGAAAAAGAAGAAAAAAGATTAATCTTACTGTCAAAAAACACCAAATCATGAAAACAAAATTCCAGGAAACTTTAAGCCGGGCCAATGAAGTAATCCTTCGTTACCCAATGGTTCTTGCAGTGGCTTTATTAGCTGCAATTGGTGCTATCTGCATTGCTGAAACAGAGCTTGAGGAAGTCACAACGTACATCAAGTTCACTATTTGTGCCTGTCTCGGAATTTCAATGATGTTTGCTCTGAAAATGGTATCACAGAGAATCGGGAAAGAATTACTATTACACCTATGTGGTGTTGCTTTTCTTATTGGGTTTTATTGTATCCTGCCAAATAAAAAGAATAATTTCACTGAGGTTTATGCTTATATCATTGCAGTTACGGCTCTTCTCTCCCACTTATTGGTTTCTTTTGTTCCGTTTCTTGAAAAAGACAGGGAACTCAGATTCTGGCAGTATAACAAAAATCTTTTTGTCAATTTCTTCCTTACTGTAGTATTTACAGGGGTTTTGACCGGCGGAGTTGAATTGGCCATTTTAGCTGTTGATAAACTTTTTGATTTTCATTTTCATCACAGGATTTATACCGATACATTTTTTGTTCTGGCTATTTTCGGGAGCAGTTTTATTTTCCTTTTATTTAGTGACAAAGGTTTAAATAATCTTGAAAAAGATGGAACATATCCTGTTGTTTTAAAGTTTTTCACTCAGTTTATTTTGATTCCGCTACTTCTTATTTACGTAGCGATTCTTTATTTTTATTCTTTTAAAATCCTGATCAACTGGCAGCTTCCAAGAGGCTGGGTTTCTTATCTTGTGCTAGCGTACAGCATTGTTGGGATTCTGGCATTACTGCTGGTACATCCGTTAAAAGAGGAAAATGCGAAATCATGGGTTAAGATATTTTCAAAAGCATTTTATTACACCATTGTTCCTTTGATCATCCTGCTTTTCACAGCTATTTTTACAAGAATTCTGGAGTATGGCTATACAGAACCAAGATATTTTGTTTTCCTTCTTGCACTTTGGCTGCTGAGTATTGTTGTTTACTTTATTTTCAGTAGAAAGGCAACAATAAAGTTTATTCCCGTCAGCTTATTTATATTTGGAGCTTTTGCTTTAATTTTCCCTTATCTCAATGCTTTCAGTGTTGCCAAGAGAAGTCAGAAGACAGAACTGATGAATATTTTAAATCAAAATCAGTTAATCAGTGCCGGTAAAATTAATTTTAATAAAAAAGTTACGGATACAGTCCGTAATGAAATTGCTGATAAATTTGAATTTCTGGCGGAGAGAAAACAAAGTAAATTTTTATTAAACCTCTTGAATCAAAAAGATCAGTCCGAGTTATCCGATAATATTGAAAAGGGTACATTTTATAACATTAATTATAACATTCAAAATAAATTTTCGGATGTAAATATCACCGTTAAAAATAAGCCTTACGAGCTGAACAGAATTGTTCTTGTTCCTGAAAAGCAAATTATAGGAATCGAAAACTATCAATATTTACTTTCTTTCCATCGTTACAGCAGAGATCCGCAGAAGCTGAATGAAGACCAGTTTGAACTTACAGATCAGCTGACTGATAAATTCTCATTGAGACTGAGATTAAATTCTAAGGAAGAAGTAGATTTCGGACCAAAAATCATTCAATTATTTGAAGAAAATAAAAACAAAAACGGAACCGTAAAAGTTCCTGATCTGGCAATGGAATCTGATTTGGGCAAATACCATGTCAAACTTATTTTCAGTGAAATTACAAGAGAAAAATATTCCGATAATGAGCTGGCCAGCATTTATTATGAGAATGTTTATATCCTGATAAGATTAAAATAATGAATAAAAAAAGACTGCCACAAGAGACAGTCTTTTTTTATTGTATATAAAAACGGTTTATCTATTGGTTCCGGAGCTCCATAGTGGAGAATTTCTTCCGTAGATCACAAGGTTCCCGTCATTTTGTACTGTAAGTTTTGTAGCACCTCTGTTCTCTGTATTTGAACTCCAAACAGCTCTATTATAAGAATCATATACTACCAGATTTCCGTCACCCTGAAATTCAGCTTTGCTTCCTCTGTTATCAGTTGCTGTAGCCCAGATAGCATTCCCGTTTCTATTAGCCAAAACAAGATTACCATCATCCTGAAATACCAGATAATAGCGTCCGTCTGAAGAATAAAGTTTTGCATCCTTACGGAATCTGTAGCCTGTTGACACATAATCTTTATTGCCGTAACGATCACGATTACCCCAGCCATTATTGTTTCTGATACCGCCTTTAGATGCCCATAGAGGATTAGACCCATTATAAATAACAAGATTACCATCATCCTGAACAGATAATTTGTCAGCTCCTTTACCGTCAGTATTTGAACTGAAAGCAACTCCGTTCCCACGTGAATATACTACCAGATTACCATCTTCCTGAAAAATTGCTCTTACGCCTCTGTTGGTAGTTTTCGATTCCCATGCAGGAGAACCGGATCTGTTATAAAAAACGAGGTTTCCATCATTCTGGAAGATCAGATAATACTCATTGTTATCTGCCCAGTATTTTTTATCCTGTCTCAATGTCTGCCCTGCATAAATGCTTTGTGCATTGATCAGCAACCCGCCAAACACCATCATTAATGCTAATAAATGTTTTTTCATTATAATTACTTTTTGATTGATTGATAATTTTCTAAAATTATGCCAAAACACTTCAATATTTCAATACAAAACTCTAATCAAATGATTTACTGGAAATTAAATTACATAAAAAAAGCGGCTTAAAAGCCGCTTCATATTTTTACCAACGATTTCCGCCGCCTCCGCCACGGTTGTTGTTACCACCACCATAGCCTCCGCCACGGTTGTTGTTACCACCACCATAACCTCCGCCACGGTTGTTGTCGAAGCTTCTTCTTGGTTTTTCTTCTCTAGGCTTAGCCTCAGATACGTTTAGAGCTTTTCCGTTGAATTCTTTTTGATTAAGAGCTTCAATAGCCTGCTGTCCTTCTTCATCACCCATCTCTACGAAACCGAAACCTCTAGAACGACCAGTTTCTCTGTCTGTAACGATTTTAGCTGATGATACATCACCAAATTCTGCGAATAGATCGTGCAACTCATACTCTTTAGTTGCGTAATTGATGTTTGAAACAAAAATGTTCATTTTGAATAAATTAAAAAATTAATAAAAATTTGGTATATAAAAGAAAAACAACATAAATTAATGAACAAATATTGATTCCAAATATAAACGTATGCAAGATACAATTAAAAATTTCAAATCAAAGCTTTTTTTTAATATTTCTCACATTATGTTGAATCTCTAAAACCAAAAACAATCTAAATATAATAAAAAATACTGATTTACAGTTAGTTATACATACAAATTCATTATTATAAAATTAGTTAATTTTTTTTAAATAAAAAAGACATTTAACATCTATAACTTTGATAATCTATAAGATAGTATTCTATTTATAGAACTCTCTGCCATCTGAATTTAATAAACACCAACTAAAGTCAGAAAATGAAACAGCATACTACTAATTATACCAACACTCTTATTGAAGTAGCCGAAGATTGCCCTGTTTCCCAGGCTCAGATTCCTGTTGAGAAAAAAGAAAAAACAATTGCCCGTCTTCAGTACGAGATACTGATAAAAAATCCTTATAAATATTCATCAGATGATATTATTTTTGAGTGTTATGCCATTAAAAATGATATTTCAGAACACGAAAAACAGAAAGAAAGAGAAAAATTCTTTTCTAAAGGCCAGCCATGTCTCCGCTGCTCTCCCCTGGCGAAGAAATATGGATTTGGGTTTCATCATAACTCAGAAGGAAAAGTTGCCATGATTCCCGTAGAAAGCGAAGAATATCAAACGTTATTGAATGACTCCGCTGTTACAAAAACAAAAGCTATGCGCTCCAAAAGAAAATGATTGAGAAAATGAATCATTATTTTCAGATCAATAAATACTATTCTTTTGAAAACATCAGCTTTTAACACTAAATTTGTGGTACACAATTATTAAAAGATATGAACTACCATACCAGAAAATGGGTAAAACCTGAAGACCTAAATCCAAATCACTCTCTTTTCGGGGGAAGACTCCTGCAATGGATTGATGAAGAAGCAGCATTGTATGCTATTATCCAGTTGGAAAACACAAAAGTAGTGACCAAATTTATCTCTGAGATTAATTTCGTCAGCTCTGCTAAGCAAGGTGATATTATAGAAATAGGTATTGAGGCAACTCATTTCGGTTCCACCTCTGTTACTTTAAGATGTGATGTACGAAATAAGATGACCCATCAAACCATTATTACTGTAGAAAAAATCGTAATGGTAAACCTGGATGCGGAAGGCAACCCTGCTCCCCATGGCAAAACCCAGATTGAATTTGTAAAAGACAGGTTAAACAACAGTTTATGAAAATTTTCATAAAAAACATGGTCTGCAACAGGTGCATTGCGGCAGTGGAAAACATCTTCCGTAATGCTGATGTAAAAACAAGTGCCATCTTATTAGGTGAAGCAGAAACAGAAACTGACGTTTCTCCTGAAAAAATGCAGGCCATAGAAAAAGAACTGCTTGATACAGGTTTTGAAAGAATTATGGATTCTGCACATCAGGTTGTTGAAAAAATCAAAAACCTGATCATCATAAAGATCAGTGACCTCGATATTGCTGAAAACTTTCTGCTTTCAGAATTTCTAAGTTCAAAACTTCATAAAGACTACAGTGCACTTTCAAAAACATTTTCACAAAACGAAAATATCACATTAGAACAGTTCTTCATTCTGCAGAAAATCGAAAAGGTAAAAGAACTTCTTCTCTACAATGAATTCAATCTTACTGAAATTGCCGGAAAGCTCGGCTATAAAAGCGTTCAGCATCTTTCTACTCAATTCCGGAATATAACAGGGTTTCCACCCACTGAATTCAAAAAACTTAAAGAACACAACCGCAAAGCGCTTGACAATCTATAAATAGAGGGTTTGAGTGTTGGAGAATGTAGAAATACAGATATTTAATACCCTCACTCAAACACTCCCACTCTCAAACCTAATTTTATAACTATTATCCTTAAATTTATAACAACCTTAGCATTCCATTTTGGAAATTTGTAGTATAAATTTAAGAATCATGGAACAACAGTATAAAATACTCGGAATGACCTGTTCCGGCTGCCAGAAAAAGATTTCAAATCAACTGAACAGTGTTGAAGGTGTTCAAGCAGATGTCAATCTGGAAAATAATACCGCAACAATTACTTCTGATCATGGAGTAAAACTTTCAGTTTTAAATGATGCTTTGGCAGAAATAGGAAAATACAGACTTGAAGACCCAAATAATCCTGAGAAAGCCTTTGTAAAACCTCAGGACCGCGTATCTCCGTCATCAGTATACTATTGTCCCATGGAGTGCGAAGGGGATAAAGTATATTTCAAACAAGGAGAAAGATGTCCTGTCTGCAAAATGTACCTGGTACCTATTGAAGAAAAACTAGCCAAAGATCCAAATCATAAACCAACCTTTTCCGCAACCAACCTCCCGGAAAACTTTAAAGACAGTATAGGAAAATATTATTGTCCGATGTTTTGCGAAGGGGATAAAGTATACAATGAAAAAGGAGACTGCCCGGTTTGCCATATGCATTTAGAACCGATCACGGAAGAGCTTGTTCAAAAAGGAGATTCACACCAACATCATTCTCATTCCCACGCTCACAATCATCATGATCATCACAGCCATAACCACGAGGCTCCTAAAGTAACTGATGAAATGGCAGGCAGGTATTACTGTCCGATGTATTGTGAAGGAGACAAAACCTATGACTCCAACGTAGGATGCCCTGTCTGCGGTATGGACCTGGTAAAGTATCCGGAAAAGAAAACTGCAAAATATACATGTCCTATGCATCCGGAAATCATTCGTGATGAACCGGGAGACTGCCCAATCTGTGGAATGGATCTCGTAAGAATGCCAGACAGCGGTGATGATGAAGAGGATGAAACATACAATATATTAAAGAAGAAGTTCATTACTTCATTAGCATTTACAATTCCCGTTTTCATTCTATCAATGGGCGGTATGTTTATCAATTTTCCTTTTTCTCATCAGATTCAGGGGTTTATCGAACTTGCTTTAACTCTTCCGGTGATGTTTTATTCCGGATGGTTCCTGTTGAAAAGAGGATGGGTTTCTTTCAAAACATGGAATCTCAATATGTTCAGTCTTATTGCTCTGGGTGTGGCTGCCGCATTTATTTTCAGTATTGTAGCTTTAGTATTTCCTGACATTATTCCGCATGAAATCCGTGGGCACAATCATGAAATCCCTTTATATTTTGAAGCAGTCTGTGTGATTTTAACCCTTGTTATTTTAGGTCAGCTAATGGAAGCTGCAGCTCATAAGAAAACAGGCAATGCCATCAAAGAATTGATGAATCTTTCACCGGATGAAGCCAACCTTATTGTAAATGGTGAAGAAAAGAAAGTCTTGCTTTCTCAGGTGAAAATAGGAGACCTTTTAAAAGTAAAACCGGGTGAAAAAATTCCTGTTGACGGAAAAATCACCGAGGGAAATTCTATCGTAGACGAGAGTATGATCACAGGTGAACCTGTTCCTGTTGAAAAGAATGTAGATGATAAAGTATCTTCAGGAACAATAAATGGTAATCAGGTATTCATAATGAAGGCAGATAAAGTAGGTGATGAAACACTGCTTTCACAGATCATTAAAATGGTAAATGAAGCCAGCCGAAGCAAAGCTCCCATCCAGAAACTTACTGACAAGGTTTCAAAAGTATTTGTTCCCGTTGTAATTCTTATTGCTGCACTTACTTTTATTCTGTGGCAGTTTTTCGGCCCGGAAGGAAAAAGAACCTTATTTGCATTCGTGAACGCTGTGGCGGTTTTAATTGTAGCATGTCCGTGTGCCTTGGGGCTGGCAACTCCTATGTCTTTAATGGTAGGAATAGGGAAAGGCGCCAAAAACGGAATTCTGATCAAAAACGCAGAAGCTCTGGAGCAAATGAATAAAGTAAATGTTTTGATTACAGATAAAACAGGAACTTTAACAGAAGGAAAACCTTCAGTAGAACATATTGAAACCGTAACAGGAGATCAGAATCAGATTTTAAAACTGGCTTTCTCTTTAAATCAGAACTCAGAACATCCACTTTCTAATGCTGTAATAAAAAGAGCAAAAGAAGAAAATATAACTTCTGAAAAAGTAGATCAGTTTGAAAACATTTCCGGAAAAGGAGTAAAAGGAAGTATTAATGGTAAGACCGCGTACCTGGGAAATGAAAGCCTGTTGGTCTCGCATCAGATCATCATTCCGGAAAGTTTAAAACAAAAAGCTGTGGAAGTACAGTCAAAGGCACATACGATCTCTTATATTGCACAGGATCAGCAGGTGCTTGGATTCATAAGCTTTACGGATAAAATAAAAGAAAGTTCAAAAAAAGCAGTTAAACAACTGATGAGCGAAGGAATTGATGTGATTATGATGACTGGAGATAATGAGCACACAGCCAAAGCAGTTGCCGATGAATTAGGAATCAAACATTTCAAAGCCAACTGTCTTCCGGAAGATAAGCTGAATGAAGTAAAAAGACTGCAACAGCAAGGCAAGATCGTGGCCATGACCGGAGATGGAATTAATGACTCCCCTGCCCTTGCCCAATCAAATGTAGGAATTGCCATGGGAACAGGAACGGACGTGGCCATTGAAAGCGCTGAAATCACTTTATTAAAAGGAGATATCCTGGGGGTTGCAAAAGCAAAATTATTAAGTGAAAAACTTCTTAAGAACATTAAAGAAAACCTGTTCTTCGCGTTCATCTACAATGTACTGGGAGTTCCGATAGCGGCAGGATTATTGTATCCATTCTTTGGAATTCTGTTATCACCAATGATTGCTGCTGCTGCAATGAGCTTCAGTTCCCTATCTGTGATACTGAATTCATTGAGATTAAACTCCGTGGATCTGGATATAAAATAACATTATGACAAAAGAAAATCTTTACATAGGGTGTTCAGGGTTTTATAATAACGACTGGAAAGGGTCCTTATATCCTGAAAATGCCCCAAGTAAAGATTTTCTTTCTTTATACTCAAAAATATTCAATGCAGTAGAAATCAATTCTACGTTTTATAGAAAACCTACATCAAAAACATTGTTGAAGTGGCATGATGAAACTCCTGATTCTTTTAGGTTTTTTATTAAAATTCCAAAATCCATTACCCATCAAAACCGTCTTGAAAATTCAAAAGAAGACATTGCAGCGTTTTGCAGCCACATCCAAAGCCATCTGAGTGAAAAACTCTCCGGGTTTCTATACCAACTCCCTCCTTCCTTTAAAAATACTCCGGAAAATATAGAACGTATCATCAGTTCTATTGATCATACATTTCTGAATGTAATCGAATTCCGGCACAACTCATGGTGGCAAAAAGAAATCTTTGATCTGCTAAACAATCTTGGTATTGCTTTTTCCGGTGTAAGTTTTCCGGCTGATCTTCCTGAAGATTTGATAGTTAACCATCCATCCATACTCTATTACAGACTTCACGGAAAACCGGTACTTTACAAATCTGAATACAGCGAAAATTTTTTGAATGAACTTGCCGGGAAGATTAAAAGCTCTCAACAAACTGCTTTTATATTTTTTAATAATACCTGGGGAACTGCAGCCATTAAAAATTCACTGTACTTGAAAAGTATTTTAGAAAAGTAATTATCATTTATTTTTTCAACAATCTGATTCTGCTTATAAAATAATTCCCCACCATATGAAGAATATTGAAACCTTAATAAAAATAGAAAAACCCTATTGGTTTCGCATTTATAAATGTTAAAATTTAAACAAAAGCAAATCATAACTTTACTATGTCCCTGTAAATGGAAATCTCCCTTAAAATAAAGTTCTTAAAATAAACTTAAAAAGGCGAAACACAGCAAAATATGGCATGTAATTTGTTAACTTTCAACTGTTATTTTTAACGATTTTTAACAATTTAAACTCCATTATCTTTATGAGAAAAATTTTTGCGGGAAAGTCTACAAATAAGACTTTTCTCGGGATGTTTGCATTGATGAGTGCAACTTCGGCTTTATTGTATAGCTGTAATTTCAAGAATGAAGTGAATAGCGATCCCGTCGTCAATTCACAAGAGCATCCTTCCGCAGAAATACCCTCTAAAATGGACGATGAAAACATAGATCCGGATAAAAGAGTGATCTACCTTACCTTTGATGACGGCCCCAATCAGGGAACCGAAAATCTTTTAAAAATCCTGGATAAAAGAAATGTTTGTGCAACCGCCTTTCTGGTAGGGAAACACGCCTATGGAAGCAAAAAACAGAAAGATGACCTGCAGCTTCTGAAGCAAAACCCTCTTGTAGAACTGGCCAATCACAGCTTTAGCCATGCCCATAACAAATACACTGATTTTTATAAAAATGCAGAATCAGTAGTCCACGATTTTGATATCGCCAAAGACAGCCTGAGGCTTTCCGATAAAATAGCAAGAACTCCCGGAAGAAATATCTGGAGGCTTAACAATATTAACGTAACCGATATCAAAAGTTCTGCTGCAGCTGCAGATGGTCTTAAAAAAGCAGGCTACAAAGTAATCGGCTGGGATCTTGAATGGAGACCTTCCCAGAAAATGACTTTAAAAGGAAGCCATGAAGCAATGATCAAGAAAGTTGACAGTATTTTCTTTAACGATCTTGAGAAAACTTCAAGACACCTTGTTTTCCTTACTCATGATCAATATCTCAGAGATACAGACTCTATCAATGAGCTGGATCTGTTTATTGAAAAACTGCAGAAAAGCAACAAGTTTGTTTTCAGAAAGATTTCTCAATATCCTAAGATCAATGAAGTTTTGAATTAATTTTTATATAAAAAGGACAATGTAAAATGTATCTATCACTGGCAACTGTCAGGGAATTTTCGGAAATTTGCATCTATGAGTATTAAAGAAAATTATAAATCCATAAAAGATCAGCTGCCATCCAATGTTCAGCTGGTTGCTGTTTCAAAAACACATCCCGCTTCTGCTGTTCAGGAAGTATATGATCTGGGACAGAGAGTTTTTGGAGAAAACAAGGTACAGGAACTGATGGAAAAATATCCCCTCCTTCCTCAGGATATCCAATGGAATCTTATTGGCCACTTACAGACCAATAAAGTAAAATATATTGCTCCTTTCATAGATACGATACAAAGTGTGGATTCTGAAAAATTATTATCAGAAATCAATAAAGAGTCGGGAAAGAACAACAGGATAATTAAGGTTCTGCTGCAGGTAAAAATTGCGGCTGAGGAAAGTAAATTCGGACTTGAAATCACTGAGGCTAAAGATATGTTTCAGCAGTATTCTGAAGGTCAGTTCCCTAATGTTGAAATTACCGGTTTAATGGGAATGGCGACATTCACGGATGATGAGCAGCAGGTAAGAAATGAATTTTTAATCCTAAAGGGCCTTTTTGATGAATTAAATCAACTAAAAACACTAAATACATTATCAATGGGAATGAGTGATGATTTCCCGATAGCTATTGAGTGTGGTGCTAACTCTGTGAGAGTTGGATCTGCAATTTTTGGAAGAAGAGACTATTCAAAATAGAATATTTAGGTACAGTTTTTGCTAATAATTGAAACAAAAAATTTAAATTTGCAACTATGCAAAAAATCCTTATAGTAGAAGACGAAAAAGCAATCTCGGGAGTACTTCACAGTATTCTTTCGGATGAACTAACCGATTATGAATTTGTTATCGCTGAAGACGGCCTTGAAGGTTATAAACAGGTTGAAAAAGAAGATTTCGCATTGGTGATTTCTGATATCAAAATGCCTAAACTTTCAGGAACTGAACTTTTGAAGCAAAGTCTCGCACTAAAACCAGAAACTACTTTTATCATGATCTCAGGCCACGCAGATATTGATTCTGCTGTTTCGTGTTTGAAAGAGGGTGCATACGATTTTATCTCCAAGCCAATTGATATCAACAGATTGATCACGAGTGTGAAAAATGCTCTGGTGAAGGAAACCCTGAAGAAAGAAAACAAAAATCTTCAGACTGAAAACAAAACTTTAAAGAGAAAAGTAAATAAAAAATACCAGATGATCGGTGATTCTCCTGCTCTTCAAAAGATTCAGGATATGATTGAAAAAGTAGCCGTTTCTGACGCCAGAGTTCTTATTACAGGGCCTAACGGTGCCGGAAAAGAATTGGTAGCCCATGCCATCCACAATCAAAGTGAACGCGCAAGAGGACCTATGATAGAGGTAAACTGTGCTGCAATTCCGTCTGAACTTATTGAATCTGAACTTTTCGGACACGTAAAAGGATCTTTTACAGGAGCTATTAAAGATAAGCAGGGAAAATTTGAACAGGCTAACGGCGGTACGATCTTCCTTGATGAGATTGGTGATATGAGTCTTATTGCTCAGGCTAAGGTATTGAGAGCTCTTCAGGAAAGCAAAGTTTCTCCCGTAGGAAGTGATAAAGAAATAAAAGTTGACGTAAGAGTAATTGCGGCAACCAATAAGAATATGCAGAAAGAAATTGAGGAAGGGAAATTCAGAGAAGACCTTTACCACAGACTTTCTGTTATTGAAATCTATGTTCCGCCATTGGATGACAGAAAAGAGGACATCAAATTGCTGGTTGAGCATTTCTCAGGTATGATTGCTGATGAGCATGGTACTGCTGTGAAAAAATTTGATGATAAAGCTGTTGATGCTTTAAAATCCCTTTCATGGACTGGAAATATCAGAGAATTAAGGAATGTTGTGGAGAGATTGATTATTCTTGGTGGAAATACTGTTTCTGAAGGTGACGTTGCAAGTTTTGTAAGGAAATAATAAAGCTATTATTTACGATATTATAAAAATTTGCAGTGTTACCACTGCAAATTTTTTTTTGTCCCTATTTGAATTATAAACTATATGAATCTTAAAATATTATGAAATTTTTAAACAAAAACTATACGAAAGAATGTCTGACTTTGGCTCTGCCTGTGATGCTTACTCAGGTGGGGCAAGTTTCCGTAAACTTATTCGATAATATTATTGTCGGAAAACTTTTGGGTGCTGATGCATTGGCATCCGTTTCATTGGGGAATGCTGTGTTTTTCTCCATATTTGTATTAGCTCTGGGCTTTTCATTTGCTATCCCACCATTGGTTTCGGAAGCACATTCAAGACAGGATCATGCTACAATCAATTCTGTTTTCAGTCATGGTTTTATCATCAACATGTCTGTTGGGATAATCCTGATGGTAGTCTTACTTATGGGGATGCCGCTACTCTATCATTCTGGGCAGCCGGCCAAAATTATTCCTGATACAGTAGGCTTCTTAAGTATCATGGTAATCAGTATGATCCCATTTATGGCATTTCAGACGCTTCGTGAAGTTTCCGAAGGTTTATCCTATACCATTGGAGTTACCAAGGCAACCATTATTGCAAATATCATCAATATTGCCTTAAACTATGTCTTTATCAAAGGGCTTTGGGGAATTCCTGCAATGGGTGTACAGGGATCTGCTCTGGCAACCTTGATTTCCAGAATTTTCATGGTTGTTTTCCTTTATTTTGTCTTGGTGAAAGAAGAAAAAACAAGACGTTATATCAAAGATTTTTCTTTAAAAATTAAGGATTTCTCAAAGCAAATGTTTGATAAAATGGTGAAACTGGGATTGCCTACAGCTTTACAGATGTTCTTTGAGGTAACGGCTTTCGCCGGAGCTGCATTTATCTGCGGACTGATCTCTGCTCATGATATTGCTTCCCACCAAATCGCCTTAAGTATGGCCTCTTTCACTTTTAACTTATGTGTTGGGTTTAGTGTAGCCTCTACAGTAATGATCGGAAGAAAAGTGGGTGAACAGAATTTTGTGGAACTCAGAAAGGTAGGAATCAACAACCTGAAGATTGCCTTTATTTTCATGTGTATCTGTGGATTGGTATTTATTTTAGGAAGGAATATACTTCCAACTTTCTTCACGAAAAAAGAAGAAGTAGAAGTTATTATGCTGGCTTCAAAACTAATGATTATTGCAGCACTGTTCCAGCTTTCTGACGGAATCCAGGTAACTGCTTTAGGAATGTTGAGAGGTTTACAGGATGTGAAAATTCCATCTATTTATACTTTCATCGCTTATTGGGTGATTACTATCCCATTGGGATATTTCTTCTGTGTGACCCTGGAAATGGGTGCATTCGGAATGTGGATTGCACTTGGATTAGGATTGACAGTTTCTGCTGTTTTCCTGGTAAAACGATTCCTGAATATGTCTGCGAAAAGAATTAAGCAGAGTTCATAAAAACAAAAAAGGCTGTTTCAATATTTGAGGCAGCCTTTTTTATATCCGTTAATTTATAACAGAACATTGATTTATGTCCTTTCTTATGCATATTTTCTAAACACAAATAGCACAAATTAAATTCACAAATAGACACAAGCTTATTGGCTTTCCTACTCAATTTAATCTATCCTCTTTCCTAGAATCTTCAGACTTCTTTCAACACCATCCAGAATGGCTACATCAGGAAGACTTCCCCAATCTTCAAACCCGAAATATCTGAACAGTTTTAAGCTAGGTTCATTGTGAAGGAAAATAAGAGCCACCAGATTTTTCACTCCGAATTTCCCTGCATTATCAATACAATACTGAAGAATTGTTTTGCCATATCCTTTTCCTCTGCAGGCTTCATCCAGATAAATGCTTACTTCCACCGTTCCGTTGTATGCTGCTCTCTCATGGAATGAACTGAAGCTTACCCAGCCGATAATCTGGTTTTGTTCATCTTCAACCACCCAAAGTGGTCTTGTCTGAGGGTTATGTTCTTCAAACCACTTTAGTTTGCTGTCTACCGAGACTTCTTCCATATCTGCAGTGACCATTCTTGAAGCAATTGTTGAATTATATATGGCTACGATTTTGTTTAAATCTGCCAACTCAGCATTTCTGAACTTTAATTTTTCCATGAATATTGGATTCAACTTATTTTAATGCAAAAATACTAAATTTTAAAACTACCCCTATAAAATTTCAATATTTTATCTAAATTTCAATATTAAAATAAAACCATCCCTCAAATAAAACACATATTTCTTAATTTTAATCAAACATAATTTTTTTTTGTTGAAAATGGCAAAGACGTGATGGAGTGCAATATTTTGCTGTTATTAATCTCCCTTCTATTTACTGAAAACTTTCGATTTTCTTGTGCCTTTACCTTTTACCAAATATTTTATTTCAAATCTTTCAAGATTCTATTCAAGCTTCTGACTGTAATTCCGAGATAAGCAGCCATATCCTCTTTGGAGATCTGAATATTCTGCTTAGACTGCATTTGCAACAGCTGTTTTAAAGTATGTTCTACCGTATATAGCTGTTGATAAGATGCTCTGCTGGAAGTATTGATAATCCGTTCTGCGAAAGACTCTAAAAGAAGATTGTTTAAGACAAGATCATTTTTAATCAAAGACCTGAAAGCAGGAATCTTTACTGCGTATACCGTAGCTTCTGTGAGCGCTTCAATAGTACACAGACATTTTATATTCCTGATAAGCTCCACTTCTCCTATCACTTCCCCACTTCCGAGAAATTCTACAATATATTCTTTCCCGTTCTCTTCAACGAAATAACATTTAACAATCCCTTTTTTGATCAACATCACATGGGAAGGCTGATGATCCTGTATTAATATTTTATTCCCTGCAGAAAAAGACTGTAATGTAATATCATCACTAACATTCTGCTGTTCATACAGCTCGTCAAGATAGTTTAAAAATGTCTGATTCGTCCTTAACATATTCACCCGGGACAAATGTCCTTTGCTTATTTAATTTTTATACTGAATTTTGCGAACAGAAAATTACAAAACAAAAATGAATAATCATATTACTACGATCGCCTTTGATGCAGATGATACCCTCTGGATCAATGAACCTTATTTTCAAGAGGCAGAAAAAGAGTTCTGTATACTGCTTGAGGATTACCTTCCACAACATTCGGTATCACAGGAATTATTTAAAACGGAAATGCAGAATCTCCATCTGTACGGTTATGGAGTAAAGGGATTTATGCTTTGTATGATTGAAACGATTGGCAGGGTTTCCAATAATACAGCATCATTAGAATTAGTCAACAAAGCAATTCATCTGGGTCAGGAGCTTCTTCAGAAACCTATTGAACTTCTGGATGGAGTTACAGAAACACTTGAAAACTTAAAGGGGAAATACAGACTGGTTGTGGCTACAAAAGGTGATCTTCTGGATCAGGAGCGTAAACTGAAAAACTCCGGATTGCAGGACTATTTCCATCATATTGAGATCATGAGTGATAAAAAAGAAAATGATTATAAAAAGCTTCTGAAACATCTGGACTGCAAGCCTGAAAACTTTCTGATGCTTGGAAATTCTATAAAATCAGACGTTCTGCCGGTATTGGAAATCGGAGGATCAGCAGCTCATATTCCTTATCATGTTACATGGAGTCATGAACAGCATGATGTCAATTTGGAACACCCTAATTTTATGGAGCTTAAGAGTATTGATGAGATATTGACACATCTTCAATATTTAGATCATTAGGGTTTTGATTATTAAGATCAGCTTCGCCTTAAGTAAATATCTCTGGTAGTAAATTCTATAAAATTTTTGCTTCCCTGTTATATTTTTTAATCAAAAAAAATAGACTGTTTATGATAAACAGTCTATTTTGTAATTTTTATTTCTTCAAACACTTTTCAAGGAACTGATCCTGTTCCCATAAAAGGTGTAAAATGTTTTCTTTAGCCTGATATCCATGGGCTTCTTTTGGAAGAAGAACCATTTTCACCGGAGCACCCAAATTTTTCAATGCCTGGAAGTATCTTTCTGTCTGCAAAGTAAATGTTCCTGGGTTGTTATCCGCATCACCGTGAATCAGAAGAAGCGGTGTTTTCATTTTATCAGCATTCATGAACGGAGACATGGTGTTGTAAATCTCCGGAACATCCCAATAGTTTCTCTGCTCACTCTGGAATCCGAATGGCGTCAGCGTTCTGTTGTAAGCGCCACTTCTTGCAATTCCACATGCAAAAAGATTTGAATGTGTCAAAAGGTTTGCTGTCATAAAAGCTCCGTAAGAATGTCCTCCTACTGCAACTTTCTTTCTGTCAATATATCCCAGATGATCCACTGCATCAATTGCTGCTGCTGCATTGGCTACCAACTGTGGAATAAAAGTATCATTAGGTTCTGTTTTTCCTTCGCCAATAATCGGGAAAGCAGCATCATCCAGAACCGCATATCCTTTCGTTGTCCAGTATACAAAAGATCCGTAATAAGGGAATGTAAAGTCGTTCGGGTTTTGGGTGTTCTGCCCTGCTGTATTTTTATCTTTGTATTCGGTAGGATAAGCCCAAATTAGTAACGGAAGCTTTTCTTTTTTTGCTTTTCTGTCGTAATTGGCAGGAAGATAAAGGGTTCCTGTTAAAGTAACACCATCATTTCTCTTATAAGTAATCACTTCTTTGTAAACGTCCTTGATACTTTCAAAAGGGTTTGCAAAATTGGTTACAGCTTCTGCCTTATTAGATTTAATATTCTTTTTGAAATAATTTGGATAAAGGCTTGGTGACTGTTGGGTAGTAAGAATTTCACCCTTTGAAGCATTAAGAATATCAATGATTTCTTCTTTGCCATTTTTTATATTAGAAGTGTAAAGCCTTTTCTTTTTCAGTGATTTTACATCCATTTCGTCAATAAAAGGATGCTGTCCGTCTTTGGTAAATCCATCTCCGATCAGGTATGTTTTTCCACCTTTCATATCTATTACATATCTTCCGTACTGGTTTTTCGTTGTATTAAAATGCCCCGGATCACTGTAAACATCCTGATAATTTCTGTCATCAAACACTTTAGATTCTCCGTTATTGATATCTATCAGGTAAGATTTTGTATTTCTTGTATCATACCAGCCTTCAGAAACAATGGCGTAATGATCATTAGTCCAGACTACATCCTCATATCTCTGCTTTGTTTTGAAGAAAGATTTTGGTGCTGCTGTAAATGGGGCTTCCCAGGTAAATATCTCGTCTCTGTAGTCCGCTGTTTTAGACTGATCTCCCCCATCCAAAGCTTCAGCATAGGTAAGCGTAGCAGGAGCATCACTTCTCCATGCCATATCTCTTTTTCCGGTTCTTACAGAGGAGAATCCTTTTGGCATTATTTCGTTCAAAGGAACTTCATTCACTGTTTTTACAGTATTTCCTTTCATATCATAAATAACGGTTGTAGATGGAAATCTGTTGAGTGGAACGATATAGGAAAACGGCTTTTTAATCGTTGTAGCCATCAGATAATTTCCATCAGGAGAAAAACTTAATCCGGCATACATATCCTGATCTTTCAATTTTTTCAGATTTCCTGTAAGATCTACATTATAAATTTCAGAAGCAGTAAGGGTTTCAAAGTTTTTTTCGTCCTGAGGATTTTTCAAAAGATCCTGATAAGTTCTGTTCTGAGAGACTTTACCATCCGCTGTTGAAACAATTGGACCGGTTGGAAGATCTTTACTTGCATCTATCAGAGCAGGTCTGTTTTGTGGAAGTGTTCTGATCAGGAAACTCTGAGAATCATTATACCATACATAAGGCATGCCTAAATTGGCATTCAGATTATCAGCTGTAATTTTTTTGGCAGAAGCCGTTTCCATATCTACGATCCAAAGCTCTACTCCTTTATTCGTTGTATTGGTAAAAGCCAGTTTCTTTTCATCCGGTGAAAACGAAACGTAGGCAATTTTTGGGTTGGAAGGCAGGTTTTTTACCTGAATCTCATTTTTATCATTGATCTTTCTGACCTTCAGATTATTTGAGTAGGTCATGCTGCTTGAAATATTAGTAACCGGATTGATTCTAAGACCACCAAGCTTCATTTCATTCTGGCTGAGATCTTCCAGTGTTTTATATGTTGGACGATAAGTAAAAACTACCCAGTCTTTTTTGCTGTTCATCAGAACACTTGGAGGTCTTTCATAATCTGCCAGTTTTAAAATCTCAGTAGAAGGTTTCTGATAAGTAATATTTTCCTGTGCATCATAAAAATTGAGAAATGCCAAAAGGCAAATAGTCAGTTTTATCTTCATATAAATTCATTTTCTACGAATGTAGTGAATTTTAACAAATTTCTAACATGAAAAAATAAGACTCTTTTTAGTGTCATATTTATTTTTTTCATTACTTTTATCTCACAAATTAAAATAATATGAAAAATTTAAGAAAATTATCAAAGAGCAATCTGAAAACAATTAAAGGAGGAAGTGCTCCATTATGTGATGCAGGCTATATGGCTTGCAGAGTAGGTAAAACTCCAAGCGGTGCTCCTATCTGGGAATGCCTGCCAAATTGCAATTATTAATAACAAAAAAGGCACTTCAGTACATGAAGTGCCTTTCATATTTTATATTCTTTTTATTCTAAAATTACCAGTCTGAAGCTCTTTTTCTTCTTTCTATCATATGATCCACTGAAACTTTTCCAGCTCCTATTACCATGAGCAAAAGATAAACGGAAAGATAAACCAGTGCCATTTCTCTTTTCTCAAAAGGATCTGCTCCATGTACTGCAAAAGCAGCGATGATCATGGTAAAGATCAGAAAACCTAAAGAAACTCTTGTAAAAAGCCCTAATATAAGCAGTATTGAACAAACAAATTCAGCAAAAACCGTAAGAACCAGAGAGGTCTGAGGCCCAAGTCCCATAAAATCGAAAAACTCGATTTTACCGCCTGCCAATAACATCTGAAGTTTCGGAAAGCCATGAGACAGCATTGCAAAACCAACAAATACTCTCACTGCTAATAAAATAACATCTTTAGGTATTGAGCTCCAATTTGAATTATTATAGTTCATTTACTAAAAAATTTATACTAAGGTAATAAAAATCTTTTAATACAACGGGATTCCAGCCGTTTTAGTTTATCGGTAACCGAAATTTTTAAGATCTCTGTCGTTCTTTCTCCAGTCTTTTTTCACTTTTACAAATAAGTTTAAGTGAATTTTTTTGGTGAAAAACTTTTCAAGGTCCAATCTTGCTTCTGTACCTACTTTTTTGATAGCCTCTCCTTTGTGCCCGATAATAATTCCTTTCTGAGTATCTCTTTCTACATAAATAATAGAATCTATAAAGATAATTCCTTCTTTCTCCTTGAACTGCTCAGTTACTACTTCTACAGAGTATGGAATTTCCTTATCATAATTCAGAAGGATTTTCTCACGAATTGCCTCGTTTACGAAAAATCTTTCCGGTTTATCCGTATACTGATCTTTATCGTAGTAAGGAGGATTTTCAGGAAGCAGAGATTTTATTTTAGGTAAAATGACTTCTGTATTAAAGGCATTCAATGCTGAAATAGGAAGAATTTCAGCTTTCGGAATTCTGTTGTGCCAGTCTTCTACTAATTTTTCAAGGCCTGCCTGATCGGTTTGGTCTACTTTATTTAATAAAAGAAGTACAGGTACAGGGATTTTATTTAGTTTATCAATTAAAAATTCTGAAGGTTCCGCTTTATCGGTAACGTCTACAATAAACAGAAAAACGTCAGCATCCTGTAAAGAGTCCTTTACAAAATCCATCATTTTTTCCTGTAATCCATATTTTGGTTCCAATACTCCCGGAGTATCAGAAAATACGATCTGAAGGTCATCTTCATTATAAATACCAAAAATTCTGTGGCGGGTTGTCTGAGCTTTCTGCGTCACAATCGCCAACTTCTCTCCCATTAATTGGTTGAGTAGGGTCGATTTTCCAGCATTGGGCTTTCCAACTATATTTACAAATCCAGCTTTGTGCATAAAAATAATATTACGAACTGCAAAGTTACTAAAACAAAATTGGTCTTTACAGTTAATCTCAATATTTAAAAGAAAAAAGAGAGTTATCCTACTTTATAACATTGAATACAAGAAACATTTCTTACTTTATTTCCAATCCATCATAAAAATTATAAGATAATTTTGTATTGCATTGTCTAAAACTGATATTTTTGAATATTAGAATTCATATTTATGAATATAGACCAGATTCTTGATCAGATTTACATCCTGCCTGAAACATCAAAAAACAGTTTAAAAGAACATATCACGGAGGTTTCCCATCCTAAAGGTTTTTGCCTCATGGAAGCCAATAAAGTGATCCCCTATCTTTATTTTATAAGAAAAGGGATTGCACGTGCCTACTCTTCAACTACCGACAATGATATTACATTCTGGTTCGGAAGTGAAGGACAATCCATTCTTTCCATGAAAAGTTATGTACAAGACAAGCCCGGCTATGAGAGCATCGAATTACTGGAAGATTGCGATCTGTACAGAATGGAGACTGAAAGCCTCAGAAAACTGTTTAATGAAGATATTAATATTGCTAACTGGGGCCGAAAACTTGCAGAAGCAGAGATGATAAAATCTGAAGAACTTATTATTTCAAGACAGTTCAAAACTTCACTGGAGCGCTATAAAGATATTATGGCCTATCAACCTGATCTGCTTAAAAGAGTTCAGTTGGGTTATATTGCTTCGTATCTTGGGATTACACAGGTAAGTTTAAGCCGGATTAGAGCAGAGATAAAGTAATTTCAGTTTTGGGACTGGAAGCAGGAAGAATGAAGATGGAGGTTATTGTCTCATATAATCAGCAATTATTTCCTATAGAAAGTCTTTAGATTTATTAATAATTAAAATTGAGTACAATGCTTTAACCAGCTATCATAACTTCTATCTTCCAGCTTCCATCTTCCTTTCTTTAATTTCATTTTTTAACAATTGTAAAATTTTTTCTCCTGTCAAATTCTGAACTTTGCCGTAGAAAAATTTAAAAAAATGAATTGGTTAATATTAGTTATCGCAGGATTATTTGAAGTTGCCTTCGCATCATGTCTGGGAAAGGCAAAAGAAACATCAGGAACTGAGATGTACCTGTGGTATACAGGTTTCCTGATAACAATGACTATCAGTATGCTTCTGCTGATCAAAGCTACTCAGACGTTACCTATTGGAACAGCGTATGCAGTATGGACAGGAATCGGGGCTGTAGGAACGGCTTTAATGGGAATTATCTTTTTTAAGGATCCTGTTAGTTTCTGGAGAGTATTTTTTATTGTAACTCTTATTGGTTCTGTAGTAGGTTTGAAAGCTGTGTCTTCCTCACACTAAAAAAGCGCATAAACTTCTATCAATATTTAAAAATGGAACCGTCTTCGTAATGAAGGCTGTTTTTTAGTTATGGAAACAAATTCTCTTCCAGATTACACATAAAAAAACCTGTCATTTTCTGACAGGTTTTACTTATTTTTTGTAAACTATAGGTAAGATTTCATTATGTCTTAACCCATATTTTTTAATTTCTTCTTCTGAGAATTGCTGTGAATAGAAGTTAGGTTCTGTTTCAAAGCCTGCTTTTCTTAAGCGGTCAAAATAATCCATTCCGTACCAACGAACATGATCGTACTGTCCGAAGTGTTTCTGGCGTTCTTTTGGATCTTTAATGGTAAAATCTTCATAGGTTTTCTCCAATGAATTTTTCATCGGAACCTGAAGAATTCCCCATCCGCCGGGCTTCATTACCCTGTACAGTTCACTTATTGCTTTAGCATCGTCTTCAATATGTTCCAGAACATGGTTACAGAAAATAATATCAAAACTTTCATTTTCAAAAGGTAAATCCAGGATATCAGCCTTCACATCTACAATCGGAGAGTATAGGTCAGCCGAAATATAGTTCAGGTTACTCATTCTCTTGAATTTCCTTAAAAATTCCTGCTCAGGAGCAATATGCAGAACTTTATAATTTTTAATAAAAAAATCAGTCTCATTCTGAAGGTACAGCCACATCTGACGGTGTCTCTCCAAACTTAACGTTCCGGGAGAAAGAGCATTTTCCCTTTGCTTTCCATATCCATACGGAAGGAATTTTCTGTAAGATCTTCCATCAATAGGATCATAAAACTGATCTCCTTTGAAAAACTGGTAAATAAGCGGTCTTGCCCAGATGCTCATTTTAATAAGCATTGGACGTGGAATTTTATTCAGTAAAAGTTTCGTTACCTTTTTCATTAAAAATCCAGTTGGAACTGCTTTTCTTCATCACTTACAATCCCTAAAGCTTCATACACATAGTCAAATGTTGAAAGCAATACTGGTTTACCATTGATCACCGCTACATCATGTTCAAAGTGAGCAGATGGCATATTATCTAAAGTCGTCACCGTCCAGCCATCGTTATGGAACTTCACTTTTTCAGTTCCCATGTTAACCATCGGCTCTATAGCAATCGCTAGACCGTCTTTAATTACTTTTCCACTTCCTTGTCTTCCATAATTGGGAACCTGCGGATCTTCGTGCATTTTTCTTCCTAAACCGTGTCCTACAAGCTCTCTTACCACTCCATATCCTTCTTTTTCACAATGTGCCTGGATTGCATGGGAGATATCTCCTATTCTTTTTCCTCTCACACACTGCTCAATTCCTTTGTACAGAGATTCTTTGGTAACCTGTAGTAATTTTTTAACCTCCGGCTTTACTTCTCCGATTTCAAAAGTGTAGGCATGATCTCCTACGAAGCCGTTAAGAATAACTCCACAGTCTACGGAAAGAACATCTCCTTCTTTTACTACATCATTGTTTGGGAAACCATGAACTACCTGTTCATTTGGAGAGATACAAAGAGAATTTGGGAATCCTCCGTAACCTAAGAATGCAGGTTCAGCACCATGATCTTTGATAAAATCATGAGCCAGTTTATCTAAATATAAGGTCGTAATCCCGGGTTTGATTTCTTTTGCCAACATTCCCAATGTTTTAGAAACCAGTCGGGCACTCTCCTTCATCAGACGTAATTCGTCTATCGTTTTTAATTGAATCATTGTATTAATTTACCAATGTATTAATGTATCAGTGTAACAATATTGATTGATAAATTGGTACACTGTTAAATTGTTATATTCTACCAGAAAAGTCCTTTTTTCTTTTCTTTTTTAAGTTTTGAATAGGCAAGAACTTCTTTTCCTTCTACACGGAATTCTATTCTTTCCTGAATAATGTTATAGATCTCACCCCAACCTGGGAATCCTCCTAAATTTCTGTCGTCAATAAACCAATCTGCATCTAGTTTTCTGGATTGAGTTTCATGATCGAAAACTTCTCCTTCAAAGCTTGAGTTTACGGCGTAAAATTCTATTCCATTTTTTTTACAGAATTCTACGGCTTCATCCAATGTTTTTCCGTGTCTGTAAGTCCAAAGAATAAGTCTGTATCCTTCAGCCTGAAGTCTTTTCAAAGTTTCGAATGCAAAAGTTTTCGGTTTTCCAATTGCCGGGTAGGCATCATCAACAATAGTCCCGTCAAAGTCAACAGCAATCTTTTTATTATTTAACATTTTGTTCTTTTTTTAGCTTTGCAAAGATAAGAAATAAAAAGAGTGCCAAAAAGAAAGGCACTCAATACTTTTATATTTTAAATAATATTACAGATCTTATTAGCTTTTTACCCATCTAAACTGGAACTGAAGATCCGGAGTAGAAACTCTGTCGGTGATCTTCTGAAGCCTTGCAGGAAGTTTCATCAGGTATTCCTGAGCCTTTTCTGCTTTTTCTGTAAGTCCTTTTACATGCTCAATTTTCCATTCATCTAAAAGGTCTTTCATAATATTAATATAATCCTGACCTGTATACACCATACATCTTTGTGCAGCATCTGAGAAATGTCCCCAAAGTTCCCCAGCCTTTTGTCCAGACTGTCTCATCAGGTGGGCAGGCATTACAATTTTCTTACGCATCATATCTTCGAATGCAAGAATCATTTCTGAAGGGTCTACTTCAAGGATTTTCGCTACGAAATGTTTGTAAGCTTTAGCGTGTCTTGCTTCATCTGCAGCAATTACCCCACACATTTTTGCCAATTTTCCGTTTCCGGATTGTTTAGCCAATGTACCTACTCTTCTGTGAGAGATATTGGTAGCTGTTTCCTGAAAACTTGTATAAATGAAGTTTCTGTATGGGTCCATACTTGTTCCCAAATCGAATCCGTCATTAATAAGGTATTGAGTAGTAATTTCAACCTCTCTCATGTTTACTCTTCCACACAGATAAAGATATTTGTTTAATAAATCTCCGTGTCTGTTTTCTTCAGCAGTCCATGCTCTTACCCAGTTGGCCCAGCCTAGTTTTTCTTCCTGATTGATTCCGTCAACTCCCATTAACCAAGACTCATATGAAGGAAGAGCTTCTTCTGTGATACAATCCCCGATCAATGTTACAAAAAGATCATAAGGCATTTCGCGGGCAAAGGTCTGAATTTCTTCTAAGTCGTGTTTAAATTCTTCGCTTGAAGGATCTGGTAAATAATCGGAAGGCTGCCATATTTTTTCAATTGGCGTTAAAAATTTATCAAGAAAAGAACCTACTTCCTTTTCCAATAATCCCATTACTTCTTTCCTTACAAGCTTTTGATACATTTTACTATTCAGTTTTAATTTACAAAGATATGATTTATTTATTATTTAACGCATAATAAAGTATGCAACTCATACCTTATCTGACATAAATCATAAAAGAATACCGTCATACAAGGTATAACGGCATTCTTTTGACAATATTATTGAATTTTAATCAACTAAAACATCTCCCGTCATTGCAGCCGGTATTTCAACGCCCATTACTTTAAGTATTGTAGGGGCTACATCTCCCAATTTTCCTGGTTTTAAATTCCAGGTCTGGTCTTTATCCATTACAATAAAAGGCACAAGATTGGTTGAATGCTGTGTATTAGGAGTTCCATCCGGATTCATCATTACGTCTGAGTTTCCGTGATCGGCAAGAATAAAAACAGCATATCCGTTTTCATAAGCAGCTGTTGCTACTTTTTCGATGCATTGATCTACTACTTCGGCAGCTTTTACAGCGGCTTCAAAAACTCCTGTATGTCCTACCATATCGGTATTGGCAAAATTTAAGCAAACAAAATCAGCTGTACCCTGTTCCAGTTCCGGTACGATAGCGTTGGTAATATCATAGGCTGACATTTCCGGCTTCAGATCATAAGTAGGGACATCTTTCGGGCTTGGACAAAGCAGTCTTTTCTCTCCTTCAAACTCCTGCTCTCTTCCTCCTGAGAAGAAGAAGGTAACGTGCGGATATTTCTCTGTTTCTGCAATTCTGATCTGGGTTTTTCCATTTTTTTCAAGAATTTCTCCCATGGTTTCCGTCAGAACATTTTCATCAAAAACTACCTGTACATTCTGGAATGTCTTATCATAATTTGTTAATGTAATATAATAAAGGTTCAGCTTTTTCATATCATATTCCGGAAAATCTTTTTGAGAAAGAACTTCTGTAATTTCTCTACCTCTGTCTGTACGGAAATTGAAGCAGATTACTACGTCATTATCAATGATTTTTGCAACCGGCACTACATTTCCCGTAGCGGTAGTATTCATTAAAATGATAGGCTTCAGAAATTCATCCGTAACGTTATTATCATAAGAAGCTTTAATAGAGGCTAGGGCATCTGTTGATGGCTCACCTACTCCTTCTACAAGGGCATCATAAGCCAGTTTTACACGCTCCCATCTTTTATCTCTGTCCATTGCATAGTATCTGCCTACCACTGTTGCCAGTTTTCCTGTAGTAGCTTCCATATGCTTCTGAAGCTCATCAATAAATCCTAATCCTGAGTGTGGATCACAGTCTCTACCATCGGTAAATGCATGAACAAAAACGTTTTCATTTAATCCGAATTCTTTTGCAGCCGTAAGTAATCCTTTTAAGTGATTGATATGTGAGTGTACTCCTCCATTGGAAACCAACCCAATAAAGTGTACTTTTTTATTTTCTTTTTTTGCGTATTCAAAAGCATCCTGAATCACTTTTTCCTGACCCAGTGTTCCGTTTTCAACCGCCATGTTCAGTTTCACCAGGTTTTGGTAAACTACTCTTCCGGCTCCCAGATTCATGTGTCCTACTTCAGAATTCCCCATCTGTCCGGCAGGTAACCCCACCGCCAATCCACTCGCTTCAAGCGTAGTATGTGGAAATTTTTGGTAACAGCTGTCTATGAATGGTGTATTTGCTTTATCTATTGCAGAAACGTCAGGGTTTGTTCCCAATCCCCATCCGTCAAGAATTGCCAGTATTGCTTTTTTTGACATTTTATAAAACTTTTGTTAGACAAATTTACCTAATTTCCTATGAATAGAAGAATTTGAAGGCTCGAATTTTATTGATTATTGATCATCAGGAAGATATCGCAGGTAATCCCACCATATCAAGGTTTAAAATCTTGATATGGTGTATTAAATAATCCGGGAATGATCAGATGAATTTCTATCGAATAAAAAAAGATCATTTTTATCATAAAATTTCATCTTCAATCCCATTCATTAATCAGTAAATCTTTTTAATTTTGCTGTATGGATTTACGAGATCAATTGAAGAATCTTTTTCCTGATCATGAAGAGCAGGATTTTGAGATGCCTGAAGAGCAATTCAAGCAGAAAGAGCCTTTGGTATGCAAATTTGAGAAAAAAGGAAGAAACGGTAAGCCTGTAACAATTGTTGAAGGTTGGGAAGGCAGTGAAGAAGACTTAAAACAAATCTCAAAGAAAATAAAAACCACCCTGGGTATAGGCGGCTCTGAGAAGGATGGAACGATTATCATTCAAGGGGACAACCGTGATAAAATAATGAATATCCTTAAAGAAATGGGATATAAAACCAAACGTGTTGGCGGATAGATCTAGAAATAGATCTGGGTTTCCGGCAGTAAGGTTTTTAAATTTTCTATTGTAGATTTTTCTATAGGATTTCCTGTAAGAATCAAAGTTTTCAGATTTTTCAGTTGTTTGATTTCTACAGGAATGTCTTTCAGATTATTGTTGGCCAGATTCATGCTGACAATGTTTTTTAACCCTTTTATTTTGGGTGAGATTTCCGAGATATTATTTCCACTTACATTCAGAAATTCAAGGTGCTGAGATTTGAAAAGATTTTCCGGAAGCTTGTTGATAGCATTCTGCTGCAGTTCAAGATATTTTAAGTTTTTAGGAAAAGACAGATTTCCTAGGTCATTGATCTGATTATCGGCAAGGTTCAGAAATTTCAGATTCTTGATCTGATCCAGTCTGTCTGCAATAAAACTGATCTGGTTTCCCTGAAGGTTAATTTCTTCCAACATTGCAATTTCCATAAGCGCTTCGGGAAAGGTGTTCAGGTTGTTGGCATCAAAATGCACTACTTTTAAGTTCTGAAGCTTTGCTATATTGGGATTAATGCTTGTCAGACTATTCAGATTCATTGAGAAAGTGGTCAGTTTCTTAAGCTTGCTTACCTCATCCGGAATATATTTAATGCTGTTTTCATTCACATTTAATATTTCCAGTTCTTTCAACTCAAAGAGCTCCTGATCCATTTTTTCAAGCTTATTGGCCATGATATTCAGAAAAAACAATGAATCCAGCTTCACGATTTGAGGGGGAAGATTGAACAATCCCTTTTCTCTGAAACTCATACTGTACACTGTTTTTTTACTGCTTAAAGCATCTTCAATATTGGTAAAAGTAGGGTACTTCACCGGATCAATCTGTGCATTGATCTGAGAGAGTGACAGGATGGAAATAAATAAGAAAAGCTTTTTCATAAACATAAAAAGGTCTGCCAGCAACAGAAGTCACTGACAGACAAGAATTATAAATAATTTATTTCTTTAAAAGTTTAACTGTTTTCTGGAAACCACCTTCAGCTTCAATATTTAAAACTAAAACACGGGATCCTTCCAACTGTTGTGTGAAGTCAAGATCCAATACTTTGTTGGTTCCGTTGAACTTCTTCGTATAAACAATTTTCCCGTCCATGCTGTAAGCTGTCACAGAAATATCTTTCAATCCTTTTGCTGAATTGATTTTTACGATTCCGGAAGTCGGGTTTGGTGCTACGGTTACTGTATTTTCTGCAGTTTTGTTGTCGATAGTTCCTAAAGTCCCTTCAGTTCCAAGGTTATTTTTAAGTGCAATTACGATGGTTGCTGATTTCCCTTTATAATTGATTGTATTTCCTGTAGCATCCACATCTGTAGAGATTGTTGAATCCGGATGCTGAATAGAGAAGAAACCAAATTTATGATCAGGCGTAAATGTAAGTCCTGTAGGTTCTGAACCAGCCGGCATAGAAGCAAATAGTTTTACTTTAGGATTGGCCTGTGTATGATCCGGAGCAATAACCCAGATATAGTTTTTACCTCCATCCTGAAGTACCCAAAGGTTTCCAAGTTCATCGAAAGTAAGGTTGTCATTTCCGTCTCCCCAAGCTTCAGATTTCATTCCCTGAGCAGTATTGAAAGAATATACAGAAGAACCTCCTCCTACAAATGTTTCTACCTGAGAAGCTGTAGTTCCGTTATCCTGTAAACGGTATACTCTGTCTAATCCTTTTGCTGTAAAATAGATTTTCCCGTCTAATGGGCTGATATCAACATCTTCTACTCCGTTAAACTTCGTTCCTCCTAATGACTGAGCAAGTGATGCCGTATTATTCTGGTCTGCTTTGGTTTTATTAGGAACCTGAATCCATGTTGCAGTAGTTCCTACCGGATCTCCCGCAGTTGATAATCCCTGATCTAATTTTAAAACATAAAGGTTTCCTGAAGAAAGGTTATTTGGAGTATCCATTACATATTTGTACACCATGTGCGTTCCACCGTCTTCACCATAATAAGCAGTTGTTCCTGCATTATTAACAACTACATTTTCGTGGTTCATGATTCCCATCTGCCAAAGTTTTCCTTTGGAACCGTCAGTATTTTTAGAGATCACCTGAGCTGTTGCCGGATCAATCTCTACTAACCAACCGTAATCTTTGTAACCATCATTGTTCACGTCATTAGACGTAACAGATTCTTCAGCCGTCACTACCGTTCCCCAAGGTGTAATTCCTCCGGAACAGTTTCTGATGGTTTGCACCAAACTTGGATCTGAGAAACTTACCGCTCTTGATTTTGTTAATTGCCAAAGCTTTGAAGTTGCGTTATAATTGATTTCTGCCATGGTAACTCCTCCAGGATTCGTTTCATGGTTTACAGAAAGATATCCGTTTGTACTGCTTCCGGCTTTTGCAACATAAGCTGTAAAGTCATTCTGACCTCCAACTAATCCACCTCCTTCAGTATAACTGTCTCCTTCTTTTAAAATAAGCTGGTATTTGTGTTCAGCAGGAATGATCAGCTTATCAGTCTGTGCTGTAGGGACAATTGAAGTAAAGCAGCTGATATGTGTTCCGTTACAAGTTACAGGAATAGTTGTATTAGGTGTAGTTTTCAGGTAAGCATCAATTCTTAAATCTGAACTGGTTGTACTTCTGTTGTGTAATTCTATAGAAAGTCTGTTAACACCGTTTACAAATTTTGATTTTGGAATCGTGAAAAGGTTATAAACGCTTTCTGCTGCTCCATCAATAGTCGTAGATGAAAAGGTATTGAATGTTACAGCACCTGCAGGCATATTATCTCTTACGACTTCCTCTCCGTTCAGGTATACTATAATACCGTCATCTCTCATTACTCCCAACTCCATATTATCGGAAAGCGTTGAAAAATCTACTGTAAAATCTTTAGCAAAATAAGCTGTAGTAAGCCCTGAATTGATTGTTGTGGTTACAGGATCTCCATATCCTAACGGGCCGTTTCCTACTGCCCATGTTGAAATATCATAGGTCTTGGCATTCCAACCGGCAGGCTGAGCCTGATTGTTATCTTTATAGTTCCATGACGCATTCTTATTGAATATCAGAGTCTGCGCCTGAATACCAGAACTGGCCAGTATAGCCAAAGCTCCAACTGTTAGTAGTTTTTTCTTCATTTTTATTTGATTTATTAGACACTGCAAAACTATTTTTTTAGAGCTTTTCCTCTGTTAATAGGATTTTAAATATAGATCAGCAAATATTAACTTATCAAAAACCTAATGTTAATGGGATTAATTTTCTGTTAAATAATGCGGGCTTCGGGATGCGAGATCGCGAGGTTCGAGGGTTTTAGAGTTTGAGAGTCCGCAGAATATATCCAGGATCCCGAAATCCCGCAACTCAAACTATCAAATTCCTCAAATTATCAAACACTCGCACCATGTTTATTTCGCTTTACTTACATCCGTAAGAGCATTCAGAAAGGCGATGATCTGTTTTATTTCTGTTTCGGTAAGGTTTAATTTATCCGGTGCAAGGGTTTGGTTTTTCATTTTTAATCCTAATCCTTCTCCACCTCCTTCGTTATAAAAGTCAAGAACTTCTTCTAATGTATTGAAAGCTCCGTTATGAAAGTATGGTTTGGTAAGGGCAATGTTTCTCACTGTCACAGTTTTGAAAGAGTAATCATAAATCCATGATTTTTCCTTTTTCACGGGACTGTTTCCTCTTCCTAAATCCTGATCAAGCTCCACAGGAAGTTGTTTGATAGGCTTCGTGGTAATTCCCAAAACCTCAGATTCATTTTCATTAAAAAACGGTGGCACCAATCCTGAAAAATGAGGCGCAAAATGGCAGGTTGCACAATTGGCTTTTCCCATAAACAGGTTGAACCCTTTTTTCACATCATCGGAAATATTCTTTTCATTCCTCATAAAACGGTCAAAATCGCTGTCAAATGAGTATAGTGAAGCTACATAAGAACTTAATGCTTTCGAGAAATTTTCTTTACTGATCTTTCCATCCTTGAAAGCTGTACGGAAAGCCTTTTTATACTCAGGTTTTGTTTTTAGTTTCTGAATAATATTTTCGTAGCTTGTATTAAATTCCTGCTCATTATAAATGACGTGTTCTGCCTGCTGTTCCAGATAGAAAGCACGAAGATCATAGAAAAATCTTTTGGCAAAAACAGCATTATATAAAGATGGAGAGTTTCTCAAAACTGTTTTTCCTTCCACATTGCTTTGTGATTTGGCTTTAAGATCTGTAAAAGCATTTTCCTGCAGGTGGCAGGTTGCACAGCTCATCTTTTCATTACCACTTAAGTTTTGATCATAGAAAATAGATTTTCCAAGGTTTCTGAGTTCCGGGTTATCTTCTGAGGATTTCAATAAGGTATAAAAATACGGATCTAAAAAATCGCTGCTGAAAAAGTTTTTGTTTCCTACATTCCAACCGGAAAATTCTTTAAGATCATCAGGTCTTCCGTCCCATTTTCCAAACTCTTCATACAAAGGCTGTACGTACTTTTTATAAAACTCAATTCTGTCAAAAGTTTCAAAATTGGTATTTTTTGAAAGATAGCTGATTGCTTCTGTTAATATTTGATTTGCCTTACCCGTATTATAATTTTTAAAATAAGGATCATCATTAATGTATTTCTGTATCCCGGAAAAAGCGTGGCTTGTTTCTTCGGAAATATGCAAAGAACCTGGAGTATCAAAACCTGTCACTCCTAGTGAATAGATCCTGATCAGCTCTACACGTAAAGGTAATGTCTTGTTGTTGCCTTTACTTAAGCCATTTTTTAAAGCACTTAGATAAAACCCGGAATAACTGTTGTATAGAAATGTCGTAATGGTTTTGATCTTTTCTTTCTCATTGGCTGCTTCTTCTGAAAATATAAGTTCATCCAGTACCTGCAGCCCTTCAGGAGGAAGTGTATATGCTGATGTTCCTGCAGCTTCAATATGAAAAAGAGGTGCAGCATTAAGATGCGTTTTCGTAAATTCAGGATAATGATAAGCCACATAAAATTCTATTTCTTTGAATGAATTTCTGGTACTGCTCAGTGATTTTTGTAATTCTTCCAGTGAAATGCGGTCTTCGGAGAACTTATCAACATCTGATTTCAGCTGTTCAAGCTTGGTTTTGAAGTCGGACAACCCTTTATTGACAAATGTATTTTCGCTTTCTTTTCCTTTATAAATGGGATTAAAAGACATTACTGCAAATCCTATCAAAAGGATGATTACAAGCAGTGGATAAGATCTCATGAATTTTTAGCGACAAAAGTATCAATCTGATGTTATCTCAGTTTTAATAACAGATTAAATAATGTTTATATTTCTGATATCATATTTTTCACTAATTTTAAACCCCGAAATCAAATTCATTATTCTAAAGGAAACGGTTCTTCGAAATACCGGTAAAAATAATGGCGGGAGATTATTGGGCGAGGATTTTTTTAAATTGAATTCAACACATCAAAAAAACTAAAATAGTATTATGAAAACAAAACTATGGTTTGCTGTTGCAGCAAGTTTCCTGTCTCTGACTGCATTTTCACAGAAAAAAAAGCAACCGGAAAAACAGTCCGAAAAGCCGCAGGAAATGGCTGTATATGCTGAGAAAAGAGGTTCTGATTATTACCTGGTCCGCCTTGAAAAGGATAAAAACATTCCCAATGTTTATGTGTATTCCAACGGTGTCACAAAACCCTATAAAAATTATACAGATCTGAAAGATATCGTGACAGAATTTCCCGGAATGATGACTTCCAACAACTCAACAAAGGAAGAACTTATTTCTATTCTAAAAAAAGATGATCATTTCTACGAAATCACATCACAGAGGAAAGATCCTAAAAATATTGAAAAAACCGTCGTTACTGTGTACGAAGTAATGAACGGCCAGAAAAGAATTGTAGAAGAATATAATGATATCTACGAGGTTATGGCATCTCCTTATAAAGACGCGATTATCATTAATTAAAAAAACAAAAAATATACATATTATGCTAAACAAACTTGCTGCCTCAGAACTTGTTCTGAATGAAGACGGAAGTGTATACCACCTGAATCTTTTACCTGAAGATATTGCTGACAAAATCATCCTTGTAGGTGATCCTGACAGGGTGGCAAAAGTTTCAAAATACTTTGATACTGTAGAGATCAAAAAAAATAAAAGAGAATTCTATACGCATACAGGAACGCTTCGCGGAGAGAGAATCACGGTAATGTCTACCGGTATCGGAACTGAAAACATTGATATCGTAATGAACGAGCTGGATGCCTTGGTGAATATTGATCTTAAAAATAAAGAATTTAAGACTGAGCACAAAGCTCTTGAACTATTCCGTATGGGAACTTGCGGAAGTGTAAACCCGGATGTACAGGTTGACAATATGCTGGTTACCCAAAATGTAGTAGGATTAGACGGATTGATGCATTTCTATCAGGATTATAACTTTGAAAATGAATTTTCTAAAAGCTTCCTTGAAAAATTCCCTTACGAAAGAATCAAGCCGATGCTGTACTTCTCAGACTGGGCTGAAGAAATGGGTAACTATTACAAAGATGCCAAATACCATGGAAATACTGCAACATTCCCAGGATTCTATGCTCCACAGGGAAGACAGCTTCGTCTGAAAGCAGTAGATGATCAATTCTTAGAAACATTGAATGATCTTGGAATCACCAATTTCGAGATGGAAACCTCTGCGATCTATGCGCTTTCAAAATTATTAGGCCATAAAGCCATTACCGTAAATAATGTTATTGCGAACAGAAGACGCGGTGAGTTCTCTGCAGATCATCATGCTTCTGAGAAAAACCTTATTGAATGGGTATTGGAAAGAATTATTAAGTAATTATTTTATTTACATATAAAAAACTCCGGGAGCTATTTCCGGAGTTTTTTTATAGCTTTTGGTAAAGCCAATGAAATTTGGTATTGTTGAAAATATTTATTTTTTTTACGATAAATAAACTACCCATCCAGCTTGTCATTTCGTAGGTAAAATGGATGAAAACCCAATCAAAATAATTATAAATGAAACTTTCTCGGATCCGGATATTGAAATACATAATCCAGCTCTGAAACAAGCTTTGACGATAAAACCTTCTTCCCTTTTATTTCAAAAGACTCTCCGTCAGGTATATTTTTCTGTGCATTAATCACCTGACTTTTTGCCGGATGAATCGGGGCCGTAACATTGTAAAGTTTTGATTCAGCTTTACTTTCAATCATTTCTGTGATAATGGCACTGATATCAGCATAATGAATATGATTTACTGCATGATCCAGATTTCCCACATTATAATTTTTCAGAAGTCTGTTGTCACCCATCAAGCCTCCTAATCTCAGGATATTAAGCTGTGAATATTTATTTTTAAGCATTCTTTCTCCCGAAACACTTTCCAATGGAATATCATCTTCTGTAAACTCTTTGCAAAGATCTGGATAAACACCTGTAGA
This sequence comes from Chryseobacterium sp. MA9, assembly GCF_024399315.1. Lineage (NCBI taxonomy): Bacteria > Pseudomonadati > Bacteroidota > Flavobacteriia > Flavobacteriales > Weeksellaceae > Chryseobacterium > Chryseobacterium sp. MA9. The sequence continues at coordinate 589,772 of NZ_CP075170.1, read as the reverse complement.
ACTCATCAGGAACATTTGCCCTGTAAAATCCCCGATAAATGCTGATAAATTCTGAATTCTGTTATATAAAGAACTTACACAGCAGCTTTTTTCAGAGACAGGAATGGTAATAATCAAAATTTCCATATCTTTAATTTCAGTCCATTGAGAAATGGGTTCTGCCAACTGATAATCTGGGAAAGAAGCCACTACAGCGTTTATTCCCTTGCTATTCAAATCGCTGGCTTTATTTTCTGTTGTTGTCGTTACAGAGATTGTATATTTTTCGGATAAGGAAGATGCTACTCTCTCTCCCAGCCAGCCATAGCCTATAATTCCTATTTTCTTCATATTTCAGATACAGATTGAATTGATAATATTTCGTCTAAAGAATTCTTCAGCTGGCTTTTCACCTCATTACTCAGATGCATACAGCTCTGAACAGCTTCAGGAATATGCCCCGCTCTGTCTTTAAGTTTCACACCCTCCTTTGTAAGATTAATCAGTACTACTCTTTCATCTTCTGAACTGCGGGTTCGGATGATCAGTCCGTTTTTTTCCATACGTTTCAGGAGTGGAGTGAGTGTGCCGTTGTCCAGGTGAAGGTATCTGCCAATCTTTCCGATATTCATTCCACCATTTTCCCACAAAACAATCATTACAAGATATTGAGGATAGGTCAATGAAATTTCATCCAGATAAGGCTTATATAAACCTGTGATATACCGGGAAACCGCATAGGTTTTAAAACATAAATGTTCTGATAAAGGGATCATCTTCTTTTTTTATTAAAACAAAGATAATCTATTTAGTTTGTGCACAATATTTTTGCTTAAAATATTTATTCAAATAATTGATGAAGTGAAAAGTATTATATACAATTGAATGCATTTTGTTTCGGATTTTATTTCATCCTCTGGTTATTTTATTATTTTAGCCAAAATAAAAACCATAAAACTACCTTGAACATGAAAAATGCTAATCAACCTGAAGACAATAAACTTTCAGAACTCTCCATTGAGGAACTTACAAAAGAAGAAAAAAAACGTTACGCAGCACATATTTCCTTTTGCATTATTATGGGAATACTTGTGGCAGCCTGTATCTATGTCACAATAAAGAAAGGCTTTAATGGCATAACACCACTTCCTTTGGCTTTTTTTCCATTGTATCTCATTATTAGGAATAGCTGGCAAAATGTCCGCAAAGAAATCCGTTCCCGAAAGCTTAATTAAAATATACCGCAAAAATATATCTGAATTTCGAATAAAAACAACTGTTATTTCCTGGTAAAGCAGTCTTTTATATGGTCATTTACCATTCCGGTAGCCTGCATATGGGCATAAATTACTGTAGAACCTACGAATTTAAACCCTCTTTTTTTAAGTTCTTTAGAAATAAGATCGGAAATTTCTGTTGTAGCAGGAACATCAGCTAAAGTCTCAGGACTGTTATCAATTGGTTTCCCGCCCGTAAAGCTCCAGATATAGTTGGAAAAACTCCCGAATTCTTTCTGAATTTCCATAAATCGCTGAGCATTGGTAACTGCTGCCAGAATTTTAAGCCTGTTTCTGATAATTCCTGGATTGTTCATTAATTCTTCGACTTTCTTCTCTGAATAGGCGGCTACCTTTTTATAATCAAAATGATCAAAAGCGCTTCTGAAATTTTCTCTTTTAGATAAAATAGTATACCAGCTCAGTCCGGCCTGAAAACTTTCAAGAATGAGGAATTCAAATATTGTTTCATCATCATACACAGGTCTTCCCCACTCTTCATCATGATACTTTCTATAAAGGTCATCTTTTTCACACCACCCACATCGTATTGTTTCCATAATTATCAAATTTTATCAACTAAAGATACTGCTGATTTGGAAAAATATAACAAAAGATTATGAAAAGTTTAACAGAGGCATGCTGTTTTAGGAATGGTTATTGTTTAATTACTGATACCTAACCAAATTTATAATATTATGAACAATTCAGAGTATAACAAAGCGGAAAATGCAGTAAATAATGTAGAAAACTCTTTACAGAATGCAACGGATAAAACCAAATGGAAAATCAATGAATTGGCAGACAAGGCCAAAGATTATATCAATGAGAAGAGGAATAATGATCAGGAGGCCAGCCAGGAAGACTGGCTTGACAGGGTAAAAGCTAATGTATCTGATGCCTGGGAGGATATCAAGGATAAAGCAGATGAGGCATGGGAAAAAACCAAAGATGCGGCAGAGGATGTAAAGGCAGAATGGAATAAGAAAACTAATTAGTATTTCAGTCATATAAATATTTTCAATAAAATGGAGTCTTAAATTGATAAGGCTCCATTTTTTATTATGCCATAAGCACAATTATTGTTACATTTGTATTATAATAAACATTAAAAAATTATGTCATACGGTTTACTTAAAGGCAAAAAGGGAATTATTTTTGGAGCCCTTAATGAACAATCTATCGCATGGAAAGTTGCTGAAAGATGCCATGAGGAAGGTGCTGAATTCATTTTATCTAACGCTCCTATTGCTTTGAGAATGGGAGAACTTAATGGTTTAGCAGAAAAAACAGGTTCTGAAGTAATAGGTGCTGATGCTACTTCTGTAGAAGATCTTGAAAAACTTTTTGATGCCGCTGTTGCAAAATTTGGAAAAATCGACTTTATCCTTCACTCTATCGGAATGTCTATCAACGTAAGAAAAGGAAAACATTATACAGAAATGAACTATGACTGGTTGGAAAAAGGCTGGGATATTTCCGCTGTTTCTTTCCATAAGGTAATGCGTGTAGCTTGGGAAAAAGACTGCATGAATGAATGGGGAAGCATTTTGGCGCTTACATACATTGCGGCTCAGAGAACATTCCCGGATTATAATGATATGTCTGATAACAAAGCTTATCTTGAAAGCATTGCAAGAACTTTCGGAAACTATTGGGGAGAAAGAAAAGTACGTGTAAATACAGTTTCTCAGTCTCCTACAATGACTACTGCAGGTAGTGGTGTAAAAGGTTTCGGAGGATTCCTTGGATATGCAGAAGATATGTCTCCACTAGGAAACGCTACAGCTCTTGAATGTGCAGACTACTGTGTAACTTTATTCTCTGATCTTACTAAAAAAGTAACAATGCAGAACCTATTCCATGATGGAGGTTTCAGCAGTTCAGGGGTTACTCAGAGAGTGATCAGTAAATATGATACTGAAAAATAATTCATTGAAAAAATAACGAACTGATAAAGTTTCGTTTACTATAAAAGAAGCCCATGAATCTGTTTCATGGGTTTTCTTTTTTCTGTTGCCTGGAACCTAATTCATTCTACTATAAAAGACTTTTAAATAGAAAAATTCAGTGATTAAATTGAATGAATAAGCTATATAGAATAAACCCGGCGGCCTCTTCGAGGCCGCCGGATCTGTCAAAAATAATATTAATATGATATTATAAAATTACGGTCTGTATAGAGTGTGCAGGAGCATTCAGTTTGGCAGCCATTCCTTCAATCCATAGATTCGTTTCAATATCATTGTCCGAATCATTCATAATAACAGTTACCAATTGTCCGTTTTCATTCATAAAGGCAGAAGACGTCAGAGCAGCTCTGTTAGAAGAACTTCCGATTCTCTGAGCATTCGGTCTGATATATTTTGAAACATGTCCTATATAATAGTATTCATAGGTATAGAACACCTCTCCTGTTTTGGTGTCTGCAATAATTGGGGCAAAACAGAAGTTTCCTTTATGGTTAGGTCCTCCGGTTTCATCCAACAGAATATTCCAGTCGGTCCATAATGCGTTTCCTTTGTTGAAGTCATTCAGCATATTTTTACTGTACAGTTCTCCCAGGCTTACATCATAGATCTTATCCATACTGAACTGTTCTTTACATCCTTCAGTGAATGCCAGGAATTTATCCGGAAAAGCTCTGTGGGTTTCTGCTAAATTGTCAAAAAGCTGCGTCTTGTTGTTCCATGTTTCATACCAGTGATATCCGATTCCGCTAGCATATTTTGATGTTTCAGGATCACTTAAAGTGGTGGTTGCTCTTTGGTAGATAAGGTCTCTGTTGTGATCCCAGATCATCACTTTTTTACCTTTATATCCGTTCTTCCAAAGGGTTGGTCCAAGATTCTTTTTCAGGAATTCTCCTTCTTCTTCAGCAGTGTAGATACATGATTCCCAGCTTTGAGTTGCCATTGGTTCGTTTTGAACAGTCAGCCCCCAGATATTAATTCCTCTCTTTTCGTATTCTTTGATGAATTTGATATAATAATCTGCCCACGTTTGATAATACTCGTTTTCTAACCTTCCGCCTTTGTATAAACTTTTATTTGATTTCATCCAGGCTGGCGGACTCCATGGAGAGAAATAGAATGTGAAATTATTTCCGATCGCTTTCTGTGCTTCTTTGATCATCGGGATTTTATACTTCTCATCATGAGCAATATTAAAAGTCTTCAGCGAAGTATCATTATCTTCTACATAAGTATAGGAATCACTGGAGAAGTCGCAGGAATTCATATTGGTACGCACTACCGTATATCCCAACCCATTCTTACCAAAATAAGCATCCAGAATTTCCTTCTGCTTATTCTTTGGCATTTTATAAAAAGTTTCTGCTGATGCATCTGTGATAGCACCACCAATTCCTATTAGTTTCTGATATTTAAAATTGGGAGCCACAAAAATACAGGCATCTGTTTCTTTAGGTTGTCCAAATTGTTCAAATTTAACGGCTCCTTTATCCGCCATCTTCTCATCCGCTTTCGAGTTGGTAAGGATCACCTTAGCTGTTTTTCCTGCATTTTTTTTCCAATAATTCTGCGCACTGACATTGATGACAACGCCTACTACAAAACAACTTACAATTAGTTTTCTCATGATTTTTTTCTATTTTTGGACCTCTCGTCCTCATTTTCATTATTTATTCTGATAGACTCTCACATAGTCTATATAATACTTTTGTGGAAAAACAGAGTCATCAATGCCTTCTTTTCCACCCCAAAATCCTCCTACAGCAAGATTTAGAATGATAAAATAAGGTCTGTCAAAAGGCCAGGCCTCATTATTTTTCTCTTCATTTTCATAGGTGAAAAATTTCTGACCATCTATGTAAACGTCAATCTTTTCTGGGGTCCAGTCTGCTTTATAGACATGGAATTTTTCGCTAGCATCCTTTACAAACAAAGTATCTGTTTTCTGTGTTCCCTGGATATGATTATATTTTTTAGTATGGACAGAAGCATGGATAAATCCCTGATTATAACCAACATGTTCCATGATATCCAGTTCGCCATCATCCGGCCATTTCTTCATATTTTCACTCATCATCCAGATTGCCGGCCAGGTTCCACGACCTTTGGGAAGCTTTGCTCTTACTTCTATTGTTCCATATTGAAAAGCAAATTTTCCTTTGGTTAAAAGTCTTGCAGAAGTATATTTATTGTTTTCCCAATTTTCATTTTTGGCCTCAATAATCAGATTTCCTTTTTCCATTCGGGCATTCTCAAGCCTGTTTTTGGTATAAAACTGAGCTTCCTCATTTCCAAAACCTCCACCTCCAACATCGTAATTCCATTTTAATGAATCCGGAAGTCCTTTACCATTAAATTCATCATTCCAAATCAGCGTTCTCCCAGCATCTGGTTTATTTGAGGCACAGTTGAGAACGGAAAGGAAGAGAATTCCTCCTGCACAGATACTGATTATATTTTTGAATTTGATTTTCATGTGTAGTAGTAGGTTTAAGTTTTGGCTAAAGCCATTCTTTTATATCTTAATAAGCGGACTAAAATCTGCACCTATTCACTTTACTTTGTCCAGTTAATTCTTTTGGTCTGCACATTTTGAGAATTGGTTCCGATCATAATATCGAATTCTCCGCCTTCCCAGTCAAAATTCAGATTATCATCAAAGAATTTCAGATCTTCCGGGGTAAGTTTAAAATCTATCTTTTTACTTTCTCCTTTTTTGATGAATACTTTCTGGAAACCTTTCAGTTCCTTCACAGGTCTTACTACTTTCCCGAAAAGATCTCTGATATAAAGCTGAGCAACCTCTTCACCATCATATTTTCCTGTGTTGGAAACAGTAACACTGATATTCAGAGTCTGGTTTCCTGTAAGATTTGCAGAACTTAAAACCATATCAGAATATTTGAAATCCGTATAGCTTAAGCCATATCCAAACGGATATTTCGGATCATTATCAAGATCTATATATGCTGAAACATAGTTTCTGTCTGTATTATTTTTTGCTGGTCTTCCTGTATTATAATGATTGTAATACAAAGGAATCTGCCCTTCTGTTCTCGGAAAACTCATCGGAAGTTTCCCACCTGGATTCACAGTACCAAGCAGAACATCTGCAATAGAGTTCCCGGCTTCAGTTCCCAGCCACCATGTGTACATGATTGCAGGAATATTGTCTGATGCCCAATTGAAAATCAGAGGTCTTCCGGCATTGATCATCAGAATGATTGGTTTACCTGTTTTGGCAATTTCTTTCAACAAATCTTCCTGAACTCCTGTAAATCCAATATTACTTCTGCTTTTTGCTTCTCCACTCATCGCATGGCCTTCACCCAGTGTCATGATCACCACATCCGCTTTTTTAGCTGTTTCTATGGCTTCTGCAAACTGAGTTTTGTCCTGGTCATCCACATTACAGCCTTTTGCATAGAGTAAAGTGGAGTTTTTATCCAGTTGGTTTTTAATTCCGTCAAATTGTGAAACGATTCTTTGGTTATCATCTTTAAAAGCAATAGACCAAAATCCGTGGTTTGCCACTGTTTCTTTACCGAAAGGACCAATCAGAGCTACTGTTTTTATCGTTTTTGAGAGGGGAAGAATATTTCCCTGATTTTTAAGAAGAACAATGCTTTTCGAGCCAAATTCTCTTCCGAATTTTCTGTTCTCCTGATTATCAGTCTGTTCTTTTTGTCTTTTCTCATTGCTGAATCTGTAAGGATCATCGAAAAGCCCCATTTCGAATTTCTTGGTTAAAATTCTTCCCGTTGCATCATCTATAAGTTTGGGATCTACTTTCCCTTCTTTCACCAGTTTTGGAAGTTCTGCCATATAGACACGGCTTTCCATATCCATATCGCTTCCACCTTCTATTGCTCTTTCCGCGGCTTCGTTAGCATCTTTGGCATAACCGTGAGGAACCATTTCTCCGATGCTTCCCCAGTCTGAAACTACAAAACCTTTATAGTTCCATTTTCCTTTTAACAGATCTCTCTGAATATATTGGTTAGCCGTCGCCGGAATCCCGTTAATATCATTGAAGGAATTCATAAAAGTAGCTACTCCAGCTTCTGCTGCGGCTTTGAAAGGAGGAAGATAAGTTTCATTCAGCTGTCTGAGACTCATATCTACAGAATTGTAATCCCTTCCACCTACAGCGGCTCCATATGCTGCAAAATGCTTTGCACAGGCCATTACTGCATCAAGACTTCCTAAACCTCTGCCCTGAAATCCTTTGATTCTTGCTAATCCTATTTTTGTTCCCAGGTATGTGTCTTCTCCGGAACCTTCCATTACTCTTCCCCATCTCGGATCTCTGGCAATATCCACCATTGGAGCAAATGTCCAGTGAATACCGTAGGCTGCTGCTTCTGTAGCAGCAATTCTTTCCGATTTTTCAATCATTGTCAGATCCCAACTTGCTGCCTGTCCAAGATTTACTGGGAATGTGGTACGATAGCCATGAATAACATCCTGACCGAACAATAAAGGAATTTTCAGTCTTGACTGCATTGCCAGTTTCTGAAATGATCTGGTTTCTTCTGATCCTGCCACATTCAGCATAGAACCCACTTTCCCTTTTTTAATTTCTTCTAAAACGGCTGCAGAATTAGATTTCTGAGGTCCTGTAGCATATTCAAACCCACTGTACTGGACCATCTGTCCTACTTTTTCCTCAAGGGTCATTTTAGACAGTAATTCTGCAACTTTCTGATCAATTGTCTTTTGTCCGTAAGCATTCAGTCCAAGTACGGAAAATGCCAGTAAGAAATAAACTCTTTTCATAGTATCAAATTAAAAAATATAGGTTGCTGTAGAACGTCCTGAAATTGTTACAGCAGCGGTTTTCCCGGCAAATTTAATATTAAAATTCTCATCTGAAGGGCTATCGTTCTGCACAATTAAAACTATTTTCCCAAATTGAGTCTTAAAAGCGGCAGTTGAAAGCTTATCCGTCTGTGTGGATGCAATACGCTGAGAACCTGCAGGAACAAATTTTGAGGCATGGGCAATAATATAGTAGGAAACATTTCTTGTGAAATTCTCGCTGTCGGAAACTGTAATGGCTCCTTTACATTCTGTACACCCACCTTCTGTATGTGGAGCAAATTTCGGATCGTTGGCAAGATTCCATTCTAAAGCTATTTTGCTCCAGTTTCTCATGGAACCGATGATTACATTTTTTGTGTGCCAGTTCAGATCTTCAGTAAAAGTTCCTTTTGATCCGGTCCATTGTTCGGTAAAGTATAGATTTTTGTTTGGAAAAGCATCATGTACCGTACTTAATGCAGAAATATCTCCTTCATACAAATGAAAAGCGGACCCGTCTATATATTTGTTGGCTTCAGAATCTTTTAAAATATCAATAGCATATTCAGGTTTGTTACAATTATGATCATAAACAACAATTTTGGTGGTAATTCCGTTAGCTTTAAAAACCGGACCAAGATGATTCTTAATAAAATCTCCCTGTTGCTCAGAAGGCATATATAAGCTTGGGTTATTTCCCGGATGTAGAGGCTCATTCTGAGGGGTTACTGCATCAATGATAATACCCTCCTTTTTCATTCCCTGGATATATTTTACAAAATATTGGGCATATGTTCCATAGAATTCGGGTTTCAAACTTCCTCCTTTTGATTTTCCGTTGTCTTTCATCCATACCGGAGCTGACCACGGTGCAGCAATGATTTTAATAGAAGGATTAATCGTCAGAATTTCTTTCAGCATAGCAATCAATGCTTTATCTTTTGCCAGGCTGAAATTTGAAAGAGAGGGATCAGTCTGTCCTTCAGGCAGATCATCGTATGAAAATACTTCGCCATCAAGATCGGAAGCTCCTATGCTTAATCTTAAATAGCTGATGGAGATTGAATTTTTAGCATTTCCAAAAAGTTCGTTAAGCAGTGCTTTTCTTTTGGAAGGCGACAATCGGTTGATTACCTCAACACTTCCTCCTGTTAATGTATATCCAAAGCCATCAACATATTGAAACTTTTGAGAATCATCAATTTCAATATTCTGAAAGCTGTTGGAAGTATTTACAAATTTAACCGGAGTCTGCTGCTGTAATTTTACGCTTTCATCACCTTTTGTAAGCCAGTACTGCACTTCATTTCCTTTATTGGAAGTAAGTGATGTACACGACAAAGAAAAAAGGGCCACACCACTAAGTAGTGCGGCACCTCTAAAGAAACTATATAAGTTGTGAAACTTCATTTTTTAGTATCCAGGATTTTGTTTTAAAACTGTATTCGGCAATTCATTGAACGGAATTGGAAGAATTTCATTTTTATTGGCTTTAAATCCTTTGAAGGCAAGCTTAGAAGGTGCATCCCCCCATCTTACAAGGTCAAACCATCTGTGCCCTTCTCCTGCAAGTTCTCTTCTTCTCTCATCTTTTATAGCCTGTAAAGAAACCGGAACCGATGCTAATCCAACCCTTGATCTTACCGCATCTAATAAAGCCTGAGCTCTTGCTCCTGCTCCACCTAAAGCTTCTGCTTCCATCAGATATGTATCTGCTAATCTTATTGCAATATAATTCTGACGGAAATTCAGTTCTGCCGGTCCTGGAAGTGAACTTTTTAAAGCATTCGTAGGTAAGTATTTATTTAAGAAATATCCTGTATCAGCAAACGCTGGGCTGTAAGTAATTTTACCATCTGCTACCAGTTTTTTTGCATTGAAAACGGTTACATCCAGTCTTGGATCTCCCTGCATGAAAGTAACAAAATTCTCTGTTACGGTATTAAATGCCCAGCCTGAATAGATATCAGGTGCATTATTATTTGGGATATCTTTTAGTGAATAAGAACGAGGTCCTACCATTACGTTGATAGAGTTTCCTTCATCTTTACCCTGCCCCCAGAATCCCCAATCGGAGTTTCCTTTATTGGTATGCATTACTTCAAGGATAGATTCTGTTGAAAATTTATAAGGATCCGATAATTCAGGACCTACTTTAAATAAGTCTGCATAATTGGCTACCAGTTTATATCCATATTGGCTGGTTCCTCCGGGAGTACCATTTACCTCAGCAAACTGTGCTGCTGCCTGAGGCATTTTTTTATCATAAAGATAAATTTTACCTAAAATAGCTCTTGCAGTTCCCTGTGTGATTCTTCCTTTATCATTCCCACTTGACACCATCATCAGATCTGGAATAGCAGCATTAATATCGCTTTCTATTTGAGTATAAACATCACTGGGATTAGCCTGTGGAATATTCCAATAATTATCATCAAACTTTACGGATTTAAGGATCAAAGGAATATTTCCAAACATTCTTAACAGTTCGAAATAATATAATGAACGAAGAACTTTTGCTTCTGCGATATATCTTTTCTTAATATCATCACCCATATTAGCACCCGGAACTCTTTCTATTAAAAGGTTAGCACGTGCAATTCCCTGATAATAGTCTCTCCAGTAACTGGCTGGCATTGTATTCGGGTTAATCATGTAGTTATTTAGCCCCTGAATTCCTGCTCCATCATTAGAGTTTCCTCCTCCTGAATAAAAATCATCGGACCCTGCATTAAAGAAAGTAACTGAATTCTCGAAACCGCCTGAATATTTTCTCAAAAGATCATATACTGAAACCAAAGCACTGAAAGACTGCTGCTCATTCTGAAAATACAAATCAGTGTTAAAAGATCCTGAATTCTGTACATCATCCAGATAGGAATCACTACAACCCATATTGGTAAAACTCAGACCTGTCAGGAATGCAACGGCAAGTCCTTTATATATAAAATTCTTATTTTTCATTTTGTTAATCATTAAAATTGAATATTAGCACCTATCAGGAATGTTCTTGCCTGTGGATAGTAAGCTCTGTCTACACCAATAATATCCTGTTCGGAATTATTTCTTCCTGCAATTTCCGGGTCGTAACCGGTATATTTTGTGAAAGTAACAAGGTTCTCTCCTGTGATGTACAGTCTTACTTTGCTCATTCCGAAACGTTCGGTAACGTCCTTAGGAATGGTATAGCCTAACTGAACAATTTTCAGACGGACATAATCACCTTTCTGAAGATAATAATTTGACATCCATGAATAGTTATGGTTAGGGTCATTACGTGTAACTCTAGGATTATCGTTGGTAGAGCCTTCACCTGTCCATCTGTCTAGGATTCTTGTCTGATAGTTAGCATCAAGCATATCCAATCTTCTCAGACCCTGGAAGATCTTGTTACCAGCCTGTCCTTGAGCGAACATCATTAAATCAAAATTCTTATAATTAAGATTTACTGTAAGTCCGAAAGTATATTTCGGGATAGAGCTTCCTAAGTTTACTTTATCTTCATCATCAATTTTACCATCTCCGTTGTTATCCTGCCAGATAAAGTCTCCCGGTTTTGCATCAGGTAGTAATTTTACTCCATTTGCATTTACATAGTTATCAATTTGTGCCTGATTTTGGAAAACGCCACTATATGTTTGCCCGTAGAACGATCCATATGGCTGTCCTACTGCTACTCTGGAAACAGCTCCCATTGTTTGGAAAGAAGCAAGATTAAAATATTTAATGTCATCTTCCAATCTAAGAACTTCATTCTTTATCGTAGCAAAGTTACCATTAACTGAAATTCCGAAATCTTCCCAGTTCTTTTTATATCCCAACTCAAGCTCCAGACCGGTATTCTGCATATCTCCTACGTTTGACCAAGGTAAATTCGGAACTCCTACATAGCCAGGAATATTGATCTGTCTAAGGATATCTGTTGTTTTCTTTTTGTACCAGTCGGCAGTAAGAGTGAAATTGTTGAATAATTTTAAATCTGCGGCAATATTGAGCTGACTGGTCTGCTCCCATTTCAAGTTTGGATTTTCCAATGTACTTGGTGCATATCCAATGATGATATTATTTCCAGAGTTAGTATAGTTACTTCCTGAAACCATGAAGCTTGCAAATCTGAAGTTATCCATTTCATCATTTCCTAATACACCGTAACCTCCTCTTAGTTTTAAGTTATTAATTACTTTGTTCTCCGGCCAGAAGTTTTCCTTATGAACATTCCATCCCAGGGACATAGACGGGAAAGTTCCCCAATGCTGATTGGTCGCAAATTTTGAAGAACCATCTCTACGAATCGTTCCGGTGAATAAATATTTGTCCGCATAATCATAAATGATTCTACCAAAATAAGATGCTTTACGGGTCTGAATTCCATCCCATCCTGTTGCAGTAATATTATCCTGCGGAATATTAAAGTTGAAAGAAGCATCCTGCCAGTTATCAATAGGTAGGTTACTATAGGTCAAACTAGTCCCGCCAGCAATGTTGTATCGGTAAACTCCCTGCCCAATCATAATGTTGATATTATGATCCCCAAACTTATTCTGATAGGTCAAAGTATTTTCCATACTCCACTCAAATTTATTTTCATCCACCTTATTCAGACTGTTGAAGCTGGTATTGTTATAGTTTGGACTTAAATAATATTTCGGGGTAAAAGAACGGCTTCCCCAATAGGATTTCTTACCGTTCAGGCTGGTTTTAAATGTAAAGTGATCTAGAAACTTAAGCTCGGCAAAAACATTTCCTACGAAATCGTCAGACCAGCTGTAATTTCCTTGTTGTATATGACGGAAAGCCTGTGGATTGGTCATTTCCTGATTTACATATCTTGAAATTCCATATGGGCGGCCTTCAGAATCACGGATGATATAAGGGTTGGTATAGCCGCTTGGGTCAACCATTGACCAATCTGTAACAACAACCGGAGTGGTAGGATCCAGATTAACTGCGGAAGCTAATGGTCCTCCGAATTCTTCATTGGCACTTACTCCCTGAGATTTTACATGGGTATAAGCAAAGGTTTGGCCTATTGTCAGATAGTCTGTAACTTTATGGGTTGAGTTAAATCTGGCATTGATTCTTTTATAATAAGAAATATCACTCAATACAATACCACTCTGATCAAAATATCCGAATGATGTATAGTAGGTTGATTTTTCATTACCTCCAGTAATGCTTACTTCATGAGATGATTTTTCACCTGTTCCGAAAATAGCATCCTGCCAGTTGGTTCCTTTTCCAAATGATTCAGGATTGGTAAATCTAGGAGTTCCTCCATCGTTTACAAAACCTTCATTGATAATTTTAGCATATTGCGTAGCATCCAGGAGGTCCAGTTTTTTGGAAGCATTTGAGAAACCATAAAACCCATTATAAGAAAGAGTCAGTTTTCCTCTTTTCCCTTTTTTTGTTGTCACAAGAATTACTCCTTTCGCTGCAGAGACTCCGTAGATTGCAGATGAAGCCCCGTCTTTAAGTACTTCTATACTTTCTATATCCGATTGGTTAAGCCATCCGATATTGTCCACCACAATACCGTCGACTACCCATAGCGGGCTGTTACTTCCAGCTCCAAAACTGGTAATACCTCTTACACGTACTGTAGCTGCAGCACCAGGTTGACCAGAATTGGTCACTACCGAAACACCAGCTGCCCTTCCCTGTAATACCTGTTCCGGTTTACCAGATGGTATATTTTCGATATCGCTGGCTTTAATACTTGCTATAGCACCTGTCACATTACTCTTTTTCTGAGTACCATAACCAATCACTACAACTTCGTCTATTTTGTTTTCTTTAGCAATTGTGTCCTTCACCTTGGTGGTCTGGGCACTGAAGTTGGCCGTAAAATAGAGGACGGCAACTACTCCTACGCTTCGTGATATTCTTACATTCATATACAGTTATTGTTTAATTCTCAAATTGAGACAATAAAAATATATTTTTTTTCAATTAATTAACATTCAATTCATAAATATTTTAATTTTTCTTTTATTTTTCAGGGTTAGAAGCCCTATCTTCGCATCAATATTTCATAAAATTTCACAAAAAAACAATAAAGAAGTCTCCCAAAATGATCATCAAGCTTTCTAAAATTTCTATTCCGTTAAAACTTACCTTTCTTATTTTTTCAATGGTTTTGAACTGTATGGGATTGATCATTCTGCAGTTGTCTGAAGAGAAAATTACTTACGGAGAATTGGGTTTTTTAGAATCATTTAAAGACCTGCCCATCGCTTTTATTTCTCTTTTTGCAGTAAGCTTTATCAACAAAACGGGAACAAAAAAAGCATTAATTTCGGCTTTGGTAATTGTTGGCTTTTGTTCTTGCCTGCTGCCATTTATAGAGGTTTTCTGGTTTTTCAAATTATGGTTTGCTATTATTGGAGCCTGTTTTGCCATTGGTAAAATTTGCGTTTTTGGAATTATTAGGAACAACATTTCGGATGAAAAGTCGCTGGCAAAGACCATGAACAGTGTAGAAGCTTCTTTCATGATTGGAATCTTTGTAGTCAATACCTGTTTTGGATGGGTGGTATCAAGTGAATACTCTGAATATTGGAAATTTTGTTTTTTATTAATCGCTTTCTTATCTGCATTAACAATATTCCTGTTATCAAAAATTACAATTTCTGAGGCCAAACCTTTGGAAAATAAAAGTGTGTTCTCTGAACTTTCAGGGTTTGTAACTCCTTCTATAACATTGTTCCTTGGCGTTATATTTTTTATCGTTTTTGTAGAGCAGGGATTCAACTCATGGCTTCCCTCTTTTTATAAGAATCATCTGAAAGTCAATTCATTTTTTGCCCTTCAGGCAACATCTTTTCTGGCGGTATTTTCTTATGTAGGAAGAACAGTAACAGCCAATATTATCCGAAGATTTTCATTGCCAGGCTACTATCTTTCATGTATGGCTTTCATCATTTCTTTGTTGGCAATTATTGTAGGTGTACAGTATTTTGATTCAGCAGATTCAAAGGTAATTCTCTTCTTATTTCCGGTGATCGGTTTATTTTTGTCACCACTCTACCCTGTTATCAATTCAAAAATGATTGCACAGATGGATAAAGAAAAAGTAAACTTATTCACCTCTCTTATTGTTATATTTTCCTCACTGGGCAGCTCTGTAAGCTCGATTATCATGGCTGTTCTGTTTGAAAAACAGTTATTAAATTTTTATCCGTTATATATCTTATCTTTCGTAATTCTTCTTTTTGTGACTAGTTTGGTATTTTTTAACGTTTCAAAAAGAAAATAGTTTTATTTTTACAGCCATGAAAATCAAAGACACAAAAAGTAAAGAAACACTGCGGGAACTTATCGATACCAAAGATTTTGTTGCCCATATATCTGTTGACTGTACTATATTCGGCTTTCATAATAATATTTTGAAAGTCCTGCTTTTAAAGTATCACGATCTTGATCTATGGTCACTTCCAGGTGGTTTTGTTTTCAATGATGAAGATTTAAGGGAAGCCGCAGCAAGGGTTTTATTCGAAAGAACACATCTTAAAGATATATTTCTGAAACAGTTTCACACGTTTGGAAGAATAGACCGTACAGAAAATAACGTTCATCAGATCCTTCTTAACAACAAAGGAATTCAGGTACCGGAAGATCACTGGATTTTTCAAAGATTCATTACGGTGGGTTATTGCAGCCTTATTGACTTTTCAATGGCCAATACTTTCCCTGATGCGTTCAATGAAAGCTGTGAATGGTTTGAGGTAAGCAATCTGCCCAAGATGGCTTTTGATCATGACAGAATCATAGAAACGGGTCTAGAATACCTGCGGATGAATATCAATACAGAGGTAGCAGCCAGCAATCTGCTTCCTGAAAAGTTTACGATGAAAGATCTTCAGTCTCTTTATGAAACCATTTTAGGCCAAAAATTCAGAAGAAATAATTTCCAGCGTAAAATTTTAAGCTTAAATATTCTTGACAGGCTGGAAAAACTGTATGATGGCTCAGCCAATAAAGCGCCCTATCTGTATAAATTTAAAAGCAAGGTTCACAATTCTACCAATCAGTATCCTATATCCAATGATGAGGAGGCTTAAAACACAGAATTTATCTTATAAACAAATAAAAAGAGCATTATCTGTCTGAAAACCAATCTTAAGATAAGTTTTCAAAAAAATTTTCAAGACACCACGAAAAATGTTACTTTTAACCAAATCAAAAAATCATGTCATATTATCCTCTTACAAGCATCCCTGATTATTATGGAATTGATGCTTTACTTACTGAAGAACACAAACTAATCCGCCAATCTGTAAGAGACTGGGTTGAAAGTTTTGTAATGCCGCAGATTGATCATGCCGCTCAGAATCATACAGATATACCTAATCTTATGAGAGAATTGGGGAAAATCGGAGCACTGGGACCTTATATCCCGGTTGAGTATGGCGGTTCAGGATTAGACCAGATTTCTTATGGTCTTATTATGCAGGAGTTGGAAAGAGGAGATTCTGCAGTACGTTCTGCAGCTTCGGTTCAGAGCTCTTTGGTGATGTTTCCTATCAATGAATTCGGTTCTGAAGAACAGAAAATGAAATATCTTCCTAAGCTTGCTGCCGGAGAAATGATCGGATCTTTTGGATTGACAGAGCCTAATCACGGTTCAGACCCGGGTTCTATGGAAACGTATTTTAAAGATATGGGAGATCATTATCTTTTGAATGGGGCTAAAATGTGGATTACAAACTCTCCTCTATGCGACATCGCTGTGGTATGGGCCAAAAATGAGGAAGGAAAAGTACAGGGATTGATTGTTGAAAGAGGAATGGAAGGCTTCACTACTCCTGAAACTCATAATAAATGGAGCTTAAGAGCTTCAAAAACCGGAGAATTGGTATTCAATAACGTAAAAGTTCCGAAAGAAAACCTTCTTCCGGGGGTAACAGGACTGAAAGGACCTTTATCTTGTCTGAACTCAGCCAGATATGGAATTTCATGGGGAGTAATCGGTGCTGCCATTGACTGCCACTGCACTGCTGTTCAATACTCCAAGGAAAGAAGACAGTTTGGAAAACCAATCGGTTCTTACCAGCTTCAACAAAAAAAACTGGCTGAATTCTTAACGGAGATTACAAAAGCCCAGTTATTATGCCTTCAGCTGGGAAATCTTAAAAATGCCCACAAAGCAACTCCGGCTCAGATTTCTATGGCTAAGCGTAACAACGTAAATATGGCTATTGAAATTGCCAGAGAATCAAGACAGATCCTTGGTGGTATGGGAATCATGGGTGAATTCCCAATGATGAGACATGCTGCTAACCTGGAGTCTGTAATCACTTATGAAGGAACACATGACGTTCATTTGTTAATCACTGGTTTAGATATAACAGGAATTAACGCTTTCTAAAGAAAGACAAACATATAAAGAAAGAGTCTGACCAATGGTCAGACTCTTTTGTTTTACTCACTTTGCAGAGAATTGATATTCAATGAATAATTATTGATGCTGTAATATTTTTGTTTATTTATTAAAGTTATTACCTTAATGAACACAAAAAATCATCAATATGAAAAAAATTACGACTTTTTTACTGGGCATTACTGCCCCATTCTATTTTGCACAGCAGGCTGGAGACGTAGTAAGCGCCGAACAGAAACTGGACCTGACACCACAGGGAGTCATCAATTTTATCTCCAATAATCTTGGTGACCAGGATGCTCCGGAGTTTGCCGGCTACCTGAACAGTTTTAATGTAGGTCTAAAAGGCTACAAGATTACTTATTACACCAAAAATGAAAATAATGTTCTTGTAAAGGCCACCGGACTGCTTATGTATCCCAATGTAGGATTTAAATTATCAACAGTTGTATCAGATCATGGTACAACAGACAGGAGAAATAATGTTCCGTCTAATTTCAAAGGAGCATTAACGGCGGGCTTTGTTGTTGAATTGTCTTACGTCCTCAATGGTTATATTTTAATGGCTCCTGACTATGTAGGAATGGGAACTGGAGACGGAGTACACCCTTATGTAGACTATGCAACTGAAGCAGGCGCTACCATTGATTTCATCACTGCTGCCAATAAAGTATTGGGTCAATTGGGTGTCAAACGCTATGATGAGTACTTTTTAGCCGGATATTCCCAGGGAGCTCATGCGGCGATGTCTACTTTAAAAAGATTAAGCATTTCGAATCCCAATAATATTAAATTTAAATATGCCTATATGGGTGACGGGCCGTATGATTTCTCCGGAGTTACTTTAAATAAGGGAGTTCTGGAAAAAGATATTTATCCGTTTACCTCCTTCCTGGCCAATGTTCTTCATACCTGCAACAATACAGGATACAAAACATATAACAGCAATATTTCAGAAGTTATTTCTGCAGAATACCTTGATAAATACAATTACCACGTTGTTCAGGATAATGGCGGGCTTTTATGGGGTCCTGTGATATGGAGAAAACTCTTTACAACCAGCTTCGTGAATGATGTCACCAATAATCCCAATAACAAGCTAAGACAGTGCATGAAACCTAAGGATGTGTACGACTGGTACAACAAAACACCTATGACACTAGGCCATTCTACTGTTGATTTAGCTATTCCGCCTGAAAATACTTCCAAAACTATTGATGTTCAGCGCGGATATTATCCTTGGTGGGATCTGAATAAATACAAACTGGATTCTTTTTACTGGGGACCACTGGGACATGTTGGAGGAATCCTTCCATTCACTCTAGCTTCCAACGCCAAATTCAATACACTACGAAGTGGCGGACTTCTTAATGAATGGGCTATTGCAGGATCTATTTTCGGTAAGCAGCCGGCAGAGAAAATCTCTGAAAAGCCATCCCTCCTATCTTCACAGATCAAACCGGATTTGGGCAGCATGCAGTTGGTTGAAATTACAGATTTTAATAAAGAAAAAACTCAAAGCAGAACAGCCAATGAACGTAACTTATCAACTTTAAAGGACGGAGTTTATCTATTGAAAGTATCGGAAAACAATGAAAATAAAGTAATTCCATACATCAAAAACACCCCTAAAGAAATTGCTGAAAACGAAATTGTACAGTCTGCTACCTCTTCACTTTTACAATTAAAAGTAGATCAGGATGAACTTACAGCCGTGAACATTTTTGATGAAAATAAAACGTTGGTAAAAAGTATTTCTCAAAAACAATATCGTGAAGCCGGAGGTATTAATGTACAGGATATGGAGAATAAAAACTACACCTTTGAAGTGGTAACTCCTTATTATAATCTTCAATTCAATAAAGCGATTGGAAGTACGTTATCTGCTGAAAATACGACCGATATTTATTCTCAGAGACAGCAGATTATTGCAAAATCCGTCAATGATATTAAAAACATCAGCATTTACAGTATTTCCGGGGCGCTGATCGTTCAGCAGGAAGTCAATAAGCCTTTATTTGAATCCAGAAATTTAGAATCCGGTGTATATCTGGTACAAATCACCCTTTCTAATGGAAAAGTCATTAATAAAAAAGTAAAATTGTAAAATCAATCACTCTTCTATATCTCATTTCAAGTTAATTTTGGCACTTCAGCAATGAAGTGCTTTTTTTATATTAATAAATCATTGATATAATAAATAGTCTTACTTAAATTGACAGTTTAAGTAATAAATTCTACTGATACTTAAAACTTAAAACCAACGCTGAAATATATTCTTGAAAAATCAAGCTGGCTGTTTCTGGAAACATTTAAGCTGATAGGCCCTATAAGAGATTCATATCCCAGGTTTACCCCATACCCAAACATGTCGAAACTGTTATTAAAAGGAGAAAGCTCTTCACTCACCTTACCATAGCTGAACGAAGGAGTAAGATAAAGTCTTTTCATGATCCTGTACTGAAATGATATTGCTGTTTTAGCCACCGAAGTCATAGGAAGTTCTTTCTGACGAAGACCGTTGAATTCAGGGCTTAAGAGATCATAATTATACTCACTCCCTCCAAGATTATATTTCTGATTCAGGAAGAGATATGGAACCTGATCTTCCTTCCCTGATCCAAAACTTGCTCCCAAAAATACATTTGCTTTGACAGTCAGCCTTCTTGTGATCGGATAGAAAAAATTCTCATTTAAAGTGAATGAAACCAGGTTTTTAGGCTCGTAATAATAAGATTCTTTGGGATTAAGTATCAGATACAGGAGCGGCTGTACTGTGTTCAGATCATAAAGTTGATATCTGTCACCGTAATAAAATCTTGTACTCACCTGAAGATGATTCCCTTTTGTAGTAAAATATCTTTTATTGAGATTATTCTGTTCAAATTTCAGAAAAGTGTTGAAATTGCTGTGGTTATATAATTTTTTACTGTAATTATCCACTTTTGCCTGATCCACTTTATCCAGTAAGCTGTACATTCTTTCTGTGCTGAACTCTGTTCCCAATGATAGGTAAGCATTTGGATTGATGTTATAATTCAAAGCAATCTTTCCGGTTATATTACGGTACATATGGTTAGGAAAACGATCGCTGCCGTCTTCGCTTATATCATACAATCTGAAGTTCAAGTCATTACTTTTAAGATTAACCATCTTAGCCTCCAGATCCAGCCACAAACGCTCTCCGCTATCAAGGAACTGCTGATAAGCAAGCTTAGCCTTAAAACGTTCGGAAATATCTACAGTTGCCAGAAATCGAGATCTGTTCAGAAGAATATTCCTGTAAGTATAATTAACAATAATTCCTACCGATTGTTCCGTGTCATAGTGCAGAGCCAGCTTAAAAGCTCCTTTTTTTGCCCTTTTCACAAAAATATTCATCACAAGACCGTTATTTTCATTCGTGTAGGTATAATACACCTTTACATACTGACGCATTCCAAATACCCTGTCTATTGCTTCATTTACGGTTTTTGCATCGTAATACTTCCCTTCCGTCAGCCCCATTTGCTTTTTAAGCACTTCAATCTCCGCAGCATCGTTAATAGGAGTTCCGTCTTCTTCGTTAAAAGTGAATTTCGTAGTAGGCAGTTTCACCTCTTCAATCATCTGATGTTCATATTGGATTCCTGCTTTTCGCTGGGCTTCTGCCAGGGCTACAAACTCAGGAAGGTGTTTTCTCGCTTCTACTTCTCCAATTTTGATGATCCTCCTGAATTTGGCAAAATCCTTCGTTGTAATCTCACCCAATGGATCTACAAAGTCTACCAATACATTAGACAGCTCCTTTTGATGTTTAAAGTCCTCTACCGAACGGATGGCATGAGTCTGATAAATCATCTTCATCGGATTTTCAATTTCTTTCTTGGTAAAAAGCCTGAAACCGGTATAACCTCCGATCACAAAATCAGCACCCATCTCCCGAACCTCATTAGCAGGGTAATTACGGTCTAACCCACCATCTACCAAAAGTTTACCGTCAATATAAACAGGTGCAAAAGCTGCAGGAATTGCCAATGTAGCACGTATAGCAAGCGGTAAAGAGCCTTCTTTCTGCATTATCAGACCACCGTTTTCAATATCAGAAGAAGTAAGCTGAACAGGAATCTTCAGCTTGCTGAAATCATTGATATGTTTTGCGTTGAAAGTAAGTGTATTAAGAACCTCTCCCATATACTGTCCCTCAATATACGAGCCTGGAAGAGTCGGAAACCCTTTGACTACCGGAAATTCAAGAATGTATTTGTCATATTCGTCTTTTTCACTGATATTGACTTTGCTGTAAGGGATTTTATTGCTCAGAATCCTGTTCCAGTCCATTTTATAGATCGTATGCTTCAGCTGATCGGCATTATACCCCATTGCATACAAACCGCCCAGAATCCCTCCCATACTGGTTCCAGTGATATAATCTACCTTGATACCCAATGAGTCAATTATCTTCAGAATCCCAATGTGTGCAAACCCCTTTGCACCTCCGCCACTGAGAGCAAGACCAAATTTAGTGTCTTTGGTCACATTCTGAAGCGCAATATTCAGGGAATCATTCTTTTGCTGAGACTTGATAATAAGAGAGAAAGCTATGGCAAAAAATATCAGGATCTTTTTCATTGTTGATTCTTGGTGTATCCGATTGAAACTTTAAAAGTTATAAGGAGTAAAGATACACAAAAAAGTTACCTGCTTTACGGACGTTTGTGTGAAGTAAATAAATGTATTTTCATCTATTACTTAAAATTAATAACATATTGATTTTCAAACAAAATAAATAATCCGATCAATATTAAATAATTTTAATATGCTTTTATAGTTTCCACAAAATTGACATCAGGATTCAGGATTTCAAGGATCAGACTTTTGACCGATTTCATTGCATCATCAATATTTCCTTTATCAAACTGCAGAGAAACCATTCCCTTTTTAGCATCTGCAAAGCTCCATATTCCTGTTTCAATTGGGTATCCCCAAAACTCAGGAAGATGCTGCACCACATAATGATAAATACAAAGCTGAAGCGCCTGCTTTCTTTCACTGTTATGGAAATATTCAGCTACATTGTCTCCATCAATTTTCACGCTGAGATTTTTGATCTTGGCTGTTTTATAATCGATAATTCTTAGCGTTCCGTTCAGTTTATCAATCCTGTCAATGAATCCGAAGAAAGAAATTTTATCATTTCCATCAAGAGGAAAGTCGATGTTTTCGAACTTTCTTTCGATGTCGATTATCTCCAGTTTGTTACCTTGTTTTATCAGTTCAAGATCATGATTCAGGATATTTTCAATCACTTTTTTGGCAATTGCTTTATGAATATAATTCATACCCTTCTCATAGAATTCCGGCTGATGTTTCAGCTTTTCAATGGCAATATTTATATATTCATCTATTGCTTTAACTGAATCTTTTAAATCACTTTCTTTTAAAACCTTACCCTTCAACATCTCATATACTTCTTGAAGTGAATAATGGACCAGATTCCCATAATTTTTCACAGACAGTTCTTCTTCAATTTCATCCGTTTCCGAGGTATTCAAAATCTTGGAAAGATAAAAATCAATCGGATTATATAGATAACTTGTAAGGTGAGATGCGGATACTTTTTCCTTCCATTTCTGAAGACGCTCCTGTACAATCTGCGTCTTGGAAATTTCTATAGGTTTGGTGATAATAGGCTCGGAAGAATTTTCAATAATCAGGTGTTCAATCTCGTGTGAACTCTCCATTTCAATCTGTGTGATGAAACGGCTTTTTTCTCCGGTATTCACTCCAGAACTTAATGCATTGTACAGTAAGTGAACATTCTGAGCATCCTGAATCAGCCTGTAAAAGTGATAAGCATAAATGCTGTCATTTTCCAGGAAAGTATGAAGATCAAAGTACCTTCGGATATCAAAAGGAATATAGGTGTTCTGAGAGTTACCAAGCGGCAGTTTTCCTTCATTCACAGAAAGCAGGATGATGTTTTCAAAATTCAGAAGACGGGTTTCCAGCAATCCCATAATCTGCAATCCTCTCAGCGGCTCTCCCTGAAAATCGATACTTTCAGAATTGATATGCTGGTTGATCAGAATTTCCAACGTTTCCATTTTAATTTCAATATTGTAGGGAGTCAGCTGATTTTTGATAATTCTGAATGCATTTTCAAAGTGAGAAACATTCTCATACTGAATATCATCTATTTCCAGCCATTTTACCTGCTGGCAGAACGTGATGAGCATATCCATATACCTATTTGTTCCCTCAGCTTTTTGAAGAAGGTTAAAATATGATAACCCGCTGAGCATTTCGTAGAGAAGCTTTTTAGAAATATAAACTATATTCCTTTCTTCTACTTTGGCTTTAAAATCATTGATAACAAGCTCGTCTTCATCAGATTTAGGAAGTTCTTCCAGAATCGGAAAAACATCTCTGTAATAATAGGAAGATTTATTTTTTTCCAGTTGTTTCTGCAGATAGAAAAGACGTTTTACAGCATTGGAGAAAGATAAGTTCTTCAATGGAAACCCCATCGTAATATTCAAATTATCAACACCATGCATCACATCCAGGCTTGCAGGAAGAAGGTTTTCATCCAGCAATACCACTGCTGTATTGGAATAGGTTTTGTTATTGATCTCCTTAAAAATTTCGGGCAGTACTTTGGTCTGGGTCACATTCCCGGATACTTCGTATACCTTAATCTTTTTAGGTTGGTTAAAGTCGTCTTCTATCCATTGAAAAGTTCTGTTTTCATCAAATTCTTTCCAGGTTTTATGGTTTCTCAGAAACTTTCCGGCTTCCTGTCTTTCGTCATCGAAATAATAATGGTCTGCCTGAAAGAAACATTGAGCCTTATTCCATTTCAAAAGACTTCTTACCAGCTTTTCCTCCACTGGAGTAAAGGCATTGAACCCACAAAAGACAAATTCTTCTTTGGTGTTTTTAGCAAAATCAATAATCTTAGCTTTAGCAGCCTCATGAATCATTCCCGAAGTCGCCCAGTTCTTTTCCTGCAGTCTCTCCTTCAAAACGGGGAGAAAAACATTCATATTCTGCCAGAAATTAAGGAACTTCTTTCTTGGGACATCATCATCCTCACCAAGGTCCTGGGCCCATTCTTTGATCCTTTCCTCGTCAAACATATACTGAAGAACTGCCTGATCACTGTCTGAAAATTTGAGAATATCATCCCAGTCCTTCTGCAGTGTAGGAAACCATTTCAAAAAGTCCGAAAAATCATCTCTGGGAATAAGATTCAGACTTCTGTACAC
The DNA here is from genome assembly GCF_024399315.1 of Chryseobacterium sp. MA9. Taxonomy (NCBI): domain Bacteria; kingdom Pseudomonadati; phylum Bacteroidota; class Flavobacteriia; order Flavobacteriales; family Weeksellaceae; genus Chryseobacterium; species Chryseobacterium sp. MA9. Next base: position 565,108 of record NZ_CP075170.1, on the reverse strand, counting down.
ATCAAATGAGAAAAGCCACAGCGGAATTCCCTGAATCGGTTGCTGATCGGCAATTTTATTGATCAGTTCTTCTACAGTAAAAAAATTGGGAAGAAGCCCTGAATAATTATTTTCCTCCAGAATCTGTCTGATAAATACAATGGGACGTTTTCCGGGCAGAATGATATTAAACGCAGAAAGGTCCGGGTTTTGCGCTAACAGTTCGTGAATGATCTTATTGAGGAATTTCAAGGGGCTTGATAGCTTTTTAAATTGTCTAGTTGTTCAGAAATCGTATTATTATATTCTTCCTGTTTTTCTTTATTGATCCCGTGACGGGTTTCTCTGTCATAGGCCATCTGGAAGTTTTGATAATCGGTGGATATCCCGTCATAAATTGCTTTGAAATACTTGTTATAATCACCGGAAGTCCTGATTTTTTCAGCAACTGCCTTTCTGAATTTTCTCACAAATAATTCTGCAATATCAAAATGTTTCTGCTCGTGAAGCAGGATGTAATCATCCATCTTTTTAACATCCTTCCAGGATTTCTCTTCGTTAAATATGGTTTTAATGGTAATGGTAACCGGCGCTTTTGGATTGGAAGATTTTATAGAGGAAAATTCCCAGCCGCAATGGGTATACGCTGCCACATCAGGATTTTTTTTCCTATTCACCGGACTTTTAAAATTATCCCAGGTCAGTTTTCTGCCTTCTTCCCAGGTGATCTTTTGCCCGAATACCATCTCAGCTGCCAATAAGCACAACACAAAAGCCAATCTCATTATTCTACCACAATTGTTTTCGTAATCCAGTTATTTCCTCCGTTCCAGAATTTAAAAGTATAGGTTCCTTTTCTCTGCGGGCTGAAGTTGATCTGATTGGCTCCTACATAACTTCCCTGCGTACAAGGTCCGTTTGTGATATATTTGTAGGAAGTAACTGTTCTTTCAAGATTAGTATTGTAAATATAATCATAGCCGTAAAAGCCATCACAATGAGACGGATAGGTGGAATAAGTCTTTATGCTCTGTATCGCAAAGACGTCCATAGTATCATTGACAATTTTTACGCTGTCTATTTTGATCTTATCAATAGATTCGATTGTATGGTAATCGTCATCATTACACGAAACCAGAAGCCCGCCAAACAGTAATACTGAAAATCCAATATTTAAAAGTTTTTTCATAACCTTTAATTTTCTGATTATTAACAAATATTAGCAAAAATTATTCCTTATTTACATAAAAATCAGGAATTAAAATTACCTTTTGATACATAAACTACTTTTTTAGTATCAAAAAATTCTTCATCAAAATAGTGTTTAAGGTTGAATATTTCACATTTAATTCCGGCCAGTTCTTCTGCAAGATCACCGCCTTTTAAATATAAAATACCGTTATGTTTAGGGTTAAACTGTTCTTTTTCAAACTTCCCTTTCAGCCATCTTAAAAATTCCGGCATCTGGGTTACTGCTCTGCTGACTACAAAGTGGAATTTTTCTTTCAGTTTTTCTGCTCTTCCGTGGATAGCCGTTACATTCGTCAATCCTACACCTTCTGCTACAGCCTGTACCACACTGATTTTTTTACCGATAGAATCAATCAGAGTGAATTCTGTTTCAGGAAACAGGATCGCCAAAGGAATTCCCGGAAAACCTCCTCCGGTTCCGATATCCAAAACCTTAGTTCCCGGTGCAAATTCCATCACTTTTGCAATTCCCAAAGAGTGCAGAATATGCTTTTCATACAGCGATTCCATATCTTTTCTGGAAATTACGTTGATCTTTTCATTCCATTCATTGTACAGATTTTCCAATTGCGAGAACTGTTCTATCTGTTTTTCAGTAAGATCCGGGAAATATTTTAATAGTAACGATGCAGACATGTGAATTATTATAAACCGCAAAAATAAGTTTTATTTCTCTTGTATTCAAATCTACTTTTCCCGGCAGGCCCAGATCCTTGTTTTCCAGCAGAGGTCATCACTTCGCAATACCCGGAATTACAGGAACGTTCAGGTTCCCGGACTGGCTGACTGTCTGTACCGCAAAAATATAATTGTCTTTGGAAAGCGGAACTTTGATGGAAAGCTCTGTCGTAAACATTTTTTTCTGCCATATCGGGCTGTCTGTTTCCCTTGCCAGCACGTAATATCCTGCAGGAGTTCCTGATTTTGGTTTCTCCCAATGAAGCGTTGTAGAATTCGTCAATTCCTTAACGTCCATTTCCACTTTCTCTGGTTTTGCAGTAGATTTCGCAAGATTGGCCAGTACTGCAATATTGGCAGCCACATTCTTTTTCAGGTATTTAAAATCAATAAATTCCGGAAGATCACCGTATTGTTTATTATTTTCCACTCTTATATCCTGGTGCTGATGGTCATAATTCTCATAGTACTCAGTCAATCTTACGGAAGGAAATCCGTTATTAACAAAGCTGGTATGATCTCCTCCACGCAAAAACCTGTCATTTCTGTACATCAGTTTTATTTCAAGTCCTTTGACGTATTGTTCTGTAATTTCTTTGATATATCTTGCCAACTGTCTGGATTCGCTGTCATTTTCAAAACCCAGATTCCTGATCGTCATTGCCTTTTTGTCTAAATCTTTATATGGCAGGCCTTCACTGAATACACGGAGTGTACGGGTATTGATTTCTCCTGTTTCTCCGGCTTTAGGATTGCCAATCATATCATTATTCAGGACGGCTTCCAGCTGTAAATTTTCTCTTTTAATTTTTTCTGCCAATTGTTTAGATCCCAGCAAGGATTGCTCTTCCCCCGAAAAAGCCACAAAGATAATAGAGGCCGGAAATGAAGATCTGCTTAATATCCTTGCAGATTCAATCACAGCACTTACTCCACTGCCATCATCATTGGCTCCGGGGGCCGTGGAAGTTCTGTTCATCACATCCGTCACCCTTGAGTCAAGATGCCCGCCAATCAAAAAGATTCTTTTGTCATTGGGATCTGTACCTTTCAGAAAAGCAACGGCGTTTCCCAGGTTTACTGGTTTATCAACTCTTTTCCCATCCGGTTGAATATCTTCCTGCTGAAGGTACACCTCCATTCTGCCTCCGGAATTTTTTGCATAATCATTGAATTTTTTAATAACCCAGTTTCTTGCTGCTCCTATCCCCTGTTTTGGATTATCTGTTGTACTTAAAGTGTGTCTGGTTCCAAAACTTACCAGCTTACCGATGTATGATTTTAATGAATCTTCATTTACCTGCGTAACATATTTTCTCACTTCATCATCTTTTGAATATTTCTGAGAGAAAGCAGCACAGGAAATCAGCAATAAAAAAAGGGAATATTTCATAGGACAGGTCTTAGATTGTTTAAAGATACAAAACCCTGAGTCTCAGAAGTCATTTTTTATGATGAATTATCCTCTTTACAGATTGACATTTGCCCAATTGCAAAAAAGCATAATGATTTCGTAACAGAATACAATTGATCAAAACCTGACAAAAATCTTCAAACTAGCTCCATTTTTATTATTCCTGCAAAACGTTTTTATTATATATTTGTTAAAATTCAAAAAATAGATGGACAAACTTTCAGATAGAGTAAAAAGATTAGGATACTCACAGACATTTGTAATGTCAAACAAGGCCAGAGAAATGAAAGCCAGCGGAATAGATGTGATCAGCTTAACTCTTGGTGAACCGGATTTCGATGTTCCGGACAATATCAAACAGGCAGCTTTTGATGCCATCAACCAAAACTACAGCCACTACTCTCCTGTACCCGGATTTCTGGAACTGCGTGAGGCTATTGCTTACAAATTAAAAAGAGATAATAACCTGGAGTACAAACCTACCCAGATCTGTGTTTCAAATGGTGCTAAGCAAGCTATTCTGAATGTTCTTGCATCCATTATCAATGATGGTGATGAAGTTCTTCTTCCAGCTCCTTATTGGGTAAGCTATGATGAAATGGTAAAAATGATGGGCGGAACTTCCGTAATGCTTCCTACATCTTATTTAACAGACTTTAAAGTGACAGCAGAACAGCTTGAAGAAGCTATTACAGAGAAAACAAAAGCAGTACTTTTCAGCTCTCCATGTAATCCGTCAGGCGGCTATTATACTTACGACGAATTAAAATCCATCGCAAAAGTTATCGCCAAATATCCTCAGGTGACAATAATTTCTGACGAGATATACGAGTATATCAATTACGAAACAAAAACAACTTCTATCGCACAGTTTCCTGAAGTATATGAACAGACAGCGGTAATCAACGGAATGTCAAAAGCATTTGCAATGACAGGATGGAGAATCGGATATTCTGCATGCCCGGAATGGCTGGCAAAAGCTTGTGAAAAAGTACAGGGACAGATGACCAGCGGGGCCAACACTATGGCACAGAGAGCATCTATTACTGCATTGAAAACAGACCCTTCTGAATACAGATATATGATTGATGCTTTCAAAGAAAGAAGAGATCTTGTGTATGAACTGATCAAAGAAATCCCAGGATTTAAAGTATTGCTTCCTAAAGCAGCATTCTATTTCTTCCCGGATATTTCGCACTATATCGGAAAAAACCTGAATGGAACCGAAATTAAGAACTCTGACGACTTTGCCATGTTCCTTCTGGAAAATGCTCATGTAGGCTGTGTTGGCGGATTCTCTTTCGGAAGTCCGGAATGTATCAGATTCTCTTACGCAGCTTCTGAGGAAGATTTGAGAGAAGCTATGAAACGAATCAAAAATTTATTGGAACAATTCAATTAGCAAACTAATAACCAAAAATAAAGCACAACAGCAATGAATCTGTTAAAAAAACTAACCATCGCAACCAGTATTGCCGCAGCAAGTTTTGCAGGATATGCTTTTGGCCAGGATTTCCAGTGGAAAGAAGGAAATTCTAATGGCTACAAGTACAAATACGTTACCAATGATCCTACTTCAGCAAGGTATTATACCTTAAAGAACGGATTAACAGTTATCCTGAGCCCTACAAATAAGGACCCAAGGATACAAACGTATATTGCCACAAAGGCAGGAAGTAAAACCGATCCTGCAGATCACACAGGTCTTGCCCATTATCTGGAGCATATGCTTTTCAAAGGAACCAATCAGTTTGGTTCTAAAGACTGGGCGAAAGAAAAACCTCTTTTAGACCAGATTGACGCTCTTTACGAAAAGTACAACCAAACGAAGGACGAAGCTAAAAGAAAAGAGATCTACAAAGAGATTGACAGAGTTTCAGGAGAAGCTGCCAAATATGCAATTGCGAATGAATATGACAAAATGATGGCTGGTATGGGAGCTGACGGAACCAATGCCTTCACTTCCTTTGAACAGACGGTGTACACAGAAGATGTACCCGCCAACGTTCTTGACAAATTCCTTGCAGTACAGGCTGAAAGATTCAGAGAACCGGTTTTGAGACTTTTCCATACTGAGCTTGAAGCTGTATATGAAGAAAAAAACAGATCTCTTGATGATGATGGAGATAAAGTCTTTGATACGATGTTTGCCAACCTTTTCCCTAACAACAACTATGGAAAGCAAACAACCATCGGAACCATTGAACACTTAAAAAACCCTTCTCTACACGCTATCAGAGAATACTATAACAATTATTATGTTCCCAACAACATGGGAATCATTATGTCCGGAGACTTTAACCCGGATGAAGTAATTGCAAAGATCGACAAGGCTTTCTCATACATGAAGCCTAAAGCTATTCCTGAATATAAAATAGGACAGGAAAAAGCAATTACATCTCCGATTGTAAAAGAAGTTGTAGGACCAAATCCTGAAAATGTAATGCTTGGTTTCAGATTCCCGGGAGCATCTACGAAAGATGCAAGAATGCTGAACCTTGTTGGAAATATGCTTACCAACGGACAGGCAGGATTAATTGACCTTGATCTGGTAAAAAAACAAAAGTTACTGGGAGCATATGCAGGTTCTTATGCTTTAAAAGATTATTCAGTATTACTTTTACAAGGAAAACCAACTGAAGGACAGTCTCTGGATGAAGTAAAAAATCTTCTTCTTCAGGAGATTGATAAATTAAGAAAAGGAGAATTTTCTGATGATCTTATTCAATCTATCGTAAATAACGAAAAGAAAGGTATTATTCAGAAGGATGAAAAATATTCATCAAGAGCAAGTATTCTGATGGATGAATTCACTTCGGATATTGACCACAAAGCATCGTTAGAATATGTTGATGAAATTTCCAAGCTTACAAAGAAAGACATCATGGATTTCGTATCCAAATATCTTCAGAATAACAACTACGTTGCAGTTTACAAAAGAAAAGGTGAAGATAAAAGCATTGTAAAAGTTGATAAACCAACCATCACACCGGTTTCCGTTAACAGAGAAGACCAGTCTCCTTTCCTTAAGAAGATTGATGAAATGCCTGAAAACCCAATTGCTCCGGTATGGTTAAATTACGATAAAGACATCGCTAAAAACAAACTAGCTGATGTAGACGTACTTTCTGTAAAAAATACAGACAATGCGCTGTTCAGAATGTATTATCACTTTGATTCAGGAAAATGGAATAACAAAATTCTTCCTATAGCTGCAGAATATCTTCAGTATTTAGGAACTAAAGACAAATCTTCAGAAGTAATCAGTAAAGAATTCTACAAACTTGCTTCAAGCTTCAATGTAGGGGCAGGAAATGAAGAAACTTATGTCTCTCTTGAAGGTTTAAATGAAAACTTCGATAAAACGATTGCTTTATTTGAAGATCTGATTAAAAACTGCCAGGCAGATCAAGGGGCTCTTGATGCTTACAAAACAAGACTGAAGAAAGCCAGAGCAAACGCGAAACAAAACAAAGGAACCATTATGGCCGGACTGAGAAGTTACGCACAGTATGGAGCACAGAATCCTTTCAACAATGTGCTGAGCGATGCTGAACTTGATGCATTAAAAGCTGAAGATCTTATTAATGTGCTTCACGACCTCTTCAATTTCAAACATAAAGTACTGTATTACGGTCCGAAATCAGGAAACGAAGTAGTAGCATCTTTAAAACCCGTACACAAACTTCCTGCAGCACTGAAAGATCTTCCTAAGTCTAAAACTTTCGCTCAGATCCCTACTGATAAAAACAAAGTATTATTTGCTCATTATGACATGGTGCAGGCAGAAGTTTTCTGGGTAAGAAATTCTGACCAGTACAATCCTTCCACAACTCCTACCGTAAGTTTGTTCAACAACTACTTCGGAGGCGGAATGGGATCTATTGTTTTCCAGACGATCAGAGAATCTAAGGCACTGGCCTACTCTACATATTCTTATTTTGCACTTCCTAGCAAGAAGACAGATAAGGATATGATTATGGCGTATGTAGGAACACAGGCAGACAAATTCAACGAGTCTACAACGGCTATGAATGAGCTTTTAACAACTCTTCCAAAATCTGAGCAGTTATTCGAAACAGCAAAAAGTGGATTGAAAAAATCGATTGCTTCTGAAAGAATCACTCAGGACGGAATTATCTTCTCTTATCTGAAATCTCAAAAACTTGGAAACAGTTTTGACATGAGAAAGAATGTCTACGAACAGGCACCAAAACTGTCTTTCACAGATATCAATTCTTTCCATGATAAGGAAATGAAGAATAAAAACTACACATACTGTCTTGTGGCTTCTCAAGATAAAGTGAATGAGGCCGATATGAAGAAACTAGGTGAAGTAAAAAAACTTAATTTAACTGAAATATTTGGTTACTAAAATAAACTAAAAGCCCTGTTCTCAGGGCTTTTTTATTTAATAACACATTAAAAACAATTATAGATTTTATTTATCGCTTTTAGTTTGTTCGATAGATGAATCTTTCATATCTTTGCAATAGAAATTTAAATATAAAAACAGAAAATTATGTCTTTAGTAGGAAAAAAATTCCCAAATTTAACAATTGACGCAATGTCTGAAATGGGTGACGATCTAAAAATCAACATCCTTGATGAAGCAGTAAACAACCAGCAAAAAGTTCTTTTATTCTGGTACCCTAAAGATTTCACTTTTGTATGCCCTACTGAGCTTCACGCTTTTCAGGAGGCTTTAGGTGAATTCGAAAAAAGAAACACTAAAGTAATTGGTGCATCTTGTGATACAAACGAAGTACACTTCGCATGGTTGAACACTCCAAAGGATAACGGAGGTATCGAAGGAGTAACTTACCCACTTTTAGCTGATACTCACAGACAATTGGCAAATACATTAGGAATTGTTGATCAGGATTTCGAATATGATGAGGATGGAAACGAAGTTTTCACAGGTTCTAACGTAACTTACAGAGCTACTTACCTTATCGACGAAACCGGAAAAATCTTCCACGAAGCGGTAAACGATATGCCTCTTGGAAGAAACGTAAAAGAATTCTTAAGATTAATCGACGCTTACACACACGTTCAAAAACATGGTGAAGTATGTCCTGCAAACTGGGAAGAAGGAAAAGATGCAATGAAAGCTGACAGAACTTCTACAGCAGAATACTTAGCTAAGAACTAATTCAATTTAACAATCTAGTAATTTAACAATGTAACAATGTATCGTTGTAGCAATAGATGTTTTTTATTGGTATATTGATACACTATTAAATTGTTACATTGTTAAATTTTAATTCTTAAAATTTAACCTATGTACACAGAATTAACCGAAGATACATTACAAAATATAGTTAACGACAACGAAAAAGTAGTTGTTCAATATGGTGCAACATGGTGCGGAAACTGCAGAATCATGAAGCCGAAATTCAAAAAATTAGCATCTGAAAATGATACGATCCCATTTTTATATGTAGATGCTGAAAAACTTCCTGAAAGCAGAAAATTAGCAAAAGTAGACAACTTACCTACTTTCGCCATCTTTAAAAACGGTGAATTGGTTAACCAGGTTCAATCTAACCAGACAGAAAGTTTAATTAACCTTTTTAACGAATTAGCATAATGAAATTACCCGTAATCAGACAGTTTTATCAGAATCAGACTCCTGAAAACCTTGAAAAAACATTAGAGGTACTGGAAAGTTTCTGCGAATTCAGAGGAACAAGCGAAGAAGACTTAAATGTTGCAGGAGAATTGATCACCAACATTTGCGGAGCTTTAGAAGTTCACGCCAACGTACAGAACGGAATGAGTGAAAAAGATGCTTTAAACTCTTTTGCCCAGAAGGTTTTAGGATCAATTGACAAATAACATCTTGCGATTATTTTTAATCAAAAGACTGTAAAAACACAAAATATACAATACCAGAGGTTTTCCTCATCACTATACTTTTTCTATTCTTTAAGAATCTTTTATTTCAACTGTAAAATGTACTTCAAAGGACTTTAACGGGTCATATGAGGCTGGAAGTTGCATGAAAAATTGTAAAGAATAACCAATTAAAATCCCGGTGATATTTTCATCAGGATTTTTTGGGTTTAAATTCCCAAACCACAAATAACACAAATGGTTTCACAAATGACACAAATAAATACACGCAACTATCTGATCTGTAAAATCTTTAGCTATAAAAACAACTTTAAAATCGTTATGAGTTTCAACTAAAGCCCATTTCTATTGAATTTGTGCTATCTGTGAAACCATTTATTTACATTTGTGTTAAAAAAAATCCCGATGAAAATATCACCGGGACTATTATTTTAAAAGATAAAATCAACTTATCAATTAGTTTCTTCTGCTCATCAAAATACTCAGAATATACCAGAAAAGAAGCATAATAGAAGCAAAAAGCTGTAACGCAGCTCCTACATACTGGTTCGTTCCATAAGAGTCTTTTAACTTACTTGTCTGATATAAAATAGTAGCAGAAGCTAAAAGTACCATTCCTACGGAGAACCATAATCCAAGGTTAAAACCAAAAATCATTCCTGCTACAATCAGCCCGATTGAAATGAATCCACCAATTACAATGATATTTCTTAAGAAAGAAAAATCTCTTTTAGAAGTAAACGCCACTGCAGAAATACCTGCAAACATCGCAATAGTTAAAGTAGCAGCCTGGAAGATCACATTTGTTCCACCTGTCATATTGATTGCAATAAAAAGCAGAGGCATAAAGATAATCGCTTCCAGCAAGATGTAAAATCCTAACCCTAAATACTGGGTAGATTTACTTTGTGAAAGAGACCATTTGGAAGCTAAAACAGAAGCCAGCCAAAAAACTCCAATAATCAGTAACCAGATATATCTCTGACCAAACATCATTGCAATAAGTTCTGCCGGAACAGTTTTCAATAATATAGTTTCAACCCCAATAAATGCAAGAATAGATAAAGCAACATGCAAATACGTCTTCTTGTAAAAACTCGCCTTCTCCACTTCTGAGGAATGAGCGACTAAAACATCTGTCATCATAGTTAATATTTTTTTAGTTGTTAATCGAAAATAAATTTTTAATCTTATTTCGCAGGCAGTACACCCAGAATTTTCCCGTCATCTTCAAATACAGCCGTAATGGCCTCTTTGGAAGATGATTCTCCTGCATATTTATATTTAATACTTGGATGATTGGTACCATCCATTGTTTTATAATATCCTGCTTTTAAGATTTCAAGCTTTTTATTTGGGTCAATGCCATCTTTGACCTTTTTAAGAACATTATCCGTCACAATTTCCTTTACCTTCTCAGAAAGTAATCCATCAATTGCCGTACGGTCAGAAGCTTGTAAAGCCTCAACAAACTTAAGAAAGTTGTCATTGTAAAGACTTACTTTCTCCTTACTTATAGCAGCTGGCTGCTCTTTCTTTTGACTGTTCTCAACCTTCACACCCGTCTTCTGAGCAAACACCAACTGTCCGCCCACAAGAGCAAGTCCCAGCAATAATTTTTTCATAGTATTCATTTTTGTTATCTGGTGAAATAAGTGATGGAAGATACGAAAATCAGACCAGTTCTAAAAATTTCATTGTATCCACGTTATCCGCATAGGTATCAAGCCCTGGATTTTGCGCTTCACCAAATGAAATCGCATTCAGCCCGATCTCTTCTTTTGCTACTATACACTGAATATTTTCTTCATTTTCAGCAATAAAAGTTTTCACATCATCCAAAGACTCATATCTGCTGAAATTGATTACGGAAAGCGGACTAAACAGTTTATCATCTTCTTTCAGCATCACAAAGTTATTATCCCAGAATTTGTCCTGGTTCAAAAGATAAACCGCTCTATTATAATCATAGTTATTGGCATACTTATTATGATTGATAATATCCTGGAATTCTAAGAAGCTTTCAAACAATCTGTCAATGACAAAATCCTGCGGAATAAAAATTCTCGTCACATTTCGGCATCCAAGCCCAAAATACTGGAAAATATCTTTTGCCAGCAGCTCCAGTTCTTCATTCGTTTCATCACCTTTCAACACCGCAACAGAAGTCCTGTTCTTACGGATAATGCTTAAATGATTTTTAAAATAATATTCCAGATATCTGGCTGTATTATTGCTTCCTGTAGCAATAACTGCATCAAAATTTTCTAATCTTTCTACAAATTCAAACACTACACTCTCATTGGAAAATTCATTCCATTTCTTTAATAAAAACGGAATCATGCGCTTATCCTTTGAAGACAGTTTAATAACAGGAATATGATTGCCCAAAACAACAGACATCACATCATGAAATCCTACCAAAGGAATATTTCCGGCTAAAATAAGTCCAACTCTTTTTGATATTTTAGAGATTGAATAATTTCCAAGCCACTTCTTGATATTTTCTTCAGTCAAAAGATCTGCCCACTGCTGCAAAGCAAATTTCTGATTATCAATAGTAAACCACGGGTTCTCTATTTCAGACCTTTTCAACAATAATTCAATATCAACATCATCTTCATTGTGATCCTCCGGTTTCTTCGCTAAAAACGCTTTTATATAATCACTTAATTTAATAAGTCCTAAAACTTGATTTTCGGTATTCATAATTACTTTAAAATTGGGGAATATTTTGTAATTTTGTGCAAATTTAAAAAAAATTAGCGATGGCTATTAAAATAACTGATGAATGCATTAATTGCGGGGCTTGCGAACCGGAATGTCCAAACAATGCAATATATGAAGGAGCTGTAGATTGGAAAGCTTCTGACGGTACGGCTCTTCAAGGTACAATAACAATGCCGTCGGGACTTACTGTAGATGCAGATGCACCACAGGAACCTGTAAGTGATGATGTATATTTCATTGTAACAGATAAATGTACAGAATGTAAAGGATTCCATGAAGAACCACAGTGTGCGGCTGTATGTCCTGTAGACTGTTGTGTTCCTGACGAGGATCACGTAGAATCTGAAGAATCTCTGCTTAATAAAAAAGCATTCTTACACGGCGAATAAAAAATTTCCGTCTCATCATCTGTGAGGCGGTTTTTTTGTCCAAAATTCAATTTAACCAAAAATAAAGCTGAAGGATTATACAGTCCGGAAGCAACCAAAAAATAAAAATATGAACAAAAAGCACAACTTCAGCGCAGGACCATGTATTTTACCACAAGAGGTATTTGAAAAATCAGCACAGGCTATCCTGGACTTTAATGGTATCGGATTGTCTCTTCTTGAAATTTCTCACAGAAGTAAAGACTTCGTTGCTGTAATGGACGAAGCGCGTGCAATTGTAAAAAGACTGATGAATCTTGGTGATGATTATGAAGTACTTTATTTAGGTGGAGGTGCCAGCCTGCAGTTTGCAATGGTTCCTTACAACCTGATGAAAGTAGGTGGAAAAGCAGCTTACCTGGATACAGGAACATGGGCAGCCGGAGCCATCAAAGAAGCAAAAAAAGTAGGAACAGTAGATGTAGTAGGTTCTTCAAAAGAAGAAAATTATTCTTTTATTCCTAAAGATTATACTGTAGGTGCGGAATACGATTATTTCCACTGTACTTCCAACAACACAATTTATGGAACTCAAATGAAGTCTTTCCCAGAAGTGGATACACTAATGGTTTGTGATATGAGTTCTGATATTTTTTCAAGACAGCTCGATTTTTCCAAATTTGATCTGATCTATGCCGGTGCTCAGAAGAATATGGGACCTGCAGGAGTTACTTTAGTAGTGATAAAAAAAGAAATCCTTGGTAAAACAGGAAGAGAGAATATGTTTTCTATCCTGGATTACTCTCAGCATATCGCTAAAGAATCCATGTACAATACGCCACCGGTATTCCCTGTATATGCTTCTTTACTTACCCTTCAGTATCTTGAAAAAAACGGAGGAATTGCTGCTGCAGAGCAGAGAAACGAAGCAAAAGCCAAGCTTTTATATGATGAAATCGACAGCAATCCGTTATTCGAAACTTTCTGCGTAAAAGAAGACCGTTCATTGATGAATGTTTCTTTCAAAATTACAGATGAAAGCAAGAAAGAAGAATTTGATAACGCATGGAAAGCTGCAGGAATCAGTGGATTAAACGGACACAGAAGCCTGGGCGGATACAGAGCAAGCTTATACAATGCCTTACCTATTGAAAGTGTACAGGTTTTGGTGGATGTAATGAAGTCAATCAAATAATTAAAGCATTAAAAATTCAAAGATTGAAAGATTGAAAAGCAGTTAATTTAAATTTATTAATTTGCGCCTCAGTTTTAAAATTTTGAAATATTCATATTTTTCAATCTTTAAATCAAATAACTCATGAAAGTTTTAGCTAACGATGGAATCTCAAAAGCAGGAGAAAATGCTTTAAAAGAAGCCGGAATAGAAATCCTGGACAATAGAGTGGCTCAGGATCACGTTATTAATTTTATCAACGATAATAATGTGGACGTTCTTCTTGTAAGAAGTGTAACAAAAGTGAGACAAGATCTGATTGACGCATGTCCCGGCCTTAAAATCATTGGAAGAGGCGGTATCGGGATGGACAACATTGATGTGGAATATGCCAAAAGCAAGGGTATTAAAGTAATCAATACTCCTACGGCATCTTCAAAATCAGTGGCAGAATTAGTTTTCGGACATTTCATTTCCCTGGCAAGATTCCTTCACGAATCCAACAGACTGATGCCTTTGGAAGGAGATACTCATTTCAGCGCTATGAAAAAGTCATTCAGTAATGCGTATGAACTTTCAGGGAAAACATTAGGAGTAATCGGCTTTGGAAGTATTGGTCAGGAAGTCATAAAAATAGGAATTTCTTTAGGAATGAAAATAACTGTTCTTACAAGAAGCCCTAAAACAGAAGTTCTAACCCTGAATTTCTTTGACGGACAGTCTGTCAACTTTGAAATCACTTCCACCAATGATATGGATGCATTCCTGAAAGATGCAGACTTCATCAGCATCAATACGCCGAAAACGAATGAATATATTATAGACACCCCTCAGTTTGAAAAAATGAAAGACGGGGTCTATATTGTAAATACTGCAAGAGGAGGTGTCATCAATGAAGTGACACTGATTGATTTTATCGAGTCAGGGAAAGTAGCCGGAGCTGCATTAGACGTTTTTGAAAACGAACCAAGCCCGGAGCTTCCTTTACTGATGAACCCTGCACTATCTCTTTCTCCGCATGTTGGAGGAAATACAGTAGATGCTCAGGAAAAAATCGGTATCGAACTTGCAGAACAAATTATTAAGCTACAAAAAGAAACTATAAGATAAATATGCCTGTTTTTAAACCTTTCCGTGGAATAAGACCTCATAGAGACTTCGAGAGCACCTTCCCTACCCATCCACTGGATAATTTTACCCAGGAAGAGATCACAGAGAAGGCTCAAGTTGAAAATACTTACATCAATATGATCAAACCATATGTTGTAAGTAAATCTAAAGATATTGACCGGAACCTGCGAAAGATCCGTTCTACATTTGAAGAACTTCTGGACGAGAAGAAATTGGTCCAGGACAATTCAGCCTACTATCTTTATGAGCAGATCTACCCCAACAAACAGGTGTTCAGAGGACTTCTGGGATTAGCAAGTATTGAAGATTTCTGGAATGGAAAAATCAAAAGACATGAAAGTACCATTCCTCAGAAAAAAGAAAAACTGGCCCATTATCTTGAAAAAGTAAACCTACAGGCAGAACCTGTATTGCTTACCTATCCTGCCAACTCAAAAATTGAGCTGCTGATGAATCATGAGGAAAAAAACGTCCCTATCTTCAACCATGTGGATACCATTGGTATCAGACACAAAATCTGGAGAATAGACAACCGCCTGAAACTACAGCAGTTTAAAGAAGTGATTGATCAGATTGATTCATTTTATATTGCTGACGGACACCACAGAATTGGCTCTACAGCAATAAATGCTAAATATCACAAAGAAAAAAACAAAAAACATAACGGTACTGAGCTTTACAACTTTGTCTACAGTTTTATTGTTTCCAATCAGTCTATTAAAATTCATGATTATAACAGAATCTTACATGATCTGAATGGTATTTCTCCCGAAGCTTTTCTGAAGGAACTTGAACATTATTTCCTTATCCATGAAAAAGGAGAAACCTCCTACTACCCTTCTCAGAAATTCCATATTTCAATGTATATGGATGGGAAGTTCTATTCTCTTCATGTGAAGCACGATCTCCGTTCCAAGGAAATGTCTCTTGATAACCTGGATCACCACCTTATTGACAAGTATATTTTCAAAAATATCCTGAAAATTGAAGATCCGGACAGCTCTGAGCTTATTTCTTATGTAAAAGGAACATCCAATATCAACGGAATCAATCTTTTAAAAGAAAAAGTAGACAGTGGCGAAGGTAAAGTTGGTTTCGGAATTTATCCTGTAAGTTTTAATGACATGATTAAAATTTCGGATTTAAGATTAAGCATGCCTCCAAAATGTACATTTATTGAACCAAAATTGATTACAGCCCTGGTAATGTACGATATGAAACCTTAATAAATTCCCATTTTTTCCCTACTTTTATCAAAGGAAAAAGAAAGGTAAATAAAAAATGAAAAAAATATTCATTATACTTCCACTCTTTTTGAGTGGATTTTTATTTTCTCAAAAAAAGCCACAAAAAAGTCCGGCAAAAAAAACAACACTTGCCAAATTCAATTATCATGATGAATTCAGAAAAATCTCAGATGAAATCATGACCAATGGTAAGGCTTATGATAATCTTGGAGAACTTACGAAAGGAATCGGGTCACGTTTCAGCGCAACTCCCGGCTATACAAAAGCCGTAGAATGGGCTGAAAAAAAGTTCAAGGAAATAGGTATTGATATGATCTGGAGACAAGAAGCCAAAGCACCTGTCTGGATCAGAGGAAAAGAATCTTTGCAGATAAAAGTGGGAAATGGAGACTGGAAAAATATCAGAATGCTTTCTTTTGGAAACTCTGAAGGAACAGGCGGAAAAGACCTGACAGGTGAAGTTGTTCTAATTAATTCCACTTCAGAGCTTAATGCAATGTCCATAGGCCAGTTAAAAGACAAGATCGTTTTCGTGAATGTTCCTATGGACCCGAAAACTATCAATACAAGTGATTCTTATCTGCAGACTGCAAAATCAAAATTAATTTCTGCTTCCATCATTGCTAAAACAGGCGCAAAAGCATTAATTATAAGATCACTGACAACAGCTAATGATGATACTCCTCATGCCAAAATGATTTACTACGAACCCGATGATAAAATTAAAATACCTGCTTTATCCATTGGAGTAAGATCCGCAGATGAGTTGGAAAAAATAATAAAAAAGCAAAAAGTCACTGCTAAAATCAACATGACTGCCGAATCAAAAGGTGATATTACAAATCCAAATATTATTGCTGAAATTCAAGGCAAAAAAGATTCTAAAGTCATTGTTTTAGGTGCTCAGCTTGATTCGTGGGATTTTGGTGAAGGTGCCATTGATGATGGAACAGGTGTGGTTCAGTGTATTGAAGTTTTAAGAACACTGAAGGCACTTGGATACGAAAATAACCACACCATCCGCGTAGTTTTGTACGCCAACAGTGAAAACGGAGGCCAGGGCCGTGAGATGTATGCCGCTTTTGTAAAAAAGAGAGATGAAAAACACATTTTTGCCCTAGGAACAGATGCCGGAGGCTATTCTCCACGAGGATTTTCTCTTGATATGTCACCTCAAAGAAGAAGATTGATTTATCCATGGAAAGAATATTTTCTTCCTTATGGTGTTTATGATTTCGACCAAACAGAGGCTATTCAGGATATTTCACCTTTAAAAAAACTCGACATTCCTTTAGCAGAGCTGGTGGTAGATACACAGAGATATTTCGATTACCACCATTCTGAACAGGATACTTTTGACAAAGTGAACAAAAGAGAATTACTTCTCGGAGCAGTAGCCATTACACAAATGATTTTTATGGTTGATAAAAACTGGTAGTATGAAAAAGATACTAGGCACTTCATTATTGCTTTTTGGAATGGCTGCTTTTGGCCAGTCTAAAGAAGATTCTATCCAGTTCAGAAAAATTTCTACAGAAATCCTGAATAATGGAAAAGGATATACTGAGCTGAGAGAGCTCACAAAAAATATCGGACATCGTTTAAGCGGTTCTGAAGCTTATGAGAAATCTGTACAATGGGCTGCACAGAAACTCCGTGATGCCGGAGCTGATAAAGTCTGGCTTCAGGAAGTCATGATCCCGGTATGGGTAAGAGGAAAAGAATCTCTGCACATCCAGGCCTCGAACGGAAAATGGAAAAGTCTTAAAATGCTTTCTCTCGGAAATTCCGAAGGTACAAACGGAAAAGATGTCTCAGGAGAAATCATCATGGTAAAATCGCTTGAAGAATATGATAAACTTCCTGCAGAAAAAGTAAAAGATAAGATTGTGTTCTTCAACTACCCTTTTAATCAGGGGAATGTACAAACCTTTATTTCTTATCGTGAAGCAGGCGCTTACAGAAGAACTGCCGCTTCATTAACAGCTAAAAAAGGAGGGAAATTTGCTATCATCCGGTCACTTTCTTCCGCTTTTGACGATGTTCCTCACACAGGCAATATGCGCTATGATGAAAACATTTCAAAAATACCGGCTATTACCATTGGAAATACTTCTGCTGATGAACTGGAAATGCTGTTGAAAAAACAGAAAGTAACGGCCAAACTTAACTCCAACTGTGGAATGAAAGGTGAAAAGCTTTCCCATTCTGTAATCGGGGAAATCACCGGCAAAAAAGACCAGAGCGTTATTGTTGTTGGCGGTCACCTTGATTCCTGGGATGTAGGGGAAGGCGCTCATGATGACGGAGCCGGAATTGTGCAAAGTATCGAGGTCTTGAGAACATTTAAAAAATTAGGAATACAAAACAACCATACCATTCGCGCGGTCTGTTTTGCCAACGAAGAAAACGGAACAAAAGGCGGAAAAGAATATGGCAAAATTACCAAAGAAAACAACGAAAAACATCTTTTCGCCATAGAAACGGATGCCGGAGGTTTTTCACCACGGGGAATTTCCCTGGAAATGAATGATCCTCAAAGAAACCAAATCAAAAGCTGGATTAACCTGTTTTTACCTTATGGAGTTTATAATTTCGAAGGTAAATATTCAGGATCCGATATTGCTCCGCTCCATGAGATGGGAGTTCCCACAGCTGAACTGGTTCCCGATCCGCAGCGTTATTTTGATATTCACCATACAGAAGAAGACACTTTTGAAAAAGTCAGCCGAAGAGAACTCTTACTTGGTTCTGCGGTGATGACACAACTTATTTATATGATTGATAAAAATTGGTAACAATGAAAAAGATACTAGGAACTTCATTATTGCTTTTTGGAATGGCTGCTTTTGGCCAGTCTAAAGAAGATTCTATCCAGTTCAGAAAAATTTCTACAGAAATCCTGAATAATGGAAAAGGATATACTGAGCTGAGAGAGCTCACAAAAAATATCGGACATCGTTTAAGCGGATCTGAAGCTTATGAGAAATCTGTACAATGGGCTGCACAGAAACTCCGTGATGCCGGAGCTGATAAAGTCTGGCTTCAGGAAGTCATGATCCCGGTATGGGTAAGAGGAAAGGAATCTCTGCACATCCAGGTCTCTAACGGAAAATGGAAAAGTCTTAAAATGCTTTCCCTAGGAAATTCTGAAGGAACAGGAGGAAAAGATATTTCAGGAGAAATCATTATGGTAAAATCCATGGAAGAATATGACAAACTTCCTGTTGAAAAAGTGAAAGATAAGATTGTATTCTTCAACTACCCTTTCAGTCAGTCATTTATAGAGACTTTCAAAGCATATGGTGATGCTGCAAAATACAGAACAACAGCAGCTTCATTAACAGCTAAAAAAGGAGGCAGGTTTGCTATTATCAGATCTCTGTCGTCAGCTTTTGATGATGTGCCTCACACGGGAGCAATGCGATACGAGGACAAGGTCTCCAAAATACCAGCCGTAGCCATCGGAAGCGCTACCGCAGATGAGCTGGAAACCTTACTGAAAAATCAGAAAATCACTGCTAAACTTAATTCTAACTGTGGAATGAAAGGTGAAAAGCTTTCCCATTCTGTCATCGGGGAAATCACCGGCAAAAAAGACCAGAGTGTCATTGTTGTTGGCGGACACCTTGATTCCTGGGATGTAGGGGAAGGAGCCCATGACGACGGAGCCGGAATTGTTCAAAGTATTGAGGTCCTGAGAACCTTTAAAAGGTTAGGAATTCCGAACAACCACACCATCAGAGTAGTCTGCTTCGCCAATGAAGAAAATGGAGTAAAAGGCGGAATCCAATATGGTAAAACCGTAAAAGAGAAAAATGAAAAACATCTTTTTGCTATAGAAACGGATGCCGGAGGTTTTGCACCTAGAGGAATTGCTCTGGATATGGATGATGCCAAAAGAAATCAGATCAAAGCCTGGTCAAGTCTATTTCTTCCCTATGGAATTTACAATTTTGAAGAGCGATTTTCCGGAACAGACCTTTATCCACTTCATGATATGGGAATTCCTGCCGCTGAATTGATGCCGGATTCTCAGCGTTATTTCGATATTCACCATACAGAAGAAGATACTTTTGAAAAAGTGAACCGAAGAGAGCTTTTATTGGGAGCTACAGCTTTGACACAGATTATCTACTTGATTGATAAAAACTGGTAACAAATATAAAAAACCGTCTTTAGAGGCGGTTTTTGTTTTTTATAGACTTTTTATTATTTCAATAGGAACGGGTTATCATCTGATTTATTGAATTGACACACATGATTGTGTTTTTGATCAATTAATTTTACATCCAATCTGATTTGTGGAATTTGTGCAAAGCCATTCGTGGTATTTGTGTTTTAAAGATTACTAATGGTCTTTTAAATTTCCCGATGCACGTTCTAAATAATTTTAAAGTATTTTAAATCTAAAAAAAATAATTTCACCGTAATATTTTCTTTGTTTCAGACAACTCAACCTTAAAAACAGAAAATTTTTCTTTGTTTAAGGAAATAATAGATGAAAACATGCTTCATCAGGAGCTTCATCAATCCCGTGAAACAAAGTGTTAATCGAGAAACTTTCAATTTGGCATGATATTAGCATGTAAAATATTGAGAAAAAATTAAAAAAACACTAAGGATGAGAAAAAAGGTTTTCTGTGGATTTTCAGTTTTTCCACTGATTCAAATTCATATCTAGTATATGAATCCTTTTTTTTCTACGATGCCGTAACAGATACGGGTTCGTGATTAATTAACCCCCGTTGATTTTTCATAGCAATTTTGCACCCCGTATCTAACTGGTATCACAATAACCAAGAATCATTTATTGATTCAAAAAAACAAAAATATCCCGGACTTTCAGCCCGGTATTATGATATAAATAAATGGCAAAGTCATCGTGAACCTTAGCCCTGTAAAGGAATTTATTCTTTTTACCGTGATGAGTGCGCATTTACCTTATTAATTAATGTATAACCCTTAAAATGTAAGTAATGATGAGAGACTTTTTTGAAATGATTTTTAAGAGAAATGAAGATGCTGCAAAAATAAACATCTGGAGCTTATTGCTCGTATTAAGTTTTGCTGCCTTTTCTGTATTGGTATACGCCTTAAAACCAAGCTTTAACAGCTTAATTATATATCTGACGGCATTTGCCGCTTATATCGGCTTCGGCCTTGTATTCATCAGTTCCCTGTCCGGGACAAGTATGAAGAAAAGATAAGAGAACATATAACTTTCAATTAATTTTTACTAAAAAAACCGTCCTGTTTGGGGCGGTTTTTTAAATTAATAAAAATACATGTTGTCAGTTTTTCATTTTGATCACAAATAATATTTACAGCAAAAAAAGCCACCCCCTCCGGAGCAGCTAGTGATAACAAAGTTATCTTAACATCGTAAAAACTTATTCTTTAAACAGATCCTTCATCATTTCATCAAGAATCTTCTTGGTTTCTTCTTCAATTATTTTTCCGGACTTTTCAACCATCTTTTCCCTGAAAGGTTCACAACAGGCTTTTATTCCGAAGCCTTCATCTGTTTTAATCAATTCCGGATGCAGACCGTGTTCTTCACACATTTCTGACTCAATTTCTTTTTTTATGAGGTCGTAATTCAGATCAAACATATTTTTTATTTTGTTTCTTATAAGTGTTGGGTAAAGATAGACGTAATTGACATTTGCTGAAATCCGTATTTCTACGGTATTTGTATAAACAAAAAAACCGTCCCTTCCGGAACGGTTTTCATATCTTAAAAAGATTCAATTATTTTACTTTTACAAGCTCAACATCGAAAACTAACCAAGAGTTTGGCGGGATCACTCCTCCTGCACCTCTTTCTCCGTAAGCCATTGCTGGCGGAATCAATAACGTAGCAGTTTCACCTTCTTTCAACAACAGGATACCTTCATCCCATCCTTTGATTACTCTTCCCATTCCGATTGGAATTTCGATCGGTTCATTTCTTTTGAATGAAGAATCGAACTCAGTTCCGTCTACCAGTTTACCTGCATAATGTACAGATACATTATCACCAGCTTTTGGAGCTTTACCGTCAGCAGTTTTTGTGATTTTATAGTAAAGACCTGATTCAGTTTTTTGCATACCAGCTTTTAAGTTTTCAACTAATTTCTCCTGGTTAGCTTTGAATTCTTCTTCTTTCTTCTTCTTTTCAGCTTCTTCTTTAGCAATGAAGGCTTTGTTGTTTTCTGCGATTTTAGCTTTTCCCTCGTTGAAAGTTTTAGCTGCATCGTAGTGCTTGTACTCGTCACCTTTACTGAAAACAGAAACTTTTTCTAAAACGATATCTGTTTTAGGCTTATCCTGAGCTCCTTTTTCAACGTTAGCAATAGCATCAATTACATCGTTACCTTTTACCACTTTTCCGAAGATGGTGTGTTTTCCGTCTAACCAAGGTGTAGCAACTTCAGTGATGAAGAACTGAGAACCATTTGTATTAGGTCCTGAGTTTGCCATAGAAAGAATACCTTTTCCTGTATGTTTAAGGTCGTTTCTTTCGTCCTCGAATTTATATCCCGGATCACCTGCTCCAGTTCCTTTAGGGTCTCCCCCCTGGATCATGAAATCTTTGATCACTCTGTGGAAAATAGTTCCATCATAGTAAGGAACTCCCTTAGCCTTAGCTTTGTTGTCGATTTTCCCTTCTGCAAGACCGATAAAGTTGGCTACAGTTACTGGTGCTTTCTTATCCTCAAACTTTACAATTAAGTTACCTTTTGTAGTTTGAAGATTGGCATAAAGTCCGTCATTAAGACCTTCGTAAGTTTCTTTGTCTACGTTCATTTTTTTATAAATTGGGGTACAACTCATCAGCGAGATACTTGCCGCTGCCAGAATTATATTCTTGTTAAACAATTTCATGTATTATAGGGCTTTTAATTTTATGATTAATGGAATGTCGTTGTCTATTTTCTTTTCGTCTCCGTAAGTTCCGTAGGCTAAAGAAGACGGTACCAAAAGCGTTACTTCCTCTCCATCATGTATAAAACGCAAAGCGTTCTCCACAGCTCTCAGTTCATCAAAGTGCCCGAATTTGGCATCTCTTCTCTCAAAAGACTGGTCATAGATTTTAGTCTGGTCAAAATCATACAGATCATAAGAGTAAGAAATCAATGATTCGTCTTTTCTTCTTTCTCTCTGATCATAACCTTCCGCCGTTACCCAGTAATTAAGCTGCGTAGGATAATACTTCACAGACTGACCACTGATCCAATCCTGAATCTGGCCTCTTTCTATGGCGTTAAGATTTTTCATCCTGTTTTTAGAAACATCCAGATCTTTTTGGCTTAAAACACCACCTACAGGAGGATGGGCCGTCTGTGCATTTCTATTGCAGCTCAACAGGCTTATGACTGATATGAAGAGTATTTTTTTCATAAACTTCTGCGAAAATACACATTTCGCGAATTAATTACAAAACTTATCCCGTATTTACAAGAACAATTTGATGAGAATAGAAATCCCAGCTTAACTTCCGCAAAGTGATTTAAATATTTAAGCTAAATTTTAGTTTTTAAGAAAAATAAAAAGCCGGGAAAAACCCGGCTTTCATATAGTTATTTATTTACTGTTAAACTGTTTCTAAAGCATGATCTACAGTAACTCTCCATCCGAAAGGATCTTCAGACAGGTTGTTCTGAAGGTCTACCAAGTCTTTCTTAAGAATAGCAGCAAAGCTTTCTTCGTCAGATAATCTTGGAAGCGCCAATTTCTCACCCTGGTATCCTAAAGCCTGGAACTGAGTGGTTACCACTGCCGTACCTACTCCCCATACTTCTTTAAGAGAACCATTCTTCAAAGCTTCAATCACTGTTTTCACAGGAATTGGTTCTACTTTTACTTCGATTCCTCTTTTCTTAGCTAACTGAATGAAACTGTCTCTTGTTACTCCGTCAAGGATTTTCTCAGATGTTGGAGGTGTATAAATAGTATCGTTGATTCTTACAAATACATTCATTGTACCACTCTCTTCGAAATATTCGTGAGTAGCATCATCCGTCCAGATAATTTGCTCGTAACCTTCTTCAATTGCCAACTGAGTCGGATAGAATGAAGCAGCATAGTTACCTGCAGCTTTTGCAGAACCTACTCCTCCGTTTGCAGCTCTAGAATAGTGATCAGAGATTTTTACAGATACCGGCTCAGAATAGTAGCTCTTCGCTGGTGTTGCAACGATGGCAAACATATATTTATTAGATACTCTTGCTTTCAAAGCTTCCTCCGTAGCAAAAATCAATGGTCTGATATAAAGAGACATTCCTTCCCCCTGTGGAATCCACTCTCTATCCATATCTACCAAAGCTTTTAATCCGTCTAAAAACATTTCTTCAGTTACCTCAGGCATAGCAAGACGCTTTGCCGACTTATTGATACGTTCAAAATTCTTTTCAGGCCTGAAAAGGAAAACCTGCCCGTCTTTGTCTTTATAGGCTTTCATACCTTCAAAACAAGCTTGTCCATAGTTTACTCCCATCATGGCAGGTGTAAATGGAATCGGACCGTAAGGAACTAATTTTACATCACCCCATTTCCCATTTTCATACTCACATATAATCATATGATCTATGAAAGTACCACCAAATGAAAAATCGTTAGGGTCAAATGTAGAAATTCTGGAGTTTTCAGTTTTTTGAATTATCATTTTTTAAAATTTTTACGATGTTCTACAAATTTAACATAATTTTCTAAATATAAAAATTTTAGAGTAAATTTGACAAAAAAATAGCTTGAAAAGAGAGATTAAGACCACAAACGACGGCAGTAAAACATTGTTTATCAATGAATTAAACGAAAACTACCATTCTCATCACGGAGCACTTCAGGAAGCCGAACATGTGTTTATTAAAAACGGACTAAATTTAATAAATGATTGCGAAATTAATATTTTAGAACTCGGTTTTGGAACAGGTTTGAATGTTTTAGTAACAATTAATGAATATTTAAAAACTGACAAAAATCATGTCATCAATTATTTTTCGCTTGAAAAATATCCCATAAATGAATCTGAAGTTAAGGATTTGGCTTACTTTGAACATTTTGACAACCCTGAGTTTAAAAATATTTATCAGAAAATTCATCTGTCAGATTGGGAGAAGTCAGTAGAAATTATTAGTGGATTCCACTTAAAAAAGATAGAATGTGATTTTTTTGACCTAAAAGACATCGATTTGCCTGAAATCAATCTTGTTTATTTTGATTGTTTCGGTGCCAGAGTGCAGCCTGATCTTTGGGAAAAACCATTATTTGAACTGGTTTCTGACAAAATGGCCATTAACGGATTATTAACCACCTACTCTTCCAAAGGCAGCGTAAGAAGAATTCTTCAGGAACTGAATTTCCAGGTAGAAAAAAAACAGGGACCTCCGGGAAAAAGAGAGATGATCAATGCAATAAAGCTGTAAGTACAAAGAAGAAATTGTTCATAAGTAAATGTATATTTTCGCTTTTTTGTTCCTTTTCTCCTCACAAAAATTTCTTACATTAGCTATACAAATTATTATACATTATATATATGATAGATAAGATCAACATTAGAGTGTATGCATGTGCGGTAAAAGATAAACAAGTTCTGACTTTATTTGAAGAATATGCCGGCGAACCTTTAATGAAATTTCCGGGTGGCGGATTGGAATATGGTGAAGGAGTACTGGAATGCCTGCATCGTGAATTTGATGAAGAGCTGAATGTAAAGATCAATGTTCTGGAACATTTTTATACCCAGGAAAACTTCCTGGTTTCCCGCTTCAAAGAAAACGAACAGCTTCTTACCATATATTATATAGTAGATATAGTGAATGAAGAAGATTTTATTATCCTGGATCCCTGCATCGAAAAAACAGAGTGGATTGATATAGACAGACCAGATAACCCTTTCCCTCTTCCGATAGATAAGATTGTATTTGATAAATTAAAAGAAAAATTCCTGTAAGAATACTTACAGGAATTTATATTATTTCTTGACTTTAAAATCATTCGCTCCCGGATAAGGCTGCAGATATCCTGAATTCCAATTGGACTGAAGCAATGACTCTACAAATTCATCAGTTCTGTTATTGTGTGGATCGTAGTGGTCTTTCAGATCAATATCGGCCATTTTTCCTTTTACATTCCACCAGAAAGCACTCCATCCGCCTCTCAGTTCTTTGATGATTTCATAGACGTTTTTTCCGGTAGCTCTGTTCATCAGCTTTGCAAAAACCTGCCCTTCGGTAGTGGTAAGATCTCTCAGTTGTTTTTCATATTGATCTGCCAGCATATTCTGTCGTTCTCTTACAAATTTTCTTTTAGCCTTGCTATCCATATCATTCATATCTTTCTGGATATCCCTGTACTGTTGTAGTGCAGTCACAAATAGCGGATATACTCTGTACAGCTTTTTATTAAGGAAATAGTAGTAATTTTTATCCAGCTGATTATTAAATCTCGGTTTATTAACCAAAACCAATTCATCTAATACAACTACAGGTTCGCCGTTGATTTCATAAATCTTGACTTTTTGCTGCTCGTCATAATAATATTTATTACCAAATTCATCCGTTTTCAAGGATTCAGGTGGATATTGATTGAGCGGTTTCGCCACTACGCCATCCTTTTGGCCAAAAATACTGACTCCAAAAAAGAAAATAAAAAGGCAGATAATCTTACTAAAATTCATTATTTTTACACTTATAACAACAAAAATTAAACGCAAAAATCATTCCTTTTTATGAAATTTGAAAAGAAATCTTTGAAATTTTTAGAGAAATATTTAAATACTTCATCACCAACAGGCTACGAACATAAAGGACAAGAAGTATGGATGGACTATATCAGACCCTATGTTGATAAAATAGAAGTAGATCATTATGGAACCTGTTATGGGATCATTAATCCGGAAGCTGAATTTAAAGTAGTGATTGAAGCACATGCTGATGAAATTTCATGGTACGTCAATTATATTACGGATGACGGATTAATCTATGTCATCAGAAACGGAGGTTCTGATCAAACAATAGCTCCTTCAAAAGTGGTTCATATCCATGGAGAAAACGGAATTGTAAAAGGAGTATTCGGGTGGCCGGCTATTCATACGAGAACAAATCAGAATGAGCCTACTCCAAAAATCGAAAATATCTTCATCGACTGTGGTGCTACTTCCAAAAAAGAAGTGGAAGAAATGGGAATTTTTGTAGGATGTATGATTACTTACCCGGACGAGTTCTTCGAAATGAACGACAGATATTTTGTCTGCAGAGCGCTGGACAACAGAATCGGAGGTTTCATGATTGCTGAAGTAGCAAGACTTTTAAAAGAAAATAAAAAATCTATCCCGTTCGGACTTTATATTACCAATTCTGTACAGGAAGAAGTAGGCTTATATGGTGCAGATATGATCGCTGACACCATCAAACCTAATATTGCTATTGTAACGGATGTTACCCACGACACCACCACTCCAATGATTGAAAAGAAGAAAGAAGGAGATCAGAAATGTGGTGCAGGACCGGTAGTATTTTTTGCTCCAAGTGTTCATCATACGATCAGAGAATTGATTATTGATACAGCAAAAACTAAAAAAATACCTTTCCAAAGAGCTGCTTCAAGCAGAGCTACAGGAACTGATACAGATGCTTTTGCACATTCCAACGGCGGAGTACCAAGTGCTTTAATTTCCTTACCTTTGCGTTATATGCATACTACGGTAGAAATGGTCTCTAAAGAAGACGTAGGTAATGTTATCAAACTTATCTATGAAACAGTTCTTAAGATCAAACCGGAAATGAAACTGAAGTATCATTAAAAAAGAAATTAGAGATTAGTTGTTAGAAATTAGTAATAGCTGACAAATTAATTTTTAATATCTAATAAAGTAAAAGTATAAAAAGTAAAAATGAAAACGAAGCTTATTGCTCCATCCCTTTTATCTGCAGACTTTGGGAATCTGCAAAGAGACATTGAAATGCTGAACAATTCTCAGGCCGACTGGTTCCACATTGATGTGATGGACGGCAGATTTGTACCAAACATTTCATTTGGTTTTCCGGTAATGAAAACTGTTCAGCAGCATGCCAAAAAATTTGTAGATGTTCACCTGATGATTGTGGAGCCTGAGAAATATGTTGATGAATTCATCAATCATGGTGCAGACCTTATTTCGGTGCATTATGAAGCATGTACTCATCTTCACAGAACTATTCACCACATTCAGAGTAAAGGAGTAAAAGCGGGTGTTGTTTTAAACCCTTCCACTCCTGTATTAATGCTTGAAGACATCATTGCAGACGTGGATCTGGTATTGTTAATGAGTGTAAATCCAGGATTTGGAGGTCAGAAATTCATTGAAAACACTTACAAAAAGATTGCTGAAACCAAAGACCTGATCTTAAGCAACAACTCTACAGCACTTATCGAAATTGACGGTGGTGTAAATCTTGACAACGCTTCTAAGCTTTTTGAAGCCGGAGCTGATGTACTTGTTGCAGGAAATGCTGTTTTCTCGGCAGAAAGCCCTGAGAGAACGATTGAGCTTCTAAAGATTTAACAATTATATTTATCATAAAAACAAAAGGCAGCCAATGGCTGCCTTTTCTCTTGTTTGAAATGAAGTCTTCTTGGTTATAAATTTTTTTTCAACACTTTGAAAATGTTAAAACTCTGTTTTGTCTTGCTAACATTACAAAGATCTGAATAAAAGCATACCTATACATCCGTAGAAATACTGAATCTATCATTAAGTATTTTTACTTATTGAGGTGCTTTTTACACTTCCCTGTTCCAAATACAGGCACAGACCACAAAAATGATGGAAACGACAGAAAAGACAGTTCTTATATTATTCAGAAAATTCCATCTGTTTTCAAAATTATCACGCATCTGCCTGATCGCATCTGTTGTAGAACCGGAAATATCAAACTTATCCAACGTATCATTCATCGGAACATTCCCGGCAACCGTCACTCCAAAAACTCCGATCAGATAGGCTAGTGCTGCCAACAGGAGAAAAATAAAAACAGGCTGATGTCCCCGGAACAAAAAGGCAGATACCGGAAGGAGAATTGCTGTTCCCATAAAACTCATGAAGAAAACAGGATTCAGAATTTCCCGGTTGATGTTCTGCATAGCCTTCAGATATTCCACATCAGAGAGCTTTCCCAGCCCGAGAACTACAGAACATGAATAAGCATAGAAAAGTCCTCCTATCAGAGCAGTGAGGACAGCGGTAATGATCAATACTAATGTTGTCATTTTCATATATTTTGATTTTGGTTATCAGGATAGAATTAATAAGGATTCCACTTTTTAATGATATTCTGGGCCGTAAGAATCATTTCGGGATCCCAGTTATCTGTTTTAAAATAATGAAAATCCTGATCTTTGATGACTACTGCTCCTGCATTGTCAAAAAGAAGCCTGGTAAGCCTCGACTGCTCTTCAAACAAGGCCAGATCTTCGACAGGTTTCTTCGGAATCTGTATTTTCTGCTTGCTCCAGCTACCCTTCTCCCTTCTTTTCCAATCTGAAGCTTCTATCACTGTCTTAACTTTATTGAAATCATTCAGGAAATTTTCTTTGTCCTCTTCTGTTTTCAGCGTATGCCCCAGCCTTTCAATAATGATATATTCCAGATTCTGGCACTGTTCCAACACAGAGGGTAAAACAGAAAAGATTGTTTCAGGAATAACATCATCATGAGTATCTCTTCTTACCTGCTTTTTACCATAGACACTTTCTTGCCAGCTCCCCCCGGAAAGATGAATCTCTTTTACCTTATCCAAAGGATAAAGATCAATTATTTCCCGCATTTCTACTTCAAAATTACAGGATTGACAGTAAATATTATGAAGATCCAGAATCAGGAAACCATTGGTATCCTCCGTAAGCCTGTCAAGAAACACACCTTGCTCTTTAACATCGTCTATGGAAAATGAAAAGGCTAAATTTTCTATGCCAATAGGAATGTCCACAGCTTCCTGAAGCCTGTACAGCCTGTCTTTTCCTATCTGTAACGTTTTGGAATGCAGAGATACCGGCAATGGCACTCCCTGGTGAAAGTTTTCAGTGTTCATGAAACCGAAATGTTCCGTGATATGATTGTATTTCCTTAGACTGACTTCTTCATTTAGCTTCTGCAGCCATTCTTCCTGTCTTTCCGTCCACCTTGCATCAAACAGGGAATAATAAACGCCATGTCCTATCAAACGGTTATTTTCTGCATAAAAGTTCAGCAGATCACGAAGCCAATCCGGTTCATTGGTATGGTAAAGGGTATCAAAGGACCATTCCAGAACATCAATAGCGTTGTTCTGCAGCAATGGCAAAACAGCAGAAACAAAATCAGCTTCTGCCATCATTGATATTCCTAACAGTGGTTTTTTCATCTTTTATCCCATTCCACAGGCCGGGCAGCCATGACCACGAAGAACAAGCGTATCTTTTTTTACGATTGGCTTGGGAGTTCCCGGTTTTTTCTTTTCAGCAGTGTCGGGCGCTGTTACTCGCTTTACTTTTTTTATAGGCTTTTTAGTTTTAGCTTCAGGTTTAGTACTTTGTGCAGATACTCCTATTGCTAATAAACTCGCCATTAATGCTACTGGAATTTTCATAATTGCTTTTTTCAGATAGAATTTACAATAAACGTTCCATTTATAAAAATACAATAATAGGTGCTATTTTGATATCATTTATTAAGAAATATTAAAAACTATTTTATGCTGTCATGTTTTCTTTATTTATATTTAATGGCAAAAAAAACTATATATGAAAAGCAGCCTGATTAAAGCTGTTTTCCTTGGGTTGGTATTATCTGCTTATCATATCAGCGCACAGGTTCAAACAGCTGACAACAGCAAGAAAATGGAATGGTTTAAAAATGCCAAACTGGGTATTTTTATTCATTGGGGAATCTACTCCGTGAATGGGATCTCCGAATCATGGTCATTTTTCAACAATTATATCAATCACGAAAATTATATGAAACAGCTGAATGATTTTTCAGCTTCAAAATACCAGCCCGAACAATGGGTAAACCTGATTAAAGAATCCGGAGCAAAATACGCTGTTATCACAACAAAACATCATGACGGAGTTTCATTGTGGAACTCTAAGGCTAAAAATGCAACCACTATTCCCGGGCAGTCTTTGACAAAAAAAGATGTTTTAAGTCCTTTTGTTTCCGCTTTGAAAAAATCAGGATTGAAAACAGGGCTTTACTTCTCTCTGCCGGATTGGAGCCATCCCTATTATGATATCAATACCCGGACAAAAAAGCGATACGAAATAAAAGATGATCCGAAACGCTGGCAGAATTTTATCAGCTACTACCAAAGTCAGCTTGATGAACTTTCCTCTCAGTACTCCCCTGACCTTCTTTGGTTCGATGGAGACTGGGAACATACTTCTGAGGAATGGAGAGCTTCACAGACCCTGGATCTGCTCAAGAAATACAATTCGAATATCATCATCAATTCAAGGCTCAACAATCATGGGGATTATGATACTCCCGAACAGGGAATTCCGGTAGTTCCGCCGCAAAATCAATACTGGGAGCTTTGTTATACCATGAATGATTCCTGGGGATATCAGCCTTATGATAAAAGCTATAAAACACCCAATATGATCGTAAGAACCCTTACAGACGTTATCAGTATGGGAGGAAATCTTCTGCTTGATATCGGCCCCAGATCAGATGGTACAATTCCCGAGGAGCAGATTGAAATCCTGAAGAATCTTGGCCGCTGGACCTCCAAAAATCAGCGTGCCATTTATGAAACAACCCGTGGAATTCCTTTTGAAAATTACAAAGGGAAGTCTTCTTTGTCTACTTCTAAAAAATCTTTATTCCTTTACCTGGAGGAAGCTAAAAACTTCACAAAGATTTATGGATTAGAAACAAAACCTGCTTCAGCAAAAATAATAGGAGATCCTTCGGCCATTATTAAAGCAGATTACGATGCTGAAAAAACACTGACATTGAATTTTTCCAATGTGAAATTGACAAAGATGTCACTGTTGTAGAACTTGCTTTTGATACTCCACCTGTATTTCTGAAAGATTTTAAGAAGGAAGATCCCACTCTCGCTGAAATCCTTGGTAATAAAAATACGCAGGAAGCAGTCTATAATATTGCCAGTACACTGTACAATGGTTATAATCTGCCGACTTCTTCAGGTCTGACTAGTGATGGTCTAGATATGAAAATCAAGAAAACACCCAACACCAATCAGGAAACTTTGCAATGGGTAAGTAAGCATGCAGAGGCACTTTATGAAACCGAAAAAGGATTACCGGATGGCCATTATTCAGGAATGAGTGCATTGTCAAAAGATAAACAGACACTTTATCTTTTTGTGGAAGGAACACCTACAGGCCCAATTGCCTTAAAAGGAATAAAAAACGGAATTGCCAGAATAAGAGTCGTGGGTGAAGGCACTATGCTGTCACATACGATATACAATAAACTTTACTGGAGTGATAGACCTGGAATTATTTATATTGATATTCCAAAGGAAAAGCTTGATAAGCAGATGACCGTCATTGCTGTTTTACTCAATAAACCTATTGAACTTTACAGAGAAAACGTAGGAGCAATTGAAAACAACCTTTAATAAGTTGAAATACCAATATGATATAAAAACAAAATCCGGAGAATTCTCTCCGGATTTTTTATTTTGTAAGATGATTTCTTAGAAAATCTCTCTTCCTGAAAAATGGAACTGAGCTTCGATTAATGCATTCTCGTCAGAATCTGAACCGTGAACAGCATTCTCTCCGATGCTTCTTGCAAACATTTTTCTGATTGTACCTTCCGCAGCTTCTGCAGGGTTAGTAGCACCGATTAATGTTCTGAAGTCTTCAACTGCATTATCTTTTTCTAAAACTGCAGCCACGATAGGACCAGAGCTCATGAATTCTACCAACTCACCATAAAATGGTCTTTCAGCGTGTACTTCATAGAATTTTTTTGCATCAGCAACTGTAAGCTGAGTTAATTTTAAAGCTTTGATTTTAAAACCTCCTTCAGCAATCTTACCCAATATAGCACCGATATGTCCGTCAGCAACTGCATCAGGCTTAATCATAGTGAATGTAATGTTAGACATAAATGTATATTTTTTTAATGGCGCAAAATTACAAAAAATATCTTTGATTTTTATTTTAATTTTTTTTTAACATAAAAATAACTTTTATTAAGAAATCATGAACCAATCTTTGGCACAGTAATTGTTTATTCTATTGCGATTCTCATGTTTAATTTGAGTTTTCATGGTTATTAGTTTTTACCCAGCTTCGGCTGGGTTTTTTATTTTCAAAAAAAAGTACCATTTTTTATTGATTCAATAATTTAAAGAGCTAAATAAGAGCATATTTAATAATATTGTTACTTTTATTTCAATTAATGGAATAATCAGATTTTCTAGAATATTATTTTTTTAATAAACTAAAATATGCCAAAAGTGGAGTTATCTGCCAAATTTGTCATGCCAAAAAGTAGAGTTATCTAAAAAGAGATTTTTTTTCGTCAAAATTTAGAAAAATAAGTCAAAAAAAATAGACCACCAGTAAGAATATTAAATTTGTCCATTAAAAAATAATATTTGAAAAATATTATTCTAAAATAATAACAATAAAATCTGTACAAATTGTCCGAATTAATCTGCAGCAGTTTAATATAGTAAATTGATCTTGTTATATTATTTCTGAGAAGCTTCTTCCGCCTCATCCATCAATTTAATGTAAGTGGCATAGCGCGAATGTTGTATTTCGCCTGTTTCAAGGGCATCAAGAACGGCACACTTCGGCTCATTAACGTGAAGGCAATTGTGAAATTTGCATTCTTCTCTCTTTTTGAAAATCTCAGGAAAGTAATGCTGTACTTCTTCTTTTTCAATATCAATCATGGCAAATTCACGAACACCGGGGGTATCGATAACATTTCCGCCAAAATCCCAAAAGTGCATCTGTGCAAAAGTTGTCGTATGTTTTCCTTTTAGATGGGTATCTGAAATTTCAGATGTTTTTAAATTCAATCCTGGCTGCAAAGCATTTACTAAAGTGGATTTCCCACAACCGGAGTGCCCGAAGAATACTGAGGTTTTATCTTTAAGGATTTCCTCCAGCTGCTCAAGATTCAGTCTCGAATATGATGAAATTTCCAACGTGTTATAGCCAATTTCCTGATAAAGAAACTCTATATCTTTCACAATTTCGATTTCTTCCCCGTGGAGAACATCAATCTTATTAAAAAGAATCAATGGAGTAATATTATAGGCTTCACAGCATGCCAGAAACCTGTCAAGGAATCCTAAAGATGTTTCAGGATGCTTCAGGGTAAAGATAAAGCACGCCAAATCTATATTGGAAGCAATAATATGGGCTTCTTTTGAAAGGTTTACTGATTTTCTGATCAGATAATTGGAGCGTGGCTCAATTTTCGTGATCCAGGCAATATCATCCTGTTCCAGCTGAAACTCAACAAAATCTCCTACAGCAAGTGGATTGGTAAGCCTTGTTTTTATTAATTTGAATTTCCCCCTGATCCTGGCCTCGAAAATTTTATTTGTTTCCAATTCCAAAACCTGGTACCAGCTGCCTGTAGATTTAATGATTTTTCCTTTCATAGATAATACTGGTGCAAATATAAGGAATTAGGGCTTAGCATTCAGGAAATAGGTTAAAAACACATGTTTCAATTCGTCTAAATCCTGAGGTCTAAGCCCTAATAAATATTTTTTGCCGCAAATAGGTAATCGTTTTCAGGAATTAAATCAAATTCTGCTTGTGCTAAATCCTAATTCTCTTACCCGTTATCTGCAGTTTATCTCTTATCGATCATAATGCTATTCTGAACTTCAATAGATTCTTCGTGAATTGCTTTGAAGACTTTTTCAATAAATTCCTGAGACATTCCGGTTTCTTTCGCTTTCTGATTTGCGTATTCCGTAATTACCTTCCAACGTTCAGGCTGGAAGATCGCAATGTCGTTTTCCTTTTTAAGTTTACCAATCTTTTCAGAAATTTTCATTCTTTGAGAAAGAAGTTCAATTAACTGGAAGTCAAGGTCTGAGATTAAAGTTCTGTGTCTTCCCATCTCCCCTTCAAATCCTGCAAGATTAGAGCTTCTTACTTTCAGATTACCAATAAGGTCTGCAAGAACTTCAGGAGTAATCTGCTGGGAAGCATCACTCCAGGCTTCATCCGGATTGCAGTGCGATTCAATGATAGCACCCTGGTATCCTACGTTAAGAGCTTCCTGTGTAATATCAGCAAGACCTGTTCTGTTTCCGCAGATGTGTGACGGGTCAATCAGCATTGGAATATTTGGAAACTGGCTCTTGAAATCAAGGGCAATCTGCCAGTTCGGGTTATTTCTGTATTTTGTTTTCTGATATGTTGAAAATCCTCTGTGGATTACTCCCAGGTTTTTAATATCCTGACCTAAAAGCCTTTCCAATGCTCCGATCCATAATGCAAGATCCGGATTCACAGGATTTTTCACGAATACAGGCTTATCTGTTCCTCTTAAAGCCATTGCAATTTCCTGTACTGTAAATGGATTCACTGTAGAACGTGCTCCAATCCAAAGAACATCTACATCTGCTTCCAGAGCGGCAAATACGTGGTGTGCATTTGCTACCTCAGTAGCTGTTTTAAAACCGTACTCTTCTTTTACTTTTTTTAGCCAGTTCAAACCAATCACTCCTACTCCTTCAAAACCGTTTGGTTTGGTACGGGGCTTCCAGATTCCTGCACGGAAAACCGATACATTGGCATTGGACTCTTTAATTCTCCTAGCGGTTTCCAGCATTTGAGCTTCACTTTCCGCACTACATGGTCCCGCGATCATTAGAGGTTGTGTAAGCCCATTGATCCACTCATTTTTCAAATCATTTAAATTCATATTCTAAATTTTATTGTTTTTTATATAATTTTTTTCGTTGACAGCAATAGCCCTTTGGATTATAAAATTTAATTTATAATTCTTTTCAAAAAATGCCGTTCAAAATTGTTTAAAGGAATCAGGAAAATAATAGGGCTCTACTTCTCCTGTATTTTTTGGAAAGAAATTCAGTTAACAGTACCAATAAAATCGGTAATACGTTCTGAAATTTCTATAATAAGAAGCAGAAAAACTAAAATAACCGCTAAAAAAGTAATTAGCGGGTGCAAAAAAAGACAGATATGTGTTAGTCTGTTTTTCCATTTTATTCTGGAAATGTCTTTGTTTTAGCGTTTCTGGTTGTAATTTGTTTTTGTCAAAAACTTATTTTCGACAGAAATATTTGACAAATATATAAAAATTATGTCAAATCAAACTTCATTAAATCATCAAGATCTTTCAAAAGTGGATTTTTTTCGATAAGTTTTTCAAACATCTTTCTCTTCGTCACCACCTCAATCTTCAGATTTTCAACGTCTCTGACGTATTCTATCTCTATAATATGATTCTGAATTTTTCTTTTAAAATGATTAAAAAATTCTCCACTTATTTTATCAAATTCTACTTTGGCAGAATCTGAAGGGAATAAAACTTTGATTTTGTGCTCCTCAGCTTTTTCCAGCTTAAAGGTTTTTACTGCGTTAAATACAAAGTTATTTTTTACCTGAAGCTGTTTAAGCATAATTTTCCATTCCATCTGCAAATCTGTATCTGTAAAATGGTTTTGGGGAAGGTTTTCAGTTTTTACAACAACATTTTCTGTTGTTTCCACTTTATCTTCTTTATTAAGGAAAGAATTGATGCTGAAACCGGAAGAGATTCCCGGCCTTGACAACGGCTTGGTTGTTTTTGTTACTGAAACTTCCTGAACTGTCTGAGAAGCTGCAGGTTGTTGTTCTGCTTTAACTTCCTTTTTCTCCGGAGCTTTTTCCGGCATCTTCACCTCCTGTTTCTCACTGAGAAACGGAGCTAGAATCAGGAACTTTTTTTTTTAGTATCGCCTAAATTAGCTGTCAGTGAAGCCAGCTGCATTAATGCAATTTCAACCGTAAGTCTTGGGTTTTTGGAATTCTTATAATTAATATCTGCATGATTGCAGATTTCAATGCCATCAATCAGCTGCTGGGCGGCCCACTTCTGCCCCTGTTCTACAAATTTGGATTTTGTCTTCTCTCCCACTTCAATGAGATCAATAGTAGAAGTATTCTGCGCCATCATCAAATCTCTGAAATGATTTCCTAATCCGGCAATGAAAATGTGGGGATCAAATCCTTTTTTTACAATTTCATTGAATGCAAAAAGTACTTCAGGAATTTTGTTTTCCTTGGCAAGATCTACAATATTGAGGTATTGATCGTAATCCAGAATATTC
The DNA here is from genome assembly GCF_024399315.1 of Chryseobacterium sp. MA9. Lineage (NCBI taxonomy): Bacteria > Pseudomonadati > Bacteroidota > Flavobacteriia > Flavobacteriales > Weeksellaceae > Chryseobacterium > Chryseobacterium sp. MA9. The sequence goes on along the minus strand of NZ_CP075170.1, from coordinate 527,981 downwards.
AATACTTCGGCTGCTTTTGCCAGCGTAATATTTTTCTGGGAGAATGTAGAAAGTCTGTCGAAGATAGAAAGCGCATCTCTCAGTGCACCGTCGGCTTTCTGAGCAATCAGGTACAATGCATCATCTTCGTACTGGATATTTTCTTTCTGGGCAATATTTCTAAGGTGGCTCTGGATATCTTCAATCGTAATTCTTTTGAAGTCATAGATCTGGCAACGGGATAAAATTGTTGGAATAATTTTATGTTTCTCCGTTGTTGCCAAAATAAAGATCGCATGGGCAGGCGGCTCTTCCAGTGTTTTAAGGAATGCATTGAAAGCGGCAGAAGACAGCATATGGACCTCGTCAATAATATACACTTTGTATTTACCGACCTGAGGTGCAAATCTTACCTGATCTATCAGTTCCCTGATATCATCTACAGAGTTATTGGATGCCGCATCCAGCTCATAGATATTATAAGCAAAGCCATCTTCTGAAACCGAGCCATCTTTCTCATTGATCTTTCTTGCAAGAATTCTGGCGCAAGTAGTTTTACCCACACCACGAGGACCACAAAAAAGTAATGCCTGAGCTAATTGACTTTCTTCAATTGCATGTTCTAAAGTATCCGTAATATGAGATTGTCCTACAACCGTATCAAACTCCTGAGGACGATATTTTCTTGCAGATACTATAAAATTTTCCATTGGTCAAAAATAAGAAATATAGTTTTAATTTGAAAATTAAAAGTTTTCAAATATCAACAAAAAACGTATTTCTGTTTAAATCGGAAAACTTTTAATCCCTACTTTTTTTTACTGTATGCAAAGTCAATCAACTCAACAATAGCGCCTTCAATCTCTTTTCTACCTTCTTCTGTTTTCAGGTCAATACCGCAGAACTTGTTTGCGTTATATCCTGTATAAAGGTTAAGATAGTAAGCTCCGGAAACAATCAAAGCCATAATTGCTCTGTGTCTTGTAGCTACACCTTCGCCAAAATAAGGATCTGAGATATTCCCAAATAAAACCTCTCCTACTTCTTCACGTTGTTCAACTAATTTTTTAAGAATAGGTTTACTTTCTGAAAGCTCCCATAGGATAATCTTCTGAAGTTCTTTATTCTTCTTCAGGTTTTCGAACTGGTTGAGTACAACCATTTTAGTAAGTTCATGCCCTCCGTCAGAGAAATCCATATCAACGTCCTGGTTGACCTGGCTCCAGTAATCCTGAGATTTGATATATTCATCAATCAGCTTATCAGTACTTCCAAAGTACTCATAGATCAATTTTTTATCAAATCCGGCCACTGCGGCAATTTTACTTACTTTTAGTCCGGAGTATCCTTTTACTCTTAAAATTTTACCAACTGCAGCAAGCAGTTTTTGTTTTGTTTTTTCTTTGTCCCTAATGGGGCCCTGCACTACTTTTCTAGGCATAATTATTATTTTTTTGCAATATGCAATTTTTTATTAATATCATCAAACGCGTTAAGCGTTTTGTCGAGGTGTTCTTTTTCGTGTCTTGCAGTTACACTCATCCTGATACGCGCATCTTTTCTTGGAACAGCCGGGTAAAGAATCGGGTTGGTATAGATTCCTTTTTCTATTAGTAGTTTTCCGACTTCACCTGTTACATAGGGATCTCCTATTTTCACTGGAATAATTGCGGAACAGGTAACTCCGGTATCCAATCCAAGATCGTCAAGTCCTTTTTTGAAATAATTGATGTTGCTCCAGAGCTTTTCTCTCCAGATGGGTTCTTCGTCTATTAAATCAATGGCTTTAACAATTCCTGCGGATGATGGTGGAGCTGTTGCTGAGAAAATCTGCTGACGGGAATGGAATCTCATGAAGGCAGCCAATTTTTTATCGGCAATGACATATCCTCCAAGATTTCCAAACGTTTTACTGAATGTTCCTGTGATGAGGTCTACTTTATCCAATAATCCAGCCTGTTCCAAAGTACCTCTGCCTGTTTCACCAAGGATACCAACGCCATGTACGTCGTCTACCATTAGAAAGGCATTATACTTTTTCACAAGATTGTAGATCTCATTAATACGGGAGGTATCACCATCCTGGGAATACACTCCATCCACAATAACGAGTTTCGTACGGTACAGATTTTCAGATACCTTCAAAATGTGTTCCAAAGATTCCAAATTATTGTGCGGAAATGTTTTTTTATTGGTAAAAGCGCATCCTTCGTGTACACTGGCATGTACTGCCATGTCTAAAATAGCAAGATCTTCTTTCTGCATTAAACACTGTAAACTTGCGCTATTAGCTGTATAACCGGTAGTAAATACTACGGCTTCATCTTCTGTTCTTTTAAAAAAACTTGAAATTCTTTTTTCTAAGGCATTGTGGTAATCAAAATATCCACCTATGAGAGGAGTAGCTCCTGTGCCTGTGCCATATTTTTCGATTCCTTCAATAGCAGCCTGTTTTACTTTTGGATGCTGTGTAAATCCTAAATAATCACTTGATACAAAACTAACAAATTCTCTGTTTTGATCTGCAATATTTACATTCAATATTGCATTGGTTCCTGAAGTGTTCTTCAGTCTGTAATTCATGTGTCCATTAGACTTTACATAGTCTAAATATTCATAAAAAATTTCAGCTCTTTGAGCCATATCATTATCTGGTATATTCTCAAAGTCTTTAATAGTTGCTGTTGTGAAATTGATGCTCATCCTTAATCTTGTTTGTTGTGGTTTAAAAGAGACAAATATATAACTATTTAGAGGGCTTAAACACCTGCATTAAGATTAAATATTATTAAAGACACAATAATTTATTCTTATTATCTGGTAATCAAACTATTTTTTATATCTGTATCTTTTTAACATTTTTTCCTATTGAATTAATTAGTTTTTTCTTACCTAAATTTAGTAAAAAAATCAAACAATAAAGCAACATTAGTATATAAATAATAAAAAAATATGATTATTTTTCACAAACAGCTCATTTATAAAAGATTATTTCTCCAATATTTTAACAGTTTAATTCACTAAACAGCTTTTTAAAACTGACAATTTGAGCGACCAAATCCCTACTCAAAGACAAAATACAGCACAAATCTCCTACTACAGCAATATTAAACAAAAAAAGTAGTCAGATTATGTTCTTTTTGGAATTCCTGAAATTTCCGGGAGTAAAACCGGTCATTTTTTTGAAAAATTTTGAAAAATTGGATGGGTCGTATGTAAAAATACGGGCAATTTCTGCTACAGATTTATCGGAATTAATGAGCATATCTTTGGCTTGTTCTATAATTTTTCCGTCATAAAAATAACAGGGGTGTTCTCCGGTTGATTTTTTAATGGTATCGGTGAGGTGTTTATGAGAAACAGCAAGCTTTCCGGCAATTTCGTTCAGTTCCATAAAATCCTGAACAGTTCCGGAAATAACGTCCTGAATGTGTTTGTCCAGAAAGGTAAAATATTGACGGGTAATTTCTTCACTTCTTTTCATCATGTGTTTTTCTTGCTAATCTGTATTTAAGGTATAAAATTAATCATAAGATACAAAATAACACGGTGAGCTTTTCGGATATTTAAAGCTAAGTAGTTAATAAAAACTGTCTTTGAAAGCTTGTGTAGAATTTTTTACTTTTAGTTTTTCCAGAATATTCTGACGGTGTCTGCTGACGGTATTGATACTTATGAAAAGTATATCAGCAATTTCTTTGCTGGCATAGCCCTCTCCCACAAATTTCAAAACTTCCAATTCTCTTGGGCTCAGAATATTTTTATAATCAAGCTTATCTTTTACAACAACTTCTCCTTTTATTGTATTGATAATCATAAAATCGGAGACTAAAGATGAAGCCAAAGCAATATTATAAAGGCAAAGGGCCAGCCTCAGTCTTCCATTAGAGGGTGAATACACGTAAAACATGCGGTGTTTAACCCAGCGGTATTCTTCATTTTTATCTTTCATCCTTATTTTTGACACGACACTGTATTCTGTGCGCTGTTCCATTTCCATAGTATCCAGTAATTTGAAAAAGCGGAGCTCATGGATATATTTCTTCAGCCGGTCGTCTGGATGAATCTTTTTCAGCATCTCTTCTTCCCAGATGGAGTCTATTTCTGTGGGATTTTCCCCTATAGTCAGCCCAAGTTCTCCAGCTGCTGCAGATTTATAAATATAGCTTTTATTCGCCTGCATATCACTCAATACACATATTGCACCTTCCATCTGGGAGTACGCAAGTGCTCTTTGCTTATAGACTTCTATATCAAGCATGCATTTTCTGGAAGCGTTATCGAGCAATTTATCGCTGAGCTGTTCACGGATTTCCATAATGGTTATTTATCAGTATTGACGCAAATAAGGTTTAAGAATACTTTTGCTAAAATAATAATTTACCCTTAGAATTTATCCAAAGACAATGAAGAAATTGATTTTAAGCTTTTGTGTCCTATTCCTAATTCAAAAATTTTCTGCCCAGAGCCTGGAAAAAATGACATGGTTCAATGAACCTGAAAAATGGGAAATCAAAAACAACAGCCTTTCGATGTTTGTGACTCCGCAGAGTGATTACTGGAGAGTTTCACATTATGGATTTACGGTGGATGATGCTCCCTTTTATTACACCACTTATGGCGGTGAATTTGAAGCAAAAGTAAAAATAACAGGCAGCTACAAAGCCCGGTTTGATCAGATGGGTCTTATGCTGAGAACTGACAAAGAGCATTACATCAAAGCCGGAGTGGAATTTGTAGACGGCAAGTATAACCTCAGCACCGTAGTTACTCACAACAAAAGTGACTGGAGTGTTATAACATTAGAGAAAATACCTCCCGCAGTATGGATAAAAGCTGTGAGAAGGCTTGATGCTGTGGAAATATTTTATTCTTTTGATGATAAAAACTATATCATGATGCGGAATGCTCCACTTCAGGATAATACTCCGGTAATGGTTGGTTTAATAGCCGCCTGCCCTGACGGACAGGGTTTCAATGCTCTTTTTGAGAACTTTAAAGTAAGGCATCTACCTGATGAGCGCAGGCTGAAATGGCTTGAAACTCATAAATAATGATTGAATTATACTTCAATATACAATCAGTTTAATTCACCTCCCGTATCTATGGGAGGTTTTTGTATGTTTAAAAATGAGATTTCTGAAATATGACAATTAAAAAAGAGGCGTTACTTTTGATGCAGCCTCTTTTGTTTTTTGAGATAAAACCGTTTGTGTTCTTAGAATCATTATTTATACAATAAATCTTCTTTAATCGTTGTGAAAATATTTTTGCAAAAATATGAATATTCATAAGCCCTGACAAAGATATTATGTAGAATTAACCTCAGTTTTTTGTCAAACTTTTACTACAAAAATCAATTAAATAAAACTAAAAACTATTCATCAGCAACTCTTAAAAAAATACAAAAGCATAAATATTTATTATTTGTAAAATCCTAAAACCAATCACAAGTTCGGTACAGCACTGAGATTTATAGAAGGAATTTAAAAATGAATCAGGTATAAATTTATCACCTATTGTTGAGGTATTATAATGTTTCGGAAAATTTTATGTACCCTATCGTCAACAAACCGGGATAAAACTTGTACAAAACAGATTTTAAGATACTGATTTATCTCCATAATTTCACTATTTTTACACAATCAAAAAATATAAAACACAAAAGACCTGAAAACTTCAATGATAAAAATTTATTTTCAATCGTTCCTGCCCATTAAAAAAACATTGACTTGTACAGACACTATTATTAACCGTCTTTTGCACTAGTGCAGGAGATATAGATCAGTTTTGCACATATATGAGAGTTTGGGCATTTATATTTGCTTGCATCTATTTAAACATTTACGGACAGAGCCACACTTCTACGTGGTACAACATAGACAATGGGCTTCCGCAAAGCAGTGCAAAGGCCATTGTCAAAGATAAATATGGTTTTATCTGGATCTCTACAGAGAACGGTCTTGTACGATATGATGGAAGTTCGTTTATTACTTTTAATAATTTCAAAGTAAACAATCTTCATTTCGGCGAATTTATTGGTGATCCGCTTCTGGACAGCATTACGGTCCTTAATAATTTCCAGGAGAATAAAATCATCATTAAAAACAGGTTTCCAAAACTTTCCAATCTTACCGGGAGTGATAAAACGGCTTTTTCCAATGGCAATACTATTATACAACGAATTGCCAATAATATTATAACATCAAGCTTTTATAATGATATTCAGTATTTTATACAGCTTAAAAACTCAGCCTATTATTTTACAGAAAAAAATGCCATCATCTATAGAGAGGAGAAAAAGGAAAAAAGAATAGCAATTCCATTTACCAATAAAAAGCTGAACAATACTTTTGTACTGGATGACACTCTTTTTATCAATGATCTGAAAAAAAGAAAAACCTATTCTATCCATAAAGGAGAGCTTTCTGTTTCTGAAGAACCTACACTTTTTAATCATCCGGACACCAAAATTTATTGGCAGCAGATTACCAATCAGACTTTTATCATCAATCATGATAACATTTATATTTTAGAAGGTAATGAAAAGAATCTCCGTTTAAAATTTCTCATTAATTTTGAGGAAATTGGCAATCACTCTTACTGCTCTATGTTTTTTGATAAAGACTTCAATAAACTTTATCTGGGAACGCTTAATAATGGACTTAATGTGCTTAAGCTTACCAATTTTTATATTTCAAAGAAAGAAGCAGATTTTTCCAACAATGTTTATTATGCATCCCTTCCCTTCAGTAAAAGCACAATCATCGCTGAGGACGGAACAGAATTCGGGAAAAACGGCATTGTCCATAAACATCTTTTCGGGTGCAATGACAATTATCTGATGATGTATGATGATTCTGAAAACATTCTGATCAGAAAGAGAAACAGTATTATCAGATATTACAAAAATTCAGGCTATAAAAAGAAGGATTCTACTTTCATCGGTAAGGGATTTGAAGCTTTTATGAAAAGCGGAAATCTTTATGGCACTACATTTACAGATATTTCTGGCACTCAGCTTCGTCTCTATAAAAAAGACCTGTTTACCAATCCTGATTTCATTTATAAGTTTAAAAGTTTTGTCAATATTTTTTACCAATACAGTGACAGTGAAATTCTGACCGGAAATAGTGACGGTTTATACTCGATAATACTGGGAAGCAATACTATAACTCCAATAATCAAAAATATTGATGTCAAAAGTATTTTCAGAACAAAGGATAATCTGATCTGGATTACTACGAATAAAAATGGATTTTATCTTTTCAAAAACCACAAACTCATCAAGATGCCGAACGACAGAAACGGTTACCTGCAATCGGCTCATTATATGCTTGAAGATCAAAAGGGCGCTTACTGGATTTCTTCCAATAATGGCCTTTTTAAAGTTCCTAAAAAACAATTGCTGCTGTACGCAGAAAACAGAAAAACACCGGTTTTCTATTACCGGTTTACCAAAAGAGATGGTTTCCTGACAAACGAATTCAATGGCAGCTCAGAACCTAATGCCTATGCTTTGGAGAATGGAGAATTTGTATTCCCATCAATGGACGGCTTTGTGTTTTTCAACCCGGACAATATTCGGACTTATTATCCGGAAAGGAATAAAATCTATATTGAAAGGGTAAAAATAGGAAATTCTGAACCTCAGTATTTTCATCAGACCCTTGATTTAAAAAACAATTATAAAACTGCGGATGTTTTTATTGATATCCCCTACTTTTCTAATCCGGAAAATCTGTATATCGAAGGGAAAATATCGGGAAAGGAAAATACTGAGTGGGAGCAGATTCCAACAGGAAGCGAATTAAAATATACCATCAGCAATCTTTCTCCCGGTGAATATACTCTCAGCATAAGAATACTTATTTCTCCGGATGGAAAGTATGAGATAAAGACAGTCCGCTTCAATATCCAGCCTCTTTTTTATCAGACATTATTGTTCAGAGTGTCTGCTTCTGTTGTTATACTCATTATCATTATCATCATTGTTCAGCTGACCACCAACTTTTTAAGAATAAAGAATAAGGCATTAAAGCAAATTGTTCGTAATAAAAACTCTGAGCTGAAAGAAACTTCTCTTCATCTTGAGGTGGTAAAAAGCAATCTGCAAAAAGAAACGGAATATCAGAAAAAACTGGTAGAAACCATCAGCCATGACATCACTACTCCTATCCGGTTTATTGCCATGCTTTCTCAGAAACTTCATGAGTCTGATGATGTGGAGCTTCAGAAGAAATATTTTGACAGTATTTATAAATCTTCAGAGCAGCTTTATCAGTTTACCCTGAATTTAAAGGAATATACTGAGCTTTATAAAGCGGAGAATATTTTTGAAGAAAAGGAATATCCTATCAATAGAATTCTTGAAATCAAGAACAGGCTTTTCTGTGAAATTGCTAAGGAAAAAGGAACAACAATTACCCAACTTGCCAAACATACTGTATATTCCAAAGTAAACGAAAGTATTTTAACCGCCATTATTCATAACATTCTTGATAATGCCGTGAAAAATACCTTTGAGGGAAATATAAGCCTGAACATTACAGAAAACCAACAAAAATCCACAATCATAATTGCTGATACAGGCACGGGAATGTCTGCAGAACAGATTGCCACTTATATGAATCTGTTCAGAAATCCTAAGCTGGAGACCCCAAGCTTTAAAGGAAAAGGACTTGGTTTGCATATGGTCATCCATCTTGTAAAAAAGATCAACGCTGAAATCAGGTTCAGTCAAAACCAGCCCTCAGGAACGGTTGTGGAAATAACACTCAATAAAAACTAACCTCTATGAATGTAAGAATTTTAATCGCTGACGATCATTATGTAGTAAGAGCAGGAACCTCTCTGGTTCTTGAAACCGCTTACCCGGAGTTGAAAATAGATTTTGCAGAAAACTATGACCAAGTGAAAAAAAAGCTTGGCAGTTCACGTTATGACCTTCTTATTTTAGATATTGACATGCCTGGAACTCAGTATAAAAAAATGATTCCAGAACTTAAAAACATACAAAATGACCTCAAGATTCTTATTTTCTCAGGATATGATAAAGATGTCGCCATCCAATACATCAGAGAAGGAGCTGAGGGTTACCTGAACAAGCAAAGCAGTGAGGAAGAAATAAAGAATGCAGTGAAAACGGTTATCGAAAAAGGATATTTCTATCCCGCAGAGCTGATTGGTCTTATTATTCAAAACAAAAGAAACAATCCTGTAGAAAAGCTCTCATCCCGTGAATATGAAATTTTCAAACTCCTGGCTGATGGAAACGGAAATCTTGAAATTGCCAACAGGCTTAATATCCAGATGTCTACCGTGAGTACTTACAAAAAAAGAATATTTCAAAAGCTTGATGTTGGCAACATCGCAGAACTGATCAAGGTCTATGAAATGATGCATTAGAAAAAGGAGCCGGAATCTTATATTTCCGGCCCCAAAAACACAAATCTCATTAGATTTTTCACCAGTCGATATATTGATGTATTTTTAGAATCATAGAAAAGCTTTCTGTTAATATAACCTCTGCACAGACAGAAATAATTCTCTTGTGTTATCAGAAGTATTGGAATCTGTTGTAGCAGCATCACTGCTTCCTGTTGTAGATTTGTTATCTACGCGGAATGCATAATAAACTCTGTACCATCTTGGTTCCGGTTCCTGTATGGTAATATCAAAGGTTACGGTCTCATTATGGGTCTGTGTAAGATAAACCCCGTCATCAAACTGTCTGTAGGCTCCTGGTGATAGTTTAATATTTCCGTTGTCAGAATCACCGGTATGGGTAGACATTTCCGAAACCCAGATTTTCACATCTGAAGTACCTGCATTATAAAGTCTTGGATTAAAAGTTGTGGCAGCCCCTGTACCCGCTGAACTGCTGTTAAATTGTGCATCAAGCCTTAAGAAACCACCCAAAACAGGAAGATCAGAAAGATAGGTACTCGCCAATGTACCAGCTCCGGAGGGACCTGCAGGAATGCTTCCATGATAGTAAATTAGATCACCAATTGTAATATCATCATCTTTTCCTCCAAATGCAAATTTCCAGGTAGTTCCGTTAAACATATAATAACCTGCTTTATCTACTTTTGCTGTTTTTACAGAAGGCATTGTCACAGCCTGGGTTACATAGACCAATGCTCCGGTCTGTGCGGCAAGATAGACATCATCTTTAGCCTTCAGCTGATCACCTGTTATTCTGGGAGCCATTACACCATCAGGAATGGTAGTAATATCCGGCTTTCCTTCTACATGTAATGTGACTTTGGGAGAATCTGTATTGATACCTACTTGGGAATATACTGCTGTTGAGCAACCCATCATTATGCTGGCAAGAGTTAATTTTATTTTCTTCATTTTAGTTATATTTGCTTGAAAATTATTTGACTTATTTTAAGGGGTGAATAAATCATGTGGGGTCAATTGAAATGTCATCAATCTGCCTTTGTTGAGCTAGCTGGTGCAAAGTTATCCGCATTGATAAATCAATTTTTTAAATAATCAATGAAAAACCGGAAACGGCTTATAAAAACACAAAATACTAACAATCAATACCTTAATTCAGTTATTTTTTGATATTTGACTGTTATAAAGCGTATTGAAATGATTTAAAATTATCTGCTATCACAAATGGCGACCGCAAAAGACATACAAATTGAACAGTATAAAAGACAGCTGGTGTATTATTACAATATTCTGATGTCTGTCATTCTTGCTGTATTTGGTTTAATATTTACTTTTATCATTCCTGATAAAATAATGGCATGGTATCTTTTTGGGGGACTTTTTTTACTGGTCTACACTTACCTGATTGTACGTAAAACGTATTCCATAAGTGTAATGGTACATTCCTATATTATCATTGCAACCCTTTTTAATTTTTATATCATGCTTGCTTTCTGGAACAATTCTATAGCAAGTTTTGTCTGGCTTATTCCGATTCCGCTGGCAGCATATGTTTTTTTTCAGAGGAAATACGTCTTTATCTACAGCATATTTGTATTGCTGAACATTATTGCAGGATATCTTATTTCAAAAACCTTCAGCTTTAAATTTCCGATACACAGACCAGAAGATGTAAGAATTACGGATACTATTCTTATGGTTTCCAATGTAGCCGTGATATCCCTCCTGCTCTATTTTAAGGATAAAATTAAAAGGGTTGAAATTTACCATGAAATTGAAGATAAGAATCTGAATCCGGAAACTCAGCCAAACTTTGTGACAGAAAAAGTTCCTTTTGCAGATGAACTGTTTGAAAAAATTGAAATTGTAATGAAGGAAAAACAGCTGTATAAAGATGTTAATTTCAATATTTCAAAGCTTTCTGCAGAAATGGATATCAACAGCAGCTACATTTCAAAATCAATCAGGGTAAAGGGATATCCCAATTTCAATAATTATCTGAATATGCACAGGATTGAATGTGTGAAAAGACTACTTACTGAAAATGATATTGAGAAGGTAACCCTTATGTATATTTACACCGAAGCAGGATTTTCAAACCAGTCTACTTTCAACAGAGTATTCAAACAGATGGAAGGTATTACTCCCTCAGAATACATCAGCAGTTTGCAGATGCACTGATTTGTTTCACCAATAAATATGATTGAAATAATGATTTTTAAATCCGGAAAATAATCAGGAAATTTACAGAACTTAATTTTTCTGTCAACCTGTGCATTTTAATTGCAAAAAATCATGAATTCATCTGAAAAAGCCATTCAGGGAAGCTCACGTTTCCGATATATTAAACTTTGTATTTTCTTTTCAGGACTTTCGGTTTTTGCCCAGCTTTATCTTTTCCAGCCAATGCTGCCTATGGCTGCAGAACATTTTGGAGTATCTGTAGGTGATACTTCCCTTCTTGTATCTTCATCTACGATAGGTATGGCATTAGGATTACTGTTTTTTGCTTTTAAAGCAGACAGTTATTCCAGAAAAGGTCTGATGGTCTTTTCATTGATTTCATCTGCTGCACTTACCATTATTTCCACCTGGATCCCAAGCTTAAGCCTCCTGATTGCTATAGGAATAATGAAAGGTTTTGTTGTTTCCGGTGTTTCTGCAGTTGCTCTGGCCTATCTCACAGAGGAAGTGAATGCTTTGGCAGTTCCGGCAGCCATCAGTATGTATCTCAGCGGTAATACCATTGGAGGAATGAGCGGAAGAATAATGGCGACTCTTCTTGCCGGTGAATTCGGATGGCGCAATGCTGTTCTTTTTATCGGGATAGAAAGCTTCGTTCTGGGAGCTGTATTCTGGAAATTGTTCCCGGAATCAAGATTTTTCAATCCACAGAAAACAGATTATCATCTTAAGGTAAAACAGATGAAGTTTTTTCTGACTAATCCTTATATGCTTCGATTATATTGTACAGCTGCTTTACTGATGGGCGTTTTTGTAAGTGTTTATAATTACCTGACGTTTAGATTGGAAGCGCAACCATTTTCATTAAGCCATTTTATCATCGCTTTTATCTTTCTCATGTACATTTTCGGGGTTTTTGGTACGATGATCACAGGCCGCCTTTCCAGAAAGTTTCCCATGAATGATATCCTGAAAGGCTCTATTTTATTTATGCTCACCGGAGCCGCGTTGTTATTATCTGAAAATATTTATATTCTTATTTTCGGACTGGGGCTTTTTACCCTTTCTTTTTTCGCAGCCCATACTATGGCCAGCCAGATGACTGCATTGTATGCCAAACGTGGAAAATCTTCAGCCACTTCTATTTACTGGCTTTTTTACTATTTCGGGTCAAGTATCCTGGGTAGTGGTACCGGTTATCTCCTTCATGCTTATTCCTGGAATTTCTTCATAGGAGTTCTTATCATAGCTGTTATCGCAGCCCTTCTGTTAACTACGGCTAATGTAATCCCAAAAGAAAGAGCAAAAAACTAATACCACATACATACCACATCCGTTTTTTAACAACATCTTGTCAATCGCCTATATATGTAGTATTTTAACATATTATTAATTTTTTATAGTAAAAATTTAACCTAACCTTCAATAAAACAGGCCATAATAATGTAATGCCGGGCATAGTATTTGCTGTTTATATGGGACTATATCATCACCTAAAAATCAAAATATTATGAACGTAGCAGATTTAAAAATCAAGAACTTGGTGGAATATAATAATCAAATTTTTACAATCACCGAGATCTTTCACAATGTTGAACAGGCTTATTTTGTTAAAATTGAAAATGATAATCAAAGTATCTCAGTCCCGGCAGCATCTATCAAGCCTATCAAGATAACAGAAGAATGGCTTGAAAAACTGGGATTCTCAAGAACCTACAGTTCGGATAAGAGTATACGGTATGAAAGGCCGGAACCTTTTATAAAATACGATATAGACCTAAGTTCCAGAAAAATACTGGAAGGTCTGAAAATATATGGAAACGCGATAAAGTGCAAGTACATCCATGAGTTTCAGAATATTTTCTCAAGCTTGTTCGGAAAAGAAACAGCTTTGCATTATGGTTATTTGAAAACAGAATCGTAGTTTAAATAGTTCTAAGCTGCAGAAGACCACAATTTAACTTATAAATTGTGGTCTTCTTTTTTTCAATAGGATCAAAAGGATTTTGCCTCAGAGACTATTTTATTTTCTTAAACTCAATCTGGTTAAGACTGACCCCAGAAACATAACCTACAAATTTTACAGGAGCCGGAAAATATGCTGTTTCTACCCAGAATAAGTGGGATTAAAATAGCTTAGGAATCTTTTCTATTTCTATTAATAAACCAGAATCTCAGAATTTTGGTTTATTTTTTATCAAATGACAATAAAACAGACACCAGTTCCCCGGTTTCATTCCGTATTTTTACAGTAAACTTAATCGCTCATATGAAAGAAGTTATCGTCTATCAAATCGACTCATTTACCAAAGAAAAATTTAAAGGAAATCCTGCAGGAGTAGTATTGAATGCCGAAAATATGACGGCTGAAGAAATGCAGCTCGTTGCCAGAGAACTTAATAATTCTGAAACGGCATTTGTTTTCAAACCAGATATTCCCAACGAAAATTTTGATTATCACATCCGATATTTTACTCCTACCACAGAAGTTCCTTCCTGCGGACACGCTACCATTGCTGCTTTATATGCAAAAGCTCAGGAAGATTCTCTGGATTCCTGTACAATTGCAATACATACACAAATCGGAATATTACCGGTTCATATTGAAAGAAAAAACAATGATTATCTCATCACTATGACACAGGGAAAATTTGAGCTGAGCCCTGCTTTTGATACTTCAATGACCCAAAGAATTGTTCTCGCTCTGGGACTGACAATGGATGATCTTGATGAAAAATGTCCTGTACAAATTGCTTCAACTGGTCATTCTAAAGTAATGATCGGCATTAAAAGCAATATGACCTTAAATCATCTGGTTCCTGACCTTGCTGCTTTGACAAAGCTTAGTAAAGAAATCGGCTGTAACGGATATTTTGTATTTTCTTTCGATACAGATGAAGAAGAGATATTAACCAATGGGAGAATGTTTGCACCCGCCATTGGTATTTCTGAAGATCCGGTTACCGGAAATGCAAATGGTCCTCTGGGAGGTTATCTTATTCAAAACAAAATCAGAGAGACGGCTGATGGCATTTTTGAATTTACCGGAAAACAAGGGCAAGCCATCAACAGGATTGGTGAAGTAAAAGTACGGGTTAGTGTGAAAGACAACCAGCCGGATGTAATCAGTATTACCGGAAATGCAGTATGTGTTTTCAGAACAACTATGGATTTGAAATAATTCTGACATTTATACATAAATCATGGCAAAGTAAATTTCAACATACAAAAGAAGCTGTCTCAAGAATCAAATTATTTGACTCTTGAGACAACTTCTCTTCTTTATTATTTATCATCTGCAATCTTGAGAAATAATTCCTCTTTCCCAATAAGATAAATGTTGATAAGCTCTTGTCTGTTGATATTAACGATGTCACCGTTTTTAATCTTGAATTTCTTTTGTAAAGGCTTTCCGTTAAAATAGACTGTATCTGAATTAAGCAGAAGATTCAATTTAGATGATGAAAGACCTAAACATGTCCTGATAACAGTGGAAACTCTTATGTTAAAATCAAAAGAACATTGTATTTGAAACGAAATCATCTTACTGTCTATATTGATCAGATCTTCAACAGGAATGTTATTGTATAGAATTTCATATTCTACACTTTCCAGATCTGCTTCTACATTATTTTTCCGTCTTATTTCCTGTGAGAAGGCATATTCCCAGGCAATTTCCGTATTGTTTTCTGAAAATTTATTAAATAATTCTTTACTGAGAGATTCTGTTCTTATTCTTGAAAAAACAGTCATGTTATAGGTGTTGCTGCATTTTACACATCGGTAAATCAACCATATATCAATATTCTTTTTTTGAGCATTCAATCTGAATTTATCGCTGCAGTAAAACCTGTCGCTGTTACAATGATTGCATTTCTTTTTTAGTAAGGGAGTATTTTTTGCTTTTACCTCCCAAATATGTTTTGTACCCATTACTTATAATTGTGCTTACTATTCTTTGTTGGATTTTTTCCATATTATTCACGCATTACAAGAAGGTTGATACATCTGATATTTACCTAAAGACTACTCTTAAGGTATAATTAGATCTGTATTTCAGTCTTTGAAATCATAATGATTAAGACTAAAACATAGATATAGCTGCCCTTTGCAGGCAATGCAATATATAATATGATGAAATGAAAACCTGTTCGGGCAGAATTACCCAAACGAAAGAACGATCAGCCTGTGGTTACGGAGACTGATACTAAGCAGTAATAAGTTTAAGTGTTGTTCTCAAAACGACCTATTTACTTGGTTATGATAAAAGTAGTCAATTTCAGGGAAGAACAGTCCATTTTTTCATATTAATTCAAAAGAAAAATAAACAGCTTATATTTCCCATACAAATCGGTCTCTAAAATGAACCATACAACACATAAAAACTGAACCATGCAACAAACCTGTCTTTTCAGTTTCTGTCGAACTTTGTGGTATTAAAATCATCAAAATGAAACAGATTAATAAAATTTACATCAACGGTGAATTTGTTACACCGAATGGAACAGAAACATTTGACCTTATAAATCCTACGACTAATCAAAAAACCGGAGAAGTCGTTCTGGGAAATGAAGAAGATACCCAAATGGCCATCGCCGCAGCGAAGAAAGCTTTTACAACTTTCTCCAAAACAACAAAAGAAGAACGTATCAGCTTACTTAAAAAACTACATGAAGCTGTAAGCAAACGGGAGAACGAGCTGGTTTCCGTGATGGTGAATGAATATGGAGGAACCTTGCAATTCTGCAGAATGAGTGTTCAAAATGCAATTTCAGCCTTTACCACAATCATTACGACTCTGGAATCTTATGATTTTGAAAAGAAAGTTGGACATTCTAAGGTGCGTTTTGAATCTTTGGGAGTAGTAGGAATTATTACTCCATGGAATGCCAGTAACAGCTTCATCTGCAACAAACTGGCTACTGCTATTGCAGCGGGATGTACTGCAGTTATCAAACCAAGCGAAATGAGCGCTGTACAAACCCAACTGCTTGCTGAATGTTTCCATGAAGCCGGTTTACCTGCAGGGATATTCAATATTGTAAACGGGTTAGGAAATGTAGTAGGTGCAGAAATCACCCGGCATCCGGACATCGCCAAAATTTCTTTCACAGGGTCCACCCTTACAGGAAAAGCTATTGCCAAAGGGGCCGTAGATACTATGAAAAGAGTAACGCTTGAACTTGGCGGAAAATCGCCTAATATCATCCTTGAAGATGCCGATCTGGAAAAAGCTATTCCTATGGCTGTTTTCGGAGCGTATATGAACAACGGGCAAGCATGTATCGCTCCTACCCGATTGCTTGTTCCCCAAAACCGATTGGAAGAAGTGAATGAACTGGCAAAAAAAGCGGCAAAACAGGTAAAAGTGGGGAATCCTAATGAAGAAGACACTCTTGTTGGGCCTATGGTAAGTGCCAAACAGTTTGAAAGAGTACAAAGTTACATCCGCCTGGGACAGGAAGAAGGAGCAACTCTGCTCGCAGGTGGTGAAGGTAAACCGGAAGGCCTTGAAAACGGTAATTTTGTAAAGGCAACCATTTTTACCAACGTTCATAATACTATGCGCATCGCTCAAGAGGAAATATTCGGGCCTGTGCTGTCTATTATTCCCTATGCTAATGAAGAGGAAGCAATTGCTATTGCCAATGACACTACTTATGGTTTGGCAGCTTACATCAGTTCTACCGATAAAGGTCATGCGGAACGTGTTGCAGCACAGATTGATGCCGGAAGAATTTGTATCAACGGGTTTTCACATGATCCTTATGCTCCTTTCGGTGGTTTCAAGCAAAGCGGTATTGGCCGTGAGTATGGTGTATTCGGATTGGAAGCTTATCTGGAACCTAAGACAATTCTTGCGTAATATTGCAATCCTCAAAGTCTATGAATAGTAGGCTTTGAGGATTTAAACAATATGTAACCGATTATTGATACTAAAAAAGTTTTGTAAGTTTGAAAAAAGAATCGATCAAGAAATAACCGTTTGAGCTATGAGCGAAAATAATATTCCTTTACCTATCAATTACTCCTGTCACTTTTCAGAATTCAGGGAAGGAGAACAATTTGCACGTATCCACAGTCTGGGACTGGTTCTTTCCGGGGAAATGGAACTGAATGACGGTACTACAAAAACCATATTCAAGGAAGGAGAGCTTTATTCTGCGAGGAAAAACCGTCTTTTGAAATTTGCAAAGTATCCTCCTAAAAATGGTGAGATAAGAACAGTAACCATCTATTTTGATGATGCCGTGCTGTATGATTTCAGTCGTGAATATGGATATCAGGCAGAGAAGAAGGACAATACTCCAGCTTTTATAAAACCGGATCAAAAGGTATTAACTTCTTTTATGTATTCTCTACTTGCCTATGAAGAACTTCCTGCTTCCACCGAACTTCTGCGTCTTAAACAGAAAGAAGCTTTACTTCTGATGCTGAGCTTTGATCCAGGTCTTAAAGATATTTTATTTGATTTCTCTGAGCCATACAAAATAGATATTGAAACTTTTATGAACAAAAACTTTCATTTCAATGTCAATGTGGAGCGTTTTGCTTATCTAACCGGGAGAAGTTTGTCTGCATTTAAAAGAGATTTTCAAAAGATATTTGGTATTCCTCCAAGACAATGGCTGCAGCTTCGGCGATTAAAAGAAGCTCATTTTCTGCTTACCCAAAAAGGAAGATCGGTTTCTGATATTTATCTGGATCTCGGCTTTGAAAATTTATCCCATTTCTCCTTTGCATTTAAAAAGCAGTTTGGTTATCCACCGAGTTCATTACAGACAAAATAACTTAAACTTCATCTAAAAAAAGTATCTGAAAGCGACAATCACCAGAATAACAACAGCTGCTGTAATGATTTTCACCTTCATATCGCTTTTCAGACTTCGGGAGCATAGCGCAATGTTTTAAAGGATTACTATAATAAATCGTGCCATGAATATC
Organism: Chryseobacterium sp. MA9; assembly: GCF_024399315.1. NCBI lineage: Bacteria > Pseudomonadati > Bacteroidota > Flavobacteriia > Flavobacteriales > Weeksellaceae > Chryseobacterium > Chryseobacterium sp. MA9. The sequence goes on along the minus strand of NZ_CP075170.1, from coordinate 509,462 downwards.
ATAGCACGATCCAAGTGATTGTATCTAATTATTTTAAAGTTTTTTTAAAGTGCATATTCTACGGAAGCTTCTTTAGCTGCGGCCACCATTGCTATCAGGGCTTTTTCCGTTTCTTCCCAATGTCTTGTTTTTAGTCCACAGTCCGGATTTACCCAAAGCTGATTGGCAGGAATCACGTTTTGGGCTTTTCTCAACAGTTCAATCATTTCTTCTTTGGACGGAACCCTTGGAGAATGGATATCGTATACACCAGGACCAATTTCATTCGGATATCTGAAGTCTGCGAAAGCATTCAGCAGTTCCATCTGAGAACGGGAACACTCTATGGTAATCACGTCTGCATCCATATCGGCAATGTTTTCAATAATATCATTGAACTCTGAGTAGCACATATGGGTATGAATCTGGGTGGCATCTTCTACTCCGCTTGCTGAAATTCTGAAAGCTTCTACGGCCCATTTCAGGTAGTTCTGCCAATCTGTTTTTCGTAATGGAAGCCCTTCTCTTATTGCAGGCTCGTCAATCTGAATAATTCTGATTCCTGCTTTTTCAAGATCTACCACCTCATCACGGATGGCCAGAGCAATCTGCTTACATGTTTCGGAACGAGGCTGATCATCACGAACAAATGACCATTGTAAAATCGTAACAGGGCCTGTCAGCATTCCTTTTACCCATTTTTCAGTTTGTGACTGTGCATATTGAGACCAATATACCGTCATAGGAGTCGGGCGGGAAACATCACCGAAGATCACAGGAGGTTTTACACAACGGCTTCCATAGCTCTGTACCCATCCATTCTTTGTAAACACAAAACCTTCCAGCTGTTCCCCGAAATATTCAACCATATCGTTACGTTCAAATTCCCCGTGAACCAATACATCTATTCCAATTTCTTCCTGCCAGTTAATCGTTCTTTGGGTTTCTTCTTTCAGTAATATATCATACTGTTCAGCCGTCAGCTCTCCTTTCTTGAATTTTGCTCTCCAGCTTCTTACCTCCATTGTCTGTGGAAATGATCCGATCGTAGTAGTTGGGAATAAAGGCAGCTGCAATACTTTCTGCTGTTCTTCTTTACGGATTTTGAAAGTATTTATCCTTTGCGCATCTTTTTCAGTGACAGCATTCGCTCTTTGCTTTACCTCATCATTATGAATAAGAGTGGATGTTTTTCTGCTTGCAATTGCTTTTTTATTTTCTTCAAAAGATGCAAGAATCTGTTCATTTTCTGTTCCGGATGCCAGTTCTTTAAGCGTTACAACTTCTGTCACTTTTTGTTTTGCAAAAGCAAGCCAGTTTTTAATTTCCGGATTAAGACTGGTTTCAAAATCCAGATCACATGGCGAATGAAGCAATGAAGAGGAAGGAGCAATCAAAATCCTTTCTGATCCTAATTTCTCAACTGCTTTATTGATGAAAGACAAGGACTTTTCAAAATCATTTTTCCAGATATTCCTTCCGTCAACCACTCCTAATGAAAGGTTTAAGCTTTCCGGAATAATATTCAGAATACCGTCTAATTGTTCAGGATTTCTTACCAGATCTATATGTAAAACATCCACGGGAAGTGATGCTGCCAGCAACCCATTATCATTTAATCCTTCAAAATAAGTGGCAACAATAAATTTAAGTTTCGGGAAACGTTTTCTTATTTCGGCGTAAACAAAATGATATGTTTCTTTTGCTTTCTCCGTTAAATCCAATGCTAAAAAAGGTTCATCAAACTGAATCCACTCTGCACCCTGTTCCTGAAGTTTTGTTAAGATACCTGTATATACGGGAAGAAGGTTTGCAGCCAGATCCAGTTTATCAAATCCTTCTTCTTTCTCTTTTCCTAATAACAGATAAGAAACCAGCCCAATAATTACAGGTTTTGCATTGATTCCTGCCTGTTTTGCTCCTGCAAATTCATTGAAAATTTTATCTGAACTCAATTTAAACTGCTGGTTTTTATAAAACTCGGGAACGATATAGTGATAGTTGGTATCGAACCATTTTGTCATTTCCATCGCAGTGATGTCCAATCCATCTTTCTGGCAGCCTCTTGCCATAGCAAAATAAAGATCCAGTTCAGAATTGTTCTTTTTAAGCACTACTTCATGGTAACGCGTAGGAATTGCCCCTACCACAAGGCTCATATCCAATACCTGATCATAGTATGAAAAATCATTACACGGAATAAGATCTATTCCTGCTTCTTTCTGAATGTTCCAGTTTTGATTACAGATATTTCTGCCTGTATTCAGAAGTTCTTCCAAAAGGATTTTACCTGACCAATACTGCTCGCAGGCTTTTTTGAGTTCTCTTTTGCTACCAATACGCGGATAGCCAAGAATGTGAGTTTGCATTTTTTTTACTTTTTAATTAAACTTAATGGTAAAGTCTTTTTAAAATGCTTCGGAATGTTTTAACGGATAAAAATTTCTGGAATCATGATATAACAAACAACACAGTTTCCCTTACAGAGAAAATGTATGAATCTGATATATCATCTGTATGACCCAAAAGCTTCAGACCGCGAAAGCATTGTCAATTCAGTAAAGGCAGGTCTCCTGACTTGTAACAGTTTCCGTCATCCTTCCCGTTTTTGGCAGTGGATATGCAAGGACAGAAACCTTCGGTATGTTACTTACAGTTGCGCGACAGCTCGTGATTCACACACGATTCCCTATTAATCTACGTTAAGTAAAACCTTTCCTGTTTGATGAAGTATCTCTAAAGAACTGTACTTTTACCTCTAACGATAGTCATCAGTAAAAGTTTTTAATTTTGCGTAAAATTAACAATACAGAATAAATACACAATTAAAGCCAATTAATTAAGCAAAATAAACTTTTAAAAACAGTAATAAAAGCATAAAATTCTTTAAATTTGACTGTTTTTATAATCTAAAAGAATAATATTCTGTGGAACAACTCGATGATAAGGATGTACAGCTGCTCAGGCTGCTCCAGAAAAATGCAAAACTGACCGTTAAAGAGCTTGCAAAGGAAGTGAACCTCTCCACTTCACCGGTTTTTGAAAGAGTAAAAAGATTGGAACAGGAAGGGTTTGTGAAAAGATATGCAGCTGTTCTTGATGCCGAAAAGCTCAACCGTGGGTTTACGGTTTTCTGCCAAATCAAGCTGAAAATTCACGACAGATCTGTGGGGTATGATTTTGTGAAAGAAATTTTAGAAATTGAAGAAGTTGCGGAATGTTACAATATTTCCGGAGATTTTGATTTCCTTCTGAAAGTTCAGGTGCGGGATATGAAACATTACCAGGATTTTGTATTTAACAAACTGGGATCTGTAGATTCTATCGGGAGTACCCACAGTACATTTGTCATGGCTGAAGTGAAAAACAATCATGGAATCACTATATAATAAAAATAGAAAATTGAGAATTAAAAATAGTATGGCTTAGCCCGTTAGACATCATATTTAATTTTTTAATTCTCAATTTTGATTTAATTAGCAGCCGGGTCAATAAGTTCTGTGGTAAGACCTAAAGATTTTAGCAGGTTTTTATTATCAAAAAGTAAGGTTGCATAATGTTTTCCTTTCTTAAAAACCAGTTTTGAACCTCCTGGAAATTCACTTCCTGCATCAAGTTTTTTTGTTTTAGCATTGTATTTACTGAACCTAGTTTTGCTGTCCTGCAATGTGCTTTTATTCATAATAAGACCAAATGGAAGTCCTTCTATCACTACAGGTTTATTGTCTGAAATGGTAAAAAACATTTCATTAACAGCATTATTTACTCCCAGGCTGCAGTATAGCTCCAAACCTGTTTTTATAGGCCATTTTGCATACTTTTCCTCATTGGCATCTTCATAAAACACAGTTTTTACATTCAATGCTTTTGAGATTTTATCGGTATTCTGTGGAAAAATAAATTCTGTATTTTTATCCAATAAGGAGCTTAGAACTGCTGTTTTCTGTGAAAATGCATTGATACTTACCAGTTGAAAAAAGAAGGTTAAGATGAAAGTTAATGATTTCGTCTTCATGGATTATTTAAAATTTTAATGATTTGAAAGTTAAAGGTATTAAAATTTTGATTAAAACCATATTTTAAGCAATTTCTACATCGTTTTTCTGTTTTTTGCTATTTCTTTTCCTGTAAATTAAACACCGTGCCGGCAGGATCTGTAATCCAGTGCATATTGTCAGGAAGCTCTTCAATCTCGTCACAGGTTTCTACTCCATTCGATTGCAGGTATTCTGTAGCTTTTTCTACATTGGGAACTATAAGCTGCAGCCAGGTTTCAGAATGAGTATAATTATCTACACAATCTAACCAGATAATGTTATTCCCGAATTTTACTTCATGGGTTCTGGAAACAGTTGAATTATTAATCGGTTTTTCTTCAACATTCAGTTGTAAAATGTCCCTGTAAAAAGCAATCGTTTTTTCATATTTGCTTTTTGGAATTTTTATGGCAATATTTATTCCTGCTTCAAATTTTGCATCCATATTGTAGGTTTAACAGTGGTAAAAAATAAAATTAATTAAGACATCCATTTATACTTCAACATTGCCTGTCACAATCTCACCGGAACGTCTATAATTAGCTATAATAACTCCTTTTGATGTTACGTGGCTCTCCGTCAGAACAAAAGCAGCCGGAACCGAATTATCATCAAACAGTTTTTTCCCTTCGCCAAGAATCAACGGATAGATTTTTAAGCGAAGTTCATCTACAAGATCATGCTTCAACAACAGATGAATAAGTTCGCTACTGCCCCAAATTTGAATATCAGCACCTTCCGATTGCTTAAGTTTCCGGATATCATCCAGATTTTTGAGAAAAAAGGTATTCTTCCAATCTGAATTTTCTATGGTTTGAGACAGAACATACTTATTTCCTTCGTTGATTCCCGGCCAGAATTCAGCATGTTGAGGCCAGTAAGATGAAAAAATATCAAATGTTTTTCTTCCAAGAAGATAATCAGCTTGTTTCATTTCTTCATGCATGATTTCACCGAAAAGTTCATCACCGTATGATACAGTCCATCCGCCATATTTAAAGTTTTCGGATGTATCTTCTCCAGGGCCGCCAGGTGCCTGCATGACACCATCCATTGTAATCATTGATAAGACAGTTATTTTTCTCATGATATTCAATTTTATGAATGATATTATATCTAATTATTGTAAAAAGCTGTTCAGGTAATTCAGAATTGTTGCTGTCTGCATCATCAGGCTGACATGGCTTTGCCCGGGAACAATTGCCAACTGGGATTTTGGCATAGGTCCCATATCAGCAGATACTCCACCTCCCAATAATTTATAGGTTTTTGACAGCTCGGTTTTATCTAATCCATCATTATCTCCAGCTATAATTAAAACGGGCGCTGAAATTTTAGAAATATTATCATCACCCAGATCGAATGGCTGTCCTGCAGTGGCAATCATCTGCTCCAGAAATTTTGTCCATTTTGTTTTATCAGGAGCTACGGCATCATAAGCGGTATGCATAGGGCTGTTCATGAAGAGCTCAGGCTTCATCCCTTTAAATGCACTATTTACTTCAGGCAGCCAGCCACTATTTTTATAAGTTGCAGAAATAATGACCAGTTTATTCAGCCTTTTCGGACTCTGTATTGCCAGCTGATAAGCAATTGCCACACCAAAGCTATATCCTGCTACATCTGCCTTATCAATTTTCAGATAGTCCATTACCTTTATCACATCACTCGCCAGATCAGTATGTGATAATTTCCGTTCTGAAAACGGAGTATGTCCGTGCCCTTGTAATTCAACGGCAATTACTTTCCTGTTTTTTGACAGTTCCGGGATCAATTGCCCCCAATTGGTATCAATGGTCATGAAAGCACCATGCAATAATACAATGGGCTTACCTTTACCATAGACTTCATAATAAACTTTGCTGCCATTAGCAGGTGCATAGCCACTTTCAGAAGGTTTCACTTTTTGTCCGTATACCTGGGATGTGATAACGATGACAGTTAAAATCAGTAATGACTTTAATAGGTTTGAGAATTTAAATATACTTTTCATAATATTATCGGATTTGGTAATTAAACTTTTAACCAAAATTAATAAGTCATTATGAAATTCAACTTGCCACAAGACAAGATTTTGCCTAAACGAAATCAGTTCTTATAAATTCTTTTTATTAAGGTATTTCTGCACCTTTAAGCACATTCAATTTCACGTAATTTCAGAAGGTTTAAGGTAAAATATCAAATAAGAATTAGATTGGAAATAAATATTTTCACAATAATTCTACAACAGTTGATAAAAATTTATTAATTTCGGATAGAACTAAACCTAAATTATTATGAAAAATTTAAAAAAAATCGAAAGACAGGAATTGAAAACAATTAAGGGTGGTATTGACTGCAGAGGCGGACAGATTTGTTTAATCGGCGGAAAGTGGCAATGCATGCCGTACGACGGATGTGGCGGTGGAAACCAACCTTAAGTTTTAATTTAATTATCTGGCTATGAAAAATTCTAAAAAAATTTCAAGAGATCAGCTGAAGAGTATTAATGGCGGAGCAGTGAGCTGTTCCGAAGCATGCTGCCCTCCTCCGGGAATAAAGAGATGTCCCTGGGTGATTTGCATAGCACCATGTGAGATATTAAGTTAAAACATTGTATTCTCCAAAATAGAAACCTGTAATTCGTATGAATTACAGGTTTCTATTTTAACTTCCTTTTACATTTCTCTTTTAAAAAGGGCAAAATCATATTGACCGTAGTTTACTGCAAATTTATTTTGCATTCAAAAAAGTCTCCACCATTAGATTGGGAGACTTAAAAAAATATAATTAGATTGTTCAAACCTATTGAAATATCTTTACTGTTCAACTATCGTAAGCGCATTGTAAGCTCCGCTTCCTGAGACATCAAACTGGCTGACTGTACCATCAAATGCTACTGTAATCCAGGTAAAAGGTCTTAATTTGCTGCCTTTATTCAGATAGACACTTACTGTACAGGCTGAACCTACCGGTACTGCATTGGGACTTGCTCCGGTATCAGAAGCATATCCATTATTTGTCTTTATTCTTTGTGTAATGGTGCCTGCAGAATTTCTAACTTCCCAAATTGCTTCAGTTTGATTATTGGCACCGGTATTTACCTGGCTGGATTGTAATGCAAAGGTAAAAGTTGCAAAATAAACTCCATCACGTGGTGCTGTAAATTCGCCTGTAGCCGGGTCAAAATTTGAGGTTGGAACCCCTGAATCAGAGTCTAATTTTTCAGTCCAGTTAGTTAAATAAGAAGATCTCCTTTGAACTACGCCGGATTTGGTTCCTATTTCTGAAGGGGCAGCACTTTCAAATACATAGGTATCCTGAGTAGTTTTACTTGCCATTACTATAATGCGGGGCTTTCCTTTAGGAAAAAAACTGACCCAATTTGAACCGTCGGAAAATTCTAAATATCCTTTTACACCAATGGCAGGACTTGCAACATAACGTAATGCACCTGCACCAGCTTGGGTAGCTGTTTTTGCAGTATTTCCAATAGCCACAGAACTATTTGTTCCACCCCGCAGATCCAGAGCTACCTTGGGATTGGCAACCATAGTACCTGCTCTTCCGGAACTATTAATTATAATATTACCGACATCCGTTTTAACTTCAAGAGGATTTGACGGATTTGGTACTCCTATTCCTATTTGAGCGTTTATATATGTTACTTTCAGTGACAAAACAATAACAGCACTGATCAATTTTTTTATTTTATTTTTTCGTCCCATTATTATGTATTTACAATTCACTAATACTTAAATTATTTAATTTACTGTCATTCAAAGTATTTCGGGCACTGCCTATATTATGCCTGATACTAAATTTTATGGTATCATCTTTTTTAAGGTTGAAAATAGCATTGCAATTACCACTTATATAATTACTTACTGTACCAGCCTGAAAAGCAGGATAAGAATTTATAGTTTTAAATACAGGAATATTATCTGTACTTTGATTGCTTTCTATTGCAGTTTCTATAAATGTATTTTTAGGGATATTTCCATTAGCCAGGGTAATATTGAAAGAAACCAGATAAAAACCATCACGAGGGGCTTTAAAAATTCCTGTGGAAGGATCAAAATCTCCACTAGCACCAGCACCTAAATCAACTGTTTCTGTCCAATCTGTAATAACCGTCGAAGCTGCACTTGGAATACTTTGTGCAGAGCCTTTACTGGCATTTACCAGTGCTTTGGTTGGAGCGGTAAGTGGCAATGCGATCCATTGTTCACCGTCAGAATATTCTAAAAATCCACTGTTATTATAACGTATTGCTCCTCCTCCTGCTGCAGAAGGGCTCTGTGTATTATTACCTAAGCCAATAATTCCCTGGTCAGACGAAGACCTCAGATCAACTTTAGTAACCGGATTTAAAAGCCCAATGCCAACCTGACCACCTGATGTAATAACAACATCATTAGATATTTTTGCTGCATCAGGTGCAGAGCCGTTATCTTTTCCCGCATCTAAATGTAAAGGTTGTGCAGGCGTAGGAGTGAAAAAACCTATTTGTGCTACTGTTTTAGTTGCAGAAAAAAATAAAATACAAGCAAATAGTTTATAAGTGATACTGATCTTCTTTTTCATAATCTATATCTTAATGTTCTATTATGGTTAAATTGTTAAATCCATCATCTGGATTTGCAGGATTCGAAGAATCACTTGTAACTCTAAGCGGAATAGCACCTGAAGTTAGATTTTGATATAATCTGACACTTACTTTAGTTCCTGCAGTAAGAGTAAGGGTAACAGTACTTGATCCTCCAGCCTGTGTTGAACGTGTAGAATTTGCGTCATCAGATGTACCTGTCATAGATTGGCCGAAGGTTTTATATACACTGGCAAGAACAGTACTTGTTGTGGGATTATAAAATTGTGACTCAACTCTGGAACCATCACTAATAACAGCTCCGTTAAAATTGAATGTTAATAAAAAAGTATACGTTCCATTTCGGGGAGCGGTAAACTCACCAGAGCTTGGATCAAAGCTATTGCTCATATCACGTACCTCGTTCCAATTAACAATGGTTGTTGCAGAAGCAGATGGTATAGATTGACTTATAATTTTACGGACAACGATTACAGCCTTTTGAGGGGCAATATAAGCTTTGTGCCATACAGCGCCATCAGACACTTCAATTTTTGCTCCTACCGGTGTACTGTTTACATCATATCGTGTAGCACCCGCACCTGCTGTTACAGCTGACATCGTTGTAGTACCTAAACCAAGAGCATTTTCACTTCCTGCTGATCTGATATCTAACTGAACCTGAGGATTAAGAACTCCTGCACCAATAAATCCTGTTGTTTTATTTACAATAACATCATTAGAAACTTGTATTGTTGTTGGTGTTCCTGAAGCAGAATTATCCTTAGCTCCATCTACATGTAAAATCCCTTGTGGATTATTTGTTCCTATTCCTACTTGACCATTCAATATATTGATCAGGAGGCAACAAGGCAACATCAGTGTTTTATGTATTTTTTTTCTCATATTCTCATTTAAAAATTTGAGATAATAAAGGTTGTTAATCCTTGCTCACAACTAAATGATCAGATTAAACAGCCTTTCATAAATCATTTTAATAATTTATAAACTGGATTTCAAAATGAAAATAATATCTTCAACAAAATGTACATTTATTACATGAATCATACATGTAGGTTTAATAATGTAGAGCCTATCAATAAAAATATTGTGTATGAGGGATTAGGCAAATGTGTTTTTAGAATCTTTTTTTCATTGATGTAAACATCAGTCCGAGCTATTTCAATAATAATTTTTTGCAAAATTGTTGATTTTTCGCAATCAGGCAAAGCATACCATATCGATAGATTTCGATAGATCAATAGATTTTTTATAAGTTTAAGGTTCTTAAAGGATTTCGGTATTACTACCCATTCGGATATTTTCAAACAAAAGAAATAATCAAGTTCATTTTTGAGACTTGGAGCCGGAATTGGCAACAGCAAAATTTCTTGCGTATTTTACTGTAGTGAAGTAGTAAAGGGATTAGAAAAGGAACATTTGTAGTTATGACATATAAATGGTAAGCTTGTTCTTTATCACGATCCCACATACACACAGTCATAACTAATTCACCATTTTGATCAACAGCTTGCTTTAAATGAATATTGGAAGAGCAATGAAGGTCTTACTATGATATCGGTATAAAATGAGGTTCAAAGTAATTAAACGTTATGCTTTTGCAAAAAGCAAAATATAATAATATACATAAAAGCCTGTAAATTAACAGGCTTTGTTTATTTCATGATTGTTGAGTTTAGTAATTTGAATGGATTACAATCTAATTTTTCTCAATTCTTATTCCATTTCAAAAGTAACGGTTACATTAGCTGTTTCAAGTGCAGTAACAAGCCCTGCTGGGTCATCTATCGAACCTAATTTGGTATAACTATAAGATGTTGAAATGGTTTTGTAAAACAGTACCAATGTCTTAGAACCATACAACATGAGATCTCCGTTTTTAATTGTTCCCGGATTGGAGGAATTGGTTGGTAGGCTATTTGGCAAATCATAATATTTCTCATTGTTGTTCAGCTCACTCATATTGATAGTCAAAGGAAGCATTTCTTTAAAAGCTTTTACTGAACTATTTTCAAGAAGGGTTGCCGTAAAAGTCTGTGATCCCACCTTTATTTTAACTTTACCATTTACCATAGGAATTGTATTTTCTGAATTACTATTTTCATCATTCTTTTCACAAGATGAAGCACTGCATACTATCATTGATAATAATGCAAAAAGTATCAAAAAAGAATATTTCATAATCATTCATTTATTTTAAATGCTCTTTAAAAAATGATTCCAACTTATTAAAAGGAATGATATTAATCTTATCATATAAATCCACATGGACAGCGTTGGAAATAATCATAAGCTCTTTTGGTTCTGCTGCCATCTTGTAAATATCTTCACTGAAATACCTTGAATGTGCTTTTTCTCCTGCAATAATCAATGTAGGTCTTGGAGATATTTCTTTAATGTAAGTAAGAATAGGCATGTTCATTAGAGAAAATCCGCTGGTCGCTTTCCATGCTCCATTAGAATTGATTGAACGTTCATGAAAACCTCTCGGAGTGCGGTAATAATCGAAATATTCTTTTACAAACTGAGATTCATCACCTTTTAGTTTTTCTGTATTCGAACGAGGTCCGGGAGCAGGTGTTCCGGCTTCAGCATCTTTCCAACGTTGCTGGCTCATATGCTCTAAAATCTTGTTACGTTCTTCCAAAGTGACTTTGTCATAATAACCTTTTGATGAAACTCTCGGGATATCATACATGCTAGTTGTAGCAACAGCTTTTACACGTTTATCGACAGCTGTAGCATTTAGCGCAAAACCACCAAAACCACAAATCCCAATTATTCCGATCTTGTTTCTATCAACATTTTTTTGAAGTCCCAGAAAATCTACCGCGGCACTGAAATCTTCAGTGTTAATATCAGATGATGCTATATCTCTAAATTCTCCACCACTTTCACCCGTAAACGATGGATCAAATGCAATGGCTATAAAACCTCTTTCTGCCATTTGATTAGCATATAATCCAGATGATTGTTCTTTTACTGCACCAAATGGACCGCTAATAGCAATTGCCGCAAGCTTTTCGTTTCCAATATTTGGGGGACTATATAAGTCTGCCGACAAAGTAATACCATACCTGTTTTTAAATGTTACTTTTTGGCGGATCACTTTTTCACTTAGTTTAAATGTATAATGTTCTTTGGAGTTTTCCATAATACCTGAATTTAATTTGTTCTGTCCGTAGGCTTGAGAAAATAAAAGCAGGACAATCATGGATAATATGTGTATCTTTTTCATTATTGAACGGTTTGATTAATATTTTTAAAAGGCATTTATTTGATAAGAATACTTGTAATGTAATTTATTGGACGTATACAGATGATCAATTTCTAACTTCATATTTCGATCAGATCGCTTTAATAATTTTTGCCGGAATACCACCCACTATGGTATTATCAGGAACGTCTTTTGATACAACAGCACATGCTGCAACTATTGAATTTTCGCCAATGATAACTCCTGGTAAAATAGTGGCACCTCCGCCTATCCATGCATTTCTCTTGATATGAATTGATTTACCGATCAACCCTTTTCTTTGCTCAGGCTTCAATGGATGGTTTTCAGTAAGCAAGCTTACTTTTGGACCGATTTGAACATCATCTTCAATGGTAATACCTCCCAGTGCAAGAAAAGTGCAGCCAAAATTGATAAATACATTCTTTCCAATTTTTATGTTCTTTCCATAATTAATGTAGATTGGAGTAAAGACTGCCACCTTATCTAGTTTATCGCCGACTATTTGGTCAAGCAATAATGTGATCTCATCAGGATCATCTGAATTATTCATTCGGATAAGGATCCTCTTGGTTTTATACGATTCCTCTCTTAACCTAGTGATTTGCGGATCATCAGGCAAAATAGTCTCACCTTTTAATAATCTTGCAAATATATCTTGTGTTGATTTACTTTGTTTTAACATCCTTTTAATCTTTATACAAAGGTAAAACTAAAGCCTCACAGAGATCTTTCTGCGAGGCTCAATTTACTTTACTGAAAAGCTCAAATTAATTCAATAGCTAGGATAACTTAACAACTAAAAAACTATTATGATCCGAAAGCCCTTTCTTCCACAATGATAAAATAACCGGTTCTTTCACTAATCAACCACTTATCATCCTGCAGAACATAGTTATCTTTATATTTTACACTATAATCGGAAATGCTATCCTTTCCATCTTTCTCACGGATCATTTTTATCTGTGAAAATGAAATTCCATGTGCTTTCCCACCATCAATTTCTACGATATGCTGCCCGTTAAGGGTAAAATAGGTTTTGACTAGTGCCGCATGCATATTAAATTCTTTTTCAATAGCTTCTCTTCCTGATATGTCTGCTGCTAAAAAATTACCCATATAGGCTTTGTAGGAAACGTTTTCAGTGAAAAGATGCATTTGCTCTGCAATTTTCTTTTCATCACCAAGTGTTGCATAAGCATCAATAAGATTTCTTAGTTCTTCTTTGATTTTTAAATTTTCTGTTGACATAATTCTAAATTTGAATGTTTTAAAAATTTCTATTTATTTAACAGGACAAAACGATAGTATATTTGCTTACATTTTATTAGTTGTTACCTAAAGGTTATCGACTAACAAACACCTTAGTTATGGCAGAAAAAGAAGAAAATCAAATAGATAGCAAAGCATTTACAGAAGAATGTCATACCATTTTAATGGCTGTTTCTGATGCAATGTATGCAATTGGCGGTAAGTGGAAATTGATGATTATTATCTCAATGGCAAGAGGAAACAAGAGGTTTACAGAGATTCAAAGGCAGGTTACTGGAATTTCAGCAAGGGTTCTTTCCAGTGAGCTTAAAGAATTGGAACTTAATGGATTTATCATCAAAAAGGTTGCTGTTGGCTATCCCGTTAGCATTGAATATGAATTGTTACCCTACAGTGAAACATTGGAGGAAGTTGTAGGAGCCTTAACAAAATGGGGGATGCAGCATCGTGAAAAAATAAAATGTGAAATGTCTTCCAAAAAATCCAGCTAACTCAAAATTCAAGCAGCTAAACCAATTAAATTTCGGATGGTGCAACACCATATTGTCTTTTAAAAGAAGTCGAAAAATGGGAAGGATTTTTGAAACCTACTTCAACATATACATCCTGTACTTTTTTACCTTCTTCTTTTAATTTAATATAAGCGGCTTCCAATCTCTTTTTTATCAACCATTTTTGAGGGCTTAGCTTACTGACCTTTTTAAAATCTCTTTTAAATGTTGCTAAGCTGCGGCCTGTATAAGTTGCAATTTGTTCCATGGTAAGCTCATCCATATAATGGTCATTTAAAAACTCCAGCATATCTATTTTCCAAGGATCAGTAAAATCGAATAATATGGGAAAGAAAACCTCCGAATTATTGAGAAGTGCATAAATACCTTCCAAGAGTTTCAAATGGGTTACCCCTTCTGTTGGTTTTATATTTTCATCAAAGTAAGGAGTTAATGAATTAAACAGACTGGTAACATCAGCTTTGGGCTCAATCTTAAAGATATTTTTATCTGAAACAAATTTGTTCTTAGGAAGGTCTGATTTATTCAGCTTACTGTAAAACTCTCGCAATACTGTTTTGTTGAATGTTAAGGAAATTCCTTTATAAAGGTCATTTCCTTTACTATTCTTATACATCACCAAACGATGGTTCCGACGAATAAAAGCACATTCTCCTGCTTTAATTTTAATTCGTTTATTTCTGTCTTCAATGATCTGTTCACCCGAATATAAATATACCAAAACATGTTCAGGCGCGGCATGAATACATTTTTCACTAAAATCAGAAAAGCAAGAAAGGAAAATCCCTGAATAGCTTATGGTTTTTAATTTATCTACCTGTTCCATTATTTTATTGTTATTTATTCATTGTAAAAATAATAAATAGGTAGATCAATCTCTTTATTCTAAGGCTCATTTAACATTTCTGAGAGGCTCAAAAGTTACAACAACTCTATGTTTTTAAGATACTTTTGATTAATTACTTTTAAATAAAATAGCACTCTTAAAACGTTAATATTTCATACCCATATTTATGAAATCAGCGCATTTATATGTCCGAGTGAGTACTGATGAACAAATGAAAAAAGACTATTCTCTTTCTGAACAGGAAGACAGATTGTTGAAATATTGTGAACAGAATCAAATTGTTGTTAAATGAATCTTCGGGGAGGACTTTAATCGACCAAATGGAAAAAGACCTGCAAAAATATACTATTCGTTAAATGAGACTGCTTTAGCCGTAATATTGAAATTCTTATCAAATGCTTGGTATCCTAAGAGGATTCCCCCCAACCATTCACTATTGATCAACCAATTAAAAATGAATAAAAAAAGGAGACGTTTAAAAATAAACGTCTCCCTAAGCGGAGAGTGAGGGATTCGAACCCCCGGACCTGTTACAGTCAACAGTTTTCAAGACTGCCGCAATCGACCACTCTGCCAACTCTCCTTTAACTCCGGTTATACCGTTGTTTTCAGTGGTGCAAATATAGAAAGTTTTTTATTACTGACAAAATATTTTTAAATAAAATTTGGGTTTCTATAATTTTAAAGAAAACTTCATTTTTTCAGGCGTGCAAAATATGAACATTAATAACTCGACGTCAGTTATTTATCCTGTACAAGTAATATTCAGTCTTCAATATTATTTTTTTTACCATTTTTATCCGTAATAGTATTCTGTAGTAACATCTCCGCTAAAATCCGGATGCATGTCCTGCTTCTGCATATTCAGTTCAAATAATCTTTCGCCATTTTTATTTCCTCCCCGTATTTTTAAAGAATACCATCCGTTTTCTAAGGAAAGGGTTATACTATTACCTTCATTAATAGAAGCAATATCTTTTAAATATCCAATGCCGACAATTTTCACTTCATTATTGGCGGTCTGAAATACCCAGCCTCGCGATTCCACCTCTACCTCGTCATCATTCAAAATCTTTTCGTCATTAACTGAGACACGGAATGCATAATGGTCTTCTTCTACCCCTATAATGGGGATTGCGATTCCTGATTTGGTTATTTCATCTCCATGTTCATTTTCTACGAAGTATTTTAAAATATTAGTACCCGAAAGATGATTATCCTGTAGATATTTTGCTAAAAGTTGCGGACTGAACACCACAAAACCTTTAAGTTCTGAGAATATTTTCTTCATATATATTTGGATTGGATTTGGATTAAAATTACACTTTCAACTTTTTGAAATCGGACACTATCTGTTGATGGAATATAGCGTTGAACTTTTATTCATTACTTCCATAATATCCGACATTTTAATATGAAGACTATTCATGAGATAAAGCGGATAGAAGAAATCATCATATCCTACTGTAGAGTCGGGAATATATTTTACATTGTCTTCAAAATCTTGTTTTTCTCCTGATTCAGTGGAAGAGACTTCACCTTCTTCCAAGTCCAAATCGTACTCTATTCTTCTTATTTGTTTTCCCTCTCTATACACTTCATAGAACATATAAGGAATCCATATGTCTATGGTCATATTAAATAGCAGCGTTTTATGTTGTGCAGAAAACTCTTCACTTATTTTTTTCCCATCATTTTCCAATAATTTACCTTCTACAATCACATAATCTCCGACAGGGCCTGTGATAATCAATGTATTGGATGGGTCGCCTCCATCAGCATCAATCCATTTTTCGTTTTCTTCAATTTTAATAAGTGAAAAATCTTTTATAAAAGAATCTACTTTATTTTTATCAATTAACAGCCAGCTTTTACAGCTAAAATTTTCAAAAATTTCATTCATTATTTATAATATTTTGCAGAAATATCAATTCCGTTTTCTGTAACTTTTCCATCATGATGATAAGTTCTTACATTGGTATTACCTTTTAGATCTGTCCATTTATAAGAAATTGTCATATTATTTGACTTTGCATGACTAAACAATACAGAATCACAATTATTAGACCTAGGTCCACAAGGAGGTAATGGTCCTGCAGGGAATGGTTTTCCACCTTTCCCTCTGAAGAATGAAGTTGTACCATCACCTTTTGGACCCATAGAGGTAATTTCTAAGTGCCCTCCTTTTTGTCCACCCATTTGATTTAGGATCTGTGGTTCAGAATGCAATCCACCTTTTTGGCTGCCAAAACTTCCCACCTGCCCTGTAATTCCTGATGAGTTGGTATATATAGCATCTGCTATATGAAGTCCAAAAACATCTGCTTCCGTATTTGAGTCATTTACATTAGCATATAATGTTGCATTATTACCTGCCAGGCCAATTGGATCTAAACTAATAAAAAGACCGCTATTGGTATCATAATATCTAAAACGATTATAATAAAGGCCATCTGTTTCTCTATCTTCATACTGACCAAGCTGCCTAAATGGAATAAAATATTTATTTCCCTTTAAGTTTTTCAGATTCCCGTAAATATCATAATCTGTACTCCAAACAATTTGTCCGTCTTCATTGTATGCCTGTACCGGTCTTCCTATATAATCAGAAACAATACTATAATTTTCGCCGTTAATAATCTTGGCACACGGTACAAATGCATTTTTTTCATACACCCAAGTTACTACATTGTCTACGGGTTCTTTTCCTGTAATAACATTTCCGTCATCATCTATAACCGTTATAGGGTCTTCTTCAGCATCATAGCTCCATTCGTGCAAAAGAACGTTACTATCCCAAATATAACGAGTTATTTTCTTTAGTCCAATTTTTGAAGTTCGTCTTCCCAATGCATCATATTCGAAGCTTATTTCTTTACCGTCGGGGCGCTTTACTTTGGCCAGCATTCCGTTGGCATTCCAGAAATAGGCCCAGTCTCCGGATTCCCATTCCTGGCTTTGAATTTCAGCTGAAGGATCTGCATTTACATCAGGTAAATCATTCCCATCCGGCAGCTTTGGAGTAATTAGCCAGTCTGAGGCAATGGTTTTGTAGTAAGGATGAATGGCAGCCTCTTTTTCTGTATTTTCCGGCTTCACATTATTGATCGGCCGTTTACTTTTTAGCCGTAAATTTCCTTCTTCATCGTAATGATAAAACCAGTTTTTGTCCCGCATCAGCTTTCCTCCTTTATCATAAACACGATCAGTCCTTCTGGTACTTTCATATAAGCATCCGGTAGCATCCGGATTTTTATACTGTACTTCCCCGTTGGAATATTCTGCAGCAACAAGACTTCCAAATGCATCATAATCAAATCTTGTTCTTCCACCCGTTACCCTGTCCAGAATATGTAACAAACGGCTTCCTGCTGCCCAGTTGTAGTCTTGATGGAAGGTAACATTTAATTTATTAACGGTTACTTTCTGGCTTATCGGCATTCCGATATGGTCTAATTCAAAGGTGCTTTCTACACCGCCTGTCATTTTACGGGAAAGCATCTGCCCATTACGGCTGATATCAAGATTCATCTTCCACGGCAAGCCAGTGTCACCAGCTATTGCCGAAACTGTTCCAAGCTGGCTGAGATCATTATAGGAATAATCAATTTCAGCTCCTAAACTGCTTTGCAGACGAATCAGTTTTCCCTGACTGTCATATTCATATTGAATGGAATATTCTCCTTGCTTCTCGTTGGTAACCTGTCCTAATTTATTTCTCTGGAATTCAACACTGCTGTTTTCATTGTCTGCTTTCACCAATAATCCAGAGGCATTATACTGATACGCTTCCCAGGTTCCATCGGGATAATGGGTTTGGGTTAATCTTCCCCCCAGGTCATATTCGTAAAAAATATCTTTTCCGTAAGGTGTTCTGCTTTGGGTGAGCATTCCGTCTCTATCTCTTACAAAGAATTTTTTCTGCCCATCAAAACCTGTTTCTCCTGTGACATTATTATTATGATTTCTTTCAAACTGATAAATTTCCCCTTTTTCATTGGTAATGCTCATCAGGTTTTCATAAGCATCATAGCCAAATACTAAAGTTTCTTCTTTTTTATGGGATAGGGCATTCCGGCGAACCTGACGCTTCAGACTGCCCATTGGGGTATAGCTCATAAGCCATTCTGCACGGCCGTTTGAAGCATAAACGGGAAGATCATAAGCATCGTAACGGATTTTTAAGGGTAATTGTCCGTTTTCATTAATCTCTACTGCTCTTCCCATCTGATCTCTATTAACAAGAGTCCTAATAAGAGGTTTTGGACTAAACACCAATAATCTTCCATATTCATCATATTTCCAGTACTGTTCGGCTCCGGCAGTGTCGGTCAGCTGAATGATCTGCCCTCTCTCATTGTATTTATAATGGGTAACGATATCCTGCATGATACTTTTTTCAGGAATTCTTTCATAATCGGCATATTCGTAGTGGATGGTTGCTTCCGCAGGATCGGTATAACTTATCAATTTTCCCTCTTCATCATAACTCCACGTTTCAGAAGTGCCTGAAGGTGAAAAACGGGCAGTTATCTGGCCAAATTCATTGTACTGATAATGATATTCTTCCCCGTCAGGACTATGGAAAATCTTGATATTTCCCATTTCATCATAGGTATATCCTTCAACTCTGCCTTCCGGAGACCCTGTCATTTTCAGTTCGTTGTGAACTGTATAATCATACCAGGTTTCACCTCCTTCTCCATCTACTTTTTTATAAACCAGAAAATTTTCATCATAATGATATTCCTCTGATTTGTTATTCTGTTTCGGATAAATAGCTTCTGTAAAACCTTCTTCATCATGATATTGAAGTTTTCCTTCCATATATCCATCTGTTCCTTTTGTATGAATTACCCTTCCTTTTTTATCATATTCCCACTGATAACTCATTCCATTCCGGTTGGTCCTTTTTACAACCTGATTTTTTCCGTCATATTCAAAAACAATTGCTTTTTTGTGAATATCCCAGACATGGGTAAGGTTTCCATGATCATCATAATCATAACGGACCTGCAGGTCTCTCTGTTTTTTATAGCAATAATATACTTCTGTTACTTTTTTATACTCAGGATGAATAACAGTTTCTATGCTGAATCCACTCTTTATATCTTTTATGTTTTTCAGGATAATATTGCTGTCTTCATACTCATATTCTCTGATCGTACCATCACCATATTCAATACGAATTACCTTATAGATTGCTCCTTCTGTAATATGATGAAAGCGTCTATAAGTATAAATATCAGTTCCTTTACGGATAACCCAAACGCTGCTGCTTGGTCTGTACTGCCATATCTTATGATCCCTAAAATAGGTCATCTCTTCACCAATTTCAGGTGCGGGAATCAACATTGCAATATTTTCATCAGGATGCATCCAACCTGCAAACTTATTGTTTTCTTCAGGTAGAATAAACAGGTCATGATTATTAAAGACACCGTTTCCTAAGGGACCAAAATCGTAAGGCCTGTCACTGTGCCATACATTTCTCCATTGTAAAGGAGTACTTCCCTGAATTTCAAAATCATCCCATTCAAAAACCATTGCTCCTGTAACAAGATTAACCGGCTCAAATCCCCATTTACACAATTTTTTAGACAAAGCATTGGCAAATTTGAATTTACTGAAAGGTGCTTTTTTAAGGACACTGTTATTGAATTTCTTTAATCCATTAGCTCCCAGCTTTCCTATTTTCTTGGTCAGACTTCTCATTAGAAACATTCCCGCAAGACGCATCAGCATTTCTCCGGGTGTATAGACATGGGGAACAAAAGCCCCTCCCACCAACACAGGACCTCCTGTATTGATCTGAATATACATACTTGAAAAATTATTATAAAAGGCAAAATAAGCCAGTGGGTTTTTCTTTGGTTTATCCGGCATTGCAGGCAGCATCGTCATTCCGAAAGGGAATCCCATACAGGTAAGAACCTGCTGCGGCTGGTTTCCACTCATTTTACTTCCCTGTGCCAAAACAGTCTGCGAACCATAGTAAACTTCTCCTTCATGCGGTGCCTCCTGAGGAAAAGGAATCAGATACACAGGAATCAATGATGTGATATGTTTAAAAGGAATTACAACTCCCATAACACTTGTTGTAGTGGTTGCTTTATGTCTTCCGTGAACATATATTGAGCCTCCCATCGGAATACTTTCCGGCAGCGAGGGTATCAGATTTCTTGCGAACTGTGGAATCGGAATGGTGATGGTAATGTAATCCATGATGTCAAAAACAATCCCGATAAAAGGATGTGGCAATGGCAAAGGAATCAACATAAATGAAGGTGGCGGCGGGATCAATGTCCAATGGATATCAATTGCCAGCACAATATCAAAATGCTTACTCGTATGCTGAATGGCAGTGGAAGGCATTGCCGGAGTATTCACTTTGATCAGTTTTACTTTACTTTCCGGAGCTGCTTTTTCGGCAGTCACAGCGCTGTCTCCACCTCCTCCGTCGCTACTTTTCGCAGGTTGAGCACCGTCTCCTCCAGCTAAGGATTTAACCATAGAAACAGGATTCAGGGAATCAACATTATTTTTCATCCCGTTCTTCCAACCCTGTTTGGTTTTGTCCCAGCTAACTGAAGTAACGTCTGCGTTCACCTTCAGGGAGCGGTCAGGATTCATATCCGGTTTTGCTACCTTTATGGGTTTTACTGTTTTTTTATTCAGATCTGCCATGATTCTTTTAATTTGAGATTATCCTGCTTTTGGTCTTTCTACACTTACTCTCCAGTCATCACCAAAATAAGTCTTCATTTCATTGTCCAGTATTGTTTTTTTATCATGATCGCCTTCGTATTTGAGAATCAGCATTGAGGCTACAAACCGCAGGCTGCTCTGTTCCCGTACCGAAGGATCCATTAATTTTGCTATGTCAAGGCATTTTTCAAAATACCTTATCATTTTATCTTTTGTAAGTA
Source organism: Chryseobacterium sp. MA9 (assembly GCF_024399315.1). Taxonomy (NCBI): domain Bacteria; kingdom Pseudomonadati; phylum Bacteroidota; class Flavobacteriia; order Flavobacteriales; family Weeksellaceae; genus Chryseobacterium; species Chryseobacterium sp. MA9. Next base: position 488,063 of record NZ_CP075170.1, on the reverse strand, counting down.
CAGTATCATTCAATGTTCCTATGATTCTGTAACATTCAATAGCCATCGCATATTCTCCAATCTTTTGTGCTGTTTCTGCGGCTTTCTCAAATGTTTTTTCTGCCTTGGATTTTTTGGAATTTCCTAACAAATGGCTTCCGTAATTCATATACATCTGAACTTCCAAGGGTGAGTCGGGCTCTATTTCTTCAAATATGGTCCGGTAAGTATCTTCTGCCCTGTCTTTTTTCTTGTCTGCTGTATATGCCTGGGTAAGCATAAAATAGGCAGAGATCTCTCCCTGTTTATTTTTTTGTTCTTTAGCCAGCTTTACAGCTTTTTTCAAGGCATGCTCTGCTTCTTTGAATCTTTCTTTGCTTAAATGATTACTCGCTATAAGAATCTGCTGCTGAAAATCTGTATCCGGACTGTTTTTCTTCCTGTTTGTATGAGCCGCCGTATTCTGCATTAACTGATGAATGTCTACTTCTACTCTGAAACTGTGTGCTGAAGGAATCTGTGATAGTGTTCTATAGGTATGATGTTCTGCCCAGACCAGTTTAATATCTTTATTTTCTGACATTTCACACATCCTGCACCATTCTTTCACCCAGAGAGACAGCTCTTCCGTATCATTTATCCTGAGCGGAGCAATATAAAGGTAGATTTTTGAATCCTTAATATTGGGGAAGTTTTTCTTTAATTCCAGCAAAGGATAAAATGCCTTGTAAGCGTCTGTTTTAAAAGCTTGTTCCGGATCTTTAACATTCCATTGCGGAATATTTTCTTCACTTTTCTTCAGCATTTCGTAGAATTCGGTCCATTCATCCAGTAAAGTCTGTCCAAAAGATTTCATCCCGTTAAATTCCTGATAATGGAGTAAAAAAATATCATCACCTTCTTCATCTTCGGAAAGTTTTGACTTGATAAATCCATCAAAAAGATCAGTTTCATGTTTTTCTCCTATACAGATCAGCATAGGTTTTTCTTCGTTTTTTGAAACGACTTTCTGCCACTGTCTTTTTAATTTTACTAACTCCAAATCTACTGGATTCATCTGCTTTTAATTCAGTTTTACTGTTCCACTTACAATATTTGTTTCGCTTCCGCCACCCACATTTATTTTTCCTCCGCTGCTGAGATTGGCTTCGGTATCTCCCCTCATTGAAAGGGTTTTGGTTCCAATATCCAGGGTATCTGATTTGATTCCGACTCCGGAAGTAGGGTCACCATCTTCAGGACCTACTCCAACGCCGATACTTGTTGTTCCCCCAACTCCGATATTAACTCCCTGTACAAATATTTCTTTTCCTTTAATCTGAATATTTCCATCTTTATCCATATAAATAGAACTGCTTCCACAAGTAAGTGTAATAGAAATCTTACTGTCTATACTTATATTTCCGGCACCATCCAGAAAAACAGAATTTTGGTCTTTATCTCTCACGGTAATTCCTCCGCCATCATCCAGACTCATGGTGTGTCCGCTTTTACTGCTTAAGCTTTTAATATTATTTCCGGCTCCGCCGCCACCGCCAACTCCACCGTGAAACATTCCTCCCATTACAAAAGGACGGTCAGGGTGCTGATGGGCAAAGTTGACCACTACCTGATCCCCCTCTTCCGGAATGGCCATAAAGCCACGGTTTTTGCTTACTTTTTCGCTTCCACCTCCATCGGGAGTCATCACACGGATATATTCTGTAGTGGTAGAGCCGTTCTGCCAGTCAAACTGAACTTTGACTCTTCCCTGATTTAAGGGGTCCGTATTTGAAATCACTTTGGCAAATTGTGCATCCGCTTTTGGAATATGAAACTCCGGACGGGGAATAAATCCCGTGTCAGAAGCTATTGCTTCAAATGTTCCGGTATAATATCCTCTTGCATCCACCTCATGATGCATATCTATTATCATCAGTTTGGTAAAGTAGGTTGTTTCACTGCTTTCTGCTTTCCTCATTTCAATATCAGCAATACATCCCGGATACAGGAATGGTACTGTTGTAATACCTGAAATAACAAATACTTCTGAAGCTTTACTTCCTGCTGTTCCTTTCTGAGAGTTTTCTACATCCATAAAAGACACTGCTTTTATCGGTGCTACTCTCAATGAAGGGGTTGTAAAGGTTTTTTCTGATATTTCATAAGCTCTTTTAGCAATATCTGAAGTATGGGTAATCTTAGAATTCCCTGCCGTTAATTTTTCATTTTTACTGCTGTTATATCCATAAAATGAAGGATTCACATGCTGGGCTTTCATTTTGATTTTTACGTCACTCACACTGCTTCCGTAGGTAAGTTTCACAGGTTTTTCCTGAGGCGGAAGTTTCCCGAAATGCAGAACTTCACCATCATAATAAAACTGTTCTCCATATGCTTCTGCTATTCTTGCCAGATAGTTGTAATGGGTTTCTTCATACTGTGAACTGTACGAAACGTTTCCGTGTGCGGCATCTACCCTGAAATCAAAAGAATTCTGTCCAAGGCCTTCTTTTATCACCTGGTCTGCAATACTGTTCAGGCTTATCTCCTGTGCTCCGCCAAAACTCTGGATGTGAGGAGCTGCATCTAAAAGAACAGTAGGACTTGAACCTGTAAGAACAATATTTCCCAGGCTTCCTTTTTCCTGACTGAAACCTACTTCGGTGATTACTCCTACAAAGTTTCTTTCAGGGCCGTCTTCAACGTCTTTGTATCTGAAAATTACCGTAATTCTTTTTCCCAGAAAGTTCTGAGCTTCTTCCAGATTATGGTTTTCCGAGCTTCCCAGAGTATCGTGAGCCAGCATAAGATCAAACTCATGATGCTTTACAGCACTCTGTTTTAGCTGAAAATGTTTGAAATGTTTGATTACTTTTCCATCAATTACAATTTCAAGTTTTATCACGCGGTTGATTCCTGCTACCTGATTGCCGGGGATTGTATTGGCATTATAGATCCCGGAAGTAGGCTGTTTTGACCATACTTTGTCTTCTACCAAGGTGGGTGGATTAGGCTGTTTAACCTGGTTCATAAACATTTGAGAACCGCTTTGAACCATCCCGGTGTAAGCCTGTGCCTGAACCATTTTTTCGGTGGCTTTTTTTATAGATCCACTCGATTTTTCCTGTACTTTCTGGGCAGCTTTGCTAACCGCCTGATCTTTCAGATTATCTACAGCTGGAATTTTATCTTTGGAAACAGGCATTTTGGGTGAATGATCGTCCTGAAACATAGTTATAATATTTTGATTGATTGGATGTCAAATTTTTTAAGGCTAAAATCTACCTGAGCCCAAAAGATCAGATACATTTTCGTTATCCGTTTTCTATTCTAAGGAATAAAATCCGGATATTGGGATCAAAACAGGGTATAATGTAATAAGTAAAAAAAGGTAAAGCAGCGTATTGTATCTCCTTTATTACCCTGTTGGATTATAGGATTTCTCCTGAGTTTATCGTGATGATTGGCAAATTTTAATCATTATTCTTTTTTGTAATTGGATTGGTGGTATTACAAAGATAAAACGCTAATCTCTATTCAAAAAATTTTCAGTGATTAATCTGAAATTTTGTAGTAGTTCTACGACTTTTCATTAATAATTCCAAAACAAATGATTAAAAAAATCAAATAAACATCTCTTTATCAGATTAATATTTAACAATTTTTAATAAATAAAAACAATAAATTTATCACTTCAGATAGAAATAAACTAAAATAACATTGAATTTCAACAATAAAAAAACCAGCTGTAAATAATGAATTTACGGCTGGTTTTATATTTAATACAATAAATAAAATCGTTACGGTTTCCGAAGTTCTGATACTTTTTTCAGATAAACATCTGTCTGATCCAGAAATTCCTGATCGGTCTGTTGTATCTGAAGGTGGGGGATAATTCCCTGACCTCTTTTCTGGTCGGGAAGATTCTGTGCATCCTGAATGACATGCACAATAGAGAATCCTGCCTGGATACCGGTATTGGGAAGTTCATATACCAGCGGAAGATGGCCGTTATGCTCATAGTACCCTCCCACTGTTTCTTTTCCGATTACAATGGCATTGGTATAAGATTTAATCAGCGAGGCCAGATGTGAAGCCGCAGAAGCTACACGTTGGTCTACAAGAAGATAAAGCTGTCCTTTAAAAGTTCTTTCATTAGGCATTACAGAAGGATTTTTATCATCTGCCCAATAATATTTTCCCTGAACGGCTTTAGGATATAATGATTTCAGGTAAGCGTTCAAACCGGTTTTATCCGTTACTCCATTCGACAGAAAAAGAGGTGTAATCACCAGCTTTTCTTCCATAGGCACTTCATTAAAGTTAGTATAGGCATATTGGCTGTCACGGAAAGGTCTTTGTGTAAGATAAGAGAACACTTTTTCATAAAGAGCCCCCGTACCTCCGGTATTTCCCCTGAGATCTATGATCAGGCTTTCTATTTTTTCGCGTTCCAGGGTGTCCATCATCTGGTCAAGAAAAGTACTGAATTTTTTATAGGCAGGATCGTCTTTCCCAGTTGCAAAATCAAATCCTCTCAAAGATAAGCGATAGATTCCATCTCCTTCTTTATTCAAACTGTATTTTTCAGACAGCAGTTTTTTGTCAAATTCAAGCGAATATCTTGAATCCTGAAGCTTTTTAAAGTTTTCCAACGATATTCCGGGCAGTGAGATTTCTTTTACTGTTCCGTTCCATTTATAGCTGATGACATAATTTTTATGAGTTCCGAATTCCATATAAAATTTATCCAGCATTCCTCTTTCAAAACCTGTTGTTTCTTTGTAAGGCACTGAATATCCGTCAGAAAAATAATATTGAGAAAGGCGGCTGATCATCTCTTTTGCAGGAACTCCGTTGATGGAAAGGATTTCAGCGCCAAGAGGCAATACATTATCTTTTGAATCCTGAAGCAGACGACCGTCAATATTCTTGAGTGTAATGGGTAAATATTCCGGTTTCTGTGTGAGATAATAGGAAGCATGATTGGGAAGGTCTGTATAGTTATGGCAGCTTCCTTCAAATCCGGTAACCTTTGCAATTACTTTATAAAAATCAAAAATATTTTTACTGTTTCTCGCTTCTTCCTCGGCCTGTTGGTAAATACTGTCAATTTGTTTTTTTGTTCTGTACACATACAGTCCGGAATTTGCTTTTTCCCTTATAGAACGAAATGTTCTAAGGTCTTCTACAAACTGATCAGGAGTGAACTGACCATTCAGAACAGGAACATTTTTGGATTCTGTAATGGAGACTTTGGCTGTTTTACTTTTTTCAGCATAAGATTTGGCCCAGATTTTCAGTTCATATTTTTTCCCTTTTTCCGGGCTAAAATAGAATCGTTCAACACTTTTTATTCCTCTGGAATCATCCTGTTCTTTTCCCTTTTTCCCATCCGTAAACAGCGCTATACCCAGATTGGCATCTGCAGACTGTACTGAGATCCAGGAGGGTTTATGAGATTGGGGAGAATACTTTAAGGTGTCACCGGGTTTCAGATCTGAATGGGTCTGTGCATAGGTACTGTTTAGAAACAGTAAAAGAGGAATGATAAAAGGTCTGGCCATTATTATTTTTTGAATGGGCTAATATACAAATTAACACTAATGGATTGAAATTCTTCCCACACTCCTTTTATTCTATAGTTTCACGCTCAATTTCTGAACTTCTTCGGCAGAAAATCCGTAGATCTGCGGTGTTTTTACATCCAAAAGATTGAGATAGATGTATAATTCTGCTCTGTGATGAATCTCATGTTCTATCATGGCGCGGAGCCATTTCCAGACAGAAATTTCACTGTTGGCCGGAGTCAGGCATTTGCGGGTGAAATCTTCCTCTGAAAGGCCATTGATAATTTCTAACGTTTGTCTGTGCATTTCATTGAAAAACTTCACAGTATTTTCATATCCGTCAGCCAGTTCTTTTCCACATCCCGGATAAGCACTTTTCTTTCCTCTAATCGTTTCTCCATACATATACCTTTCTATGGTGGCAATATGTCTTATCTGATCACCAATGGTAAATTTCCCTGGTTTGTAGGAGTAATCTATATGTTCAGGCGGAACAACTGCGATAATGCGGTTAGTTCTCTCCCTTATTTTCTCATAATAATTGATGAATGATTGTACAGTTTTTATTTCCATATTTATTGGGCTTTGGCTGATCTGCTTTTGCAGGATGAATATAAGAAATCTAATGGGAGATGTTTTTGATTTTACTATAAATTATTCATAAAATTTAAAAAAATTCCTAATATGTGATCGCAAAATTTGGAAGCTTATTAAATATCCAATATTTTAGTTAAAAAATAACCATGATGAAAAGAGGAATTTGCTTGTGCATTATACTATTGGGCTTTAACAATATCACTGCTCAGTCTGCAAAAATTGACTCTGAAAAGCTTCTTGAATATTATGAGACACAACGCTATGCCGATGCTGCCAAATACCTTCAAAGCATATATCCCGGAGATACACAGGATGTAAAAGCTCTTTCACAAATAGCCTACTGTAATATGATGGCCGGAAAACTCCCGGAAGCAGAGAAAAATTACATAAAAATCAATACCATTCAACCAAACAGTCTCCCCACTCTATTTAGTCTGGCCAGCATCAATTCCAGACGGGGCAATGCAACCAATGCCAAGGCTTATCTTCAACAGATCATTCAGCTGGATAGTCTTAACTTCAATGCTTATAAACAGCTTGCCACCTATGCAGATACTCCTGAAAACAAACTGTACTACCTCAAAAAAGCCAGCTCCCTGAATTCTACTGATCCTGATGTAGCTTATGATCTTTCTCTGGCTTACAGTGGTCTGAAACAATACCTGCCTGCTTATGATGTTTTAAAAACAGCCATTGCTTCTGATACTGAAAATTTCACTTTACAACAGACCCTATTACCAGTTGCCAATCAACTCGCCAAGTATCCGGAAGTGATTGAAATTGGTGAAAAACTCCTGAAAAACCATGCTGATGTGAATGTAATGAATGATATGGGACAGGCGTATTTTTATGTAAAGGAATATCAGAAATGCATCAGTCTTTATAAAATGCTGGAAGATATGGGAGTACAAAACGAAGGTACACTCTATTTCATGGCCCTAAGCTATCGTGAACTGAAAGATTATAACAATGCTGCCATCTATGCACAGAAGACTATTGATGAAGCTATTTCAGATCACACCACTCTATATTATGCTGCATTGGCAGGCATCTATGAAGCCAAAAATCAGTATAATGAAGCTGTAACAGCTTATAAAAGGGGATTAACCTTTGGTACAAGTAATATTATTTATTACCGTTTAGGACTTCTTTATGATCTGAATCTGAAACAGCCTAAGAATGCGGCCACCTACTATCAGCTGTACCTTAAAAACCATCCGGATCAGGAAAAAGAAAAAGATCAGATTGCATATGCAAAAGGCAGAATTCCTGTTTTAAAGTAATAGAAAATTTGAGTCATTTTGTGATTATAGTCACAAGTGGGACATCCAATGAACCACTAATTTTGTATTCAACAATAGAAACAATATTTATGGACAATACAATGCAAAATACAGCGGAACAGTTTATTCAATATTTAAATGAAGAAAATTTTGACAAGGCGGAAAGCTGTCTTGATCCTGATTTTAAATTTATAGGAGTATTGGGAAAAAGGGATAATGCTTCTGTTTACATCAAAGATATGAAGCAGATGAAGTTTAAGTATAAAATTCTGAAAGCTTTTACATCTGGTGAAGATGTATGTTTCTGGTATACTATTGACATGGGAGAAAAAGCGATAGAAGCTTCCGGATGGTATCAGATTAAAGATGGAAAGATTTATACCTTAAAAGTTTTGTTTGATCCCAGACCTTTATTGGATAAATAAAAAATGAGCGAATGCCTGAAGAACATCATCTCTGATCAGATTACATTTGAAATACAAAAACAGTTTCAACAGCTGAAAATAAAATTAAAAGGTGGATAAATAAGATGGAGGCAGGAAGATGGGAGTTGGAAGTTATTGCAGTTTAAGTACAAAGTTCCTTTCTTTATTCTGCACTTTTTTTAAATCCAGCCCACTTTTTTTCTCCAAGTCGTATATCCGATATTTTGGCCATCTATTTCGGGAATGCTTTCTGGTTCCGGAATTTTGTTGATTTCTGCCAGTGGCAATGCCGGAAGATTTACTTTTTCGCGTTCTTTGTTTAAGGTTTCTTTGTTTTCTACGGGATATACTATTCCTTCAGCAGTCAGCTGTGTTCCGTATTTTTGAGGTTTGCTCTGAAAGAACTGAATCCTGTCATATAAATAAGCTTTATGTATTGGATTAATATCATTGCTGTTTTCTTCCATCATGGTACAGCATTCTTTCATAAACTCAGGCTCACCAATAGCGTGCTGGATAATCAGCCATGCGGCATTGCTTCCTTTTTCACCGACTTTTGACAGGGTTGGAAATCCGATCTCAGCTATAATTTCCCGAAGTCGCTGTGCATTAGCTTTATGAACCTTTTCCATTTCAGGATGGTAGCCTCCGGACAGTTTTCCGGCAGCGAGCAGATCCTCTCTTACAGTCAGATCTTTATCAGCAAGTTCTATCAGTTCTTTTTCAAATGAGAAATTGTCCATATTATTAATGATAATTGATTGATGATATAGGATATACCTCAGCTGAGCCTATTAATTTCAGTTTTATATCAGAACTCTGTCAAGGATAAAACGGGCCCTTTTATCTACAGTAACTTTCGGCACTTCAATGATATTGAAGTCATATTCCTGATAAATTTCTTTCATACATTCAAAAGTGAGGATGGCTTTTTCAATGGTTTGTTTTCTTTCTGGGTCATTTTCATAAATCTCTTTCCATGGAGGAAGAATAAAAACATTGTTATTATAAATCATTTCTCTGGCTTCTGCTGTCATTAATTCCGGAACAGGAATATTTTCAAGCCTCATATAACCCAGCGTGTCCCATATTCCGCGGTCAAAGAAAACAGGTTTCAAATGGGTCACCTGATTCACTTCCAAATAGGTTTTTACCGATTCTTCAAACATCAGACTGGCAAAAAGTTCTTTGTTCAGCCAGGGAAGCCCTTCTCCTCCAGACTCAATCTGTTCCATAATAATTCTCCTGCCTTCTTCAGGAACTGTTGTCAAACCATATTTATTTAATTCATTCAACAGCGTTGTTTTTCCTGCTCCGGGACCACCCGTAATGATATATAATTTTGAAATATCCTGCTTCATCAGTTTGACTTATTTTTAAAGACAGCCTCCGTTTACAACAGAAATCTCAGGTTTTCTGCAAGGCTTAATTATTATTTTTAATGATACTTTTATAGGTATGAATACGATCTTCTTCCTGGTACATATTACATAATATCAAGAGGTTATCCGTATTGTATTTTTCTGAAATCTGCTGCAATCTATGATCCACAGACTGTGGCGTTTCTATGATAATCCTCTCTAAAAAGGTGAAAAACTCATCTTCATCTTTAGTTCCCAAAATCTTTTGTTCTACAGCTTCAGGAGAAAGAACAGCATTGGGACTGACTAATTGCCGGGATTGTAAAAACTGGTAGGCCATTCCATAAGCATTCCTTCTGGCTGTATCAATAGTATCTGCTACTGATACTGCAACTGCCACCTGCAGAGAAGGCTGAGAAAAATATTGAGTACCGTCAAATTCTTTGAGATAAGCTTCTGTGTTTTCTATTCCGTTTTCACTGTTCATAAAAGCAGCGAAAGAATATCCTGTCCCATGTTTAGCAGCTTCTTTTGCTGAAGTCATTCCTGATCCCAGCCACATGATTTCAGGAATATACTGTACATGTGTGGGTTGTGCAATAAGTCCGTCATAAATGCCTTCCTCATCTCTAATCAATTGAATGATCTCTTCCAGCTTCGTTTCCATATTTGATAAAACTACCGGTTTATGATTATTGAGTGCCATGACAGCATCTTTTAATCCTCCGGGAGCTTTTCCCAATCCGAGAATAAAGCGCTCAGGATATACGGTGGACAGCATTTTGGCCCATTCCGCAATTTTATAGGCAGAATAGTTTCGCATCATAATTCCGGCGGTTCCTATTTTGATACGGCTGGTTTTGCTTAATATAATTGCTGCTAAAAGTTCAGGGCTGGAACTGCCATAAGCTTCTACTCCATGGTGTTCGGAATACATAATACTATGAAAGCCTGTTTCTTCAGCCAATAAAGCAAGGTTGATACTGTTTTCCAATGCAGAGGCTGCACTGCCTCCCGTTGTTACAGGTGATTGGTCTAAGATCCCTAATTTCAGCTTCATACTATAGAATAGATTTTATGTGAAGGTATGAAAAAAGACAATACACCTTTTATTCTTTAGGCGGAAAGACAATTCCTTCATCTTTGATCAGATCGTAGCCGTACTGCATAATGGTCTCAATAACCGGAATGGCTTTTTTCCCTTTTTCCGTAAGGCTGTATTCTACTTTCGGTGGCACTACGGGAAATACTTCACGATGGATCATGTCCTTAGCTTCCAGTTCGCGCAGCTGGCTGGTCAGCATTTTGTCTGTAATATGAGGAATATCTTTTTTAAGCTCACTGAAACGAAGAGGTTTTTCCTGCAATCTCCATAGAACAGGCATTTTCCAGGTTCCCCCAATATGACTTAGCGCAAATTCAATAGGTGTATAATAGAGTCTTTTATCGTGGAAAAATTCAGGCATAAAAACGTTTTTTAGTTACACTTTCAAAAAGGTAAGTATAGAACTAAAAGGTAAGTATATAGTTTTCTGATAGTCTATTCTGCAAATTTGCAAAAAAATAATGAAAATGAACAAAAATCTTTATGTACTGGCACTTGGTGTTTTCGGGATCACAACCACAGAATTTGGAGTTATAGGGGTATTGCCAGACATAGCTTCAGCATTCCGGGTCTCCATCGAAAAAGCGGGATGGCTGCTCAGTGCTTTTGCGTTGACCGTTGCTGTTTTCGGTCCTCTTATGCTGATGGCATTATCTTCTTTTAAAAGGAAAAGTCTGCTGATTTTCTCCTTATTTATTTTTGTTATAGTAAATATTCTGTCAGTTTATATCACCAATTTTTATCTGCTTCTTGCTGTCAGAATGATTCCTGCATTTTTCCATCCGGTTTACTGGTCGATCGCCTTATCTGCCGCCGGAGAAATGTCAGATTCTACAGAAAAGTCCAAGGCTGCGGGCATTATTTTTTCGGGACTTACCCTGGCGACCGTAATGGGTGTTCCATTGGCAACTTTTATGTCTGATCTGTTTTCCTGGCAGTCTTCTTTTCTTCTTACGGCTTTTATTAATGGAGTCGCTCTGGCAGGCGTATGGATCTATTTACCGTCTATTCAAAATAAAAACGGGCCATTTAAGGGTTTTCCTTGTCATATATTTCATAGTAAACGTCTGTTGATCGGGCTTTTTCTTGCATTTTTCACTATTGCAGCCATGTATTCTACGTATGGCTATATGGCAGATTTTTTAAAGAATGTAACCCGGATGAATGGAAAACAAATCAGTTTGATGCTTTTCCTGTTCGGAACGGTAGGTATCATTGGGAATAAAGCCGCGGGAAAATACATGAGCAGATTTCCATTTCAAACCACTCTTCTATTTTTAATATTATTATCAGGAATTCACCTGCTGATCGGATATTATGGAAATCATTTTATACCTATGATCTGGATTATCGGATGCTGGGGACTGATTCATTCCGGAGGTTTTTTGATCAGCAATATCAATGTAACCTCTTCTTCAGATTCTTCGGAGTTTATCAACAGTATTTTTACTTCTTGCGGGAATTTCGCTGTAACAGCGGGTACTTTTTTCGGGGGATTCTGGATCACTCATTATGGCATTGAGAATATAGTATGGTTAAGCATTACAGGTATGATTCTCGCTCTTATGATGTTGATTATAAAAAAGAAATATACAGAGTCTAAGCTTTAACAAAAAAATAAAACCTTCCGATAACGGAAGGTCTGTTTTATAAAAATTTTTATGCACATCTGATGTCAGCACAACCGCCACCACCGCCATTTCCATTTCTGTAATAACATGTTGATGTAGGACAGCCACATGCTATACACTCACTCTCTGCAGGCGGACGACCTCCTGTGATTGTTTTTAAACTTTGTCTCGCGATTTTCTTTAGATTTTTCATAATAAATAAGTTATTAGTTTGAAATGGTAATTTAGTAAAAAATCGCTGAGCGGCTTTGATTTTGATTGTTAAATAATGCTAAATTTTACACCTAGAATTTAAGTGCATTCAGTTGGCTGAATTCTTCCTTATTGTAGATTTTTTCAATTTTTCCATCTTTCAAAAGGGCTATTTTATCACAAGTATGAAAAAGGGTTTCAATAATATGAGAACTCACAATAACTACCTTCTTCTCGGATTTCAATTGCCTGATAATGTCATAAAGAATATGAACCCCTTCAAAATCTACTCCATTGAATGGCTCATCAAGGATATTAATAGGTTTATCCAGCATCAGCATTCCGATAAGGGCCAGCTTTTTCTTCATTCCGCTGGAATAATACTGCTGAATTTTAAATGATATAATAGTTTTTTCAATGGGATTAACTGAAGATTGAAGATTTTAAAGATAAATATTTTCAACAGAAATATGATGATTCCCTGGTATCATTTTCTTCTCACGATAACATATAAAAAAGTCAGTAATAAAGCACCTCCTGTAATGATCAGCCACCAGTAAGGCAAAACCCAAAGCACAAAATACTTCATGGAATTCATGAGATAGAAGATCCCATTTTCTGATGGATAAACCTGTCTGAAAGCAGAGTCTGTAAGCCCAAGAATATAGGCTATCAAAGACAATATTACGGTGTTTATGATAAACATTTTTAATATATTTTTCTTCATAACTCTGTTTTTAAAGAAATCCTATATGATTACAGATAGAAAATTTCAGTGAATAATCAGATTATTTATTCCCCGTTTTAAACTTTATAACAAGTGTCTCATTTTTAAGATAATAGCCTTCTTTAGACTTGAAACTTTTATTAGTGAGTACAAATTCATATTCTTTATCAGGCTTAAGATCTACTCCCGGAACCAAAGTTTTATCATTGTTTTCCATCCCAATGACTTTAGTGATCGGCATGTATTCTTTTCCCTTATCGGAAAGATTGAAAGAATAGTATCCCGGCACCATCTCTTTAGAAAAAGTGATTCGTATTTCTTTTACATCTGGACTTACCTCTACAGAACCATTTGCCGGATCTATTTTTACAACATCCGGCGACATCTTACGGTATTCCTTCATCAAATCACTCGTTTTTTCTTTGAAAAACTTTGATTGGGTAAGGAAATTTTCTACAGCTTTATCACTGTCATAATTTAGCTCAATGATATCTTTAATTGCCTGTTTTTTATCTTTAGCATTCTGATAATATGATTTACAAATTTCATATCCTACATAATATCCTAAATCCGCACTTTCTCCTTTTTGTCTTCCGTTATAAAGCCAATTCGTAAAATTACCTGTGAACATTTCTTTTTTAAACAACTCTTTAATTTCAGTTGTATGAGCCGCTCCATAAGAAAGATATTTCCTTTCCAGAGGCTTATTCATGACAAGTTCAGCAATCAGGTCACAGGCACCTTCTTTTATAGATTGGCTTAAAACTCTTCTACGGTCTCCGGTTTGCTGAGTATGGATATATTCATGAATGTTCAAAGAAACAATATTATCCAGAGACTGCTTTGCAAAAACACCTTTCAGCCATTCATCTTTGAATTCTGAAACATCTGTAGAAGGAAGCCCTGTGGCAAGTTCGGCTCCCACTAATACCATATTTCCGCTTACTGTTCCTCCGGAATTCAGCCCGCCAATGGTAAAATACATTTCGGCATCTTTCAACTCAGGATAAATCTGCTTCAGCCTGTCAACACTGGCTTCAAATTCGTTGGTTTTGGTCTTAATTGTCAATGTATTCGGTCTTACAGAATTCCAGAATTTGGGATACTTTTCAATAAGTTTTACATAAAGACTGTCATTATAATCTCTTGCGCTCATAAATGCTTTTAGGCCTTTTGTTGCTTTATCAGTATACAATTTCTTAATCAGATCCAGTTTTCTGGAATGATCGTTTGTGTTTTGAATGCTGTCATAAGCCACCCAAAAATTATCAATATCCGAAGTAAAAATTTTGGTCCGTTTCTGCGAAAAAACACTTGCAAATACAAGCGAGAAAATAATGGTTGTAAAACGTTTCATGGTATTTTTAATAGCACAATGATACACACAATTATTATATTTTGCAAATATCATTTTATGTCATAAATACAGTACATTTTAAGACTTTAGAAACTATTAAGCCAACATAATAACTCCAACAAAAAGAACTCAGAATATATATTTTCTCATTTATTTATATCAATTCCAAATAATTTTAATTCTTTCCATTTTATTGTCACAAATATTTAATACTTTAGCTTAATAATTTGAACAAATGGGAATAATCCTTAAACCAATTGATATTGTAGATGATATTTCACAAGAAGATTTCCGTGAAAAATATCTAAAGCCATGTAAGCCAGTGGTAATCAGAAATATGGCAAGAAAATGGCCTGCCTACCAAAAATGGACGATGGAGTACATGAAAGAAGTGGTTGGCGACGTTGAAGTTCCCCTTTACGACAGTTCCAAAGCAGATCCTGCCGCTCCTATCAATACTCCAACGACGAAAATGCAATTTCGTGATTACGTAGACCTTATTCAGAGGGAGCCTACTGATCTAAGAATCTTTTTCTTTGATCCTATAAAATTTGCTCCAAAACTTTTGGACGACTATGTTCCGCCAAAGAATCTGATGGGTGGATTTTTAGATAAATATCCGAGTATGTTTTTCGGAGGTAAAGGTTCTGTGACCTTCCTTCACTATGATATAGACATGCCTCATATTTTCCACACCCACTTCAATGGAAGAAAACATGTTCTTTTATTCGAATACAAATGGAAGTCAAGGCTTTACAAGCTCCCATATGCTACTTACGCGCTGGAAGATTATGATATTGCCAATCCTGATTTTGAAAAGTTTCCGGCATTGGATGGTATTGAAGGAATTGAATGCTATTTGGAACACGGAGATACTTTATTCATGCCTACCGGCTGGTGGCACTGGATGAAATATCTGGATGGGTCTTTCTCTATTTCCCTGCGTGCATGGGACAAAAGCTGGGCTGTAAAAGCACATTCTCTTTGGAATCTTGCTGTTCAGCGTAATTTTGATAATTTCATGAAAGGACGATACAAAAAAAGGTATATGGACTGGAAAGAAAGAAAAGCGGTAGAAATAGCAAATAATGCATTAAGAAAAGGACTTCCTAAATAATAAGAAACGTTTTCACCCCATAAAAGAGTGGATGATTGTATTTAAATCATCCACTCTTTTTTATTTGCAGGCTCTATTTTTTGAAATATCGTTTAAAATTTAATTAAATTGCATATATGTTCCCTAATACCCGTGTATATGTTTGAAAAGTTGATCGATAGTTTTGAGAAGCTGTGCCTGCAGATTATTATTGAAATATTGTTGGTTCCGGTTACCATTTTCAAATTGTTTCAGGATCCCCGCCGCTGCTATGATCTTTCTGTACACGAGATGGAAAAAGAAGAGACTGAACGTTTTCAGGATTATCTTTCTCCCATTAAGCTTTCCGTTTATACCTCTGTCATTATCTCTGTTCTTTTAATGGATTATGGAGGTGAACACAATATTATTTCAAAGATCAAGGGATTAAGTATGGTAGAGAAAGCTCTGTTTATATTTCTGATGAACAATATTACTGCAGTACTATTCAGCGTTGCTTTATTATGGTACAAAAAGGAAAAAATAAATACAGCCACTTTCCGGACTTTGCTGTTTTCTTTCATTTATACCACTGTGTATACCTCTACTCCATTTTTTATATTGATCAGTTCGGCTATGTTTTTGGGACAAACCCTAAATGTAGAAGCTTATCTGGATCGTTTTGGCAAGGTGAGTACCTATGGGACAAGAGATTATCTGTTTTTTCTGGCTTTTCTGGTTTTTATTATCATTGGAATTATTGGTGTCTTTAAGCTTTTCAAAGCGCTGCACTATATTCTGAAAAATAATTTTAGTTACCATCCTTATATTGTGTGGTTTTTCACAGTACTCTTTTTTGTTATTCAGCTTTATTATGCCAGAGGATTTATTTAAAATCAATCTATCATGCACCAACATACAAGTCTGTTCATATTTTTTTTAAATTTGCAAAAAATCTTACATTATGCCCCGACCGCGAGAAAGAATACTAAGCACTGCCATGGTTCTCTTCCATAGACAAGGCTACAACAATACGGGCATCAATCAGATCATTGAAGAGGCAAACGTATCAAAGGCAAGTTTTTATCAGCATTTCAGATCTAAAGATGAACTTTGTATTGAATTTCTCAATAAAAGATATGACTACTGGGCTTCTGAGCTTGAACAGTTTACATCAGAAGCAAATACAGTACAGGAAAAAATCCTGAAGTCGTTTGATTTTTTGGTTGATATGAATGAAAGAGAAGACTTCAGAGGGTGTAGCTTTTTGAATATTTTATCTGAAATTCCTGCTGATAAAGAAGAGATTCATAAGGTAATCCGTTATCATAAAAATAAGCTGAGAGAATGCTTCAATAAAGACATCCAGGACGATATTGCTTCAGCCCATATCTACCTTCTTTTTGAAAGCTCAATACTCACCAGCCAGCTCTACAGATCGAATGAACTGATCGAAAAATCTAAAATTATCGTGCAGGATCTATTGAGTGCCTCCCATTAACCCAGCCACTATATATGAATATTCCAGATTTTCATTCTTTTTTAAAAACGGAGCTTCATTTATTAGCTGAAGTTACTTACCCTGCCAAAACAGTACTCCTTGATGAAGGAAAGGTTTCAGATAGGATGTTCCTTGTAAAAAGCGGAGCCTTAAGAGAGTTTTTCTATCAGGATGGAAGAGAACTCACCTTGGAATTTATAACAGAAAATCAAGCTGTTTCCTCTTTTGACAGCTTCCTGAACAGTACTCCCAGTGAATTTATTATTGAAACATTAGAACCCTCTACAGTGTATGAAGTACGCGTTGACACTTTTCACAAACTCATGGAAGATCAGGAATTTCAACACATCTTTCATCCACTTTTTTATAAACGTTTCAGTGAAATCAATAAACGGCTGATCTCTTTTATTAGAGATTCTCCTCAGGAAAGATATAACCAGCTTCTCAAAAACAGACCAGAGCTTCTTCTACGGTTTCCACAGCATTATATTGCCTCTTATCTTGGGATCACGAGTGTTTCATTAAGCAGAATACGAAACCGCAGATAATTTCTTTACAATTGTTATCGTTCAGTCATTAATCTGTAAGGTAATTTTGTTTCAAAATAATAAAGTTATGATACATTTTATCCAACAGGTATTCAAAGAGGTATTAGAAAATCCCCTATTTAACGAATTATTAATTGAAAAATATTTTTCTAAACAATACATTCAGCGTGTAGATCATACTCAGCTCAATTACGAAGAATTTGTCCTGCACATCAAAAAGCTAAAGGAAAAAGTGGCTGAACAAGAAATTGAGATCTTCAGCCATGCTGAAAATGGTAATATCATCTTTACCAATCATATAGCAAAATCTACACTAAAAGACGGAAGTAAGGTTTCTCATAAAGTATTGGCTGAATTTACCATTCAGAATCATAAAATTATACGATGTGATGAGTTGACTTTACTGATAGAGGGAGATGAAACTGCAAAGAATTTGGGATCCGAAAGGTAGGTAACAACTTTATATTACCTTCAATGATCAGTTTCTATATTAACAATTCTTAAGAAAACCTTAATTTTCTCTTCAACACTTTCCCCAAACAGACGTTTAATTTTGTTGTGATTTTTATCTAAAAATAAAAAAAGTGAAAAAAATTTTTACATCTGTTTTATTTTGTGCCTCTATTTTTTTCTATGCACAGACCGGTTCTCTTTCCGGAAACATCAACGACGATTCGAAAATAGCCTTGCCAGGAGCCAAAATCTCCCTGACGCCGGGAAATATCTATACAACCTCGGATGAACACGGAAATTTTGTTTTCCTGAATGTTCCCCCGGGAAGCTATACTATGAAAATTGATTATCTTGGTTACGGCGTACATGAATATAATGTGACAGTTGAGTCTGAGAAAAACACCCGCCAGAATATCGTTTTCGACAAAAAAGAAACGTCTATTGCAGAAGTTGTAGTGTCAGGAGCTACTTTAAAAAATCAGGCAAGGGCTTTAAACAAGCAAAAAAACAATGCCAATATTACCAATGTGATTTCTTCGGACCAGATCGGGCGTTTTCCTGATGCCAATATCGGGGATGCTTTGAAGCGTGTTCCGGGAGTTACCATACAGAATGATCAGGGAGAAGCCAGAAATCTTATTATCAGAGGACTGGCTCCCAATCTTAATTCCGTTACGCTGAATGGTGACAGAATTCCTTCTGCTGAAGGGGATAACCGTAACGTCCAGATGGACCTGATTCCTTCTGACATGATCTCCACCATAGAAGTCAATAAAACTCTGACTCCTGATATGGATGCCGATGCTATTGGAGGTTCTGTAAACCTTATTACAAGAGCTTCTCCGAATGGACAGAGGATTTCTGCAACAGTTGCCGGAGGATACAATCCAATCCGTGAAAAAGGAAATTATACAGCCGGATTTGTGTATGGAAACAGATTTTTAGATAAAAAATTAGGCGCTGTATTCAGCTTTTCTTATAACAACAACAATTTCGGTTCGGATAATATAGAACCTGTATGGAGCCAGGCAAATGATCTGGCCCAAACAGTTTATGTAAGTAAAATGGGTGTACGTTATTATAATGAACACCGTATCAGACATAGTTTTGATCTTAATATGGATTATGAATTCAATTCCAAAAACAAGATCTATGCTTCTGCAATGTATAATTTCAGAAATGATAAAGAAACCAGGCTGGCATTAGGATATAAAATAAAACCGGTCTACAATGCAGATGAAACAGAAATTACAGACTGGAAAGGAAGTATCACAAGACAGAATAAAGGAGGTGATGCTGATAATGACAACACCCGTCTTGAAAAACAGAAAGTTCAGAACTATGCTTTAAGGGGAGAACATTTATTAGGCTCCAAGGTAGATCTTGACTGGTCTGTCAACTATGCAATAGCAAGTGAAGATAAGCCTCACCAGCGTTATATAGAGTTTGAAAACAGCAAAATGAATTTCTCTCCTGACCTTAGTAATCCAGAAAAGCCAATGTTCAATCTCCTTGCTGCAGATAATTTGGGCAGTTATAAGCTGAGCGATCTTTCGGATGCCAACAACTTTACACAGGAAAAGGAACTGGGAGCAAAAGTCAATGTCCGTTTCCCATTTTCTGTAATTGATGGCCAGAAAGGACGTTTTCGTACCGGTTTCCGTATGCGTTTGAAGAAAAAAGAAAGAGAAAATGATTTCTATGCTTTTACTCCTGTTAACACTATGGGAAGTCTCTTATCCGTACCAACGATAAACCTTGACGGTCAAAACTTTCAGCCGGGAAATTATGTTCCGGGAACATTCGTTGACCCATCATATCTGGGAAACCTTGATCTGTTCAATCCTGTTTTATTTAATGGTAAATTAAAGCCTGAGAAGTATCTTTCCAGCAATTACAATGCAAAAGAGCAGATCTATGCAGGTTATATCCGTTGGGATCAGGATTTCAATGATAAATTATCAATGATCGTTGGCGCACGTATTGAAACAACTAATATTGATTACACCGGAAACTATGTAATGAATGAAAAAGACCTGGTAGGACAAATCAATAATACCAATACGTATACAAACGTACTTCCCAATATTTCCTTCAAATATGTTCCAGTACAGGACCTTGTGCTTCGTGCAGCATTTACCACGGCTCTTGCCCGTCCCAATTATTATTCACTGGTTCCCTACCTTAACGTGATTTCAGAAGATGAGATTGTTGCAGCCGGAAATCCAAACTTAAAAGCAACCTATGCGTATAATTTTGATTTTATGGCGGAAAAGTACTTTAAGTCTGTAGGGATTCTTTCCGGAGGAGTTTTTTATAAAAACCTGAAGGATTTTATTTATACCTATTCCAAAAGAAATTATACTGCAAATGATTTTGCGAATGATTTTGCAGGACAGTCAAATCCAATTCCTACGGGAGAAAGCAACTGGAAGTTTACCCAGCAGCGTAATGGTGACAATGTAGATATTTATGGTTTTGAAGTGGCTTTACAGAGACAGCTTGATTTTATTCCCGGCGCTTTCTGGAAGGGACTTGGAGTTTATGTGAACTATACTTACACCAAATCCAAAGCAAAAGGAATCACCAATGAAGAAGGTATTGAAAGAACAGATGTAGGTTTTCCCGGAGCTGCCCCTCATATGTTCAACGGATCTCTTTCGTGGGAGAATAAACGTTTTTCAGCCAGAGTTTCCATGAACTATGCGTCTCATTATATTGATGAACTGGGAGGAAAAGCTTTTGACGACCGTTATTATGACAAACAGTTTTTTCTTGATGCCAATGCTTCTTACAAGATTACAAGCCAGCTCAGAGTTTTCGCAGAAGCCAATAATCTGACCAATCAGCCGTTAAGATACTACCAGGGAATCCAGAGCAGAACCGCTCAGGCTGAATATTACAGACCGAGGTTTACGATGGGAGTGAAATTTGATTTTTAAAATACACATGAAAAACACGCATTATATATTGGCTCTTACAGTTCTTCCTTTTGTGATCAACTGTACAGGGCAGAAAGAATTAGCAGAAAAATTAAAACCAGCTGTTATTACAGAAACAGTGGTTCATGATACTGATGATCCCGCCATATGGATCAATCCTCAGGATGCTTCAAAAAGTATCATCATCGGAACCGATAAAGACACAGATGGCGGACTGTATGCCTTTGACCTTAACGGAAAGATTACCCATAAAGTTTTAGGATTGAAACGTCCCAATAACGTTGATCTTGAATATGGTTTTATTTTAAATGGAAAGAAAACAGATATCGCAGCGGTAACTGAAAGGGAAACCAACAAAGTAAAATTATACTCGCTTCCTGAACTGAAAGAAATGGGAGAAATCGCTGTATTTGAAGGAGAATCAGAACGGGGTCCGATGGGAGTTTCTCTGTATAAAAACCCGGAAACAGGAAATATATTTGTGATTGTCGGAAGAAAATCCGGCCCGGCTGACGGCTACCTTTGGCAGTATAAACTGACTGAGAAGAACGGATCCATCACAGGAGAAGTTGTTCGTAAATTCGGGAAATACAGTGGACTGAAAGAGATTGAAAGTATTGCTGTAGATGATGAAATGGGCTATATCTACTATTCTGATGAGCAGTTCGGAGTTCATAAATATTATGCAGATCCGAAAAAAGGAAATGAAGAATTATCGGTTTTCGGAAAAGGAGATTTTAAATCTGATGTGGAAGGAATTTCCATTTATCCTACTGCTGAAGGAAAAGGATATATTCTGGTTTCAAATCAGCAGAATGACACATTCAATGTCTATTTAAGAGAAGATCAGTCCAAAGGAAGAATTGCAGAAATTCCTGTTTCTACGCTGGAAAGTGATGGTTCTGAAGTGACGAATGTTAATTTAGGTCCAAAATTTCCTAAAGGTGTCTTCGTTGCGATGAGTAATGGCAGAGTATTTCACTTTTATGACTGGAGAATTGTTGAGAAAGCAATTAAATCAGCTGTGAAAGCCGCTAAATAAAAATAATCTTTGAACCATTAAGGTTGACAAGGTTGTAAGAGTATTAAGTTGAACTGTATTGTCATTGCAAACCATAGGTGAAGCAATCTCATGAGTGGAGTTCAACTTAATACTTTTCATTCTTTTATGTTACTGAACATGTTTCTTCAGAAATTCTGCTGTATATGATATTTTGTTTTTTAACAGATCTATCGGAGTTCCTTCAAACAATACTTCACCGCCAAACTTTCCTGCGCCAGGCCCCATATCAATAATCCAGTCTGCCTGTGCAATAATGTCAAGGTTATGCTCGATAACAATAAGCGTATTATTCTGATCTACAAGCCCATTAAAAAAAGTCAGCAGTTTTTGGGTATCACTTGGGTGCAATCCTGTACTGGGTTCATCCAGAATAATGGTCTGATGAGTATTTTTCAGTTCTCTTGTAAGTTTCAGGCGCTGTCTTTCACCTCCGGAAAAGCTATCCAGTCTTTGTCCTAATGTCAGATAATCAAGGCCTAACTGTATCAGCAGATCAAAGTTTTTGAGAACAGATTTTTCTTCAAAAAAAGAGACTGCCTCAGAAATTGTCATATCCATGACTTCTACAATCGTTTTTCCATTGTATGTATATTGTAACACATCAGGATCAAACCCCGAGCCTCTGCAAACTTCGCAAGGTTGTTCAATATCATCCATAAAAGCAAGATCAATCTTTTCTATTCCCAATCCTTTACAGTTTTTGCAGGCACCTTCACTATTTCTGCTGAACAGCTTTTCTGAAGTATGATTACTGTGTGCAAACAGCTTGCGGACAGTATCTGATATTCCCAGATAGGTCAGCAAATTGGAACGGGCACTGGCGGCAAACAGAGATTGATCTATAACCGTCACATCCGGATAAATGTCGGGTAAGATGCGGTTGATAAGTGTACTTTTTCCTGATCCTGCTACTCCGGTAACTACTGTCATTACCCCTGTTGGAATATTCACAGTTACATTTTTAAGATTATATTTTGTAGCATTTTTAATCTCCAAAAAGCCTGTTGGTTTTCTGAATTTTTGTTTTATAACTGGTTTCTCTGCAAAATAAGAACCTGTTTTACCTGTCGAGTTTTTTAAATTTTTAAATGTTCCGTTATATATCACTTCTCCACCATTCCTTCCTGAACCAGGGCCTATATCAATAATTCGGTCTGCCATTTTAATCAGATCCGGATCATGTTCTACTATTAAAACAGAATTTCCTTTGTCTCTGATCTGCTGTATAATCGTTACAATATTCTGCAGATCTTTCGGATGAAGTCCAATACTGGGTTCATCAAAGATATATAAAAGATCTATCAGGCTATTTCCAAGGCTTCTTACCATTTTTATACGCTGAGACTCTCCTCCGGAAAGTGTGTTGGTACTTCTGTCCAATGTCAGATACTGCAATCCGATCGTTATGATATTCTGCAGTTTTGCGGAAAGCTCTTTGATGACAACTTCATATGTCCCTGAATCCAGAGAGGTAATAAATTCCAGCAGTTCATCTACAGAAAGTGCCATACAGTCTGCGATATTCATTCCCTGAATTTTACAGGATAAGATTTTTTCATTCAGCCGTTTTCCCTGGCATGACGGGCAGGTTTTGGTGATAACAATATGATTCAAAGCATCCTTTCTTGTTATATTTTCCTTAGAATCTTTTTTCAGAAACGCTTTTTCAATCCTTGGAACAATTCCTTCGTATTTTACAGTTTTGCCCCAGTCTTTATGCGGATGTCTGGGTTTATGTTCAGGCGCATACAGTAAAGTCTCCCATTCTTTAGCAGTGAAATCTTTCAGTTTTTTTTCATTATCAAAATAACCGGATAGCGTATATCTTGTTAAACGCCATCCCCCCGGCTGAAAAGTCGGAAATCTGACGGCTCCTTCATGCAGAGATTTTTCACGATCAATTAAGACATTTACGTTTAAGGTCTGAACAAAGCCTAATCCCTCACATTCAGGACACATTCCTTGAGGATGGTTAAATGAGAATACATTAGAGTATCCTACAAACGGCTCTCCCATCCTCGAAAACAAAAGCCTTAAAGAAGCAGATACATCCGCTGCTGTTCCCACGGTAGATCTGGCATTTCCACCCAGTCGTTTTTGATTGATAATGATAGGAACATTAAGATTTTCAATTTTATCTACATCCGGCAGACCATAATGCTGCAAACGGTTTCTGATAAAACTGTTTTGGGTTTCATTAATCTGCCTCTGGGCTTCAGCCCCAATGGTTTCAAAAACCAATGATGATTTCCCTGATCCTGATACTCCAGTAAAGACTACAATCTTGTATTTTGGAATTTTTATGGAAATATTTTTGAGATTATTCTGTCGGGCATTGGTAATTTCTATATTTTCCATATTAAAAATGCTTAACTTTGTTAATAATTAACTAAGTTAAGTATAATTCTCATGAAACCTATTGAAAAAGAGTTTTTTAACACATTTACTGATTTTCAGTGTCTTATTCTGGCTCATATGAACCGGGGTGATATTAATGGAGTAACCGCAGCTCATTATAATATTATTGAATTTATCATGAGAAAAGGAACAGCAACAGGAAGGGAAATATCAGTAGCTTTCAACATCAGCCAGGCAGCCATTTCAAAACAGTTAAAATTTCTAATCAGTCATGATTTCATTATCCGGGAACAGGAAAAAACAGATCACAGGAAATTCAATCTTTCAGTAACGGATAAAGGAAGGTTTATTATAGATAATTCGGAAACTTTCCGTAAGGCTATTACTCACCAGACAGCTTCTATACTTACCTCTGAAGAATTGAAAAATTTTAATTATCTGCTGGAGAAAGTGCTGAATCATCTAAAACTGTAATCCCAATCTGTTATTTATACGTACCAAATAATCTATCCCAGATAGAAGTATAAAACCCGAAGTTTTTACTTTCATCCAAATGGTGCAGATTATGAAACCTTGTTGTCCCCACAAAAAAACGGTCAAAGGAAGCAGGAAAAAATTCTCTGTTCAAATGTCCTATCGTTCCCCAGATAAGATTCAGCATAAGGTAAACTGAAATAGAAATTACAGAAAAATCATAGCTTATGAGCAAAACAAGCATCATCAAGCCAAATCCTATGGTTTCAAAAGGATGCAAAACAAAAAGGCTCAAAAAATTGGTACTAACATGCTCATGGTGTTTTCCATGCAGGATTTTATAGATGAACGGTAAATGAGCTGCAAAATGAAAGAAATACATCAGAAGGTCCATCAAAAGAAGCAAGGCTACTACTTCTGCTATTATCCCAGTCACAGATTGACCTTGTCCCAGTACAAGCCATCCGTTCTTCCACAAAAAAGCTCCCAGCAACATGACAAAGCTGTTACAGATTATGGTAAGAAGGCTGAGGTAGAAATCAGCTCTGGTGACAGGGTGATTTTGTTCCTGCAGCTGACTTTTACGACAGGTTTTTTCAATAAAAATATATAAACCTATAGAAAACAGATACAGAAAACTGTTAATGATAATGCTGAATATAATCCATTGCGGCCAGGAAAACTGCCAGAATAGATGCAAATAGCCGGAAAGTTCCGTTTGATTAAAATTCATAAACCTGTCGTCCTTCAACTTGATGTCATAAAGGTATGAATTTCACAGTAAAATCGGTTGATAAAGTAGATTTTAGATACTATTTCTGTCTTGCCTTTCTTCTGAGCTCCCGAAGTCTTACGGTAAGGTTTTTCCGTAAATCATTATGATATTGCCGATAGTTTTTGATGCTGTTCTCCAGATTCTTTTTATTAAGCAGATATTCTTCATACAGATGACCCAGTTCTGAAATCTGTGTAGCCACATCCGAAGGGTGACTTTCAGGATCTTCTGCAGCTTCTATCAGCAGACGGTAATATTCAATACGGCTGGTCAGGTTCATGTGAAGTTTCGGTTCTATTCCCTGCATGATTTTATTATTTTATTGATTTATTGAATAGATTGAAAGCAAACTGGCGCAAAGGCTTTTATAAATTTTACTTTTACTATTCGATATCTTATTTTTTATTTTTCATTATTAAAATTCAGCAAATTAGCTCTTTTGATTTTTGCTATTTTGTTTTTTTCACACTTTCACTTAAAATTACTTTCCTGCCACAATTGGAGGTACATCACTCTGAAATAAGATCTTAGCCCCTCCATTCTTTTCCTGACCTGCAGATTTGAAATACCCCCCGTTAAGAGCAGAAGAAATAAGAGTTTCATTAGGATCACCCAAAGGTAATAACGGAAGTCCTGCATATTCGTTGACGATGACCAGTGGAGAAATTCCATTGCTGTATTCTCCGGTTCCATTAGCATTGAATACTTTATAAATCACCGGATGGATCTGCCAGGAAATTTTTCTTGGTTTTCGCTTGTCTTCCACTACAAATCCGGCCATATCTTTACCTAAAGTAGTATCTCCAATCTGAATAACCTGCATAAACGGCTTCAGATTATTGATGACAATTTCCGCCGCAGATGCTGTACTATTCGATGTGAGAATAAATACTTTCTGTAACCCCAATGCATTGGCACGCAAAGTGTTAAAATCAAGAGCTTTGGGATCATATGCGATCTGCTGGGCAAATGTTCTTTTTACTTCCCCTCCGTTTTTATTTCCTTTAAAAATGATGAATGGCGAGTCAGATGACAATCCTGAAGGAATCAGTGAGCAAAGAGCCGCTGCAGACGACACCGAACCTCCATAGTTGTAGCGGAGATCAAGAATCAGTTCCTGTACTCCGGCAGCCTTCAATTCTGCAAATCTTTGGTTCAGGATTTGTGTCATTCCGTCCGGGAAATCATAAATATAAAGATATCCTACTTTTTTACCATTTTTCTCGAAGACTTTAGATAAGATGGGCTGCTCAAAAGAAAAACCATAGTAAACCGTAATATTTTTTTCATCAGTAACTGTTCCGCTCTGCCACTTTCCTACAGTAAGGTCTACAACGGTCTGGTCTTTAATAGAGGAGGCCATTGATTCAGCATTTGCTGCCGTAATAACTTTTCCATTGATTTTGGTAATAATCATTCCCCGTTCCAGGCCTGCATTGAAGGCCGGAGAATTTTGAAGAACCAACTTAACGACTGTAATGACCTGGTTGCTGGCAAGCTTTACAACTGTATAATCGAAACCGTACATATTCCTTATGGAGCGTGGATAGCTGGAAGAATCCTCAGTGTTCACCATGAAAGAAAAGCGGTCCTGGGAAGACAGAAGGCTTTTAAAAAAATCCTTTACAGGAAGCCTGTAATCAGGTTTTTCAGGCATCTGATCTGCCCAGTAATAATACCGTTTCATACTGTCCTGAACCCAGAGATTCACAGATTCTGTACTTCCCTCCGGGAAAACGGGTGCGCTTTCGTCATTATTTGTGCACGAAATGAGAAGGACTACCAGCGCAATCAGTTGAAGTTTTAAAAAGTTTTTCATATACAATTACAGATATTCTGCTACATCAATATCTCCTTTTACAACCCATTCCCCATTTTCCATTTTTTCCTGAAGAACGATCATGTTTGCACCCGTATGCTGTTTCAATTTCACTTGAATCATTTTAGATCCGGCATAAGGTTCTGTAGTTCCCGGTTTATACAATTCCAGATATATTGGAGCTGTAGAACTGAAAAAACTATAGATTTTCACTGCGGTAAAGTTGTCTTTCCCGATATTGTCAAATTCTGCCAGAACTACTCCATTTTCTCTTTTCAGAACACCTTTTACATTTTCCAGTGAAGTCCCTGAAAGTTCGCCCAGGTTGGGGAAAATAAATTCAAACCCTACTTTCCCAAGATTAACCTGAGGTTTTACAGCATAAGTCTGCAGATAAATCCCCGGAAGATTGAAAAAGTATAAGTTTTTATAATCATTTATATTGTCATAAGTAATATTGTATTTTGCAATTTCAGTTCCTGTTTCATTATTATATACAGACAGCTTGTTGGTTTCTCCCTGATCCAGGACAAACTGAAGCTGGGTTTCTATTTTATTGGTATAGGACGTTTTTCCATCAATGGATACGGGAGCTCCGTTGAATCTCAGCTGAAGGATATCAGGCTTGGAAAATCCTTTGACATTAACCTCTCCGGGTTTCTGTACTTTATCATACAACTCCATCGTGTTACTGTCTGTGCATGAAAGCAGTGCAGTAAATAATAGTAGTAATGCGAAGATTCTATTCATCTTTCTTCAATTATTTCATTGTAAAACTTAAAAAATATTGCCCTACCCAAGAGCAGGGCAATATATAATTATAAAAAAACTAGTTGGATATGTTCTGGATAGCCTTTATCAAATACTATCCATTCTTTTATATTAAAAATTCATGGTGTTTCTAGAATCAGTTTCTAAGGAAGAAGGATTATTTTTTAATAAACTTCAACCTTTCCGTAGTCTTTCCATCTGTGATTTCTGCTATATAAGCTCCAGATGTAAGCCCTGCTGTATTAATCGCTTTGGAATACTGAGCGGTAAGTACTTTTTGTCCTGCTGCGTTATAAATGGTTACCACCGTCATATTTTCTTTCAATGCCGGGTTAAGCTGCAGCTGTAAAGATTCTTTTACCGGATTTTCTGCTATTTGTGTTACAATTTTGTTTCTTTTTACATCCTTAGTTCCCAAAAATGAAGTAGCGTAGATTCCCATTTCATCAATATTGATATTCTGGACATTATTTCCGCTTGTTTTTCTGTTTGACCACATTCCTATATAGATTTTCTTCCCTGCAAAAGCAGAAAGATCTACAAGAGACTCTACAAACTGCGTAAGATCAGCCGGAAAAGGATTGGCTGAATCACCTACCTGTATTCTATAAATACTCTGAACATCATTTCCACTTGCATCTACAGTCATTGCCTGGAAGTCTGATAACTCAGGAACTTCTTTCTGCGGTGTGCTTACATAGATAAAAAGCTCTCTGGCAACAATAGTATGAGTAGATCTCTGTCTCCCGATATAGGCGGCCAAAGTAACAGTTCCTGCAGTATTTGTAAGATCAATCTGAGGAGAAATAATCCAGTCACTTTCTGTCCCAAACCCTGTAGCACTTCCACTTGGAACCAAACTTATAGAGTGACGAAGAACGCCGGCAGTTCCATACACTAAGGATGTTCCGTTGTGATAGATGTTCTGTCCCTGTACCCATCCGTTGCCATTGTTGTTCAAATCATGGAAAGTCCATCCCTGAAGGTCAGCAGGAGTATCAAAAGAATTTCCCCATACCAGAGACTGTGCTGCAGCCAGGTGAGATAAAAACAGAACAGATGATAAAATTATTTTTTTCATAATGCTGAATATTAAGGTTTTTGAAGTAAAAGCAAGGAATCAGCATGTGCTGTTCCCTGCTTTTTTAAAGTTTTTATTATTCTACAATTGAGAAATTGTATTTTGTCCAAAGTCCCTGGAAGTTTCCACAGTTTCTTGGAGATACATTCCAACCACCTTCGTTGAAGAAAGGCTGACTCATACCCCATAGAGCTGCAGGAGTTCCTGTCTGTAGGTTAGCTGCAGGTATTCCTGCTGTTCCTGTACCCGTAACTGAAGTAGTAAATCCGTGAATCTGGATAGTGTTGTATGCTGAAGCTGAAGAAAGTTCAGAACCTGTACCTTCTACTTTGATTCCCACAGGGTATCCTGTAACTACAGCGTTATTTAATGTTAATCTTCCGTGTCTTCTGATGTGGATTCCGTTTTCATACAAAGCACCTTTAGTAGAGTTCTTAGAACCAACGATAGTAAGGTTGTTGATAACCGGATGAGTTAACAATGATGTAGAAGAACCGTCTGCGTTGTTATCAAGCTCGATACCGTTAGAATCCGGGCTTGATCCGCTAAGACTGTGTGTAGAGTTGTAATCTGCCAAAGCAAGAGCACAAGTAATAGTTCCTGTATATCCGTTATCGAAATCGAAGTTATCATCATCCGCAGCGAAAGAAACAAGGTTTGAAGCGTTTACAGTACCACCGAAGAATTCAAAAGAGTCATCTTTCCCGAAAGATACCTGAATATGATCCAAAGTAGTTCCGTTTCCTACTCCACCTAAAGTAAGACCATTGATTTCGTTTCCTGAATTCGGAGCTAAAAGATCGAATCCTGCAAACTCAATACGCACATACTTCAATGTTCCACCGTTGTGAGAAGCATTAGTACCACCGTAATAGAAATCCGGACCAGATAGTCCTTCAATTGTTTTTGTGAACGGAGTGTTGGTAGGAGCATCTCCTAATATGATAACTCCTCCAAAATCACCAGGAGCAGCAGTTGTATCTTCATTTCCATCCAGCAATTTGTAGCTTGTGAAGATGATTGGCTGCGCTTCAGTACCTGCTGCGTTAATTTTTCCTGTTTTAGCAATTACCAAAACTCCTGTAGCAGTATTGCTTGTGTTTGGCTTAGCTTTAATGAATGTACCCGGTTGGATTGTTAGTGTAGCACCATTTTTTACCGTTACAACTCCATCTAATTCAACTACACCGCTCCATGTAGTATTTGAAGTAATAGCACCACTTACGCTGGTTACCGGAAGAGCCGAAGCTGTAAGGTACTCAGCAGAAGTAGATTTCATTTCGAATGGAGATGATGAATCCGCCAGTTGATCGTTTTGACAAGCTGTAAGAGATAATGCTGCCACTGCAATTAGAGTTAGTCTTTTCATTGTTATAATTTTTAATAAATCCGGTCGTGTTATTTTATACCAGATCAGTTTTTTAATATTCAGGAATATCTGCCTCTCTATTCCTTCGATTTGGTTTTTAGAATTCATCCGTCACTGCAGGAGGAGCTGCATTGGGGAAGTTCCCATAGAAACCGTTAATACCCGGGAAAAGCCATTAACGCTCGGTTTTTTTCTGAACCGGTACTGCTGTGCGCATCATCAGTATTTTTCCAGTTTTTGATCAGGTTACCGAAACCTGTACGATGCTATCTTGAGCTCTTTTTTATAATTATGGTGTTTGGTGCATTTATTTTTTAAAAAGTATAATTCACGCTTAGGCTGAACATTCTTCCGCTGTAAGCCCGAAACATAATCTTGTCAATATTTTTATCATACCTGTCTGTTGCTCCCGGAAGAAGTTCCCAGCCTTCCCTTTCTGTTCCCACATTACTTCCTCCTCCATCTTTTGCAGCCAGATAAGAATTGAAGTTGTTATAATATTCCTTTACCCTGTTGAAGAGGTTTCTTACATTAAATTTCACTTCAAAGTTTTTATTACGTAGAAATTTATAGGAGATCTGAGCATCTGCCACTGCATAAGGACGTTGGATTTCTTCACCTTTATAAGCGTATCCTACTGTGATGTACTGGTCTCCCTTCGCGTTATACAAAAAACTAAGTCCTAAACGGTCTCCATCATAGGTCAATCCAAGGTTATAAGCATAGGGTGTCTGGCCGTAAAGCGGGCGTTTCACTTCATAGGTTTCATCATTATCACCTGTTTTGTACAGGTCTTTAAAGGCAACTACTTTCGTATGGTTATAAGTAAAGTTTCCGCTTATGAAAAGTTTTTCCAGAAAAGTTCCGTCAGCAATAAAACCAAGATTCTTTCTTACTTCTGCCTCAACTCCCAAAAGCTTTGCATTTTTTGAATTCCCATTATACAGGAAAAGGTTTCCTTCACTGGAAATATGACCTTCACGTTCGATAGGTCTGTCAATATTTTTATAATACAGTCCTGCAGAAAATATCTCTCCCAATCCCGGAAACCATTCAAACTTAAAATCATAATTATTAATCACTGATGAACTCAATTCCGTATTGTAAATTAACCCATTGGCAATGGGATCAAAATATGGAAGTCCTGTTCTTTCATTGAACTGAGGACGTATTACAGATTTGTTGTAGGCAAGCCTCAGGTTGATCTTATTGGTAGGGCTGTACGTAAAATTCACAGAAGGCATCCACTGCCATGGTTTATCATCTATAGCTGTTCTCGTGATGTATTTGGAGTCAGAAGCATCCAGCTGCTGGGAAATCATGTCGTATTTAAAATATTCTGCACGCAGCCCCCAGACAAGTCTCAATTTATTCTTCCAACGGTTGTCAAACATAACATACACAGCATGCTGATTGACTTCTCCTTCATACTTGTCATTTTTGTACAATGCCTTGGTTTCCCAACCAATACCACCCGGAACATAATGGGAACCATTAAACCAGTCAGCAAGTGAACCATACATCGTCAAATAGTTCTTCTCGCTATTCGGAACGTCCCGGTTTTCATCAACACGAAGGAAAAACTTCTGCTGTTGATTGGTATTGTTTTTTATAGCTCCGGCATATCCGGTTTTAATAGTGTTCTTAAAACTTCCTGCATCCATATCCCATTTCACAGAAGCGCCATAGTTGTAATCTGTTTCTTTGTTTTCAATATATCCTCTGTAAAAATCTGCTCCGGAATTGTAGATCTTATGAAAGGTTAAGATTTCATTTCCAATAAAGTCATACCGGGTAATATACTGTGTATAATCTTTGGTATCGGAAGAAACTCCTGTACGGGCCCCAAACCAGCTGATTTCTGTGTTTCCTATTTTATGATTTCCTTCAATTTTATTTTGTAAAAGGGTCTGAAAAATTGGATAGTTGGTATTATCAGTATAAGGTTTATCTAAGGTTTTGATCTGAGCCGGGTCATTATTGGGTATAATTCCGTTATAAAAATAATTATAGGCTAATTCTGCATTGGCAGCCATTCCGCTCCCGGTTGAGTATTCATTCCATCCGGTTACCCTTGTCAAAGTATTATCAAAAATATGGGTGTAGGAATTCCGGAATGAAATTCTGTTTTTACCCAACTGCAGGCCGAAATTAAGCATCCCTGCCAACGTGGAATTATAGTTGTAGGAAGCCCCGCTGTTTTTGAAGTTGTAAAACGGAATCTGCCCGTTTGCATCCGGCATTCCTGTAGTATCCAGCCAGTTTCCTCTTCCCGTATGGTCTATATCCAGTTTATTCTGTTCATTTCTGATAACAAATGCTCCGGCAAATCCCCATTTATTATTGTTTTTAAGCGCATATGTTCTTCCTAATGCCAGCTGTATATTGGATCCCATGTCACCTCTGGTTTTATAGGTGCTGAAATTGTCATTGGTAAATTGTTTGGACTGTTCAAAAAATTTCGGATCCGTCCAGTTTACCGCTTCAAGTCCTTTGGGAAAATCCCTTGTCCCGTCATCATATCCGAAATAATCATACTTTCCCCGCTTACGTGTCAGGAACTCTTTAAATGCTGACTGATCGTTATAGGAAGTTCCCATTGTTACGGTTGTAAAATTTTCATTGGGAATATCTTTGGTTCTCACTTCCACATAGCCTCCTGCAAAGCTGGCATTCATATCAGGTGTTGCAGATTTACTCACCACTACACTCTCCACCATGGCAGTAGGAATGATATCAAATGAGAAATTCTGATTATATGCCTCCGTACTTGGGAGATTAATTCCGTCCATGGCTGCGGTATTCCAGCGTTCGCCCATAGACCGTACGACTACATATTTATTATCAATAGTGGTAATTCCCGTTACTCTTTTCAGAGTTCCTCCTACATCGCTGTCCGGTGTTTTAGAAATCTGTTCTGCTGAAATACCGTCACTCATCTGTGCCGCTTTTTTCTGTTGAGCAAGAAGTCCTGCCTGAGTATCTGCTTTACGCGCTGCCGTAATCACAACTTCTTTAATATCTGTAATTTTATCAGAAGCTTTATTCAGGGCAAATGATACGGAGTTGGTTTCTTTATTGATTACAGATAATTTTTCAACTCTCAGCGTATTGTATTTTGGAGCTTTTATCGTTAGATTATAAGTTCCTGAGGGAAGATCTACTGTAAAATCTCCGTTATTATCTGTTACTACAGTTTTCTGGGCAATATTAATTTCTGCTCCGGCAATAGGATTTCCTACCTCGTCCACTATTTTACCGGAAATACGTCCGTTTCCCGGTACAGAGATATTAGAACTTTCATATTTTATAGAAATAAGATCACCAAGCAGACGGTACACAACGGGAAGTCCATTGGTAATATCTTTCAGACAGTCATTAACGGATGTATTTTCACATTTCACTCCTTTTACCTTCAGCTCTTTAATATCTACCTTGGAATAAGCCAGTCTCATCCCCGTTTTTCCGGCAAATTCCTCCAAAACTTCAATCAACGGTCTGTTGGCAGGTACAGAAAATGTTACTTTCTGAACCAGCTCCTGTGCTTCTACAGCTACAGTAAAAAATAAGGCTGCTATGGTAATCCCACATTTCAAACTTTTCATACTTAAAGTGTTCTCTTGATTATGATTATTTAATTTTTTGTGTAATGTTTTATTTCTTTAGGATATAGGTGTTTTCTTTTTTCTGTACTTCCAACCCCAGGATGAAAGCCAGTGATTCAATATTTTCTCCGACTGTTCCTCCGGTAAAGTCAGCAGTGATCTTCTTGTCTTCAGCATCTTTAGGATATAATACTTTTGTGTTATAATTACTCTCAAGAACAGCTACCACTTCTTTTAAAGGAACATCATTAAAGCTTAAAGACAGTATTGCAGAAATTTTCCTGGCCGCATTTTTCACCGGACTTATTGAAATGATCGCTGTAGTATGTGCAATTCCGAAATTTGTCCATTTCTGATTAGGCTTAAGGAAAGAAACCGGAACTCCGGGAGAAGATACAGCCACCTTTCCTTCATAAAGATCAACCGCTTTTTTCTTTCCGGACTGTGAGATCTTAAATACCGTTCCTAATACTTTAGTACTGAAACCGTCAGCACGTACTACAAAAGGATGTATTTTTGATTTAGCCACGGAAAAAATGGCATCTCCTTTTAAATCCACAACCCTGGTAGAGGCAGGAAATGATTTTTCAACAGTAAGTTCAGCACCTGGTAAAAGAGTAACTACAGATCCGTCTTCAAGATGAACAATACGGTTTTCTGATTTTGCAAGATAAACATCAGGCTTAATGAACATTGTATAAGTGAAAATACCTCCCAACGACAAAAGCAGAATAATAACCGCTGCAATTTTATATAGATTTGTTTTAAGTCTTTTTACAGAATGTATAGAAATAATATCTGTTTGAGGAAAATAATGTTCCAGTCCGGATAACACTCTTTCTCTGGATTCTTTTCTATGAACAGCATCCAGATCTTTTTCAGTCTGGATTCTCCATTGTGTTAAAAGTTCATTTTCCTTTTCAGAAATTGAGTCATCAGAAACTTCCCGTTCCCAAAGTCTGAAAACAAAGGCTTCAATATTTTTATATGTTAAATGTTTTTTCATAAAGTCTTTCATAGTATTCACAGATACTTCTATCTATAAGACAGTGAAAATGAAAAACTTCCCCAGGGCATTATTAACGTTATATTCACATTACAGCCAAATTGTTAATAATTTTCGTTGTTTTTCACATTTACTAAACATTAACATCCTATTTAACCCTCTTTTTTTAGAAATATTTAATCTTATCCTACCCAAAGTTCACAAAAAGTTAATTTTCCTTTAGGTAATTTTGTAACACAATATGAGCCCAACAGACTATACATTATTAAAGAAAATAAAATCAGGCGACCGCCCTGCATTTATGCTGCTGTATGACCGTTACTGGGATAGTCTATATAGCTTTGTTTTTGTACGGACCCGGGATAAAGAAATCGCGGAGGAAATCCTTCAGAACCTATGGATAAAGATCCTTGAGAATACAGATACGATACAAACTGACGACTCCGAAAGTGCAAAAGGCTACCTTCTCCGCCATCTTCATTACCGTATCCTTGACTTTTATAACAATTATAGAAAAGCCCCTCCCACGCTGAGTATTGATGAGTTTGACATCCCTAATGAATTTGAGATATCAGATACAGATTATTTTGAGATCCTTGAAGAAAATGAAATCAATAGTTTATTATTAATGATTGATGAAGTGGTTGCCCAGCTTCCTTCAACGGAGCAACAGGTATATGATATGAGAATCCGGAAAAATATGTCCGTTAATGAAACCGCAGAAGCATTAGGAATAAGCAATAAGACGGTAAGTAATAAATTAAGCAAAGCTTTGGGGGAAATCCGCGAACAACTGAATCCTGAATATCAGTCGTCTAAAAAACTGGTCTCTATTCTAGTACTGATGGAGATTTTGATGAGGTATTGAGGGGTTAGGTTTTTATCAATGGTCAATTTGCTGCGCAGCCAGTAGTCAATAATTTTTGTCTATATTCAAAATTCACAGCGAAGCGGATTCACTATTCACCACTCATTCTTCACTAAACACCGGAAGAAATGCTGTATTAAAATCCAATATTTTAAAATCGGCAAGATCCGAGTGTATGCTTTCATCATTATTAGTGAAAATTACGGTCTGCATTCCAGCACCTTTCGCTGCCTTTAATCCTGAATGGCTGTCTTCAATCGCAATGCAGTGTTCGGGAGAAACGCCCAGATTTTTTGCGGAAGTAAGATACACAGCCGGATGAGGTTTCCCATGCGTTTCAAATTCAGATGAATGAACGGTATCAAACAGATCACGAACCTGAAGTTTTTCAAGAACCACATGTGCTACACGCAAAGGTGCATTGGTCGCCAGTCCTATTTTATATTCTTTATTCTTAAGATTTTTAATAAACTCCTGTACTCCAGACATCGTACAGTCTTGGTTTTGTATCATTTCAATCACTCTTGTGACTACTTTATTTTCTAAATCAGACGCATCAAAATTTTCCCAGGGAAATCTTTCATACCAGAATTCTGTTACTTCCTGAGTGGTCATATATCTGGTTTGTGCTGCGAGATCCTCCGTGACCTGCACTCCATAAGATGAAAATACGTCAAGCTCTGCCTGAGTCCAGAATTTTTCTGAATCTATCAGAACTCCATCCATGTCAAATATTACTGCTTTTAAAGCCATCTTTTGAATGATAAATTATAAGTTATGAATGATGAATTACTAACTGATTTTATAGACACAGCGCTGACCGCCGGAAATAATATGATCTATTCTTTCAACCTTATATTCTTTCCCTATCAGCGACTGAAAATTAGATAATTCTGCGCGGCAAAACCCTTGACATTCTGTTGCCGCAGCACATATCGGGCAATGGTTTTCAATCAGAAAATAATCTTTCCCTTCTTTTTTCCATTCTGCCATATATCCTTCTGCACTACGTATTTTTGCCAGGGATTCAAGGCGCTGTTCCAAAGATTTTGCCTTAGAAAGTACTTTTTCGTATCGTTCATGAGTATTCTTCTCACGATCACTGATTAATAATTCCAATGCGTTTTCACCCAAAAGGTTTTTTACTGATTTCAGAATCTGAACGGTTACATCTGCATGGGTATCAGGAAACTGAGCCAATCCTTTTTCTGTAAGGGTATAGTAAGTAGAGGGACGCCCCACTCCTTCGCTCTTCACCGAAGACCGGATCAATCCTTCCTGAGCAAGATTCAATAAATGTTTTCTTGCCCCTTCTTTGGTAATCGACAATTCTTCGGCAATAAGAAGTGATGTAACCTCACCTCTCATCTTTAAAAACATCAGAATGCGATCCGCTGCCGGTTTCTTCATTTGGCAATATTTAGGTTGTTTTATTTTTCAACAACAAATATAGTAATTTTCTATAACCTCCAAAAAAGATAGATAAATCAAACATTTACAAACTGTTATCTTTTCAAACCACACAATCAATAAAACAACTCAAAAGTTGTTTTATTTAAATATATTTATACCTTTGTCTAACAATAATCAAAAAAATAAATACGATGAACCCATTTACATTGCCTCAGCTACCTTACGCTTATGATGCTTTGGAACCTTTTATAGATCAAGAAACAATGACAATTCATCATCAGCGCCATCATCAGGCCTATGTAGATAATCTGAATGCTGCGCTGGCACAAACCAATGAAACCAATCCTGATCTTGATTCTTTATTGCAAAGGATAAGTGAATACAGCCCTGCTGTAAGAAATAATGGCGGAGGACACTATAATCATTCATTATTCTGGGAAATTCTTTCACCTCAGCCCAAACTTAATCCCGAAGGTGCACTTAATGATGCTGTAATCGCAACTTTTGGAAGTCTTGAGAGCCTTAAAGCAGAAATTAAAAAAACAGGCTTGTCACAATTCGGGTCTGGATGGGTATGGCTTTTTGTAAAATTCAATGGATCTCTGGCCATAAGTTCCACACCTAATCAGGATAATCCTATGATGGATATTCTTTCGATGAACAGAGGCTTCCCTATTCTTGGGATAGATGTGTGGGAACATGCTTATTATCTGAACTATCAGAATAAAAGAGCAGATTATCTGGATTCTTTCTGGTCTGTTCTTGATTGGTCTTCTGTGGAGAGAAAATATGAAGAGGCTTTGTCAAAAGTAAGATAATTAACACTGAATGTAAATAAACTATGACTGAGGAAACATTTATCAATAAAGCAAAAACTTCAGGTATCATTGCCCTAGATCTTTCAGATTACAAACCGACAACAGAAATTGTGGAACTGGATATCAAAGACCATCTCTTCATGGGAATGATTGTCAAGGAGAAAGAGTTTAAAGAATCAATTGCTGCGGTGGATTTTTCTGTCTATAACGAAAAAGCAGTTGGAATCATCTGTTCTACGGATGCTATTATCCCGCCCTGGGCTTATATGCTGATCATGGAAAAACTATCTCCTTATGCTTCTTATGCCGATTTGAACAATGCAGAAACGGTTCTTCTCGATCTCTGGAAACGTCGTCTCATTTATGCAGACCTGAAACATTACAGAAATCAGAAAGTGGTCGTCCGGGCAAGTACCAATCATGATCCCGCACTCTATTTATTAGCTGCAGGACTGCTGAAACCTTTGGTTAAGACACTGATGTATGGTGAGATAGGATTACCCAAAGTAATTTTTAAACAATAAAAAAATGAAAGCAATCATATTCAATGGATCTCTGGAAAGAAGAACACAATCTACTTCCGGACTGATTTCCAACTATTTTTCAGAACGTCTGAAAATACGTGGAATTCATACTGATATTTTTACCCTTGCTGATTCCGGCATTCCGCTATTTGATGTCACACTTACCAAAACTCCTTTGGCAGTAGAACGCATGACCCAGATGTTCACCGATGCTGAGCTGCATATCTGGCTGGCTCCGCTTTACCATGGAAGTATTCCGGGAGTAATGAAAAACTGTCTGGATTGGCTTGAAGTGACCGCCAACAGATATGAGCCTTACCTCACGGATAAAACTGTCGGCTTGGTATGCTGGGCAGATGGACTTCAGGCCATGCAGGGAATCAATACCATGGATTCTATTGCCAAATCACTAAGAGCGTGGCCATTACCATTCAGTGTTCCTATTGTGAGATCATCGTTATTTGATTCTGAACATTCAAATGAAATTTCAGAACTCTATTCCGGTAAATTTGATAAACTTATCAGCATCGCAACCTCTAAAAAAATAGAAAGCCTGAATTCTTCAAATTTAATAGAACCAGCGGATTAGCCTGCCAGATCCACCTTACAGCTCAGATAGATGAGCTTGTGGTAGAAATTGCTGCAGATTAGTGATTTAAAAATAAAAATTAGCACACTTTATGCTGCTTATTTTCAAAGAACAGTGTTGAACTGCTGTAATTAAGTTTAGCAGGGATTTCCGAACCGTTCAACGTTAAAGAAATCCCTTTTTTAAAACCCTCTAAACATACACAATATGGCTATAAAAATAACGGATGCCTGTATCAACTGTGGGGCCTGCGAACCTGAATGTCCCAATTCAGCCATTTACGAAGGGGCCATCGACTGGCGCTGGAAAGACAAAACAAAACT
The DNA here is from genome assembly GCF_024399315.1 of Chryseobacterium sp. MA9. NCBI lineage: Bacteria > Pseudomonadati > Bacteroidota > Flavobacteriia > Flavobacteriales > Weeksellaceae > Chryseobacterium > Chryseobacterium sp. MA9. The sequence continues at coordinate 448,479 of NZ_CP075170.1, read as the reverse complement.
TTCAGGTCATATAACATTCCCGGACGGGACGGAAGCTGATGCTGATACTTATAATGAAGCTGTTTCAGACGAGGTTTACTATATCGTATCCGGAAAATGCACGGAATGCAAGGGGTTTCATGAAGAACCTCAGTGCAAGGCTGTATGCCCGGTAGACTGCTGCATAGATGATCCTGATCACCAGGAAACGGAAGAAGTACTATTGGAACGGCAGAGATTTATGCATAGTGCCTGAGCTTATATAACGGTTCACTCTGATACATTATTGTAACAAGAACTCCGAATCTCCTACTCATCGGGAAAACAAATGACATCAATAATTTAAATTTAATGCTATAAATTATGAAACCGATATTATTTATTCTCGCTTTGTTACCTGCCTTTTTCTTTGCCCAGAGTGATGTTCAGAAGCTCAAAAAAGAATACATCCAGCTTTTAAAGAGTTCCCATTATGGTAATAATTCTAAAGCGGGTAAATATTATGATGTCAATGGAATCAAAATGTATTGTGAAACCTATGGCCAGGGACAGCCATTACTTCTCATTCACGGAAACGGAGGTTCTATTGTGGACTTCTCTAAACAGATTCCTTATTTTTCAAAGAAATATAAAGTCATTGTCGCTGACAGCAGAGCTCACGGAAAGTCAATTGATAAAGGAGATGCTCTTACTTATGAAATAATGTCTGATGATTATGCTGAGTTACTCCAGAAAATGAAAATAGATTCTGCCTTTGTGATTGGCTGGAGTGATGGTGGTATTAATGGGCTTTTGTTAAGCATGAGACATCCGGAAAAGGTAAAAAAGCTTATTGTTACAGGAGCTAATTTAAGACCGGATTCTAGTGCAGTACAGGCGGATATATTTAAAAGAGTAAGCGCCAATTATTTACAATTTAAAGAACAATTTGCCCAAAAGAAAGACAAAACAGATCTTGATTACACTGTTCTCAAATACAAGAGACTATTGAGTGAACAACCCAATATAGATTCTAAGTCTTTACACAGCATTAAAGTTCCTGTTCTCGTTATCGGAGGAGATAATGATGTTATAAAACCGGAGCATACCCTGGAAATTTTCAGAAACATTCCTAAAGCTGACTTATGGATTTTACCCAATTCCGGACACAGCACTTTGGTGGTGTATACCAATGAGTTTAATGCAAAAGCAGACACATTTTTTAAAACAAAATTCAGGACGATCAAAGACCGGGACCGGGAATTTTAATGACGGGACGGACAGATACGATATTGAATACGGGAATTCTTAAGAAATTTCTATCTTTTATATTTAATTTTCAATAGAGGCGGGTTTTAACCCGCCTTTTTATCCTACTTTTTTATTTGGCTTTAGCCCATCTATTTTCTTTAATCTCCGTGTAAATTTTTTGAGTAAAAGGAGTTTCGATGCCAAGTTCTGTTCCATATTTTAAGACAGCTCCGGCAAATAATTCCAGCTCATTATCTTTCTTTCCCGAATGAATATCAAGCTGTAAAGAAGTTGGGGTGTCAAAAGGAAATGTAGATGCTTTTTCAAAAGTTTTATCGATGATATCGTCCTGAAGGGAAATTCCTTTTTTATCTGCAATCTGCTTTATTTCATTCATAATTTCGGTGGCTTCATGCTTTTGCTGTTCATTTGTACATACAGCCCCGATGGATGAATTATGCTTAGCCGTTACCAATCCGAAACTGGCAATGAAAATAAATTTCGTCCAGATATCCGATAATGAATTGTCTTTAAAATCGAAATCAATTTTACTTTCACTCAATAGATCAGCAATCCATTCTACAGGGGCAGAAAAATGCTCGGGATCTTTTCCCACAATCATTTTCCCTGCTTTCCCCTTATGCTCCACAGTTCCTCTTTCTTTAATATGGGAAGCCACATAAATGCAGGTTGGCAAAACCGTATGATCTGGAATGACTGTACGTATTCTGTCGTAGATATCTGCTCCGTTCATCATCGGAAGCAATATTGTATCTTTGTTGATGACTGGCAGCAGCTGCTTACACACATTTTCAAGGTCATATTCTTTTACACAAATCAGGACCAGATCAGGACTTTTGATCTCACTGATATTCTGAGCTATAGCATTAGGATGCGTTTGGCTATTGGAGTGTTCGGGAGATAACAGAATCAAGCCATTTTCTTTCACTTTCTCATAGGTTTCTCCCCGGGCAACAAAAGAAACAGTATATTTTCCGGAAGTTTCATTGGTTTGATTTATTTTAAATCCAAAGTAACCGCCTACCCCACCTAATCCTACAACGACAATATGTTTTTTGTTCATGAAATTATTTTTAGCAAATATCAGTGATGATCTCTGAAATATCACTTGACAAATGAAAAGAAATTAAATTTTATGAATATCCCTTCTGATCCGGCTCAATGAACTGTCTTTGATGCCTAGATAAGAAGCAATTACCTTCAAAGGAACATGCTGAAAAATATCAGGATCTTTCTTCATGAGATTAAAATATCTTGTAGAAGCCTTCTGACTTGCCATTTCTATCAGCCTGTCGTGAATATTATAGTAATTAAGGACAAGAAGAAGCCTGCTGAACTCTCTGAATTCAGGAATATTGTGGAAGTTATGTTGTACATTTTCCAATCCTGTTTCCCAGAAAACACATTCAGTCACGGTCTGGTATATTTCTTTAGTAGGCTGTTGTTTGAAAAAAGACAGAAAATCATTAACGAAGCAGGGGGCTTTATAAATATTAGTGGTAATCTCCTCATTATCTTCGTTCAATATATACGACCGCACATAACCTTTTTCCAGAAAGTATGTTTTGGTACTGATGGCATCTTTATCCAGCAAAACAGTACTTGCTTTTAATTCAAAATGATTAAAAGTTTCAGTGATCTTTTCAACCACTTCCGTTTTGATGCTGAATAAAGAATGAAAGTAGGTATTAAGTGATGATTTGTCCATAAGATAGAAGCTGCAGCATATTTATTTTTTGAAATCTGTCTGGGACAAAAATAGCATTTATAAACTATTAAAATAAACTATAAACTTTTTTAATAGAACAGATGTAATTTTGTAATTTCCTTGTTTAAAAGACAGATAACATTCATATGGACAATGACTTCACTTATAATTTCGTCGAACCTGATAAAGAGATCGCAGATTTCGTTGAAAATCTGGGAACATTTCAGAACTTTTCGGATGAAGCTAAAGAAGTGGTGATCATTCCTGACGGAAGAATTGATTTATTTTTTTCACAGTCCGCTTCAGAACCTTTTCATATTACCCTTCTCGGACTGGAAACTTATCCTGAACAAAGGTATATCGTTCCACATACAACTGCATTTATCGTCAGCTTCAAACCTCTTGCTGTTGAATATATTTTAAATACCTCCATCGCAGATTTATTGAATATTGGAAAAGAACTCTCTCCTGATTTCTGGAATTTTAAAGCTGAAGACTTAAAGGATTTTAATCATTGCTGTAAAAAAGCAACTCAAAAAATAAAAGAACGGCTTCCTCAAAAGGTAGATGAAAGAAAACAGAGACTTTTTGAATTGGTTTATGCCTCAAAAGGTGAAATGAGCGTACAAGAAATTTCTGAAAAAACAGGCTGGAGCAGCAGACAGATCAACCGTTATTTTACCAAACAACTTGGTTTGTCATTAAAAGCCTACTCTACTATTTTGCGTTTCAGAACATCATTGGAACACATAGCACAGGGAAGACTCTTTCCTGAACTCAATTATACTGATCAGAATCATTTCATCAAGGAAGTGAAGAAATTTTCAGGGGTTGCTCCCAAAGAATTATCCAAAAATAAAAACGACCGATTTGTACTATTATCCGTGTTGAAAGGAAAATAAATTTGCATTGTAAAATTTAAATTAACAATGCTGATAGACAATAAATCAATAGCAATCGTTGGTGGTGGCCCTGCAGGACTTACACTGGCAAGACTTTTACAGTTAAAAGGTGCAGACGTAAAAGTATATGAAAGAGACTTCAATAAAAATGCACGGGTACAGGGTTCTCCTCTCGACATGCATGAAGATTCGGGGCTGGCGGCTATACGCAAGGCAGAACTTTTGGAGGAATTTAAAAAGACTTTCCGTCCCGGAGCAGACAGAACACTCATAATGAATGAAAAGGCAGAAATATTTTTTAATGATCACGAAACAAAGCCTGAAGAAGATTTTGGGCATGAACATTTCCGTCCGGAAATAGACAGAGGTCCGTTAAGAAATATGCTGCTGGATTCTCTACATCCCGAAACAGTAATCTGGGACAGTCATTTTCTCTCTATGGAACGTCAGAATGAAGGCTGGTTGCTACAATTTAAAAATGGAAATTCTGTGTACGCAGATCTTGTTATTGCCGGAGACGGAGCCAATTCCAAAATACGTTCTTATCTTACTGATATTAAACCGATTTATTCCGGAGTCATTATGCTGGAGGGAAATGTTTCAAAAGAAAATGCACCTCAGATTGATACTATGATCAAAGGTGGAAAAATAATGGCATTTGGAAATACCAAAAATATTCTGCTTGGACAGAAAGGCAACGGAGATCTGGGATTTTATGCAAGCTTTAAAGCTGATGAAAACTGGCCTGCCGACAGCGGTCTTGATTTTTCCGATCATGCACAGATGCTAAAATGGTTTAAAACAGAATATAACGGATGGAGCCCTATCTGGAATGAATTGTTTGAAAACGCCGTAACACCATTTATTCCACGTCTGATCTACTCTATGCCTTCAGATCAGACCTGGGAAGCACAAACCAATCTAACGCTGATAGGTGACGCCGCCCACGTAATGCCACCATTTGCAGGGGAAGGTGCTAATATGGCCATGCTGGATGCTCTTGAACTAAGCGAATATTTAACGAACAACAGCTACAGTACATTACAGGAAGCTATTTCCGACTATGAACATCATATGCGTAAAAGAGCAGCCATTTCCACACAGGAATCTCTTGAAAACGGAGAACGGATGCATTCTGAAAAGTCATTAGCAACCATGTTGGATTTTTTTAATGGTCATCAGACTTCATGATAAACAAAAGGCTGCCTCAACCAGAGACAGCCTTTTTCAGTTAAATAAACCGTTTTTCTCTCCGTTTTTTTAGATCCTGATACGGAGATTCATGTGTGTTATTTCTTGATTAACTTAGTATTATAAGTATTCTTGTCATCTTTTATAGTGATCACATACATTCCTTTTACTAAAGAAGCAACATTGATTTTACCTTCAATTTTACCTTCCTGAACTAATCTTCCATCTGCACTGTAGATTTTGTAGTCTGCTTTACCTTTAAGATTTTTCACTTCTACAAATGTATCTGCAGGATTAGGGTAAATAGCTATTTCCGAATATTTTGCATCTACTGCTTCTCTTACTGCAAGGTTAGCATTTTCTGAAATTTTCACAGAAAAATCTCTGAAAGATCCTACAGAAACAATTCCTCCACCATTTACAGGTACGGTAGGGCTTCCGCAAGGTCCGCTGGCTGCATTAAAGAAAGTACTTGCCACTCTCATTCTCAACAGTTTATCACCAGAATAAGCAGTATCAGGCACTGTAAATGTTACATTTCCATCACGAAGATAAGCTTGAGCAGCGGCAGCATAAAAAGGAAGTGCTCCACTAGTAACCACTTTTTCAGAACTTTCGAATACTCCGTTTCTGTTGTAGTCTATCCAGATTTCAAGCCAGTCATTATAGTTTCCTCCCGCAAGGTTTCTAAAGCTGGCGGTGTACTGAGTCCCTTTTGTTAAGTTAACTACTTTAGTAGCATCTTCACTAAAGTCAAGATATGTTTTATAAACATCCAGCCCTGTATATACATAAGCCAGATTAGATAGTGTCAGTTTTACAAGACCACTATTAAAGTTTCCGCCATTTCCTCCTGTCGTCATTAAACAATAATCTGTACCAGTTCTCAACCCTTTTGTTTTAAAGGCATAATTAGCTGAGAATGCCCCCGGAACACTATTCACAACAGCAGCTACCTGTACTTCATAATTGGTTTCATCCTCCAGATTTGACAACAATACGGAGTTTGCAGCGCTTGTTGTATTCGACCAGCTTGCAGTTCCCACTTTTCTGTAATTGACAGAGTAAGTAGCTCCCGGTACTTTATTCCAGGATATTCTTGCAGTCGTTTTCAAAACTTCTGTACCTATTGCAGATACCCCTGTTGGAGCAGCAGCAGGAGAAGTAGGAGATGTTCCTACTGTTACAGCAGGAGATACTGCATAAAAAACATTACCTACTGCTGATATTCTTAATTTAACAGTACCAGTTACATTAGCCGGCATTTGTACAGCATAGCTTCCCGTATTGGGTGTAGAAGCTATCAGGTCTGACCATGTAGTCCCATTATTGGTTGTATAATCTATTTTTACAGTGGCTACATTATAAGGAGCATTATTGGTGTTTGCAACATCCCACGTGATGGTATTGGATGCATCATTGTATAAGACAGATGCTGTTGTAAGTCCACTGAATTTGAAAGGTCCGTCAGCACCTACTGTCACAGCTGTTTCAGCGGTGGAGGTCATTGGTCTTAACGCATTCTGATCTCTTACTGTTACTGCATAATTCAATGTTCTTGGGATATAGGAAACGGTTTCCCATACTTGTTTGTCTGTCAGTACGCCATTCAATACAGTTTCCAGCTTAGGGAAATATCTTCTGCTGTTAGCTGTTCCCGGCAAAGATCTTGCGATAGCTCCTTCTGCATTATAGCCCCATCCGCTGTCTCCGGAAATTGTATTCCTGTCTCCTACACTATTATATTGTTCCCATGTATAGGTAACAGGGTCACTTTCTGCATCTGCTGCTACAGCATCCAGATAATAGGCCGTTCCTTTAGGAATAGAATAATTAGTAAGTGGTGTAATCACTGGTGCAGTATTGTTTATGATATCAGTAGCAATACCACATCCTACTTTAGCTTCCAAATTATTTAATACCTGTGAAATAGATTTATAATGGAAATAACCATCCATATTTGCCTGAATATTATCTTGTGTAATTCCAGGATATCCCATGATCGTTGTTCCTCCCCAAGGCTCTACATTAGCTCCCGAAGCTTCGGTTCTCATAGAAAAGGTATGGTTAGCACCCAACTGGTGCCCCATTTCGTGAGCTGCCATTAAATCAAATACTTCTCCTACAGGATCAGGGCTCATTGAAAAAGCAGATCCTTTTGCTAAAGAATTATTAGTTGCGGGATTGGTACAAACAATTCCTATCCCTCCCGCGTTTCCATTTCTGCTTTGTCCTGCATTACAATGAAATACGTGCCCAATATCATAGTTTGCATTTCCTACATCTGCTGTAAGTTTTTGTTGAAGCTGTAAGTTTAGTGACGGATCATTTGCAGCGGCCTGAGGGGTATAAAAATCAGTAGCAGGATCTGTATAAATAATTCCAGGAAGATCCAGAACATTAAAGTGAGCTCCGAAATCTCTTTCAAAAACCCCATTGATTCTTGTCATTGTGTTATTAATAGCTGCAACCGCTCCGGCAGCTGTACCACCATGAAATTGTGTATATTCACCGGTAGCAGCAATAGCCATTCTGAAAGTTCTATATTTGGTATTAGTAGGTCTTTTTGTAATTCCTACATTGGAAAGCATCTTTTTCCCATTTTCCACCAATTTACCAATATCTTTAAGATCATGCTCCGTATCACATTCAAACCCATGCATGTCTCCTTTTTCCTTTGTTTTATAAAATACACCATAAGTTTGTTTATCTTTGCTTATGGGTTCTATAAACTGAAACACACCGTCTTTGATGATCATAGACTGCATATCATTCGGGGATGTACTGAATCTTAAATACTTAGAAGAATCATCTACACCAATTCCCACATATGATCCCAGCTGATATTTGTCTGCAAGTGATTTATCCATTACAGGATTGCTATAGACAGCAAATTTTTCAATCTTTCCTTCTACTGTTGGTAAAGAAATAATAACAGGACGTGCATTTTTTCCCGTTTCTTCAGCATTTTTCAGCATCTCTCTAAGAGACTTCAGATCCACTCTGTAAGAATGCTGTACTTCTATTTCTGTTCTTATCTGTGAGTTTTTTTGAGAGACAGATTCCCATCTCTGAGCATTGAAAACCGTAAAACAAGACGCTAGCGCGCAAACTAATAAAATTCTTTTTTTCATAAAGCTATTTAAAGTTATTTTGGGAGAGTATATTGCAATTTTTATTGAAAGTATCATTTAACTTCTGCCTTTAAAGACACCAAACAATCATTATCATAAATTCAACAAAACGAAACATATCATATGATATTCACAACAAAACTCCTTACAAAACTTATATTTTTTGAATAAAAAACAAAAAAAGATGATACTACATAGATACAACATGATTATAAATAATTAAATATCAGTGATTTATATTTTAATCCTAATTATTTATTTAATCCATAAAAATTTTGAAAAGGTGAAATTATTTGAAAGTTTTTATCAAGATACTGGTAAAAAAATATTGAAAATCAGACTAAAAAATATTTTCAAAGAGCACATTATTTAAAAATATAAGCTAAAAAACGAGCTGTTTTAAAGTTGTTGGTTCTTTATTTTAAAAAAAAACAATAAATCCAACATAAAAAAACAACACACTAATTATCAATTGATTAAAAACATAAAAACACGATGTAGTATTCGTGTAGTATAGCTTTTTTTCTTGTTTTCGTTAAAAATTTTCATATTTGAACAAAGAGACCACTAAAAAAATCCAAGTGGTGAAAAGAGAATATTTCGAGTACTGTCTGACATAATGAATCAGACAGTTTTTTTTTGAATTATTTCAAAGTATCAAAGAAATGATAAATATCTGTTTCTCCGGGAATATTCAGTTTCTTTCTGATTCTGTATTTTTTCTGCTGGACACTTCTGTGCTGAACCAAAGTATAATTTGCAATTTCTTTGGATGTAAAATGCAGTTTCAGCATCGCACAAAAAATCAATTCAGAACTTTCAAGACCAGGATTAATTATTAAAAGTTGATCTATAAATTCAGGATAAGCTTCTTTAAAATGATTCAAAAATTCAGGATCATTCTTTTTACCAAGTTCTATGATCTCTTCCTGCTTGTTGTCATTCATCCTGATTTTCAGATTTTCGGCTTCTATTGTAAGTACCTCTTTTCTTTTTCCCAAAGCCCGGATGATTCTCCATGCATATAATCCTAGCAAAGAAAGACCTGCCAATGATAAAAAGAAAATCCAGTATATTTTACTTTTATGATGCTCTGCATCCTGCTGAGCTCCGGTAATAAAAGACTCCATATCCTGATTAATCGTAGCCAGTAAAGATGTATTGGTTTTATAATAAGCCTCTGTATATGCTTTCAAATAAAGGTATGCTTTTTCTTTATCTCCCGTGCGTTCATATAACATCCTGAGATCGTTATAGATATATTTACCATAGTAGGCATAGATACGTTTAGTTTTCTCATTGATCTTCAGGGCCTTCTTAAGTGTTTCTTCTGCCTTATCATATTGTTTGTAGGTAAGAAAATATTCTCCCATAATTGTATTGGCATACAGGGCAATTCCGTCTTCCTTCCCTCTTATATTAGCTTTATTATAAGCAGTAGTAACGTATTTGTATGCAGAATCTTTATTCTTATGCATATAAACATAATCACCTATAGCACAGTCGGTAAGACCTGTGCTATCCATTTTTTTTGCCCTGTGAAAATATTCAAGTGCTTTTTCGTAATCCTTTTTTTGGATAAAATAAATGGCCTGTCTGAAATAAATACTGAAAAGAAGATCATTTTTAAGCTCAGACTGACCGCTTTTCTGTATCAGGCTCATCGCTTCATTATTATATTGAAAAGCTTTGTCAACCCTTCGGAGTTCTATATTGAACCGGCCGTAAACATTATAAAACCTGGCTTTATGTATATTATCTTCTGAATGATCCAGAATTTCTTTTGCGTTATCAAAAAGAATCTGAGATTTCTGAAAATTTTCTAATGAAATATTAAGCTCAGCCAGATTGATGTAGCACAGTGCTTTTCCGTCCGCATAATTTATTTTATCGGCCAGTTTGTAATATCTTTTATTGAGATTGATCAGAGAGTCATATTCTCCGGCTACCCTGAATTTCTCATTCTGCTTCAGCAGAGAAACATCAAATTTCTTTTCAGCCTCTTTCTTTGAATGAGAATGGCACGAAACTAAAGTAATAAGTAAAACAGCAAGAAAAATACTTTTCATATGTTTCTCTATTTAAGCTAAATTCCTATATAAATTATGATTAAAACCTTTTATAAAACAGAATCCGGCATTTTTTATTGTGATGAAATTTTTTATTCTGTTAGGTTTTCAAAAAAGTCATAAATATCCGTTTCTCCGGGAATATTCAGTCTTTTTCTGATCCTGTATTTTTTCTGCTGTACAGATCTGTGCTGTACAAAAGTATAGTCTGCAATTTCTTTGGCAGAAAAACGAAGTTTCAGCATGGCACAGAAAGTCAGTTCTGAATTTTCAAGGTCAGGATTGATTTTCAGAAGTGATTTTATAAAATCAGGATACAGTTCTTTGAATTTTAATAAAAAGGAAGAATCATTCCGTTTGGCGAGCTCTATTACTTCTTCCAGCTGCTTAGTCTCCACATGGTTTTTCAGTTCATCCGTTTCTTCTTTTAAAGAGTTTTTCTTCAGCTTTAACTTATTGATTATTTTCCGGACATATACTCCTGAAAAAGTAAGAACAGTGATAGACAAGGCAATAAATAAAGGAAGATCATTTTTATGCCAGTCCGATTCCTGTTTTACTTCAGAAATAAAATCCTCGGTTGCCTTATTCATTGTGGTAAATCGTGCAGCGTCAAACCGGCCTTCTTCTTCCATATATTTTTTCAGATAGAAATAAGCTTTGCCTCCGTCATTCTTTTTCTTATACAGCTCTGCCAGTGCCTTATAAACCTCTTTTATATGTGAAGAATAAGTACGTCTTGTTTTAATATTGATGTCCAGTGCTTTTCTAAGTGCTTTCTCAGCCTGCTCACTGTTATTTACTTCATTATAGTAGTATCCCATGGTATAATAAACCCAGAGGGATTCTACATCAGTTGTCTTCTGGCTTAACATTTTCTCATCAGCCCGCTCAATATATATTCCTGCAGAATCAGGCTTATGAACAAATAAATAGTATTGGGCAACCATACAATTGCTATAGGCCGAGTTTTCCAGTACATTCGCTTTGGTGAAACATTTTAAAGAAGTTCCAAACCACCCTTTCCAGGCATAGTAAATTCCTTTGTTCACATACAGTCTCGGAAGAAGTTTTCGAGCAAGACTAGTTTTTGCGGCCTGTTTTAAATAATAAAATGCTTTATTATTGCATTCAATAGCCTTGTCATTTATTTTAAGATGAGAATAATACAGGCTGTAGTCATTATAGAAGGTTGCTTTATGATAATTATTCTCAGAGTTTTTCAGATCTTTCTCTGCTTTGTTGAAAAAAAAGCGGGCTTTATCATAATTTCCTGCTGAGACATTCACCCCTGCCATATTCAGGTAGCAAAGACCTTTTCCGGCTTTATACTTCATTTTCGCAGCTTTTTTCAGATATTTTATATTCAACCGGATAAGAGCTTCATATTCCCCTGCTAGCTGAAGGTCTGAAGTCTGATTTAATAAAGAAGTATCAAAATTTTCTCTTTCTTTATCCTGAGAATCATGGCTGCACGAAAGCATACATAAAAATAACCCTATGCAGATTGTACAGGCTATTATTTTTTTTAAATCGTTTGAATATATTTTTTTATTCTTAAGAATGATCAAATTAATTCTTTCCATCAGTACCACTTTTCCCTATGTCTACCTATACATATTTCATTTAAACATGTTAATAATTCTCTACTGTTATTCTATTATTATTCCCCAATAAGTGTTATAAATATACATAATTTATCATGCTTATTATGGAATAAGCAGTTAATTTTGCAAAAATGTAACATTTAAATAAAGTACCAAAATTTCCCCCTAAACAAACATTTTTTAAACTTTCCGGACGGCTATGTAAACTTTTCCGGTCAAAAAAATGATTGCTTTTGTTTATAATAAGACTAACTGAAATGGAATTTGTTACAAATACATCGTTTAGTTTTAAAAATTTTAATACAATTGTTGAAATTCTGCCGGGCATACTAAAAAGAAGTTCAAAATAATCTACATATTTGTATCCGGATATTAATGAAAATGACTATCCCAATAACTATGACAAATATTAGCTACCGAAAACTTATCCCTGAAGAAAGTAGAATTTACCGAGCCATCCGCCTGGAAAGTCTGGAAAAATTCCCTGAATCTTTTGGAGCAACCTATAAGGATGCCCTGAGTATTGAAAAATTTCGTATAGAAAGCGATATTGAAGAACAAACACCGGAAAGATTTGTATATGGAGCTTTTGCTCAGCAGGAACTTGTGGGCATCTGTACTTTTGTTAAAAATGAAAACAATACCGGAAGTATTTACCAGATGTATGTAAAAAGAGAATTTCAGGGAAAAAATATCGGCCAGGGATTGATTGAGGCTGTTATTTCCGAAGCGTGTCAAAAATTTAACGGTATTGAAATCATTCTAGAGGTTATTCCCGGAAATGATAAGGCTTACAATCTGTACCGGAAAATAGGGTTTCAGGAAATGCCCCATACTTCTCCTGAAGAAATCAGTATGAGATATGTTCCTAAGTAAGAATATTATTTTTTAATATTAAATCTTAATAATGAAAAACTTATCATTCCTGTCTCCTCTACTTACAACTTCAAAACCATTAACCAATAAGTAAAATACGGCTACGTTCATGCATTGCTCATGATCCATGAACTTGTCAATGCTTATCTGTAAAAATGACATGGGATTATAACAGACCGTTAACTAAAAAGCGATTTGGTTTGATATTTTTGAGCTGCCAGAAAAAACTGATATTAAATAGAAAAAGGCGCCTTTTTATGCGCCTTTTTAACTGTTTAAAACCTGAACAGGTTTTGGTGACCCCATTGGTACAAAACTCGAACTTTTTGTTGGAGGATTTAAGAAAACTAAATACTCTTGATCATGCATTTTTACCTTAACAGGTGGTAAATCTTATAATAATTAGATAATTACATATAAAATCCAAGCAAATACAAGTACTATTCTTTAGCGACCAAAAGAGTGTATGAAGAATTCTTAATTCAATTTCGAACTGTTTAATGAGATTAAATCACTGAAATATACTACTTACAAATAAACCTTTTCACAGATATAATTATTCTTTTATCTAAATTCTTCCAATAACCCAATAAGTTGTTCCATCGTCCAAAACGATCACCCCTGAATACGGCTGGCTGATTGAAAGATCAGACTGTGCATCAATCTGGTTCGGTGACTGAACTACAATATTATTACTGGAACCATCTGTTTTCTTAATAATAATTTTTTTCCCTTTTTGGGATGGAGCAGGTAAAGTAAGACTAAGGTCTGCAAAGGAAGCATCAGCTAAAATAATTTCATCTGTTCCGTTAATCGTATAATTTGCTGTGATCTTTTTTACAGAAGACTGTATTTCAATAATATCACCCTCACTGTTGGTTCCAAGTCTAAATGTATTAACCAAATTCGTAAGTCTCAATCCGGAAGTGCCAGGCTGTTCACTTTTCACTTCCAGATTGTTACCCGGCGAAGCTGTATTAATTCCTATACTGGCATAGCTATTCCCACCTGCATTCACATTGCTACCATAAATACTGTTTCCTATATTAAGCTGATTACTTCCCGAGGTATTTTTTAAGTCGATATCGGAGCCAATGACAATATTGTTTGATCCGGAGGATTGGTTCCTTGCAGCACTTTTTCCTATCATAATATTGTTGTCACCCATCATTAGTCCTTGACCTGAATAAGCACCCAATGTTACATTCTGTCTTCCCGATGACATGTTTCCAAGGGAAAGAAAACCAACTGCTGTATTTTCAAATCCGTCATTTAAATGTCCTGAGGCACCTTTGCCAAGGGCCGTATTGTAATTACCTGTCCTGTTGCTGCCTAAACTTTGATGTCCTACTCCTACGTTCCACTTCCCGGTTCTATTCAACATTAATGCCTGATAACCTATCCCTGTATTTCCTTCACCATCATAATTTGATGTCAAACTATGGCTACCAACTGCGGTATTGTCATGGGCAACCATATTTTCATTTTCTCCTTTAAGACTTTCGAATCCTATTGCTGTATTCCATCGTCCTACAAATCCTGGATTTCCTTTGTAAGATCCTACTCCAAAAGAGGTATTATAAATTCCTACCCCACTTAATTTTCCTGCGATAACACCTCCTCTTTTGAATATCAGATCCTGATTATCTGTAGTCCCTATAAAGTTGGTACCAGGATTGGTCGCACTGTTCCCATAAGTTCCCCATGTATTTTGGGTATCTGACAACAAGGTCCAGTTATTTCCGCTCCAATAATAATACCCGGGTACAACAGCATTTGTACTGTTACCTGCTACCGCTGTATTATATATTAAAAGTCCGGCTGCCGGATCTTTAATCGTTATACTGTCCCTGACCTCTTTCAGAGCAATTCTTGGAGGCAGAAATCCTTTATTGTCTCCCGCAACCTCTAAAGCCGCTGATGAATGAGGCTGGGTGGTATTGATTCCTACCTGACCAAAAATATTTATTGAAGTAAATACAGAAAGTATTACTGTAATCATTATTTTTTTCATTACATTTTTGTTTTAATTATTTACTATTTTTCGCTACCGGAAAAACCTTATATCATTCTACCAATTATTTTATGTTGCACCTATTTTTATAAATGCTGTTCTAAGATTTAAACTTATTTAAACAAGAAAAAGGAAAAGAAGATTTCTCTAAATAAGCAATCCTTGCAGCAGACATATGAAACTGTGTATTAATATGTATTGGAAAAACTTTAGTAGATTCTCCAATTCTTATCAATTGATCCTTAATTGACATGGCAAAATTAAAAAGGTCTCTGGTGCTATGAAGAAAAAAAAGTAAAAAGCCTCACTGACAAATCATCAATTTTATTTTACAATTTCACAAACAACTGATATTCTTAATATTACAAAATAAAAAAAATCAGTAACAAATCAATAAATCAATGTAACAATTTACAGTTACGGCTCTTATTTCTTATGATAAAAAATAGTAAAACAAATCTTATTCATCATTTTTTTACCGTAGAATTCTCATAAAATAATGTATAAATTTCTTAATCCATATGGGTATCTAAATTTATTCATTGCAACTTTTTTTCGGGTACTTTCGTAAAAGAGTTTACTATCATATCGATCATCTGAGGCAGTAAATTTTAGAAACCTTTAAGAAAAGTCAATAACATACAAATTCCAGTTAGAGTAAAAAAAACGGATTGAGAATTAAATTTCAATCCGTTTCATTTTTTTATTTTATCGTTTGTAATAAGCAACGATACTCGCTTTGGCTAACGTCTGGTTCCAGAGATTAAAACCAACAATTGCGGGATTTTTGTTTTCATCCAATCCTAATTTATCGGTTTTCAGGGCATAAACAGTGATAATGTATTGGTGAAATCCGTGTCCTTCAGGCGGGCAAGGTCCTCCAAACCCTTTAATTCCGTAGTCCGTTATACTCTGGACAGCACCTTTTGGAGCTAAATTCAATTTAACATTCCCTGAATTGGTTACTAGTTCGTTTACATTGGCAGGAATATCAAACATAACCCAATGCCAGAATCCACTACCTGTTGGTGCGTCAGGATCGTACATTGTGACAGCAAAACTTTTGGTTCCCTTGGGTACATTTTTCCATGATAATTGAGGGGATTGGTTATCTCCCGAGCAACCAAATCCGTTAAACTCTTGTATTTTGGTAGTTTCTCCACCCAAATCTTCACTTAATAACGTAAATGTTTTTTGTCCGAAAAGTGCTGTTGAGAAAATTAAAGACAACACTAAAATCAAATTTGCTTTTTTCATTGTATAATGATTTAAATTTTAAGCAAAATTAGGCTGGATAATACCAAATAAATTGAGAACAATGTTCAAAAACTGTTGATAAAAGCTCAATTTTTATGATGTTGTTTTGGAGTAATACCGTATTTTGATTTATAGGCCTGAATAAAACTAGATAAACTTTCGTAACCCATTTCAAAATAAATTTCAGTTGAAGTTTTTTTCTCTTGATTCAGCAAATAATGAGCATGTTCCAGCCTTCTGTTCTGAAACCATTTGATAGGCGATTCAGCATAATGTTTTTCAAATTCCCTTTTAAAAGTGGATATGCTCATATTGCACAAAAAAGCCAATTCCTTTAATGTCAGTTTACTTAACTGATTGGTTTCAACAGTGCGGATAAATTTTTGTGTAGTATCGTTACTGTTTTCTATTAGCGAATAAAGAAATTCGGTCCCGTGTATTTCCGTAAGATATAGTATTATCTCTTCAAGCTTCAAAACAAGCAATTTCTTTTGTGTATCTCTTGAAAGTTTGGAAATATCCAACAAACTGCTTACAAATCGTTGCGTAAATTCATCGTAGCCAAACGAATAAACGGATTTATATTCAGTGGGTTTGATTTGGTTTAGTTCAGTTTTCCGGATGAATTTCAGTAAAGTTTCGTTTGAAAAAAACAGAAGCACACTTCTATAATTCCGGATGTTTGAGAGCCTTTCGGTCATAAGGCAATGCCCGGATTTCATGATGAGGAATTTAGAATTATCTATTGACAGAGCTGAATTGTCAAAAATAACGTCTTTAGTTCCTTCGGTAAGAAAACTGAATGTATTTTGGTTTAATACAATTTGTTGTTTTGCTATTTCCTTTGAACTTTGATAATCAAAAATATGAACGGATTGTGATTGGTCTACATTGAGTTCGTCAGGAAGGGTGATGATCTTCATTTACTTTTTTCTTTGTTTGAATCCACATTTATGGAAAGTATTGCTTACAACATTTGGGGCTATGCATTGCATTGATGGGAAAATCGAAATACAAATATTGTTAATGGCAATTTATCCGTTATTTATATTTTATTTTATCAATTTTACTGTTTTTAAGGTAGTCAAAAGGTCATTTTCAGACTTTATTTCCCATAAATTCTTCATATTCTTCAAAATTAAGAAAAGGTAAGAAATGAAAGTGGTTATTCATTACAGCTTTTTTCAATTTTTTTCCAGATACTTCCATTATAAAGCTTAATATCACCTTCCACGGTATCATAGATCAGCATTCCCTCAACAGGATTTGTAATCTGTGAAGTCCCTGCAATTCTTGTCATTACAAATCCTTTCGTTTTTGAGTCCAGAACAATGAAAGCGCTGTAATGCTGTGGCCAGCCATCAGGCTGATTTTCTAATGATGAAATGCCTATCAGAGAGATATCTGCGGGAACTGAGGAATTACCTGGCTTGGTACATTCATTACAGTTAAGTTTTTCGACCACAGTTACTGTAGAAGTTGACCTTATTGGCCGAAAAATTTTAAACTCTGAATAATAGTAAAAAGGATAGTAAGTACCTGCCTCTACTGCTGACGGATCAGCAACAGGATCTCCTCCATGATGATCGTTGGTATACCAATATAGGTTTGGAGGATTTATATTGACCCCGCCAGAAGTCCAGGGTTCAATAATACCAGGAACTGTAAGGTCAGCTTTTTCTCCCGGACAAACAGTTAGTTGAGGCTTAAGGACAAACGGCTCTCCACCATTGGGAAGATTGGTACATGGTGTTGGAGGCACATTATTAGAAGAAATATTCAACCGTGGTGATGCATACTTTCTATAAGTTCCAGAAAGTTGATGATATGCTTTATTTGCATCATGGTATCCCTTGGGACCATAATAATCGATTGCCGGATCATAATAACGGGGAGAAACCGTACCTCCCCCTGAAGCATGTGGATTTGGAACTTCCAATAGATTAGTCCAATAAGAAGTATCTACAACATTAGCATTAATCTGTAAATCCGTATTAACACTACCCACCGAATACCATTTTACCACTGTTCCCGGGGTTACCATACCAGAAGCAGACGGAACTTCTAACAAAGTCAGATCAATTGGCTCACATATTGAAATTCTGTATCCCATACCCCCTGTTACAGCAGGATCATCAAATTCTGTATCAGTATACAGTCTTACCTGTGGGAAAGGAGCAATCTTTTTTATTTCCACGGCCTGCAGGGGCCCTTTACAGATTTGCCCGTTAAAATTTTGCTCATATCTGGTGTAAAAAGTTTTAGTAGTAGGGGGCAGCCCCGGGCTGGAGGGTCCGGTAAAATTTACGAGCGCAGGATTAGGAACAGGAACTGTACCTGAAGCATCTGAATACCACTTTACAGAAACACTTACCCCAACAGGTAGACGCGAAGTATCTTCCAACGCTATCAGGTTAAACGTTTGACCGAAACCAAAATACCGGGCTTTATTATTAAGATAAACCGGAGTATCCGAAAGTAATATGACGGAAACCGGATCTGAAGGCAGACTATAACAACTGGTCGCCGTATGGTAATAAAAGGCATAATAAGTACCTGTCTGAGTAATATTTCCACCATTTACCATACTTCCGGAAGCATTAGGATTATCATACCATCTTACCTCAGCTCCTTGAGGAATATCTCCTGAAATAACTTTAGTATTAATGCTTGTATTGATCCCGGGACAATGTGAAAATTCATTGTTTATAGAAAGATTTAACGTGGGAACCACTTCGTTACACTGCTGCGCCTTCATGGCGGTAAAAGGTAACATGATAATCAGCATTACCATTGCCAGTAATTTCTTTTCAATTTTTTTCATACTATTATTTATTTGCTATTTCCAGTAATGCCATTGATTACCATCAAATACTGCCAGGGTTTTGCTTACTGTATCATAACATAGAGTCCCAATAACAGGATTGGGAATATTCAGATGGGGATTGGCAACTTTAGGCAGGATAAGTGCTTTATTTTCAGACTCCAGGACCAATACTCCTTTCGCAGGAGAATCAGGAGCCCCAATGATGACTCCCCGACCGGTTTCAGCAGATGGATTTATCATACGTCTATCTGAATTTCCAGGGACATCCGTTAAAGAAATCCAGTTTCCATTACTAAATACCTTTACCTTCAGATCACTGTTGTCAACCACGAAAGTTCCGGGAGATGGGCTAGCAGGAAGATCAGGTAATAAAGGCAGTACAATTCCTTTTGGAGAATCGCCAAAATCCAGTATCCCGTCTCCATCCACCGATGTCTTTCCAATACCAATCTGCCCATTGCAAGGCATAAAAACAAACAAACTCAGAGGCAGGAATATTCCTGCAAAATGAGCACTTAACATTTTGCTGATCATAATTTTACTTTTCAAATAATAATAAAAACCAGTAATAAGGATATACTTCTTATTCATCAAAAACGATCAGGAGTTATATCTCAGCCGGAAAAATAGTGTAGTTACCAGGTTTTATGACAGCAAAAGTACTCGTATATCCGTCAAAGGGTGAAAAAAACGTAAAAACACAACTGACAAATCAGCAATTGTAATTTATATTTTTACAAAACACTGGATCATAACCATCCAGTTAAGATTTACGTTCGGAATGAACAGGAAATAATTCTCTGCTAAAGTTAGTATTTGGATTAAAACGGAAATGTCAGAGTAAAAAGAACCGCTTCGTTATTGGTTCGGTCCAGCATTAACAGCAGACTTTAAAATTTTCTCACTCCTTTTAAAGCTTTGATGGCTTCTGAAACCTGCAAGGTAAACCAATTCTTCCTCATCAGCCATTTTGTTTTCCGGGAGCTCTTTTAATCTCTGAAATTCTTCCAGCCTGTATCGGTTGATGTACATGCTGAAGTTAAGCCCATATGTTGTATTGATAAAAGAAGACAGATAGGTACGATTGGTACCAAAAGCAGTGATCAGATCTGTAATTTTAAGATTAGGGTCCAGATAAGGTTTCTTTACATCCATGTATTTTGAAACTACTTCATGGCTAAGAGGTTCCCTGGATTCCTTTTCCTGTTCTGACAGCCTGTCTGCTATGATATCTTCTGTAAGCAGTATAAAGTTCTGTCTGAAAATATGGTAACAAGTAGTTACATTTAATAGCAATATGAATAGAAGAGGAACTACCAATCCGACAAACTTCGTATATACCTCTGATCCAATAAAATAATATAATACAGGAAATGGAATAACCAAAAAAAGCACACCAAAGATCTGATAAAGCCATGCCAAAGAAGTTTCTTCCATATTGGAAGAATATTGCACTATTTCTTTTCTGTAACGAATTACTCTGTTGGCTGCCAGACCTAAATAAATCAGACTCAGAATCAACCTTATATAAAAACGACTGTAATCAAAAAAAATAAAGCCTTTATAACCCGCTATCCATTGAATATCTTTTGCATCCATAAGCAACAGAATGCTCCAGGGTGTTAATGCAAACCATAATCCATATCCTGCAGCCAAACTCAATGGGAGTACGTAATGCCAGAATGAAAATTGCTCAGCAGTCCGGAGTCTGGTTATTTTAAAGATCAAATGATAAAACATGACTGGTAACAGCAGCATTGTCAAAAAATTAACAGGTTTGGTCTGAATAAAAGTATCTTTATCAAAATTATAAAAGAAAATAGTAATCACATAAATAATTTCAACTATATACCCACTAATAAGAAGTATAATTACTCTTTTTATAAATTCATCTTTATTCCAAAACAGTCTTATCAAAAGCAATATACTGCAAAAAAGAGCAGAAAATACAGCAATAGAAAATGACATGATTAATAATAAACGTTCAATTTCCATATTTATTCATTGTCTTTTTGTTCAACCTTTTGTTCTGCAGCTTTTTTGGCTCTCCAGTATGCTCTTGGAGTAGAGAACCCAGCCATCAGAGCGAGTTCTTCCTGGTTTTTATCTTTATGTTCAGGATGTTCCAGAAGATATTTCATCTCTTTTAGTCGCCACAGGTTATTGTATTGGGAGAAATTGACTCCAAAGGTTTTATTGATAAATCCTGAAAGATAGGTTCTGTTCGTTTCAAAATAAACAGCAAGGTCCTGCATCTTAAACCCGGCATTCAGATAAGGTTTACTCTCTTCATAGTATTGTTCCAGCTCTTCCTTGGCAAGAAGCAGTGATGCATTGCTTACAGGTTTAGCCTCCTGATTATTAAATACATCTGACAATGCAATAATCTCCCCTCCTGCGATCATAACGGTATTATGGTCACCGAAAGATAATATTGCATAATTTCTCATCAGGATATTATAGACAATGATGATATGCTGTACAGGAACAAGAAGGGTCATTGCTATCAATACAAAGTTAAGCTGCAAAGGATTACATATAAACAGGATAAGAAGCAAAAATCTTACGACCATCAGTGGCACCATCCAACGCATCACTTTCCATTTTTCTCTTCCGTGTTTTTTTATCAATATTCTTTTATACCGGATAACTCTTATGCTTCCCAGTATCGCATAGCAAAGCATGAAAAAGAAAACTGAAAGAGATGTATAGGGCATAAATAACGATGAAACGGCGTCGTTTGAAAGCTGATTAATTCCCGTAAAAGTTATCATAAAAATTCCTGAAACAAAGAGAAGGATCAGTGGTATAATATAATGGACTTTTATATGAAACAGATTGTCTTTTTCTACAGGGGTCAGCAGGCTGATAAAATGATAAAAAATAACCTGATTGAGCTGCAATACAAAACAGACTAGAGGAAGGTAATATTTCAACAGATGCTCATAGTTAAAATTAAATTGGACATATACCCAGCTTAAGACCATAAAAGCAAAATAAACACCCAGTAATTTCTTGACCTGCTCCTCCACTTTGGTTAGTTCCTGTCCGTAAGCGACGACGAAAAGCATACCACAAGTGAGTGAAGAGATCATTGGTAGTGAAGTATATATATACTTAAATAGCTCTGCCATATCAATATCTGGTTATAAGTCCTCTTTCCTGAGGCTTACAAAAATAACGATTTTAAGTCTTATTTTTTCTCAATATATCTACTTTCTAATGATATTCTAATATTTTAAGAAAGCAAGGGCAGAACTTATATTTCCTGTTTCTTATTATTATATTTTATACTGAAAATATTTTTTCCATTTTGCGATAGTATTACGGCTGATTCCCAACTCCTTGGCTAAGCCAATATTTGTCATACTATTGTCATACTGATATTTCAATATTTTTGTTATTGAATTTTTATCATAAGACCTGTGTTTTCTTTTCGTCTTATTTTTGCCAAATATGATTCTGTTTATCTGGATCACATCAAGAGCAGTAATCTTAGTTTTTTTTAAAATTATACTACATGCTTCTTTCTTTTCAGGATATTTCATTTCAAGTAGATCTTTATAGATCCTTTTATAATCAGGACTTGCCTCATTGATTAATGGATTTTTCATCACTATCTATTATGGTTATTATTATATTTTTTTATTTGCTCCGTACTCTAATATACTTTTCCTTATCATTCCGTTGGTTTTTTGTTTTCTTGTGTAAAACCCAAGATAGGATATACTTATATAGATGTCCTTTATCACTTCTTGTTCAAAAATGAGAACAAGATGACGGGCAGATTCCCACCATCTTATTTTCAGTGCATAGCTCCAGGAACGTGCAGGAAAAAAATTGAATTCACTGCCCAGCATTTCTCTCACTTCATACTTCGTAAGCCCCTGAAGATTATAATATTGATTATTTTCAGATCTTTCCATATACTTACCTAAAAAGATAAACGGATCTACTATTAGTTGTTGATCTGGCCAAAGGATTTCTATAGATAGCCCTTGCAGATAAATGAGAAGCTTTCTCTTCTTCAAATTCAATAAACAATAAAGTTTTCTTCAACCAGGAAGTATCCAGCACATAACACCACATTTCTTTTGATTGCTCATCAGGATCTCTACCCATATCACAACAAATCTGATCCCTGCTTTTCCCTAACAGATTAAAATTTTTCATACTGTTATTGATTTTCAAATACATATTTATTATTAAAATTTCGTTTATAATACCTTTTTACAATGGGTATCTATTCATAATAACCTGATAGCTATCTGGCCCCAATGTGCACTAAAATTTTGCTCCAAAAAATAATAGATTAAATTTTGGATTTTGCTTTTTTGAAGGGATTTTACAGTGGCTATGAATATGCAAGGCCTTACACCCGCTTTAAAGTAGACCATAACGGGGAGAAAAATCTCCCCATTGGGCAGGCTATATTTGTGTATATCTTTCATGATTTTGTGTTTCATCATTTTTTATTCATTATTGCGTTTTCCGATACACTATCAAAAGCCTGCCAGGTCTTTCTAAAAAAGAATGCACACTCGATTTAAGTTTCTATATAGCATCGAGCCAAAATGTTCAGAAACATTAATTTCTAGTATGCAATCCTACCACATCACTTATATGTTTTACAATCACACTTTTAAGGAAAAAAAGATTTTATTTAGAGCTATTGTTAATTGTATCCATTGCCATATTTTCTTTCTGTTTCTTCCTGTACTTAGTTATCCATTTATACAAAGTTGTTTTAGGAATTCGATAATTTTCAATGATTTCTATTTTTGTTTTTTCCCCAGTCTCAATAAGCTCCAGGATAAACTGAATAATCTCGGGAGTGTAGATGTTTTTCCTGAATCGGGGCATAGAACCTTTTCTACTCTCTGTTTCCCTTCCGGTTTCCCTGGCTCCGGCAGGAGCATACAGCATGATATGCTGAGAATATAACCTAAAAAAATCATAACGCAGCAATTTACTCCAGCGAAGCAATATTACTGTATCTAAAGAAGGACTTGAAAGCATTTCTTTAATTTCTCCCTCTGTATTATTCATAAAAGCAGTGATCCTGTCCATGTCCATTGCAGATTCTTCAATTCGCTTTTTAATAAATTCTCCTAAATGGATATTTTTAAAATCTTCCATAACTCTCATTTTCGGATTAGGTAACACCCGATTTTAACTAAGCTTATTAATTATAGACAGACATGATGAGGAGAAATCTCCTCATCGGAAACTTTTTTAGCATACTCATTATCATTTGTGTTTTTCATCATTTGCTAATTCATCATCCATTGGACTATGCTTAGAGTTTTGTCTATCTGAAAAATTGAGATTAATCATAGTATTCAGTCGTATCATAAATAATTTTTATGCATACCCGGGTCTAAAACATCAGGCAGTGCTCTGAAACTTTGATGAGACAAAACTATAACCTCAAAAAAAAAATAAAGAAAAAAAGGTAAAAACAATAACTGACATTTTGTAAAACAGCATTTACAAAACAATCAAAACATTGATTTACAACCAAATATGAAATATTTTAAATTATTCAGAAAAGTACAGTAATTCCCATTTAATGATTTTGATCAATAAGTAATAATACCATTGTAACTAAAAGGATACAAAAATGATCATTACAGGAGAAGAGAATATATAGCATACTATATACAATCGCATTAAACAGATTAGGGTATAAAATACAATTGTTTTCATCTACGCATATATTGTGATTTAAGTAAATTAGCCCAAAAATAAAATATGAGAATTGCAGTATTTGGAGCGCATAATGTTGGTAAGACAACATTAGCAGAAGAACTTTTGGAGAGCCTTCCTGGCTATACCCTTGAAACAGAACCTTACTGTCAATTAGAGCTTTCAGGTTATGAATTTTCAGAACATCTTAATGCTGAGGATTTTGTTGAACAATTTAATTACTCGGTCCATCTTATTTCCCAAAGCGGAAATGACGTTATATTTGATCGGTTTGTCCTTGATATCCTTGCCTATCTGCATGTTATTGATCCAAATAGAAATATTCAATCCTTTTTTGAAAAAACTCAAACACTCATTGCAGAAATTGATCTCTTTGTTTTTGTTCCCATTGAAGAGCTGGATCTGATGCAGAACTATCAGACAAACCTTCCAAAACTTAGAAGTAAGGTTAATGATTTACTCTACGATTGGATTAGTGATTTTGGAATAGAGGTAATTGAAGTAAGAGGTACAGTATTGAATCGCAGAAACCAAGTACTTGATAAAATTTTATAATCGGCATCCGAACTGTTTCTCTTCATTACAAAGATACTTGATCTATTAGTACTGATAATAGAAGAAAGAAGCCATAAAAGGCCGATATCAAATCAATGTTATTTATATTACAGACTATCCTAATAATATCCGGAAGATTTATTAAAACTGTTTCTGATCAGCTGATGAACATCAGAAAGCTTATAATATAATTTACCGCTTATCGTATAGTACGGCAGTTTTTTGTCTGACCGGTAACGCTGTAGTGACCGTGAACTGATTTTAAGCATCTGAAGAACGTCCTGGTTATCCAGTAACTGCTCACAATCAATAGAAGACAGTTTATTTTGTTTGGTGCTTATTTTTTTATGAAGGATATCAAAACGAGTCATAATTCTCTCCATCCAAGCCATAAATTCTATTCTGTCAATATTCATGATATTTTTTTATGAGTAGAACAAAGTTTCATGGAGGGTTTTATAAAAATTTCCCAAACTGACATTCAGCGATCTTTCAGTAAAGCGTATTACCTCACTAAATTCAATATTTCCACCGTTAAAGCAACGTGTTTGATGAAGGGCATATAAAAGTTCAACCAATCCGGACTTTGAAGAAGACCAATCCAATGGAGACTGATCATTTATCTTTTCAAAAACATATCCTTCGGCTTCGCTTATAGATTTCAAAAGATATTTCTCCAGGCGGTCGTTAGCCAGAATCTGTGCGACTAAGTGGTCATGGGAAGTAACGAACTTTTCATCATAGTTATACAATCCCGATTCAAGTTTTGTTTTGTAAATCGTCATCAAGAAGTGAACATTAGATATTAAAAAGTTAAGGAGTGTTTTCATAAAAAAGAGTAATTTTAATTATAACATTCTATTATCCGGGACATGGCAATGATAAACCCAATGCTCGTGCAGAATATTAAGAAAGCGATATTACCATACGTTTTGAGTATGGTAATACCGCTTTGAACGAAGATGGCAAACAAAGACAACTATACAATTAACGTAAGCATGTAGCACTCATTACCTTTGATTCAAATCTGTCATCGTTATATGAATTTCATATCTTATAATGTTTTGTTGAAATTACTATTTCTTACTTTGAATAAAATATAGAGCAGGTACGAAAAGAAAAATAGTCCCGGATATATACACGGTTATCAAACTTAATGGAATACTTAATAGATAAAGTCCCATTGTCAACCAACTCATCTTCCGGTCAAACCGTATATTCTTTTCATTTTCTGATTGGGTGATACACTCCTGAAAGATTGCGTAGAAAAGTACAACCAATGTCGTAACAACACCATAGAACATATGGTTAGAAGTATCAAAAAAAGATTCACTTAAATGCGCTGTAGCAATAGGGATAAATGATATTACAAACAATAATCCGAAATTAATCCAAACAGAATTGATCCCTATCTTCTCTTTATGCAAAGTGATACGATGATGGTTAAGCCATACAATGACTACAGTCACAAAGCTCATGGCATAAACAAATATCTGATACAAAATACCAGGCAAATGTGCAAATGATAAATTTGGTATTTTGATATCCATAAGCATAAGAGTGCTTATCACAGCCATTATCCCATCCGTAATGGCATCTAATCGTTCTTTTTTCATAGTCATTAATAGCTAAACAGTAAAATTACCTAATCCAATTTTCCTGTTTATTTCTTCATGGTTCAAATAAACATTGTTAAAGGGCTCAGTAATATTACTTTTCAAGAGAATATTATATATTATTCACAATGGAACATCCATCCGCTATTTCTTAACGAATACACTATGAGGTATTACAATTTCATCACCCTCTCTTCCATATTGTGGAACAATGAATCCTTTTGGTTCATATCGATTGGTTCCTGAATTATAATACCAGTTTGCACAGCCACTTATTTGTAATTTGATATGTTGGATATGATCATATACTACTTCCTGGAATTCTCCAAAATCTGGTAGAGATTTATGCAAATCATTAAGCTCCTGGCAATATGCATCATGCAGTTTCATCGCTTCTGTACAAGAGTCCTGGTATGATAGATTATACTGGTTACTCAGAATGAAGATGATGTTCAAACTTTCACTTTCTATTTCAAGCTCTTTTTTTAAAGAGGCAAAATCATTCTGAATAACAATAACCAGAGAAAGTATTTCCCTGCAGCGCTGTACAATGGGATGATTGTAGAGGTGAACAGGTAACGGGGAGTCAGTGGCAGGATCTATCAGGTCACCATAAGGCCACATTCCGATTGAGTATTTCCTGAAACTCAGATAATGGGCAAGCAAGGGATAGGTTCTATTTTTTACTTGCCTGAAAGGAATTTCCTCTGCCATGCCATACATGATGAATTCATAGAAATTGATGGAGACACGGTCTATCCAAAATTGTGGCATTCCATTGGCCAGCCATTCTTTTCTTGCCTGTGCCATTTGTCGGAGGATTCCAATCTCATCCGGATTGGGCTCATCCCCCATCATTACCTCATAAACTCTATCGGCCATAACTTTCAATTCATCTCTTGGTGTTATTCCAAAATAATCATCAAAAATGGTGATATAGATCATCAACCTTGCACAGGGGCGCATAAGATCAATACTTTTGCAAGTTGGATTCATATAAGTGGCAACCCGAGACAAAAATTGAGGTTTACATCTCTTTATTCCTTCTTCAGAAATAAAAGTATAGTCATTGTCATACCATTCTTTTTCTTCTTCATCAAAAGCATTGGCAATAGGACTCTGGACTGTTTCCCAGGGATAATAGCATTTAGGAACAATTAATTCTTCTCTGATACTCATAGGTTTATTATGTATTTAAGATTATATGATTATTATATTTCATTTAGTTTTGCCTTCAGCTCTCCGGCATCCGGAAAATCCATAGCATTATATCTTCCCAACTTTGTAGATATATTCTTCCAACCACTCAAAACCATGCTCATGTAATGTACCCAATTAATAACCGCTTCCTGCCATTCACCAAAATCCGGAAGAGAGACTTGCAGTGCTAGAAATTCATTCAAGTCTTCATTATGCAGACGTAAATCTTCAAGACATGCCTCCATCAGAGACATTTGTCTTTCGTTCTGAATGACCTTCACTATGTTATAATACACGCTGTCTGTAGCTTCATCTTTCAAGACAGACTGAACTTCATTGAAATAGGTAACCAAATGACAGGCTAAAGTTTGTAAACGTTGTATTACCGGATTTGCATGAATTTCCGGTGGAAGAACGATTCCTGTTTCCACTTCAGTAAGTTGGAGGAAAGGATACAGGCAAATAGAGTTTTCGCGTAAAGCAATACACTCTACTACACTGGGATAAGTTTTGTTCTTCTTATAGATCAGCTCTGTTTTCAATCCCATAAAATATTTATCGATCATCTGTGTAAAACGGAAAAGTGATTCTTCCGGGATAAACTGTAACAGCTCCTGTCTCAAGGAAGCCAGCATTTTACCCAAAGGGATTCCGGAATCTTCACCGGTAACCTCACCCCTAAGTACAGCAATTGATTGTGCATGTACGTATTCGATGTTTTCAAGTTCACTTTCTTCATAGAGGTCATCATTATACAAGGTCCATAACATCAGTCTGCAAATTGGCCTCAATCGTTCAGGAGAAGCCGTAGGAAACCAATGGGAAGCAATATGTGCCGTCTTGGTCATCTTATACTTCTTACGAAGGTTGGGGTTTTGTTCGTAGAGCCAAAGATACTCTCCATCAATCCATTGATTCTCTGTTATTTCCTGCAATAGATCCGCATTAGGGTTCTTTAATGTAGGGAACGGATACTTAAATTGGGTTTTAAGTAGTTCAAGTGTGTTCATAGTCTTATTTTTTTGAATTTGACACAAGCTAATTACCATCCGAATATCCACCCAACTTGAGAAACAAATGGACAAAGGATGATGTACAAAAACTCATAAAACTCAGACTTAAAATGAGGTCTGAATATTTAGTTGTTTTATTATCGGAATGTAAAATGAGGTTGGAAGAATTAATTCCAAATCAATCACTGTCGACGGTATAAGCAATGGATTGATTTAACGTGCGGTTCTATTTATTAAATATAATACCTGCCTGGATAGTGGGGAGAGCAAGTTATTAGAAAATATTTTTAAAAAAAATCAAATTCTTATCAATTATTATTTATTAGTATATTTTTTACGATTGGATTTTGTTTCACTAAGTTAAAAAAAAGAAGATACATTCAATATTTTTTTCACTTAAAATTGATTTTCAATAAAAAAAATAAAATAAAACACTAATAACCAAATAGTTAACAAATTCATTCAAAACAAAAACAGCTGTAATAAATTCGGAATTTCTTTCTAATTCAACCATTCCAAACATTAACAATTCATTCAAAATAAATAATTATAATTAACAATATTAAACTACAAAAAAAAATGGTAACACGATCTAAAATATATCTATTTCAATACCTACATCAATATCTTTCAATTCAAATAGATTTTCTCCCTTATATTTAAACTTCCCTTTCACTGTAAAAGCTTTATTATAAAACTCATTGTGTTTATTTCCATTTCTAACGAACGTTATATATGAAGATAGAAAACCATCATCAACAGCAAACATTCCGGAATTAAGATCAATATTGATATTCTTTGAATCGATATCTACCTTCCAATGATTACAAATATAACCTTCCGGCTGAGTATTGTTCAATACAGTATGCCATGTATTAAAATCATTACATAATAGCACTGCGAGTTGATTTTTTAAAGTATCAATTTCCATAATTAATATTTTAGGGCTGTTATCAAAAATAAAAACACCCACAAAATATGAGTGTTTTCTTTATTTATAGAATTTTAATAAAAGTGAAAAAAAAAATCACAATAAACATAACAAGCTCCTAATCTAAGTAAGGAGTTTCCAGATGTTATGATCCACTAAAATAGCTATTGCAAATACATTAAATCTTCTTGCTTTAACTGGCTGATAAAATAAGAAGGAGTCATTCCCGTTTCTTTTTTAAAAATAACTGCAAAGACTTCCCTGGATGTAAAACCACATTCCTCTGCCAGATAACTGATTTTATACTCTCTGTATACAGGGTTTTTATAGAGTTTATTGGTAATATAGCCAATTCTTAATCCATTAATATAATTATTGTAACTTTTTCCTTTATGTTGTTTTATAATTTCAGATAAATATCTGGGATTTGTATTCAGCTCACTGGCAAGAAATGTGAGTGTAAAATCCTTTTTGATAAATTTCTGTGAATTTTCAATTTTCTTCAGTTTTGACAAAATATTATCTACAGTATTATTTTTAATAATAAGGTTTGATGTTTTTTCATGGGGATAGACAATATTTCCAGCATTTTCTATGACCAGAGTATCAGCATGAACATCCTTTTCTTCAGCAGATACAGATTCTGCTTTTTTTAAGTTTTCGATGATCTCCTCATAATTTTGATGTAAGATTTTATTTCTTCTTTTCCAATAGATCCATCCTCCTGATATTGAAAGAACAAATAAAGCTGCCCCTGTTATCAATATTCTATTCATTGAATCATGGTTATCACTCTCTTTTTCAGATAAAATATGTTTCATTGGAGTATTAATCGTTATCTTTTCTGCATTTACAATACTATCATTCAACTTGGTAAATTTCGCCATGTATTCGGCAGACTCTTCTTTATTTCCTTTCTCTACTTGGGATTTAAACAGAATTTCATAAATATCTCTTCGGATGTATGGAAAACTGAATTGCTTCTCCATAACAGCAGCTTCTCTAGCATATTGTATAGCTTTGTCATAGTTTTTCTGATCAAAATAAAGCCACGCAAATTCGTTTAAAACGAGTATCTCTGTTTGTACATTTATTGAGTAATTTTTATTTCTGCAAATTTCTAAAGCTTTGGTAAAATACTCTTCTGCTTTTTTAGGGTATCCCTTCGCTACATTCATCATTCCCAAATTCGTATAAACATTGGAAATCAGGTAATATTTTTTACTTACAAAGTTTTTATCAGCACTCATCTTCAAAGCTTCAGTCAATGTCTTTTTTTCATAAGACATTACAGAATCTACGGGAGCATTGATATGGGCCATATAGCTTCCTATCCCTGTATAGATAAGAGCTCTATAATAAAATTTGGAATCAGAAGATGTGATCTTTTCAGATATTTCTAAAGCTTTGGTAAAGTCTTTTAAGCTTTCATCATTGAATCCCAGCTCAGTATAGGCTGAAGCTCTGAGTCTGAAGGTATTTGATAAGTCTTCCGCATTATCTAGGTTGCTTGACAGAAGTTCTGCTTCTTTGCTGATTTCAATTACCTTTTTAAAATCTCCAAGATCAAAATACTTTGCCATCTGGATCATAAGATTGCCAAGCATGCCTTTCTTATAGTCTATTTTTTTTGCTGAATTATAACTTTCTATTGAAAGTTGAATAGCTTTTTTAGGATTAACACTGTTTAGTTCCCTTAGTTCATTAATCTCTTTGTCTAGATCTTTTTCAGATAAAGCCTGGGAATAGATACTGCTAAAAAAGAAACACAATATGAGGAAGATAAAATTTTTCATGGTTGATGTTTATAATATGTAAAATAAACATTAATTCAAGCAACTTGGTTAATTTTTTTTGTTATATTTTCGGAATCCATCACATAACAAATTACAATTAACATACTGTATTACAGATAGATAAAATCATTAAACCATCGCTTTAATTCGTTACAATTTCTGAATAGAAATGAACCAGATACTTAAGATTATATCCAATTTAAGGCAATTTAAATTGAGTATTATAAGAACATAAGTGTTGATAATACAATCACTATCTTCAGCTTATTTTGATATTGATTCTATTTTTAAATCAATACTCTCAAGATATTGCATTAATCTATGGTGAAGCAAAGTATCAACTGTCAAAAGACCAACAAACATTATGGCAAAACCAAGCGTTAAACCTTTATAATAACCATCAGGCATCACCAGATATAATATTAAAGAAGTAATAATTAATATAACCCAGATTTTCTTCAGCACTAAAAAGACAGTGTGATCTTTTTTTAGTTTTTGGGATTCATTTTTAAGAGATTCGTCAGCGGATGGTTTTATATGCATTTCCACTTTTTGTCCCTGTTGATTTCTATTCATCATTAAATAGCCTCCGTATCCAATATTAACTGCAAAAAGTAGAAAAAGCGGCAGGGTCATCCCACGCAAAATTACATTACTATTTTTCACGAGCAGTATCAAGACAGGAACCAGAAGAACCGCAGCGGTTACCATCCATTTTCCCTGTTCTATTTCACCTTTGGTCCAAGCATAATAATTTTGGAAAAAATCATTTCTCATATTTATGTAAGTCTTTGAAATTATAATTATTAATTATTTTCACATTGTTTTATTTGATATTCAGTAGAACTTCTATTATTTTTATATTTGGTTTCTATATTGTCAAAATTATAATAGCTTCACTTTATTATTGTTGGTAGTTAGTCCAATAATATATTGTTAAAAAGTCCATAAACTTAAAGAATACCTTCTAACCGTATCAGAAATTCTACTTACCCTACCAACAGTTAATTTTAACGTTGAACAATCTAAGAGAAGAGTGTTGCCGCTTTTATTCTTCCATATATTCACTATACTTATTCAGCCATTTGTAAAGGGTTGTTTTGGGGATCCGGTATTTACTGATGATTTCTTCTCTGGTCATCTCTCCTTTATTGATTCTTCTGATGATAAATTCAATAATTTCTTTTGTATAAATATTTTTACGAACCTGAAGCTCTTGAGTATGTACCTTTTTTTTGATTTCTACCTGATTATATCTATTAGCATTCGGAGGAGCATATAAAACCAAATGTTGAGAGTACAACCTGAAAAAATCATATTGCAATAACTGAGACCATTTGATTAAAATATCTGTATTCAAAGCATCCGCGCTATACATCTGTTCAATCTGTTTAGCTTCGCAATTAAAAAAGCCACACAAGCTTTCTATTTTAATATGATTTTCCTTTACACTGTTCTCAAGTAATTGTCCGATATTAATTTGTTTTAAATCCATCATAAGTTCATTTGCTTTTATTGATCCATTCTATATATTTTAAGTCTAAAAATGTATATTCCAGTTCTATTTCCAGTACAACAATATGGTTTTAGGTGAATACAGAAAAAAGAACTGTGTGATAGATTCTGAATACATTGCGATAAATGCTTAAAAAGCATATCAAGCTCTATCCAATTAATCAAAATATTACGACTCAATCTTGAAAGAAATTATCTTGCATAAGGTGGCTACTTAAACTACTGATAAAGCATGAAGGAGTAATTCCAGTTTCTTTTTTGAAAGTCACCGCAAAAACCTCTCTTGACGAAAATCCACACTCTTCAGCCAGATAACTTATTTTGTACTCTCTGTAAATAGGATTCTCAGCGAGTTTTGTTTTAATATAGGCTATCCTCAA
Organism: Chryseobacterium sp. MA9; assembly: GCF_024399315.1. Lineage (NCBI taxonomy): Bacteria > Pseudomonadati > Bacteroidota > Flavobacteriia > Flavobacteriales > Weeksellaceae > Chryseobacterium > Chryseobacterium sp. MA9. The sequence continues at coordinate 414,949 of NZ_CP075170.1, read as the reverse complement.
TCCATTAATATAGTTACTGTAGCTCTTTTTTTTATGCTGTTTTATAATTGCTGAGAGATACCGTGTATTAGTATCAAAATCATTAGCCAAGGAACTAAGACTTATATCCTTTTTTAAAAATTTCTGAGATTTTTCGAATTTAACAAGTTTAAGCAATATTGATTTTGTTGTATAGTCAGGAATGTTTAGATTTTTCTCATTTGAAGATTCCTGAGATTCATCTTGCATTACTGTGTTATTTTCCGTGTTTATTTTATATAATTTTTTCCATAAAACGGGACAACCTATTATAAATAATAATGATAACAATAATCCAGATTATGATATATTACCCTGCTTTGTTTCCGTGTCGCCTGTTTGTTTGCCTATTACAGATTCTTTTCTATTGTTATTCACCCCATTCTTCTCTACATTCACAAGACTGTCATTTAACTTGATGTAAAGATTGGTGTATTTTCTTGCGGGAGCCTCTTGTTTTAATGCCGAATATGCTTTAAAGGAAATTTCATAAATGTCTCTGCGAACATAAGGTATACCCACCTTCTTTTCTTCCCTTTCTGCCTGATTTGCATATCGCACAGATTTATCATATTTTCTCCGTTCATAATACATCCATGCAAATTCATTGAGTATACTTACTTCAAGATCTTTATGGATATGATACTTTTCATTCTGGCAAATCTCCAGGGCTCTTGATAATTTACTGATAGTTTCTTCGGTGTTTCCCAAAGCTGTATTCATCACCCCTAAATTCATATAAGCTACAGCCAGAGTATGGTACTTTCTCTCCTGAAAATCTTTGTCATCATCAATATTCATAGCAGTTTTCAAGCACTTATTCTGATAATACATTACCGAATCAATGGATGCATTCACATGAGAGAAATAAGTTGCAAACTCTTTATATACAAGAGCTTTCATATAATTCTTATCATTTTGAAGCTCTATTTTATCTGCTACCTCAAGAGCTTTTTTAAGCTCCTGAAGACTTCTATTATTAGAATTCAGTTCAATATATGCAGATGCCTTATATCTGTGGGAATTAACCAACATTGTATCATTTTTGCCAGCCAGTTTTTCTATCTCGTTACACAGTTCAATGGCTTTTTTAAAATTTCCAATCTCACAATATTTATTGATGAGAAAGCTGTTAATTTCCAGTACGCCCTTTTTGTACCTTATATTCTTGGCAATACGATATACATCTGTAGAGAGTTTAATAATTTTATTGGGATTATTGTCTGGAAGGTTTTGAATCTTTTTAATTTCTTCTTCAATTTGTGATTCTTTTAATGATTTTAAGCTTGTAAATGAGAGTATACAATACAAAAAAATCAAAATTTTTTTTTCTATCATTAGTCGTGTTTGTGTTAACAAATTAAATAATAACCCATTGATCCACACAAAAGAACAATGTAAGTTTTTCTGAATTCAACTCGTATTTAACTATGTCTAAAATTTTTATAGTCAAATAATTAAGTACAACATCAATCATATTGGATTACCTAATTTTCCATAAGAATATTTTCGAAAAAAATGGGACATATTCATAAATCATCTTGTATTAAACTTTCTCTGACAGAGGCAAAGGTGTAGGTTTGCAAACCTGTTAATCACAGACCGGTTGAACACCAAACTAAAAAAACATAAAATGAACAAAAAATTATTGACTGCAATTACAGTCCCTTTATGCCTTTCGCTTTACGCTCAATCCAACAGTGTAGGTATCAGTACTTCCACTCCCACAGAAATCTTAGATATTAATGGTACGGAAAGAATAAGAGAGCTTCCGCTGGACGGAGCCTCAAACGTTATCTATACTAAACCAGATGGAACAAAGTCCATTAATAAGGATCAGTCTTTCAAAGCTCTTAAAACTCTTGTAGCCGATTCTAATGGTGTGATAGGTTCCGTAAACTGGATTCCTGCACAACCTTCCGTAATTATTGGCGGTGTCGATGGTTTGGATGCTGTACCAACCACCAGTACAATATCAGCCGTAAACGGTGAACTCACTACAACACCAGTTTTAGCAACAAAAACCTTCACTCTGTCTAAAAAATCAATGGTTACATTTTCTTATAATATTTCTGCTTCTGATATTGTAAAAGCCAACGGGGACGCTCTTTTTGACGGAACTTCAAAAAGAATAGGTGCTAAACTGATCTTAAACTCCAAGGATATTATCAATTCAGGTATTCCTTTTACCAATAGCGGACAAAAATATGTCTTCGGTGTTTTTTACCTGAATGGAAACAGAAGTATTGTTTTAAATGAAGGTACCTATACTGTTAGCCTGGTTGGTAATGTATTTGCCTACACCGGGGACACTATGGGTATAAGAGCTACCTTTGGAGCTACTTCTACAGATCAGTTTGATATTATTGCAATCCCTGTTCAATAATTTATTCTTCCTAATCGAGAATTATATTTCCCTAAAAACAAAATACATAATAACATTCATTATTAACTTTAAAAAATCATTTACGATGAAAAAAACATTATTCGCAGGATTATTACTTGCAACATTAGGAACTGCTAATATCAGTGCAAATACACTAAATATTAAAGATGCTGAAACAGCACAATGCTATAGACAAGTATGTACAATAATTACAGTAAAAGAAGGAAATTGTACTGTTACTTATAAAGTGACAAAAACTTATTTCCTTTGTTTTGTTGTTTGTGAAAAAAGAACTGAAGTAAAAAGAGACTGTTCCGGAGGTGGAAATGGTAATTTTACAAAGTAATTATTTAAACAATCCTTAACAAAAAAAGCAATTTTGTATAAGAAAGGAGACCGTTTGGTCTCCTTTTCATATATAAAAGGTTGTTTTCTTTAACAAAAATTATCTTTTTTAACACCATTGATATTACCTATAACAGGAACAGTTTTTTCCATTTAGCTACTGTATTTCTACTTAATTTAAAATGATTGGCAAGCTTCATATTACTCATGTTATTCTTTTTCTGATATTCCAATATTTCAAAGATGTCATTGGAACTGTAAGATCTGTGTCTTTGATTGAATCTTTCTACTGACTTATCTACCTTTCCAAAAATTTTTTGATTTATCTGTAATATCTCCAAGACAGACAATGTTGGTTTTTCAAGTAAATTTTTAAATTCATCCATTCTCTCCGGATATTTATCAGAAAGGATATCGTAATATATCATTCTATAATCAGGCATCAATTGTTGGCTTTTTTCATCCATGCGTATAGTGTTGTTTTAGGAATTCCGTAATCTTTTATAGCCTCCCTATGGGTTGTTTCACCTTTATTGATCTTTTCAAGGATATGATCTTTCATTTCCTTCATATAAATATTCTTACGGAATTGGGGTAATTGGGTTTCTATATTTTTATTTTGTCCTTTTTTAATCGGATTATAGAGTATTAAATGCTGAGAGTAGATTCGGAAAAAATCATACTCAAGTAATTTACTCCAACGCAGTAGTGTATTAGTATCCAGATTCTCTTCGTTATACATGCTGATGACCTCTTCTTCGGAGCATTTGAGAAAACTACAGATACGGGACATTTCTACCTCATTTTGCGCTACGGTTTCTTTAATTAATTCTCCAATATTAATGTTTTTTAAATCCAAATCAAGGGTATTTTAAGTGAGTTTAAATATCAATGGAGCTTTTCCTTTACTAACCGGAAAGATTGCTACAATTGTTTACAAGTATGTTATCCATACTAAAAACACTCAGTTTTAAGCTTTACGAACTACCGACATAAAAATCTTCTTTTGTCCGGATACTTCCATACACCACCATTTAAATTCATACCACCTGTAAGTACTATTATCAATCTGTATTTGAAGATTTGTAGTCTCAACCTCTGCTGCGTCTGTACGCCAAAATACTATATTATTAGCATCAATCTGAAGATAACTTCCTGCCTGCAGATTGTTATTTAATGAAGTTTCATTTTCATTACCAACTGTAGCAAACGACTGATAACTAACAAGTAAAGCTCCATTAGATGTATTATATATACGTGGGTCATAATAGTCTGAATTAACTCCTTGTAAATTCATTTCCAAACCATCAATAGATGGTAAGGACTGCAACCCATTGGCTACTATATAATTTTTTAAATTAAATGTACTAGACTGAGCAGTGGCAGCAGGAACGGAATAAATTCGTGTAATAGCATCTCCTATATCCAAACCTCCACCATTGGATTTGGGTAATCCATCAATATATCCCAAAACTCCATTTGCATCTGCTACCACAGTTTTAGTTGCTATAAATGACTGATCTTTATTGTCTGATTTCGAACCGTCTGGTTTTGTAAAAATAGAATTTGCCGTCTGATGTTTGGGAAGTATTCGTACTCTCTCATTACCATTAACATCCAATATTTCGGTTGGATTTCCAGTATTGATTCCTACTTGGCTATAGGCATTGACAAAAAAGAAAACTGCCAGGAAACTAATTTTTTTCATAATGTTTTTTTAACAAAAGGATTATACAATTATTTTATTATTCTATGTTTAGGGGCTATTTCAGATTGATCAACTACAATTCAATACAGCACACCTTATATTAAACAGATGCAGGAATTCCGTGCATCCCCGTTGGAAAGTTTGGGAATAATATTCCCAGCCATATATTAAGACATTTGTGTTTTGTTTCAGAAGTTATAAAGTATTAAATGCTGAGAGATTACAGTTGTTTATTCATATATCTCACAGAAGGTATTTAGCTTTAAGCTTTACGAACTACCGACATAAAAATCTTCTTTTGTCCGGACACTTCCATACACCACCATTTAAATTCATACCATCTGTAAGTATTACTATCAATCTGTACCTGCAGATTTGTGGTCTCAACTTCCGCTGCTGTTGTACTCCAATACACTATGTCATTAGAGTCAATCCGAAGATAGTTTCCCGCCAGCAGATTATTATTTAATGAAGTCTCATTTTCATTAACCACTGTGGCAAATGACTGATAGCTGACAAGTAAAGCACCGTTTGATATATTATATATACGAGGATCATAAAAATTTGAACTAACTCCCTGTAAATTCATTTCCAAGCCATCTATAGAGGGTAAAGCCTGTAAACCATTGGCTATTATATAATCTTTTAAATTAAACGTATTAGACTGAGCAGTAGCAGCAGGTACAGAATAAATCCTTGTAATAGCATCTCCTACATCCAAACCTCCACCATTGGATTTGGGTAATCCATCAACATATCCCAAAACTCCATTTGCATCTGCTACCACAGTTTTAGTTGCTATAAATGACTGATCTTTATTATCTGATTTCGAACCGTCTGGTTTTGTAAAAATAGAATTTGCCGTCTGATGTTTGGGAAGTATTCGTACTCTCTCATTACCATTAACATCCAATATTTCAGTTGGATTTCCAGTATTGATTCCTACTTGGCTATAGGCATTGACAAAAAAGAAAATTGCCAGGAAACTAAATTTTTTCATAATGTTTTTTACTTAAGGATTATATAATAATTTTTATTATTTCTATAACTAGGGATCATTGTAAACCCAATGAATTACTATTCAATATCTTTATCCCTTATATTAAATTGATCCGGGGAAGTAATATTCTATCCCCTGTGAGAGGGCTGGGAAATAATATTCCCAGCTATATATTAAGACATTTGTGTTTTATTTCAGAAAATACAACTGCTTGATTTTCTTGACAGGTGCAATATTAGATAAAAAGAACCCTAACACTAAAAAAAACAGTTTTCACATCTACTTTCACACCTACTTAGTTATACTCAAAGCAAATAACCAACTGAATATCAGTAAATAATTAAAAGGTTTTTATAATATATAGATTCAAATCAGTTTCTGTAGGAAGATTAATTTTCTTACGAATCCTATGCTTTTTATTCTCCACAGCACGGATAGTTGTGTTAGTCGCAATTGAAATTTCCTTTGTGGTTAAGTTTAGTTTTAATAAAGCACAGATTTCTAGTTCTGATGAGATGAGATTTGGGCAGACTTCTAAAATTTTTTCAAAAAACTCAGGAAATTCAGATTTAAAATAGGTAATAAAAAGTGAGTTCTTACTCATTGCTAATTCATACAATTCATTGGACGAACTTATCTTATCTGTTTTCTTTATAAAGTCATTAAGCTTCTCTTTTTCTATATAATATTTTATGATCATTTTTTCCTTCCTATGTATAATATACATCCCAACAAAAGTGCAAAAGGAGATCTCCAATGCCTTATAAACTCTTATATACCAAAGTTTTACAGGAGATAGATTTTGATGAAGAGATGAAAATATAGAATAGTCCGTGATGATGTTGATCAAAAAAAATATTACATAGGTAACCACAAGCATAAAAATGATATACTTATCCTTATCATAGTCAAAAAAAAATGCTACAGCGATGGTAAGAGATATATATGACAGATAATTCATAGCCCCATTTCCACTTATAGTATCACAGTAAAAAATCACCAATCCCAGAAACCAGAAAAGAAGCATTAAAAGATACCTGTTAAACCGTATCTTATCCGGCCAAAGCAATGTACACAACATAAAAAGAACCATTCCGAAGAATATTCCACCATACACAAGTTGATTTAGAAAGAAAACATTCAGGACTACATTGCAACCAAGAATCAATACAAGTACAAGAGTATAAATATCAAAGTAAAGACTTTTTTCATACTCAATCTCATCAGCAGCCAGCTGCCTTTTTTCTTTTATATAATTTAACATGATAATTTATATAATCCAAAATAGAGCATTTTTTCACCAAAATATCTGTCATTTAATCCAAGTACATTAAACTCAAGAAAATACACCTGCAAAACCTCCAATAACAACAATTTACCTCCTTGATTTAGTTGTAAGAATTTCCGAAAATAACAGATTTTTCTCGTCAAAAATCTAAATTTCACTTGAAATTAAAGCCTTCCGTACTCATGTCACAGGGTAAAACCATAAAATTTTCTTAGAAAAAATTCTCTTCTCTGTAATTATTTTAAGATGCTGCAGTGTTTTAGTCTAAACCTTGTTTTGTACTACTCAATAGTTATTAATCTGAATTTTTACAACATTAAATGAAGTTATACTGTAATTTGAGAAAACTCACCATAGCGCTCTGCTTATAGCAATGAAACAGGCCTGCCATATAGAGAATTCCACCAATGATCACTCCCCATTGTAGTAGACTTTCTATATCTTATGGCAAAGAATTACAAGAAACCCATAGTAAAGAAAGTTTCAAAACCTTAATGAGAAATCGAACTTTTAAAAAATCTCACGGGATAAAACAAAAAGCATTTTTTTAGAAAATTTTGTTCAGGCTTTTAAAGGGTATAGTTTAAAAATCCAACTATAAATATTTCAAAATTAATACATTGAAATCCTATTACAAAAAGAACTTTTTTAAAACACAAACTCCGACAAATGCTCACATTACGAAACTAAAGGAATTGAGAGATGCTATTGTTCACACAAAATCAAATCATCTATTTATGGAACAATCAAAACTCATTGAAGCTCTACTTAAGTTTAAATACGATGATACACTTTTGGCAATTAGAAAGTTTATGAATTTTTATAAAGCAGAATATATTGTAGATTGTGATTGTAATGCAGATTTTTAAAGACTTTCAATCTTAGAAGGAAGATAACAGACAGGGGAAAAATTTAGATGCACCAACCACAGAGGTTTCCATGACTGACAAAAATGCATAGGTTATTAAATAGTTTGCAAAAGGATAATGATAAAAATAAGCGTCTCAACTGAAGTTCTTTTAGAACATGAGGATGGACACTAAATCTTATTAGAGAATAATCTTTTCCATTTGGCAATTGTATTCCTGCTTAATTTAAAGTGAGATGCTGCTTCCGTATTATTAAGAGCGTTGATTTTCTGGTACAGTAGAATCTCTAAAATAGCTGTTTCATCATAAGAACGAAGTTTTTGGTTAAAATTTTCAGACTCGTCACTAAACAGTATAGAGTTTAACTTAATCACATCTAAAGCAGATAAAACTTTCTTTTCCAGCAATGCTTTACATTTAAACTCTTTCTCCGGATATTTTAATTTAATAAAATCTATGTAAATCCTACGATAATTGGGATATCTATTCACTTTTGAAATTTTTTCATCCATTTATACAGTGTTGTCTTAGGTATACGATATTCCTCGATAATTTGAGACTTTGTTTTTCTACCGGATGTTATCAGTTCTAAAATAAATTCAATAACTTCTTTTGAATAAATTCCTTTTTTAAAAACCGGCATTCCGGTCCTGTTCTTTTGAACTTGTGCCCCTTTAGATGGTGAATACAAGATCAGATGCTGAGAATAAATACGAAAAAAATCATAGTCAGTCAACTTAGATATCCGTAGCAGTAAATCACTATCAATGCTTGCAGCCTTATATATTTGCTGTAAACCTACTTCCGTAACATTCAAAAAACTACAGATACGGGATACTTCTATCCCGTTCTCTGCAATTTTCTGTTCTATCATTTGTCCAATATGAATGGTTTTAAAATTCATAACAAAAATTAAATAGGTATATATGTAATAAAAACAGTCGATCCTGGTGCTGTCCTATACTGTTGGTCCCCATTACGGAGACATCTTGATTCTACGGTAATATTACTATTTGCATTTAGTATCATCGTTCTTGTTACATTTGTTGTTCCATCACCTAGTTCCCATCTACTCCCGATTAACTGGGCGGTTTTTCCACCTGTATCTACCTTTATCGTACATCCTGTTCTTACTCCATCATTAGCTTCAGGAATATCGGAAAATAATCCCCATACTTCTACGGTATAAATTCCATACTTATTTACTCTAAAAGTATTAGGACCTGTTTTGGTAATATATGCATTGTCCACTTTATTAACATCATCAAAAGCCAGGGGTCTGGGTACTCCATCAGCATTTCTGGTAACCGTTTGCGTACTTGTCGCAAACAATCCAAATGAGGGAAGAGCGATATCAAACTTCTTTAAAATTCCTTCACTGGTAATTCCAACATATTTATCTGTGTCATTTAAAGCTCCTAAAGGAACTGCCCTAATGCGGGCATTCCCATCCACGTCCAATTTATTCTCAGGGTCAGCCACTCCAATACCTAATCTACCTGAAATAATTCCGGTTCCCTGAACATCAAGTCTTTTGGAAGGTGTTGTTGTACCAATTCCCAAATTGCCGTTTTCATCGAGCTTCATATCAACATTTGAAGTACCGCTGGTACGGAAATCTATAGAAGATTCATTTCCAGTTCCATTTCCCTGATAACTGCTTACAATTGTTGATAAAGGAGTATTATCAACCCCATTTACTCTTCCGTTAAAATTAAAATATCCAATAAGATTTCCATTTGACAAATTGGTTCCGTTATTGTTGCGCATCAAATTAATATTAGCAGGATTAATACCATTGGAAACGATATCGATATGAGTATTTCCAGACTCAAACTTACCATTCCCGCTTACTTCAAGTTTTTGAGTAGGAGAAGGATTACCAATTCCAACATTTCCATTATCTTTAATGACAAAGTCCGAACCTGCAATTCTGGAACTTCCTGAAGAAGAAAAGCCAAGTTTGACCATATTGTTGGCAATATCATCTATAAAAGCATCCGGTGACGGATCTCCATTAAAAGTTCCGCCGTACAGTTTGATCCATATACTGCCATCGAAATAATAATATCCGGCAGAAATCACATTAGCTGTTTTAATACTTGCCGGATTTACACCTTCAGTCACGTATACCATTGCTCCCTTAAGTTCATCTGTATACAAAGCATCTTTTGCTTTTAGCTGGTTTCCGGTAATTCTTGGTGCTATTACGCCATCTGCCTTTTTAACATCAGTTTCAAAGCCATGAATATCCAGAGTAGCTTTAGGCTGGGAGATGTTGATTCCAGTCTGAGAATACAGAAGCGTTCCGCAAAGAAACGCTCCTGCTTGAAATAATGTTTTCTTCATTTATAAGAATTTTATTGTGTTTTTTAATTAAAATTCACTCAATTTTTTCTTAACAAATTCTCAGAGGGCTAAATATCTTCAATAAGACAGAAAGTTATACCAAGATAAGCAGTGGAATTACAAGGGTATAAAATTGAGTGAAGCATCTGTTGTGTTTTTAGAATCTTTTAATTTTTGTGATTTTAGACTTAACATCTCAAAATCACAGAACAGGTTTGCTTTTCTACATTATTACTGTATTTTGATTTAATAAAATTTTTAATTAAGTAGGTAATCATAGTTGGTTATTCATTGTTCATTTGCAAAACGAATGTATGTGATCAAAACAAAAGAATTCATACTGCATTTATACTTCAAAATACAAAACATTGATTTTCAAATCATTTAATCACAAGAATGAAAGTAGGTCAGAAATCATTAATCCATTTATAGAGATCAATATCCCTGGACAAGTTTAATTTCTTTCTCAACCTATATTTTTTTGATTCAGCAGTTCTAACCGATATGTGATCATAATCAGCAATCTGCTTGTTGGAGAAGTTTAGTTTAAGAAATGCACATAACTTCAAATCATTTAAGTTAAGATCTGGATATTTTGAAAGAAGGCCATCATATAAATCCGGATATGAGTCTCTAAACTTAAGCATAAAAGATGGATCTGACTGCCTAGCCAGCGTAATCAATTCTTCATAAGTGTATGATAACCTTTGTAAAGAACTTTCTGATTCTTCTACCCTCACATACATCAAAGAGCTCTTAATTTTTTCCCGCCTTATCAAAAACTTATAAATAAAGCGCACAGTCATTGCACTCAATAAAAAGCCGCCAAGTGTGATATAAAAAAAAATATAATTTTTCCTCTTTTTTTCATCTGTCTGCTCACTGCTTAATATCTTAATCACTTTATTAACTCCAGCTTTTTCTTCTTGTTCTATGCTATCATTTAGCAAACCATATTTTATCAGATATTCGTTCTGATACTCAGGAAGATTTAATTCTTTGTATACCTCAGCAATTAACTTATAGGATTCCAGTGTACCATTTTCCAAATGTGCTTTTGAAGTAATATTTACGGAACTAAGTAAATAATCCAGTGCTTTACTGTAATTTCTCTTTTCAATATTTAACTTTCCAAAAGCCCTAAGCACATTAGCCTTGCCTTCAATAGGTATCTTCCTGGTATAGAGCAAGTTATTTGCTTTATTAATATAATATTCAGCTGAATCTATATTTTTTAACTTAAAATGTCTTTCAGCAATTGTTATATAGAGCATTGGCATAGGTGATTTCATACATTTCCGCTCATTACTGTAGACAGAATCCATGATTCCCAGATGTTCAAAGCTGTTTCTTTTCCAGTCATAAATGCTGTAAAGCCTATACTCCTTTTCTTTTTCGTCTTTGATCTTGTGAGCTATTACAAAAGCATCATCAAAATATTTAATTGCCTGCTCATGTAATCCCAAAGAATTATAGTTGGTGCCGTAGACAAAATACATATACGATTTAAGTCCATAATCATCTTCATCTCTTAATGCATTCTCTGCTTTTTCAAGCATCTGAAGACTCTCTTTGTTTTTTTTCATTACATTCAATACAGTTGCTATATCAAGATAGCCTCGGATCTCACCTTTTTTGTAATGTAATTTCTGACATTCTTTTCGCAATTTAGTTTCTAATTGTACGATTTTATACAATTCGCCGTGCATAAGGAGTTTACTAACAGATTGGGTTTGCATACTATCAATTTTCGCAATGGTGATTTGAGATTGAAAATGACTTATCAGAAAAAATGGCAGAACAAAAAAAATGTTTCGCAAATGAGTCATAGATATTAGAAGATAGGTTAAAATAAGTTTAGGATAAATTGTAAGTAAATATATGTAGAATGTCGTTTTTATTTGCAGCTGTTAATCGTTAAATATTTTTATTTAGAGATTAAGAAGTTAAGCCATTTATAGTAGTTCCAAATACTTTTCATCAAAATTAGGGAGTGTTTAAAAATACAATTATTTCAAAAAATAATGTGCTGTTGTCATCACAAAATTGACCTCTTTTATATTTTAGAGGCGATTTTAAAATCGCCTCTAAAATAACAGTACACTTACTTAAAGCTTTGGTGAATAAAAAACACAGTGTACTATAGCAACTAATTTTCACCTTTTATCATTTCATATGATTACTGCTATGCATTATCCGATACAGTAGATTGATAAACGTTACTTCATAAACTCATTTAGAATAATTTCATTTATAATGAAGTATAGATAATATGCATAAAAGATTGCCCTTGAGTATAGCTAGGGCTACCAATACCCGTCCTTGTTTCACAATAAATAACATCTCCCACATTAAGCAACTTTACGTAAGTCCCACCTAATACAAAAAAATTCCCTACTTGACTAGTCCCGTTGAATGTCCATACCTGGCCACCTGCATAAATATAAAGTCCATAATTTGCACCACTAGTAGTATTTTCCAATTTTGCTCCTGCTACAATATGATAAATCCCCTTTTTGGAAACAGTGTAACTATTATTAGTCGAATTCCATGTGCCCGCCCCGGCAGTATCAATATTAACTGTTCCAAATACAACTCTGTTAGAAGCTCCACCTCCAGGTAGGGTGGTTGCAATACTGGTCGTCTGCTCAGCATTAAAAATATTATTTGGAGTTTTCAAAGTGTTAATAAAGTCATTACTGCTAATCTGCGAAACAACTCCAGAGCCATCAGAAAGCAACATATTTGAAGTCCCAAGTGTGGTTTGTATGGGTAACGAACGAAATCTAGCATTACCGTTTACATCCAATGTGTTAGTTGGTGTAGTTGTAGCAATACCTACATTACCACCTGCAGTCATTGTCACTCGCGAAGTGTTACTACTTACCAGGTTTAAATCATGTGATGTTATTGTTCCCATCCAGGCAGCACCTGCTCCAATATAAGATTTAAGGCTAACAGTCCCATTCGTATGATGGAAACCAAAACTATTATCTGGTGTAGTGATTGTTAGTTTAGTATCCGGTGAAGCTGTACCAATGCCCACCCTATTATTAGCAGCATCTACTGAAAATGTATTTCCGGCTACTGAAAAAGCATTGGGTTGAGTTGCTGTAAACGCTAAGGTATTAGCTCCCTGTGATACAACTCTGTTACTATTGAGTGTACCATTTGCTGTATAAATATTAACTGGAATTGCGCCTACAGTTCCTCCATCAGTAGCTCTCCATCCTGCACTGCTGTACACAAATTCCAGAGCTTTCGCATTTGGGATTGTAACCCCATTCAGCGTTGCACCAAAACCACCTGATGTATTGTTAAAAACAACAAGTCTTTGTCCGGAATTAGGTGCAGCCGGAGCCGAAATTGAAACTGTTCCCGTAGCAGCTCCTGTGAGCTGTACCTGACTTATATTAGCGGGAACAGTAACAGCATTACTGACAACATTAACTGTTGTTTCACGATTGGTAATAGCTCCGTTAACATCAAGTGTGGTACCTGGTGTTGTTGTATTAATTCCTACATTGCCGGTTTGCGCAAAAAAAGCTACACTTAGTAATGACAAACCAATTGAAAATAAATTTTTTGTGTTCATTTTTGAATATGTTTTTGTTAAGGGATAATTTAAATTTCTATTCAGTTCTTGTTTAAACGGCTTTGTACTTATTCCAACTTGTGCTAAATACAATCCGTAAAAAGGGATTAACAGGAAAAGGTAATATCTTACCTTTTTAATGGGTTCAATTTTTTTAAATAGCCCGAGAGCTATGATTTAGATATGCAATAAAATTATAAGAATTTCTCTCATCAATCCTTACTGCATTTATACTGCAAATCATAAAGAACTGATTTTCAAAACCATTCAGCACTAATATGGCTCGATTTGATTTTAATAATTAAATCTAAAACTTGTTTCCTGCGGGATTTACTGAAAGCAGAACGTCCTATTCAGCCAGAATAACTAAATGTTGCTTTCACTGATTTTGAGAAATATACAATACTGATGATTGGTCTGAAACTGAGCAATTTGACCTGTAAATCAGCATCATAATAATCGCAGTATAAAAGCAGTAATATTTTTTTGTTCTAATTGGATAAATTTGTACAGGAAATTAACAAGTCAGCTATTATCTCCAACCGTACAGATTCACTAGAGTTTAGCCATTTCCAAAAGATAGTCTAAATGTAGTAGATAATATTATTCTACAATTACAAAGATTTTTAATCTCTGCAATCTCTTGTACGGATCAACCTCCGATTCATTCTAAACCATATACTATGAAAAAAAATATTATACTTATTGCATTACTGTGTATAGTAAATTTAAAGGCACAAATTGGCATGAATACCACCACTCCTTCTTCCACTTTAGATATTACTGCGAAAATCCCTACCGGAAACTCTACTGAAGTTGATGGGTTATTAATTCCCAGAATAGACAGACAAAGAGCTCAGAGTATGACTCCAGTACCAATCTCTACACTTATCTACATAAATGATACTTCTACAGGAACACAAACAGGTTCTGCAATAAACATTGATTCTACAGGATATTATTATAATAATGGAAACTTTTGGGTGAAACTGACTCCCAACAGTTGGCTTATCAACGGCAATACAGACACAAATCCCGGAACTAGTTCTGTAGGATATGCTATTGACGGAAACTTTATTGGAAATTCAGATGCTAAAGACCTTACATTTGGAATTAACAATATCAAAAAAGGAGTTCTGGATACTCGTGGAAATCTTATTATAGGTGGTGCCCAAGATAATCCAGCAAGCGGAACAAAAAACATGATTTCCGGAGCTACTTCTGTTGATAACCTTATAGTAGGATCTAATAATACAAGCAATTCACGTAACGGTATCATACTCGGAACCGGCAATACTTCATCGGGTTCGTATTCTATTGCGCTAGGTAACAGCAATTCAGCATCTTCTAATTATGCCTTTGTGCAGGGGCTAACCAATACCGCAACTGCCCAGTTCGCACAAGCTTTAGGAGAACAGAATAATGCCTCTGGAATTCATTCATTAGCCTTGGGATTTACCAATGTAAGTTCTGGGATATATGCTAAAGCGTTAGGATCTTTTTTAACTGTACAAGCATTTAATGATACAGCAATTGGCCAGTATAATGCTTTTACCGCAGGAAACTCTTCATCATTTATAGCAACCGACCCAATTTTACAGGTAGGTATAGGGCAATCCTCAGCTACTGCTGAAAATGCTTTTACGATACTTAAAAATGGTAATACAGCCGTGGGATCACACACAACAAAGCCAGCAAGCACATTGGAAGTAAATGGTACAATTGCTGGTAAATTAATAGTAATCAGTGGCAATATACTTGATCTGAACAACACCAGTGCCTACTCTATTATTAACCCTTCAGGGAATGGAAATGTAACAATTAACTTACCAGCGGCAAATAGTTGTCCCGGGCGATTATACAGAATTATAAATCATGACTTCGGAAACGGAACCGTTACTTTCAGTACTGGAATTAAATATGCTAACATAACCACTACAAATTTAGACAATATGGACCTGGAAGGCAGTTCTGGAACAAATATTACCAAAGTAACAATTCAGAGTGATGGTACAAATTGGTGGATGATTGGGAATTAATTCCATATTAAACATTAATGAGAGAAAATACCAACTTTATAATATACTCATAATAATCTTAAACAACATACAAGTACAGTATTTTTTAATAAATTCTTTTCTTGGGACATATTTTAACAGCAACAATAGTTAAAATTAGTATTTTACAAATTTCCCCCCACTTCCTGGGAATGAAATGGTAGAGTTTATAATGTGAACCTATATTAATAATAATTAATTTTTTGATGGAAATTTGCTGATCATTACAATATTTTTCTTTAATACAAAAAAAAGTATTACAACCTAAATTTTGGTATTAATATTACCCAATAAAAAGAGCTGTGTAATTCTTTTTTATTGGGCCCAAACGAACCCAATCATCGATAAAAGTGTTGAAGATACACTCGTGAAGGGTCTCCAAAAGTCAAATGGCACTAACTGAAGACAGTTAGTGCCATGTTTATTAATAAGAATAAATTATTCTTAGGTGATAAAAACATAATCAAAGTTTACATTGAGGACTTCTCTGCCAAGACCTTTAATAGACCTGAATGGCAAAAATACCTAGCAACTCTACGGAGAATAAAAAAGAATACAACAGCTTCGCTATTACTATTCACAAAATGGGATAGGTTTAGCCGTAATGCTGGTGATGCGTACCAAATGATCAATCTGCTGCGCTCATTTAGCGTAGAGCCAGAAGCCATTGAACAGCCCCTTGATTTCGACATTCCAGAAAACAAGATAATGCTTGCATTTTATCTTGCTACTCCTGAAGTAGAAAATGATCGTAGATCACTGAATACTTTCTATGGAATGAGACGTGCTAAAAAAGAAGGCCGGTATATGGGGACAGCACCTTTAGGCTACTGCAATAAAATAACAGAAGATAATAAGAAATATATCGGTATACATGAAGTCAAAGGACCTTTATTAAAATGGGCTTTCGAACAAATTATTCTAAACAATTACAATACTGAACAAATATGGAAAATGCTCCGCTTTAAAACCGGTGGCAAATACAGATTCAGTAAAAATAATTTTTGGGTAGCTTTAAGAAACCCGTTGTATTGCGGAAAAATATTTATCCCGGCCCATAAAGATGAAAAAGCACATTTTGTTTGGGGACAGCATGAACCACTCATAACCGAAAGTATGTTCAATGAAGTTCAGCAAATACTTGATGGAAGGAAGAGAAAAATCAAACCCAAGGTAGTTTCAATTGACAACTTGCCTTTACGAGGATTCCTGAAATGTCATAAATGTGGTAAAATGCTCACCGGAAGTGCATCAAAAGGAAAAATGGGAGTCTATTACAATTATTATCATTTTTCAAGCTCATGTGGTGTTCGATTTAAAGCAGAAATTGCTAATGATGTTTTTCTCAAACAACTTAAATCCTTAATACCTAAAAAAGGAATGATTGATGTTTTTATAGAAGCATTCACTGAAGATTTTAAGGCACACACGAAAACTCAAAACGCAGAAAGAACAAATATATTAAATCAAATTGCAGAATTAAACAATCGTAAAAGGAAAGCTCTTATCCAAAAGATTGATCGTGATATTGAAGCTGATGAGTATATTTTTCAGAAAAATATACCACTGAAAAAATTGAACAATTAGAAGTAAGATTGAATAATTTATCTTCTGTAAACAACGAAATCAAAGATCTATTTAAGTCTGGGTTAAAAAAGATTGCAAATCTTGACATACGCTATCAGAACGGAAATACAGAAGAAAAGAGACGTATCATAAGTTCGATGTTCCCTGATTTTTTGGTTTTTGACGGAACACTACATCGAACTCTAGGAATGAATTCAGCAGTCGAACTTATCTATCAGGATACCAACAAATTAAATGGTAAAAAAATGGGACAAATCTATCTTTTTTAGATTTGTCCCAACAAGTGACCCGGCTGGGATTCGAACCCAGGACCCATACATTAAAAGTGTATTGCTCTACCAGCTGAGCTACCGAGTCGGTCACTTATTTTTTTAAGTAAATCCCTTTATTTAAGGGACTGCAAAGATAGAAAGTTTTTCTTTATTTACAATACTTTCCAGACATTTTATGAGCAAAACCCTGCTAACTTTTACAAAATCAGAGACAAAAATTTCATGCTCTATTGCAGATCAGATTATTTGAATTTTAAATATTACAAAATGAATAAGAAATATAATTCAAGTAAAAATGGATAAAGAAAAAAGGTAAAAACAACACCTGACATTTTGTAAAATTACATTTACAAAACATTCAAAATACTGATTCAATTACAATTAAATGATATTAAAAAATAAAAACAATCTAACTTTATTATTTAGCAATTATATTCATTCCAGCTTTTTGAATCAATGGAATAATAGCATCTTAAACTTAACCTCTGCTAAGTTATATATATCTTGTAGTTAGTTTTAATACACTTAAATGTACCAATAGAGATATATGAGGATTTATAGGCGATCATACCTTTAAAGTTATTTAATTATTTCTTACAGCATAACAACCAGTTTGCCTAGAATATCTTTTCAATTTTCCTATCTTTAAACTTTCAAGTAAGAATTTTTCTATGAGCAAGTCTTCTGATCCCAATGCAGAAATGATGAAACGCCTGCAGGAAATGCAGAAAGAACAGTTTATTATTTCTCGTTTAACAAAAGAGTTGTCTACCATTCTGGACCCAAAACAGCTTCAGCTTGTTTTAAATAAGTCTTTCAAAACAGAACTGGGATTTAATGATTTTATGGTTATAAAGGATTACAAACAAACTGTTGAAATTCTCAGCAGCTGGGTAGAAAATCAAAATTGTACTATAGATAATCAGCTTGATATGTATGTTAAAAGCTGTCTTGATTCTGCGGACCCCCTGCTTTTTGATCTGAAAGAACTGTCACCGCTTCCTTCTTGTTTTACCAAAGCTAAAAATTCGGGAATGCGAATGGTTATCGGGTTGGGTTTGCCTGCTGTCAGTGAAAGTAAAAGCGTAATTTTCCTTTTTTACAGAAATTTCATTTTGTCCAATGATATTCCGGAAAGAATTTTAAATGGTATTTCTACCCAGCTTTCAATTACCCTTCATAATATTGATGTTCAGGAACAGTTGATAGCACTTAAGGGAAATATTCAGAACTTCCCGAAAGAAGCCGGAGAAGAAAAGAAAAGCGGATACGGTTTTCAGGGAATTGTGGGAGAAAGTGAAGTGATGCAGCATATTTTCGAACAGATCTCACAGGTTGCTCCTTCGCAATCCAATGTAATCATCTTTGGAGAAACGGGCACAGGGAAAGAACTTATAGCACAGGCCATTCACGAACTTTCAGAATTTTCCGGGAAAAAGATGATCAGAATAAACTGTGCAGCCATTCCTGTCAATCTGATAGAATCTGAACTGTTCGGACATGAAAAAGGCAGCTTTACCGGTGCAACGGAACAGCGGAAAGGAAAATTTGAACAGGCACACAACAGTACTATCTTTCTGGATGAAATAGGTGAACTTCCCCTGGAATTACAAGCCAGGCTTCTAAGAGTTCTTCAGGAAAAAGAGATTGAAAGAATTGGTGGAAACAAAAGAATCAGAGTAAATGTACGGATCATTACAGCCACCAACAGAAACCTTGAAAAAGAAGTAGCGGAAGGACGGTTCAGAAGTGATCTTTTTTACAGACTTAATGTATTTCCTGTTCATCTTCCGGCATTACGGGAAAGAAAAGAAGATATTCCTTTGCTGGCAGACTATTTTCTTGAGAAACTATCCCTGAAAACAGGCAAAAAGATCAAAGGTTTTTCACAGAAAATAATAAAAATGATGATTGCCAATCCATGGCTTGGTAATATCCGTGAACTGGAAAATATGATTGAAAGAAGCATGCTGACTGCAAAAGGAGATATGATCAGGGAAATGGATCTTCCGAAAGTTATTAACTCTCAAAACACGGATCAGGATTTTCAGGTTAAAACGCTACGGGAATTTGAAAAGGAATATATTTTAAAAATAATCAAAAAATGTAACGGACGTATTTTCGGGGAAACAGGTGCTGCAAAGCTGCTGGGATTACCACCAACTACACTGATTTCCAAAATGGGGAAACTTGGAATAGAAAAAAAGCACTATTTCAAGGAATCTGAATAATCTTTATCTAATGTCATTTCAATTTTTCCGGAAGACAACGCCCAGAAAATCCAAAGCCCCAAAATGATCAGTAAGGAAACTGCAGGAAACCAAAACGACAGAATCAACGCAATAATATAGATAGGCAGCCCATATAAGTAATTATTACGGATCTGTTTTATAGCAGCATTGGTAATTCCGGGGCGTAAAAGCTTTTTATTACGGGTGGCCACAAACCACAATAGATTGTAGGCAAGATTGATCAGAACAAAAATACTGGTATAGATTGCCACGACAACGGAAGAAGCCTGACCGTCAAAATAACGGGCCAGCAAAGCTGTAGGATAAGAAACTGCCGAAACCAGAAAAAGGATCAGCCCATTGGCAAACATGATGGCAGAATTCCTGCTGTAAATCTGTTTGAAGATTTTATGATGATTCACCCACATAATGAAAATGCTGAAAAATGAAAGGATAAATGCCAAAAATGAAGGCCATTGATTACTCAGAAAAATCATCAAATCATTTCCACTCTTTATTGAATTTTCCTGGGGGAAGTGAAGGTCTAAAACTAAAAGAGTAACGGCTATTGCAAAAACAGCGTCGCTGAATCCTTCTATTCTAAGTGTTTCTTTTTCCATAATGATCTGATTATTTGTTCATTGATTATTATACGTAAAGGCGTAAATATTTTATCCTCAAACAATTTGAAGAGTGATTATTAATAAAATTAAAAGGAGATATTGGCTAAAGTCTTTCCCGGACTAGCTTTGCTCCCGATTATTTATACCCTTTGTCGATTCCTAATTTTTTCATTTTTGAGTATAAAGTCTGGGGCTGAACCTTCAACAGCTCTGCAGCGCCGCCTGGCCCGGAAACTTTTCCGTTGGAGTTCTGAAGCGCATTCATAATATGATCTCTTTCCATATCTTCCAATGACTTCAGCTGGTATGGTGTTTCAGAAGGTTTTTCAATGATCTTAGGCAGATCGAAGCTTTCTATTTCTGTGGTTTTTGTCAATAAAACACTTCTTTCAATAAGATGTTCCAGCTCACGGATATTTCCAGGCCAGTGGTAATTCAAAAGTTGTTCTAATGCCTTTTCGCTGATTGAAGTGATATTTCTTCTTGAAGCAGCAGCATATTTATTCAGGAAAAAATTGGCCAGCAATATGACATCTTCCTTTCTTTCTCTCAGCGGAGGCAGTTCAATAGGAAAAACATTCAAACGGTAATACAGATCCAGCCTGAATCTTCCTTCGGCCACTTCTTTTTCCAGGGAACGATTAGTAGCTGCAACAATTCTTACGTTTACTTTAATGGTATTATTTCCTCCCAGTCTTTCGATTTCCTTTTCCTGTAAAACTCTTAGCAATTTAACCTGCGAATCTAATGGCAGCTCACCTATTTCATCCAGAAATACCGTTCCTCCATTAGCCTGTTCAAATTTTCCGATTCTCAATGTATTGGCCCCTGTAAAGCTTCCTTTTTCATGACCAAAAAGCTCGGATTCAATAAGCGCATGAGGCAGTGCTGCACAATTTACTACAACAAGAGGATGAGTACTGCGATCTGAAAGCTCATGAACAGAATGGGCCACCTTTTCCTTTCCTGTTCCGCTTTCTCCTACCACCAAAACAGAAGTTTCTGTAGGGGCAACAACTTTTATTTTTTCAACAACATCCTGAAGCCCTTTACTTTTTCCGATAATTCCTTCAATCACTTCATTATTTCCAGTATCAACGCACAATTCACGGCCCCTTTCCATATCATAACGATATTTTGCTATATCAAGCATGACAATCATATCACGTTCACGGAACGGCTTTACCATAAATCCGTAGGGCTGTGTTTCTTTCACGGCTTCCAAGGTTGACTGATTGGTATTGGCTGAAATATAAAGAAAAGGCAGGTTGATTTCACGCAGTTCCCAGGCAAGATCAATTCCTGTAAGATTACCTTTTAAGATGATATCAAGTAGTACCCAATCAGGTTTGTTTTCTGCAATCAGTTTTCTGGCCTGAACCACTGAAGAAGCAATTCCTGTAATCTGATAACCGGCTTTCATCAGCATCAGTTTCAGATCATTGGCAACAATAAATTCATCTTCTACAATTAATATTTTTTCTTTCATTATAATCAGCTTTAGTTTGAAGGAGTAATTTCTATATTTTTTCTGAAGGTAATCATCACTTTTAATCCATCTTTATTTTCGAGATGGAATGTTCCATCCAGCTGATCGGTAAGCCCCCGCATCAGATTCATTCCCAAAGATTCCGTTTTCTCCATATCAAAATCTTCAGGAAGTCCTACTCCATTATCTGAAATAATCAATTCGCAAAGGTCCTCACCTTTATTTTTGAACGAAACAGTCACTTCACCTTTCTCATCCTCCGGAAAGGCATATTTTACGGTATTGTTAACCGCTTCATTGACAATCAGCCCCATGGGAACTGCCTGTGCAACATCAAGAAACACTTTGTCTGTATCCACCGTAAAGTTGATTTTCCTATCTGATGAATAACACTCTTTGATATAGGTAATCAGCTCATAAATGTACCATGACATATCAATCATTGAAAGATTATCAGACTGATAAAGCTTTTGATGGATAAGGGACATGGCGTGCATTCTGTGCTGGCTGTTCTGAATGGCCATCAGGGCATCTTCATTGTCAAGATAAGCTGACTGTGTGTTCAGCAGACTGATCACAATCTGCAGATTATTTTTTACCCTGTGATGGATTTCCTTTAAAAGCCATTCTTTTTCTGAAAGTAATTTCTTCAGCTGTTCATTCTGTTCATCAATCTGCTTACGTTTCAGTTCCAGGTTTTTATTTGCATTACTTTTTAATCTTGAGCGGTTATACAGCAAAGCAGCAAAAAGGATCAATGCCAGAATGCTCCCAATAAAGACATATCTGATAAAGGTATCATTAGCAATTTTAATATCCTGCAGTTTTGCTTTTTGTGTCAGCAACTGAATATTTTTATCCTTCTGCTCAGTCTCAAACTGAATTTTAAGACTGCCGATCTGCTTGCTTTTTTCACCATTAAAAACAGAATCAGAAAGCTTTTTGTACAGCTGGTAATGTTTTATGGCATCAATGTACTTTCCCTGTACGGAATCTGCTTTGAACCACATTAAATGATTTTCTGAACGAAGCATATCATTCCCGTTATTTTTGGTTATTGAATCGAAAAGTCTGGCTTCACGATACATTTTATCAAAATTCCGGGTCTGGTAATGATAAAAAACAAAACTTCGCAGCAATGAGGCCTGCTGATTATTTTTTTCCGCATTTTCACCGTAATAGGCTACCAATTTTTTGTAATATGCTTCAGCACTGCCAAACTGCTTTAAAATAGTATAGGTGCTGAACAGAATATAGTTTTCGGACATTTCAAAATCCTGGTCTACAATCGGGTACCGTTCCTTGTATTCTTCTATCATGGTTATGGCCTGCTTAAACTTTTTCTGTCTGATCAGCATCGTAGAAATATTATTGGCAACCGTTCTGATATAGGTATTATCTTTATTCTTTTTTGCAGTAGCCAGGGACTTTTCCCAGTATTTCATGGCGTCATCATTCTGACGAAGATAATAATATACCATTCCGATATTGCTGTAAATAGAGCACATCTGCAAAGAGTAATCATTTACATTTTCCGCTGTTTTTTCTGCAAGAAGGCCATAGCGGAGGGCTTCCTCATAGTCCGCCTTCTGAATTTCAACCTGGGAAATAAGATTGTATACACTCTGTAATTCTCTGAATTTCAACGATTGATAAACAGACAGGGATTGTTTGAGTAATCCCAGAGCCTTATCAGGGGTTTCTTTGATATAATAAAGCTCGCCAAGATCTTTTAAAACACCTGCCTGATTCAGCTTTGATCCTGAATTTGTAAAAAGTTCCAATGCTTTTTCTTTCAATTTAATTTTAGTATCAAAATATTCAGGTTTGTTGTCATACATATAGGATAATTCATTGTATGCTTCTCCGGACTGTTCCTTAAATTGATGGATTTCAAAATAAGAAAGAGCCTCTTTCATTCTGGAAAAGGCAATTTTTTTGTTTCCTCTTTCTTTATCTATTTTAGCATCCAGAAATATCAGTTTTCCTGCAGACATAGGATCTCCGGACTTCATATTCAGCGCTCTTGCCTGTCTGTTCAGAATAGCTGCACTGTCGAGATCAGCTTTAAATTCTCCTTTTTTAGTAATGTAATAATTGCTCAATCGCAGCAATAAAGTGATTTTCTGAGCATTATTTATTGAAGAGGAAATCTGTTTTCTCAACAGTGCAGGATTTTCTTTGGTCTGTGCTTCTGCTATGCATGAAAACATAAAAACCAATGAAAAACATACTATCTTTAGTAGATTTTTAGATAAAAAATACAGGCTGAAATTCATTTTTTAAAGGTAATCTATTATCCTGTAATCTACCACAGTCCTGTGCTAGTTTTTACGGTGGTAAAAATAACAGATTATCATTGCCAGCCCCGGTAGAATCAGTGTTACCAGCCCTAGCTGCTTTCCTGCATAAGCCCCTAAAAAACAGCCCACCAGAAATCCGAGTATGGTAATCAGCTGCTTTTTCAGGCTTGCCAATGCTTCAGGATTGTGAAAGCCGTTTGACAAAAGTGTTCCGAAATCCAGAGAGGCCTGGGTTACATTTCCTGTCATCATTGTAGTCGGACCATGAGTTTCTTTCGCATACAGTTTTCCGAAAGCATTCTGAAGCCCCATAGCAAAGACAGTAATCATAGCAACAGCATACATCACCACTTCCGAAAATATTCCGTAATAACTGAAAACTGCAACAATAGTTCCTGCTGAAAGAAGCAATGCTCCTTCCCAGAATAACAGTGTATAATGATTGATGACTTTCCCAGCAATCCTTCCTCCCGCCATAACAGCGAGAATAAATACCGGAAAAGTAAGCAGCTTTACCCATGCATGAATATCCGATCCCTTCACAAACTGATAGGCAAATACAATAAAGTTTCCTGTAACATGTGCAGAAAAAAGAGCATCTGCCGCTACAAAGGTTACTGTATCACAGTATCCGGCAATCATGGTTAACAATAAGGTAACAAAACCGATATTATGTTTTACTTCCATTTTTCTATTTTAAGTGTGAACGAAGCATCCAGGCCATTTTCTCATGTGTTTCAAGCAATCCGGTAATATAATCGCTTGTGCCTGAATCACGGAATTCAACAGCAAAGTTTTCAATATTTTCACGAAAATGAATGATGATACTTTCGTGGTCGGAAAGCAGTTCTCTGATATAAGTCAGACTGTCGTTCGATTCCAGGTGATGCTCAGACAAATGCGTTAAAGCAAGATATTCCCTTAAAGTAGCCGGCGCATAATGTCCCAATATTCTGATTCTTTCAGCCAGATCATCGATCATACCGTCCAGCTGTTCATACTGTGCTTCAAAAAACAAATGTTTGTTGTAAAAATCCGGACCTTCTACATTCCAGTGTGCCTTTTTTGTTTTGGTATACAATACAAATTCATCTGCTAAAGTTTTAACCAGTACTTCAGCAACTTTTGCTAAATTTTCGTTTTTAATTCCGATTGAAGTTTTCATTTTATAATATATTTAATAAGTAATAATCAAGTGAATATCTTCCTGCACCCAATGCAAGAATGAGTAACAGCGACAGCGTGTACATAAAAGGAACATCCCGCACTTCCAGTGAATCCTTTCTGTGAACCACAAAATATCCGATTGCCGTTACTCCTATAGTTGGTAATACCGCAAGTCTGGTTCCCAATCCTAAAATAATCAGAAACGGAACCACCAGATCAGCAAATGAAGCTGCCATAGCATTGAGTTTATCTGGTAATCCTAAAGGATTTGGTATCATTTCTCTTTGTCCGTTTTCCAGTCTGAATTTCTTTAAACCATGTACTCTGAACAGCTGAATAGCAAGGAGTGCCCGGAAAATCAGAAATGCAGTATTATTCATTGGTGAGCCTAAATCTGAGGAAAGGATCTGTTTTAAAATTTCCATAATTTTTACGTTTAAAAAGCAAAACAGGAACAACCTAAAGCTCCCCAGAATGCGTGGTAATTATTAACAGGCACATTGCTCATTCTTGCCTGGTTGTGATTATGATAGTGAATGTCACAGTTCCCTGTACAACTATGAATTTGGGAGGTTAATGTTGGTTTTACATACTTTTTATCATTTTTCTCAATTTCTTTCTGCAAATGTCCGCCGGCTGAATAATACCCATTATAAAGATTTGCAGGAGACCAATCCGGAAGTACGGGGATGGATGGCGGTGCATAGGATGAAAATATTCCTTTTGCATATACTATTTTTCCGTCTACAATGGTCATTTCCGCTTCAATATTTTTAATTTCTTCATCCTCAACACTAAAGTAATCTTCATTAAGAACTGCCAGATCAGCAAACATTCCTACTGCGATATCTCCTTTTTTCTTTTGCTCCTGAGAAAACCATGCACTGCCTTTTGTGTATAATTCCAAAGCTGTTGCCCTGTCCAATCTGGTTTCATGGTACAATTGAAGTCCGCCAACTGTTTTCCCTGCTGTTAACCAATACATAGAAACCCATGGATTATAGCTGCTTACTCTTGTGGCATCCGAGCCTCCACCTACAGGAACTGCCATTTCCAGCATTTTTTTTACGGGTGGTGTACTTTCTGCAGCAAAGGAACCATAACGATCTGCGAAATATTCTCCCTGGTAAGCCATCCTGCTCTGAATGGCTATTCCTCCGCCAAGCATTTTTACCCGTTCGATATTTTTTTCATCAATGGTTTCTGCATGATCAAAAATCCATGGAAGACCATTAAAGGGAATATCCAGGTTTACTTTTTCAAAAACATTTAAAAACCTGGTGATACTTTCATTATAGGTTGCGTGAAGTCTGAAAGGCCAGCGGTTTTCTACAAGTAAACGGACTACTTTTTCAAGATCAGCTTCCATATTTTCAGGCAGATCCGGTCTTGGCTGAAGAAAATCTTCAAAATCTGCAGCCGAAAATACCAGCATCTCTCCTGCCCCATTGTGACGGTACATGTCATCACCCTGATATAATTTTACGGTATTGATCCATTCACTGAAATCTTCAAATTCATGCTTAGGTTTCTGTGTAAACAGATTATAAGCAATCCTTACAGTAAGCTGTTTTTTTTCATTCAGTTCATTCACCACCTGATAGTCGTCCGGAAAATTCTGGAATCCTCCTCCTGCATCAATAACACTGGTAATTCCGAATCTGTTCAGTTCTTTCATAAAATGTCTGGTAGAATTCAGCTGATGTTCATAAGAAAGCTTTGGGCCCTTTGCCAATGTTGAATATAAAATCATGGCATTGGGTGTGGCAATAATCAGTCCCGTAGGTTCACCGTTAGTATCTCTTTCAATATGTCCTCCTGCCGGAGCCGGAGTGTCTTTGGTAAATCCTACCGCTTTCAAAGCTGCTCTGTTCATTAAAGCTCTGTCATATAAATGCAGGATAAAAACCGGTGTTTCAGGAGCTATGGCATTAATTTCCTCCAAAGTTGGCATCCTTCTTTCTGCAAACTGGAACTCTGTCCATCCTCTTACTACACGTACCCATTGCGGTGAAGGTGTACGATCTACCTGGTCTTTTAACATTCTGAGTGCATCGGCCAGTGAAGGAACACCATCCCATCTTAATTCCAGATTATAATTCAATCCGCCGCGAATCAAATGGATATGAGAATCATTAATCCCAGGTACCACTCTTTTCTTTTTAAGATCAATCAATTCTGTAGAATCATCTGCAAACTGATCTGCTAATCCGTCATTTCCAACTGCAATAATTTTCCCGTCTTTAATGGCTACTGCAGAAATTTCGGGTGTTTCTTTATTGAAAGTGTGTATTTTTCCGTTGTATACAATTAGATCTGCTTTCATCTTTGATTATTTACTGTTCAACTTTGAAATAGCATCCTGAATTCCTCCTCCTGCAACGGTAAAAAAAGATGGACCGGCCAGCAGAATCAGTTTTTTTAATTTCATTCTGTCAGATAAATGCAGGGTATTTAAATAAGACTGTGTACGATAAGCATCAAAAGCACCCAAAACCACATTTTCTGCCACTAAGGCTGTTGGAGAATCAATCCCGGCATCTTTGATATCGCTGGCAAATGATACGGTGTGTACCTGCAACTTTAGGGCTTCTCTCATCGCAACACTTCCTACCTCTTTCATAAGCTCAGCATTAAAAGAATTTCTGTTTCCCAATCCGATCAGCAGGAGTTTTCCAGAAGCAAGACTTCCTTTTGGAGGATTAATTAATAATGTTTCCAAAGCATGGCCTTTGAACTGTCCTTTTTTACGAACTTCTGTAATAACTCCTTGTAGTGCTTCATCCAGATGGACCATTCCGTTCAGTTCCTTAGGGAGCGCAGGCGGATTGAAAATATCTCCTTCGGTGTACTCGAAAACACAGGCGATCTGTAAATCTGCTTTGGCAGCAGAAGGTCCCTGTACCAGGCCTACCACAGAAATCCCGTCAACAATTCCCCATGTTTTTGAGGTTCCGACCACTGTTTTTTCTACGACAGCCTGTGCTGAAACGAAGTTTGTCCCCGCTGTTGTCAAAATCAATGCTGTAAAGATTGATTTTGACCAGTTGATGTATTTTGAAATTGAATTTTGCATAATAAATGATTTAGTAATGATTAAAATTTGAATCCCAGACGGACATTCCAGAAAACACCGCTTTTTGCATCCTGAATGATATCTTCAATAAAAGGACCTTTGTGGAAATACTGAAGTCCGCTCACCAAAGAAAAGTATTTGTTGAAACTATATGCTAAGCTTGTTAAATAAGCGGTTCCAACATACCTTTTATTTGAGCCGCTTCCCGGACGGTTTAATACTCCGCTAGGCCGGTAGACCCCATCATTCAGAGAGTATCGCCAGTTGAAGACAACATCCATCTGCATTTTGAGCTTAGAAGTCATATCCAGGGTCATATACGGATGAATATCAATTAAATTGACGGGCCCCACCTGCGGGCTGAAGCCAAAATATCCTCCTTTCGGATATAAAGGATTAAATGTATTGAGCTTTCCGTCGTTTTTTGAATGATCTCCTGATATATAATCGTTTCTCAGGTTGATGCTTGGACTGAATTTAAAGTTTTCAAAGAGGTATCCGATATCCACAGAGCCTGTCCAGGCGCTGATGTCTTCATTTCCAAAGCGTCCGAACTGGTAGGCAGCTTCCAGATTATATATAAATCCGCCGCCATATTTCCAGAGTCTTCCGCCGATGGTGTGGCGTTTTTCTTTTGCCATCCCCGCTTCGAAAGCCGACTCGTCCCTGCGGATTCCCAGGTAATATAAATCCAGGTTTCCGGCTTTAGGAATAATAATTTTGGAATAAAGCCCCCAAAGATTGAGCTGCTTAGAAATGAGATTATCAAAAACCCCGGTATTGACAGTATCTGCCATCATCGCAAAAGCATCTACAGAAAAACTTTTATAGGAATACATGATTTTAGCTCCTGTAAATGGCAACCTTGCATTCGGTCCCTCCCTTACAGAAATTAATCTTCCGGAACCATAGTCAAGCTCCTGTCTTCCAAGTCTGAATACCAGCTTCTGATCTTCTTTGTTCACTAAGCTGGCATCCACAAAGAGGTTCTGAATACTCAGCTGGTCTTCATCAATACCTCTTGAACCGTTTTTCCTTCCATTTTGCAAAGCACTTCTGATCTGTGAAAATATTCTGAAGTTTTTCCCGAAATGCCAGTCTGCATGAAGATCATAGCGCTGCAGAAAAAAGTCGTTATGTCCTATGTTAAGCCTTCCCCAATCTTCATTGTTGAAATCCACATATTCATACCTTGTTTCACCACCCAATGAGAGATAGATATTCTTCTTTTCATTGAGAGGAAGATATTTAATTTTATCATAAAAGCTTTTTGTGGAATCTTTCAGGTATTCATAATTTTCATCATACCGCAGAAGTTTAAAACTCTGAGATGAGAAAGTTTCAGAAAATAAAAGAACTGTTATGATAAAAGCTTTTAAAAGCAGTATTGAAGGTGCAGATTTCAACATTGAAAGAGGTATATAGGTTTTAGTGATTCAGCATATGATGGGCATAGTGGATACCCAATCCGTAAGAAGCACCATATTTTTTCATCAGATCAGTTACAGGACCATATGTTTCCTGGCGTGCCCAGTCTCTCTGAAGTTCCAGGATATACTGAATTGAAGTCATAGGCTTTACTCCTGAATGGATCATTCTCTGGATGGCTCTTTCGTGAGCTTCGTCACTTACATCTCCGCAAGCATCAGTGATTACGTAAACATCATAGTTTTCCTCGAGAGCAGACAGTGCTGGGCCTACAATGCACACCCCTGTCCATAATCCTGCGAAAACCAGCTTCTGTTTCTGTGTTCCTACGATTGCTTTATATGCAGCTTCATCTTCCCAGGTATTCATTGTTGTTCTGTCGATATAGCCTGATGTTGCCATAGGGTATGCTTCCTCAATTTCCGGGAAAACAGGACCTGAAAAACTTTGTTCAGCAACGGTTGTAACGATGGTTGGAACATTGAATATTTTAGAAGCTCCACAGATTACCGCAACATTATTACGCAGCTCATTCATAGAGATACTTTTGGTTGCAAATGCCATTTGTCCTTCAAAGTCGATCAATACCAGCGCGTGATTTTCAGGAGAAGGTAATTTTGATGATGGTTTCATAAAGTTATTTAGATGTTATTTTAGTTTAAATTTTATTGCGTAAGAAATTTCAATAATTCTTCATTGAATTTGTCTTTTTCTTCTAGGAACAATGCATGTCCGCTGTTTTCAAAAGGAATAAGCTTAGATCCTTTTATAGCTTTGTTCATTTGCTCTGCCAGAGCGTAAGCCACTATTCTGTCCTGTTTTGCCTGCATGATAAGGGTCGGAATCTTGATTTTCGGTAAATCTCCACGAAGATCTTCGTCTCTTAAAGCAATTAACGCCTGCTCCATTGCATAAGCAGATGACTGCATTTCGATCCCTCCCAACCAGGTACCTACACCAGGTGAAACAGAAGTTGCAGATAAAACGAATCTTTCACCTATCGTATTCAATAATCCCGGTCTGTCTACGCTTACAAGGTCTATCCATTTGGTAATGTCTTCTTTGGTAAATAACGGATAAGGATAATCAGGTTTTTTAGTATGAACAGGTGCAGCAGCAGCGAATAATGCCAATTTACTGATATGAGCACTATTGTATTTCGCCACATAATGCAAAGCAATTGCACCGCCCATAGAATGTCCACCCAACGTAGCATCTTTGATATCTAATTTGTCTAAAACAGTTTTGATATCAGAGGCAAACTGATCATAATCATATTTCCCATACGGTTTGTCCGACTGTCCGAATCCTCTCAGAGTGATTCCTATAACACGATAACCCGCTTTGATTAAAGGAAGATATTGGTACTCCCAGGAAGCATCACTTACCGGATAACCGTGAATTAAAACAACTGGTTTTCCTTCTCCAAGGTCGGAAACATGAAGTCTTACATTAGGTTCCACTTCGATATATTCTGCTCTGCCTTTTGTAGATTTCGCCGTATTTTGTGCGTTCATATTAGTAAAGAATACCGTTGGCAATAACACGGCAGCACCAAGAATTAATTTTAGTTTCATAACGATGATATTTAATGGTTGATTTTTGACAGATTTATTTTAAACATGTCAAGGTGGTAATAAAGTATTGAATCAGCTGCCTTCCTTAAAAAGGGTTTCTATTTAAAAAGAAGACAGCAGATTCAAAAAAAGGAATTATCTTTTTAGTAAATATTTATGCTGTCCTTCCAACACGAGTTCAGATTTTTGATTATAGACTGTTACTTTTGTAGTAACTATACCTTTGTCTCCCTGTGGTGTTAAATCGGTAATTTCTAACGAAGAATACATAGTATCTCCTGAATGTACCTCCTTCAAAAAATTGCATGATAATTCTAAAAAAGCAATGAAAACATTTCCGAAATAGTGAGGCAAAAGAGTTGCTCCTGGTGCGGTAAAAGCCAATACCTGCAAACCGTGAACTACGGGAGCTTCGTGGCCGTATCTTTTTGCGTATTCCACATCATAATGAATCGGATGATTATCACAGGAGACCGTTTGAAAAGCTGAAGCATGTGCATCAGTAAGAGTTCTGCTTGGTGCTCTGAACACTTCACCTACTTTCAGTTCGTCGAACGTACGAGCCGGAACAATAGAAAAATCTTCAGGATTGAATGGCGATTCGTAAGTTTTTGAGTTTTCCATATTTTTGGATTTGAATTGAGTGATGATTATTCAGCAATAAATTCCAAAAGATCTTTATTGATTGTCTCATGCTCTGTAGTCGGCATACCATGTGGAAAACCCGTATAAGTGATCAGCTTTCCGTTCTTCAATAATTTAATTGATTTTAATGCTGCATTTGCAATAGGAACAATTTGGTCATCTTCACCATGCAACACCAAAACAGGAATAGCAACAGCTTTTAAATCTTCGGTTAAATCTGTTTCTGAAAAGGCTTTGATACCGTCATAATGGGCAACAATTCCTCCCATCAATCCCTGTCTCCACCAGTTTCTCTGTACTCCTTCTTTTACGTTTGCTCCTTCTCTGTTATAACCATAGAAAGGGAAAGTCAGATCAAAATAAAACTGATTTCTGTTGTTCAGAGTCTGTTCTCTGATATTATCGAAAACTTCCATAGGAACACCATCAGGATTGTTCTCACTCTGAACCATTACCGGAGGAATGGCACTGATCAGAACCGCTTTTTTAGCCCTTCCATTAGAATATTTGTTGACATAACGGATCACCTCACCACCGCCTGTTGAGTGTCCAATGTGTACAACATCTTTTAAATCAAGAAATTCTACCAGTTCAGCGGCATCAGAAGCATATTGTTCAATAGTATGGTTGTAGATATTCTGGCTGGAACGGCCGTGACCTCTTCTGTCGTGGGCAATCACTCTATAACCTTTCTGTAAGAAGAAAATAACCTGCGCATCCCAGTCATCAGATGATAAAGGCCATCCGTGGTGAAACATCAGTACAGGTCCCTGCCCCTGATCTTTGTAAAAAATTTCTGTTCCGTCTTTTAATGTTAATGTACTCATTGTTGTATATTTTTTTGAATTAAACTTATGAGCATAATGCCAAAAAGTAACCCAAAATAACAAACAACCTGATTTACAATACATTATTTAAACAATCACAATAAAATAAACTACGAAATATCGTATTTTTATGATTACACTATTCAATTTTATATAAAAATTGCCTTTTTATTTAATCTTATTTTGTTAAAGTTCTCCAATATACCTGAGAATATTACTGAATAGTATAATCTTTGGCATCCACTTCTTACAATCTGAAGTAACCCAAAGGTGCATTGGCAGAATTGGTTGAGTTACTAATATTTCCATTAACAGAAGTAGGAGTCGTAGAAAACGGACCGCTGTCAGAGCCGGAAGCATTCAGTAGTTTGCGGAAATAATCATAATATCTTTTAGAAACTGCAATCAGCTTAATATTTACAACATCTCCTGCAGCCAGGTCTTTTGCCGTAACAACCACTTCATCCAAATGATGTCCTTTTTGCTGCATAACAAATGGCTCGGCAAATTTAAAAGCTCCTTCTGTCAGCTCAATCTCTCTGGTGATACTTTCAAATCCTACTGAACTAAGTATTAGGTAATATTTTCCATATGCTATGCCTTCAAATTTGAAATACCCCTCGTATACCTTTATAAGATAAACAACCGATAGCAGATTCATTTTAAATCATTTATCATTATTTTTAGAAGTTCAGAATAACTTTTTCCAGAACCCTTTCATAAAGTCTTTTGTTATCAGTCAAAATCTCTCCTTCTCCAACTACTCCATCCGAAAGAATCGTATCGCCCGCAGCTGTGATCGCCAAGTCTACCATATACTTCTTTTCATCACCGTTTACCGTTTTGACAGTATTTCCCAAAAATGAAACTTTTATCACCTTTGCTTTTATGACTCCGTATTCTTCATGAGGAAAATTGTTGAGTCTTATCAGTACATCCTGGCTTTGTTTAATTTTACCCAATCCAAAATCTGAGATAAGCATCTGGCCATTGACTTTATTGGATGCTGGAACAATCGCAAAGATGGGATCCTGATGATTTATATATTGATTATTTTTCAGAAAACTTAAAAATTGCACCTTTCCACCAACAGGAGCAATAATCAAAAAAGCCCTTTTCCAAGCCCTGATTTTATTAATAAGGTCATTATAGCTATTGTACAAATCGGAGATAAGTTTTTCTTCTTTTTCCGTTTTCAGAATCCGTGCCTCTGTACTTTTATTTTTTGTACTCAGAATTTCCTGGTCCAGTTTATGAATCTCCTGTTTAGTCGTATTATTATATTGTAGCGCGCTGAGATAGTTTTGCTCTGTATCTTCAAATTGCTGCTGGCTAATTATCTGGGCATCCCTAAGCAGGGAATCTCTTGTAAGCTTATTATACCCCAATTTGTCATTCTTGTTGATCAGTTTAACCCTGTCTTTCTGTAGGTGCAGCTGCTTCTCCTGTTTACTTGCAAGATTGTCTAATAGCTTTTGCTGTTTGTCATAAAGGTCGTTCTTGGAAAAAAGGACATATTGCTGTAAGGCATTAAGGAAAGTAAAATAGTTGTTATTGATTTCTCCAACATGAACAATTTTGGGAAGTGAGTGGTAAAATGAGGCAAAATCTGTATCCGCATTAAAATTTAGCATTGTCTTTTCCAACGCTAACATTTCCTGAAAAGATGCTTCATTTTCAATATAAGCTACAATATCTCCTTTATTAACAGCATCGTGATCTTTTTTCAAAATAACTACCGGACCCTGATGATTGGCCACAAGAGATATGGATGGATTATCGGCCACGATCGTAACAGATCCTTTATAAGAATCTGGATATTTTATCGCAAATAAGGCTATGATAAGTACTAATAAAAGTAAACTGATCAGAGCAAAAATCCGTATACTGATATTACTCGGTATTCGTGAAACTAGAAAAGTAATTTCTTCCGAATTATGCTGTGGTGGTCTCTGTATGTAATTTCTCGGCTCCATTTAAAACATTTATTTGACTTTCAAAAAGCTTATAATAATGTCCCTTTTGATTCATAAGAGTCATGTGGTTTCCTCTTTCTATAATCCTACCGTCTTTCATTACGATAATCTGATCTGCGTTCATAATGGTACTTAAACGATGAGCAACAATTACAACCGTTTTATTAACGAATACCCCGGAAAGGGAATGAACAATATTTTTTTCATTGATTGAGTCAAGTGCATTGGTCGCCTCGTCCAGAAAAATATATTTCGGATTTCGGTATAAAGCTCTTGCTATAAGGATTCTCTGCTTTTGTCCACCGCTTATTCCCCGTCCGTTTTCCCCAATTTTAGTTTTGTATCCCAAAGGCATGTTCTCAATCTCTTGCGTCATGTTGGCAATCGCAACGACATCTTTTAGCAGTTTATAATCAATAGTACCTGTGTTGAGGACAATATTATTTAATACGGTATCATTAAATATCTTACCGTTCTGGAAAACACTTCCACACTGATCTCTCCAGTTAGAAATACTTATATTCTTATAATTCATCTCACCCACTGTAATATCACCGGCAGAAGGCTCGTACAATCGCAGTAAAAGCTTTAGTACTGTAGATTTGCCACTACCGCTGTCCCCCACAAAAGCAGTAGTCTTTCCTTCGGGGACGACAAAGTTTAGATTCTGTAATACGTATGGCTGGCGGGCAGAATACTGAAAGTACACGTTTGAAAACTTTAAGGTTCCCGAGGAAGGCAGCGTAAAGCTGTTATTTTCATAATTATCTTCTTCGGGCAAACTTTTGATCTCGCGAATTCGGCTAAAGCTTAATTTCGCCATCTGGAAACCCAGAAAAAACTGAACCAGTTGCTGAATGGGACCATTCAACATTCCCAGTATCATTTGAATGGACAAAAGCTCTCCAAGAGTCATTTTAGCATTAATCACCAGCACTGCACAGTAAAAAGTAATTGATACATTTTTAAGATTATCAATAACCTGCGCTCCCACGTTCTGCCTGTTCGTAATGGACTGCATCTGCAGATTCTGTTTAAAAATTTTGGCCTGTATTTCGTCCCATTTCAGTTTTCTGGAAACTTCATAGTTATTGATCTTAATTTCCTGAATATTATTAATCGTTTCAATCCAGAATCCCTGGTCCTTACCCATTAAAGCAAAATAATTCATATCAACCTGTTTTCTGGCTTTAAAAAAAAGAAAGATATAGGTAAGATAAATTGCAGTACCCGCGATGAAAATAAGGAAAACGGGGATGCTGTAAATAACAAGAACAAAAATGAAAGCAGAAAATGATAAAAGGGAAAAAATAATATTCAAAGAATTTCCCATGATAAAACTTCTTATTCTTTCATGGTCATGGGCTCGCTGCAGGATATCTCCAGGATGTTTGTTCTCAAAAAAACTGAAAGGCAGTTTTAACAGCTTTGATAAATAATCTGAAATAATATTAACACTTACTCTGTTTGAAACCTGCAGGATGATCCAGTCCCTTATAATCGTTGAGAAAAAAGAACAGATAATAAGCGCCAGATTAGCGATCAGGATCATCTTAATAAACTGTAAATCCCTTTTGTTCACCCCAATATCAATTACAGACCTTGAGATAAACGGCAGAAATAAATTCAATCCCGTAATTATAGTCATTACTACAAGTAATAAAAACAGTATTTTTTTGTAGTTTGAAAAATACCTGAGGAAATCGAACAGTGTATTCTTCTGCTCAATGACTTCTTCAATATGGACAGTTTTAAAATTATGGGCAGGTTCAATCAAAAGGGCAATCCCCTTTTCATTGTTTTTTTTCCATTTGCTTTGAAATTCATCCAGCCTGTAAACAACTTTCCCCCTTGCCGGATCCGATATATAAATCTTATCTCCCTTAATTCGATAGATAACAACAAAATGACTTTCACCCCAGTGAAGAATCGCGGGTAGATGAACCTGTGAATTTAATTCCTGAAAAGTACAACGTACTGCGTGAGACTTGATTCCGATTTTTTCGCAGGCATATATAAGGTCAGCCAGAGAGACCCCCTCTTTTGTTATGCTGCATAAATCCCTCAGAAATTGTAACGAATAATATCTTCCGTAATGTTTGGCTATTATCTTCAGACATGTTGGACCACAATCCATCTTATCATACTGCCTTTCGTGCGGAAAGCTTTTGATCATTAGTTTTTTTTGCAAAATAATAACCTCTAAGAATATAAAAAAAACCATAATTCAACAATTAATAGAATGTTCACAATCCATTCACACCCGTGCAATTTTTATGTTCTAGTTTTGACATCAGTTAAATGAAACGATTGATGAGAACGAAGAAATACATTATAATTGTGGCGGCTGGTGAGGGTAACAGAATGGGTGCTGAAAACGCAAAACAGTTCCTTCCCCTTGATGGTAAACCAATTCTCATCCATACCATCGATACCTTTTTAAGCCACCCCACTCTTATTTTTGACATAATCCTGGTTCTTAATAACTCTCATTTGGAAATTTGGGATGATTTATGCCAGAAATACTATTATCTCAAGCCCATTAAAATTGTCATCGGAGGCAGGGAAAGGTTTCACTCCGTAAAGAATGCAATTGACACCATTACCGATCATGAATGCTATATCGGAATTCACGATGGTGTCAGACCATTCGTAAGTGAAACGGTCATTGAGAGTGCTTTCTCAGAAGTAATTAAACATGATGCTGTTATTCCCGTTGTCGCCATGGTTCCTACCATAAGAATGACAGATGGTGAAAATAACCGGAGCATGAACCGCAGCGATTTTAAAGTTGTTCAAACACCCCAGGTCTTCAAGTCTGAAATTATAAAAAGAGCTTATCAGATGCCCTATCAATCAACTTTTTTTGATGATGCTACAGTGGTTGAGTTTTACGGACATACTATAAAACTTATTGAAGGCAATGAGGAAAATATAAAAATAACACTTCCCATCGATTACCTTACTGCAAAAGCCTTACAAAAAACAAAACTAATACATGATATTTCAAATTAAAGAAGGAGCCGTGTACTCCACTGCCGGCAATGAGACAGTTGAAATCAGTTCCAATATAACGGAATTACCCAATGATCAAAATTTCCATAAAGATAAATATGGGTTTGAAATGTCTCCGACAGACATTCAGAATTACGCTGCCCACATTTTTATTTGGGAATATATTTTAAAAAATGACATAACAATACCCTGCATTATTATTGAGAATGATGTTAAACTTAAGCATACATACGAAGAACTGTGTAAAGACATCAGTTCACTTCCAAATGAGTGGGATTTAATCATTCCATACAATAAATTGCAAGAGGATACCATCCCCAGGAACGAAATATTCCCCAGCAGACTGGGCTATTATTGGGGCAGTTATATTTACGTTATCAATGGAGAAAAAATCACATCAATGGACTGCTTAAAAAGTATTAAACAGCCAATAGATGAAGAAATACTGGAGTGTTCCTTTAACAACTCTTTAAAGACCCTTGTGGTTGACACCGGCTGGTTTGAATATGATGAGGAAAACTGCCCAATCTATAAAAGCAGAGGATCGTTTTTTATTGAGAAAATAAAGAAGATTAATCTATGGGAAGAAAGACATAAAGAACAGGCAGTAGAAATACTCAAATACCTGGGAGAAAAAGCAAAGGAACTTGATTTGAGTCTTTTTGCTCATGCAGGAACGCTTCTGGGGATCATAAGACATGATGATATTATGCCATGGGATGATGATTTAGACTTATGCATGGATGAGAATGAAATTCAGCTCCTACTGCGTGCAGTGGAAAATGACAATATCATCAGATATACAAAGCGTATCTGGCATAAAACAGGATCTGAATATTACAAGTTTTTCTATAAAGATGGAGAATACAAGGAAGGTTATGATTACACATTTCCATTTGTGGACATCTGGCTGCTTTTTCACAAAGAGGAAAGTTCATATATGACTTCAGACGGCTATGAGATACTAACTACTGATTACTTTCCGGGAAAGGCTTATGAACTGTATAAGGCCCCTATCCTTGTTCCCCATAATCATGAATCAATTCTACAAAAAATGTATAAAAACTGGGACAAATACATTAAAGTTTTCTCATGGTCTCACCGCAAAAAAGAAAACTGCATTGATAGTATTATTGCCCCTATCCAGACTGACGGCAAAGGCCGTCTTATTAACTAAAACTAATAACCTTTTTAAAATTTAAATACATGAGAAACTCGAAAGTACTCGAGCTCAACAGTACATTGGAACTGTTGACAGAAAATGAATTGTATGCATTCAAGGGAGGTCTTGAAGGCGGACAGAGCGAACATGAAATTCCGGAAGTCATTATTACTGTTCCTGGAGGAGATGATGGCGGAGGAAATGATCCGGGCGGGAACGATGATGGCAACCCTC
The DNA here is from genome assembly GCF_024399315.1 of Chryseobacterium sp. MA9. Taxonomy (NCBI): domain Bacteria; kingdom Pseudomonadati; phylum Bacteroidota; class Flavobacteriia; order Flavobacteriales; family Weeksellaceae; genus Chryseobacterium; species Chryseobacterium sp. MA9. The sequence continues at coordinate 375,722 of NZ_CP075170.1, read as the reverse complement.
CAACCTGGGATGACGATGATCCTCCTTATGGGGGTGATGGTGATGACCCGTTTCCTCCCGATGGAGGTGGTGATCCAGATGGTAGTAATCCAAGTGAGGCAGATGGAATTTTAGAAACCCCTACAGCCAGGGAAGTCCTGTGGCTATTTTTGAATACATCAGGAGCAGATCGTGATAAGATGCGACATAACGCAGCCTTAGCAGCTCAATATGGAAAAGGACAGGTTGACAACGTCTATGATGCATTAAGACATGCGATGTGGTCAGCAATGGATGCCGCAGATATCGGGCTGGATAAGGCTAAAGAATTTCACACTCTTCATGAAACCGTAAATCCAGGAAACGATAATACAATGGATCTGCATAATAATGATTGGGGGTTCAATTGGTTTTCCCAGCACGGAAATCCTGATAACAACATGCAGCAGTTTATCAATGACTTTAATGCAGCAGTAGCAAGCGGACAAATACAAACCCATCCATAAAATGAGAATAAAAAGGCTAAATTTTTTGATTCTAATACTATTAGCATCTCTTACATTTTCCTGCCATGCACAAACCAATACGGAATGCTTAACAAGGCTTGAACAAAAACTTTCTCCTAAAATTAATACCAATAATAAGGTAGGAGAAATAATAAACGTTCGAGATGAAGTAAACTGTTTCGACTGGGATACATTAGTCGTACAAATGGCAATAAACCCTAAAGAAATGACCGAGCAAGCGCTCAGCATTAAAATTCCACAAAGCTACGACTACAGTTGGGAGAGTGATAATACAGCAATGCTGTTATTTTTAAAAGGCAATACTGTTGTTCACTATATTCTTCAGAAGCCTACTGTTGATAAGCAGACATTTGACTCTGCTCAATCAATCAAAGCATATGATTTTCTGAAGCTGGTGAATAACGACGGAGATAATGCATATGCAAAAATTCCAAAGGAGAAAGCTGTTTTTGAAACGTATCAAATTTATTATCATGATGCAAAAGGTCAAAAGACAAGCAATCCAAAATTTGGTCTTGGAATAAGGGTGAAAAGTTAGAACTACAACTATTAACTCACATTCTTTTTGTTTTATTAGGCTGTCTTTGGACAGCCTTTTTTAATGATTCATTCCGCCTATAACATTAATCTATTTTGCAGGAGATTCTCGTAGATTGGTTTTCCCTCATACATAAAAGACTTCGTGACCTCCAGACGTTTACAAATTGCAGTGAGAGTGTATCGTATGATGTATACAAAAAAAACCTTAGTTACTCGAATCTGTGTTATTTGAAACGATTAACGTTTTGATGTTATTAATGCTCCCACGTTCTATGTAACATCAAATGGAACAAGCTCCCATCAACATAAAGAACCGGATTTTATCCCATATATTTAAATAATTTATATCTTTATAAACGAGATATCCTTTTTACAAATCTCTACAACAAAATTATAACCTGTAAAACCATCGAAACAACATCATGAAAAACAGAGCAGTAAGCGAATACACAAATGAAGAACTCATCAGTAATGAAAAGAAAATTAAAATTATTACTATCATACTGGGCATTGCAATCCTCTTATTATTTCTGAGTAATATATTCTTAACATTCAAACGGGGATTTAGTGCTATGAGCGTAATTCCTATCGCTCTGGTTCCGATCCTAATTCTGAATATCAATAACTGGAACCAGTTAAAAAAAGAGAAGGCAAATAGAAATTTATAAAGATAAAAGTCAGGTTCAGTGCATTTATCCCCGAAGCCTGATGACTAGTGGTCAATGAAGTGTCCAGATCCGCCATTCATCATTAAGACTTCTAAAATGCTCGTACTAACAGCTTTAACCAGCTCATCTTGATCTTCGACCGGAGCAAAATGATGATTTTTAACATATCCAAGCTGCCCATCTCTCCCTCCAAAACCAACTATATATTAAGGGATATCATTAACTATAATTCATTCCAGACCTTTCCATCTTCATATGATGTGCTAAAAATATGAATGGAATAATTTTTCAGAATAGTGAAGTAAGTGTAGGCTGTTCAGCTAAATTTTTATTCAAACCCCAAAACCGCTCAAAGAACAATTCCTACAATAGCCGAATTTGCAAGTAATGAAAAAGCTTATGTCGCAATTGAAAGGGTGCTTTCTTCCGAAGTGATTATACAAGGAAATAATTAAAAAATATTCAATCCCAACTTCTAAAATCTTGCAAATCTAGGAAAGGTAATGTCCTACTTCAATAAATATATTTTCGAACCAGAAGTAGAAAGCATAACTGTTCCGGATTTTTCTAGGCGACTGGCTTATTGCTATACCACCTTTAATCAATTTTTGATGCAGATCATCGACCGCTTTTAGATCATCTAAAATAAAACCTATATGGAAGTCTTTTGGATATGTGGTATCTTCATTTTTACTGTTCATTAGAACGAGTGTAAAATTTTCTTTATTACTTAATATAGCAATTATGTGCTCTCCTTTTATAAGCTCACAAGTGAATTCAAAATATTTCTCAAAAAAAAGAACCGATTTACTAACATCGGTAACGACGAGGTTTAAGTGATTAATTGTCATAATATCAATTTAAAAGGTTATATATTATCGAACATTCATTCGATTAAAATTTAAAATTTTTATAAGCGCAATGCTTTTGCTACCAGCTCGAAAGTTTGACGTAAATTTTGGACAGTCAATGAAAATGGTTTACCGGACATTGTAGCTTTATCAAGATGGAATTTGATGAGTGTATAAAAAGGTCCATAAGCGACAGTCCAAAACACCTCAATTGGTAAATCCGGTATCTCTTTACGTATCACTGCATTTTTAACAAAATCATTCATTATTTTCCTGAAAACAGTTTGCTGCATTCCATTCATATTGATCAGTGGAGAATTCCTAAATTGTTCATGGAAACGGTATTCCAAAGGATTTCGTAAAATATTTTCAAGTCGGTTTTTCCATTGAAGCCACAATCCTTCTTCAAATTTCAGATGAGCATCAAACCCTATCAATGCTTCCTTTTCAAATCTGTTATGCACATCAATATAGAGCTGATTTACCAGATCTTCACGGCTTTTAAAGTAAACATAAATGGTAGATGGAGAAATAGCAGCCTTTTTTGCCAGTTTCTGCATACTAAATCCATCAAAGCCACTTTCGACGATCATCTTTATGGCTTCCTGCCGAATGATCAATTCCTTTTTGTCATCTTTTAATCTCACTCTGCAAATATAATCGAATAATCATTCGATTAAAAAAAATTAACACTTTTTCTAATATATGCAGCTGGATTGTTTAACCAGCAGACAGAAGAAGCTCACTACCATGCAAGAATTAAAACAATTTTGTCTACATGTTACTTACATATTTAGGCATCTTTGGTTAAAAAAGATTTAAAAAAAATGAGCCTACCCTGAAGTACCTACAGCTTAACTAATAATATAAGTTATTCTATTTTCCGGGACCACCGCAGTGATCGCAATAATATTCCCTTTTTTTGGGTGTTATTGTCTTACATGGCTGATCGTTTTGTGAGATTAATTTAGCTGAAATTTTCTAGATCAGCAGAACCTTGAATTCTTTTTAAAATCAACGTTCTTAGCCGATCCTCATGTTGATCTGCCCATTGACCTAAAATACTTATTACAGGAATCAAACTTTTACCAAACTCAGTTAAGCTGTACTCTACTTTTGGAGGCACGACCGGATAAATTTTCTTTGTAACCAATTCGTGATCTTCCAATTCCTTTAACTGAATGTTTAAAACCCGTCGTGTTGCATCCGGTATCTTACGCTGTAATTCACTTGGTCTTTTATGCCCCTGATCAATAAACCAAAGCAAACGTATTTTCCATTTACCATACAGTACTTCACCGATCAGATCAAGACCGCAATTTAAGTTCGGTATTATTTTTCTCTCATACATATTGCAAAATTAAACGTATGTTCCGATTAGTGCAATAGGGGAATAATTTATCCCTATATGAATCGTAATTCCGTACTTGTGCAAACTGTTTTTATACCCCAATTTTGTCCTATAAATAATTCTAAAAAATGGAACAATTTAATTTCAACAATGAGTTATCAGGCAAGATTGCATTGGTAACAGGAGGTACAAAAGGAGCAGGAAAAGCAATTGCAGAAAGGTTGCTACAAGCTGGCGCAACAGTTATCATTTCTGCTAGAAATGCACCTGAAAAAGAAAACAGCAATCTGCATTTTATTGCCTCCGACCTGAGCAAGGCAGAAGGAACACAAAAAGTAATCAGCGAAGTATTGTCTACTTATGGAAGGCTGGATATTCTTGTAAATAACCTTGGTGGATCATCAACACCCGCCGGCGGCTTTACTACATTAACAGATAAAGATTGGGAATCAACTCTACAAGCTAATTTGCTTGCTCCTGTTCGACTGGACAGAGGTTTTTTACCACAAATGATCGATAGGAAAAGTGGTGTTATCATTCACATTGCTTCCATCCAGGGTAAACTCCCTTTGTACGATTCAACTTTGCCTTATGCAGCTGCAAAAGCAGCTTTGAGAAACTATAGTAAAAGTTTATCAAACGAAGTTACCCCTAAAGGTGTTCGGGTTCTGACTGTTTCGCCAGGCTGGATCAATACGACAGCATCTGAAGCCTGGCTGGGCGAAATTGCAAGAAACGCAAACAGTACTGTAGAAGAAGCGCAACAAAGTGTAATAGATGCATTAGGTGGAATACCTTTCGGTAGACCTGCCGAACCAAAAGAAGTAGCTGAATTAGTTAGTTTTCTTGTATCACCAAGAGCCGGCTATTTATCAGGAACTGAATTCGTAATCGATGGTGGCACAGTACCAACAATTTAATAATCTTAAAAAAAATAAAATATGAATTTACCAAAAGTAATCACAGAATTAGTAAAAGCTCAGAACGATTTTAATAGCGTTGCCTACGCAAATTGTTTTTCTGATACAGCTGTTGTTTTTGATGAAGGAAAAACACACAATGGAAGAAAAGAAATAGAGCATTGGATAGCAGATTCCAACGAGCGTTACAAATCGGTTATGACGCCTGTCAGTTATGAAGAAAATGGCAGTTCAAGTGTCTTATCTGCAGAGTGTTCAGGTACATTTCCTGGGAGTCCAATTATATTAAAATTTCATTTCGAAATTGTTGACGGACAAATACAACATTTGAAAGTAACTGATTAAAAAACGGCTAAGTTTAGCCGTTTTTTTTGAATAACGGGCAAACCATTCTCGGAAGTGATTTTTATTGTTTTTTGAAATTTTAAATATTTGTATTTATAAAATACTCCAAACATTCAGCAAGTATTGCGCAGAGATATGTAAAATCTCAAAATACCACCCTTATTTAAAATTGACAACTCCCTGAAGGCCGTGAATAAAAAAGGTGAAACTTTAATAGTTGATTTAAACCACTATTTTAAATACATACTTTTGTCCCCGAAAGCAAAAGCCTTCTCACAAAGGCTTTCACATCCCCTCCCTCTCTTCCTGCTCTTCCCTTTCTCCGCCTTCCACACATTCCTAAACGAAAACTCAAAACGCAGAAAGAACAAATATATTAAATCAAATTGCAGAATTAAACAATCGCAAGAGGAAAGCTCTTATCCAAAAGATTGATGGTGATATTGAAGCTGATGAGTATATTTTTCTAAAAAAATATACCACTGAAAAAATTGAACAATTAGAAGTAAGACTGAATAATTTATCTTCTGTAAACACCGAAATCAAAGACCTATTTAAGTCTGGGCTAAAAAAGATTGCAAATCTTGACATACGCTATCAGAAGGGCAATACAGAAGAAAAGAGACAAATAATAAGTTCGATGTTCCCCGAATATTTAGAATTTGATGGCAATCAACATCGAACTCCAAGATTAAACTCAGCTATCCATCTTATCTATCAGAATACTAACGAATTAAAGAGCAAAAAAATGGGACAAATCTATCTTTTTTAGATTTGTCCCAACAAGTGACCCGGCTGGGATTCGAACCCAGGACCCATACATTAAAAGTGTATTGCTCTACCAGCTGAGCTACCGAGTCGGCCACTTACTTTTTTAAGTAAATCCCTTTGTTTAAGGGACTGCAAAGATAGAAAAACAGTCTTTAATTCCAAATTTTTCCATGCTTTTTTGCAATAAAATTTACAGCTAAAAAGTCAAACAACTGTTTATAAATTAATTACGTTAATTATTTTTTTCCAATAAAAATCTTAGGAATAATGGGATTTGCCAATGAAACAGTTTTTTTGGCCATAAAAATATTTGACTAGATCAAAAACAAATATTATCTTAGCAACTAAGATAATTATAAAATAATTAAATTAATGACTAAAAATACTATAACGCATTTTCGCGAATCCAGCAGAGCGTACTCCGATGCTTCTATTTTTATGCACGAAGCTATTGCCAGAAAGGCAGGACTTTCCAGTGCTGATCACAAGTATCTGGGACTTATTTTGCAGTATGAATCTATTACAGCCGGTGAAATATCAAAATTAACAGGTCTTACTACCGGCGCTGTGACAGGGTTGATAGACCGTCTGGAAAAAAAGAACCTTCTTAAGAGACAATTTATCCGGGAGGATCGAAGAAAAGTAATCATTATTCCAAATGTTGAGAACAGTATGAAATTATTGGGACCTATTTTCGATGAGCTACAGCAAAAAACGCTTAGCCTCATTGCTACTTTTTCTCAAAAGGAAATAGAATCTATTGAGCGGTATTTCAGGGAAGCAACCATCCTCATGAAAGAAACAGCAGATCACTTAAACAACCCATAAAACCATAATAAACTCATGGAAAATTTAACCGTCACTTCAATTGCCCGGGCAGAAATATGGCTTTGTATTACAACATTGCTTTACTTCCTTATGAATGGTGCACAGATTTTCGAAACTCTTATATTTGTGCCTAAATGGGCTTCTTCCCCACCCGAAACCTTTAAGATACTTCAGGATGGAAAAGGAACAAGTCTGAAGATTTTTTGGATCATCCTTCATTCCCTTCACGAAATCGCCTTCATTCTTGCCATTATTTTTTGCTGGAAAGTTGATCCGGTAAGGAACTGGCTTTTAGCTTTATTCATCATTCATGCAGCTGTAAGAGTCTGGACATTAACATTTTTCGCGCCAAACATTATACAATTTCAAAACCTGGTATCTTCTTCTATTTCAGAAGAAATAATATCTAGAATCTTGCTTTGGAAAACCCTTAATTATATTCGGGTAGCTATTTATATTGCCGTTTCAATCGGCCTTATTCCTCTTTGTATTAAACTATTCAGTTTCCATGATTAATTACTTTCTAAAAATTATTTTCGCCGGCTGTAAAAGCCGGCGAAAATTTTAAAATCAAATTAATTAAATTGAAATATCAGCTTTACCATTCTGGTATTCAAAAAGTTTAATAATGGTATCCACGGTTTCCTGACCAAGACGTTTTCCAATCATATAAAGAGCAGCATCAATTCCGGCTGTAATTCCTGCAGTAGTTATCAGCTGTTCCTGGTCAATATAACGTACATTCCGGATTACATTGGCTTCCGGATTGTGCTGTTCTAAAACATCTAGAAGCATACTATGAGTTGTGATATCATGGCCTGCAAGCATACCTGTCCCGGATAGCAGCATACTTCCCGTGCATACTGTAAATACAACAGTTCCGGTATCATAATGATTTTTAATCCATTCCAGTACAGTTTCGCGGAAATCTTTATCCTGAATACATTTCATAATCTGATCAGGATTTGCTCCGGGAATGACAATCATATCTGGCTTTGGACACGTCTGTAAGTCATATGTAGGAATAACAATCATTGTATTCGCTTCTGTATTTATGGCTTCTTTTGTTTTTCCGACTGTAAAGCAATAATAACTATTGGGTTGTATGACATTGGCTTTAACAAAAACATCCAAAGGGCCGCTTAAATCAAGTACTTCCACCTGATCATAAACTAAAAATGCTACATTCATTGTTTCACTGTTTTGTACGTCTTTCATAATTCTATTATTTTTAAGATTGTTATTTGAGATAAAGGCATAGGTTTTTCCTGCCAACCATTGATGATGATCAGTTTCATTTTAAATCAGTAAGAAAAAAAAATTAATCTGTAGTCTTGAATGCTTTCCGGTATTGTGCCGGAGAAAGGGAAATATTTTTAAGGAATACTCTGCGAAGCGAAACTGAGCTGCTAAATCCAGATTTATTGGCAATCATATCAACACTCATCTCAGTATATTCCAGCATATTTTTAGCCTGATCCAGTCTCATTTTTTCAAGAAATCTGCCGGGAGTCATTCCTGATTCTTTTACAAATACTCTTGAAAAATTACGAACACTCATGTTCAGGAATTCTGCAATGTATTCTATTGTTATAGTTTCTGCCAGCTTATCTTTCAACAGATCCCGAACTTCTTTTGTAAAAGGAGACATTACTTCATATTCCGGCAGTGCATCTCCAAACTGCGATTGTATTCCGGATCTTTTTAAAGGCAAAACAAGATGCCGGGCAACTTCTGTGGCCAAAGGTTTTCCAAAGTCTTCTTCCAAAAGAGCCAATGCAAGATCCATTCCTGACGAAACACCTCCTGAAGTATAGATAGGTTTATCACGAATAAAAAAAGGATTGACATTCACCTCCAGCTTTGGGTAGGATTTCTGCAATGTATCTGCAAATTTCCAATGGGTAGTCACTTGTCGGCCATCCAGCAGACCTGCTTTGGCAAGTACAAATGCTCCCACACATACTGATCCCATCCGTCTTACTTCTGGTGTTATATTTTGAAGATAATGATAAACATCGGGACTAATCTCATCCAGCATACTCAAACTAGTACCAGCAACGAGTAAAGTATCTATAGGAAAGTCAATATCATAAATGGTATAACTGCATGATAACGGCATTCCAGAACCAGAATATATTATCTTTTCTGATGTGCCGGATACCAAATGAACATGATAACCGGAATTCTGTTTTTCGCTGTTCAAAAAACGGTTTGCTGATGTAAAAACATCCCACGGTCCGGCAATATCAAGCAGCTGTACCTGTGGTAATGCCAAAAGCACTATGTTTTTCTTCCCGGTATTTTGCACTTCTTTCTTCATATCTCGTTCTGTATGAGTACAAATGTAGAGAGAAAGTTCCTTGTCTGCAATGACAAAAAACATGCAGTTCCGGCCAAAATGTTTTTATTTTTTTCTGCCATAACAAAAGAGACTGCCTTGTGAAGACAGTCTCAGCACTCTACTATAAAATTAGCTTAACAAGCTATACTTTCAAAATATTAAAAACTTCACCTAAGCTGGCGACAGTCTTCGGGATTTCAAATAAAGAGCCGTACGGTTCAAATAGGGAAAAAGAAAAATTAATAACAGCGAAACCGCAAGAAGCCACACCATTATTTCATAATAATCCATAGCAAAACGGACATGATCCTGAACATTCATTCTTCCTACCAGCAGCTTATTGGCAGCTTTTACCGCCTTGTCCTCAGGCATTCCTCTGGAAATAAGTTTAGCGGTCTGATAATGAAGAAAATTTTTGACTGCCGGATCCACAACACTTAAATGATCTTGAAAAGCATTATAATGGCGGCTTTTTTCAAACAATTCAAAAAAATTGATCAGCGCTATACTGATGCAGAATCCCAGGTATCGGACTGCCAGAGCAGCTGCTGCAGCTGAAGGACCAATAATAGCAGGAACTGAGGAAATAATAAAAATAATCGTCGGAACCATAATCAATCCTACTCCCAATCCCTGAAGAAATAACGGAATATAATAATTAAACTCATCAGCCTGAACATCAAAAGAGTAATACATTAATCCATGAAAGATCAACAGCATTAAGAATCCGGAACCCCAGATGTACCGTATATTTTTCTTTTGTAATACCATACAACAGGCAATAATCACCCCAACAACCAACCCTGCAAGGTTAAAAATATTTATATAGGAAATATGAAAAGGATCCAAATGCAGTTCTGAAGCAAAATAATTGTTGACAATTCCTGATGCAAACCGACAGATATACATTACAAAAAGGATCAGCAGCCCTATTTTAAAATTTCTGTATTTAAAAATCCGTAAGTCAATATAAGGTCTTTTAATGGCCTGCTGGCGGAAAATGGATATTCCTCCCAAAACAACAATCCCTATGACACTTCCCAGAATCCGGTTATCTTCCAGCCAGTAATATTCCTGTCCAAAAATGGTAATATATCCTATCAGTACCAGTATAGTACTGAAAAGCCCAAAGCTCTGCCAATCTAGTTTATACAGATGAAATCTCGCATGAGTTCTGTAATTGCTCATGGCAAGGGTGAGGAAAATAAGCCCGGGCAGGTAAGAGAATATAGCAGTTTTATAGACAATATTAAAATTATATGAATCAATAAGATCTGCAGTAATCAGATTATTAAATGGCAGAGCACAGATCAGGATTCCAAAGAATACTGAAAAACTAATCTCCCTTCCTCTTTCACTGCTCAGTCTCGTAAAAATAAGAGTCAGTGACAGATTCACGTTTCCTGCAAATAACATTCCCTGTATGAAACGCACCGGAAACAGGATATAAATTTCACAGGTTAAATAACATACCAGGCAGGCCAAAATCTGCAGTGTGGTAAACAGAAGAAAGTATTCCTTTGCAGCAAGAAAGCTGAAAAACCTTCTTTCCAGACTGTAAAATCCTACATATCCTGCATAAAACAGTGCTACAGAAAACTGAATATCCGCTGGTTCACTCCCATAATATCCCGCTGCTGCATTCACATTAGCCAAAGGAAGAAAAAATATAATGATTCCCGGAAGAGTCATTGAAAAGAGAATGATCTTGATCAGCCATTCGGGTGCCCATCTTTTGAAAAACGGCATTTGTCTTTTAGCCATTAGAATGTCTTTTATCGGCATATACATTCACATTCATTCCCACTTTCAGGACATCAATATCTTTCCTTACTCCATCTACTTTTATTCTTACAGGAATACGCTGTACAATCTTCACATAGTTCCCGGTAGAGTTATCCGGTGGCAGCAATGAAAAACTTGATCCTGTAGCCGGGGATAGCGAAATGATGGTTCCTTTAAATTCTCTGTCAGGATAAGAATCTGCTACAATTTTCACATGATCCCCGATATGCATATCCTTGATCTGTGTTTCCTTATAATTTGCAACCACCCATTTGTCCGTTTCATTATTAACAATAAATGCCAGCGTTTCTCCGGCATCAATCATCTGCCCTACTTCAACGGTTCTTCTTCCCATTCTTCCGTCATAAGCAGCAGTGACTGCGGTATAGCTTACATCCAGTTTATGGCGGTCCAGCAGTGCTTCCAGTCTTGTAATTTCTGCCAGTACAACTGTTTTTTCCGCTTGAATATCATTTATTTTTGATTTCGAAGCAGCATAATTATCCTGAGAAGATTTGTAATCACTTTCATTTACATCCAAAGTTGCTTTTACATCTTCAAGCCGCTGTTTTGTGGCAGATTCTTCATCATAGAGTTTTTTATATCTGTTATAATCAAGCTGCTGCTTCCATACTTTTGCTTTATTGGCATCTATCTGAGCCATTGCTGCAGCGGCTTCCTTTTCTGTGGTACCTGTATTGCTTTCCAGTACTTTCAGCTGGGCGCGGGCTTTCTGAAGAGCTGCCTGAGTCTGTTTTTGCTGAAGGATATATTCACGGTTATCTATAATCAGAAGCGTATCCCCTTTTTTAACTTCCTGGTTTTCTTCAAATTTCACGGCTACGATGAATCCTCCGGCTCTTGAAATAATAGGGTTTACATATTCCTGAACCTGTGCATCATTGGTCTGTTCATATGTATAATAATTCTTTAGAGTAAAACCGCCCCATACGGCAAGTGCGGCAACGATTGCAACTGAGATCCATCCTGTGATCTTTGTAATTAATCTATCGGTGGGAGTATATTTTTTTTTCATTGTATTATAAAACGCCTGTAATGTTTTGTAGTAAATAATAATTGTTCTGTGCCATAATTTTTGCTGCTTCCAGTTCAAATTTTGTCTGAAGAAGCTGTATATCTGCATCCAGCAGCTCTGTAATAAGAGAAGTCTGACTGAAGTAGGTATTCTTAATAATGCGCGCATTCTCTTTGGCCTGGGTAACATTGGCTTCTGCTACCTTTATCTGCTCAAGAGCTTCCTGATATCTCAGATAGGCTTCTTTCACCTGCTGTCTTACTTTATCCTCAGTATCCTTGTGTACCTCCTCTTCTTTTTCAAATTCCAGCTGTGCGGCTTTTACTTTATGGGTATTATGATAAAGGGAAGAAATGGAAAATGAAGCCTTAATTCCCACTATTCCTAATGAATACCAATAAGGATTGTAGGGATAAAGAAAAATCTGCGGATTGGCATAGTAAAATTCACCATACATCCCGATTTTAGGTCTTACATTAGCTTTTACCTGCTTCAGCTTTATCTTACTCAGTTCTGTCTGTTGTTCAGAGACATGATAACTGAAAGAGTGATCCATTGCCAGTTTCAAATAGTCGCTGTAAGTAATATTTTCATTCCATTGATTAAATGGTGCTTCAGGAATGACAATCTGCTCATCAGGAATACCCAGGATAATGTTCAGTTTTTGTGTAGCAAGGAGAATATCATTTTCTATGGTCACCAAAGCCATCTTTCGCTTTGAAAGCTCAAGCTCAATCCTTAAAACATCACTTTTTAAAACGACCCCGTTTTTATAAAGGGCCTGAATTTCTTTAAGCTGTGCTTTCTGATCGGCAATATCTTGCTGGATAAGGTTTCTGAAAATTAAAGTTTTCTGAAGTTCAAGATAAAGAGCTGCCGTTCTGTAATGAATATCAGAAACAGACTGCTCTTTCTGGATATCCTTAATTTTCTGAAGGGTCTGGTTTTCCTTAATCTTAAGATTCAGCTTGTTTCCGTTATAAATGTTCAGATAAAAATCTGCTCTGGCCCGGTAAAGCGTGTGAATGACTTCATGCTGGGTCGGTTTGGAAAAGATTCCGTTTTCATAGATAGGAATGTTGGACGCTTTTTCGGCAGAACCTTTAACTTCTATTTCCGGAAGCCGTTCTCTTTTCGCATCTTTTACTTCCGCTTCAGCAATGTCAAGGTTGATAGTATTAATTCTGATGTGACGGCTGTTTTCTTCAGCTTTTTGCCATGCATCTTGTAAGGAGAGCCGTAGAGTATCCTTTGTTGGACTGCCTGTCTGAGCTGATATTGTGTAGGAAACTCCCAGCATCAGCAATCCGGCGACATAAATTTTCATTTGAATTTTTGAATTATTGCACTGCAAATTTATCTTCAATCCGGAAATTATATTTATCTAAAATAGTCAACTTTTACATGATTCCGGCCAAATTATTATATTTGCATTTTCATTGGTATTTTATATTTTTTATGGGATTAATTGCTGCACTTCCGGATATTGATAAAGACGACAAAAGTGTATTTGTTATGCACGAAAAATCGGAAAAACTGATTCCTTTCCACAAGCATACAAAAGGACAGCTGAGTTATGTAGAAGGTGGTATTGCCTATATTACGATCAACAACAGAACGTATGTGGTTCCGGCCCGGCATTTTTTCTGGATTCCGCAGGGAATGGAACATATTTTAGAGATCGGGCACTCCGCCACTGTTCTGCGTTCTCTTTATTTCTATGCTCATGATGACTTCTCAGATCCTTTCTACAGCAGACTTGGAATCTATCCTGCATCGGAACTGCTGATTCAGATGATAAAGTATACTGAAATATGGGATGAAAAACATGTTACCGCAAAAGACGAAAATTTTGAATTTCTGGCAGCTTTAAAAAAAATTCTGCCAAAAACTCATCAACAGCCGTTACCCATTATTCTTCCTGCTACTCACAACAAGCAGATGACGAGAATTGTATCTTATCTGGAATGGAATATCGGGGAAAAACTTACTTTGGCCAATGTAAGCAGCAGATTCGGACTGAGTGAACGCTCTATGTCCCGACTTTTCAAAGCAGATATGGATATTTCTTTTCTTCAATACCTGAAAACGTTAAGAATCATCAAAGCTATTGAGCTACTTTTAAATACAGACAAACCTATCAATGAAATTGCTGATGATGTAGGCTACAGCTCCATTAGCGCCTTTAGTGATACTTTTCGTGAATTTACCCAGTCCAGGCCTTCAGACCTGAGGAAAAGTAATAAAACTTCTCAAAGCATAACAGGGTAAACTGCTTTACAATAAATGACTTTCTAAAACAAAAACAAAAGCCTTTAAATATTGAATTTAAAGGCTTTTCCATTTATAATTTATTGGGTTGCTTTCATCATAGCATTGGTAATTTCAATTTCTTTTTTTCTGGAATAAGCAGAATCAAAAGGCTCCATGACATTGAACAAATACTGGTAAAAAGGAGCAATCTGGCGGACATTTTCTGATTCTTTAATCGCTTTTTCTTTGCTCATTTGCTGCAGTCCTTTTATAAAAACTCTGAACTTTTTATCAATTGGTTCTATTGATCGCAAAAGATAGGCATGTGCTTTTTCATTCTGTCTCAACGTTTTGTAGGCTTCTGTAACTGCGGAAACCACTAATGCATATTCCATTGGTTTTGACCTCATCTGTTTTCTTGCTGCTGCTTTAAATGTCGGAGAAAGGTTTTGATAATAATCATATTCTTCAAATACCCCTTTCTTAAGGGTTTCTGCCAACTGAAGACCTTTCTGCTCCTGCCCTGCAACAATATATCCGGTTACCATTGAACTTAATGATCTTGGGTCATTGTATTTTTCAACAGGAATTTCTTTTGCCGCAAGATCCAACAGCTCTAACGCCTTAGCTTTCTGTCCATTAACCACAAGTGCAGATACAGCCCTGCTTACTGACATTCTGTAGCCTAAAATATTGGAAGTTGCGGTTTCATTATAATAAACACTGAGGTCTTTAAAATTTCCCCATCTGAAGTTTTTCACCACCTGATAAAGTGAATTGGCATCCACCCTTCCTTTATCCCCATCCGGACTCTGAGGCGTGTGAATAGGAACCAATCTGTAACTGAATCCATCAAACTGCAGATATTCATCAAGATAAAAAATATTCTCACTGTCATACATTCCGCCTGATGAGAAATTTACAGGACGTTTCCAGTCGAAATTGGCCAGCATATCCAACATCATCAGATTGCTTTTGTAAAGAGTATTCGCTTCATAATTGATGATAATCTGATCTACCGCTTTGGAAAGATCAGCCTTATTGATGATCCCTGATTTTACAGCATTTTGCTTATTTACGGGAAGAATAAATTTACTTACCGGAAGAATATTATATTTCTCATATTGCTTTTCCCCGAAATACATCTTCAGCAATTCATCTTTTTCGGATGATTTAAGTTGAAGGAATCTGATAGCATCTTTCAGCGTCAGAGAATCCTGAGTAAGGTATTTTCTGAATTCCTGAAAAGTAGTGTCTGGTGCACCCTGCTCTTTCAACATTTTGAAAATACCTTCCCAATCCTCTTTTTTCATCAGATAAACCTGATCATTGACACCATCCCTGTACTCTTCATGAGTTAGCGCTCCCGGAATTCCCCTGGCATTGTATGTTCTTCTTTTTACCTGGTCTATATTCCATGGAGTGGCTAAAAGGGTAAAATTAACCGTTTTCACATCATCTCTGAATCTTTCTGTCTCCTGAATCGCCCATACGGGAAAAGTATCATTATCACCATAAATGAAAATAATATCATCTTTGGGCAGCGAACGTAAAAATGAATAAGCATAATCACGGGCTGCAGTCTTTTTACTCCTGTCATGAGAAGTATAATTCTGGAACCCCATCATAAAAGGAATTCCCAACAACATTATTCCCAAAACAATATTAGCCGCATTAGATTTAAGTTTAGACTGAATCAGCCAAAGTACAGCTCCTGCTCCCAGACCGATCCAGATGGCAAAGGCATAGAACGAACCTACCATCGCGTAATCTCTTTCTCTTACTTCAAATGGTTTTACCCCGGTATAGAAGACGATTCCCATACTTGTAAGAACAAACAGAGAAAGAATAGCATAAAATCTCCCGAAGTCCCTGTTCAGCTGGAAAAAGAAGCCTATAAGTCCTAAAATCAATGGCAGAAAGAAAAACTTGACAGTACTTTCATTTTTAAATTTAGCCGGCATATGATCCTGATCACCCAACAACGCATTATCAATAAAAGAAAATCCTGAGATCCAATTGCCATTGGTATTTTCCATATGTCCCTCAAGATCGTTCTGTCTTCCGACGAAATTCCACATCAGATATCGAACAAAATAGTATCCGTTCTGGAAAGAGATGAAATAATCCATATTCTGAGCAAAAGAAGGACGTTGTACCTTGATAAGATCATAAGGTTTTACTTTCAGGTAATCTTCTGCTGTGATGGAATCTCCTTCATATTTTGCTCTCAGTTCATCAAAAATCCTTTTAGCTTCCGGATTGTCTGCTACGTCTTCATTATCATAATTGAAGGTAAAATCAGGAGCACCATACAAGGCGATATAATTTGCGGTCACTTCTTTATCCTCATTGAACATCCTCGGCATAAAGCTGATGTGTGATTTATTGAACACATAATTGAAACGTTCCCCGGTTTTTCTGTAGGTTCCGGTTTTTTCATCTTTTTCATAAATATCTCCTGTCACATCTCTTTTGTAGCTTCCGTCTTCATCTTTTTCCAATCCGTTTTTGTCGAGAAATGCAGTGTAGTTTTGTCCGTAAATTGTAGGCCAGTCACCATATTGTACCCTGTTATAGTAATCTCTCATTCCTATTGCAGTATCCGGATCATTGAGGTTCATCGGCGGATTGGCATTTGCCCTGATGGGAATCACCAGCCAGCAAGAGAAACCAATCATCATATACACAAGGGATAAAACGATGGTCTGATAAACTTTTTTTTTCGTTTTTCTTGCGTATTTAATCAAGAAATAACTGATTGCTGTCATAAGAACAAACGCCACAATTGTTCCTGAATGGAAAGGAAGTCCCAACCCGTTTACAACGAAAATCTCAAGTTTTCCAAAAATTGTCATGACCAAAGGGAAGATAATCTTGAATACGAATACAAGAATTCCTAATGTAATCATATTGGCAGTCATGAAACTCTTCCAGGAAAAAGTATAGTTTCGGGCGTAATATACCAAACATATGGCCGGAATTGCCAGCATACACATCATATGCACGCCTACGGAAAGTCCTATTGTAAAGAAAATAAGAATGATCCATCTCTCGCTGTCAGCAGCTTTAGATTCATTCTCCCATTTGGTGATCAACCAGACCAACAATGCGATAAACAGAGAAGCCATTGCATATACCTCCCCTTCTACTGCTGAAAACCAAAATGTATCTGAAAATGTAAAACATAAAGCCCCAATAACCCCGGCAAACAGGATTGAAATTTCCTGCGATCTGGTAACATCGTCAAAATCTTTATTCAAAAGCCGTCTTAAAAAATGGGTAATTGTCCAGAACAGAAACAGAATAGTAAATGCACTGAATACTGCTGACATCGCATTGATCACAAGGGAATAATGCTCTTCCTTCCCCAATGCAAAAATACTCACTACAGCTCCCATAATCTGGAATAAGGCGGCTCCCGGAGCATGAGTCACCTCAAGTTTTACCGCAGAAGAAATATATTCTCCGCAATCCCAAAAGCTCAGGGAATGCTCCATTGTTGAAAGATAAGTGATCAGTGCAATAACGAAGAGGAACCAACCCAGTACGGTGTTCCATTTTTTAAAAGACCAGTTTTTCATATAATATTTTCAATATTGATATGACAACCGGGGGAAATGGTTTATTACATTTTAATAGGTATTATTCAGCCCTCCGTCCAAAGGAATACTTGTTCCGGTGAGATATCCGGCATATTCTGAAGCCAGAAAAGCCACCAGATGTCCATATTCTTCCGGCTGCCCGAATCTTTTCATAGGAATCTTATTTTCTCTTGCCTTTTTTATTTCTTCCGCCGGAGCACCGCTTTGCTGAGCTTCATGGGTAACCAGATTTTGGATTCTTTCGGTGTCAAAATATCCTGTCAGAACATTATTCACGGTGATGTTATGCTGTGCAATTTCATTCGAAAGGGTTTTTGCCCATGCAATTACCGCAGAACGGATAGAATTTGACAGCGCCAGATTTCCGATAGGTTCCTTAACTGATAAAGAAGAAACATTGATAATACGGCCTTTTTTCTGTTGGATCATATGAGGTAAAGCCAATAATGTTGTTTCACAAACCGTTTTAAAAAGAAGATCAAACGCTTTCTGATAATCATCTGGATTTTTATCGAGTGCCAACCCTGGCTCCGGACCGTTTGTATTATTAACCAGAATATCAACAGAATGGTCATTAAAATATCCTGTTATAATTTTTTTATAATTTTCAAAGTCCGAGAAATCGGCTACCAGATATTCATGTTTTTGTTCAGGATTGATGACCGGCAGTGAAGAAACGAAGGCTTTAAGTTTTGTTTCATTTCGGGCCATAACCGTAACATTGGCTCCGCATTTTGCCAGCTCTATGGCAATTCCGGCGCCAATACCCTGTGTAGCTCCACCTATTAAAGCATTTTTTGAAAAAAGTTGAATATTCATAAGATCTTTGGATATAGTAATTGGTTAGGATAAATGTAGGAAAAAACCTCCAAATTATATTTTGAAGGTTTATTTTTTTAAGCCCAATTTCTCATTTATTTTACGACTGTAGCTTCAAGTTCCACTTTTAAAGTTTCAAACAAAGCTTTTACTTCAAGCATTGTTACAGCCTGCTGAATTTTATGTTCGGCAATCCATTCCTGAAGAATTGGAAAATATGGCCAGAGTTCTTCAGTAGAAGTTGTATAGATATTTAATCTTACGATGCCGTTACATTCATATCCCGCTATGCGGATTACTTCTTCCAGATTGGCCAATAGCCTGTTCCAGCTGCGATTTCATATCCTTATCACTGGACGTTCCATCAGGATCAATAGCCGCTTGTCCTGAGCAGTATAAAGTACTTTCAACATTTTTTACCTCTACAGCCTGAGAATAACTTCTTTCATCCTGCCATTTCCATGGGTTAACCGTTCTTTTTTCCATTGTATGAATTTGTTATATGTTACGGTACAAAATTGCAGAACAAATACAGCAAATCCCTGTGATCCGGATCACGATTATTGTGTGAGTTCCATCACAGTTTTACAGTGGAAGGCGGCTTAAAGTTTCTCTGGAAACGCCTAAATAAGCAGCTAAAAGAGATTTCGGAACACGTTGAACAAGGGAAGGATATTTTTTCAAAAGCTGGTCATACCGCTCTTTTATTCCGGTTGTCATCATGGAAATGGTTCGCTGCTGAGCGGTAATAAATCCCATATATGCTTTTTCCAGAAAAAAATGTTCCAGTTTTGGCAGATGGGCACAGAGTTTTTTATAGTCATCTAACTGAAGACACAATACTTCCGTATCTTCAAGACATTCTAAAGACATCGTTGCCAAAGTTTGCTGATAGTAAGCCGGAAAGTCTGTTTCCCACCAGTCTTCCATTGCAAATCCAATAATGTGTTCTTTTCCGGTTTCATCAGTGTAAACCAGTTTCAGAAGGCCTTTCAGAACAAAATAATTATAAGGCACCGTTTCTCCTTCCTGTACTAAAAACTGATGTTTCTTATATTTTTTATAGGTAAAACAGGATGATATGAATTCAAATTCTTCATCATTAAGAGGAATTATTTTTTCAATGTGAGACCTTAGCAAATGCAGCATGTTCTATTTCTTGTAGTATAAAAGTACTCTTTTATCATCAAGACATTTAAATTCATTGTCTTGATGATATAAACAGTGTTAAAATGTAAACGGATAAATATCACTTAATGCTGGATGAAGCCTATTCAAGGTTTTATAAAACTCTTGTTGAACAGGTTCCGGGATGTTGCCGTATTCATCGAAATACATATCCAACTGGCGGATAACAAAAGCCATTTGCAACCATTCTTCAAAATTAATATTCATAGGTTCCATCTTTTCATCATAATCATGATTATAGAAAAAAACCTGATCATCAGTATTCAGAAACCATCGATCGCCCTGCCCGTTACCTGCAAAACACCAATAATCAGTAAGAGCAAATTCTTTATTCTCATTGACAGCCTCAACCGAATTATACAGGACCGTTTCAGAAGATATTTCTGCTGTTGGTATCTGAGTGACCCAATTCCTGTACCGTTCAGAGAAAGGAAATGGTATTGTTTTGGAAAAATTCTGCACAGGACTTTTCACTTTCAATATTTCAGATTCTATTTCTACTAGAGTTAATATGGCAAAAGAAATCATAAGCTGTAAAAATTAAGGCTTTTGCTTCAACAGTTCATCAATCTGCTGGTAAAAAGAATCTTTACTATAATCTGCCAATCCTTTATGATGCAGACGTATTTCTCCTTTTTTATCCAGCACTACCGTTGTGGGTAATGATCCACTGTAAAGTACTCCGGGAATATTGCCAGCCGGCACCAGAAAAGGAACTGTAAAGCCTTTTTCCTTTAAATAAGATTTTCCAAGAGCCGTGTTATCATCAAGATTTACGGTAAGAAATACGATGTCCGGATTATTTTTATACTGATCATACAGCTTCTGAACGGAGGGAAATTCTGCTCTGCAGGGTGGACACCAAGACGCCCAAAAGTTAATGAAGACCACTTTATTTTGTAAAGCAGAAGTATCAATAACAACTCCTTCTTCATTTTTCAGCATAAACCCAGCATAAGAAATCCTTGCTGAAGTATTTTGACTCTCTTTTGATTCGGATATACTGGAATTGAGGATTCCCGTGGAAGCAACCTGTCTCATCAGCCATGCTTTTGCATCTTTATTCACCAACACGATAATGAACAATATTGTCAGTACTGCAGTGGAGGCATTTTTCCTGATCCATATTTTTACATTTTCCATACTCTTTCCTCTTAATTCTTAGCCAAGATAAGACTAAAATTCCGATCAAAAGCTCTAAAGGAGCGTTTTTAAGCTAAAAAAGTCTTTACATCACAGGATATAAAAATCCTTTAAATGTTCTGGTGTATAATTTTTATAACAAATAGCAATAAAGTTCACATAACAACCGTTAATAATTTATTTTTTAACATAATTAACTAAAAAACAATTAATAAATCAACATACAATGCATAACATTGTTTTTTATGTAACAGTCTTATTTTATTCTTGCTTTTACCATTTTTAAAAACACATTTTTTCAATGGATTTATTTCATAATTAATTTGTTACATGTAACAAATTCACTATTCATCTAACTAATCGTACATCAACAAAACATTAATTCCTATACAAGAGATCTACTACTTTAAAATAAACTAATGCAAACATCCTTTTTAAAAATTACCGCTGCCACCGCAGCGCTCTGTTTCAGCACCTTGGCAATAGCCCAACAGACCTATTCTGTAAGTGGAACTGTGAAAGACAAAAAAAACGGTGAGCTGTTAATCGGAGTATCAGTAAAAGTAAGTGAAGATCCTTCCATCAACGTTGCAGCCAATGAATATGGATTTTATTCTCTATCATTACCTGCAGGCAATTATACCATCATTATTTCCAATCCGGGATATAAAGATTTTGAACAGCAGATTACAGTAGATCAGAATATAAAACTTGATCTTCCTCTTCTGCCGCAGGAAGAAGTTACAAAAACAATTGACGAAGTAGTGGTATCCGCTGTCAAAAAGGATAAAAATTTAACATCCGCTCAAATGGGAACGGAAACATTAAGCATTAAAAATATTGAAAAACTGCCTGTCCTTTTTGGGGAAAAGGACGTCATGAAAACCATACAGCTTTTACCGGGTATCAAAAGTAACGGTGAAGGAAGCAGCGGATTTAGTGTAAGAGGTGGTGCTACTGATCAAAACCTGATATTACTGGATGAAGCTCCGGTTTATAACGCATCTCACCTTCTTGGGTTTTTCAGTACATTCAACAGTGATGCCCTGAAAGATGCCAGCATCATTAAAGGAAACAGCCCCGCCCAATATGGGGGCCGCCTTTCTTCTGTTCTGGATGTAAAAATGAAAGACGGAAATAATAAAGACTATAACCTGAATGGAGGAATCGGTCTGATCAGCAGCAGGCTGAGTGTAGAAGGCCCTATTCAGAAAGAAAAATCATCATTCATTGTTTCGGGAAGAAGAACTTATGCCGATTTGTTTCTTAAAACGAACAAAGATTATAAGGATAACAAGTTATACTTTTATGATCTTAACCTGAAAGCCAATTATCAGATCAATGAAAATAACCGTATTTATCTTTCAGGATACTTCGGAAGAGATGTTCTGGGGTTGGGAGATACGTTCAATACAGACTGGGGAAATACAACAGCCACATTAAGATGGAACAGCATTATCAGCAGCAAGCTATTCTCCAATACATCTTTCATCTACAGTAATTATGATTATAAAATCAGTCTTAAAAATGATGATACTGTATTTGATTTAAATTCAAAAATACGTGACTGGAACCTTAAGCAGGACTTCACCTGGTTTGCCGGGAATAAGCATTCTGTACGTTTCGGTCTTCAGTCTATTTATCATACTCTTACTCCTAGCAGTGCTTCCGGTACTACGGTGAGCAGTTTTCCAAGAAATCCGAGATACTCATGGGAAAATGCGGTTTATATTAACGATGATTTTAAAGCAACGGAAAAGTTAACCATCAATTACGGAGTAAGACTTTCCATATTCAGTGTATTGGGAGGAGATACATTTAATACCTATGAAAACGGGATACTTACTGACAGTGAATTCTTAGAGAAAGGAAAATTCGGAAAAACGTATGTGAATCCTGAGCCGCGAATCAGTGCGAACTACCGCATCAATGAAGTAAGCAGTGTGAAGGGAGGCTATTCCCGCAACACACAGAATCTTCACCTTTTAAGCAACAGCAACAGTGGAAATCCTACTGACCAGTGGATAGGAAGCAGCTATACGGTAAAACCTGAAATTGCAGACCAGATCAGTGTGGGCTACAGCAGGAATTTCAACAACAATAATTATGAATTGAATGCTGAAGTTTACTACAAATCCATGAAAAATCAAATCGACTTCAAAAACGGAGCTCAGATTGGGTTTGATGCCGGATCTGATGTAGAAAGTGAACTGTTGTTCGGAAAAGGAAGAGCTTATGGTCTGGAACTTATTGCTAAAAAGAAAAGCGGAAAACTTACAGGATGGATTTCCTATACCCTTTCTAAAACGGAAAGAAAGATCAACGGAATTAATAATAATGAATGGTATAATGCCAGAATGGATAAAACCCACGATCTATCCATTGTTGCCACTTACCAGCTTAATCCAAAATGGAGCTTCTCAGGATTGTTTGTTTACAGCACAGGAAATGCCGTTACCTTCCCTACCGGAAAATATGAGCTGAACGGTCAAACAATATTCCAGTACAGCAACAGAAATGCTGACAGAATGCCTGCGTATCACAGAATGGATCTGAGTGCAACTTATGAACCAACTTCCAATAAGCGATTCCGTGGTTCATGGACGTTCGGTATTTATAACCTATACGGTAGAGAGAATGCCTATACCATCAATTTCGAAGACAATCCTGACCGTCCCGGAACAACACGTGCGATGCAGACCTCTTTGTTCCGCTGGGTACCCAATATCACTTATAACTTCAAATTCTAAATCATGAAAAATACTTTTTATATCATATTATCTCTCTTTGCATTAACCTCTTGTGAAAAAGAGATTGATCTGGATCTGAATAATCAGAGCGGAAATATTGTCATCGAAGGGAATGTAACGAATCAATCAGGACCTTATACGGTAAAAATTACAAAATCAGTTAGCTTTTCAGAACCTAATCAATATCCTGCTGTCACAGGAGCTCAGGTTGTTTTAAGTGATGATATGGGGCAGACTGAAACGCTTCAGTATGCAGGAAACGGAATGTATCAAACCACCACTTTTGTAGGAACGCCTGGCAGAACTTACACGTTGAAAGTACAGGCGGAAGGAAAACAGTATACTGCTCAGAGCAGAATGCCTGAAAATGTTCATTTTGACGGGCTTGAACAGAGTTCGTTCAAGTTCGGTGATAAAATTACGTATACTCTCTTACCAATCTTTACAGATCCGATGCCACTTGGGAACCGTTATCTTTTCAGTTTTACGATCAATGATCTTCCTAAAAAATACATGAATACTTTTTCAGACAATGTAAATAACGGAATGCCTAATCAACAACCTCTGATTCTGCCAAATGACGATAACAAAGGAAGAGACCATGAAGTGATTGTGGGGGACAAAATCCATGTAGAAATGCAGTCTATTGATAACAATATATTCACTTACTATAGTGCTCTGCTTCAGATTTCCGGAGGTAATGGCGGAGGCACTACTCCAGCCAACCCACCAAGTAATATCAACAACGGAGCTTTGGGCTATTTTTCCGCCCATACAACAGATACGGAGACTTTTGTGATCCAGCCTGTAACTCCATAAATTTAAAAGGATATTCCAATCACCGGAATATCCTTTTTTATTCTGGTTATCTCAACTTTCTTTTCAAGGAATAATATCTGTACAATGGTTTATCATACCGTATTACACAGAACAATAATCACCTTTAAGCAATTATTTCATATTGCTAATTTTTATTAGTAAAATGATTTAAATTAAAAAGCTTCAATTCTTCTACTGACAATCTGTTGTCATAACTACCTATTACCTTTGTTTAAAATTAGTTTAAACAAAAAATACCCTATGAAACTTACCTCATTACGACTCATCAGCAAAGACATCAAAGCAGCAGTGGAATTTTACGAACAAACCATGGGAGCAACTGCCAGATGGTATACTGAAGATTTTGCAGAGCTTTCTACAGATTCTATAACTATTGCGATCGGAAGTACCCGGACGATGCAAATGTTTTCAGAAGGTCTTACAGAGTTCGCAGGAACAAAATCAACTATTATTGAATTTATGGTTAAAAATGTAGATGAAGAATATGAAAGAATAAAAAGTATTGCTTCGGATATTATTCAGGAACCTACAACAATGCCCTGGGGAAACAGATCACTTCTGTTCTGTGATCCGGATGGAAATATGATTAACTTTTTTACTCCTGTAAGTGTAGAAGCTGTAAAGAAATTCAACTAAGTTTTTCATCAATAAAAACAATAACTCGCTGAATTCCACAGCGAGTTTTTTATTAATATGAATTTTAAAAAAAATAAATTTATTTCCCTAGGAACTCAATCGCTTTCCCTACAAACATATCATGGTATTGATAGAAAGAGGCATGTCCTGAATCCGGGAAAATCACCAATTCTGCCTGATCTAAGTTCTGAGCCATATTTTTAGCATTCTGAACAGACACTGGAAGGTCATTCTCACCGTGCACAATCAATACCGGATTTTTGATTTTTTTTATTTCCGTAAGAGCATCAGCGCTAGGCTGGGCCCAGCTCAATACCGCTGTAAATTGTGAATTTGAAGCATTATCATTTAATGGAAGATCTCTATCTACTGTACGAAGCTGGATTCTTGCATAAGATGCTTTTCCTTCCGCAGTACTCTGAGCCGACTCTGTAAATCCAAATTTCAGAAAGGAAGCTTCAGGACTTAATCCCGCTGTTCCCGCAATAATATTAGGTAAGTTCGATAATCCGATTGCCCCCTGAGGTCCTGTTCCGGTTAAAATCACTTTATTAATTAATGAAGGGTGGGTCAGTACTATTCTCTGTGCAATAAAACCACCCATGGAAAATCCCATGATATTCACTTTGTTCAAATTCAATGCATTGATAAAATCGACAGCATCATCGGCCATTGCCTGAACAGTATTGGGGGTAATTCCCTTTGAAGAAGCAACTCCTTTATTATCGAAGATAATTACTTTATATTTTTTGGCCAGTCCATCAGTCACTGCAGGATCCCAGTCATCCATTGAACCGCCTAATCCCGGCAGAAGAACTAATGGAATTCCATCTTCTTTTCCTAAAACGCGGTATGCAATGGCATTTCCTTTAACGTTTATGAATTGGGTTTTGGCAGTTTGGTGGTTTCTGTTTTGTATCTCCTGTACCGTGGGAGGTTCATTTTCTTCAGTGCAGGACACTGTCACTACGGTAAAAAGAGTTAAGCATAGCAGGCTAACGGCTGAAATTTTTCTGATTGTTTTCATTGTTTATTTTTGTTTGATTATGGTGCAAACATAAAACATAAAAACTGGCAGAACATTCAAAAGCTTTATCAACAGGACATTTTAGGAATTCAATTAGACATTTTTGAAGGTGAAAATTTGAAGCGAAAGTTTAAAGATGATTTCTTGAAAGTTCTTAGACCGTTTTCAAGACATGGAGAGTTTTCATTGCTTTTTCAGCATCTTCTTTTGCAATAAAAATATGATCATGAAAATAAGCAGCAACTACATTACAGCTGATATTTTTCTGTTTCAGCGCATTTGCAAAGGCTGCCGTTAGCCCTACAGCTTCCAGGGAAGAATGAATATTCAGAGTAATCCATGAAGCAATATAACTGTAAGTCATACTCCATTCATCTGCAACCTCTTTTTTTAAAACAATGGTAACCGCCTCAGTTTCCCGAAAGAAAAATAAGATCTTTTCTATATCCGGAATCTCTCTGGGGGTTTCAACAGCACAAAACACATATTCTCCGGCATTTAATATTGGTTCCATATTCTGAAGCAGAACGGCCAGATCTTTTTCTCCTGACATCTTTTTGGGTACAAAACTAAGATATAGATTGCAACATCAATTTATCAAATGATAAAAAAACAAAAAAGGAGGCTGTATGCCTCCTTTTTTGTTTTGTAATTATAACCTTTCAACAGAACCTCTTTATATGTATTTGTGTTTTTCATTTGGCTTTTTAAGAAGCCCGTTTAAGGTTATTCATCACTCCGTTTAATTTCATCAGTGTTTTATTAATTTCATCATTTGTGTTTTTATAACTATCGTTTATTAATTATATAGTTATAATCATTTGTTGTTTTGTGTATGAAATTTAAAATCTGAATAAGCTTTTTCATTTACTTTTTTCATTACTTAAATTTCACAGTACAAAGGAACAACATTACAAAATAAAATCTTCTATAAACCCCATCGATACATCTCGATTTACTTATAGATATTTATCGATAAAACAAATTCTCTGACAATAAAAAGTGAAGAATATCCTACAGACTGCTATAGTTTGTGGTGTGTTTTTATGAGGTCTACCAGTTCAACCATATTCTCTATCTTTAGTTTTTCAAAGATATTTTTTTTAATTGTGCTTACTGTATTCTGTTTGATATTCAAGCTGTTTGAAATTTCAAGGTTTCCATATCCCTCAGCATAGAGTTCTGCAATCTGCAGTTCCCGTTTGGTCAAACTGTTGAGAGGGCTTATCAGGTCCGGATTGTAAACAAGCTGTACCAATAAGTTTCTTAAAAGGTCAGAAAAATATTCTCCCTTCTCTATAAAAGTTGTGATCGCTTCCCTTACCTCTTCCTCTTCACTCAGTTTGCTTAGGTATCCGTTAGCACCCGCTTTAATAAATTTAAGGCCATGCAGATCCTCTTCAAGTCCCGTAAAAATCAAAACTTTAAGATCAGGATTTACACTTTTCATCTGGGGCAGAATATGCAGGCTGTTCCCGTCCGGGAAATGAGCATCAATGATGGCCATCTCAACGCCCTTTGATTCTATCAGCTCCAATACCTGATGTAAGGATGAAGTCTGATAAACTTTGGCATTGGGAACAATATCATTTATAACAATTTCCATTCCCTGGCGCACAATGCTGTGATCATCTGCCAGCAGGAAAATAATTTCTTTATTTTGAATTGATGTTTCCATTATTATTAAGATTTAAATTGATCCTGAATGTCACTTTCGTTCCTTTGTGCAGTTTACTTTCCACTGATATATCACCGTCGAAAAGTTCTACGATTTCCTTTACCAGATTAAGACCAAGTCCTGCCCCCAGATTATCTACTTCATCAGATACCATTCCCTGATAGTAAGGATCAAAAATTTTACCAAGATCAGATTCTGATATACCTACTCCGGTGTCTCCTACCGTTGTAATCAGAGAAATTTGATTTTTTCCTATGGGTTCTGTGGTCATAACGAGATCAATCTGTCCGTTTTCTGTAAATTTATTGGCATTCCCCAGAATATTCATGAAAATCTGGTTGATTCTTATATTATCAGAATATACCACTATCTCATCAGGAATTCTGTCTGTTACCACAAACCTGTTGTTTCTGGTTTCCAGATAAGGAGTAATTACTTTCACAATAGAACTGATCTCATCTTTAAGATTGAAAACCGATTTTATAAGTTCTTTTTCAGCATTCTCATTTTTAGTGTATTCAAGGATTTGGTTAGATTGCAGAAGCAAAGTACTGTTGGTAAACTTGATAGATTTAAGATAATCCTTTATTGTTTCATCCTCTGTAGTTCTGTGGATCTTATCTATAAAAATATTGATAATTTTTAACGGAGATCTGAGATCGTGGCTCAGCATTCCCAGAATTCTATTTTTAAAGTTAAGATTCTTTTTAATCTCTTTATTCGCAGCATTAAGTTTTTGTTCATAAATAAATGCTACTCTTGTAAAATACATGATCAGAACAGATACAATAAACATAAGAATCATTAATCCCAATACCAGATAGGTCCTGATCGTGTTATTATTGGAACTCTGCTCGTTGTATTCCTTTTCCAGTTCTGTTTTAAAATCCTTGATGGCATTTTCATAAACCTCTATCAGTCCGTTACTATAAACAAGTAATTTACTGAAATTGCTGTAAAACTGTAAGTTATTTTTCTGATTTTGGGCAGCAAGCAGCTGTACTTTCTTTACTTCAGCAGCATAATGTTTATCCATAGACTTTATCGTGTTGTCCATTTTAGATTTAACCTGAGAAAGATCCAGCGTCTTGTTGTTGGTCATTGTGATTACCGTGCTTTCTTTCTGAACATCCACTTTCCCTGTTACAGCATCTTTTAAACGACCGAAGAAGCCTTTCTTTTTAACAGTATCGGCATAAGTACGGGTCTGAATTTTAAGATCTTCAAAGTCATTTTTATACTTTGCGGGCTCATATTGCTTATCCTCTATCTTTGCAGGCGGATTCAAAGAAGTCTGGTATACTGAATCTATCAATGTTTTCAGTTTTGCAGTCTTCACCATATCCTGGTTATGAAGAGCCAGGGTCTTTTTCAGTCTGGGACTTGTATTTTCATATTCACCGATTTTATCAAAATTGATTTTAAGTTTTCTCAACGACTGAAAATATAACTGCAGCTCTTTATTATCCTGAGCAGCCATGTATTTCTGAAGATGTTCCTGGGCATCCAGAAAATCTTTTCTGGAATTATCCGTCAATCCTCCCAATGCACGGCTCTCTTCCAGCTGATCTTTAATAAATTTCAGCTTCTTCCCGTTGACAAATTCATTATAAAAAAATATGGCGATAATGACCTGTATCAGTAAAATACAAAGGATCAATGAGTAATGAACAACTTTTCTCAATTTAAAATTTAAGAATTTATATTTCATATCTGTTTATCAGTTAAATCAATTTCCTGACTACATAAGTCTATTTGGTATTAATTTTCAACAATATACCATTATTTTCAATAATTCCGTAATAATGATATATTTTCCAATTCGCAAAGTTAAAGTAATTTTTGTCTTCTTATAATAATGAATATTTGATTAAACCCACAAAAATGAATTTTATTTTTTATCAAAACGTCTTATAAGCATTAAGTTTTATTCACGTAAACTCATTTTTTTAGATCAATTGTAAAAAGTGAGGTACAGTAAAATATTCTGCATCTGCTTATTTTATTATATCTACCGAATAATATCTGATCAGATGGAGCATGAAAAAATCAACCCGCCACTTCTATATTCAGTTATTTTAAAGAACCATTCTTACTCTCTCCAACAAACTTTCCGCCCATTAAGTATTTCTACTCAATACCACAATTGGTTATTTACACTCTAAGAACATATACCCTCTTCTTTGTTACTTTGAAATGCTTATTAATACGGTAGAAAACCATGAGATGGGCCACAAAATTCACGCCTTTCTTAGGTAAAATCATGTCTGATCTCGCATTAGACTGACATACCGATTTTGACATTACCCCTTTCCGATTAGGATATAAATATTTCTTAGCATTTAAAAAAATTATAAAACCATGAACAGAGAAAACGTAAATAAAGATACACCGCTGTATCCGGGAATGCAGCCCGACCTGAAAGTAGAAGTAGCTATTATTGGTGCCGGAACTTCCGGACTATACACTGCTTTCCGTTTGGTAACGGACAATAAGTATAAAGGTAATGAAGTCCAGATTTTCGACATGAGTGACAGATTAGGCGGAAGACTGGAATCCGTAGTCATGCCGGGAATGAATTTCTGGGGTGAGCTAGGAGGTATGCGTTACCTGACTTCTCAGGAAATTGTAACCACACTGATAGAAGGTTACCCATTGAAAGAACAAGATTTAAACAAAAGGACTCCTGTTCTGAAAGATAAGATGACTCCTATTCCATTCCATATGGGAGAGCCTGAAAAACTTCTTATGTACATCAGAAAAGAACGTTTCAAGCAGAATGCCTGGACAGAAGAACAGAAACATGACAACAAACTGATTACCCGCTATTACCTGAATGAGGAGGATGAAGGATTTAGTTCTGATCAGTTATTCAATAAAATTATTTACAATGTTTTAATGGCTGATTCATGGGTAGCTGAAACCTATAAAGAACTGATCATTGCAGACCCTAACGGGTATGATTATACATTTAAACTGACCAGCCGGGACTGGGATGCTATAAAACCAAGACTGATTTATAATTTCCCTGGTTCCCCTTATGACAAACGTCTGGTAAATGATATCGGTTTCTGGAATTTAATCAAAGACCAGGTTTCTCAGGAAGGTTATGAGTTTTTGGCCAATGCCGGAGGATATTATTCCAATACCATCAACTGGAATTCTGCTGAGGCATTTCCGTATATGGTAGGGGATTTTTCTGCCGACACCACCTACAAAACCATTGAAGAAGGATATGACAGCATTGCTTATGCGGTAGCTAACGCTTACATGGAACATGAAGGTGCTCGCATCTGGTCTGAAAATAAGCTGATTACTTTCACCAAAGATCATCATTTGACCCATACTCATAAATATGAACTTACTTTCCTGAATATACAAAGCAATACAACCTGGAAAGTATATGCTAATTCATTAGTATTAGGTATGCCAAGAAAATCCCTTGAGCTTCTGGATCAGAACAACTTCTTCTTCGATGCCAGCAAGCAAGAGAAATTGAATGAAAATATCCGTTCTATCATTATGGAACCGGCTTTTAAAATCCTGATGGGCTTTGAACGTCCTTGGTGGAGAGATCTTGATATTCATTCCGGACATTCTATTACAGACTTACCTATGAGACAGTGCTATTATTTCGGTACCGATGATGAAACTAAAAATTCTATGCTGTTGGGAAGCTATGGTGATATGGAAACCGAAACGTTCTGGAAAGCACTTTCTGATGACAAAGTTCTGTTTAAAGTAAAAGCAGCCAAATCAGCATCGCTGGAAGCCTTACACAAGCTTGATGATGTTCAGGCGACCCAATTTATGGTTAATGAATTGATGAATCAGCTTAGAGAACTACACGGTGACAGTGTTGACATTCCGGAACCTTATGTAACCTATTTCAGAGACTGGACGGATGATCCTTATGGCGCAGGATATCATGCATGGAAAGCCGGCTTCTCTGTGAAAGAGGTCATGCCTTATATGAGAAAGCCATTGGCAGATGAGCAAATCCACATCATCGGGGAAGCCTATTCTGATCAGCAAGGCTGGGTGGAAGGCGCTTTCTGTGAAGCTGAAAAAATGCTTCAGACCCATTTTAAATTAGACTGGCCGTACTGGCTGGATCGTGAATATTATTTAGGATGGTAATCTTGAATACATAATAATAAGATGATGTATATTAATAAAGCTCCGGACTGTTTCGGAGCTTTATTGTTTTTATTTCAACCTCATATAACACACTTAATGTAAGTACTTTAATTTACTTAATAATTTTTAGATCAAAATATTTATTGGAATATTTATTAATTTACTACATTTGCATAACTAGTTATATAATCAATTATACTTATGGATTTATTTAAAAAAACAGGGAAAATTGCATTAGGCAGCAGATTGCGGTTTATGGCCTCAAATATTACAGAAGAAGCAGCAAAAATCTATGAACTATATGATGTTGATTTTTCACCAAAATGGTTTCCGGTATTTTTTGTTCTTTCCGAAGAAGGTTCAAAAACAATAACTGAGATTGCAGAAGAAATAGGACATTCCCAACCTTCTGTAACCAAAATCATCAAAGAAATGACCACAGCGGGATTGGTAAAGGATAACCAGAAGTCACAGGATAAAAGGAGAAATATTGCAGGACTTACCGAAAAAGGAAAAAAGCTTTCTGCTAAAATAAAAGTTCAATGTACAGATATTGACCATGCTATTGATGAAATGATTAGCGAAGCAACACACAATCTTTGGGAAGCTCTCGCAGAGTGGGAACATCTGTTTGAACAAAAGTCTTTGCTCGCAAGAGTAAAAGAACAGAAAAAAGCCCGTGAAAGCAAAAATGTAAAGATCGTTGAATATGAACCAAAATACCAATCCGCATTCAAAGCACTCAACGAAGAATGGATCTCAACTTATTTTGAGATGGAAGATGCTGATTATAAAGCGCTAGACAATCCTGAAGAATACATTTTAAATAAAGGAGGAAAAATTCTTGTAGCCTTATACAATGAAGAACCGCTCGGGGTTTGTGCTCTTATAAAAATGAATGATCCCTATTATGATTTTGAACTGGCAAAAATGGCTGTTTCTCCAAAGGCACAGGGAAAAAATATAGGCTGGCTGCTGGGACAGGCAATCATCAGAAAAGCAAAAGACTCCGGAGCATCAAAAATATACCTTGAAAGCAATACGCTGCTGAAACCTGCCATTAATCTCTATTACAAACTAGGTTTCCAGAAAGTAACCGGACGATCTACCCCTTATCAGCGCTGTAATATTCAAATGGAATTAAATGTAAATGATTAAAATATGTATAATAAAAAAGTAGCCATCGTCATTAAGGACGACCTGTTACCATGGCAAAAGCTCAATGTTGCCTCTTTTCTGGCAGGAAGTATTGCTATTGAGTTTCCGGAAACTCATGGTGAAAGATTCGTAACTGCAGATCAGGAAGAGTTTTTACCCTTTATAAAGCATCCTACTCTTGTCTACAAAGCGGAAAGCACAGAAAAGCTTCAAAGAGCATTTCGCCGCTCGAAAGACCGCGATCTGGCTATTGGAATTTATACTCAACAACTTTTTGAGACCCGCTCAGGTGAAGAGAATGTTCTTGAAATAGCAAAACATACTGCTGATGAACTGGATCTGGTTGGTATTATCGTATATGGTGAAAATAAAAAAGTAGATAAAGCTTTGGATGGACTCAAATTTCATGAATAAATACAGGCAGAAAGAGCACTTACCATTTGTGAGGGCTATGTTTATGATCAAAAAGAGGAAAAACTTATTGCAAAAATGACGGCAAGAATGATTGTCATTCAGTCATAAAGCCAATTTTTTCTCATAATACTTAAAATGCATGAATCTTCTTGTTTGTGCATTTTTCTATATAAATACTGATATTCATTGCACTGGATATTGCCAAAGTATGAGCTGTTATATACTAATTCCATATCGACATCATTAGTTTTTTCTATTTCTCAAGAGGAATCTTGAGGTGATATTTTCCTAACTTTTCAGTTTGAAACAAAGTAAAGGAATACTGAATACTTCAGACCGTTCATTTTATAGTAAACTGAAATATTCACAACAAATAACAGCAAAACAGCTTCATCATCTTATGACAGATAAAAATTTTAATCCTCAGAAAGGCTTTATATTCAGTAAACATATGCCGGAGGAATTATCACATTTTGACCGGGTCTTTGATGTTTTCAAAGATTTGCTCACCCATACCTCCGGAGATATTGAAGAAGCCTTCGAATGGCTTGATATGCTTGATAAAGAATATGACATTTTTGACGAGGAATATACCCTTCAGGATTTTGAAGAAGATTTGAAAAAAAGAGGTTATATCAAAGAGGAAGACCCTGAAGAAGGTAATACCGGAAGTGGAAAAGGTAAAAATATATTAACTCCAAAACTGGAAGCAGCTCTCCGTGAATATGCTTTAGACCAGATTTTTGGAAAACTGAAGAAAAATGGGGCAGGAAATCACCGCACCAGCAAAACAGGAATTGGTGATGAGCGTGATGGTGAAAACCGTTCCTTCCAATATGGAGATGACTTAGCCGCAGTGAATATGACTGAAAGCTTAAAAAATGCCCAGATCAATAACGGAATTTCAGACCTGCGCCTTACAGAAGATGACCTCATTGTAGAAGAAACCAAACATAAGGCACAAATGAGTACCGTCCTCATGATCGACATCAGCCACTCTATGATCTTATACGGTGAAGACCGCATTACTCCAGCGAAAAAAGTTGCCATGGCACTCGTGGAACTGATTAAACGAAAATATCCCAAAGATTCCATTGACATCATCGTTTTTGGAAATGAAGCATGGCCAATCAAGATCAAAGACCTTCCCTATTTAAAAGTAGGCCCTTACCATACCAATACAGTGGCTGGACTTGAGCTTGCAATGGATATTCTCCGCAGAAAAAGAAATACCAACAAGCAGATTTTTATGATCACAGACGGAAAACCGAGCTGTATTCAGTTACCAAGCGGTGAGTTTTATATGAACAGTTTTGGTTTGGATGAAAAGATTGTTAACCAATGCCTCAACAGAGCAGCACAGGCCAGAAAGTTGAAAATTCCCATCACTACTTTTATGATTGCCCAAGACCCATATCTGCGTCAGTTTGTAGAAGAGTTTACAGCTCAGAATAAAGGTAAAGCATTTTTGACAGGGCTATCAGGTTTAGGACAAATGATCTTCGAGGATTACGAAAAAAACAGAATAAGAAGAATATAGAGGTCGTACTTCAGACTTCATCAAAGCATTAAAATAAAAATCTTACCAGATAATTAGCAGTATAAGAAAATGAAAAACGATATTACATTCAAAGAATTAAAAGGCTCCGGCTATACCCATAAAACGATTAATGAGGAAATCCAGGCGAACCTGATTGCCAGGATTAAAGCTAAAGAACCCGTATTTGAAGGGCTTTGGGGCTATGAAGACACCGTGGTTCCACAATTGAAAAAAGCTATTCTTGCCGGCCACCACATCAATTTATTAGGTTTACGCGGACAGGCAAAAACAAGAATTGCAAGAAGCATGGTCAATCTACTGGATGAATACATGCCTATTGTAAAAGGATCAGAAATTAATGACAGTCCGTTTCATCCGATTTCAAAATTTGCCAAAGATCTCATTGCAGAACTGGGTGACGAAACCCCGATTTCATGGGTACACCGCTCTCACCGTTTCTATGAAAAACTGGCAACTCCGGATGTGAATGTTGCTGATTTAATTGGTGACATAGACCCTATTAAAGCAGCTACTTTAAAACTTCCTTATTCCGATGAACGTGTTTTACATTACGGAATGATTCCACGTGCTAACCGTTCTATTTTTGTTTTAAATGAACTGCCGGATTTACAGGCACGCATCCAGGTTTCCCTGTTTAATATTTTACAGGAAGGTGATATTCAGATCCGTGGATTTCAACTGAGAATGCCTCTTGATATTCAGTTCGTTTTCACAGCCAATCCAGAGGATTATACCAACAGAGGAAGTATTGTAACACCATTGAAAGACAGAATCGGATCACAGATTTTCACCCACTATCCAAAAACAATTGCTCTTGCCAGACAGATCACAGAACAGGAAGCCCTGATTTCTGCTGAAGATAAAGCACAGATACAGATTCCTGATCTGGCGAAAGATCTTTTGGAGGAAGTTGCTTTTGCAGCCCGTATCAGTGAATATGTAGATGCAAAAAGCGGTGTCAGTGCCCGTCTGACCATTAGTGCCATGGAGAATTTAATTGCAGCAGCCAAACTGCGTCTGATTGAATCCGGGGTTGAACAAACCACCGTCCGCCTGCTTGATTTTATGTCAATTATCCCATCCATCACAGGAAAAATTGAACTGGTCTATGAAGGAGAACAGGAAGGCGCAGATTATGTCGCCAAAATATTGATTGACAAAGCAGTTATGACCCAATTTGAAAGTATTTTCCCACGTATTTCCAAACTGGAAAAAGAAGGAATCAAGACTCCATACACCGATCTGATCAGATGGTTCAATAAAAATCATTTGGAACTTTATTACAATGATACTGATGAAGAGTTTTATTCTAAGCTTGATAAAATAGCTCCTCTGGCAGCCGTAGTGGAAGAAAATACCTCTGAGTTGAGCAAAGAAGACCAGAATTTCTGCAAAGAACTGGTGCTATGGGCATTAACCATAAGCAATAAAATTGATAAGTCTGAGAATCAAAATACTTTTACCTTTGATTCTCCGGGGATCGGACAATTCTTACGTAACTAAAATCAGTAAAATAATATAAAAATAAAACCTTCAGTTGATCTGAAGGTTTTTATATTTTAAAGAAACAAGAACAGTTTTATACCAAGTTGTCATTTTTAAGTACAGCAGAACCAAAAGGATTATCTATCAGCCACAGCCATTCACCGTCTTCATTTTTTTTCATAATACAGGAAGTATGACCTGTCATGTGTATTAAATGCCCGTCAGGAGCGGTTCCCGTCATTTCCCACTGATCAATCCACATCGCAAGATCATTCACAACGGTTACATGTGGAGTTTCGCCTTGTATATCCAGTTTTAGTCTGCAAATTTCATTCATTGCAAGCTCTATCTGGTTAAGTCCTCTCAGCTCTCTCCCATCTCTGTCTATGTAGACTGCTTCAGGGTGAAAACAACTTAATGCACCCGCTGCATCTCCATTCTTTATACAATAACGGAAATAGGCTACAGCGCCCACTTCTGTTTTTCGGTTAAAATTCTGCATTTACTTTAGATTTCTGGAAATTAATTCTTTTTCAAGTGCTTTCTTGTTTTTATTCCAGCTGTTCACGGCAAGACCTACAAATAATAGAGGCAACGCTGTAAAAAGTACCAAACCTTCGGTTACGGCACTATAAATCGAAATCCCTACCAGAGTGCCTAATATTATGGCATTGAGAATCTCGTTGGACTTGAATTTTCTTTTCTTCTCCAGCAGTTCCTGATCGCTTAGTTCTGATAATTCTTTTTCCATGGTTTGTTTTAGGTTTTTCAGTTATTCTCTATTTTAAAACGATAAAATTTATGATTTCTTTACCTATTTTTTTGAAAGCTAAAATACAATATTGTGGAGACATTTTTTAATTTCTTTTATTTGTAATTTATTTCATGCTGTCTGTTTCTGAAAATTTCAAAGCTTATGGAAGACAACCTGAATTCTATTTACAGAGTTATCAATTTCATAGAAAAGAATTATGATCGGCCTGTTTCTGTAAAGGAACTGGAAGATATCTCTCATTATTCTTACCGGAATATCCAGCGTATTTTTAAATACAGCTGCGGAGAAACAATAGGTGCTTTTCAGCAAAGGCTAAAGGTAGAAAATGCTTATAAGCGGATTCTTTATACTCAGGAAAACCTTACCACTATTGCTATTGAAGTAGGTTTTTCCAATATCGCTTCTTTTTCCAAAGCTTTTAAACAGCATTTCGGGATTTCTCCAAAAGCAGCAAGATTAAGTAAGGAAAAACTTTTGTGTGAAGAAGAGATCATTCCGATAACATCTGACGAACTGCTGGAACCGGAGATTGTTTACCTTAAACCACTGCAGGTTTACTATCAGAGTATTAAAACTTATTATAACAATGAAGAAATTGAAGTACTGTGGGAAAAATTCATGGAAAATGAGTTTCCCGATTCCGGAACAGAATATTTTGGTGTAATAGCAGATGAACCATTAATTAAAACTAAAATTAACTGCCGATATGATTCATGTGCTTCTGTACAGCCCATCAATAAAAAGCTGCCTTCAAAAACAATATTTGGAGGTAAATATGCCCGCTTTGCCCATACAGGCAGCTACGAAACAATAGATGAAACATACACTAAAATTTATTCCCGCTGGATTTTTAATTCTGGTCTTGAATTTTCACATTCTCCTATCATAGAAAAATACGAAAGACATGCTGAACAGGAAGAACAGCTGACTTATATTTTACTGCCTTTGAAGTAAATTGTCAATTTGGGACAAGTTTTCACATTTTTATCGATCTAATTTTGCCCTGTTAAAAATAGATCAATTATGCAAAAAAAGAAAATAATGTCCCTGTTATTACCAGCTCTTTTACTTTCATGCTCTCAGACAGAATTACCACAACCTCCAGGTACAACAAATCCAGGCACTGCTGTTTACAAAATGCCGGAAGAATCTGCAACACATGAAGGAACCTGGCTTCAATGGCCACACCAGTATCAATATGGAACCACCTACCGCAACCGGCTGGATGCAACCTGGGTGGCAATGACCAAAGAACTGGTACAGAGTGAAAAAGTTCATATCATTGCTTATGACAATATAGAAAAAAACCGTATCACAGGGTTATTAAACAGTGCCGGAGTTCCCCTTACCAATATCAATTTCAGACTTTATCAGACAGATGATTTCTGGATTAGAGATAATGGTCCTATTTACGTAAAGGATCAAAATGGCCAGTTATTCATTCAGGACTGGGGATTTAACGGCTGGGGTAATAAGGCGGATCACAGCAGATGTAATACAATTCCTTCAAAAATAGCGGCAGACACCAATATCCCGAAAATCAATCTCAATTCGGTGATGATCAATGAAGGCGGAAGTGTAGAAATTGACGGAAACGGAGTATTGATGGCATGTAAAAGTTCCATCCTTAATAACAACAGAAATCCGGGGATGACCCAACAGCAGGCAGAAGCCATATTTACTAAGAATTTAGGAGTGACTAAATTTATCTGGCTGAATGGAAAAGCAGGTCTGGATATTACCGATATGCATATTGACGGTTTTGCCCGATTCGCAAGTTCATCTACTATTATCACCATGAACCCTGATGATCTTAACTACTGGCAGGTTCCTGACGGCGACATTGATAAATTATATGATGCCACCACAAAAAATGGCTCTCCTTACCAGTTTGTAAAAGTTCCGTTAACCAGAAATGATGTGATAACCACTTACGGAAAAAATGTAGGCCGTGCTTCTTACATCAATTATTATATCGCAAACAACCGTGTATTGGTACCTAATTATAATGATCCGAATGATGCCGTTGCCAATAATATCATCCAACAGCTATATCCCGGTAAACAGGTTGTTGGAATAGACTGCCGTAACTTATTTGCCAATGGCGGTATGATACACTGTGTAACGCAGCAGCAGCCACAATAAATAGTCTTAAAAATAAAGCCTGCTCATTTTCAGCAGGCTTTACCGATAGAGAATGCCAGTCGCCAAAAAATAGCGTAAATTTGTCCTCCCCATCTTTGTAAGAGATGGCTTTCTATTGTAAGTATTATGAAAAAAACAGCACTTTCTTTATTCATTTTCCTGAATATTGTTTGTCAGGCACAAAATTTTGATGTAATTCCTTTAGGAATATATGGCGGTGAGCAGGAAGATAACTTATCTGCCTATCTGGTAGGCGCTCCAAAA
Organism: Chryseobacterium sp. MA9; assembly: GCF_024399315.1. Taxonomy (NCBI): domain Bacteria; kingdom Pseudomonadati; phylum Bacteroidota; class Flavobacteriia; order Flavobacteriales; family Weeksellaceae; genus Chryseobacterium; species Chryseobacterium sp. MA9. The sequence continues at coordinate 335,896 of NZ_CP075170.1, read as the reverse complement.
GACAATGCATTTCTTTGCCTTGATGCCGGTACCGTAAATGCCGGAATACGAAAAGCGATTGAATTGAAAAGTCTTGAAGGATCCACAGAAACAGTTCTCAAGGATCAGATAAAGGGATATTTTGTATCACATGGTCATTTGGATCATTTATCCGGACTTATCATCAATTCCCCGGCAGATTCCAAAAAGGATATTTTCGCTATAGCTCCGGTAATTCAGATTTTGCAGAATCATTACTTTATCACTGATACCTGGATTAATTTTGCTGATCAGGGGCAGAAGCCTATCCTTGGAAAATACCATTATAATGAGCTTCAGGAAGGAAATGAAATCCCGGCACCCCAAACCCCATTTTTCATAACAGGCTATGGACTGAACCATGTAAACCCCTATAAAAGCAGTGCTGCGTTGGTAAGAAGAGATAATCACTACCTGCTTTATCTGGGAGATACAGGTGCAGACCGCATCGAAAAATCCGACCGTCTCGATAACCTGTGGAACACTATTGCTCCGCTTGTCAAAAAAAGACAGTTAAACACCATATTAATTGAAGTTTCTTTCCCAAACAGCCAGCCTGAACATCTGCTGTTCGGACACCTTACTCCTAACCTGCTGATTGAGGAACTGAGTAAGTTGAAAGAAAAAACCGGACAAAGCAGCCTTGAGGGACTCAACATTGTAGTTACTCATAGAAAACCAACTGGTGATAATCCCGAACTTATCAAAAAAGAACTGTTGAAAAACAATCCTCTGAAAGTAAATTATATTTTCCCTGAACAAGGCAAAAAGATTAGTTTACCATAAAAACAAATAAAAAGATGAAGCATATCTCTGTTTCATCTTTTTTATTTTCGATATTATCAAGCATTAAACAAATTCAACAAATTCAAAATCAATTACTTAAATCAAAATTATTAAAATTAATTAAATTTTTCATGCTTATATCAATTTAACATCGTAATATTGCAATATAAAAATAAAACAATGGGAGTTACTAAAACCGAAATCTATACTGAAGAACAAAATAAACTGGCTTCACTTCTTAAAGTTTTGGGACATCCGGCAAGAATAGCCATTTTACAGTATATCATCAATCAAAAAGCTTGCATCTGCAATGATCTTGTTGAAGAACTTGGATTGGCTCAGGCTACCATTTCTCAACATTTAAAAGAGCTGAAGAATATAGGAATCATCAAGGGTTCCATTGAAGGAAAGTCTGTATGCTACTGTATTAATGAAAGCATCTGGAAACAATTTCAAAACGAGTTTAACCTGTTTTTTAATCAGGATGTCACGATAAAACAATGCTGTTAAGGCATTTTTTTGAATACAATTATCGTAATATTGCAATATAACACTAAATAAATTTTAATCTAATGAAACTATCAGAAATCAAAGAAATTCTTCCGACACTGGAAAATGTAGAATTTCAATTGGAAAACGGCACTTTTGTTCCTGAGCATTTCCATGTAACAGAAGTGGGACAGATTGTAAAAAGATTCATTGATTGCGGCGGCGTAATCCGAAATGAGAAAGCAGTCAACTTCCAGCTATGGGATGCTGATGATTATGAACACCGTCTGAAACCGGGAAAACTGCTTCATATCATTCAACTTTCTGAAGAAAAACTGGGAATAGAAGATTCAGAAATTGAAGTAGAATATCAGGGAGAAACCATCGGTAAATATGATCTGGAATTTAACGGTAAAAATTTCGTCCTGAAAAGCAAAACGACAGCCTGTCTTGCTCAGGAAGCCTGTGGAATTCCTTCTGAAAAACAAAAGAAAAACCTTTCTGAATTATCTGCAAACCCAGCACCAGCTTGTAATCCGGCTTCAGGCTGCTGCTAATTAATCCTTATAAAATAGTATGTATCGAGAATTATTAAACACGGTTCAATCTTTACAATGGGAAAATATAGGGCCCCACAGAAAAGAGATTCTGGAACCATTGATAAGTTTTATCCAGCAAAAAGTAAATGAAGGAAAAGAAATTAATCTGAATTTTATCTGCACCCACAATTCACGCCGCAGTCATTTGGCGCAGGTTTGGGCACAGGCAGCGTCTGCTTTTTTTACAATTCCACAAGTTCATTGCTATTCCGGAGGCACGGAAACAACGGCATTATTCCCAAAGATAGCAGAAACTTTATCTGAACAAGGTTTTACAGTCTTCAGTATTGCAGAAACAGAAAATCCGGTGTATGCTATTAAATATAATGAAAATAGCCTGCCAGTTATTGGCTTTTCTAAAAAGTATAACAGCCCATTCAACCCTGTTTCAGGATTCGCAGCAATTATGACTTGTTCGCAGGCAGATGGCGGATGCCCATTTATTCCCGGTGCAGAAAAAAGAATTCCGATCACGTTTGAAGATCCTAAAATCTCAGATAATACCCCTGAGCAAAGAGCAGTATATGCTGAAAGAAGTTTACAAATTGCAGAAGAAATGTTCTATGTTTTTTCTAAAATAAAAAAATAATCATGCAGCCCAGATTAAAATTTCTTGACCGTTATCTTACCTTATGGATCTTTCTGGCTATGGGTATAGGGATTGCTTTGGGACACTTTTTCCCTTCCATTCCTACTATTATCAATTCGCAGTCTATAGGGACTACAAATATTCCATTGGCACTCGGGCTCATCCTTATGATGTATCCGCCATTGGCAAAGGTTGACTACTCTCTTCTGCCAATGGTATTTAAAGATAAAAAAGCAATCGGTGTTTCCTTATTTCTCAATTGGATCATCGGTCCGGTTCTGATGTTCGGTCTCGCGATCCTCTTTTTAAGGAATGAACCCGATTATATGGCAGGTCTGATTCTTATCGGGCTGGCAAGATGTATCGCTATGGTCATCGTCTGGAATGATCTGGCCAAAGGGAACCGGGAATATGCCGCTCTGCTGGTTGCTTTAAACAGTATCTTTCAGGTGTTTACTTATAGTTTTATGGTTTGGCTGTTCATCAATGTACTTCCCAATCAACTGGGGCTGGCCAGTTTCAATGTAAATGTTTCTATGAAGGATATTACAGAAAGTGTGCTGATCTACCTTGGAATTCCTTTCCTGGCAGGTTTTCTCAGCCGTTATTTTCTGATAAAATCTAAAGGTACAGAATGGTACAACAGAAAATTTGTTCCTCAAATATCTCCTGTTACGCTGTATGCCTTATTGTTTACAATCGTGTTGATGTTTAGCTTAAAAGGCTCCGGAATACTGGAATTACCCATGGATGCAGCTAAAGTAGCAGTACCACTTATTATCTATTTTATTCTTATGTTTTTCGTGAGCTTCATAATCAACAAAGCTTTAAAAATTACATATGATAAAAATGCATCTATTGCCTTTACAGCTACCGGAAACAATTTTGAACTGGCTATTGCAGTGGCCATTTCGGTATTTGGAATTCATTCACCACAGGCATTTGTAGGAGTGATTGGACCGCTGGTAGAAGTTCCGGTATTAATACTTCTGGTAAAAGCAGGTTTATTATTGAAAAGGAAATGGTATCATGAATAATCCAATAAACTGGATAAAAAGCATCACAGGAATAGTGATGCTTTTTATTATTCCGTCTTTGCAACAGATAGATATTTTTAAAAGTTTCATTGGTAACTAAATTTCATCAATAACAGATCTATTCTTCTCATCTTTCGAATTGACATAATCGTAAACAAAATACCATGTAAGGAAAAGGAATTTCCGTTGAATACCAAGCTCCCGTTGTTTTGATCTTGGCAATACGAAATCAAGCTTATTTCTATTTATCTCAAAACGATAAAATACTTTAGTTTGAAAATATGATCTGTCTCAACTGATCAATGATAGTTATGTCATTAATTATTCTTGTGATTACCTTCGAGCTGTGATACGTCACAATTTATATAAGGTTACTCATTCAATTAAGTTTTAAACAGATTATTTCATTAATATTCCCTTTTGTTATATAAAATATGGCCATTTTCCTTTCAAATAGCTATAATTTGATTAAATTTACGTCAATAATGTCTGCTGTTCAGACATCTTAAAAAATGCTCAGAAAAATCAGTATGAATAAAAAAAATGCCACAATATATGATATTTCCAATAAGCTCAACGTAAGTGTGGCAACTGTTTCGAGAGCATTGAATGATCATCCGAGAATAAGTGAGGCAACCAAAGAGCTGGTACGTAAAACGGCCAAGGAAATGAATTACAAGCAAAATAACCTTGCCAAAGCTTTAAAAAGTGGTGAAACCAAAAACGTTGGAATTATTGTTCCATATATCAATACCAATTTCTTTTCATCTGTGATCAGAGGCATCGAGGAAGAACTTTCTCCACTCGGCTATCATGTTATCATTTGTCAGAGCCATGAAGATGTCAATGTTGAAAAAAGACAGCTTAATACATTGCTGAATGCTCAGGTAGATGGTATTTTTATGTCCGTTTCCAAAACAACAACGGATATCAGCCATATTCAAAATATTATACATACTTCCAATACACCGGTTATCTTTTTTGACCGTAAAAAAGATATTTCAGGCATCAGTACAGTGACCATTGATGATTATCGTGGCGGATATATGGCTACAGAACATCTTATCAAAGAAGGTTATAAGAATATATGCCATTTTGCAGGGGATCTTAATCTTGAAATTTATCAAAACCGTCTCAATGGTTATAAACAGGCTTTAGCTGATCATCATCTTCCTGTAAAAGAGGATAATATTATTTTTACAGGCAGTTCTATTGAAGAAGGAACGGAAGCCATCAAAAAACTTTGGAGTAAAAAATCTGTTCCCGATGCTATATTTTCTTCCAGTGATTTTGCTGCGTTGGGTGCCTGTCAAGAATTGAAGAAACGAAATATTAAAATTCCTCAGGAAGTTGCTATTATCGGGTTTTCTAACGAACCTTTTACCCAGTTTATGGAGCTTCCGATCAGTTCTGTTGATCAGACACCTGTATTGATGGGGAAAATGGCGGGACAGGTATTTTTAGAAAGTGTAAAAGAAAACGGATCAGGAGTTTCTATTGAGAAAAAAGTTGTACTTACACCGCAGCTTTATATCAGAAAGTCATCGAAGAGAAAATAGTTTTCTTTACTATACAGATTAAATGGACTAAAACCTGCTCTTATTGAAATATATGATTGCAGTTCTTTATCGTAATCTTGCTCATGATTAATTGAGTTCAATTTTTAGAAAAAGAAAATACCTCCTAGCAATCTAGAAAGCATTTTCAACCCTAATTAATATTTATATTAAAAAAACATTTTATAAACTAACGCCTCTTCTCCAGGGAATAAAATCGTTTTGATTTAAAATAGCTGCCTTTGTTTTTATTTCTCCGCTGGCTACTTTAATAATATATTCCAGCAGTTCTTGAGCCTTTTCGTCAATTGTCTTTTCACCTGTGATTACATCGCCTGTATTGAAGTCGATAATATCCGGCATTCTTTCTGAAAGTGAGGTGTTAGACGATATTTTCACTACAGGAGCTACAGGATTTCCGGTAGGAGTTCCAAGGCCCGTTGTAAATAGTACGATATTAGAGCCTGAGCCCACAAGGGCTGTTGTACACTCTACATCATTTCCGGGTGTACAAAGTAAATTCAATCCGGGTTTCTTAATGTATTCCGTAAAATCAAGAACATCATTGATGGGTGATGAACCTCCTTTTTTAGCCGCTCCTGCAGATTTCATGGCATCAGTGATCAACCCGTCTTTAATATTCCCCGGTGACGGATTCATATCAAAACCAGATCCTGCAGCAACGACTGATTCTTCAAAATCTTTCATCAATTGTAAAAATCGTTCCGCATCTTTTTCATTAACGCAACGGTTCACCAGTTCCTGCTCTACTCCGCACAATTCCGGGAACTCTGAAAGAATGGTTGCACCACCAATTCCAGCCATTAAATCTGAAAGCTGCCCTAAAACCGGATTGGCAGAAATTCCTGAAAAGCCATCTGACCCGCCACATTCTAATCCTAATACCAGTTTTGAAACAGAAGCAGGTTTTCTTTGAATCTCATTGGCTTTCTTAATCGCTTCATAAGAATCTTTGATAATCCCGCTCAGCATTTCATCTACTGTTCCGGATTTTTGCTGTTCGTAAACAATGATTGGCTTTTTATTTTCAGGATTAATCTTTTCCAAAGCATCTTTGAAAATCTGAACCTGAAGATTCTGACATCCCAGACTTAAAACGGTTGCTCCGGCTACATTCGGATTATTGACATATCCTGCCAATAAACGTCCCAAAGCTTCGGCATCCTGACGAATTCCGCCACAGCCGCCCTGATGAGTAATAAATTTAACTTCAATATTTTTAAAAATTCTTTCATTCTGATCTTCTTCAGCGATAATTTCCGTATCTGAATTATTAATCAGAGATCTCAACAATAGCTGATGTTTTGTTACTTTTTCAAATAAAAGTTCTTTTTCAAAAACATCTTTTAAAATCTCCACATTTCTGTTTTCACAAAAAACCAGAGGAAAAAACAGCCATACATTTTCCGTTCCTACCTGTCCGTCTTCTCTGTGATATCCCATGAATGTTCTGTTTTTCCATTCATCAACGTTAGGGGCTATCCAGGCAGTGGTTTCTGTTTTACCTTCTACTTTTGCGCTTTGATGTTTTACGTTTTCAGTAGTAATTACTTCACCTTTTTGAATCGGCTTGCTGGCCTTTCCAACCAAAACTCCATACATTATGACGGCATCCCCTGATGAAAGATCTTCCGTGACAAACTTATGTTTGGCTTTTGTATTTTTTATTATTTCATAGGTAAGTTGATCCAAAGTAACCGTTTCACCCTGCATAAGATCCACCAGAGCTACAGCTACATTATCTTTGGGATTTACTTTCAGTACTTTCTTTTGCATGGTTTTTAAGAATAGAATTGAACAAAATTATAGTAAGCTGTTTCCAGATCGTGATGATCTATTTCCCACAGGGCTTTCTCCACCGCGTCTTTCAAGCCTTCAATCTGAGTCAGATCTGTATCCCAGAAAGATTTTTCACTTAAGGCAAGTTCTGCTACTCGTTTATAATCATTTGTCAACCAGATTTCTTTGAATCGATTGATAATTGTCGCTTCATCATTCAATGGAAGAGATTTGTCTTCAAAATTTCCATGATAAAATCTGATGAGTGTTGCTAAGGAGAACGTTAAATTGAGCGGTAATTTTTGATTGGTTTCAACATACCCCAACAAACTTGGAAGGATTCTCACCTTAAATTTAGAGACAAAATACAAAGCAATACTTTCCAAATGATGCTTAATAAAAGGGTTTCTAAACCTGTCAAAAACTTCTTCAGCAAAATTTTTCAATTCATTTTCATCCAGTCCTAAGGTTGGGTTAACTTCATTGAAAATTGCATCTTTTAAAAACTTTCCGATGAACGGGTTGTCAATGGATTCCTTTACCGTTTCTTTTCCTGATAAAATGGCCGGAGCCAGCATCAAAGTATGTCCTCCGTTCAGGATTCTTACTTTTCTCAGACGATAAGGCTGGATATTGTCTACTATAAGAATCTGCTCATTAATTTGATCAAAAGGTATTCTTTCCTTTAAATTCTTAATATCCTGAATGACAAAAAGTAAAAATACTTCAGAAACCACCATCATCTGATCTTCATAATCCAACTGCTCTTCATACATTTCTGCATCGTCTTTAGGATAGCCCGGAACAATTCTGTCTACCAATGTATTGTGGAAGTAATTAGATTGTTCAAGCCATTGTGCAAAACTGTCATCTAAATTCCATAGTTGAGCATATTGAAGAATGATATCTTTTAAAGCAAAAGCATTATCCTCAATAAGTTCGCAAGGAATGATTCTTAACCCTTTTTCCGGTTCACCATTGAAATGTTTAAATCTCTCATATAGTAAAACCGTCAGTTTCGCTGGAAAGTTTTTATGGGGTCCGGCATATTGATCTTCAGTTTCATCATAAGCAATTCCGGTCTCTGTGGTATTGGAAAAGATAAATTCAAGCTCTTCTTCTTTTGCCAGATCTAAAAATTCATCATATTGTGCATAAGGATTTATTGATTTCTGAATAGACGAAATCACTTGTTTTTCATCAATAATTTTACCTTTTTTTATTCCTCTTGTAAAAAGAGTGTACAGATTATCCTGTTCTTCCAACTTGTGAACAGAACCTCCCGGTGTAGGCTGAACATTTACAATTCCTGCATTGAAACCTGCTTTTTTATTTAATTGATCAATAATATAATCTGTAAATCCTCTCATGAAATTTCCCCCTCCAAACTGTACGATTTTAATCGGAAGCTTTTCCTGAGAACCATTGAATTTTCGATTTAATTTTTGTTTTATCTGATTTTCCATTTTTTTAATCTTGATATATTTTTGAATTGTAATGCAAAGCTGCAAAGACCAGTAACATTGCGCATAATTTCGTTCGCAAATGCTTTTACCCGGCTGAAAAGCCTGGTGTACCTTCTGTTGATCTTTTATTTTATCACTTTATATTTCGGGACCAGTGTTTTCATAATGCTCCATGCAATAAGGTAAGCCACTGCGCATACAGAGAAAATAATCATATATCCCTTATCAATTCCATCGGAAATAATAGCTCCTGATTTTTCCAGATCGTGAAGAAAATTCTCCGGCAAACGTTCATTGATGTATTGTGGATACTTTTCCAGTAAAGGTGTTCCGTCAACAGTAGTCCATGCTTTATGAGCATGATCAAATAACACTCCCGATGATTTATTGATTAAAAAGGAGCCGATTCCTCCTGCCATTCCACCGATTCCTGTAATGGTAGCAATGGCTTTTTTGGGAAACATATCGCCTACCGTTGAGAAAATATTTGCTGACCAAGCCTGATGAGCCGCTCCTGCTACTCCAATGATCAATACCGGAATCCAATATGAAACAGAACCTAAAGGTTGTGCTAAAAGAGCCAGCAAGGGGAAAAATGCAAATATCAGCATCGCTTTCATTCTTCCTGAATAGGCATTCATTCCTTTTTTCTCTACGAAATACTTAGGAAGCCATCCTCCGATAATAGACAATAAAGTGATCATATAGAGAACAAATAATGGCAAGGCACTTTGTGTAGAATCCATTTTGTAAACAGAACTAAGATAAGCCGGTGTCCAGAAAAGGAAAAACCACCAGATACCGTCTGTCATAAACTTTCCGAAAGCAAAAGCCCAGGTTTGTCTGTAACTAAAGCATTCCCTGAAAGAAAATCTCTTTTCTGATGCTGATAAACCCTCCGCCGCAAAATCATCCTGATCCTGCTGAATATAGGTAAGTTCATGTTCATTTACTTTATGATGATCTTGTGGTTTTTTATAATAAAACACCCAAAGCCCCATCCATACAAAACCTAAAGCCCCAATGATGATAAATGCCCACTCCCAGCCCATAGATTTTGCAATAAAAGGAATGGTAACCGGTGCAGCCAAAGCTCCAACCGTTGCACCAGCATTAAAAATACTGGTAGCCAGTGCTCTGTCTTTTTTAGGAAAATATTCTGCTGTAGTCTTTATTGCGGCAGGAAAATTTCCGGCTTCCCCCACTGCCAGAACGAAACGGGCAAAAATAAACAATGTGACACTGGTACTGATAATTGCACCAATATTATCTACTCTTCCAATGATATCTTTGGATTCTTCAAAGCTTACGAGCCAGTTTCCTGTAAGAACCCCTGAGGTAGTAATACCACAGAAAGCATGAACAACAGCTCCTATAGACCAGATTCCTATAGCCCATAGAAAACCTTTTTTGGTGTCCATCCAGTCTACAAACTTCCCTGCGAAGAGCATACTTACTGCATAGAAAATAGAAAATAATGCAGTGATATTCCCATAGTCATTATTATTCCAGTGAAACTCCGGAGCAATGAAATCTTTCCAGGTGAGTGACAGTACCTGCCGATCCATATAATTGATGGTCGTTGCAATAAAAAGAAGCATACAGATCGTCCATCTGAAGTTACTCGGTTTCGGGGATATTTCTTTTTTCATATCAATCGTTAATAGTATTGATTTTTATTGATTTTAACAACAAAACGGAGCAAAAACCCCTTATCCATGCTATTTTAGCGCAGAGATAATTAATTTTTTAAACCATTTGAATTTGATAAGGGATTAACAAATAATTAGATTGAATATTATTTTCTGTTTGGTCTCTAATTCATCTTTCTGAGTTCCCTTTATTGTCTGGTTAAAGTGATAATCCAGTTATCTTAGTTCTTTAATAATCAGTATTGAATGAGCTACAGCTTCTGTAATTTTTGCATAATCATATTCTCCATTTTCATTTTTCATAAACAGCTGTGAACCCAGCCCTACGCAATAAGCACCAGCAGAAATCCATTCACTAATGTTTTCTTTCGCAGGAATTACTCCGCCCGTAGGCATTATGTTTGACCATGGCATCGGACCTTTCACAGCCTTGATGAATTCCGGACCACCTACCTGCGTTGCCGGAAAAATCTTCACAATTTCTGCTCCGAGTTCTTCAGCATAGGAAATTTCGGAAACAGAGCCGCAACCCGGAATCCACGCAATTTTTCTTCGGTTGCAAACCTTTGCTACTTCAGGGTTTAATGAAGGAGCCACAATAAAGTTTGCTCCATTCTGGATGTATAAAGAAGCTGTTGCCGAATCAAGGACAGATCCAATTCCCAGGATCATTTCAGGAATTTCCCTGCCTGCATATTTCACCAGTTCTGCAAAAACCTCGTGGGCAAAATCTCCTCTGTTTGTAAATTCAAAAACTCGGGCACCTCCATCGAAACAAGCTTTTACAATTTTCTTGCAAACATCAATATCTGCGTGATAAAATACAGGGACAATCCCTGTTTGCTTTGCCATTAAGGTGACTTCTATTCTATTAAATCTTGCCATAATTATCTTTTTATTCTTCCTCCTGAATTTCCGTTCATCACTTCCAGAATATCTTCCACACTTGCATAATTGATATCTCCTGGAATGGTATGCTTGACAGCACAGGCTGCATTGGCAAAACTCAAGGCTTTTTTATGATCAAAATTCTTTAAACCATAGATCAATCCTGCAGCAAAAGCATCTCCGGTTCCAATTCTGTCTACAACAGGGTTAATTTCAAGAAAATCAGTTTCAAAATAGGATTCATCTACCCATGCTCTTCCCTGAGTTTGCTGAGTGCTTGCCGTAACACCAATTCTTATTTTATCAAAAACCTTATGAACAGAAGGAATCTGTTGCTTTAATTCTCTACAGGCTTCAATGAAACCCTCTTTGTCTGACGAAAACTGAGTCCCGAGAATTTCATTGATTTCATTCACTCCTCCAATAAAAATTGTGGAATAAGAAACCAGTTCTTTAAGTACTTCATCCCCTTTTTTACCGTATTTCCAGAGATTAGAACGATAAGCAGGATCTGTAGAAATCTCAATTTCCATATTCTGAGCGGTTTTCAGACCTTGTTTCAATGCTTTGTAAGCAGATTCGGAAATTCCGGGACTGATTCCTGTCCAGTGAAAATATTCACAGTCTTCAAGCAAATTTTCCCAGTTTATATTTTCAGGATTGATATTGGCAAAAGAGCCATTCAATCTGTTGTAAGCAATTCTGCTGGCACGGACTGATGAACCTACCTCAAGAAAATACAGTCCTAAGGGATATTCATTTTTATTAATGAAAGTGGTATCAATTCCAAAGCTTTGAATGAAAGAAACTGCAGATTCCCCTACAAAATCATCCGAGACACAACTGATATGTCTTACTTCGCAGCCCATTGTTGCTAGTGAAGAAGCAACGTTCAGCTCAGTTCCTCCGAAAAAGAATTCCATTTCGTTGCTTTGTTTCATCATTCTGTTTCCAGGTGGGGAAAGTCTCATGATCACTTCACCGAATGTGACTATTTTACCCATAACATTTCAATTAAAAATCAAAATAATTTTTCGCATTATGGTAGCAGATATCTGAAATGGTCTTCCCGATCAGTTCTATATCATCTGGCAATTCACCGTTTTTCATTTCTTCACCGAAGAGATTACACAATACTCTTCTGAAATATTCATGTCTCGGATAAGAAAGGAAACTTCTGGAGTCTGTCAGCATTCCTACAAAACAGCTTATTAATCCCATATTGGAAAGGGCATTCATCTGTTTGATCATCCCGTCTTTCTGGTCAAGGAACCACCATCCGGAGCCAAACTGTACTTTTCCTTTGATGCTCCCATCATTGAAATTCCCGATCATCGTTGCAAAAATTTCGTTATCCGCAGGATTTAAATTGTATAAAATAGTTTTTGTCAGTTTATCCTTCCCATCTAAAGTGTTTAAAAATTTAGATAACGTTTCCGCCTGTACAAAATCACCGATTGAATCCCAGCCAGTATCCGGTCCCAAAATCCTGTGCATTCTTTCATTATTATTTCTCAAGGCTCCTAAATGAAATTGCTGAACCCATCCATATTGATGATAGGCCTCGCCAAGGAATAATAGAATAGCCGTTTTATACTGGTTAACCTGCTTTTCTGCAATTACGTTTCCTGCTAATTTATCATTGAAAATAGCATTTACTTCTGCTTCTGTAGCTTCTTCAAAAGAGATATTGTTCAAGCCATGATCACACAGTCTGCATCCGTTTTCGTGGAAATATTCTATCCTTTTCATCAAAGCATCACATAAAGTCTGATAAGAATTGATTTCAATACCTGCTGATACTCCCAGTTTTGCGATGTAATCTGCAAAGTTGTGATTTTCAATCAGAATTGCCTTATCAGGACGGAATGCTGTGCTTACTTTGATGCTGAAATCACTTTTCGCCAGATCCTGATGATAGTTCAAAATATCTGTAGGATCTTCTGTGGTGCACAAAGATTCTACATTCATCATTTTCAACAGGCCTCTGGTAGATTTCTCAGGAGTTTGAAGCTGAGAGGTAATGTTTTCATAGATTTCAGATGCATTGTCACCATTCAAAAGTTCATCAATTCCGAAATATCTTTTTAATTCCAGGTGAGTCCAGTGATACAGAGGATTTCTCAAAGTATACGGAACTGTTTTTGCCCACGCTTCAAATTTTTCTTTGTCTGAAGCATCTCCTGTGATAAATTTTTCATTGACACCCATCGTTCTCATGGCTCTCCATTTGTAGTGATCGCCAGCAATCCAAACTTTGGAGATATTATCAAAAACAGTGTCTTCTGCAATATCCTTAGGAATCAAATGATTGTGATAATCTATGATAGGCTGCTTTTCTGCAAATCTGAAGTAAAGTTCTTCAGCGTATTTATTTTGTAATAAAAATTGGTCTGTTATAAAAGGTTTCATTTTTTGTTTAATCAGTTGTTATTCATTAGCAGGTTTTCCAATGGTAGCAAGGATTCCTCCATCCACATAAATAATCTGCCCGTTGATGAATCTGCTTGCATCTGAAGCAAGGAAAATCGCAGTTCCGGCAAGGTCTTCCGGATTACCCCATCTTCCTTCAGGAGTTCTGCTGATGATAAAATCATTGAAAGGATTTCCATCCACGCGGATGGGCTCTGTTTGAGAAGTCGCAAAATATCCGGGACCAATTCCGTTCACTTGAATATTATGTTTTGCCCACTCTGTTGCCAGATTTTTGGTAAGCATTTTAAGTCCCCCTTTTGCAGAAGCATAAGCTACAACATTATCACGCCCCAGCTCACTCATCATAGAGCAGATGTTTATAATCTTTCCGGATTTTCTTTTGATCATATATTTTCCGATTAATTTCGACATGATAAAAGGTCCGGTAAGGTCTACATCAATTACTTTTCTAAAGTCTTCCACTTCCATATCAATAGCCGGAATACGTTTGATAATTCCGGCATTATTGACAAGAATGTCTATTTTTCCATGAGTAGCTTCCATTAAAGCTACTTTCTGAGCGGCTTCCAGTTCATCCGTCACATCAAAAATATAGCCTGTGGCTTTATACCCTTTTTCATGATAATAATTCAATGCTTCTTCAAGTTTTGATGGCGTTGTACTGGTGACTGCCAGTTCAGCACCTGCCGCGGCAAGCCCTTCTGCCATTGCCATTCCTAACCCGTGAGTACCGCCGGTAACGACAGCTATCTTGCCGGATAAATCAAATAAATTCATTGGAAAAGTTACTTTAGTTCGTTTGTTTTAATGCCGTCCATATCACCATAGTCCATATTTTCTCCGGCCATGCCCCAGATAAAAGTATAATGGGCTGTCCCTACTCCAGAGTGAATAGACCATTCCGGAGACAACACTGCCTGCCTGTTCGTCATAAACAGATGGCGGGTTTCATGAGACTGTCCCATAAAATGGCTTACTGTCTGCCCTTCTTCCAGATCAAAATAGAAATAAGCTTCCATTCTTCTGGTGTGGGTATGAGCAGGCATTGTATTCCAGACACTTCCCAGATGAAGCTCAGTCATACCCATTTGAAGCTGGCAGGTTTCTAAAACAGAGTTGACAATCAGTTTGTTGATTGTACGCTTATTGGCATACTTTTCATCTCCCAGCTCCACAATTTCTGCTTCATTTTTTGTAATTTTCTTTGTAGGATATGTATGATGCGCCGGAGCCGAATTGATATAGAAATAAGGCTGTTCTTCACCTGTTTTCTCAAAGATTACTTCCTTAGCTCCTTTTCCAATGTATAAAGCTTCTTTATTTCTAAGATCATATACATTTCCATCTACAGTTACTTTTCCTGCACCTCCTACATTAATGATTCCCAGTTCTCTCCTGTCCAGAAAATTTTCTGCCTTCAGATCATCGGTAGGTACCAGTTTTAAAGCTTTTGATATGGGCATTGCACCTCCTACAATAAGCCTGTCATACATAGAATAGACCAGTTTTATATTATCCCCATTGAATAAATCATCGATCAGAAACTCCCTCCTGAGATCTTCTGTGGTATATTTTTTTACATCTTCAGGATGATGGGCGTAACGAAATTCTGATTGTGTCATACTACTATTTTTACTTTTACTTTTTTGCGGTTTTCTCAAACCCGTTAAACATAATGTAATCGATTGCATAAAATTACACTAAAATTGCAGAAATACTTGTGGGATAAATATATAATTAATCTTTAATTAGTTAACAAAAAATTAATTTTATTTTAAAAGTCTTTGATTATCAAATAAATAAAATTTAAAATCAAAGGAAAATTTAGAAAAAAAAGAAAATAAAAACTAAATAAAAATACCCAAAATAAGGGAGTAACTCGACTTAAAATATAAAACCGTGCCAAAAAACATGTAAAATAACAAATACTATATTGATTAAAATAAGATTAATTTAATACACATATGATATATAATAATAAATATTACTAAAAATAACAAAATACACAGGCAATGATAATTCCAAAAAGATGACAAAAATCAGAAAATGAGTAAAATTTTTCTTCTTGAGTATAAATTTCGGGAATTTTTATGCTCAAAAATAGACTTCTTTTTAAGCAATTTTTAAATTTTAAAATAATTAAACACTCCAGAAATTAATTTTTTTCAAAGCTTTTTGAAGCAACTTTATATAGGTTTTAAAATATTGATAATCAAAACATTAAAAACGAAAATATATTTTTAATATTATTAAAATCTATATGTTAAACAAATAAATTAATGAAAAAATAATATTTTTTTCTTTGCGTATTAAAAAATAATATTAGTTTAGAAGCCAGAATAAAATATTATGAAAAATTACGCAATCGATTGCACTAAAGCGTAAAAAAATGATAAAAAAACGTAATGGCCACTAAAATCCGCAGAATACCTAACAATCCTAAACAAAAACGATTGAAAAAACTTTCAACCAAGAATTAAAACTATAAGGATACATAATGGATAAAAGAGTACAATCAATAAAGTGGTTATATTTAACTGTTTTTCTGCTTCCTGTCCTTTCAATGGCTCAAGAAAAAGAAACGAAAAAAGATAAAGAAACCAAACTGGATGATGTGGTTTTGGTAGGCTATACAAAGGTTTCCAAAAAAGATGTTACCAACGCTGTTTCTTCCGTGAAAGGCGAGGCTCTTAAAGATATGCCTTCCACCAATGCCGCTGAAGCTATCCAGGGAAGACTGGCTGGTGTACAGGTTTCTCTGAGTGAAGGATCTCCCGGTGCAGATGTGGATATTGTAGTCCGTGGAGGAAACTCCATTACCCAAAGCAATGCCCCACTCTATATTGTGGACGGTATACAAATGGATAATGCGCTGACAATCTTGTCTCCTAAAGAAATAGAATCAATTGAAGTATTAAAAGACGCTTCTTCTACTTCTATTTTTGGGTCAAGAGGTGCTAACGGTGTGGTTCTGATCACAACAAAAGGCGGAAGAAAAAGGGGAAAAACAACGATTAACTATAATGGTTTTGTAGGAGTAAGAAGTATTCAGAATAAGATCAATGTGCTGGATCCTTATCAGTATGTGCTTTATCAATATGAGCAATATTATAAGAATGGTGACATAAAAGATATTGAAACCTTTAACGGACGTTACGGAACTTTTGATCAGCTGGATAAGTATAAATCTGTCAAGAATGTAAACTGGCAGGATAGGCTTTTCGGAAGAGAAGCATTCAACTTTACACATAATGTGGCATTATCCGGAGGATCTGAAAATTCTGCATTTTCTTTGACACTTAATAACGTGGAGGAAGATGGTATTATGATTGGTTCCGGATTTAAGCGTAATATGGCCAACTTCAGATATGATTATGATATTTCAAAAAAACTGAGCATTGGTCTGAATGCCCGTTACAGCCGTCAGATGATCTACGGAGCAGGAACATCTGCATCCGGATCACAAAGCACAAACCGATTGAGAAATGCCATCAGATATCAGCCTTTTGAAGGCGGATCTACAGTGGATGTTGACGAATTTGATCCTTTATTTGCAGATCAGACCAACCTTGTAAACCCAGTTTTACTGGCTAACGACGAAGTAAAAGAAAGCGGAAGAAACGATTTATTACTGAACGGAACAATTGAATATAAAATCAGCAAAGATTTTACTTTCCGAAGTGTAATCGGATACGTGCAGAGGGATCAGATCGTCAATCAGTTTTCCGGTCCGGTTACTAGCCTTGCAAGACAGAACAATGACCAGCCGGTTGTATTTATGAGTAATTCTCAAACCAGAAGAATCACCAATACCAACACCCTGAATTATAAAAGAGCATTTGGAAATCATAAATTTGATCTCTTAGCAGGTCAGGAAACCGTGAGAACAGATGGCGAATCTACTTCCATTAATATCAAATGGTTCCCGAAATCTTCTTCGGCACAGGAAGCTTTTGCCAATTCACAGCTGGCTTCACCGCCATCAGGAATGGTTCAGGATGCTCCTAAAACAGCAAGAGAAGTAGATCGTTTGGCATCTTTCTTTGGAAGGGTAAATTATATCTACAACAACAAATATATTGCAACTGTTTCAATGAGAGCGGACGGTTCCAGCGTTTTCAAGCCAGGACCTAACCAATGGGGATATTTTCCGGCAGCCTCTTTAGCCTGGAAAATCAAAGAAGAAAATTTCTTAAAACAAAGCAATTTTGTTAATGAACTGAAACTTCGTTTGGGATACGGAAAATCAGGAAATAACAGAATCGGAGCTTTTTTATATGATACATTCTTTACTTCTTCTTCGGATTATGGATATGCTTTCGGAACCAGTGTAACACCAGGAGCTACCACCGGAAACATTATGGCTAATCCTAGTGTAAAATGGGAAACAGCTACCTCTTATAATGCAGGATTAGATTTTGGTTTCTTTCAGGGAAGACTTTACGGAACGCTTGATGTCTACAAAACCCACACAAAAGACCTTTTACTGCTGGCGAAAATCCCACAGACTTCCGGATACGAGTATCAATATCAAAACTCAGGAAGCAGTGAAAACAAAGGGATAGAATTATCAATGGGAAGTACAATCATCAGTAAAGAAAATTTCTCTTGGAAAATTGACGCCAATATCTCTTCTAACAGAAATACCATCAAAAGCTTAGGAAGCAATGCCTCTGCAAGTGCTAATTCCTACTACTACCCTTCCGGATGGCAGAATAATCTGTTTGACTTCCTTGTGCAGGTAGGTAAACCGGTAGGTACTTATTGGGGATATGTTACCGCAGGAAGGTATGAAGTAAGTGATTTTAATTATGATGCAGCCACGCAGATTTATACTTTAAAGGGAGGAATTGCAAGTTCTGCTGCAGTAGCTAATGGTGCAAAACCTGTACAGCCAGGAGATCTCAAACTTCAGGATCTGAATGGCGACGGAGTGATTGACAACAAAGATATGACTGATCTTGGAAGCGCACAGCCTAAATTCTATGGCGGTTTTACTCAGACATTCCGTTACAAGAACTGGGATATGAGTTTACTTTTCAATTTCTCAATTGGAAACAAAGTGTATAATGCCAACAAAATAGAATATACTACTCAATATCTGTATAAAGATAATAATATGCTTGCTGAAGTGGCAGACCGCTGGAGATGGTTTGATAATGCAGGAAATAAAGTGACAGATCCTACTGCCCTTGCTGCTCTTAATGCCAATACAACGATGTGGACACCTCCTGCAGGAGCATATTTCCTTCATTCTTATGCCATTGAAGACGGCTCTTTCTTAAGACTGAATAACCTGACTATAGGATACAGCCTTCCAAAAGGATCTCTGGACGCAATTGGGGTTAAAAACCTGAGATTGTATGCTACCGTTAATAATTTATTTACGATTACCGGCTATTCGGGATTTGATCCGGAAGCCAATACAAGAAGAAATCCATTAACTCCCGGAGTAGATTATTCTGCTTATCCAAGAAGCAGATTTATCCTATCAGGAGTAGATATTACTTTCTAAAACGAATGCTAGCTATGAACAAAAATAAATTTTCAAGCCTTTTCTTATCTCTTGCCTGCGTGGTTACTCTTAATTCCTGCAGTGATTATCTAGAGGTAGAAAATCTTTCCAATACAGCTGAAAAACAACAATTCGATTCAGCACCAGATACTTTTGCTGCCCTTGTTGGAGTCTATAACAGCGCTATGGGTGATAATACTTACGGGCAAAGAATGAATCTCATCCTTTCTCAATCCGGAGACGATCTCAGAACGTCCGGAGACTATAATGCCAACGACAGAAGAGGAGTCAGCTGTTTTGGTGCTGTTCCTACCAATACGGAATTATTAAGACCTTTTCTGGATACTTACACCGGCATTGAAAGAGCTAATCTTGTGATCAAAAACATCCCTCTTTCTCCAGTTTACCAAACCGGATCTGTAGCCGATAAAAAGCTGATGGACCGCTATCTGGGAGAAGCATTAACATTGAGAGCATTATTCTATTATGATCTCATTAAAAACTGGGGAGATGTTCCTTTCCAGGATGCTCCATCAGCAGATCTTCCATCCGTTTATCTTCCGAAAACAGACCGTGATATAATTTATGAAAAACTTCTTGACGATCTGGCTAAAGCATCAGCTCTCGTACCATGGAAATCTGAAGGAGGAACAACCCCACAAAGACTTTCCAAAGCAGCTGTAAAAGGATTAAGAGCAAGAATTGCTTTGGCAAGAGCCGGATATTCCCTTAGAAGAAGTCCACAACTTATGACGCAAGGCACAAATCCTCAGAAATATTATCAGATTGCTTATGATGAATGCAAAGACATTATCAATTCCGGACAGCATAAGCTGAATCCAAGCTATGAAGGACTTTTCAGATCACTGCATACAAACAGTCCGGATACGACAAATGAGATTATTTTTGCCATCGGAGCCTTTGGTGGAAATTCCAGAACGGATTCAAAAATCGGCTATTATAATGGCTTAAGACATGATGATTCTGACTGGAAATCAGCTGGAGGTATCAGTGCTATTCCTACGTATTTCTATGAATTTAGTAAATATGATTTAAGAAGAGATGTTAATATTGCCATTTTCAGAGTAAGTACTTCAAAACAGGAAGATCTTCAGACTTCCATCAACTGGAATGACGGAAAATTCAGAAAATCATGGACGAGCATTACAGGAACTTCCCAGAACTTAGGAATTGATTGGCCATTACTAAGATATGCAGATATTTTATTAATGTTTGCTGAAGCTGACAATGAACTTCATGGCGCGCCTTCCCAGGAAGCCATTGATGCTGTAATGGCAGTAAGACAAAGAGCTTATGCTGGAAATCTAAGTCAGGTAGGAACTATCCCTACTACCAAGAATGAGTTCTTTAAGTATATTGTTCAGGAAAGATTACTGGAATTCGGAGGCGAAGGTCTGAGAAAATATGATCTGATCCGCTGGAATCTTCTGGAAACAAAGATCAATGAAACCAGACAGAAACTCACAGATTTCATGAATGGTACCGGAGCTTATGCCAATGTTCCTGAATATATATTTTATAAGAAACCGGCTTCCACTGTTGTCAATTATGTTCCAACAAAAACTGCCCAGCAAAACGTACTGGATATGGACATCTATGTCAACGGCATTAGCAAAGCTGATGTTTTCTATAATCCTAATCAAAGTGTTGCCACCCCTTCAGGATATACAAAAGTAAACTGGAGACTGGCTATGACACAGCCTTATATTAACGGAGACCCTGTGAAAAGTTATGCTTATTATTTCCAGCCAAACAAAAAGGAACTTCTTCCTATTGCACTGGATGTGATTAATTCAAATTATAACCTTACTCAGGATTACGGATATTAGATAGTTTAACATTCATATCAAAGTACAGGCTGTCTCCCACAGAGGTCAGTCTGTATTTTACCTCAAAAATGCTTTATGAAATATTCCATGTTTTTTAAAAACACAGCTCTGCTTTCTGTCATCCTGATTGCTTTATTCAGTCTCCTTTCTTTCAGAATCAAAGATAAAACCATTGTGGTTTCGAAAGACGGAAAGGGTGACTTTACAACCGTTCAGCAAGCAATAAATGCCATTGAAAACAATTCTTCAACAAGAACAAAAGTTTTTATTAAAGCAGGGATTTATAAAGAAAAGATTACTATCCCCGAAACAAAGGGCCCTATACTTCTGGAAGGTGAAAATCCTGAAAAAACGATGATTACTTACGATGATTATGCCTCAAAAAAGAACATGGAAGGAA
Organism: Chryseobacterium sp. MA9; assembly: GCF_024399315.1. NCBI lineage: Bacteria > Pseudomonadati > Bacteroidota > Flavobacteriia > Flavobacteriales > Weeksellaceae > Chryseobacterium > Chryseobacterium sp. MA9. The sequence goes on along the minus strand of NZ_CP075170.1, from coordinate 314,815 downwards.
AAGAGATCGGAACTACAGGCTCATCAACAATATTTATTTACTCAAATGATTTTACAGCAAGAAATATTTCGTTTGAAAACAGTTCCGGAAGAGTCGGACAGGCTGTTTCCGTATTAACCTCCGGTGACAGAATTGCGTTTGAGAACTGTAAATTTTCAGGCAATCAGGATACTTTATATTTAAAAGGAGCTCAGGATCTGGAGGACAAAACAAAACCATCCAGAAATTATTTTAAAAACTGTTATATCGAGGGAACTACTGATTATATTTTTGGAGCGGGAACTGCCGTTTTTGAAAACTGTATCATTTATTCCAAAGAAACGGCAAGCTATGTTACAGCAGCTTCTACTCCACAGGGAAATGAGTTTGGTTTTGTTTTTATCAATTCAAAAATTATTGGAAATGCAAAAGACCACTCCGTATATCTGGGAAGACCGTGGAGACCTTTTGCTAAGACAGTTTATATTAACTGTGAGCTCAATTCAACCATAAAGCCTGAAGGATGGCACAACTGGAATAAACCAGAAGCGGAAAAGACAGCATTTTATGCAGAAAGTAATTCAAAAGGAACTGGAGCCAACATCACTCAAAGAGTTGCATGGTCTCATCAATTAAATAGAGAAGAAAGAAAAAAATATACTCCGGAGAATATTCTTAAAGGAAAAGATAACTGGGACATAAAAAAAAGCTTGCAATAAATTAAACCTACTTCACAAGAGAACCTTCAATTATGACAAAAAACTTCATCAAACTGTTCAGCACAGGTTTTTTATGCAGTATTTCCATGCTGGCTAACGCACAGGAAGTATTGAGTTTTCCCGGTGCTGAAGGTTTTGGAAGATTCACAACAGGCGGACGCAGCGGAAAGGTATATTTTGTCACCCATCTGAAAGACGATAATTCTGAGGGAAGCTTAAGATATGCTTTGAATAAAAAAGGGCCGAGATATATTGTATTTAAAACTAGTGGAACAATTTATCTACAATCTCCTTTAAAAATAAAAGAAGGCAATGTTACTATTGCCGGACAAACCGCTCCCGAAGATGGAATTACCATTGCCAATTATGAAACATTTGTAGCTGCTGATAATGTCATTATCCGTTTCCTGAGATTCAGAATGGGAGATCAGAAAAAGTTTGAAGGAGATGCTTTGGGAGCAAGATTTATCAAAAATCTTATGGTGGATCATTGCTCGATGAGCTGGTCTACAGACGAAACTGTTTCTATTTACGCTAATGAAAAAACGACCCTTCAATGGTGCATCATTGCGGAAAGTCTGAGAAACTCTGTCCATCAGAAAGGTGCTCATGGCTACGGTGGAATTGCAGGAGGTAAATTCGCATCCTTCCATCATAATATATATGCTCATCACGACAGCAGAAATCCAAGACTGGGTGAATACGCAGGAAGCAAATTTGCTCTCACAGATCTTACTGATTTCAGGAATAATCTTATCTACAACTGGGGACATAACAGCATGTACGGAGGTGAAGGCATGAACGTGAATATCATCAATAATTATTACAAACCCGGACCTGCAACCCTAACCAGAAAACGTATTGTCGCCATCGATAAAAATGAAAATCCAAAAACAGAAGTTTATAATATCTGGGGCAAATACTACATCAACGGAAATGTAGTGGAAGGAAACCCTGAAATTACCAAGGATAACTGGACAAAAGCTGTTTTTGATCAAATGAAAACAGCGTACAACTTAACAGAAAAAGATAGAAAATCTATTCAAATCACTAAGCCTCATGATATTGAAAATAATATCAAAACACAATCTGCAGAGGAAGCTTATAGAAAAGTCATAAAATTTGGCGGAGCAAGCTTGGTAAGAGATGCCGTTGATCTTCATGTTATAAAAGATATTGAAACCGGAAGCTTTACTTATAAAGGTTCAAAAGGAAGTAAAAATGGAATCATTGATTCGCAAAATGATACAGGCGGATTTCCACTTTTAAAACAGTCATCCCCCCTCCCCGATTCAGACAATGACGGAATGCCGGATGAATGGGAAATTAAACATCTTTTAAACCCCAAAACAGCCAATGCCAACGGCAGAGATCTGGATAAAAACTACGACAATATAGAAGTGTACATAAATGATATTGTCCGTAAAATAACCGATGAATAAAACTATTAACCATGAAAACTCTTAATCAGAAATCGGTAACCCAAACAGGAAAAATATGAAACTTAGTTTATTTAAAATAGTCATAGCAGGAGCTTTTATCAGCACAAATTTATCAGCACAGACTTCTGTAGTTGAAGCCATTAAGAAAAACCCCAAAGCACCATTTTCGTATGCTGAACTGTCTGTAAAAGAAGGCGGAAAATGGCAAGGCAGTCAATATATCGGAGGAGCTTTCAAAAATGTTCAGGAACTTACCATTCCTGAAGCTCATACAGATCACTCTTCTTATATAAGATATGAAGGAATCGGTCTTGAAAACAACCAGATCGGCTACAGGCTCTATCTGGACTGGAGAAATGCTACAGACATTTTCGGTAAGAAAGTAACAGGACTTGTACTTCCGGAAGTGGGACAAGACGGCTTTGAATCTTATCATCATGATGCTCCATGGGGTCAGGATATTCTGAAATCCGGCCGTACCATCGGAATTGGCTCTTATGGAAGATATGATGATCAGAATGATTATGTTGAAACCTTTAAAATCGTAAAAAGTACAACCGCAAAAGTAATCAATGAAAAAGATCAGTCTTATACCCTTATTAACTACCAAGGCTGGAAAACCTGGGGTGATGCCGTAGATCTGCAATCAAAACTGACGATTTTTCCCAAAGACCGTTTCGTAAAAGTAGATCTTAATCTGAACAGCAGCCTTTCAGGTCTTTGTACCGGAATCGTTGCCTTCGAAGACATCCCAATGAAACAAGGAATCAGTAAAAATAAAAAATGGGCCTATATTGCTACTTATGGACAGCAGACTCTGGCGAAAAAAGAAGACAATCTGGGAATGGCAATCTTCTACCCTCTTGACAGCTTCGACAAATATGTAAAAACAAAATCTACCCATACCATCATTTTCAAAAAAACTAAAAATGTATCCTATTACTTTATGGGAGCCTGGTCTCAGGAACCCAATGGCTTAACAACCGAAGAGTCTTTTTATCAGGATCTGGATAAAAAGCTGGATATTCTCGATAAAACTCATCAACTTTAAAGTTTAAAATCATGAACTTTATCAACCATTCTATTAAAATCTATGCACTTGCAACCGTATGTTCCGGATTCTTTTTTTCCTGTGCTCAAAAACCATTGCAAAACCTATCATCAGAAATACAATCGGAAACAAACAGGAAAATTTCTGAAAAGCTTCCCTGGTCTCAAAGAATGCTTCTTTCTGAAATAAAACGTTTCCCTGAAGCCTGGATGCTGGACTACAACAAAGCCCCGAAATGGAGCTATCCGACAGCAATCGTACTGGAAGGTGCAGAAAGATTATATGAAAAAACAGGAAACAAAGAATATTATCAATATATCAAAACCTTTGGTGACACAATGGTAAAAGAAGATGGAAGCATCGTTTCTTATGATCTTTCCAAATACAATATCGATATGCTGAATTGTGGAAATGTTCTTCTCTACCTCTATCAGCAGGAGAAAAAAGATAAATATTTAAAAGCCCTGCAAACCCTGCGTTCTCAGATTGACGGCCAGCCCAGAACCTCAGAAGGCGGATTCTGGCATAAGAAAATTTATCCCAACCAGATGTGGCTGGACGGATTATATATGGGAGAACCATTTTACGCGCACTACACCCAATATTTCTCAAAAGGAGAAGAAGATGAAAAAGCTTATAATGATATCATCAATCAGTTTGACCTGATTCAAAAGCACCTTTTAGACAAGAAAACAGGTCTCCTTTATCATGCTTGGGACGAAAGCCGTCAACAGCAATGGGCAGACAAAGAAACAGGACTCTCACCCAACTTCTGGTCAAGAGCGATGGGCTGGTACGGAATGGCTATGGTGGATGTATTGGATTATTTGCCTAAGAATCATCCAGGAAGAACAAAGCTGATTTCTTACTTAAAATCTTATTCTGATGCTGTTATCAAAGTGCAGGATTCCAAAACAGGACTTTGGTATCAGGTACTGGATAAAGGAGGAGAAAAAGGAAATTATCTGGAAGCCACAGGTTCATCCATGTTTGTATACACCATGATAAAATCTGTAAACCAAGGATATTTGCCCCAATCATATAAAGCTTACGCAAAAAAAGGATATGAAGGCATTATCAAAAACTTAATCACTGTAGATGAAAACGGTGTGGTAAGCTTGAATAAATGCTGTGCAGTGGCAGGATTAGGCGGAACACCTTACAGAAGCGGCTCTTATGAATATTACGTAAATGAAGAAATTCGTTCCAACGATCCAAAGGGAACCGGCCCTTTTATCCTGGCGAGTTTAGAATTTGAAAAATAAAAAGGATTGAGAAGCCGTACTCCATCCATGTCAAGGTTTAAAACCTTGACATGGGGTGATAAGACAGGTAAAGTATAATTGATTGTATGAAGACGAAAAATATTTTAAATATCATTGCCATTACGGCAAGTTCAGTAGCATCAGGTTATCTTCAGGGACAGGAAAAAAACTCTGTTTCTGAAGTCTGGACCGCTGATCAGGGAAAAAATTACAGAAATCCGGTTCTGTATGCAGACTACTCAGATCCGGACGTTATTCGTGTTGGCAGTGATTATTATATGACTGCGTCCAGTTTCAATGAAGCTCCGGGACTTCCCATCCTGCATTCCAAAGATATGATCAACTGGAAACTGGTTAATTATGCTATTCAGGACATCCTTCCTCTGGAACATTTTGCCACTCCAAAAAGAGGTGATGGAGTCTGGGCACCAAGCATAAGATTTCATAAAGGGGAATTCTATATTTATTGGGGTGATCCGGATTTTGGAATTTACATGGTGAAAACCAAAGATCCTCTGGGAACTTGGGAAAAACCTTTGTTGGTAATGGAAGGAAAAGGATTAATAGATTCATGCCCGTTCTGGGACGAAGACGGAAATGCTTACCTTATTCATGGCTGGGCAGGAAGCCGTGCCGGAGTAAAAAGTATTTTAACTCTTAATACAATGAATCCTGAAGGAACAAAAGTTCTGGATAAAGGCATCCATATCTTTGATGGTCATGATGCACATCCTACCATTGAAGGTCCTAAAATGTATAAAAGAAATGGCTACTATTACATTTTTGCCCCTGCTGGAGGTGTGGCGACAGGATGGCAACTCGCACTAAGATCAAAAAATATTTATGGCCCTTATGAAGAGAAAATAATATTGGAACAAGGTTTAACAACCATCAACGGACCTCATCAGGGAGCCTGGGTAGATACTCCATCTGGTGAAGACTGGTTTTATCATTTTCAGGATGTGGATGCCGGAGGAAGAATTATTCACCTGCAGCCTATGAAATGGGAAAAAGACTGGCCGGTAATGGGGATTGATCATAATAAAAACGGGATTGGCGAACCTGTTTTAACATATAAAAAGCCTGATATTGGACAATACTATCCTATTTCCACTCCTCCGGAAACTGATGAATTTGATGAAAAAAAACTAGGATTGCAATGGCAATGGAGTGCTAATGAAAATATTGTATGGTCTTCCAAACTTCCCGGACAAAATTTTTTAAGACTATTCTCTATCAAAGTTGCTGAAGGAGAAAAAAACCTCTGGAATGTCCCGAATCTGTTAACCCAAAAATTTCCGGCTCCTAATTTTGCAGCATCAACAAAGGTGAAGCTAACTCCCGAAGATGCCAAAGAAGGAAAAACCGCAGGATTATTAATCATGGGACTAGATCACGCATCATTAGTGATCACCAACAAGCCTGATGGCTATTATCTCCAATTAAGAAAAGCGGAGAAAGCAGATAAAGGCGGGGAAGAAAAAATATTATTTGAAACTCAATTAAAAAATAACGAAGCTTATTTAAAAGTAAATGTCAATGAACCTAATGGTTTATGCCAATTCAGCTACAGCGAAAACGGTAAAAACTTCATCAAAGCCGGTGAAATTTTTCAAGCAAAACCCGGAAAATGGATTGGAGCAAAAGTAGGTTTGTACAGCATCAGTACTGCAAAAGCACCACGAGGTGGCTATGCTGATTTTGAATGGTTTAGAATAACTAAAAAATAAATAATGCAGGTAAACGCTAAGACGCAAAGGTATTATTTTCAATAAAATTAACAACCAGTCAACTTGCTGGAAATCTTTGTTTTTTTCGCCTAAAATAAAGAGTAAAGAACTAAAACCATGCGTTTTTGCGGTAAACCAACAAACAAAGAGTCATGAAGAAAAGAAAATATAAAACCGTTTCATTTTTATTCAGTGTGATGCTGCTCTCAGCATGTCAGTCGCAGGATATAGCACAAAAGACGACAGTAAAACCAGATAGAAAAATAACTCACATCTACCTCATCGGAGACTCTACAATGGCTGATTACACAGGAGATTATGATCCCGGAAAAGATTATATGAAAGTTCGGTATCCCATCACAGGCTGGGGACAGGTATTTCAGCCTTTCTTTATAAAAGACAGTCTTAAAGCTCTTAAGCCAGCTATCACTACAGATTCGGTGGCCGTTATTAACAGGGCCCATGGCGGAAGAAGCACAAGAACTTTTTTCCAGGAAGGAAGATGGCGTTATGTTTATGAACATCTTCAGCCCAATGATTATGTGATCATTCAATTTGGGCATAATGACGGTTCAGAAAAGCATCCTGAGCGCTATGTGAATATTCAGGGGTATAAAGAATTTTTGCGGTTATTTGTTTCACAGACAAGACAAAAAGGTGGAAATCCTGTTATTCTAACCCCTGTAGCAAGAAATTACCCTTGGAAAGACGGAAAACTTGAAAATGTGCATGGAGAATATTGGCAGGCCCCCATCGATATTGCTAAAGAAATGAATGTTCCTTACATTGATTTAAACAAATTATCCATGGAATATTTTACTAAAAAAGGACAGGATTTTACCACAAACCACTATTTTATGAATCTTCCGGAAAATACTTACGAAGCTTACTCTAAAGGACAGAAAGACAATACTCATTTTCAGCCGGAAGGAGCAAAAGCAGTGGCTTCAATAGTCTATCAGGAATTTAAAAATATAATTAAAACTCCAAGAAAATAACATGAAGAAGTCACTTACCATTATCAGTTTAGCAGCAGCAATGATGTTTTCAGGGCAGATATATGCCCAGAATCTGGATATTTATAAGAACATTGAGTTTACCATGCCTCAGGTTGCAGAAACCTCTTTTCCTGCCAATACGGTTTCTATCACCCAGTTCGGAGGAATTTCAGGTGGAAATGTAAAAAATACACAGGCCTTCAAAAAGGCAATTGATGACCTTAGCAAAAAAGGAGGCGGAAAACTGATTGTACCAAGAGGAATGTGGCTCACTGGACCTATTGAACTGAAAAGTAATATCAATCTGCAAATAGAAGAAGGAGCCTTTATCATTTTCAGCAAAGATAAAAATGATTATCCATTGGTAGACATAAGTTTTGAAGGACTCAATACCATTCGATGCCAGTCTCCTATTTCTGCTAAAAACGCCACCAATATCGCCATCACAGGAAAAGGTATCATTGATGGAAGCGGAGATGCCTGGAGAGCCATCAAAAAAAGTAAAGTAGCAGAGTCGGAATGGAAAGAAATCATAAAATCTGGCGGAATATTATCTTCCGACGGCAAAACATGGTACCCTTCCGAAAGCTATAAAAAAGGATTCGAAAGCAGCTCAAACTTCAATGTTCCTGATAAGATCTCTAAAGATGAACTGAATACTGTAAAAGACTTTCTGCGCCCGGTAATGGTAAGTCTGGTAGGCTGTGACAAAGTATTGCTAGATGGCCCTACCTTTCAGAATTCCCCGGCATGGAATCTTCACCCGCTGATGTGCTCCAATCTGATTTTAAGAAACCTTACCGTAAGAAATCCGTGGTTCTCACAAAATGGTGACGGCGTAGACCTGGAATCCTGTAAAAATGTGTTAATCTATGATAATACATTCGATGTGGGTGATGATGCGATCTGTATTAAATCAGGGAAAAATGAAGACGGTAGAAAAAGAGGAATGCCTACCGAAAATGTCATCATCAAAAACAATATTGTATATCACGGTCATGGAGGTTTTGTTGTAGGAAGTGAAATGTCCGGAGGTGCTAGAAATATTCATGTCTCCGACTGTACTTTTATAGGAACAGATATCGGGCTTCGTTTTAAAACCACCCGTGGAAGAGGAGGAATTGTTGAGAATATTTACATCAAAAATATTGATATGATTAATATTCCCACACAGACTATCGGTTTCAATATGTTCTACGAAGGTGCCTCCCCGGTTTTAGAAGACGGACAGAAGCTGGAAGGGAATAAGACCCCTGAAAAAATATATCCGGTAACAGAGGAAACTCCAATCTTCAGAAATATATTCTTTAAGAACATCAATGCAGTCAATTCTTACGAAGCCATCACATTATTTGGTCTTTCTGAAATGAACCTCAAAAATATAGTGATTGAAGATTCAAAATTTGATACCAAGAAAGCATTTACCATCGTGGATGCAGACGGCATTCAATTAAAGAATGTAATCTTTAAATATACAGAAGGAACGGGAGCAACGGTTTACAACAGTAAAAATATTAACCTTTCCACTGTAAAATTTGAATCACCGGTCAAACCTTATGTCAAAGTCTTAGGAAGCAAAACCACAGCTGTAGTTCTACCAAAAGATGTACTATCTGATAAGACTGCAATTTCCATAGGAACGGAGGTATCGAAGAACGCAGTTAAGTAGTTAATTACCTCAAAGATGCAAAAAACCACTTTACATCTCTGCAGTTTTCCAACATCTATAAAATTAAGAAATTCCCTTATCGGATGATTTTTAACAAAAGACATACTTATATTTCTATTTTCTTCGTAGGGACGATGGCATTCGGGCAGATAAGCAGACCGAATGCTTCTCCTTACACCAATGAAGGAACTTTTGAAAAATTAAAGAAAAAATATACTTTTATTACACCTATTGACCGTCCTGTTCCTAAAAACATTGGAATCGACAGGGATATTGAGTACACCAACATTCACGGAACCTCATTAAAAGCTGATATATACTACCCTCTTGATACCTCAAAAAAACATGCAGGGATCACAATGGTTCATGGTGGTGGATGGATTTCAGGCAGTAAGGAAAATGAAAAATATATGGCCATGGAATTAGCTTCAAAAGGATTTGTAGTGATCGCTGTTGGTTATCGTCTTTCGGATGCTGCGAAATATCCTGCCGGAATTGAAGACATAGAAAGCGCTATTCTGTGGATACGGACACATCACAAAGAATATTCTTTAGATAAAAAGAAAATAGCAGTTTGGGGCGAATCTGCCGGAGCGCAGATGGCAACTCTGGTTGGAGTACGAAAGAAAAATAATATAAAGGCTATCATCAATATCGACGGAATTGTTTCTTTTATTCATCCTGAAGCTGAAGAAAGTACTTATGCCGCGTACTGGCTGGGTGGAGACCGGAATACACACCTAAAGAACTGGGCAGAGGCCTCACCTTTGGAATATATAGATAAAAATACACCACCTACCCTTTTCATCAACAGTTCCCAGCCCAGATTTCATGCAGGAAGAGATGATATGATGAAAAAATTAAAAGCTTACAATATTCCCACTGAATTTCATGAAATTAAAGATTCACCCCATTCATTCTGGTCAGCAGAACCATGGTTTACTGAGACATTGAACTATACCGTTATTTTTTTAAATAAAGTTTTGAAATAATTTTTAACCTGATCTTATGAAAAAATTATTTTTAATTCTGTTTCTGCCAGCAATTCAATTTCTATGGGCACAAAGCAAACCCTATATCACCATTACAGTTGCTCAGGATGGAAGCGGCAATTTTACCACGATTCAAAAAGCAATCAATTCTGTAAGAGATCTTGGTCCGGCAGAAGCATTAATCAGGATCAAACCGGGAATTTATCCTGAGAAACTGGTTATTCCCTCTTCAAAACACAAGATAACCCTTGAAGGAGAAAATAAACACAATACTATTATCACCAACAATGATTTCTCTGGAAAAACAGATTCTTTCAATGAAAAGATGACTACTTTCAACTCCTATACCCTTCTGGTAATGGGTGATGATATCAAAATCAACAACCTTACCATTCAAAACAGCTCATGTAATGAAGGACAGGCTGTTTCACTGCATGTAGAAGGCGATCGTTTTGTTATGAAAAATTCAGATATCCTTGGTTGTCAGGATACTCTTTATTCCGCCACCAACCACAGCAGGCAGTATTTTGAAAACTGTTATATAGAAGGCACTACCGATTTTATTTTCGGACAGGCAACGGCCGTTTTTAAAAACTGTATCATTAAAAGTCTTGCAAACTCTTACATCACTGCTGCCGCAACAGAAATCGACAGAAAATATGGCTTTGTATTCCTGGATTGCAAGCTTACCGCTAAAGATAATGTTACTGAAGTTTACCTCGGAAGACCCTGGAGACCTTATGCCAAAACCGTTTTTATCAATACGGAAATGGGAAAACATATCCTCCCTGAAGGTTGGAATCCCTGGAAAGGAGACAAAATATTTCCCGATAAAGAAAAAACTGCCCATTACGCTGAATCTGGAAGCAAGGGTGATGGCGGAAATACATCCAAACGCATCAGCTGGTCACATCAACTGACAAAAAAAGACCTTAAAAAATACACTTTAGAGAAAATCTTTGACGGCTGGAATCCTAATATGAATAATAAGCAATAGAATATCATCTATACAAAGGCATTTTAATAAATAAAACATGAAAAAAAAGCTTACCCTTATCATTTTCTTCCTTTCAATTATAACATTTGCCCAGCAGCCCACTCTGTTTCTTATTGGTGATTCTACCATGGCCAATAAAGAAAATCCGGATAAAAATCCTGAACACGGCTGGGGACAGATGCTTCCACCACTTTTAACATCAGAAATAATTATTCAGAATCATGCAACCAACGGAAGAAGCTCCAAAAGTTTCAGGACGGAAGGCAGGTGGAACAGGGTCTTGAATCAACTTAAAAAAGGAGATTTTGTAATCATTCAATTCGGACACAATGATCAGAAAGTAAATGATTCTGTTCGTTTTACCAATCCATATACACAGTACAGGGCCAATATCGAAAGGTATGTAAACGAAACAAGATCTAAAGGGGCAATTCCAATCCTTATGACTTCTATTGCAAGAAGGAATTTTAATGAAAACGGTGTTTTGGTTGATACCCACAAAGAATATCCTATTGTGGTAAGAATGGTGGCGGATGATCTTAAAGTATCTTTTGTTGACTTGCAGTTATTATCAGAGCAGCTTGAAATTTCATATGGTCCGGAAGGCTCAAAGAAATTGCATCTTCATTATAAAAAAGGAGATCAGCCTTATTACCCGGAAGGAAAAGATGATGATACCCATTTATCAAAAATGGGGGCAGAATCTATTGCAAAACTGGCAGCCACTTCTTTGAAAAGTCTGAAAACCGGTCTGGAAAGATATATTAAATAATAAGGGCTTTTAGTCTCTCCTATTTTTAGGTTAAGTTTTAATTAAAAAAGATAAAAAATGGATTTCAAAAAAGAGGCTTTCTTCGATGGAAACTCGGCATGGGAAGATTTAGGAAATGGTATTTCCAGACAGTTTGTGGGATATAATTCCCAGGTAATGATGGTAATTGTAAAGTTTGAAAAAGGCTCCATAGGAACTTTACATCAGCATTTTCATTCTCAGATCACATATGTTGCTTCCGGAAAATTTGAAGTTACAGTTGATGGTAAAACAAAAATTTTACAGGAAGGAGATGGATTTTTTGCTCAGCCTACTATTTTCCATGGCGTGAAATGCCTTGAAGAAGGAAAGTTAATTGATGCTTTTACGCCTTTCCGGGAGGATTTTCTTGTATAATAAGAAGCTGGAGAGTTGGAATACCGTAAAGGCGCAAAAAAAATTTTATCCCTAATAAAATTGAGGACTGAAAGCTACAAAAGAAATATTGAACACCTAAGTTGCTTTTAACAAGCATTGTGCACAAAAGTCAATCTAAGTTTTGAAAATACTTGTTTTTCTTAAGTGAAATAAATCACTCATAATAAGCATATTAGCATATATTTCAGGTTAAAAACGCCTGACATTCATCAGATAAATAAGTCCTTAAATATTCTACGCTTTTCAGCATATTTTAAAAAATAATAAAAATTTGACTAAACAATAAAATGCAACCGATTGATCAAATAAAATATATAACATTATAATTATATAAATATTAATACAATAAAATATAAAACACTTTAATATCGAATTTGTAATTTTACACCAGAACAAATCACAAAATATAAACTATGAAAACAACGTTCAAGGCGGCCTTAATTACAGCCGCTCTAAGCTCAGCTTTTGCCTTATCCGGATGTGGTCAGGAAGAAATCAATAACGACATGACAGAAAGAGAAGTCAACCTTAAAAATTCTCTGACTCAAAAGATCGTTCCTTTAGCAAATTGTATAGCTCCAGGATGGGCTTCACAAAACGGTGGTACTACCGGTGGTGGAACGGCAGCAGAAACAACCGTTTCTACATATGCCCAATTAAAATCCGCTATTGAAAATACGGCTGTAAAAGTTATCAAAGTAACCGGAACCATTACAGTCACTACCCGCTTATCACTTCAGGATCAGACAGGAAAAACAATTTACGGAACAGCCGGAGCCAAACTGGTCTCTACAGATCAGACTAAAGATGGTTCAGGAATAATCAATATTAAAAGATGTAATAATATCATTATCCGAAATCTTATTTTCGAAGGTCCGGGAGCGTACGATACTGATGGCTGGGATAATGCCATTCTGGACGACTGCCGGAATGTATGGATAGACCACTGCGAATTCAGAGATGGTGTTGACGGAAATTTTGATATCAAGAATAAGTCTGACTATATTACAGTTTCCTATACGAAGTTCCATTATCTGAAAGCACCAAAACCTGGCGGCTCAGGAGGAACGGATGACCACAGATTCTCCAACCTTATCGGATCCAGTGACGGCGCCACTGCTGATGCAGGAAAACTGAATGTAACTTTTGTTCGCTGCTGGTGGGCACCGGGATGCAGAGAACGTATGCCGAGAGTAAGATTCGGTAAGATTCATATCCTTAACAGTTATTTCAACAGTTCTGTAAGTAACAAATGTATTGCTGCTGGAGTACAGGCTAATATCCTGGTAGAAAGAAATGTTTTTGAAAATGTAAAAGAACCCATCAGTTTAATGACCGGATTTACAGCTGTAACCCAATCAGGAAGCAGTTTTATCAATGTTACCGGAAATACGGCAGGAAGCGGAACAGCATTCACTCCGCCATACAGCATCACTAAACTTAATGCAGCGGATGTAAAGGCAGATGTAACCGCCAATGCAGGAGCTACTTTAGGTGGAAATGTTTGTGATGCATTTTAACAGAAGGCTTTAATAATAGTAGTAATAAAAGAACGAGGGTATCTCAGAAATGAGATGCTCTCGTTTTTATTTTCAAAACAAAGGTTAAAATCCGGCTATTTGAAGAAATAAACGGGTTGAAACCCGCTCCTATTGAATATCAATTATTCACTTAATTTATTTTTTTCCAGCCATTTCGGGTATTCTTTAGCTAAAAGCTTTTCCGCAAAATCACCAAACCAGCTGTATCCGTTTCTTCTTTCTTCCGAAACCTCATTATAATTATATTTTACACTTCCGTCACGGTCTCCAAACAAAGGTTTATTGGTATGGATATCATAAAACCTGGCCCAGATCACAGAATTTTTATCTTCAGCTAATACCCTTACTGCTTTTCCATTTTGTTTGGTCACATTGTAGCTGTAACCTTCTATTTTATTCTGTCTGAACCACTGTATAGCAGCTCTTATTGATTTTTCAATCTCAGGAGTCACCGACTGCAACATTAAAAATCTAACAATACCTACCGATTCTCCGGTCGCTAATGAAACGGGCTCAAAAGCTCTTGCCTTATCCGGCTGCAGAGTAATCTCATTATACTGATCTGCCCAGATGGAAGGAATACCCTTCTGAAGAACCTGAGTTTTTAAAATGCATCCAATTCCTTTTTGTACGGCAGTTCTTGATTTTTCCTTTAATGATAAAGAGACCACGTTGAAATCACTATTTCCTTCCGCAACATTATAAAGAACTGTCAAAGCATTGATCATCGCATTATCATTATACGTCACTTGTTTTCTATAGAGCCCTGTGTTGGGGTAATACTGAGGAAAACCTCCGTTATCATACTGCATAAGAATAAGGTAACTGATTCCTCTTTCTGCTGCTTTTAAATACTCCGGATTTTTTGTGGTTGAATATGCTTTAATCAATGCATTGATTTCCCTTGAAGTGGCATTGTTATCAATAGTGGCATGATCATCACCTGTAGATTTTATCTTTTTGAAAAGCGCTTTATCAATAGGCAGATTATAGTTAACCACCGATTTATCTTCAAGCTGTTTCCCCCACCCTCCATTGGGAAGCTGATAGATCAGCATTTTCTCCGCCAGTGTATCCTTTGTCTGGGCGGAACAATGAAAACCTAACAGCCCTAAAGCCAATGTAAATATTTTTAAATTCATTTTTTATTATTTAGAAATTAGACAGAATATTTTATATAAATTACATTCAAGCTATTCAACACTGCAACATTCAACTACTATAACCCTTCTGCTCTCAAACTAAAAACCTAGTCACTTAGCTAATTTTACCATCAATGGCTTTGCAGTGATCTCAGACTGTTTCCAAAGCAAATTTCCCCAATCATTAAAAACATGCATCATGCAATCGATTGCGCAAATTAAACTTAAAAGGAAAAATCCGGGTATCAACATAATTTATTCAATGAGTTAATAAGTCAAAAGTATAAATAATTTGGCAATTAACAGCCAAAATATAAAGTGAAAGAATAGTCTGTAGGAGTATTTAAGACTACATTTTAAGGAGTATGGCAATAATATACTTAAATGTACCAGCTAGATACAAAATCAGTTTATAGTAAAAAACTACAAGATACTGTATAACATTTAAAATAGAGCATGATTTTATCTCTTTTACTATTGGCACATTTAAGTATATTAACTCAACTCCATTAATCATAGGATTGTTTTAAAGACCTTTAAAATTATTCTTGACGAATGTATTTTATATCATAATCTAAAGGTTTTTCGCCTTGTACACCATATTTTGGGGTTGCAAAACCTTCAACTTGATAACGTTTTGTTCCAGATCGGTGATACCATTCATTCAGACAGGTAACCATCAGCTTGGTATGATAAACATAATTCTCAACTTCTTTTTGATATGATCCAAAGTCTGGCAAGCATTGGGAAATTTCTTCTAATTCGATCACAAAACTGTTATGAATATCCATTGCCTTAGTAAATGCTTCTTCAAGCGAAAGATTATGAGTATGATGAAGTAAAAGAATAATGTTAAATGTTTCATTTTCAGTTGCCAATTCCTTCCTTAATGAAAGAAAATCATTTTGTATGGCAATTATAATTGATTGAAGAAATAATACCCTTTGAATTGCCGGATGATTATAAATATGCTCCGGAATTGCTGAGCCAAGTGCCGGATCAATCAGATTAGAAAAGGCTATCTGACCAATTGAGCGGCTCCTGATTATTAAATAGCGGGATAAAGTGGGATAGGTTTTGGTAAGTTTAAAATGGGTTTCCTCCATAATTCCGTAGGTAACAAATTCCCAAAAGCTGTTTGCTAATCTTTCTATCCAAAATTGTGGCATACCGTTCGCTAACCACTCTTTTCTTGCTTGCTCCATTTGTCTGAACATTCCAATTTCATCGGGGCGGGCATTATCTCCCGTCATTACCTCAAAAGCGCGATCCCTAAGTGCTTTGACCTCCTCTAACGGCATGATTTCCACATAATCATCGAAATAGGTTTCATATAGCAAAAATCGGCAATTAGGTATCAGCATGTTTGGATCCGTTGTTGTCGGGGACATGTAGGGCACAACTTTTATTATATTCTGATGGATATACCTTCTCATACTTTCTGTCCCCAGATAAGCATAATCTTCTTCTATCCATTTTTTTTCTATCTCATCAAAAGCAAACATTAAAGGGCTTTCAACATATTCCCAGGGATATTTAGGAATCGGGATGTGAAGTTCTTGTTTCATAGATTTGAATTTTATTGGTGAATGAAAAGCAGCTGTGGGAAACCATTAAGTTATATGAGCAGTTTTGGTCTTCTTGTACTTTTTACGGATTTGAGAAACCATACAAAAGCGTGCATAGTGAGCTATTTTAAATTAGCCTACAGTACTATACACCAAATAAATACAATCATGAAACAATACTTTAAAGATAGAAAATAATTTCCATATAATCCTAAAAAACAGTGGTTTAATATTATTTTATTCTAAAAACATTTATTATATAGAGTTATTAAACAACTCATTTTCAGAAACACTGATTATTAATATCAAACATATGGATCTAATGACAAATTCTATATTTCAATTATTTTATGAGATTAAGTAAACGCATCAACCTGATACAGTCGTCATCCAACCAAGAGTAAAATATACAATAATGAAAAACAATATTTCAAAACCGAAATTATAAAAGAAATGCAATACTGTCTGGTAATATTTTCTCTAATATATACAGAAATCTGTTTTTTTATGAGCCAGATCATAAGATGAAATACTCTTGATTATTTGCATAAAATGTATGGTCTTAAAATTGCAGTTATTAATTCTCACCACTAAATCTATTATTATGGCAATCAAATCCACCACAAAAAAAAAGAGTCCAAGCAAATCAACCGCTGCAAAAAAAACAATTAAAACTCCTGCTAAAAAAGGAGCAGCTAAGGAGCTTAAAGACTTATTTGAAAATTCACTGAAAGATATTTACTGGGCTGAAAAGGCTCTAGTAAAAGCTTTACCCAAAATGCAGAAAAATGCTACAGACAAGAAGCTTAAGACGGCAATAGAGGCTCATTTACAGGAAACACAAATTCATGTCAAGAGACTGGAGGAATGCTTTAAATCACTAAAGAAAAGACCCCAAGCAAAGAAATGTGATGCTATGCAGGGGCTACTGGATGAAGGCAAAAGTATTATGGAAGAAACACAGGCAGGACCTGTCAGAGATGCGGGTATTATTGCAGCAGCCCAAAAAGTGGAGCATTATGAAATTGCCACGTATGGAACACTGGCAGCGTATGCAAAGGTTTTAAAAGAAAACTTCTGTCTTAAGAATTTCCTCGCTACCCTGGGAGAAGAAAAAAAGTGTGACGCTCTCTTAACTAAAGTTGCCGATACAAGACTTAATAGTCAAGCTCTACAATAGTTATTATTGTATATTTTAGGCAATGATATACTTAAATGTACCAGTTAGATTACAAAATGAGTTTTATAATAAAATTTACAAGATACTGCATAACGTCTAAAATAAAATCTAGAATTTGGTACATTTAAGTATATTTAACTCCAGGCAGTACAGTTCCTCTTTTTAAGCATAATGGATTATCCTTATAATGCTTTAGGTAGGAGCGGGATATCTGTGTCAGATTTTGATTTTTGCCTGCTGGACATGATCCAAGCATTTCCATCATTAGCTTCTTTAATATCTTCCCATTTGAGCTGGAAAGCATCGATATAGGACAATCCTGTATTATAATATGTACGGCAACTTTTGGTTGCCGTTAAATTATTATTGATTAAGGTGACTTAAAAATTAGTCTTCCTCATAAATACTTAAATACAATGGTTTATCTTCTTCCAGACACTTTTTTATAATATCGTGAAAGACGTAATAAATCTCGTAATGCTTTATCATTATCATTGATATCAATAGGCCGGATATCAAGTTCTATAGTTTCTCCTTTATAAATTACAGTATCCGTTCCTTCTTTTATTGGAATATGAACTCTTAATGATAACCAATATTCGATTTGTTTTTCCAAAGCCTCATTAAAAGCCAGTATTTCTTCTTTTGTAAGAGGTAAATCTTTGTAATCTGAAGACTTTAATCTGTTAGGAATAGATTTCTTAATTAATTCCAAGTACTTTCCATCAGAATACATATACTTTGAACCATGTACATATCTATTTGCTTTGTTAGCAATAAAATCAAAATGATCTTGATTATGTTTTATCGCATTACTAAATATAATTTTCATTTTATTTTTTTAAAAAATTAATAATTACTTGATCTTCTTCAATGTTATCAATTTCATACCGCACTTTTCCAAAACCTTTTGCTTTCATCCTAGAACCTGTGAAAGTTGATAGTGCTGCTTCTTCAATACTTTTTCCAGCAGCTCTTGCTTCCCAGAATTTAGTTAGGTTAATAGATTGACCTCCATAATCTTCATACATTGTCGCTTTTTTCCACCATCCTATAACACCATCCAATTGTCCAAACTTTTTATTAGTTTGATAAAAAGCCATTGCATCGGAAAGAACTAAATCTCCTAATCCTGAGTACTTATCAGTAATTGTTTTAGGAATATTAAAATCTCCCATAAGCATCCTTTCATTACCATAAACAGGTAAACTATTTGCTTGAGCACTTTTTTCATCTATAAACGGGTAAACAGATATCTAATTAAATTGCAATCAAAAAAAGTTAACCGTCAAAAATTGAACGGTTAACTTTTTAACTAGTCTTATTATCCGTATAAATTAGAATGATCAAAAATCATTATAAGTTTGGCATCGGACTTGGCTTTGCCCCTTGACTTATTAATCGCGTTTTCATATCTCGGAAATATTTTATGTCACCAAAAGTTCCATCTGAAAATTCTTCCTTATAATCTCCATTTCTCAATGTATCATGTAGAAACATTGGAAATACTTTATCTAAGCTTTGTTTATTTTTAGAAGAAACTCCCGGGTCATTTTTATACAAACTAATACTATCTATACCTACCCAGTTATATAAAAAACGAATATCTTCAAAATAGGGTCCGTCATCAATATATAATCGGTAGTTTGTAGGACGGTCAACTTTTCGAATAATATACATCCAATCATCCAGATTAAAATCTTTCCATAATTTGGGAATAATCGTAAAAAGACTTCTTATATCTGTATATCTAAAATCTTTTGTATCAAGCAGTTTAACAATTAAATCTTTTGAATTATAAGTTAATAATTCATTTTTTAAAGGCTTATAAGAGTCCCAGCCACTTTGTTTTATTCCATGATGTAATTTTTGTATAATCTGTTCCATTATTTTATATTTTGTATGTATATTATTTTGTCCTTCCCAGTCCGCACTACCTTTCCTCTGCTATTTATACCTAAAGGAGTGATTTCATTACGTGCTCTTTTAACAGGTATTTCAAGCTCATTTAGTATTTCTTCTAATCTCTCAGCTTCTTCTGCTGTTGGTCTATAGTGACCAGACATATTATTAAATTCTACTATTTTACCATTTTTAAATCGAACACCTCCTGCAGCTAGAACTTCATTTCGATTACCCAATAAATGATGCTTACTCCCTATTCTTAATTCACCTGATTTTGTAATTACAAAATCAAATTCTCTTGAAGGAAAAATATTATCATTCAATTGTCTAAAAACTCCCTGAGAATCCATTTTATACTCGAGAACAAATCCATCTTTTGGCAACTCTTCTATAGGATATTTATTTGCAATTTTCGGTATTCTTTCACAAAAAGCATTTATCCTATATTCCTCTAAAATCTTTCCAACCTTTTCAGCATCATAACTGACTTTTCTTATATCCTGCAAAACTTTCTGGTAAGCTTTATCATAACGGCTTCCCTGAGCAATAATCTCACCTTTATACACCAAAGCAAATCTCCTATTACTGCTTATTGAGCTGATGGCATCAGGATTAACATCTCCTTTTTTTCCAATACTCTCCATAATAGCAGCTGCATCAAGCTCCATAAAGAATGCCCCATTTTGTATCAAAGCATCACATTCCGATGTTTTTGAAATGAACCCTGCACTTGGGATTACCCATTCTGTAGGACTAAACATACGGAGATCTTTCCTTTGAAAGACTCCGCTGTTCAAATCCAAAAAATATAGAAAGTATAAATGAAAAACCGCTCAACGGATTGAGCGGTTGGCCTTTTCTAATTTCAATGTTCAGATATACTTAAATAAACAGGCTTATTTTCTTCTAAACATTCTTCACAAATTTTGTAAGCGCTAAAAAACATACTTATCCAATTATCCTGATGATTTATACCTAAAGGAGTGAAGTTTATACCAATAACTTGTCCTAAAAAATCAATTTTTGTCCTCACATCTGGCTCTGGACCCCTTGTAGATAGCAATTCTTTGATCTTATCCTCTAAATGCTGTTTTAATTCTGAAGTTTCTTCTGTAGTCAAAGGTTCATCTTTGAACTCTTCCCTCCCAATTCTTTCCAATATTTTTTTAGGAATAGCATTATCTTCAATTCCAAACGTCCTATATCTATTTTTTGGATTTCTTACAAAATCATCAAAAGATTGATTAAACCTAATTGTATTTGTAATATGTATCATATTTATTATTTTAAAAAATTAATTTGCACTCTTTCTCTTTCCACAAAATTATTTTTAATATTGCTTCGTAATTTGGTAAATCCATATTTCTTGGCTTGCTTTCCTGCAAAAGTTTCAAAAGCAGCTTTTTCATAAGGCATTCCATTATCAACTGCTTTCCAAAATTGCTCCAGATTTACAGATTGTCCACCATAATCAGTATAAATATCAGCCTTTATCCAAACGCTTATGGTTCCATCTACTTTACCATATTTTTTAAAATCGAAAAAGGCTGCAAAATGCAACCTTCAATTTTTATTAATCTTAGTTCTAGGAAGTACTTAAATATATGGGCTTATTATTTTCCAAACATTCTTCACAAATTTTGTAAGCTCTGAAAAATTTATCTATCAATAGGTCTTGGTCATTTCTCCCAAAAGGCGTATAGTTTAATCCAATAGTTTGACCTAAAAATTCAATTTTTGTTCTTATATCGGGCTCTGAAACTCTTATAGATAACAATTTTTGAATCCTATTTTCCAAATGTTGTTTTAATTCTGTTGACTCCTCTTTTGTTAAAGGCTCATCATTAAATATTACTTTTCCTATTCTATCTAGTACTTTTTTTGTAATAACACTATTTTCTTCATTAAACCCTTGATATCTTGTTTCATGGATTCTTGTAAAATCTTCAAAGGATTCATTAAATCCTTTTGCATTGGTTATAATGTATATCATGTTTTTATTTTAAAAAATTAATTATTACTTGATCTCTTTCAACAAAATTCTTATCCTTTATATCAAATCTTACCTTACTAAAGCCAAACTTTTTAGCTTGTTTTCCCGCAAATGTTGAAAAAGCAGCCTGTTCTATACTCATACCAGCATCTCTTGCTTTCCAAAACTGATCCAAATTGATGGATTGGCCGCCATAATCTGTATAAATATCTGCCTTTATCCAAACACTTACAGTTCCATCTACTTTCCCATATTTTTTTGCATTTAAAAAGTATTTTAAACCGTCCTCATAAATAATTTGTCCCAAACCAGAATATTTATCCGTGACTTCTTTTGGGATATTAAGATCTCCATATAATAAATGTTCACCTTCTTTTATCGGTAAACCTCTTAATCTATACTTATCATCCAAAAGCTTAATCGTACTTTTAATATCAATTTCTTTACCTCTAAATATTAACCTATAATAAAGATCGTTTTTATTAGGTGATCTGATAAGTTGTCCTATATTGTTACCAAGTTCATCAAACAAATTAAACAACATTTTTACTCCTTTATCTGGGGCTTTCCCTAAAAGTGAGACATCTTCAACTGAAACAACCCTTCTTCGGTTAACAAAAGACTCTAATATTTCTCCAACTTTCTCTGAGCTATAGCTTACCTTTCTTATTTCCTGTAAGACTTTCTGATATGCCTTATCATAACGGCTTCCCTGAGCAATAATCTCACCTTTATACACCAAAGCAAATTTTCTGTTACTGCTTATTGAGCCGATGGCATCAGGATTAACACCTCCTTTTTTTCAAATACTCTCCATAATAGCAGCTGCATCAAGCTCCATAAAGAATGCCCCATTTTGTATCAATGCATCACATTCCGATGTTTTTGAAATGAACCCTGCGCTCGGTATTACCCATTCCGTTGGATTAAACATACGAAGATCTTTCCTTTGAAACACTCCGCTGTTCAAATCCAAAAATAATAAAAAGTATAAAAATGAATAATCCGCTCAAGTACTTGAACGGATTATTACTAATTTTCCTCTGTAATACTTAAATAAACAGGTTTGTTTTCTTCTAGACATTCTTCGCAGATTTTGTAAGCTCTAAAAAAATTGTTAATCCAATTATCTTGGCGATTTTTCCCCAATGGGGTAAAATTTATACCAATAGTTTGTCCTAAAAAATCAATCTTTGTTCTTACATCTGGCTCAGGAATCCTTGTAGACAAAAGTTCTTTAATTTTATTTTCAAGAATTATTTTTAATTTTTCTGCTTCTTCTTTACTTAAAGGTTCATCTTTAAAAGGGACTTTTGATAGTTTTTCTTTAAATAAATCTAAAGCTAATCCTTCTGCAAAAGCAAAATTACTCCAACCTGCTGCTTTGTAAAATTTATTTATACCAACATTTTGAAACCATTCATCTTCAGATTTATCTAATCTTGTGGTATTAGATAATGATATTCTTTTCATATTAATTATCTTAAAAAATTTAATTGTACTTCATCTCTTGTTATTTGCTCTTGTTCGTTTATAATACGAACTTTTGTAAATCCAAACTTCTTGGCCTGTTTTCCAGCAAAGGTTGAAAAAGCGGCATCCTCAATACTTAATCCCGCATCCCTTGCTTTCCAGAACTGTTCTAAGTTTACAGATTGTCCACCATAGTCTGTATAAATATCTGCCTTTATCCAAACACTTACAGTTCCATCTACTTTCCCATATTTTTTTGCATTTAAAAAGTATTTTAAACCGTCCTCATAGATAATTTGTCCCAAACCAGAATATTTATCCGTAATTTCTTTCGGAATATTCAGATCTCCATATAGCAAATGTTCACCATCTTTTATTGGTAGATCATTCAATTTATATTTATCGTCCAAAAGTTTAATCATACTTTTAATATCTGTTTCTTTACCTCTGTAAATTAACTTATAATAAAGCTCATTTTTATTTGGTGATCTTACAAGTTGTCCTATATTGTTACCAAGTTCATCAAACAAATTAAACAACATTTTTACTCCTTTCTCTGGGGCTTTCCCTAAAAGTGAAACATCTTCAACTGAAACAACCCTTCTTCGGTTAACAAAAGACTCTAATATTTCACCAACTTTCTCTGAGCTATAGCTTACTTTTCTTATTTCTTGTAAGACCTTCTGATACGCTTTATCGTAACGGCTTCCCTGAGCAATAATCTCACCTTTATACACCAAAGCAAATCTCCTATTACTGCTTATTGAGCCGATGGCATCAGGATTAACACCTCCTTTTTTTCCAATACTCTCCATAATAGCAGCTGCATCAAGCTCCATAAAGAATGCCCCATTTTGTATCAAAGCATCACATTCCGATGTTTTTGAAATGAACCCTGCGCTTGGGATTACCCATTCTGTAGGACTAAACATACGGAGATCTTTCCTTTGAAAGACTCCGCTGTTCAAATCCAAAAATACGGAAATTGCACTTGCACGCAACCCCTGTTTCACATTTTCTGCAACATTCGCTGATGTTCTCAATAAACTTAAGCAACTTCTGTAAAAAGCGACAGTAAGCTGCGCTAAACCAACAGCAAGCTGTGGTACTGCTACAGCAGATCCCAATACGTTATAAATAAGATCCCATTGCCGCAGAAACTCATCTCCTCCGGGAAGTTTGGCAATTTCCTCCCGGAACGCCTGTATGGTGAGATCCGGTAATGCCAAACTAAGATCTGCAGCGGCAGCTAATAACAGGTACGGGTTTCCGGATAATGCTAATGTTCCGATTCCAAAAACGACTCCTACCATGTCGGCCACAATCCGGATCGTTTCATTAATATCTTCCCATTTTTCTGCATCAGCCAGCGCTTTTACATAAATAGCCGGAACCATCATAATAGTACCCTGCTGTTCTCCTCCTTCATTGGTTTCTGATGTATGCTGCTCGATGAAATAAACCATGTCAAGAGGATAAAACTCAGCTCCTTCATCCAGATCTTCTGTTACCTGTTCTGTTGCATTAGGATCTCCTTCCTTGGGTACAATGAAAATTCTCTTTGTTACTTCTTTCTGCTGCTGAAGAAAAAAAGTTTTTTCATCTGATTTTCCAAAGCCCAATAGATCTCCCGCAAGCCCAAACACTTCTGTATTTACTTTATACTCATTTCCTATTTTGAAAGTAGGAGCTCCTGCCTTCGGACGACTATAAGAAAACAGGCAATACTCCATCAAAATAGTAGCAAAAATGATACGGTTGGATTTCATTTCTCCATTGAACTCGCTTACTCCGTCAAGATTAAAATAAATCCTGTTACAGAGTTCAGGACTTTTTCTGAACTTATTCAATATAAAAATATGATCAGGAAATGCCTTCAAGACATTGACCAGAGCTGAGCTTCCATCTTTCCATCCGCTGAAAATCCCAGTATCATCAAGTTTTGTCAAAGCAAGCAGATGCCCGAATAACGTTTCATTTTCAAGAGCCATTCCCTGAAGGACAAACTCAGGAGTATTGGTATAAAGGAATTTAAGCTCATCTGCACTCTTTGCTTTAAGAAAACTTGATTTAAAGATTTCAATGAAGTAGTTTTTGTATTCTGTATGGTTTTCGAAATCATCATATCCCACATACTTGACCAGACTCCTAAACTCTTCGTAGGAAAAGGTTTCCAGTACAATTGCTTTCCTCCTTCTTAGTTCTTTTTTCGCAGCTTCTCTATAATAAAAATAAATAAGCTGGCAGGAAATCTGCTCTTGTGCAGCATTAATCACAAATTTGATTTCACACTCTGGCTGTGCCAGGTCAACAATCTCAGCGTTCTTATTGAGATATGTCTTTAAGTATATAATGCTCTCTTTATCATCTTTTATATATTTTTCTTCTGTATTTTCATCATAATCATTGATGTTATAATCCAGCATAAACTGCTGATTGAATTGATTACTGTATTTTAGTTTATTACATAACAGCTGTTTTCTTATATAATCATCAGTACGCCATTCTTTACTGATGATTTCTCTAAGTTCAAGTGTTTCCATAATTTTTTCTTTTTTGAAAAAGACAGGGCTTTAAGGCCCTGCCAGTAAAATGGTTATTGAATTCATCCAAATAATCTGTAATTAAGACAGCTTATTGAGTTCATTGCTTTTCAACTCAACAAACTCCTGTAAATAGCTTTTCAGAAGATCCAGAAAGCCTACTTTATTGTTCTTAACAAGCCAAAGCATATAATGATGGGTATTCACTTTGATGATAGACGTTTTAGGATATCCCTCCTCATCCAGTACAGGGTTCTGCGTTTCTTCATCTACCAGAGGAACAAGTATTCTGTCAAAGTTTTCATCTCTAAGGCTTGACCATTCCTCTTCTCCAATCAGCCATTCAGGAGTCGGAAGGTTTGAAGGTTCTATTTCATTGGTTTCTTTATCTCTTAAAACCTGCTGATAAAAAAGGTAAGTTCTTGGAAGCTCTGTGTCTACCACCATTTTATTGATTCTGATAAACCTATTAAAAGATGGAAGCAAAGGATGTTCAGAGATTTTGATTTCCCCAAGGTTGAGATCTGTTGTCTTAATTTCGTTTAAAAGTTGCTGTACCTTTTCAGGTATTAATAATTTTTCTTTCATTGTTTTAAAATTTTGCTGGTTTAAATAACAGTGCCTATCAGTTCATAGACATTGCTTGCTTGAAAGGCAGAATTTTCAGGCTCTGCCTTTTTATTGATTTTATCTTAAGGTTATAGTTTATACAGTTCAACGATATTGGCGCTTACTCCAGTATTTCCCATTGTGTTCATATTGTACATTCCAAAGGCAACCGGACCAGTATAGCCTGTTTTGGTATAGGTGACTGTCTTATTATTGAAATTGACAATAACCGTCCAGCTTCCCCCACGTCTTATAAATGTTGCATTAAGGGCGTAAGTAGGCTCCGCAGTAGTGACTGATTCTGCTGAATTATCCGGAAATATTTTTCCCATAGGATACCAATAAGACTGTACAAGCCTAACATTGGCAACGGTTTGATTTAACAGGTCTACTCCATTGCCTGCATTGACTAATCCTACAAAATGGGTCATCGTACCAAATCCGTTTGCTCCATTAATCGTTGCAGTTTTACCTGTAATTTCAACACTCATATAAAAATCTTCATCTGCTCCAATCAATTGGTTTGTCTTTCGGGCTGCGATGAAAGAAGAGTCATCAGCAAGTGCTTTTACATTACTATCAGAACTGTAGCTTACAGCAGCTCCTGCCTGTGTAATTGCTGGTGATACCGCATTATTGTATATTTTCTGTTCCCAAACAATGTTATTGAGAGGGATACGCTGTATCTGGGTTACTACACGGATGGTAAAACTTGTCAGATACCAGGCTACTCCATTCCACAATCTGATTTTATATTCTCCTACAGGAATATTTTTGAAGTTGTAATAGAAAGTGAGGTCAATTCCATTGGTATACAGCTGAACTTGTGAGCCAGGTATTGTAGCGACAACAGTAGCTGTATCAGCAGCAACACTGTCCTGGGTACATAATTCGACTTTAAAGCTGGTGGATGGAAGATTTAAATTAGCTCCCTTAAGATTGATCCAAAACGGTCTGTCTGTTTTATCTACAATTGGTGGCGATATAACAGCCACACTCATTGTATCCGTAGTCCAACCTCCGTTCATTTTTGTTTTCCATGCTGATCTTTCAGCTTCCGTCATTTGGTTTGGCATTTCCAACAGTAGATTTTTACTGTCTACCAAAGCGTTTAAGCCGCTGGTATTTTGAACTACAACTTTTTGAAAATTAGTAGTATCAGAATTCTTATTGGGCAACCCGGATAATACATAGGGATTTCCTAAGGTATTGATTGAAAATGAAGCATTAAGGGTATGACTTCTTGCTGAGCTGTTTGACAGGTTTGCATTCATCATATTTTTTCCTAAATCACCTGCCGGAAGTTTGGCCACATTTCCATTATCATTCAATCCTATAATTTTAGGATAGTCCTGGGCATTCCCATCTGTCAGAGGAATTTCTAGTTTCTTAGCTAATTTCTCTGTTGTCTTGATATTATACTGAGCCTGGCTTGCTATTCCTTCTGCTAAAAGGTCAGCATTTGAAATACTGACATGGCTATCAGCTAATTCCAGGGGAATAGTTCCATCAACAACAGCATGGGTCTTTAAATCACCGTTTTCATCAACGGCATAATCCGTGTAAGATAGAGAACCCGGAGCTGCTACCTGATAAATAGCATTAGTTTCCCTTTCTCCAATTGGAGGTAATTCATTGACACGTATAATTTTTCCTATAATTGGCATTTTTTTATTTTTTTAGGTTAATAACTATTTTATTTCCAGTCTCCTGAAATAACTTTCTGTCCTTCCAGAGATTCTACTCCCAGAAGATTATTATTGGGTTCAAAATTGGTCCCGCAGACTTCTCCCAGTTCATCATCGAACTTCACTCCCGGTTCACAGTTGCAAGGCAAAGCTTTCTCAACTTTTAGTCCAATAGATCCTGCCTGAAGAATGGTAAGGGATGTAGGAATTTTCTCTCTCCATGGTTCTCCTTCTTTTGTAGCTTTTGGTGAACGTAATTCATCCACAATGGATAAGAATAGAGGATCATCAATAACAGGAACTTCGCCTCCATTCCAAATTTGTCCTGTAGCAAGGAAATGTCTCACGGCTTCCTCGAATCCTGGTCTTACTGTAACAATAACCCTTGCCATCCCCGACTGCATAAAGGCTCTGAATGTAGGATCATTATCATCAAACTGATATAAATCTGCCCAGGATTTTCTTTCCCCCCAATAATAGGGATAGAAATAATAACTCATAATCTCCCATTCAAATGCCTGTTCCATAAATTTGATAAATGCAGCATATTGATCCAGTTTTTCATCCACTTTGATGTCTGTATTCTGGAAGGTTTCTATCGAAGCATTATCATTGGTATAATATCTTTTTTTACCAAAAGTGAGCAGTGCATCAGGACTTTGGTTCAGCATATAGGAGATACAGTTTCTTCTTAAAATGGTATTTTCTATTTTTCTGTAGAATCCCGGATTAGATCCTTTGATCTGGGCTCCTACAGCTTTTGCATCTGCCAATGCCGCTTCATATTTGCTGAGCTCCACTTTATAGGCTTCAATAATTTTATTGAATGCTTTCTGCAGCCAGCCATTTTTATATTCTTCCTGCAATACACATTTGATATTAACCGTGGCATGGAAATAATGGGCATTTGTTGTTGCAATAGTGATAGGAACCTCTCTTACAAATTTTAAAAAGGCATTGGATGCACCATTTCCTCCTACTAACAAACTAGCCCCATTTCCCCAACCATTATAACCAGGGAATGAATTACTGCTTTGCACAACATAGGATTCAGTGATATAATGCTCCGGAATAGCAATAAGATCAGATTTTGAAGAGGCCTGTTTTGATTCTGTGGAAGAGTAATCAATAGATTTTCCAACATACACCACAGGCTCCAGCTTTTCATCTACTTCAACATTATAATAACCCAGCCAGTATTTTAGTTTTGTGGAATCTGTAAGCGCACTCCAGTCTTTGATCTGCATCCCGGCGGATTCTCTCGGATCAATAGGCTTTACCAATTGATTTTCGGTAACACTACTTACCTTCATTCCTAATGAATGTAATTTTGCCGGCTCAGGAATCATAAACTCAAACATCATTCGCTTTCCATAGTTGAAGATCTGGTTTTTGACTACTTTGTCTACCCAACGGTATACTCCTACTACATGGTTGCTTCCTTTGGTATTATCAAAACCATGTTTGTTATTTTCCTCATATTCCTCAAGGATTTTATCAATTCGTTCTTCTTTCACTTTGGTAACAATCCTTTCTAAGGCTCTTGCTGTAACATCTTTAGCCTCGGTAACAGCCTGTCTGTTACTTTCTTCTTTAGAACTGTGGGTAGCATAGTTAGCAGCAGTATTTAACATATATCTTGGAGAAGCACTTCCTCCCCATGATGCATTAAATCCTGCCTGGGCTGCAAAATCCTTAGATTCCTGAAGGACTTTAGAAATTTCGCTTTGCATCTCATTTCTTTCAGTAGAAGTTGTGTCCGTCAATTTCTCTTTTTCAGATTCCGTAGATTTAGTAGTTTGAGATTCACTTCTTTTTAATCTTCGTGAAGATTTTTCTCTATACTCCCTTGCCATAATATTTTCGATGTGTGAAACATCTCCTTCTACATAACAGTAAGTACTTTGTTCTACTTTTCGGTAATCTGCAATACCAATATTTTTCATTCCAAAGCCTGATGGGATGAATGGCTGATCATCCTCAGATGTGGTCGGGGTATCTTTACTTTTCAAACAAACGCTTCCTTCACCTGTCAGATTATAGGTTTTTGTTACTGAATCTATTCCTCCTGCCATATATATTGTCATAGGAATTTTGCAGGTATATAATTGTCCGTCGTCAAGGGTAAGCTCTGCTTCAAGCTGGCAGCCATTCTTTATAGGATCTGTAATTTGTAATTGAGGTAAAATGCCATCGCTAAACAGGGATAAGTAATCTCCTCCTCCTGCAACTTGTAATTGATTTGAGGTTTGAACTACAGTCCCATTATTATCCAATATTTTGATGGTTCCTGAAGCTGATGAAAATAACGATGTAGTCTCTTTAGGCGTCATACTTAATAACCATCTGTCTGAATAGTTCTGAAAAGATCTGGTCCTTAACAAAACAGGCAGGCAGTTACCGGTTCCTCCATCACCTCCGGTGCCTCTATTTTTTAATGTAAAGGTTCCAGGTCCTTCAAATCTGTACATTCTGTTTGCCGTCCACAATAACTTTGCTTTCATGGTATAGGCAAGCCCATCATTAAGAATAACCTCGCCTTCCAATAGCAAAACTTCATTTGTATCGATAACAGCAACAGGAATTTTTTCCGGAGCAAGGAATAAGGAGGTCACGTTGGGAGCATCAAATGTATAAGCATTGGTTCCACCTGCTAAAAGTTGATCATCATAAGACTTTATAGTGTAACTTCCACTTACAATATGTTTAGGAACATTGATATCAGTGGTCAGAATCATACAATGATCCCCCAAGCCCATATTGCCACTCAATGTTCTCACAAAAAAAGGAACTTCTTGAGTATTTAGAGATTGCGTTACAGGAATAACTACACCTCCTACCGTTGTAGAAACCTGTGGAGTAAGATTTGTATTATTTAAGATCGTTTGCTGTAATTGCTGGCTGTTTTGTTCAATGGTTTGAAAAAGCTCTGTAAAGGTTGATACTTTATTTAATGTACCTGCCAGATCAGAAGTACCAAAGATTCGTTGTAAGGACTCATTATTTTCCTGGTTTAATTGTCGCTGCAGATCTTCTGCCTGAATTTCAGGACGAAAATTAAATGTAAAGGTTTCGACTTCCGGAACCGGAATATATTTTAAACTTGATAGGCCTTCACGATTATCTGCTGCCAGAAAAATTTCTTTCTGATATTCCTGTTCTTTTACAAGAGCATCATATCTGGCCTGTTCGGGTCTTACCTGTTCCTGATATTGTTTATAAGCAGTATCATATGCCGCTCCATATTCTTTTTGATAATTTTTTTCAAATTGTTCCAAAGTTCTTTTAAGCTCCTCATTTCCTTTTAAGTTTACTGTCGCCTCTGCAAACTTCAGGGCACTATCACTAAAAGGAGTACTTTGTATACTGCTTCTCTCTCGTGAAACAACTGTATTTGAAGAAACAGATTTTGCGCTAAAAAGTTCCTTAGGAAGGACAACTTTGGCGTTAATAACATCTTCATACTGCGCCTCAGTAGCTCCATCATAATTGGAAAGAATATGATCCAGATGTAAAAATTGCATTAAGGTTTCCTTTGCATAAAAATCTTTTTGAGTGACCACCTGATAAATAAGATTATCCCAAATGTTAGAGTCTATTTCAATAATGGGCTTCGGGGTCTCTTTATAAGTCTTGATTTTAGCATCAAATTCCTCTTTGGTTGCTTTTACTTTATTTTTTGCAATCCAAACTGACAATTCATAAAATTGTATACTTTTAGCTTTAAGAGACGCTTCTGTTTCTATTGTTAAACCTGTGATCTTTTCACAGACGTTTTTCAAAGATTCTCCAGCTTCTACTCTTGGGTCAATTACTCCCTTCTGTCTTAGATAGTTTCTGAAAATAAATCTTTTCTCCCTATTCTTTGGATCAGATAATTCTGCGCTGCGCATCGTTGCAAATCTGAATAAAGTTTGTGAGCTATTATTTTGATTAGTTGCTTCCATTTTTTAATTTTGTTTTGGTTTTTATAAAGGTTAGGATCTGAAGCTCTTTTTTAGTAGATTGTCTTCAGGTTTTAGCCTTATTTTTTTAGGTGGTTTCCGGCAAAAGATATCCACCATCAGCTTTTAAGTCTGATTTCATTTTCTGTGTTTTTTCTTGAAGCAAAGATCACCCCCAGAAGCGACAGAACTCGTCGTATTAAATTTTATTCAGAAAAAAAAGAAAACTCCAATACAGGAGTTATAACCTCGTAGAGAAAAAACAAAATGAGTTCGAAGATAGTACTATTAGAAAGTCTCTAAAAACAATAGTATGAATAAATTGACTTTATTTTAAATAAAGAACTACTCTTTTCACGTTGATATTTCATAAACCCACACTTATGAAATCAGCGTATTTATATGTCAGAGTTAGTACTGATGAACAAATGAGAAAAGGTTATTCTCTTCCCGAACAGGAATACAGATTGTTGAAGTATTGTATGCAGAACCAAATTGTTGTTAAAGAAATCTTCAGGGAAGACTTTTCAGCAAAGGACTTTAATCGGCCTGAATGGAAAAAAAATAATTAAAACTTTAAAAATAACAAAAAAAGGCCTGCAGAGAATATAGTATTCGTTAAAATAGGACCGCTTTAGCCGTAATATTGAAATTCTTATCAATGCTTGGTATCCTAAGAAGATTAAACATCCAACCATTCGATATTGACCAACCAATTAAAAACCAATAAATTATAAGCATAAAAAAGGGAGACGTTAAAAAATAAACGTCTCCCTAAGCGGAGAGTGAGGGAAATGAACTTTGTTAGAATTATTATAATGCATTATATATAAATATACTAAAAATCAATATTTTATGTATATTTACATAAATGAAAACAAATCGTTTTTATGGTTAATTATATAAGTATTAGCACCTAAATTAGCACCTCATGAATTCTACTTTTAAATTGAAAGAACCTAACAGTGAAAAGGAAACATTAATTTATTTTCGTTCTTACTTTGGCAGTGAAAATAAGAATTTTATTTATTCCACAGGTGAAAAAATAAAATCTTCTGAATGGGATTTTGAAAACAGGCAGCCCAACGATCTTAACGGAAGGACTAAACGAGCAGAGAATCATAGAAGCATCAAAAGGCAGCTCAACAGATACACAACTTTTTTCTTAGAAATTGTCAATCGTTATAAAAACATCGGGGAAGAGCTAACCGTTGATATTATCAGGCAACGTTTTGATGAAGAATTTAAAAAAGTTAAAATAAAGAATGATTTTTTCAGGATATATAATGAATTTCTTGAAGAAAAAGAAAACGACTATTCTGGTAATTCTATTTCTAAGTCCACTAAAGACCGATATGATTATAACAAAAGGCTGTTAGAAGAATTCCAGGAGAAATACAAATTAAAATTTACTCTAGGGAATTTTGATGAAAAGATTTATAATAAGTTTCTAAAATTCTGTATTGAAGATAAAGACCATTCGGCAAATACTGTCCACAGGAATGTAGGATTATTGAAAACATTCCTGTATTGGACTTTGAATAAGAAATACACCTACAATAACAGCTTTATTAACTTTAAGAAACCTCCTAAGTTTCGTACTGATGAAGTTGCTTTAAATTACCAACAAGTTGAAGAAATTTATAAATATGACTTCAGTAAGAATAAGAGATTGGAAAGAGTAAGAGACTTATTTATCTTTGGTTGTGTCACAGGAATGCGTTTTGGAAATTACAACCGTATTTCAAAACATGATATTCAGGGCGATTTCATCAGGGTTATTGATTTGAAAAGTAAAACCAAGAATCTTTCTATCCCACTCAATAGTATTTCACGAGCAATTTTAGAGAAATATGATTACGAGCTTCCTAATATTTCCAATCAAAAAATGAATGAATTTATTAAAGAGGTTTTTAAAGAAATGAAATTTACAGAAGATATTAAAAAGACCATGAAATACGGTGATGAGCTGGTAGAAATGAAATTCGAATTTTGGAGCAGAATTTCCTCACATACTGCAAGAAGAAGTTTTATTACTATAATGAAAAATAAGAGAGTTCCAGACAAGGTAATTATGAGCTACACAGGACATACGAGTTTGGAAGTCTTTAATGCCTATTATAGACCAAGTGAAGACGATAAAGTTAATTATATGAATGAAGTTTTTAAATAATTATTAATTTAGTTTATGGATCAGAAGAAACTATACGGACGATGGAATCTTTGGGAAGAATTTGTAGGTTATCCTATGATGATTTATTATCGTATCAGAGGAGAAAGAATTCAAAAGTTGCTATCAAAAAGAATTGACAAAGCCAAACAGAAAGCTGGCAAAATTATTCTTACTGAAAAAATGAAAAATGAGTTTTTGATTCAGTATGAAAAGTTAGATAATTTTTTCAGTTTTCATTTTAAAGACATTTACGCATCCAGAAATCATAATTTTGAAGAGAAGATCCAATACTGTTTAGACCAATACAGAAAAGAATCTAACAGCCTAATAAGTTCAAGTAATATGATGAAGTTGCAGGGGAATTTTCTCAACGGTGCTGAAGCTACCCTTTTTCTATATTTTGCTTTAGACAGCAAAACAAAAAAAGAGATTCTACTTTCCGATATTATGATCGGTAATAATAGTTCGAAAATTTTCATTGCTTTTTTGAAAGATAAAAAATTCATCGATGAAAATCACAATCTACTCGTAGATCAGAAATCTTCTTTCATCAGAATTCATCGATTCTTGAAGGACAATCATATTATTAATCCGGATTTTCAAGACACCACTATTATTGAGGCGATGGAAAACGAGTATAATGCCAATTTTGATAAAGGAACATTTTCAAGGGCGATCATTGTTAAACCCAGTCATTTTGAAGAAATTGTTTATCAAGAACTATCTAAATTGCTTAATATAAAGTATTAAATTTTATGTAGTTACTAGAATTGAATCAACATTTTACAATCAACAAATTGCGTATATTTGGATATTAGTATTTCAAAACAATATGCCGTTAAAATATTACCTCTTACTGATTACAATTTTCAAATTTAGTTTCTCGTTTAGTCAAACAAATTTACCTTTTGATGAAAATTTATTGTCAAAACTTACAATGGACTATAATAAAGACACGATTTTCCCAACTTACAAAAAATCAAATTTTGTTTATGTAAACCTAAAAACGAATGATACGCTTTTCAACAAAAAATTTAAAGAAGCATATCCTTTTATTAGAAATTCAGCTTTAGTTTTTGATGACAATTCAAATTCCTATAATGTTATTGATAGAAATGGAAATTTTAAATTTCAACAAGGAATTCTACAAAAAATATTAGAAACTAATCATCCTCTTAAATCAGTTATTCGATTTCTTAAAGTTGAAAACAATTTACAACAGGAAATTCTTTACGATTTATATGATGACAAAATAGTAAATGAATATGTTAAACCAAATATTTGCGCAGAATCTATCCCACCTCCGACAATCCAAAAATTGAATAATGGTAAATATACCTTGATACTAAAAAATGGTGAAAAAGTTTCTTATGATTATATTAAAGACATTAATTCTTATGGATTTATTGTAAAGAAAAATAATCTTTTTGGTGCAATTGATTATGAAACTGGAAAAGTGATTATACCAATTGAATATGATGACTACTCAAATTTTAATTCGGGGCAAGTTATAGCTCTAAGAAAAGGAAAAATATGGCATTATCACGGTTTTAAATTGCAGAAAAGTAAATATTTATGCATAGTTTATTTTCCCCAAGATGACTTTGATAAAAGATTTGGTATTTATAAAAATAAAAACCGATTTAATATTTTATTTAAAGACGAATCTTCTTTAACAAAGGAATTCGATTGGATTTCCGAAAATGGAATTCTCGCTAAAGTTCAAAACAATTTTTATTTTATTCCATTTAATACAAAAAATATTATTCCATATTACGAAATCAAATAAGAAACTACAGCTATTCAAATCCCAAATTTTAGCACATAAGAAATTGCATTTAATTCCATAATTAATCTCAGTTACTTAATATTAAGTATTAAACTTTACCCAATTGACAACGATTTATCATTTGTTATTCCAATCGTACAATTACGTATATTTGATTGTGTTCATTATTGTATAATACAATTCGAAAAATATGAGACAAATTATTACAATCCTATTTTTAACATTTTCAATTACCTTATTTTCTCAAGCTAAAATTGAATTTGATAAATTTCCCTTTAATATTGAAGCACTAAAGGATTTATCCTATAAAAAAGATTCGATAATGCCAAAATTTATTGGAGATAAATTTTATTATATCAACATAAATACAAATAAAAAAATATCAGAAGTTGGTTTTCAAGTTGCTTATCCTTTTGTTGGCAGGAAATCAACAATAATAAAAATGGAAGATAATTTTGGGGTAATTGACATTAATGGAAACGTATTGGCTAAACCAACATATAAATCATTTCAATTATGGCGCACACCAATGAGAGAAAATTTTGCTGCATTATGTCGGACAAATAATTGTTCTTCTTTTGAAGTTTTCGATTTAGCTAAAGGTGATTTTGTCATCCCAGACAATGGTTGTGCAATTCCTTATTTTGAAAGAGAAAGATTAATTTCATTTAAAAGTAAAAATAAGAAGTATGGTGTAAATCAGCTTGATGAAAATTATCAAAATCCCAAAACTGTTATAAAACCTGTTTTTGATTCCATATATGATATCAGAAGAAATTTTATTACCGCCAAAAAAAATGGGAAAATAGGCGTAGTAGATGGAAATAATAAAACGATATTACCATTTACATACGGCAAAATTATCCTTTCAAACGAGAGACCCAATCTTATTGGTTTAAAAAACAATTCGATTTGGGAATATTATAATTTATTCGATAAACTAGGTTTAGTTTTAAAAAGCAAATATGAATGTAAAAATATTGGTGAAATAATCATAGATGATGGTTTTGGAATTTATAAAGTAAATGATAAATACAATATTTTATTTAACGATGGGACTTCATTAAATCAAAACTATGATTGGATTTCCGATAAAGGTACAATTGCAATAGACAGTGATAAAGTTTATATATTCGGAAACGAAAAAGTCCCTTTTCTATATTACGAAAAATAAAAAAAATACCAACTAATTCCGATTAAGTATTAAACACTACTCAATTGATTAAAAATACATCTAAACGAGAAACTCAAGTAAATGACAAATATAATGAAGTCCATAGGAATAATAGCAACAATAGTTGGGATTGTATTTTTGGGAATATTCTACTATTCACTTGAGGACTTTTTTTATAGTGATTTTGGATGCGGTTGTAGTTCGGCTTGCATTGGGTACTATCCAGATATGCTTTCGAGGGTTATCGGCTACGGATTGTTAATTGCTTCAACAATTTTGTTAGTGGCAAGTATATGGAAGTTTAAAAGACTTTCAAGATTTTGGACAATCCCAGCATTATTTATTTTCGGAATCGCTTTTTATGGCAATGGGTATATGATTTTTGATAAAGGTACTTGTGGTTACTCATTAAATAAAACAACATTTTTTGTACATCAGACAAAACTTGGCGACTATGCTAAGGCAGACGGCGAAACCATAGACCTTAATAGCTTAAAAGTCGGAAAACTAAAGGGAAAATTACTAGGTTATGCAATTTACGGTAACGAACTGACAGCTTTCAGAATTGGAGAAAAACCTTTAAAAATCAAAACAAGTTTCCTGTTTTGGAAAGTTCAAAAAAATGTTATCATAAATCACATTTCTTATGGACTAAATACTTTCCGAAATATGGAAGCTGAAAAAATAAAAGGTCATTATGAATTTATTGGTGGACAAGGAATGACAGAGAAAGACTTCTTAAATGAGCTTGTTTTGACTCAAAAAGAATTATCAGGTAGATTAAAGAACAAAAAAATAATAGATAATATTGACGGAACTACTAGATTTTTGTTTGAAAAAGATTGATTGAAGAAATTATATATCAGGAATTATCTAAACTGCTTAATGTCAATCATTAAATTCTCCTCGATTGAATAGAGATACATAATAAATTATACTATTATGTATATTTGATTGTTATTCTTTGTTGAGAAAATAACCACACTATATATATATTTGAGAGTTAGCTGTTATTTTAGCAAAGCACTTCTATAAATAATTTTATTATGAAATATTTTTCTTGCCTTATTTTGTTTCTATTCATTTCGCAAAATTTTTTGTCACAAATTAGTAATAATAGTTCTGATGAAAATTGTGAGAAATTCTTACAAAATGAAAATGTTAAACTGCAAAAATTTAAGGAAAATGAAAGTAAATATAAAATTGATTTTTTGAAATTAAGAAATGAAGTTTTTAGTAAAAAGAATCTTAACAAAATAAAAACTAAAAATATTGGACTGTACATTTTATCAAATACTTTTGTAAATGACCATATAACAAATTGCGAATCAAGGTCGACATTACATTATAATAAAATGTTATTTCTTGACCAGATTTTTTGGTGTGAAGAAAACTTAAAATACATTAGTGTAAAATCAAAAAAGAATATATTTCCCGCTATCAACTATGGAACAAAATTCATAACAAATGAATTATTGGATTACTTGAAAGATGATTTAATTTCATATAATTATTTGAAAAATCTTCCAACTATTGATAACTATAAATACATTCAATCAAGTAAAGATTTAATCCAACATTTAGGATTAAATTATACAAAAGTTTTAGTAAATTTTACACAATACGAAAGTAAAAAAATGGTTAGTGTCCAGATTACAGATTTAAAAGAAAGAAACCAGAAAAATTTGATTTATAAGTTTGATGGAAAATGGATATTAATTTCTGAATCCACAAACAGAATATAAGAGATGCTATAACCAACATAGTATAGGTAAAATACGGGAAATCGAATCCAATGATTTTGAAGAAGACACCCATCAAGAACTATCTAAACTACTTAATACGAATCATTAAACTTTACGCAATTGAGTAAAATTGCATCATTAGTTATTCCAATCATACAATTTTGTCTGCAAATAAATATTACAGATTATGCAGACAACAAATCCATTCCAAACCATTCTTGATGAATTAGGGGAAGTAAAAGACCTACTCTATTCTCTTAAAAAAGAACCTGACATCGAGTTAAAAAAGAGACTGTACTCTATCAAGGAGTGTTCAGAAATTCTTAAACTCGATTACCAGACTGTACGCTCGCACATTTTAAAAGGTAACATTAAAGCAGAACAAATAGGACGGTTCTACCGAATCAGTCATTTGGATCTGATGAGTGCTTTGAGCGATGTTAAATCGCTAAAATACAAAAGATAGACGACTGCACTTGTCTATCTGAATCATTATTGTTCAACCTTCCCGTACTTCAGTACGGAACCAAACCCTTATAAAATGAGCGAAAAAATTCCTTATCTAAGAGTAGGAACAACGTATTATAAAACCATAGAAAAACCTTTAATTTCCGGAGATAAGATCTCAATATTAGTTCGCTGGAATCGGGAGACCATTATCAGCGACTACGGCAAAGTATACGTTTCAAAAGTTCCGAAGTATGATGGCTTCTGCTGTATTCCTTCAAATCTGGACTACCAGCAGATCATTCAAGGATTTTACAATACCTATAATGAAATCCCTTACCAACCAATTGTAGAGAATTTGAAAATCGATTTCCTTCAAGAAAAAATTCCATTTTCCCTAAAATTTATGGAACATATTTTCGGAGAACAGTTGGAACTGGGTTTAGACTATATTAAAATATTGTTGCAATATCCAATACAAATGCTCCCGATCCTTTGCTTGGTAAGTAAAGAAAGATCTACTGGAAAATCCACATTTATTAAATGGCTGAAATCAATCTTTGGACTTAATATGACCTACATTAAAGGCGACAGCTTCAGCAGTCAGTTCAATTCGGATTGGACATCTATGTTGATTGTTGCTATTGATGAAGTATTCTTTGACAAAAAAGAGATCACTGAACGGTTAAAATATCTTTCCACCACAGATAAAGATAAGAAAGAGGCTAAAGGAAAAGACCGTGAAGAAGTAGAATTCTTTGGCAAGTTCATTCTCTGTTCCAATAATGAAGACAATTTCATTCAAATCGATGAAAATGAGATTCGGTTTTGGATCATCAAAGTAAAATCAATCACAACGGAGAATACCGAGTTCCTGTACAACCTGAATAAAGAAATCCCTTATTTCCTTCGATACCTGATCCAAAGACCTTTTCACAGTCGCAAAGAGACAAGGATGTGGTTCACTGATTCCCAGATCAGAACAAAAGCCCTTCAGAAATTGGTTTGGAAAAACAACAATAAACTGGAATCTAAAATCAACGAACTGTTATATGAATTTTTTGAAAGCGCAGAGGATAGCAAGATCCATTGTATTCCACAGGATATTTTCAGTATGCTGGGTAAAATGTTCAGCAAACAATACTGGACAGTCAACGATGTCCGGAAAGTACTGAAAGAAAACTGGAAACTGGAACCTCAGAGCAATTCGTTAGCCTATATCAAATACGACATTGATTACAGCGGAAGCTTTTACCAGCAGAACAAAACAGGACGATATTTTACAATAGAAAGGGATTTTATTCTTAAAAAATATGATGAAATGATGAGTTAAGGTATAAATGAAATAAAATCAATTGGTTATATCTCATCAAAAGCCTCATCAAATTTTAAACCTTTGATTTTTGATGAGAGAGTGATGAGAAGAATATCTCAAGTTTGATGAGATGATGAGAGTTTGATGAGGATATAAAATATTATAATTCAATTAATTACAAGGATTTATCATCAATTCATTAAAAATTAGTCAAAACCAAAACCATCCGTTTTAACTGACAGGACACCTACTATTTATTACCAAAAAACATTAAAAATTACAACAATGAACTGCAAACAATTCAACAGCATATCGTTGGAAGAAGTCCTTCTTTCTATCGGACACCTTCCAACGAAACAAAATGAAAAAGAAGCTTGGTATCTCAACCCCTTTGCCAGCGAATCCCAAGCCTCTTTTAAATTGGATAAAAGACTCAACGCTTGGTATCTTCATTCAGAAGGTATTGACGGAAATAATACGGATTTTATCAGGAAATATTTCAGTTGCTCAATAAAAGAAGTTTTAGTCTGGGCATCAACCCGAAACTTTCCTTCTTTTCATAAGCAGACAAATACACAATCATTTTTTTGATAAAGCAAAGAATATCAAGCCAGATTATCAGATTGATGAAATAAAGGATATTGAAAATCAAAATCTTAAAAACTACCTTCAGGAAAGAGGCCTTAGCAAAAATGTATACTGCTATGTAAAAGAAGTAATGCTTATGATAAAGGGTAAGCAGTTATATGCGATCGGATTTGAGAATCAGTCAGGAGGTTTTGAGCTTCGAAACTCCTTTTATAAAGGAGCTTTTCTAAAGAAAGATATTTCAGTTATTGAGTTAACAGCAGAAAATAAATTATTAGGTATTAAGAGTAGTCATACAAATAACATT
Source organism: Chryseobacterium sp. MA9 (assembly GCF_024399315.1). Classification (NCBI taxonomy): domain Bacteria; kingdom Pseudomonadati; phylum Bacteroidota; class Flavobacteriia; order Flavobacteriales; family Weeksellaceae; genus Chryseobacterium; species Chryseobacterium sp. MA9. Next base: position 273,660 of record NZ_CP075170.1, on the reverse strand, counting down.
CAAACTAAGATTAATACCACTGCCAAAGATAAAGATAATGGTACATATAGAAAGACCGTTGTTTTTGAAGGTTTTATGGATGCGCTATCTTTTATAGAACTTCAAAAGCTTTTATCGGGGATGTATTGATCCTTAACCCCACTTCACTTTTAAAGAAAGCAAAAGAGCAGTTAAAAAGCTACTCAGAGATCAATCTCTTTCTGGAAAATGACAATGCTGGAAGAAAATGTAAATCGGAACTATTGGAATTATTTCCTGATGCAAAGGATTATTCCGGTTTATATGCCCCTCTCAAAGACCTTAATGACTATTTAATTTACAAAACAGGGATAAAGACGAAAACAGCGGAAGTGAAAACAGAACTCAACTCCAAAAGTTCTAGGCGGCAATTTGCATCTCAAATAGAACCAGCTGAATTTATCCAGCAAAAATCATTGCCTATTCCAAGGCTCCAGAAACAGGTTCCAAATGAACACAAAAATCAGGAAGAAACCATAAATCAGGAAAAACAACAGGAACAAACGACAACGCAAAATAGGCAAAGCTACAGAAGGAGAAGGTAAGGAAATCAGGGCTGGGTAAATTTTACCCAGCTTTTATGGCAGTCTGGTACTATTTTATCCAGGTTCTCATAATACCTGCCAAGTTAACTACCCTTAATACTGCAATTACATACCATAGTCGTTCCGGCCTGATTTCAGCTTAGTTACTGAACCACCAGTTTTTTACCAATGTTACTTTTAATCCTATTGAGAAAGAACTCATGCTGGCCATATGATCCAGATCTGTAGTGGCATACGTCTTGGCAAGTCCTTTTGAATAGAGAGCAAAAACTTCCATCCTATCGGAAATAATATAGCCTGCTCCTCCATTCAAAACATAATCCAGTTTTGTTGATCTGTACAGCCTGTCTTTATTGCCATACTGATAGTTTAATTTCCAGACTACATACTCAAACTTTCCTCCAATAAGTAAAAAAAATCTTCCTTTTTCAAAATTTTGGTTAATATATTTTTTCAGATGTACTCCACCAGCATATGTTGCAAACTTTAGATTACTGTTCAATGGATTCTTAGCTGGCAAAGAAGTTTCAACAAAAGGCTGAAGGTATAAGTCACTGGAATCAAAGTAAAAGACCTCTGAAAGAGCTACATCTACTGAAAGTGTTGCGGTATATTTACTGAGCCACCTGCTTGTTCCTTCTTCTTTATTGGGAAGAGCCCCCCCGGTATAGTTCAGTCCCAGATTCCATTTTACAAACTGAGATCTCCTGTCACTATAGTTCTGTGAAAAAGCGTGCATGGAAAACATTAAAATACTGCTCAAAAGCATAATTTTTTTAATCATATCATATTAATTTTTAATATTAACTACCCTGCTGGCAGCCAAGAATGTGTTTTTTTTATATAACTCCAGATTATTTGAAATGATCACAGGAATCCTGTTATAGCACATTGGAATCTATGAAATAAGGGAACTCTAGCAGACCAAAATCCCTGTCAACAGGTAAAGGTTATCAACACAGCCATAGAGTATGAGGTATAAAAGGAATATGACATTGCTGTACTCATGAGCATAAAAGGACAGCCACATATCACTTATCTTCATAAGAGATTTAGCTTCAGTAAAAAGAGAAACCTTCAACTGTGTTGATTCGGAACTTAACAAAGGAAAAAGTCTGAATGAGGAAAGAAATTTTTTTGCAGTAAAGGGAATCCAATTCCTCCACCCAATAAGTGAGCTAGAAAAGGAAAATCAGCGTCAGATTATAATCTTTTAAAGCAACACAAATCACAAAAAAATAATGTGTGTTGTATTATTTTATTACATATTTCTTGACAGATACAAATTTCCGAAATGTCTTCTTTATTCGTAATTTACAGACCTTATCGTCTTTAAAATACAGGACCAATATTACTTTCTGTCCTATCCAGTTTCTTTTCAAATAAGACTCCCATTTACAGGATAAATAATCTCTGGACTGATTGCTTAATTCTCTATCTAATTGCTGTTTACTCATCCCAATATACCTGTGATACTTATCTTTAATTTTCATTTGAAATCTTGCTACTTTAGAAGGATTTATATTTTATTTTTTGAAGCTCTGAGTATTTTCTTCATTGCCTGGTTTCCAATCACACGCAATTTTGTAATCCATATTATTATTTATCATTAATTTCACTTTTGATTGTTTATACCAATCTATCCATCCTTATATATCCTACTACTCTGTTTTTCAATGTTATTTGCAACATCTCTATAAAAATTCATTGACAACAAAACACCTATATTCACGGTTATACCCATTCATCTTTTATGGTAGATGAAATGGATTTCCTCCAAAGTTTGCAATTTTCAGAAACTTGAAGCTTCCGAAAAGTCAACCAACATTTTTAACATTCAACTCAGAAAGAATATTTTTTTTCTCATTTTCAATTAAAAACTCTTTCAAAGCAGAATAAAGCTTTCTACCCTGATAGCCATACATTACAAGGTCTAAATCGGTAATCTTTATATAATCACCTTTCTTCATAATAAACCATGCGTTGCATCGAACCGGCCAGTTAAGAGTTTGTAGAGGAATTTCGACACTTATCTTCTCAACTGAATCACAGGTGGTTTTTTGGTTAGCTGGTAATACAATGCTACAAAGAGTTATATCTTTAATTTCTATTTCACCATTCTTATAAAAGATTATTTCTCTTTCAAGCAAAGCATAGAAACAGAAATAAATTATTCCTCCTACAGATATTAAAACCATAAAAAACATTAAAATTAAAAATCTATTATAATTTCCATCAATTTCATGTTCTGATGTAGAGGTTACCACAGTAATAGCAATTACACATAACAGAAATAAAAATATGACCCGAGGTACTAAAAAAAAATTTCGCCCCTTAGTACATAAGTCTCCACTATCTAATTTATATGTACGAAATCCAAGTAAATGTGGGAAATTCATTTTATTTCTTATGGGTTAACAAAAAGTTGATTTTAGGTAATATCATTTTGGAGCAATACTATCAATCCAAGATTTATTATCTCCAGCAAGTAAATTATTCCTGTTTAAAAGTATTTAAGTTTTGATAAAAGCAGAGATAATAAAATACCTCTGCTCTGTCAAACCGACGATCAAGGATGAAAAAAAATTCATTTCAAATTTACTGATATTACACCTCAATATTTATACGTCAAAAAAACTTCAATTCATAACTTAATGATTATTAGCATACTAAATCTAAATTGAAGTACTTTTAAAGTACAAAGTATACAATTCATTTATAGATTCTCTTTAAAGAAGGAAAAAACTATTCACCAGGTGATCCCGTATATCGCTCTTTGCCATTCTTACGGTTGGCCGCTTACTTCTTGAAGCGCTTTGAAACCAAAGTCTGGCGTGTTGCCTGTTTGGCCCTGCATACATAAAATTTGTTTTGATACAAAACTTTCAAGTATATTTTCCATTATAGTTCTAATATCCATTTTTGAAGGTCCACATGCTGTGGCAATTTCAATTTTTTCTTCAATCTGTACCTCTTCGTCTCAGCACCTCTTAAACTTATACTTTCGTATTTGCAGATTTCTTTATTGGTCAGATTTAATCTCAGATAAGCACTGAACTTAACATCATGGTAGGTAAGATCAGGAGTATGTTCGATCAGTTTTTCATAAAATTCCGGATATACTTCTTTGAAACGTTTTAGAAATAGAGGATTCCGGTTTTCCATAAGGTGTATAACCTCCTCAAAGGAATCATTCACTTTCAGTTTAAGGGTTTCAACTTCTACTGTTTTCTTCCTAATAAGTCTGTCTTTTTTTAATTTATTTCTTTTATAGACTTTCCGGTTAAAATATATCAATCCTACAAAGACTATGAGGATTATTACAACGATCAGATAAAATACTCTCCTTTCCTGTCCCTTATCTTCATAATTCAATTCAACCAACTTATTGACAGCAAGATTTACAGCTTCTTTCTCATTTTTATCTAAGCTATCATTTAAGACTGTATACTGTCTTAGATATTCGTTTGATTTTTTAATTTCATGAAGTGATTTGTAAACATTGGAAATTGTATCATATGCCGTAAGTAAAGCAGGCTTATTTTTCGTTTGCTCAAAAATGTCAACAGTCTTCAGATAATACTCTAAGGCTTTTCTTTTATCTCCTTTAGTATTGTATAGATCTCCATAACTAAAAAATGCTATGGCTTTATCAGTAATGCTTGCAGTATTGAAATTAAGAACTGCTTTGTTCATATAATACTCAGCAGAATCTAAATGAATATTTTTATCAATAAAACCATCTGCTATTCTTGTATAAGTAAGTGTACCCGGCATCACATCCAGCATCTTCTTCTTCATACTATGTAAAGAATCAGCATCTTTAGTTCTTATAAAGTTTGTACATTTCCAGGAATAATTATAGAACAAAAGAAATTTTCTTTGCTTTTCATTTGAAACCTTTCTGATATAGTGTTCCGCTTTATTAAAAGCGATATTAGATTGTCCAAACAACCCTAATCGTGTATAGTTTCTGCCATATTCGTTATATAAATTTCCGGTTAAAAACGGAGAATTGATATTGTTCATCTCTTTTTTTGCTTTGTCAAGATACTCCAGGCTTTCTTTGTGCTTACTGAAACTGCAGAGAATACTTCCAATATTAGTGTACACCATAATAATTCCTTGAGTATCTCCATTGTTTTCATAATCCGTAAGGACGTGGGTATTAAATTTCAAAGCTCCTTCAAAATCTCCTTTTCTTTTATACGCTAATGTTGTTTTCATGGGTTCAGGGAGAAAAGAATAATTTTGAGCATTAAAAAACAAGAAAAGGAAAAGAGAGAATAAGGATAATATTTTAATTGTAAAATTTGGGAACATGTTTAGGGAAAGCATATTTATAAAAATATTTCATAGTTTTTTAGATATTAAAATATAATATCATAATATAAATAATGTGAATTTTTTCCAACAAGCTGCTGTGGATTATCATACAAATGTATTGGAGCATATCTTGAATAAAGCTAAATTGTTTTGACAAAAGCAGAGATAATAAATACCTCTGCCCTGTCAACACAACTACAAAGGATGAAAAAGTTATTTCGTTTTGAATATATCAACTATACAGCTTACCATCGATACATCAAAAAACCGTCACATCATAACCGCTTAATTATGTATTCATGACAATACAAATGAAGTAAATTAGAAGTAAAGGATATCAGGCTTAAATCCTCCATTCAAAAAACATTTAAATGCAGCAACTAAATGAACAGCATCTTTATATGATATAGTTCTATTTTTACATCTGCCTTTATTCCAAGTTATTTCTTACTATCAGTGCATCCTAATATGATGAATTCTCATGCAAAACAAATAATTTCTTCCACCTTGCTAGAGTATTGCGGCTTAATTTGAAATGTGAAGCTAATTCTGTATTGTTAAGTTTATTTTTTACTTGATAATCTAAAATTTCCATCACTGTTTCCTTATTATAGGATTTATGTTTCTGACTAAATTGCCACATATTTTGATCTTCACCTTCCCAAATGATGTGATTCAGTTTGAACATATCTAAAATTGTCAGTTTATCTTTATGTAATAGAGATCTACAGAGCCTCAACTTATCTGGATATTTTGTATTAATAAGGTCTGTGTAAATCCTTTTATAATCCGGCTTTAATTTTCCCATTGTGTAATTTTTTTTAATTCTTAGTGACCATTATTCCACAAGCTCTTTTGAAAAGGCAGGGGAATATCCCCATCCCCCCTGCCAGCAAACACAAACACTTTTCGAACATGAAAAAGTGAAAGAAGAATAACTTCCGGATAAATGTATCAACATTAGCACAAAGCCTTATTACATCAAATACACGTCAACATATAACAGACTTAAAATCAGTACACTTAATTTAAAATAGCGTAGATTTGAAGTGGAATAAAATATTCTATTGAGCAAAACCGATGTACCTTAACATGATTAATCAATCACTAAAATGATAGAATAAACCAATAAAAACAGCTTCAATAATTAAAACCACATTTATTATAGGAAACAATAACAACAGCCAACTATAACGCTTAACAGAGCAGTATTTAATTTTAGTAAAAGGTTTGCTAATTCTTATTGATTATAATTTTTGACCATATTTACTTATCCATTTATAAAGCGTGCTCTTTGGAATTCTATATTCTTCAATCACCTGAGATTTGGTTTTACTCCCGGTAAATATTAATTCTAAAACAAAATCTATGATCTGTTTGTTATAAAGATTCTTCCGGAACTTAGGTAAGGAACCCTCCACCTCAGAATACTCCTTATCACTCATAGAGCTTGGTGGTGAATAAAGGATAAGATGCTGACTATATAATCTGAAAAAATCATATTGTAACAATTTGCTCCATTTTAAAAGCATTTCAGAATCTATACTTTTCTGAGTAAACATTTCCTTAATTATTATCCTGTCCTTTCCGAAAAAATTGCACGTTCTCTCCATAGGAATATTCATATCTTTCCATCTGGTCTCAATCACTTCTCCAATATGTATGCTCTTTATATTCATTATTTTATTTTTAAAAATTTTTCAATTTGCCATTTAGAGTTTTTAATCCATGAACATTTCTTAATCTGATCATGGATTTTCAGATTAAGAAATATTAAAGTTTCTTGAAAAAACAAGGGGTATCAAAAAGTAAGGTACTTTTATAATACCCCATAAAAAAACAAGGTTGAAAATATTATACTAACACAGTTTCATCAATTTGGAAGCATATAATACCCAATTGTAACTTTTTCCTCCTTACTCTGTCGGAATTTTACATTGTACAGACATTGGCTATAAGTAGACGCTTTATATTTATATAATGAGATTTTATGTATGATAAACAATAATGTCAAACCCAACTATTTTATTTCGGCAAGACTGCTTATACCTTGTCAATCTATCATTCTTTAGTACCTTTTTTCCCAAAAATTTTTAACAATGATACTAGACAACATTACTATACCCTCTTCAAAAAAAATACACAGGTATTTTTTTCTCCAGAAATGATCCTTCTCTAAATAAAAGATCCATTCATCAGAATGTGGATCATTGAATTGATCATCTTTTATAGTTTCCAAAATTTCCTTTTTTGTTTTACCGGAAAGTTTGTCAAAATCTTTTTTCATAATTTTTTCATCAGCACCCGAAAGGGTAAGCAGAAAGCTATTCATTTGTATTCCTTTCATTATTTATCAAACTTATACTTAGAAAGTATTTTGTACCATTTTTCTTCTCCCAGCTGATAATTTTTCAAATTATAAAGAGTTCTGTTTCTAAAACTATGATACAACTTCGATTCTAATTTTAAGCTTATCATTTTGTAATCATTGTCAAAACGCTTTTCATCTTTCAGTACAGTTGTATGAAGTCTGATCCATAAATCAATGACTGCCATCCAACGACCGGAAGTATACAATACATTCCAATCCAGATCATTTGTAATCCAATCGGCATTATTACGCGCTTTTTCATTTTCACATTCAAGTAATTGAGTACCCTGCCCTCTTGAAACATTTTCAATTTGTAGAAACTTACTAACGTAATCATTATTTTTTCCTAATTGAATTTGAAAAGATTCGTATAGCTTTTTTTGCTTTATGCGTTCTGTATTGAATATACTATAGTTTTCATCCTCTTTTGAAAATGCAAAAACAGCCATTTGCATTGAAAGGTATCGGTCTACAATCCTGTTGTGCATTTGTGATAATTCATTTAGCTTTTCGTTTTCTTTAGTATTTCTGTATATAATGTTTTCTTTGGGCCATTGTATAGATTTACAATGTATAGAACAATTTTCTCCGGATATATATATATCTAAACCAGCAACTTCACAGGCATGATCATAAATAAGCAAACGTCCCATTCCCTTGTAGTTATTAAATTTCTTAGAGATATTTATTATAATCCTTTCATTTTCAGGAATGATACCCTGGCTTATTGTTATACAATTTTCGCCTTGATAAATTACAAAATAATAAGTCTTTCCTGAAAGTCCTGAGAAATACATTTTTATACTTTCAGTTTTTGAGTTGTTCATATTTATGTCATTAAAAATATTTAGAATAATGATATTAGTGATATCCATTATTTAAGCTCCTCATCATGTGTATTAGTATTTTTTACTACCTGTTTCAAATGTATTGCTGTTACTGTATAAATTAATTACTTCAAATTTACGCCAACGACCTACCGTGCTAAATATCAATAAAATAGCTTTAATTAATAATTCATTGAGGCGGATGTAAATGAAAATATTTATTTAGAAGTCCCCCTACTACATTGTACGTAAATATTACGAAGCAATCCAATCCGCATAATACTTTTCCCGGACCTTTCTCTTTTAATAAAAACAGATACATGGTTAAAATGTACCTGTCAATCAAATCAATCAAAATAAAAAAACAATGATTTTAAAACTTCTTTTTTAGGTTGCGATGATTTTTGTTATTATTGAACACTTCGAAAGTTTTGTTGCATAAGCTTAATATTATTGAATAACACATTTACCTGTTGTAGAAGTTCCTATTGGAACTGATCCGAATCCATAACCCCCTCCATTCCAAAGGCTTCCTGCAGAGCATGTATAATTGAGAAGGACTAATGTGTTATTACTATATCGGAAACATTCATAATAATTATTCTTTCCAGCAGGCCCAAAAAGATAACATGCTGAACCTGATGTACTACCAATATATCTTGAACATGAAACGGTTGTTGGTGCTACCTCTACTGTAAACGTACATAATCTTCCTCCAATATTTATCGCGAAACTGGCTGTTACATTATTTCCGGCTGATATTGAAGGTGTTCCGGTAATAGTAAGTGTAAGATTTCCACTACCATTAGCAAAACTCCCTGCAGCCAAAGTGGCTGTTAAACCTGTTACTCCTGTAGATGTTACGGTTTGTCCATTATGTAAGCCGCCGTTCCCACCTGTATAAGATTACTGAATTAACCCCTGAAGCTGCAGTACCTCCAGTTAAAGTACTATTATTAACTGCATTTGCACAATTTATGTAGTTATAGCTCTAGTACAATTATCCTTCCAGACAACACCATTCCAATATTGCATACAATACTATTTACGTAAACTAGTGTAGAGGGAACTACACTTGTCATCGACTGAGCTCTCTGTCTGTCTACCCGTGGGATCAGAAGCCCCTCTGCTATTGAAGAAGTTCCTGTACTGTTTTTAGCATTAATATCAAATGTTGCTTTAGGCTCCGCGGTGTTGATTCCAACCTGAGAAAAAGCAACACTTGAAAAAATCAATGCCAATAAAGTAATTGTATTTTTTTTCATTTCCTTAATTTGTTTAACATTAAATTTTTTATCCTTGTGTGTTTAGAATCGTAAATCAATCTCAGAAAATGACCGGTTAAAAAATTTTCATCATTGTTTCGTGATTACAGTTGCAAATTTATACCCTCACTGACAAAAAAATGGTACTACAACTCTACACAAATTCATTACACATTGATTTAAAGGTATTTACATCCATATATGTAGTAGAAATTAAGTAGAACAAAAAAGAGATGATAATAAAATAATGACCAAAATATTGGTTTTTCAGATCTAATGATTACTAATTTAAATCACTATTTGTTTTTTTATCAACTAAAATAAAAGAGATATGTATATTTCCAGATTATAAGTAAAAAGAAGCTGGTAATAAAATTATTACCAGCTTCAAAATATAAACAAGTGAAAAAAAATTGTTAGTATATTTTCCAATTATTTTTTTACAACCAATCAACAAGATATTATATAAACTCAATTAGCTTTTATTAATACTTTTTAAACTTAGCGTAAATCTAGGTAATAAGTAATACTACAATACTACGCATCGTATTATCTTACCAATTATCAATGATTTACAACTCACAGTAAGTAGAAATATAGTATATCTTATAAACAGTTAATAATTTTTTATATCTATAAACTTTTATTAATAATTTTAAATTATTACATTTGTTTTACGCAAAAAATAGATAATGTTCCCCAATTATATTATAAAGTTTTTTTCCCTATTATTCTTACTATTCGTTACACAATATCATTCACAGGATATTTCTTTTTTACCCGGACCCATAAAAATTAATGCAGAATACCTAAATAAGGGTGATTATCATGGGGCATTAGAATTTAATCTGAATGCTTTAAAGAGCTATGAAGAGAACAATGACACAGAGGGTATGGCAATGATTTATACCAATGTAGGGAATATACTTTTGATGTTCGGTAAATATAAAGAGAGTCTTCATTATCTGGATAAAGCCAAGGACAAAATAGGAAAAAATAAAAACCCTTTGTTAAATGCAAGACTATACAATGAGTATGGGAAAAATTACACCAAGCTAGGGTTGTTCAAACAATCTAATGCAGCGTTTGATAAAGCGGTACAAAATATAAAAAAGATTGCCAATGAAAAACAAAAGATATTTTATCTAGCAAGTAACTATTCGTGGAAGCGGAGTAATTTTCTAGAACTGCATCAAATAGATTCTTTACGAAATATAGAACAGAAATACTTAAATCTCAAATCTGGTGTTATTGCATATACAAGAAGGGCAGATTACTTTATTGCTCATAAAATGCATTTAGATTCTGCAGAATATTATTTGAATAAAGCTCTTTCATCACCAGATAAAACTTTTATTTATGATAAAGCTATCACATTGTTCAGTTATGGAGATCTGTATACGGTAAAAAAAGAACATGAAAAAGCGTTAGAATATTATTTTAGTTCACTCGAAATTTTTAAAAAAACAAAAACCGCAAATGCAATAAAGATAACCTACGACTCAATTTTTGGCGCCTATAAAGCTCTTAATAACATCGAAAAATCAAATGAATATTTAAGAAAATATACAGCTTTAAATGACAGCCTTAATAAACAGGAAAAAGAAGCTGTAGCTATAGTTCTAGACAGACTTCTTCTGGAAGAAAAAAAAGAAAAAGACCAGGAAAAAAACAAACTCTACTTGCTCATTTCTATTATTACCATTAGTTCCCTGATCTTACTATATTTTATTCGTAAGGCTTATATCTCCAATCAAAAGAAAAAAGATCAGTTGATTGAGAAACAATCTAAAAAATTAGAAGTACAGGTCAGTAAGTCTTTTGATCAGCTTACTGAGTTAGCAGCATCCGGGAGTCCTTTTTTTCTCATGCGTTTTAAGGAAATTTATCCTGAATTTTATGAAAGCTTACTATTATATAATTCTGATCTTACAGACTACGATTTAAAGCTTTGTGCCTATATAAGGATGAGTCTTACTACTAAAGAAATCGCCAAGTATGATAATATCAGCCTAAGAACGACTGAAACCAGAAAATACAGGCTTAAAAAGAAATTAGAACTGTCTCAGGAAACCGATCTCAATAAATGGATATTAGATTTATAAACCTAAATGCAGCATTCCCTATACAATAATAATATACCCACTATTATTCATTTAATAATTTATCAATAACCGCATCTAAAATATCTGCCTTTTGAATAGCAGCAAACAATGCAATTTTCGATTTTTTATCAATAATAAGTTGAGTTGATATGCAAATACATTGTATTGATTGATTATATTGTTTGCTTGAGGCACAATGTTATATTTAAACTCTTTTTTTGATAAAAATTTTGTCAAGGCAGCCTTATCACTAAAAGTTAGCCCTAAAAAAACGACATCCTTTCCTGAGTATTTATCTACCAGATGATTAAGTTCGGGCATTTCCTTTTCACACGGCTGGCATCCTATAAACCAGAAATTAATCACAATTACTTTCCCTTTAAGATTTTCTAAAGTATAGGTAGTATTGGCTAAGTCTACCGCTTTAAATGGTTTTGCAAGCTTTTTTGGCCCTTCTAATTTTTTAAGAAAATTATCTTTTGAATTATCAGAGACCTGTGGTTTCTCATCCTGAGAAAGCTTTCTTAATACATTCACTTTTATTTCCCCTTTTTCATTTTGATAAAAAGTAGATGCATATTCATTGCTATCAAGCAAACTAAGTAACTCTTCTATAGAAAGTTCTTCTCCTTCAGGTGAAAAAGATATAATTTCATCAAAATAGACAGGACCTTTCATTTCGTCAACTTTCTTAAGCCCTATTGCCACTTCATTAGATTTTTTGGCTGCACTAAGTTTATGTATAGAAGAGTTATCTTTTGGACCATTTGATGTATTTGCATTTACCTGAGCAGAATACATACAGGATAGTACAATCGCTGATAATATTAAGCATTTTTTTTTCATTATAAACCTGTTTAAACTTTTATTTTTCTAAGGAACAGAGGTAAAACACTTTCCAGCAAGTTTTTTTGCTTTTCATATTGGTTTTCTGTCCCGCCAACAGAATATTTATCTGCAAAGTCTCTTTCTAATTCGGCAAGCTTAAAAAAGAAATAAAAGTTTTTTCATGTTTGAAATTAAATTAAAATTACATTGGCCCTGATAGAAAGACCTCAACTCTTTTCAAAAAATAAATGAACAAATATTGCCCTTCAATATATACAAACATCAAAATAACTGTCTGTTTATTTAATTAAAATTCAATCATTTGTTAAAATTTATATAATTATTTAAAAACTCTCAATAAAACCAATCTTATATAAAATTTAAATATTTTTTTTCTACAAAAAAAGACAGCCAAGTTAGTCATCTTTAAAATATACTATCAATTCAAATTATTACTTAATAGTTTTAAACATTTCTGTTTAAAACCGTCTTTAAATATGTAATGTTATTAAATAGAATGTATTCTTTGAATATTGTTAATACAAAAAAGTCTCCCCTAAGGAAGACTAAAACACAAATGATGAAAAAAAAATTCTATCTCAAGTGTACAATAAAAAAAATAAATAATAAGACAAGTTTCTTATTTGTAAGGGAGGGAAATCTAATTTAATACGAAGCCATTTTGGTAGATTTTTGACTTTTTGACTCAGGTTCATGGTGAAAAACAACCATATCAAAATCTTTTCTCAAAAAAGTCAGCAACTCCATTTTCAAATGTATCGAAATCAGAAAACAATTTTTCACTTTTTCTTTCAACATTACCCGACTCACACAGATTTTGCATCCTCATAAATTGAGGATAATCAGTAATTATTCATAAAAATCCAAATATATTTAGTATAATCTAGATTTTCCTCATCCCTATTTTAAGACTTATCACTTTAGACGTTTTACACCAAAATAAGTTGATGGAAAGCCACTTAATTGCCCTCTCACAAGAGCCCCACCACTTATTCCTGTTTGATCTATTGCAAATGTATACGTTTTTCCTGATTCTAATTCCATAGCTACATTAAAACCTAAATTTTTCACACTTCCAGCTGGTAAATTAACTGTTTCCAGATTTCGAGAAAGCCATGAATTATCTGTTACACTACGTATCCCATAATAACAATTCCCACTTATGCTTCCCTGAGGCTGTATAGAAAAATTCATAGTTACCAGATAAGTTCCAGAATTGGCTACCTGAAAAGAGTTAGTTGTTGATGTTCCTGTAAATGAGTTATAATTATCTATAATTTCTGTAGTTATATTTCCTATACTAACAGCTGTAGCATTTACCATAGGCCAGTCGGCAGACATCCTAGCAGATATTTCTTGGGCAATCTGTTGCTGCCCGTTTATTACAATCAGGGTTCCGGTGCCATTGGGAAGGTTTAAAGATGGTGTAGTCACGGCTTGCCAAATTGTTCCGTCAAAAGAATAATTGCCGGGACTTGTCACATTTACAGTTTGCCCTGCAGGAGCTGTATCTGCAGCGGTTACATATACTAATGCTCCTGTTTGGTCAGTAGTATATGTTTTTGCTCTTAGTTGATCGCCGGTAAGCCGCGGGGCAATAATACCGTCTAAGCTTGAAGGCAATAGCGGTTTCCCTACAACATCCAGAGTAGCCTGCGGAGTAGACGTATTAACCCCAATTTGCGCACTGAACAGACCTGCTGTTGCTAATGCCAATAATAAAGTAACTTTGTTTTTCATTGTTTTTTAAATTTTTTGTGTGTTTTTTTTGTGTGTTTTTAGAATTGTAAATTTTGACGCTTAAAAAACGATATAAAAGTTTAGGCCGATAAAGTTAAATACTACTTAATTAAAAGGCACTACTGCAATTATACTACTCAATCATAGAGGTTTTAAAAAAAAATCAGTTATAGTATTTAACAAATAATAAGATAAGCTTCTTATTTGTAAGGGAGGGAAATTCAATTTAATTTAATACGAAGCCATTTTGGTAGATTTTTGATTTTTGGGCTCATTTTCATGATGAAAAACAACAATATCAAAATCTTTTCTCAAAAAAGTTAGCAACTCCATTTTCAAATGTATCAAAATCAGAAAACAATTTTTCACTTTTTCTTTCAACAAAAGCTATATTACTCGACTCACACAAATTTTGCATCCTCATCATTTGAGGATAATCCGTAATAACAGCATTTCTAACCTGTATTCTTCCCAATTCGGACTAAGATTTATCTTTTATTAAAAAGTATTACTCATCCAAATATTATAAAACTCAATTAGATATTAAACATTTTTTTCCATTTTGCCACAGAATTTCTACTTATTTTAAAATGTCTGGATACTTGAGAATTATTTAATTCATTTTTCTTTTGATATTCAAGTATTTCTAAAATCGCTTGCTGGTCATAAAACCTATGCTTTTGATTAAATACTTCAATATCTTTATCAGGTGCCCCACATATGAGCTGGTTGATTTTAATAATATCTAAAACAGATAGCACTTTCTTATTCAAAATACCTGAGCAAATAAGAATCTTCTCAGGAAATTTTTTAGAAAGCATATCTTCGTAGATTTTTTTATAATCAGGACTGTTTATACTTTGTTGCTGTATTTGTCTATCCATTTATATAAAGTAGTTTTTGGAATTTTATATTCTTTAATAATTTCTAGCTTGGTTTTTTCACCGGTATTTACTAACTCTATTAAAAACTCAATAATTTCTCGAGTATAAAGGTTTTTTTTAAATAGTGGAAGATTAGTATCTTCCTTTGCCTTTTCGATATATCCATTTGAAGATGGAGGAGAGTATAAAATAAGATGTTGTGAGTAAATTCTAAAGAAATCATACTCTAATAATTTACACCATTTAAGAATCCTATCCGAATCAAGTGTTTTTTCCCTCAACATCATTTGAATTTCACTTTCCGTAGAGCTAAAGAACTTGCATGCTCTCTCCATTGTAATGTCGCCTTCATTCCATTTAGCTTCTATTAACTCCCCTAATGAATATTTTTAAAATCGAGCATATTATTATTTTTTTAATAAAAAATTAAATACAATACTTAAATTTAAGCATTATAATGTAATTATGATTATTTTTCTTAACTCATCCTAAAAATATCATTTTTTTACATCAAATTTAAATTTATAAACATTAATTATTATTAATAACATATAAAAATTGTCACAAAAAACATTAATTAATTCAAATAAAGCACTGAAAATCAATACACATAAATTACAAAGCATTAGTAATGTATATTTATCTGCTAAATACCTTAAAAGAGAAATCTATTTTCGATTTTAATAAATTATACTTTTAGCATTATAAAATATTGTACACCCCATTATGCATTTAGAAAAAATATCATGGGATAAATCTTTTTTACCACCTGGAATTTCAGAAGTCGCTAAAGTACTATTAGAATCTACAACAAAAGTATCTGCATAAAGTTCCCATTGATCTGTATCCGTAGTATGTATAGCAATATATACAGTTTGACCAATGTAAGCCGACAAATTGAATGTTTTTTGTATCCAGGTGTCCGGTGCTTTTTCTTTTGCCTGAAGAACTGTTGTAAACGCTCCAATTGTTTGATTGGTAGTAGAAAGCAAAATTCATAATTTTCTAAGTAAGCAAAACTTCTTGGTCTGACATAAAAAGAAATTCTGTCACTCATTCCTGCTTGTACATTAATTGTTTTTGTAATTAAATAATCATCATGTGCATTGGCATCAAATAGGATAGAAGCTACATTTGCACCAGATTGAGCTGTCCCGGAACTTTACACATCAAAAAACCACTCTTCACCACCATCATTATTAATGACAGCCCATCCAGCAGGCAAGGTAGTTCCTGTAATAGAATTTTCTGTCCATTGCCCAAAGCTTGCAATGGGCAAGCTTAAAAAACGATATAAAAGTTTAGGCCGATAAAATTAAATACTGCTTAATTAAAACTCACTTAGTGTGATAAACTCGATATTTGCTTAAAATTTTTAAATCTTAGATAAATATTAGTTCCAACACATGTACGAATATGTTAAGCGATCATTTGAATCCATTATGGAGTTGGTTGATGCTTGTATTCTTATTGTATGCAAACCCTGGGTTAATTTAGAAGGGGTTAAATAGCTATAAGGAACAACAATATGTAAATTACTAGGCGAGGTTATAGCAGTCTGTACGGTTGACTGTAAAACATTATCAATATAAAATCGAGTTCCTATACCATTAATGTTTGAAGAAAATATTGAAGGGTAAATATCAAACTTACATTTTCCAGACGCAGGAAGTGTAAGTTGAAACTGATGATAACCTGTACCATTATTACCTGTTGAATTACTTGGAGCAACTGATGAACTCGTACCATCTGCCAAAAAAATATTTTGTATAGGAATGCTATTGCTCTGTCCTAATTTTGTCCAAACAGTGTCAAAATAATAAAACCCTACATTATCAATATTAATAGCGGCACCTGTCTGAGAACCTGTAGAAATATCATTAATATAAATTAAAGTCGAATTAGGAACAGCAGCCATATTTTGAGCTCTTTCTCTATCTACTCTGGGGATTAGTATTCCATCTATATTAGTTGCAGTCCCTGTTGGATTTTTTGAAACTATATCTAGACTTGCTGTAGGAGTTGTCGTATTGATTCCTACCTGAGAATAAACTAAATTTGAAAAAATTAGTGTTAATAGAATAATAAATGTTTTTTTCATTGTTTCTTAAAATTTTTGTTGATTTTTTTTGTGTGTTTTTAGAATCGTAAATTTTGACGCTTAAAAAACGATATAAAAGTTTAGGCCGATAAAATTAAATACTGCTTAATTAAAACTCACTTAGTGTGATAAACTCGATATTTGCTTAAAATTTTTAAATCTTAGATAAATATTAGTTCCAACACATGTACGAATATGTTAAGCGATCATTTTGATCTATTATGGAGTTGGTTGATGCTTGTATTCTTATTGTATGCAAACCCTGGGTTAATTTAGAAGGAGTCACATAACTATAAGGCACAATAATATGTGTCGAACTCGGTGAGGTAATAGCAGTTTGCACGGTTGACAATAAAACGTTATCAATATAAAATCGAGTCCCTATTCCATTTATGTTTGGTGAATATGCAGAAGGATAGATATCAAATTTACACCGGCCAGTGGTGGGAAGGGTAATTTGAAACTGATGATAGCCTACACCAATCGAACCAGCCACAAAATTACTTGGAACAACTGATGAACTCGTACCATCTGCCAAAAAAATATTTTGTATAGGAATGCTATTGCTCTGTCCTAATTTTGTCCAAACAGTGTCAAAATAATAAAACCCTACATTATCAATATTAATAGCGGCACCTGTCTGAGAACCTGTAGAAATATCATTAATATAAATTAAAGTCGAATTAGGAACAGCAGCCATATTTTGAGCTCTTTCTCTATCTACTCTGGGGATTAGTATTCCATCTATATTAGTTGCAGTCCCTGTTGGATTTTTTGAAACTATATCTAGACTTGCTGTAGGAGTTGTCGTATTGATTCCTACCTGAGAATAAACTAAATTTGAAAAAATTAGTGTTAATAGAATAATAAATGTTTTTTTCATTGTTTCTTAAAATTTTGTTGATTTTTTTTGTGTGTTTTTAGAATCGTAAATTTTGACGCTTAAAAAACGATATAAAAGTTTAGGCCGATAAAATTAAATACTGCTTAATTAAAACTCACTTAGTGTGATAAACTCGATATTTGCTTAAAATTTTTAAATCTTAGATAAATATTAGTTCCAACACATGTACGAATATGTTAAGCGATCATTTTGATCTATTATGGAGTTGGTTGATGCTTGTATTCTTATTGTATGCAAACCCTGGGTTAATTTAGAAGGAGTCACATAACTATAAGGCACAATAATATGTGTCGAACTCGGTGAGGTAATAGCAGTTTGCACGGTTGACAATAAAACGTTATCAATATAAAATCGAGTCCCTATTCCATTTATGTTTGGTGAATATGCAGAAGGATAGATATCAAATTTACACCGGCCAGTGGTGGGAAGGGTAATTTGAAACTGATGATAGCCTACACCAATCGAACCAGCCACAAAATTACTTGGAACAACTGATGAACTCGTACCATCTGCCAAAAAAATATTTTGTATAGGAATGCTATTGCTCTGTCCTAATTTTGTCCAAACAGTGTCAAAATAATAAAACCCTACATTATCAATATTAATAGCGGCACCTGTCTGAGAACCTGTAGAAATATCATTAATATAAATTAAAGTCGAATTAGGAACAGCAGCCATATTTTGAGCTCTTTCTCTATCTACTCTGGGGATTAGTATTCCATCTATATTAGTTGCAGTCCCTGTTGGATTTTTTGAAACTATATCTAGACTTGCTGTAGGAGTTGTCGTATTGATTCCTACCTGAGAATAAACTAAATTTGAAAAAATTAGTGTTAATAGAATAATAAATGTTTTTTTCATTGTTTCTTAAAATTTTTGTTGATTTTTTTTGTGTGTTTTTAGAATCGTAAATTTTGACGCTTAAAAAACGATATAAAAGTTTAGGCCGATAAAGTTAAATACTACTTAATTAAAAGGCACTACTGCAATTATACTACTCAATCATAGAGGTTTTAAAAAAAAATCAGTTATAGTATTTAACAAATAATAAGATAAGCTTCTTATTTGTAAGGGAGGGAAATTCAATTTAATTTAATACGAAGCCATTTTGGTAGATTTTTGATTTTTGGGCTCATTTTCATGATGAAAAACAACAATATCAAAATCTTTTCTCAAAAAAGTTAGCAACTCCATTTTCGAATGTATCAAAATCAGAAAACAATTTTTCGCTTTTTCTTTCAACAAAAGCTATATTACTCGACTCACACAAATTTTGCATCCTCATCATTTGAGGATAATCCGTAATAACAGCATTTCTAACCTGTATTCTTCCCAATTCGGACTAAGATTTATCTTTTATTAAAAAGTATTACTCATCCAAATATTATAAAACTCAATTAGATATTAAACATTTTTTTCCATTTTGCCACAGAATTTCTACTTATTTTAAAATGTCTGGATACTTGAGAATTATTTAATTCATTTTTCTTTTGATATTCAAGTATTTCTAAAATCGCTTGCTGGTCATAAAACCTATGCTTTTGATTAAATACTTCAATATCTTTATCAGGTGCCCCGCATATGAGCTGGTTGATTTTAATAATATCTAAAACAGATAGCACTTTCTTATTCAAAATACCTGAGCAAATAAGAATCTTCTCAGGAAATTTTTTAGAAAGCATATCTTCGTAGATTTTTTTATAATCAGGACTGTTTATACTTTGTTGCTGTATTTGTCTATCCATTTATATAAAGTAGTTTTTGGAATTTTATATTCTTTAATAATTTCTAGCTTGGTTTTTTCACCGGTATTTACTAACTCTATTAAAAACTCAATAATTTCTCGAGTATAAAGGTTTTTTTTAAATAGTGGAAGATTAGTATCTTCCTTTGCCTTTTCGATATATCCATTTGAAGATGGAGGAGAGTATAAAATAAGATGTTGTGAGTAAATTCTAAAGAAATCATACTCTAATAATTTACACCATTTAAGAATCCTATCCGAATCAAGTGTTTTTTCCCTCAACATCATTTGAATTTCACTTTCCGTAGAGCTAAAGAACTTGCATGCTCTCTCCATTGTAATGTCGCCTTCATTCCATTTAGCTTCTATTAACTCCCCTATATGAATATTTTTAAAATCGAGCATATTATTTATTTTTTAATAAAAAATTAAATACAATACTTAAATTTAAGCATTATAATGTAATTATGATTATTTTTCTTAACTCATCCTAAAAATATCATTTTTTTACATCAAATTTAAATTTATAAACATTAATTATTATTAATAACATATAAAAATTGTCACAAAAAACATTAATTAATTCAAATAAAGCACTGAAAATCAATACACATAAATTACAAAGCATTAGTAATGTATATTTATCTGCTAAATACCTTAAAAGAGAAATCTATTTTCGATTTTAATAAATTATACTTTTAGCATTATAAAATATTGTACACCCCATTATGCATTTTAGAAAATATATCATGGGATAAAACACGGCAAGGCTATCAATATTTTGTTTTTGAATGGAGGGGATATACAAAAATGAGACAACTTAAAAAGCCATCTCGTTTTTATTTGAATTAAAATCACATCTACTTTTTAATTATTTTGGTTGTTTGCTTAGAACCATCTTTCATCTTCAATGTCATCAAATATAACCCTGATTTTAACTCTTCTAGCAAGAGTGATGAAACGGGACTATCAATCGTTTTCACCAATTTCCCTGAAATATCCGATACAGAAATAGATTTTACATTAGTTATATCTGAAATATTTACCATTTCTACAAATGGGTTCGGATATACCTTAATCTCTTTTTTATCACCTGAAATTTCAGAAGTCGCTAAAGTACTATTAGAATCTATAACAAAAGTATCTGCATAAAGTTCCCATTGATCTGTATCCGTAGCATGTAGGGGTCAGCTCACGAAAAGTAAAAAAAAACAGGTTAAGGATAAAATCTATTGAGAATGCTAATTTTAATAGTTATTATGAATTGTTATTTGTTCTCAATGGTCTTAACTCTCCCGGTTTTAAAGTTATTTTATTATTCCAGACATAATCACCTGTTAGATGGATGTGTTCCCAGCCTAAAGGTGAAAGATACTGGAGTAGTTCCGGATTAATTTCTTCGCCCTGCTCTTTCAGATTTTCCACTACTTTTTCAATGTATACTGTATTCCATAAAATAATGGCAGCTGTCGCTAGGTTAAGCCCTCCGGCTCTGTACCGCTGACTTTCAAAACTTCTGTTTCTACCTCTCCGAGACGATTAAAATATACTGCTCTTGCCAAGGCATTCCTGGCTTCTCCTTTATTGAGCCCTATAGTAACCCTTCTTCGCAGAGTTGGGTCCATATACCATTCAAGCATGAACAACGTTCTTTCTATTTTGCCAAGTTCTCTTAAAGCTGTTGCAAGTCCATTCTACCCTGGGTAACTTCCAATTTTCCGGATAATAAGAGAAGCGGTCACTGTTTCATTTTTTATAGAGGTGGCCAGTCGCAGAATTTCATTCCAGTTTTGAGTAATTATTTTAGTGTTAACAGTTCCTCCGATATGTTCTGCCAAGACTGAATAATCATGGTTTCCTGGAGGTATATATAATTTTTTCTCATTCAGATCTCTTATCCTAGGAGCAAATTTGAATCCTAATAGATGCATTAAGGCAAATATATGATCCGTGAACCCTGCAGTGTCTGTATAATGCTCTTCAATCTGTAGATCTGATTCATGATAAAGAAGTCCGTCCAGAGTATAGGGAGCATCTCTTGTACCTACAGTAATGACTTTTGTATGATAAGGAGCATATTGATCTGAGATATGGGTGTAAAACTGAACACCCAGGCTGCTTCCATATTTGGGATTAATATTTCCTCTTTTCTGGGCATGGCTTCCTACAGCAAAACGCTGGCCGTCTGAAGAAGAAGTTTTACCCTCACCCCAATATACAGAAAAAGGATGTCTGTACTGATAATTTATAACTTCTACTAGAGCTGAAGAATATGTTTCATCCCGGATATGCCAGGCTTGAAGCAAGGAAAGTTTAGAGTAGGATATTCCGGGAGAAGCTTCTGCCATTTTCCTTAATCCCAAATTAATAGCATCAGATAAAATAACAGTAAGCATTAAATTTTTATCTTCAGCTTTATCTCCCGATTTTAAATGGGTAAAGTGATCTGAGAAATGAGTCCACCCATCGACTTCCTGAAGAAGGTCCGTAATTTTCATATAAGGTAATAGTCTATATACTTTTGCAGGCAAGGCTTCTGCTTCAAGGGAGACAGCATTGTCCAATGGTTTAATTTTTATTCTGTCATTACTTAGAGAAGCTTCCTGAAGAGCATTTTCCTGAGCCAGCCTACATGCAATTTCCATCTGATCTTCCAGCTGTTTAATTTTTTCATTTAAATATTGAGTTGCATCCAAAGATATATCCAATGGAAATTTGTTCTCATCCTTTATTGCTGAAAATAAGTCCTCGGGTATAAGATAGTCCTCAAAATCTTTATACTGGCGTGATCCCTGTACCCATATATCTCCGGAACGCAGATGGTTCTTCAGTTCAGAGAATACACAGAGTTAATAAAACTTTCTATCTGTTCCATTTTCTGTAAATACCAGTTCTTCCCATCTTTTTCTTATAAAGCTTCCGGGAAGCTTTTCCGGGAGTTTTTTTATTTCTCCTATAATAGCTGCCGGAGGATATCTACTGCTTTTAGTATATCGGTTGCTATTGGCGCTGACCGGACGTCAAGCTCTTGCAGGAATTCTCCGGCGTACCTCTTTATACTGGAATATTTATCAGCGGTCAAATACAGATAATCAAACTTTTCTTTTGTAGCTAGCTGTTTTGTTTCCATTATACTTTTATAAAGTTCTCCCAGGAGATCACTGATTCAACAACATCAAAGGCATCCTCTCCTGTTTCCCGGGCTTCAAGAAGTGCATTTCCAATTTTAAGGTAGAAGCTGAGCTGTTCTCCTATAGACTTTCCTGTGGATTGAAATATATGATTCTGAGTATTCTTGGCATAGCGGAAAATTGAACCTATGATTTTATCATTCATTTCTATGATTTCATCAATAATTGTAGCTTTGATTTCAATAAGTATGGCTGCCATTGTAGCATACCTCCGGGAAGCTTCAAAATCCTTAAGGTGTTGCTGAGTCATTTGCCTTCCTTCTCTGGCTATTTTTAAAAGGCGGTTCTGGTGAATTTCTTTCCCTAAATTTTCAGGAAAATGAAGCGATTTAATTATCCTGTGCCTCTGAATGTGTTCAGAAGATACTTTGAATTAAAAGCAGAAGGAGATTGTTTAAGCCAGCTGAGATAGCTGATGCTTGTTTTATCTTTTATGGTCAAAAGAAAATCAAGAGAACGTTTCTGATCCTGGGATAAAGAAGAAGACAATTTATCATAAATTTCTTTTTCTGCATAGGATGATGCTTCGGAACATATTTTTTCTATAACTGAAACTTTGGGAAATATAATCTTATTTATTCTTAAAAATTTTATTAGCTCTAATGCAAGATGTATCCCCTTATCGGTCTGTAATGTAAATTCTTTAAGGTGCTGTAAACTATTATCAAACCAATGGGAGGAGAAATTTTGATATCCATATCTCTTTCTAAGAAACTGAATATGATCCTGCCTGGTTTCACTTTGTACGGAATAATTTTTCCAGTCTCTTTTATTTATTTTTAATTGGCCACTGATAATTTCCATGATTCTGTCATCAGGAATAGTATCGGCAGGAAGAATTAAACCTGGAAATCTGATATAGCTTAATAATACCGCCACCCTGAGATGGTACATCTTTCCTCTAAAGGACGTTTTTATAAATAAGATATCATCTTCAGTAAGAGAATAAGTCCTTATCAATTCTTCTTCGGTTTCAGGTAGTGCATATAGAGATTCCTTTTCTTTCTCTGATAGTAATTTTCTTAGAGCCATAAAAAAAATGACCGTTTTTGATGAAATTATAATTAAATAAAAATAGATATTTTTATTATACATTTTTATATAGAATAACAAAGTATTTATAACTTTACTTTTAAAATAGCTTTTATTTCAAAAAATATAGTTTATCTAAGAGTATCAACAGCAGACCAGGATCTTGAAAAAAACAAAGCGGAAATTTTATTTTTAGCAAATGATAAATCTTTGGGGAAAGTAGATTTTGTAGAAGAAAAGATCTCTGGAAAGATCCATTGGAGAAAACGTAAAATAGGTGAGATAATAGAGCATCTGCAAAAAGGAGATACTATCCTTTTAAACGAATTTTCCAGATTGGGGCGTAGTATGCTTGAATGTATGGAAATAATTTCTATCGCTACAGATAAAGGCATTAATATTTACACTGTCAAAGGCAACTGGCAACTTGGATAATACCATTCAAAGCAAAGTTATGGCAATGGTATTCTCAATGGTTTCAGAAATTGAACGAGACTTGATTTCCAAAAGAACAAAAGAAGCGCTGCAGACAAAAAAAGCAAACGGAGTTAAATTAGATAGACCAAAAGGACCAGGAAAAAGTAAACTCGATGTATACAGGTTAGAAATAGAAGCTCTGCTCAAAAATGGTTCTACTAAAATGTTTATTGCAGATCGTTATAATTCTACTCCTGCGAATCTTCATAACTGGATACAGAAGAATCAATGTATTAAATACTAATCCTACAAAAAAAACACTAAACTCTCTTGGAGTGTTTAGTGTTTTTTTGTAGAAGAAAATTATTATAGATTCAATAGAGAGTTTATAATCAGAGAGGAATTTGCCGAATTTCCAGAATAAGTTACAGTTCCTACCCGTACTACGTAACTACTATCAAGATAGGCCTCTTTTGCAAATAATTTAATGGTATAAGTGTGTCCTTTAACAATATCGATTGGGATTAAACTCGGACTTGCTGCTGCATTGAGCCCCTGATTAGCAACAACCAAGACTGGTGAAATTAATATAGTTCCTTTTTGCACAATTGAGGTTGTCGTATCTGTCACCTGAATTTCACAATATGTATTGGAAACCTTTGGATTAGCATTATTGCCCATTATGGAATAAACAATATAATTTAAAAATATATTTCCATCAGAAGGTGCTGTATAAGTAGTACTAAGTTGTGTAATTTCTTGCAGCGTACTTGTCATCACTAAATTGGAACTGGTTTGTTTAAATTCTACAAAGTCATAAACCTTTCCTGTCAGGTTGAATTGCTTAGGAATCTTTATCCAGGTTCCATCTAAAAAATAGTAAAGACCTTTTCCTTGAACAAGGTTTGCATTTGTATTCCACACAAATAACCCTTCTGCTGGATTTAGTATCGTGGTGATATCAGTTATGGATTGCAAAGACACTCTCGGAAAAAGGACCCCTTTATTTTGACTTGTAATATCCAAGACAGCAGATGGGGCAGGCGTTGTTGTATTTATTCCGACTTGAGAATAAACTAAATTTGAAAAAATTAGTGTTAATAGAATAATAAATGTTTTTTTCATTTTAAGTAATTTTTGTTAGTTAAAATTCTTTTTTGTATTTAGAATCGTAAATTTTGACGCTTAAAAAACGATATAAAAGTTTACGTCGGCAAAATTAAATACTTCTTAATTAAAAGGCACTACTGCAATTATACTACTCAATCATAGAAGTTTAAAAAACAAGCAGTTATAGCATTTAACAAATAATAAGATAAGCTTCTTATTGGTAAGGGAGGGAAATCCAATTTAATATGAAGCCATTTTGGTAGATTTTTGATTTTTTGGCTCAGGTTCATGGTGAAAAACAACCATATCAAAATCTTT
Source organism: Chryseobacterium sp. MA9 (assembly GCF_024399315.1). Lineage (NCBI taxonomy): Bacteria > Pseudomonadati > Bacteroidota > Flavobacteriia > Flavobacteriales > Weeksellaceae > Chryseobacterium > Chryseobacterium sp. MA9. Next base: position 247,913 of record NZ_CP075170.1, on the reverse strand, counting down.
TCTCAAAAAAGTTATTTCACCTTGGATATCCAAGTAACGATATTCGGCATCTTCTGCAGTATAATTGGGCATATCATTATTTTTTTTAAGCTGATATGTTTGTCCTTCCAGATGTATGGTTGCTGTATTTTTAGTATGATTAATCACAACTTCCATATCGTCTTCTCCAAATTCGTCGTCAGTATAAACATTTTTAACAATATTATCAGTACTGGTAGTTTGGTTTTTAGCTGTAAAGGCTTTCCCTTTTCCAGGCTGCTTACATGCTGTTACTGTAAGGGCAGTCAGCCCTAAAACTGTTGATAAAAGTAAATGTTTCATGGTAATAAATTGTTTTCGGTTGTTTCATCTGTATGTTAATATTCTATAAAATTAATAAAAAAATCAATTAATTACACCAATAAATAAATAAAATTAACAAATAATTAATAAATATAATTCTTTCTATTAAAAATATTAAAGTGATTACAAATTCCATTTTTTTTAGCCTGTATCGTGTATTAACACATATAGAAAGAGAAAGAGAAAGAGAAAAATAAATACTATACCAAGTTCAATAGGATTAGCTGTTTACTTTTTCGGTATTTTACTAAAATCTATAAAAAAACAGCAGGGACTAATAAATGGGAATGTCCCTGCATGTCAAAAACACAAACACTAAGGATGTTATTTATTGATGTTCAATTAATAGATTAAACTATCAAATCTTATACTTGATATTAATTTGTAATAACAGCTTTCATACAAACTATTTTTTTTAGAATCTATAAAAACAGCAGGGACTAATAAATGGGAATGTCCCTGCATGTCAAAAACACAAACACTAAGGATGTTATTTATTGATGTTCAATTAATAGATTAAACTATCAAATCTTATACTTGATATTAATTTGTAATAACAGCTTTCATACAAACTATTTTTTTTAGAATCTATAAAAACAGCAGGGACTAATAAATCGAGATGTTCCTTCATGCCAAAACACAAACACTAAGGATATTAATTCCGTTCATGTGACGGTAATATTTTTTCGCCTATAGAATCCCTATCCGAATGATAAATTAATCAAAATCTATGGTTTCCAAAATGTCCATACAGTTCCATTAAAAACAGCCAACATTTTGTTTTTTGTATCATAAACCAACATTCCAGCATCAGGCTCAATAATATTTAGGTGAGGTTCTACTATCTTAGGCAATATCATAGCTTTATCATTATCAGCCAGAGCTAAAATCACCCTGCTTAAATCATTAACTCCTTGATTTGCTGCAATTGATACTTTTGCACCAAGATGTTCTTCCCGATCTTGATCTTGTACAGAAAGATCGACTGCCCCTGTATTATCAATACTCAGATCAAACCAAGAGTCCGAAGTTTGCAGATATTTTACTTTATGATCTACAGTATCATAAATTATTGTTCCTGTTTCGGATATATTTACTTTATCCATAACATAGGGAACTATCAATCCTCTATTTTCTGAATTATTAAATTCTATTGATACAGATCCGTTGGAAATATTAGGAGTAAGTATTCCTATTTGTGCTTTTATAGTTGCTGTAACAATTATTACAGAAATATTTAATATTTTTTTCATTGCTTAAGTTTTGAATTTAATAATATGATTTTATTCCGGGCAAGCTTGAGTTGCCATACAATACCATCCATAGGTAACTCCTAAATTTTGAGTAGTATATAGCTTTAAACATTGATTTGTTCTGTCATACACCGCCATTCCCTCTACAAAGTTTTGTGGTGGTATGCCAACAGGGTTTCCGGAAGCATCAAAATCAACCTTGTTCAGAATAAATCCTTTTGTTTGAGATTCTAAAACCAGCCATGCACCTTTGCGTACTGCCGGCCAGTTATCCTGAATGGATTGCAGTCCAGTTCTTTTCAAAGAGCTTATACCGGTAAGACTTATAAGCGCAGGTTTGCCCGGTGAAGATACCGCTGAAGGTTTATAACAAGGTGCAGAGTCACAATTTTCATTCACAACTTTTACTACAGCAGATTTTACACTGCCTGCACCGTTCGTAATAACTGCATAATAATAATCAGTTCCCGCAGCTGATGAAGCAGGAGGATTGTATGAAGATCCTGTAGCTCCTGAAATCGCTACGCCGCCAGAATTGCTGTTAATATTATTTTTATACCATTGATAAGTCAAATTAGTTCCGGATGCAGACACATTAATAGGTGCAGGAATTTTAGTTGTGCAAACCGTTTGAGTATTAGGTGATATTCCGGAAACTGCCGGAACAATTACAGCATTCACTTCGCAAAGTCTCAGGAAAGTTAAACCATTCGCAAACGATCCACCTCCTGATCCACTAATCGTTATTTTAGTATATGCAGAGGTCGTTTTTATAACAAAATTCCCTCCAGAGCCCGGACCCAATAATTTAACTTGATTACCTGAGACCTGACTGTTGCAAATCGGTCCAGGGTAATTAATCGGAATAATTTGCATAGATCCTCCATTCGTTGTAAATGTAATTGTTTCTGATCCTGTATATTTCCTACTTCTTCCAAGCATAAATGTCAGATTATTCACTCCTTTAGATAAACTAAAAGTTATTGACCATGCTGATGAATCACCAATAGTTTGAAATCCTGTTGAAAAAACACAAGATCCATTAAGTGCTCCTGCATTCCCATCACCTGAATACTCTCCCAGACCTCCTGATATTGGAGTCATCATAACCGTCTGCCCACCAATACTATAAGACTTGCCGTAGTAGACGTTTGTGGGTAGTTCTTTTCCTGCCCCCGCCATGCATGAATAATAAGTTTGAGCAAATGTAATATTTGAAATTAGTATTGTTAAAATATATAGGACAATCTGTTTTCTACTTATGTTACTAGTCATACATTTTTTTTCATTTCTTAGGATTTGTTATCAATTGTTTATTAGAATCAAAATAATAGATGAAGTTGAAAATAGATCATCCTCTGTTAATCCCGTGCAATGATCCTTTGACGTAGGCGTATTAATACCCACCTGACCGTATGCACCGGTGGCTAAAAATAAACCTGCCGAAAAAAATAAAATCTTGTTTTTCATTTTCCTTAAATGTTTTTTTTATTTAAATTATATGATTTATAATTTGACAATCTTAGTGTTTGGTGATGCAAATACGATCAAGAGTTCTAAGTTCGGAGGGCAAAAATAGTACTAAAGCAGATAAAGATAATTACTGCATTTACACTACAATACTATAACATGTGATTATCAGATATACCCCCTAACAGGTGTATTATTTACACCCAAAGAAAAATATATTGCTAATGCTTTTTACTTCACAAATAACTAAAAATCAATTATTTATAAAACGCCCATTAATATCTTATGTATATTATTAGAAAAGAGAATGTTCGAATATTTTCGTTTTTATTATCAAAAACATTGTATTTATTGCGACCCTTTCTTTGTTACTAATAAAAAAAATATGCTTTATCAAGAACTGTTAAACTGATAAATCAATAAACATTAATATCAAATATTTGCAACCCAGTTATTGTTTATTATAAAACATAAACAAATCATCGGAAAAAGTTTAAACAGCTATTTTAACATTCCAGGTATATATGAAAATAAGTCGGAAAAATTTTCCGACTTATTTTTTTAGCTTTTTTACATTGAATGAGGGATTTACAGCAAATACTTAAACAGACACTCATTATATAGAATATTAATATCTTGTGCCTGAATCTGATATTAGTTCAAAATAATAGCTTTGGGCTGTCTAACTATATTCATATCAATAGTTGCAATGGGGAACACAACTAAGCAGATATTCGCAGCTAATCCTGCGTTGATGCTAATTTGTAGTAAAAGCTTTTCATACAAACTATTTTTTTAATCAGTGATATTTTTTTTCATTTATTGTTTTCTAGAATCGCTTATTAAAGAAGCATATTTTTTAGTATTAAACTGCATGCTACAATAACAAGACTAAGAATTGAATTATTACTTTGATGTTATTAAAAATAGAGCCTTCTTTATTTATGATCATGCCTATCTTGTATTCTTAAGCTCGTCAAGGAGCTCTATCAAAGCTGCCGTTTTCCGGAGAACTTTTCCTGCCTTGCTGATGAGAAAGATTGTGGGAGTGCCTGAAACTCCATAATTTTTAAAATTAATCCCTTTCTCACCTTCATAGTCGCAATAAGTATCTTTCCATGGGAACTCTTTTGCTTTGCTTTTGAAAGCTTCTTCCTGCTTATCTGCTGCTATCGAAATAACACGAATTCCTGCCGACTTAAGAAGCTCATATTTCCCCGTAAGCTCATCCAAGACCTGCTCGCAGCTTCCGCAATCTGATTTATAGAAAAGCAACAAAGTTTTGTTGTACTTTCCCTTAGAAAAGTCACGGCTTTTAAGCACAGCATATCCTGAAGCCACCAAATCCAGATCAGGAGCCTGCGTACCTTCCTTCGCAGAAACATATACTGCCAATGCTCCTTCGTAAGATCTGATCTTACCGGAAGCAACAACCAAAGGAGCTATTACTTTGATAAAATTGTCTTTCCCGTTTTGGGTTAGGGAGTACGCTACTCTACCCGCAAAATCATTATACTGCTCAGTATTTTTAATCTTTTTATCAATCTCTGCAAAAGCAGCAGCAAAAGTATCCGGATCATTAAAAACCTCAGTATGTATAGCTACCCATGAAGAAATAACACCAGACCAATGCCCTGAGGTATAGAGCATCTGCCAATCCATCTCCTTAGCCATATAATCTGCAATATTTTTGGCTTTATCCTCTTCCGAGCTCAAAATACGGGTACCAATGCCCTGTGTAATATTAACAATATTAGTAAACCCCGCAGGATAATCACCCTTTTTCCTAAGCTCTTCCTGAAAATCTTCGTAGGCTTTGAGCTGATTCTGATACTCTTTTTCAAAAAGCGGATAATTTTTATCTTCTTTTGGGAAAGCTTTGATAGCCTGAAACATTGCATCATGCTTTGAGAAAATACCCTGCTGCTTTTTATAGAGCCTATTGAGTTCCTGTATTTCTTCGCTGCCTTTGTAGATAATATTACTATTATCAGGTTTAGCATCCTTACAGCTTACCGAAAAATCATGCCCGGGGATCAGCATGTCCAGCCCGCCGCCTTCCTGCGTACCGGTAATCAGCCAGCGGCTCATCCCGGTATAGGGAGCATATTCTTTAGGAATGCTGAGTGTAAACTTACCATCTGCCGGGATAGTACCCTGTACCACCATTTTGGTACCCGAACCCTGAAAAATAATAAAGTCGTAGGTTTTTCCTTTAAAATAAGGAAACTCCATCCGGATATTCTGGGAATACAAATTACTAAACAGAACGCCCAATATTAGTACTATTATTTTATTCATAAAATTTTATTATTTAATTTTAAAGATATAATACAATTGTACAAAATAAAAAAGTTTTGAATTGTATTAACTTTAATTTCTAATAATCTCATAAAATACAGTTTAAAAACCAGCGGCTTCAAACCGCCGGTAAATTGTTAAATTAATAAGAATAAATAATCTATTGTGATATACAACGAAGGTGATAGCCCCTTACTCGAGTGTTGGAGACCACTCCCCCACTGCCCTCGTTGGCCTGTAGGTAGAACGAGTTCTGATAATACATACTACTGCTCCAGTAGTTCCCAAGACCGCCACGGGATTGCAGAGTACCACTATACGAGTTCCAACGATAGCCTCCGGCAGGCAATGTCAGTTTATTATTTCCACTACTTAATACCTTAGCAGCTCCGAAATTGCTGGGGCTATTTGCTGTCCATGTTCCCACATTGCTTTTAGTGGTATTATTCCATAAATTTGATAATTGCTGCGACGTAGGAACACGAAAGCCTGCAGGACAAGGATCATTCGCTGTTTTGACAGTATCCTGCCATGAGTTGTCAGCAGCAGGATTTGGATTCCAACCCGGGATGGCTCCCTCAGGAGTATAGGCAGTAGCTACGGCAGCAGGCCTTCCCCACTGATAATAGTTCCCAAAGATCGCCTGAACAGGCACATCTGGATCCAAACTGTAATCCGCACCAAGGTTATGACGCATCCAAGCCTGAGGGTTTCCGGGCATTACAACTGTACTCCCAACAGCCACTGTGGTGTTTACATTACAGGCTGATCCTCCAAAAGATACAGGAACAGTCATTGCTCCGGAAGTGGCAGGTGTACCATTCACATTATACACCAAATTGCCATTACCATTTACCAGATTTCCCGCAGGAAGAGTAAAGGTTAATCCATTCTGGGTGAAAGAAGACTGAGGGTAGGCAGCACCGTTCCCACCTACATATGGCACTGTTAATGTACCACTATAAGCTGTTCCCTGGCTAAGAGCAGCCGGTGAAAAGACCGCTGATCCGCAGGTAAGCGAGCCTACAGATGCGAAAAGATCTGTTACCGGAATGTTAAAGCTGCAAGACTGGCCTGCTATAGAAATGGTAAAACTTGCAGTACCTGTACCTGCAGGTATCCCGGTTATATTAAATACCAAGCTTCCATTTCCGTTATTAAGCGTGCCACTCGGAAGACTGGCGATAAGGCCGCTAACCCCAGTGGAATTGAAGCTTGCCGCCTGGTATACGCCACCATTCCCTCCGGTATACGGAACCGTCGTTGTGACACCACTAGTGTTTTGCCCGTCATACAGCGTTCCGGAAGTCACAGCACTGGCACAGTCTAAAATTAACACAATCGGGGACGCAGCATTGGATGAGCACATAGAGCCCCATTGAGGAACCGAGGGATCTACAGAGTCATTCACCATTAAGCAGCCTTTTCCAGCACCTAAAAAATCGGTACAGTAGACCACCAGCCCCGGAGCAGGATTCACAATAGCATCCACCTGTGCTCTGGTCATTCTCGGAGGGAGAAAACCTCGCGTACTGCTTTGCAGCTCTAAAACAGATGAGGGATGTGAGCTACTAACCCCCACACTCATTCTGCCATTTACAAATCCCATGGTGCTGTTATTCATATCCATCGTACGTGCACTCGTTAAGGTACCATCTGACTTGTAAATAGTACTTCCGTTACCTACCTTTTCCCATCGGTTGGCAGATGCATCAAAGTAGTAGTATCCAGGAGCGTCTATATTCGCAGTCTGCCCGGTATCATTACCCGGAGAAACGGCTTGTGTAACATACACAATAGCGCCATCCTGATCGTTACCGTATTGTGGTGTTGTACCGGATCCTGCTGCAAATAGAGCATCCCCTGTCAATCTCGGTGCAATGATCCCTTCAGGAGCTGTACCATCGATTATTTTAGCAGTCACATCTAGTGTGGCTCTTGGCGTAGGCGTATTAATACCCACCTGGCCGTATGCACCGGTGGCTAAAAATAAACCTGCCGAAAAAAATAAAATCTTGTTTTTCATTTTCCTTAAATGTTTTTTTATTTAAATTATATGATCCATAATTTGACAATCTAAGTGTTTGGTGATGCAAATACGATCAAGAGTTCTAAGTTCGGAGGGCAAAAATAGTACTAAAGCAGATAAAGATAATTACTGCATTTACACTACAATACTATAACATGTGATTATCAGATATACCCCCTAACAGGTGTATTGCTTACACCCAAAGAAAAATATATTGCTAATGCTTTTCATTTCACAAATAAGTAAATATCAATTATTTATGAAGCATTCATTAATATCTTATGTATATTATTAGAAAAGAGAATGTTCGAATATTTTCGTTTTTATTATCAAAAACATTGTATTTATTGCGATCCTTTCTTTGTTACTAATAAAAAAAATATGCTTTATCAAGAACTGTTAAACTGATAAATCAATAAACATTAATATCAAATATTTGCAACCCAGTTATTGCTTATTATAAAACATAAACAAATCATCGTAAAAAGTTTAAACAGCTATTTTAACATTCCAGGTATATATGAAAATAAGTCGGAAAATTTTTCCGACTTATTTTTTTAGCTTTTTTACATTGAATGAGGGATTTGCAGCAAATACTTAAACAGACACTCATTATATAGAATATTAATATCTTGTGCCTGAATCTGATATTAGTTCAAAATAATAGCTTTGAGCTGTCTAACTATATTCATATCAAAGTTGCAATGGGGAACACAACTAAGCAGATATTCGCAGCTAATCCTGCGTTGATGCTAATTTGTTGTAAAAGCTTTTCATACAAACTATTTTTTTAATCAGTGATATTTTTTTTCATTTATTGTTTTTCAGAATCATTTTAAAAGAAGCATGCTTTTTAGTATTAAATTGCATGCTCCAATAACAAGACTAAGAATTGAATTATTACTTTGATGCTATTAAAAATAGAGCCTTCTTTATTTATGATCATGCCTATCTTTTATCCTTAAGCTCGTCAAGGAGCTCTATCAAAGCAGCCGTTTTCCGGATCATTAAAAACCTCAGTATGTATAGCTACCCATGAAGAAATAACACCAGACCAATGCCCTGAGGTATAGAGCATCTGCCAGTCCATCTCTTTAGCCATATAATCTGCAATATTTTTCGCCTTATCTTCTTCCGAGCTCAAAATGCGGGTACCCTTGGGAAAGCTTTGGTAGCCTGAAACATGGCATCTACCTCTAAAAAGCTTAGAAATCGAAGGCAGAAATAAAAACTCTTTGATGAATCTACCTTCGATATTTCTTAAAAATACTAAATGAAATTTGGAGATATAAATTTTTTAGATTCTTAAAAGAAATTATTGTTTAATACACTTTTTCGTGGGAGCGTCATAATATGCGTCTGGTTCTGCGCAAACGTATTTGAATTGTACCCATGAATTAAAATTAGGATAGAAAACGCAAGCATAAAACCCTCTAGGATTATTTGGATCTGGGTAATAACCATCTGCTTGACAAGCAGGTAAAGCTATTGGATTGTAAACGGTTCTTGTAAAATTACATTGAACACCATTTATATTGATTGAAAAATGCGCTTGACCAGTTCCTGATGGTAATCCAGTTATAGTGTATGTAAGATTACCATTTCCATTAGCTAAGCTTCCTGTTGCTAAAGTTGCCGTCAATCCCGTAACTCCTGTGGATGAAACAGATTGGGAAGGGTATGATGAACCATTTCCTCCTGTATATGGAATAATTGTGGTTACATCAATATTATAAGTATTTCTAAGTGTTCCATTATGGGTTGCTGCACCACAGTTTAAAGAAAATACAGATACTGTTCTGGTCAAAGTACAAGTTTGTCCTCCTATATTAAGAGCAAAACTTGCTGTTCCCGCAGCAGAAGGTGTTCCTGTAATGGTATAGGTAAGCGTTCCGTTTCCATTGGCGAGACTTCCTGCAGATAAAGTAGCCGTTAATCCTGTAACCCCCGTAGAAGCGACAGTCTGACCTCCATGAGATGCTCCGTTTCCTCCTGTATAAGAAATTACAGATGATACTCCTGAAGCCCCGGTTCCCGCAGTTAATGTACCGCTATTGGTAGCTCCTGCGCAGTTTAAACTACCTATCGTACCTACAAGAGCATCTACCGTTCTGGTCAAAGTACAAGTTTGTCCTCCTATATTAAGAGCAAAACTTGCTGTTCCCGCAGCAGAAGGTGTTCCTGTAATGGTATAGGTAAGCGTTCCGTTTCCGTTGGCAAAGCTTCCTGCTGATAAAGTTGCTGTTAACCCGGTTACTCCTGTAGAAGCTATTGTCTGACCTCCATGAGATGCTCCGTTTCCTCCTGTATAAGAAATTACAGATGATACTCCTGAAGCCCCGGTTCCCGCAGTTAATGTTCCGCTATTGGCAGCTCCTGAACAGTTTAAACTACCTATCGAACCTACAAGAGCATCTACCGTTCTGGTCAAAATACATGCCTGCCCGCCAATATTAAGAGCAAAACTTGCTGTTCCCGCAGCAGAAGGTGTTCCTGTAATGGTATAGGTAAGCGTTCCGTTTCCATTGGCGAGACTTCCTGCAGATAAAGTAGCCGTTAATCCTGTAACCCCCGTAGAAGCGACAGTCTGACCTCCATGAGATGCTCCGTTTCCTCCTGTATAAGAAATTACAGATGATACTCCTGAAGCCCCGGTTCCCGCAGTTAATGTTCCGCTATTGGCAGCTCCTGAACAGTTTAAACTACCTATCGAACCTACAAGAGCATCTACCGTTCTGGTCAAAATACATGCCTGCCCGCCAATATTAAGAGCAAAACTTGCTGTTCCCGCAGCAGAAGGTGTTCCTGTAATGGTATAGGTAAGCGTTCCGTTTCCATTGGCGAGACTTCCTGCAGATAAAGTAGCCGTTAATCCTGTAACCCCCGTAGAAGCGACAGTCTGACCTCCATGAGATGCTCCGTTTCCTCCTGTATAAGAAATTACAGATGATACTCCTGAAGCCCCGGTTCCCGCAGTTAATGTTCCGCTATTGGCAGCTCCTGAACAGTTTAAACTACCTATCGAACCTACAAGAGCATCTACCGTTCTGGTCAAAATACATGCCTGCCCGCCAATATTAAGAGCAAAACTTGCTGTTCCCGCAGCAGAAGGTGTTCCTGTAATGGTATAGGTAAGCGTTCCGTTTCCATTGGCAAAGCTTCCTGCTGATAAAGTTGCTGTTAACCCGGTTACTCCTGTAGAAGCTATTGTCTGACCTCCATGAGATGCTCCGTTTCCTCCTGTATAAGAAATTACAGATGATACTCCTGAAGCCCCGGTTCCCGCAGTTAATGTTCCGCTATTGGTAGCTCCTGCGCAGTTTAAGCTTATTATAGTACCTGTCGGAGGAGCAGTGACTGCACAAGTAGAAACCCATGCACTGGAGTTCCAGAAATCCATACAATTGGTATTAACGTTGTAGATCATCAATCCCGCAGGGATGTTTGTCATTGCATCTCTTTGAGCTGTAGTAAGCCTTGGAGGAAGAAAACCTTTGTTGGTAGAAGTAATCTCTAATGCAGCATTACTGTTGGGGGTTGTAGTACCAACTCCAATGTTTCCTATTGTATTATTAATCGTTAAATCTTCACGCCCGTCATTTCCTAATGATAAACGTCCTCCCGTTCTGTTATCAAAATATCCTTTCGGACCTACTCCGAATACTCCTGAACCACTGTCTGCTCCTACATATAATCCCCCGGAAGCTGATGTTATAGCGATATCTGCACGGCTGTTTGCCCCTGTATTAGCATTTTGGAAATAGCTTCTGGTAAGACCGTCACTATCACCCCTTACCTGAAAATTACCGGTTGTTGCTTCAAAAGTCAACCATTTGTCATCTATATTTACAGTCCTGCTTCCGGTAAGTGTTCCGTTTGAATTGTAGATGTTAACCTGGTCTGCATTTATATCATCTCCATTCATTACTTTTGTCCAGACAGAACCGTTAAAATAATAAAGTCCTACAGCATCAATTTTAAGAGCTGTTCCTGTTTGCGCTCCTGTAGAGACGTTGTTTACATAGATTAAAGTAGACACAGGAATATTTGTCATACTCTGGGCTCTTTCCCTGTCTACCCGGGGAATCAAAAGGCCGTCTACATTATTAGATTTCCCTGTAGCATTTTTGGCCATAATGTCCATCGTTGTTTGGGGATCACTGGTATTAACCCCGACTTGGGCACTCAACAGACCTACTGTTGCTAATGCCAACAGTAAAATAGTTTTGTTTTTCATTTCTTAAATGTTTTTTATTATAAATTATAACAGCTAATATCTGTTATCTGTTATCTGTTTCCTTAGTAAGCTTTAACAACAACAAATAATCAATTTGGCTAAATCCGGGGCGAAAATAATACTAAAACAGATAAAGATAATTACTGCATTTACACTACAACATTACAACATATTGACTATCAGACACAAAGCCTCTAAAAAGTGCATTGTTTACACCCAAAGAAAAATATATTGCTAATGCTTTTTATTTCACAAATAACTAAAAATCAATTATTTATAAAACACCCATTAATATCTTATGTATATTATTAGAAAAGAGAATGTTCGAATATTTTCGTTTTTATTATCAAAAACATTGTATTTATTGCGACCCTTTCTTTGTTACAAATAAAAAAAATCGGGTTATTTACAAGCTGCTGAAATGCTTACAAACCACCGCAATATATTTTACATCACCCTGTTTTTAGCTTTAAGTGATGAGAAAAAATTCAACTATAGTATCAAAAAAACAATTATTTTGATAACTAAATCTTAAGTTTATAATTAAAGGGATTATAAAAAAGTAAACAAAGCTACTCTCAAAGAAAACTCAAAGTCGTGTAGAACAACCAGTATATTTACATTATATGATACTACACAGCCAATATTAATTGATATACCATTCTATTATAAAATAGTTATAATAAAAGTTTGATATTTCCACAAATATTGTAAATGTTTAGAATTCCAGCTGAATTAATGTATTTATTCCCAGGTGGGAATGAATTAAAAGGTCATACATTCCAAGGTTTGAAAGTAAGTTATTGTAAATAAAACACTAATGACAGGCATATATAAATTATTATTTGAACTTTTCTAATAAGCAAATAAAATTTTATTCAGTAAATTTGGTTTTTAAAAGAAAATCTTTTAAATATTTCCCTATACGTTCTACAGTTAAATTTCTTTTTTTGCTCTTTTGTAGAAGGCAAACCATTTAACAACTGTTAATATAAACCACATATATTATTATTTCACATAATAATATACATAAAAACTACATTTTATCAAAATAATAATCTAAAATTGTGACAATAATTGTTTAAATTGCATTAAAAATTCAGTATTCAACAGTTTTGTTTCGTTATATGAAAAATATTTTACTCTTTTTATTTACTTCATTAATACTAAATTCATGTCGTTCATCTCAAAATGACCTTAATGAATATTTTCATGCTATCAATGGTGAGGTTTCTGTTGTGATCGATCAACCTAAAAAAATAAAAGCATTATACGATAGAGAATTACAAAAATACAGGAAGCATCCCACAATGCAATATCTTATAAGCACTAAATACATAGAGCTGTCCCTGCATAAAGATAATAATAAAAAATTAAAAATGGTGTATGAGCTTCTAAAGCTGAATGATGACAAGTATGATTATATCTCCATTGCCTGTAATTATAACCTTGCATTACAATTTGAGCAGGCTTCCCCGGAATTAGCTTTACAATTTTTAGACAAAGCCATAGAACTCGATGAAAAATCCGGAAAAAAATATTTTCTGCCTCATTTATTTCATCTAAAAGGACGGTGGTTTTATAATAAAAAAAATTATTCTAAAGCATTCTTTTATTTTAAAAAGTGTCTGGATAATCTAGATAAAAACGATATTTTATACATTGCTTCTATGCATAATAACTTTGCACTATGCTACAGCAAGATGAATAAAGTGAATCTGGCTATTGAAGAAACTAATAAAGCAATAACGATATTAGAGAAAAAAACAAATAAAATACCTGAGGATAAACTTTTCTTAAACTATATAAAAGGAAATCTTGGAGATTATTTTTTCCAAAAAAAAGATTATCAAAAAGCAGAAATTCTAATTTCTGAAGAATTAAAATTCTATCATGAAAATAATTATTCAGATGAGACTATCAATCCGAGTAAAAGATTATTTACACTTTACACAACAACAAATAATACAATCAAATTAAGAGAACTTATAACTTTTTTAATTAATAATCAATATAAATTAGAATCTCTTGTAGATAAAATTGAAACAAATAAGATAATTCAACTTTACTACAGTAACAATAATGATATCAAAAATTTAAAATATTTTTCAAAAAAATTAATTGAATTGAATGAAGAATATAATGAGAAGTCTAAACAAAATCTAAGTGAAACCTCTGATTTATTGAATAATTATGTCATAAAGAATGTAAACCAAAAATATGATTATCAAAAAAAGAAGAGTTTTCTATTGATTTTATTAGTCCTATTATTTAGTCTCGCAATCATCATTTTCATATATACTATCATTAATATTAGAAGGAACAGCAAAAAGGAAAAAGAAATTGCAGAAAAACAGAAAATAATACTAAATAACAAAAAAGAAATTCTTCAACAAGGGCTTAAGATTCAAGCGGAAAAAATCAATAGCCTATACTTAAGTCTTAATTTAAAAATAGAAACAGAAAAGGCATTTTTAGAAAGTCTTAAAAAAATTAAAAAACAAAAAAATACTGATCCTGAAGAAATATTTAAGGATTTACTGCTAAAAGTAAACAATCTCCTTCAGATTGACAGAAGGAACTATGACTTAATTAACGAGAGCTCTCTACAAAACGAATTGTTTATTAATAAACTTTCAGATAAGTTCCCCATGCTGACAAAGCAGGAATTAAAACTTTGTGTATACTTTAAACTCGATTTGTCCTCCAAAGAAATTTCATCTTTTGAAAGCACTACTCCAAACACAATTAGGGTGTATAAGGCAAAAATAAAATCTAAAATGAAATTAGAAAGAGAAACTGAATTAAATAGTTTTCTCGCGACAATATAATGTTATGAGTTTGAGCATATGTACCTGTCCTTTTTAATATAAGGGAGCCATAAGGATTTATTATGACCCCTGTTTCAAAAAATGATTGAAGTATGCAAGTACTTTATCAGTATTCAACAAAGAAGAAATATCAATAATGATTAATTCCCCAAATATGATATAGTAAAGGAACGGGTGCTTACTGTATAGGTAGATCCTGCACTACAACCATTACATGGAATTCCTCCCAAGGATAATATGGTATTCTGATCCAAATAAAGGACAATTACCCCTCCCCTATTATATGTGAAGGTTGGATTAACCCCTGCTATGCTACTAAAATTATAATCATCATTTCCATACTTTAAATTCCAAACAAAACTATTATTTGTACTTGGAGTGTTGGGTACAACAAAGCCATGCAAACTTATTTGATAAAAACCTGTTTTAGAAGTAGTATATGTATTATTGGTAACATTCCAGCCACCATCATTAGCTGCTACTGTAAAAACCCACTTATTAAACCCCGAACTATCAGCTATATTAAAGCTATTACTTGCTCGTCCGGCTGCAACAACAGTTGGTATAAAAACATTTGTACTGCCCGCTGAAATTGATAATTTAGCCCAACTACTACCATTAAAATAATAATATCCAGGGGCATCAATATTTATTGCCGTACCAGTCTGCGTTCCCGTAGAAACATTGTCTATATAAAGCATTGTAGAGACTTCAACCCCAATCATTGATTGAGCCCTTTCCCTGTCTACTCTAGGAATTAAAATACCTTCCGGATTAGAAGATGTACCTGTCCCAATTTTAGCAATAATATCTAAGGTTGCTTTTGGCACAGGCGTATTAATACCAATTTGTGCGTAAATTCTATTAATCGTAAGTATGGTTAATAGTAAAATAATTTTGGTTTTCATATATAATATACATTATTGGTTGTTAGTGTTTATTTCCATGACTTTAGACATCTTTAATATTAAGCCAATTTAAACTTACATTATGAATTCTACAAAAGCACCTAAAAGAATAAGAATATTTGGTTTTAAAAACTTATGGCTCTTCTTTCTTACAGTCCAAATCAAATTTAAATAATTAATGTATTTGTCAATATGTAAAAAATTCCTTCATTAAATTTAAAAATTTTCTAACACGTATTGCAACTATAATTTATTTATAAAAAGACCCCATTCCTTCTCATCATAAATGCTGAAATTGATATGGGAACAATACATTTTGGGGCCTTAATTCTATAAACAATCTATTTACATTCCGTCTTTATATTTTTGTTGGATTATCCCCACATCAATAAACCTAAAGGGATAATTTTTGTGGTTTGTGCATGAAAATTGTTATGATGGAATACTATAATTATGAAAATTACTCCGACATTTAATTTAAAAAAAGAGGTTCATTTTTCTAATAATTCGATTGTTCATTGGTTTTGGCTTTTATTCATTAATTGAGTATTTCTATGAATTTTTTGATTCTAAATTCATTTATACTTCTAATTGTCATGCAATTAAATAATTTAAAGATAAAATTAATAATGTTCGATTAATTTGTACATTTTTAAGTATTAATATGTATTAGCAAAAATGGATTTTTTTAATTAATTTATTATCCAACACACACATAAACAATTGAAAATCAACTAACAATATATATAAAAACATTAATAAATGAAATTTAAAACAAGAGTAATAAATTGTGTGAATTAATTCGATTTTTTATACAATTTCAAACACAAAAAATCATTAAATTTAAATAATTGATTAAATTCACATGTAAGCAGCAGTAGTTTTTAAAAAAAGGAGACCTTCCAAAATATGTAACAAACCATCCTGAGCCCAGTATCCTTACAAATAACAGATTTCTTACACCAGTCAAGTATTTCATTGGATGGACTTTTTTTCTGAATTTTGACGCAGGCTTTGATGCTGAAAATCTACGTTAAAAAGCTTTAGAATTGGGAATTGATCATCAACTATACAAAGAACGGCATGCCATAGAAAGAACAAATGTATGCCTTGACAGCTTCAGAACATTACTCAATAGGTTCTACCAAGCTGGAAAGGATTCAATTATTTAGCTTTTATTGTGATTGCTATTAGAAAGTTTCAAAAAATAAAGTCGAGATGAATTCATTGAAAATACCTTAAAAACATATAGTGTGCCTATGAATAGTTCGGATTTTACTTGAAAAATATTTTGTGTCTCTTATTTTGCGGTTAATTTTTTACGGAATTTGAATTTAAATCATTAAAAACCAAGTAGCTACAAACATTTCATTTAATCTAATATCCCCCTTTTCTAAAAATACTCCCAAAATAAACATTGTTTAAGGGGCATAAATTTTATTGATAAGCATTATGCTAAAAATAAAGTATGCCATAGTCGTTTACTTTATTTTGTTTTTGCCTTCTAGATATGATAGTATTTTATATGCAGTCTCTACTCTTTGTTGTATAGGATAATTTTTATTAGCAAATATCACAATGCCTATTTTTTTAGAAGGTACGTAGACAACATAAGATGCAAACCCGTTTGTGGAGCCTGTTTTATTGATTAACACATCTGAATTCGGTTTTTCAGGAGGCGTTAATTTATTGATCGGATTAGGCTTATAGATCATATCA
Organism: Chryseobacterium sp. MA9; assembly: GCF_024399315.1. Taxonomy (NCBI): domain Bacteria; kingdom Pseudomonadati; phylum Bacteroidota; class Flavobacteriia; order Flavobacteriales; family Weeksellaceae; genus Chryseobacterium; species Chryseobacterium sp. MA9. Next base: position 230,823 of record NZ_CP075170.1, on the reverse strand, counting down.
TCCGAATTTCCTGCCAGCAATTGGTTTAAAGTTACCGGATAATTATACTGTTCCCAAATAAGATCTTGAACCATCTCTGAAGTTTTAAAATATCCTATATGAGTATTTTCCAAAGCCTTAGCCAAATGATCATTTATGTTTCCAATTCCCATATTTGCATCTACAAACTTTATCATATCATTTGTACAAGACTTAATTCCATAAGCCTCATCTGCAAGAATAGCAGGATTTAATCTCACGGGATCATTGGTCTTATTGTATCCCTGTGCATACTCTTCCATTTTATCAGGTGGTACGGTATAAAATGTATTACTCATTCCTATTTTTGCAAAAACATTTTGAGTCATTGCTTGAGTAAAAGGTTCTTTCATTGTTTTTCCCGCAATAACACCCAATAGTCCAATACTTGCATTAGAATACACTCTGGTTGTACCAACGGCATAAAGAGGTTTCCATGTTTTGTAGAAATTCATAAGCTGATCAGTATTTGTAATATCATCCGGTATCTGCAAAGGCAACCCACCAGCAGCATGGGTTGCTAGATGATATAATTTTACTGAATCAAAGACAGTATCTCCCAAATTAGGTAAATATTTACTTACCGGATCAGAGAAATTAAGATTACCATTCATTTGAGATAAAGAGGCAAGAGTAACTGTAAATGTTTTACTTACAGAGCCTAGCTCAAATAAAGACTGATTAGTGACTTGTTTATTATTTTCTTTGGAAATTATTCCATAATTAAAAAAAGAATGTTTTCCATCGACCGTTACAGCTATACTTAGCCCGGGTATATCATTTTCACTCATCAATGGCTGAGCCAGATTATCTACAAAAGATTTAAGATCTGCTGTGGTGTCGTTTTTAGTTTCTGTACAGCTATAAAAACTCAGCAAAAAACATAAAATTAATTTTGGGGCAAATAACATTGCTTTCTCAAAATTCACCATTTTTGTGTAATTCATATTCATGTTTTTGATTTAGATTAACCCATAATTAATTCTTCCTAAAGCTAAAATTATGCCAGTAGAACAGACATATTTTCTTAATTTTTAATATTACAAATCAAGTAAATGACGTTGGAAATAAGTGCTAACGCTACAAACTTTCCTTTAAAAAACTGTCTTAAAAGTTTTAAGGCAGCTCTTTATATTGAACTTGTTTAAACTTTTTTAAGGAAAGAGTTTCCAGAAAATTAGCAATTTAGAGTTGAAAAAAAGAACTAAAATCTGGAACTCATAAGTAAAGATAAACTGAAAAAATAGATTTTACCTCATTTAAGTAAAGGGAACGAAGATTTTCTACGAGATTTGATTTAGGAAAAATCTTTAAACTCATTGTCAAACGACTAAAAACAGGCTTCCAATGGCGGGAATTAAGTCTCAAAGAATATTTTCAAAAGAGACAATAATAAGTTGGCAATTGATTTACTATTACTTTAATAAATGGCTTAAGGACGGTTCTTTCAGACGACTTTGGGCTTGTCTTCTGCAAAAACAATAAAAGAAAGCTGGATTTTTCCAGTGCCCAATTGGGTGGAAGTCATACTCACAGCAGAACAGGAGGTGAATCAGTAGGCTATCAGGGAAGAAAATCCAGGACTAGTAATTGTATTTTCCTTTGTGATAATCAAGGGCAAATGCTTTCAATGGGAGAACCTGTAAGCGGAGAGCATTATGATTTATATAATATTAAAGAAACCTTTGAAGATATCCTGGATCTTCTCGATGAAGCCGACATAGAATGTAAAGGATTATTTCTCAATGCAGACTCTGGTTTTGACAGTAAAAAACTCAAGGATATTCTGGATAAAAAAAAATTATTGAAAAAATTAAAGAGAATCCTCATAATGGGAGTACGAAGCATGAAAAATATTTTGATGCTGAGCTATATAAAAGGAGATTTAAAATAGAAAAAGTACATGCCTGGCTGGATAGCTTCAAGGCTTTATTAGTAAAGTTTGAAACTTTGAATATAGTCTGGAAAAATCTGCAATTATTTAGCCTTTTCAATTTGGTTTCTAAGGAAAATAAAAGTTTAAACAAGTTTATATTTTTTTAATGTCAAAAGATGTCACTGAATTTTATTTAGTTGCCTATATAAATAAAAGAGCTATCATGGTTCGTTTTATTTAATCAATTTTAGATTATTCATAGATAAATAGTCTTTTATAATTAAATATGTCATTGATAGTAATATGACGGTTTATATCATCTAGCCATGGTTGGATAGGGGTCGTATCCGGATCAAAAGACGGATGATATTCTGGTTCATTCACATACTTAGAATTTGGATAAAGTTCCTGCCAATCTGCCCATATTTTATCAAGCATACAGTGATGCAACCAGAATATTGGATCGTTTGGTGAAGCAGAGCTTCCCATAGCCCCGCCCACATCATTGTGAACCTCATCGTGCAGTTTTTTATTGAGATTGTATCCAAACCCTTCACCAGCCGCGTCTGGAAATGCAAAATTTTCTCTAGCTAATGTTTCCGATAGAATTGCAGGCTCAACCATAGGTTGCCCAAAAAGATTACTGCTTTTTGCTCTCATTAACCAAGTAATAGGGTTCCAATCACTATCAGGAACAATATTCCAGTTTCCTTTGGTGTGCGCAAAAGGACCATCTAATACCTCTTGAGTCCCCGTATCATCATCTTCTTTACCGGTAGTACCCATAAAATTATCCGTAAAAGGTAATACATCTCTTTGAGCTACCTGTGTCCAGTCCCAATAAGGGACCGTTACACTCTCGAATTCCGGCTGAGCACAAAGAAGACTTTCAAAATGATAGATAAAAATGCGATGCCATGGTAATAAAATGTTTTCATGTGCACTCCAATCATGATTAGTAAAAGTATCCATATGTACTTTTACAAAATCATCATAAAGAGATCTGAAAGTAATATTGTTTACATTATTTTTAAGCGCTAAAATTGCTTGGATAAACAAATCTCGTTCATCCTGAGACATATTAAGAATATTTTTTCTAATTCTTACCGGTCCAGGGTTATTCAGGTCTGGAAGCCCTTGGGGAAGACGACCTACACGGCCTTCCTGCATTTGGCTAAGCTCTCTGCCATCCAAAGCAATTACGGCTGCATTGGCGGTTTCTTCCAATGTAGTAAAAGTTTTAAAGGGAGTAACAATACTATGATAAGCTGAACCTTCCTGCCAAATTGCAAGAGGTTGGGTATTGATGAAGATGGTATTTTTATTTAAACTTATGTTACCTGGCTTCAAATCTGATTTGATCTCTACTTGGCATCCATTAAATTCATAAATTAATGGGTAATTATTTTGATTTTTAAAATCCATGGAATTAATAGTTAATTAAGTTGTTTTTCATTTATTCATAAGTATATAATCTCCTGTAATTCAGAATATCAATAGGTGTTATATTCCTAGTAACATCAATTAGCCATGGTTCTAATGGCGTGTCCGGATAAATTGGATTATCAGGCCTTGTGCTTTCATAATGTGGAATGCCTTGGTTGAGGTCTTGCCAATCTGCCCAAGTTTTATCGACCATACCATGATGGAGCCAGAAAATAGGATCACCAGGAGATCCCATACCTTGCATGACACCACCTATGTTGATATGTATCAATCCATGTATTCCATTAATTTTCCCAAAGAATTCGGGGTAAGAAATAGAAGATAATGCATCTTCTAGCTCTGTTGGTCCCACAAAAGGATAATCATAAAATCCTTCTGTATTTCTTCTCAAGGCAGTAGGTTCATCATCTGAAGAAGGCACTATCTTCCATCTTCCTTTTGTATAGGCAAAAGGGCCGTCAAGTACTGCTCCGAACGGATGTTCAGGAGCATAACCACCTAGACCTCCCATAAAGTCATCAGAAAAAGGTAGCTCACCTTCAAAAGAAATCCCCGTCCAGTCCCAATAAGGAACAGTTACAGTCTCGAATCCGGGCTGAGCCCGTAATAAGCTTTCAAAATGATATACGAAAAGTCGGTGCCAGGGAAGCAATGCATCTCCATGTCCACCCCAGTTAGGATTGTTCATAATATCAATATGTACTTTTACAAAATCATCATAAAGAGATCTTAAAATAATATTGTTATTATTTTTAAGAGAAAAAATAGCATTAATGAATAAATCTCGCTCATCTTGGGTCATATTCAGAATGTTTTTTCTGATTCTTACAGGCTCTGGATTGTCAAGATCTGGTAATCCTTCAGGTAAATGTCCCAATCTTCCCTCATGCTGAAGAGGAGTCAGACTCCTGCCATTTAATGCATTTACGGCATTTACTGTTTCCATCAAAGTCGAAAATGTTTGATAAGGTGATACAATACTACGAAAACCTGAACTTTCATGTTGTATGGTAAGAGGTTGTCCATTGATAAAAATAATAGCGTTTTTTTTCATTGTTTTTAATTTTTTTAATGGATAATTTGTTTGTGTATTTAGAATCATATGTTGCGATTTGAGGGAACAAATCAGCGATATTTTATAGTAAGTTTAACCAATTAGCTCCTTCTTAGTAATGAAATCACTATAAATACATTAAGTCTACATATAGACTTCAGCTATTAAAGAGAAGCAGTAAATGATAGTATAAGTTGGGATTCTTTTAGAATGGTTTGAAAAATCTCAGATACTCATAGAAAAGCGTATCTGAACATATTTTGGCGCAATTAAAGAAAATAAGGTTTTCGTTTCTCATAATTTAGATATTTTAATGGTTATTACTTTTAAAGAATGTATTTTTTACTGAAAAGGGCAAGCTTTATTAAAACAACTTACATTTTTAGTATACAATACCTTACAATAGATATAGCCGAATACAATCATGAGAATACGAGGGAAATTTACAAATTAATTTCTATTACACTTATTTTTTTTTCATCAGTTTAAAAAATACAATAATCATAAAGCTTTTGATTACTTGTTTTTATGATAACTCAAATTATTGGATACAGAAACTCAACCATTCAATGGCTAAAATAATCCTGCAATGTATAAACTTCCCCTGCTCGCCAGTGATTAAAAGGAATTTTTTGTAATCATTTGTTTTGCTCTATAACCCCGCGTCAGAGAAAAGAAATTAGTGAATGAAATAAAATGATATAGGAATTTTAATTTCGAACCTGTCTAAACTTATCAAAAATCTTCGATTTTTTAAACCAGTAAAAAATAAAGTATAGTTAAGATTAATCATTTTGACTTTTAAGCTTAAAGTGAAGCTTATCTTAATACTCTTCCCCTCTTTAATGTTTCAAAAAAAGTTTAAACAAGTTCTTCCTATATCATTTGTCTGTAATCTTTTATTTCCAGAAAAACCATTCGGTACCATTATACACGCAAATCATTTGAGTCCCGGGATCATAACATATCATTCCTGCGGCCGGAGACTTCACATTAGTAACCGGGTCCGTAACTTTGGGTAAAATAAGGGCCTTCGTATCCGATTCTAAGACCAATACACCTGTTGCAGCTGAAGATGCAGCACCAATAATTACCCCTGTAGTGGCAATATCATTTCCCGGAAGAAGCACAGGACTGTTCCCTTGTTTATCTGAAAGATCTTCCCAGATACCATTGAAATATTTTACCCGGGAAGATGCTGAATCAAAAACCAAAGTTCCCGGCACTATAGCATTCATAGTTCCAACATCAATAACACGTGGAAGAATAATACCATTGGTAGTGCCTGTTTGAAAATCCAGAAGACCACTTCCATCAATTTGAGTCTTTCCGATAGCAACCTGCGCATTGAAGATCGCAGAAAATAGTAATAATAGAATTAGTTTTTTCATTTTAGTTACATGTTTGTTGTATACAATTCCAGGATGTTCCATTGTAAAGCTTGATACAGTTGTCATCAATATCATAAACGATCATTCCTTCCACCGGTTGTGCAATTGCTGTTTCAGGGTCACTGATTCTGGTAATAACAAGTCCTTTATTATTACTTTCCAGCGTAATAAAACCATTATTAACATCCAGGGGCCAGTTGGCTGAGCTTCTTACGTCTCGTATGGAAATCCCTACTTTTGTCCCTGAATTTGGTGTCCCTACTGCACCTGGTTTAGAACATGGGCATGTATCGCTGGTCACAAAGTTCGAATCAATAGTACAGCCCCCCAAAGTAGTTACTACAATACTATATTCTGCCGGAGAAGTATCCGTAACAGGAAGGGTATATGTATTATTTATAGCTGTAGGAATAGCAACTCCGTTCTTAAACCACTGATATGTCCCTAATCCTGCTGCTACAGATAATGTAGATTGTCCAATACAGGCTTGCGGATAAGGAGTACTAAGGCTGATATTAACAATAGGGCTTGTTCCGAATCCTGAAAAATAACCTCCAAAACCCGCATTCGTATCTGCTCCCAGCAAATCAGCCTGGATGATTCCTGTAGAAGTTACCCTTACATTTTTTACGTTATTAACAGCATCACCAATCAGATAACGATAGCTTACCCAATCTGCATTTCCGTCAACAGACGCCGCTATTTGCGTTGGTGTTACCGGAGCTCCGTTTATTGTGACAGTAGGCGTATTGCCTGTTGTTGTAAGAACAGATAAAGTAGTATTGTCGTAGCCTGTATTTCCAATTTTATGAGCATCAGGAATTAAATCAATTTCATTCTGTCCAAAACACGATAAAGGTGCTACAACAACTATATTATTAGTAGCTCCTCCTGAACTTCCGTAAATTTTATGATAGACATATGACGGTTTACTAGTCTTTATAAACATATTCCCATTAGCATTAAAATTACCCGCGGCATTGATAATGGCATAATCACCGGCATTAGCCAGTGTAGTAAGGGGAGTTCCCGATCCATTTAAAGAAACTGTTGTATTATCTGCAGTAGCAACTACAATTACTCTTTCATTATTTCCACCCGCTCCCTGCATTACAATATATTCAAGACCAATCTGATTTACCGGAACCAATTGATCCAACCCAAAATCTCTGGCAGTTCCCGCAGCTCCCAGCATCATAAGCCCACCAACAATAACACTTACATTTTTATTTGAAACAATCTTTGCTCCTATCCATCCTGTATCCTGAATGGTAGCTCCACCTGTTTTTACAGGAGCATACAGTATAAAAGTTTCCCCTTTCTGTAAAGACCTGTAAAATGAGTTACCTATAAGAGGCGTGGAAGAGCTTCCATTAAGAAATTCCATACCGGGCTTAAGGTTTGAGATTTCTATATTTGTATTATCATCTGTAGCCATTACGGAAAGAATATTCCCAACATCTGCAGTTGCCGTAGTATTTTGTGTGGGAGCTCCCCCCCAGCGAAATTCAGTTCCCAATGCAGCTCGGCCTTTTGTAAGCACTGTTCCCGCATGGTTTGTATGCCTTCCACGATAGTTAACGTAAAAATTACCGGTTGATGTAAATACCAATCCTGCTGCATTACCTGAAATAATGGTTCCTGCATTTACCGAAGGAAGCGTAATTGGCGACTGTCCGGGAGCAATAATGAGATCAGAAGTATTAACAAAGCTTATTCTTTTTGGTTGTGCATTATCCAGGGTAATTGAACCGTTTGTTACAATAGTAGCTATATTAGTAGTAAGATCTAAAACAGACATTCTGGGTGAACCTATTCCGGAAGCAAAGTTTACTGACACATTAATTGCTGATATTGATGGTGTAGAGAGATAAATATATTCTTGTGTAATATCTAATGTATAATTAGTAAATACAACAGGATTTAGATAGTGAATATTATCAAGCTGAAGATCCCCGCAATAAGAGGGAATCTGTAATGCATGTGAACTTTTGCCGTACTCAAGAATCCAATTTCCGTTATAACCTGTAATATCGGTAGAAGCGGAGATTTTGACTTTTAATTTTTTTTCCAGATATGTGACAGCTTCTACTCCTTCCTTCCCTTTCGCAAATTCACATCCATAGATTAATAGTTCTTTTTTGCCATTGATTTTCTTTTTAAGAAACTCAAACAGTTTTTCTTTTCCCAACCATTCTCCATTGATAAAAAGACGGCCTGGTTTTCCATGAGAAAAAAGATGAAATAAATTTTGATCTTTTTCTAATTTGATTACAGGAAAGTGATTGAGTGACGCATCAACAAAAACAAGATCAGAGTTTTTACCCATACAAAAAAGCCATATGAATAAAAGGGTTATTGATAAAATTTTCTTCATAATATTAAAGCAATTGTGATTTAAATAAAAATATTATTCTAAAGAAAGGCTGTTAGAAAAATGTAGGAAACCTTCCAAATTAGGATGAACATTTCTTCCTGATACGCTAACTGGTATTTTAGTTTGGATATTAAAGTTTATTATCAAGACTTCAAAAAACAACAACGCAACAATTCTTACATTGTTTTTTTCATTTTGCAATAATCATTTTCTTATTAAGTAATCTAATAAAACCAAACTGTTATAACTTTTCAAATAAAATGTATTTGATTTTCTATTTGTGTGTTTAGAACCGCATCTTCATACTCTATATTTAGCAGGCTAAAAAATGGAATAAGAGTATTCTCTGGTTGTGTTTTGTAAATTCATCATTCTCAATCTTACAATTACAGCAACTTAATAACTCCTATTTAAAGGAACATAAATACTTATCATATTCCTCAAATTAAGATGGGTTGATGCAAAAGCTGAAAATGTTGTTATTGGGATTATTATATGAAATAAAGAAAAGTTTTTTACATGTAGGTTTATTAGTTTTTAAAGATTAAAATCTATTTAAAAGAAAGATTATGTCTTACTGTAAACGTTATTAATAAGAAGCCATTCTTGTGGATTTCTCTTTTTCAGGTTTGGGATTATAATGAAAGAGAACCATGTCAAAATCTTTTTTCAAAAAAGTGATTTCTCCTTTGATGTTAGAGTATTGATATTCGTCATTAGAAGCATTGTAATTGGGCAAATCAGTACTTTTTCTCAGCTTATATGTTTTTCCGTCCAAATGTATGATTGCTGTATTGGTGGTATTATTTATTGTAACCTCTATATTATCTCCAAGTTCATTAACAAAAATATCTTTTATACTCCCTTTGATATTTGTTTCTGCGGGGCGGTCAACTGCAGTATTGAATTTTTCTTCAGGGTGTTTACATGCTGTTATTATAAGAGTAGCTAAAGCTAGTCCTAAAAATATTTGTAGTAATAGTTTTTTCATGATAATAAATTGTTTTTAGGTGTTTCATAGGTGTTATTATTGTTATTGAAAATTATTTGCTGAAAGTGATCATAAAAAGTTTAGATATGTCACCATTGATATGGGGTAAGCAGATTAATCATTTCCCGATTTCTACCTCGTTATATTAAATTGAAGTATTAAAAAATAATATTCTTCAATAGTACGACTGTGATATCAATAAAGGAATGCTAAAGTACACATGGGTTAGAATGTTGTTTTCATATTTTGCTTATTAATTTTTCAATCAAATATAACAAAAATATCAACATATATTGAATATTATATATAATTCATTATCATAAACATAATATACTGCCATAACCATTAAAAAAATAAAGTACCAAAGTAGTAAATATAAAAATGGAATGCTATTACATTTACTACAAGAAATAAAATAAAGTGAACAAAAATCACTCATTTGTATTTCCTCTGTGTATGTAGCGATTAAAATCTTATTTTTTTTCATTTTATCGGTTTTTGAGATTATTTAATCGGTTTTTCGCAAATATTTTCACGAACACTATAGGCTATCGAATCTGGTAGAAAGAAGCCATAAAAGGCCGATATCAAATCAATGTTATTTATATTACAGACTATCCTAATAATATCCGGAAGATTTATTAAAACTGTTTCTGATCAGCTGATGAACATCAGAAAGCTTATAATATAATTTACCGCTTATCGTATAGTACGGCAGTTTTTTGTCTGACCGGTAACGCTGTAGTGACCGTGAACTGATTTTAAGCATCTGAAGTACTTCCTGGTTATCCAGTAACTGCTCACCATCAATAGAAGACAGTTCATTTTGTTTTGTGCTTATTTTTTCATGAAGGATATCAAATCTTGTCATAATTCTCTCCATCCAAGCCATAAATTCTATTCTATCAATATTCATGATATTTTTTTTATTAGTAGAACAAAGTTTAGGCTTTACATAGAAATTCCTTCGGTAGGCATTCGTAACTACCGAAAGATTTTATGCTAAAAAATAATAGAAGTCAAATTCAGCGGTCTGAATCCAAAAATGCCTGATTCAGATTATCATTTAAAAGCTGAAGAAATTTGGTCCTGTTTATTTTACGGTTCTTGATTTCATGGAGTGTTTTGTAAAAATTCCCCAAACTGACATTCAGCGATCTTTCAGTAAAGCGTATTACCTCACTAAATTCAATATTTCCACCGTTAAAGCAACGTGTTTGATGAAGGGCATATAAAAGTTCAACCAATCCGGACTTTGAAGAAGACCAATCCAATGGAGACTGATCATTTATCTTTTCAAAAACATATCCTTCGGCTTCGCTTATAGATTTCAAAAGATATTTCTCCAGGCGGTCGTTAGCCAGAATCTGGGCAACTAAGTGGTCATGGGAAGTGGCGAACTTTTCATCATAGTTATACAATCCCGATTCGAGCTTTGTTTTAAGGTCAAATTGACTGCGGACAAAATATTTGTGATCCAGAAATGCCGCTTTTCTCCTGTAATACTCATAAAAATCAATATGCTCCTGATAAAAATCTTTTAGCACCTCCAGTTCGCAGTGATAGTACTCTTTAATACTTAACTGCCCTGCATTCGGTTTTGCTGCCTCAATGGATAACAGTCTTGAATAATAGATAAAGCGGGAAATAAAAAGAGGCTTGAGTTCCTTAAAGAAATGGATTTCATCTCCTGCTGCCGAAAACTTGAGGACAACTACCATTGATTTAATATCTCTAATCGCAATATCAATCTCCATTAGCGATTTTTCACAGCATCCTATCCTGTCTTCACTATTTTCAAACTCAATCCTGTCCAATTTTTTATCCAGCAGGGCTAGTAATTTTTCACACTTTTTAAAAAACAACTGAGATTCCATATTTTTTTACATAAAAAGGTACAAAAATAAAATCAGCCACCTCTCAACCCTTATATTATCAACTTATTATTCAACCCCCTGTTCGATTTTCCTGATAAATTCAACGGGGCTCATCGCAGTCATTTCCAGAAACAATTTTGAAAAATTTGATCTATTTGAGAAACCGCATTCTCTGGAAATATCATCAATAGCATATTTTCGCCAAAGAGGATCATTAGTCAGCATTTCTTTGGCATACATAATCCTCAATCGGTTAATGTAGGTATTAAAATTACAGCCTTTATGCTCATTAATAATCGCAGAGAGATATGCAGTATTGGTTTTTAGTTTCTTAGCCAATTGACTTTGTGTCAACCCTTTTTCAAGATAAAAGTTCTTTTCTTCCATATGCTTCAGTTTATTTAAAATATCCGCAACCAGATGTTCTGGCAATTTGAAAGATTTAACAGAATTGGTTTCCTGAGATTCTTCACCAGAAATTTCCATCACTGCCTGAGTCCTCACTAACTCTCCTTTTCTCTTTTTCCATATTCTTTGATAGCCAACTCCAGAAATCACTAAAAGCCCAATCAGACAGAATGCTGCTATGGCGTATCCGAAGCGCGAGGTATTTTCTAATTTTTTCTTTGACTCAATCAGTACTTTTGTATCATATTCCTTATGAATCTTAGTAGACAAATACTTAAAATCTGCTGATAATATTTTATCAAATTTCAACAGCTGATTCGTATAATAAAGTTCTTTTTTAGGGTCTGTATTATTTCTGTAATAATCGATAAGCAGTTCATACGTTTCTCTGGTCGCAGGCAATACAAAGCTGTTTTGCTGAAAGATCGAATCTACTTTTTTAAGATAACCAACACCCTGCTGATCCTGGTTATTTCTGAGCAGAATTTTACCTTTCAAATAATAAATAACCGAAACATTCGTAAAATCATTCACTTTTTCAATACCTGCCAGTGCCGTATTAAAATCTGCTAAGGCTTCCCGATCATTTCTTTCCAAGTACCCCAGTATGGCTTTCAGTTTATAGAAATAGCTTCTTTCGAGGTCAAAATCCTTATCATTAGCAGATTGCTGAAGACCTTCCGATACCAATGGTTCAGCATCCTTATACCTGAACAAGAGTATCAGACATATACTCATCTGATTAAGACTGTTTAGGTATCCCCTCTTCCGGTTATGCCGAAGATTAGGCTGTGTTTCCGAAGCGTTCTGTGTATTATAGTACTGGCGGCATTTTGAAAAGATTTTATAGGCTTCTTCATAATATCCCAGGTAACTTTTAACTACCCCAATATGATACAGATTCTTGTGGTACAGATATGAGTCTTTAGAGTTTTCAAGATAAGCCCATGCTCTCAGATATTCGTCCAAAGCTTTTTGGTATTTCCGCAGCGTAAAATAATAGATACTTCCTTTAGTTAAGTAGGCATTACCGATTACGTCAGAATCCTTTGCTAAGGAAGCAGCCCCTATTACACTGTCTGCATACATAAGTTTTTTTTCTTTGCTGAAATAGACTGCATCCCGGTAAGCCTGTGAAAGTTCTTTATAATTCTTTACTTTTTTCGCTTCCCTGATATAGACATCAACAAATTCCATGGCATGGCTGTCATTTTCATCAAAATTATCATACCGTGCTCTATAGTCTGAAAATTTCTGACCATTCATTAAAACACCAATACACATGAAAAGAAATATTGCTTTTTTCAAAACGGAAAAAGTTTTATTAATAAATTTTTAAGATCTGATGAATATTATTCAAAAGTACGTAAAATGAAACAGGAATAAAACTATTTCAACGCACAGGGAATTTTACCACTGACAAAACACAAAACAAATAACTGATTATCAAATAATTAAACTCTAAACAAAGGCTGAATTAATTTACAAAACGGCCATATATTTTTTATAAATCAGCCCAAAACATCTTTTTTTTCAGCAAATACTTGTCCTACATTCGTTCTCAGAATTCTAGAGAAAACCGGCCGGGATTATTAATTTTTAAATCCCAAATCATGAAGAATGCAATTTATATTTCTATGGGAATTATATTCTCATTACTGTTATTTTCCTGTCATCCAAACGATCTTACCTCTACTGAAGACATGGAAGAAATGAATGAAAACATTCAAAACTACAGTACTTTTTCAGCCAAGGCAGACAGTACTACTTATAAAGATACTGATCCACCTAAAGACCGTGATCATTGGAGACCTCCAGGAATCTATAATGAGAGGAAATGAGCACCAAAGTGAAATTACCTGTAACCGCAGCATCCGGACAATTATGTCCAGTCAGCGGAGTTTGGAAAAACAAAGGAACTTTTACGACAATAATAACTATTTCGGAGAAAACAACGATGCCGGAATACTGCGGAGTAAAGGTTGTATGGATCTTATTATATCAATACTGAACTAATTACCATGAGAAAATTAATTCCCTTACTACCCACAGCGGTTACCTATTTTTTTGTATTATTATTTACCTACGCTTCGGTTAATAAGATCCTGGATTTTGAAAATTTCCAGATCCAGATTGCCCAGTCTCCACTTCTCACCGCATACGCTGGACCCATCTCCTACCTGGTTATTATCGTTGAAGTATTGATTGTCATGCTGCTGCTGATTAGAAGTACACGGCCGCTAGGTTTGTTTTTCTCCTTAGGAATGATGATGAGTTTTACTGTTTACATTTATCTGATCTTACACTATAGTGAATCAATCCCTTGTTCCTGCGGAGGCATTCTGGAAAAGATGGACTGGAAAGAACATCTCCTATTTAATATAGCCTGCGTAGTATTGGCCGTCATTGCCCTTATCTCTATCTATTTTAAAAGAAGATACAGAAGTAAGGTTTACTTACAAATAGCTGTAATGATTTTTATAAGTTCACTGCTTGTTATCCTGCTATATATAAGTTCTGAAAATACAGTTAGAAAAGAAAATAATTTTACCCGCCGTTTTCTGGCTCATCCTATTATCCAGGATAAGGTCCTGGAGCTGGACAATGAGTACTATTATTTTGCAGGAAACAGCCAGGGAAAAGTCTTTCTGGGGAACGCTTCTTTTCCACTACTGCTCACCACTATTGAAAGAATTTTTAAAACACCGGAATCAAAGAGAATACACCCTGATCATACTGATTTTAATTACACCAATTTACAGTTCAAAGTATCGGGACCTTATTATTATCTGTATGACGGCAGCGTCCCTATTATCTACAGAGGAAAAATAAAAGACTCTTCAGCACATACCATCAGCTATAATGACGTATACTTTAATCAGCTGGCGGTGATAGATTCTTCTCATTTTGCACTAAGAATCCGAAGCAGTGAAACAGGGGAATATGAGTTAGGACTGCTGGCTCTGAATAAACAGCCTAAATTCAGCTTAGCTGAGGAACTACTGCAAAAACAGATTGACGGAATATTCGATGCAGACGGCCAGCTGGCCGCTGATCAAAAAAGCGGAAATATTATCTATATGTATTCTTACAGAAACCAATTTCTAATCATGAATAATAGTCTGCAGTTAAAAGATAAGATGAAAACCATTGATACCATTTCAAAAGCACAGGTTGAGCCTGTTAAACTTTCAGACGGCACAATGAAGCTAAAGTCCCGCCCCTTAAAGGTTAACTCAGCAATTACTACAAACGGCCCCTTTCTATTTAACCAATCCCACTTAATGGGAAAACATGAACCCAAAGAACGCTGGAAAAATGCAACGGTAATCGACATTTATCGTACAGACCGGCAGGAATATGCAGGGAGCTTTTATATAGACCATATCGATCACAAACCTGTATCCCAGATTATGGTAACCGATCAATACCTGTATGCTCTTATCGGGAAGAAATTAGTCCGTTATCGATACAGAACAAGCAATGTAAAATATTTTACGACAGGGGAAGCTGAAAACCTGAACAACGAGTAAGCAATCATTTACCAAAAACTTCAATTATTATGAAAAAGTTTCTAATTCCTACCGCCCTGATAATTATGGGCACAGGAGGTGCATTAGCATCAAACATCGAAAGTTCATCCAAAGTAGTTACTATTGGATACAGAGTCGGAAATTTCGGAGAACCTACTTGTGTACCAGTTAAAAACTGTGAAACAACAAACACTGGAATTCTTTGTACCTACACAGATGCCACTGGCCCTCACAATCTAAAAAGAATGAGCGGCTCGCAGTGTTTTGGAGATTTGTTTGAAATTCTACCGTAAACCAACTTTCCATTAACAAAGAGAAGGATGCCACAAGGTATCCTTCTTTTTATATATCCCCGACTCTACCTATCCAATAAAAATTCCCGACAAAAAGTACCACACTTGCTACTAATGGCAAAAAAATTGTAATTATTTGAATAAATATATATCGTATGAACAATACAGTAAAAATAGCATTGGCCTTAGCGGCAGGGAGCTCTTTGCTTTATATGGGCCTGCGAAAAAGAATCAAACAGAAAAAAGTATACCTCGCCCCTGACGGAAATACTTATAAGGAAAATCAGATTTACCGTACCTATGACAACAAACTCTATAAAAACGGTAAAGAATTCCATTATAATCTTCCGGATCAACATGATGAACTAACCTCCAATATGAAGAGCATCAAAGTAAATAAAAATAGCCCCTTGAATTACAATACCACTCAGAAAAACACTGCTTACCATCATAAAGGAGTAAGGCATCATTAGAATTAATCATAAAAATATTACACCACTAACCACAAAAAATAATATTATGAGAAATTTATTATGGCTTATTGCAGTAATCTGCATCGTTGTATGGCTTTTAGGAATGCTTGGAATTATTCCTGGTATGAATACGGGGAGTCTAGTACACACCCTGTTGGTAATTGCCATCATTGTTGTTCTGATCAATATTTTTACCGGCAGAAAACCTCTTAATTAGAGAAACATTATACTGTAAAAGGATGCTTAAAGCATCCTTTTACAGTATAATGTTATATTGGATCGTTAGAAACCAAATTAATAAAAGTTTACGAAGCACTATATTTTCATTATCTATGTTTTACATTCTTATTATTCCAAATTACTAAGCCAATCTTTGAAATATCCTTTTTGTTATATTTTCAGTCTGTTGTTATTCTATTCACGAGTGTATTAATCTTCCGGATTTTAAGATTTTTTTAAGTACCACATCTCAGCAAATAGGCTGTTTAAGGCATGACACTTGCAAAGTTAATACTACCATTCAAAAAATATACAGTATGAACAACCAAAAAACAGTGTCAGTACTAAACGATTTACTGAACATTACAAACGACAGAATTCAAGGATTTTCTAAAGTTGAAGATAAGGTATGGGAGCAGTATCCTCTGCTACGGTCAGAATATGACACCATGGTATCGCAGTCACATACTATGAAAAATCAGCTTACCGATCTGATAACGGAGAGAGGAGGCACACCTGATCAGTCAGGTTCTGCGGCAGGCGCTATTCACAGAGCCTGGATTGATGTGAAAAATTCTTTTTCGGCAGACAAAGCCGATACAACTATAGGAAATGTGGTATATGGTGAAAGTGCTGCTATTGATGCTTATCAGGATGCCTTAGACAGCGATGATTTATGTCCGGAAAGTTCCAGAGTCATACTTGATCAGCTTCACCAATTAAAAGCTTCTCATGATAAATTTGAGAATCTTGAAGATTTAAAGAATTAAGAAAATATCTGCTTCATAATGATGAGCAGCATTCTATTGCCAGAAGGATAAGCTCGTTCATTTCTTTTAACCTAAAAAATTTAATTATGTCAAAAAAAATTGCAATATTGGCCACACACGGCTTCGAAGAGAGCGAACTAAGCTCCCCTAAAGATTATCTGGAACAGCAGGGATGGACTACGCACATTGTAAGCCCTGAAACGGGAGGTATCAAATCCTGGGCAGAAAAAAACTGGGGCAAAGAATATCCTGTAGATCAAAACCTGGAAAATGCAGATGCTTCAGACTACGATGCTCTTGTATTACCGGGTGGAGTTATTAATCCTGATCAGCTAAGAACCAATGAAAAAGCTATTGCCTTTGTAAAAGATTTTTTTTCCCAGCATAAACCCGTAGGGGCAATCTGCCACGGACCTCAGATTCTCATTAATGCTGGCGTTGTCGAAGGAAGAGATTTAACCTCAGTCTACTCTATCAGCCAGGATTTAAAAAATGCAGGAGCCCGTTGGGAAGATCAGGAAGTCGTTGTTGATTCCGGGCTTGTTACTAGCAGAACTCCCAAAGACCTTCCCGCGTTCAACGCAAAACTCGTAGAGGAAATCAATGAAGGTAAACACTAGAATTATCGGGGATTCAGCATTAGAAATTGAGGGAATAACCTGTTATAAATAGTTACAAAAGTATGTCAGGGTTTTAAAATATCACCCATATAAAATGGAAAAAGGATGCTAATCAGCATCCTTTTTGATTTGGTTGTCAATCCATGGGATGTCTCTCTTCCCTTTCAGAAAATAATCCCACCAATCCTGTATTCTTAAAGCCAGGTCTTTCTCTGCTTTTGAACCTATGGTAAAAACATGGGCTTCTCCCGGATAAAACAAGGCTACAACATCTTTCTTATTCCGTTTCAGCCCGATATAAAATTCCATGGTCTGGTCCCACACAATCCTTTTATCTTCCATTCCAGTCCATAAAAGCATGGGAGCATTTACTTTATGTACATTTTCAATCGGATTATTATCCATATACAGCTTTTTATTCTCTGCAAAAGCAGCATGCATATTATACTGTCCCTCTTCAAACTGCCAGTAAAAAGGAGTAGACGAGGTCTCATTATATGAAAAATACATTCTGGTCAGATCACTGGCTCCTGCACCCGAAATATAAGTTTTAAAACGATTGGAATTTCCTGCTATAAAATTCGCCCGGTACCCTCCAAAAGAATGACCGATCAATCCTACATTTGTAAGATCAACGTCTGTATGAGTTTTTAATACATCCAGTGAGCTTTCTACACAATCCAATGCTGACTTTCCTACCCCTGAAGGTCCGTTCACAATATCCGGCAGATACACAAAATACCCTTCCTCTAATAGCTTTCTAATCGAAAACCCCACCGGAAAATTATTCAGAGGGGATAGATACTGATTCGGATTCCTGCTCTGCACTTCATAGATATGAACCACGATTGGATATTTTTTCCCCTCAATATATCCAATAGGATAATATAAAAGTCCTTTCAGAGCCGTTCCTTCCCTATTGTTAAAACTAATCACCTCCCTCCTTATTGACGCTGATATTTTATCATGCACATTACTCTGAAATAAAATATTCCCTTTTTCTTTTCCTATCTCCTTATAGACAATCCTAGGCGGAAAATGAAGACTTTCTTCTACATACACCACCTTTTTTAAAGATTCATCCGTTTTATACCATGTTATATTCGAAGCTGAAGAAGCCATGAGTGTATCAAGCCTGCCCTTCTCCCATTTCAAAAAGGTTTTCTCAATCGTTCCTTTTCTGGTAACTGCCAGCAGCACCGGTACATCTACATTCAGTATACTTCTCCTAAAATTATAACCCGAATCAGGATACAAATCCGTTTCATCTTTCGTAACTACCTTTACTTCATTTTCATGATCGATATTAAGTGCGATAAACTGTCCCTTCTTTATTTCATACTTCCAAAGATCGCTACTACTTTCAAAATAGATCGTTCTGCCATCTGGACTGAAATATGCTTTTGTCAAATCTTTCTTCTCCAGCACTGTTCTCCTCGAAGTCTCCCTATCTACCAATACCCATAAGCACTCCTTATTTTTATATATAAAATGACTTCCCCGGTCTGACACTGAAACTTCTGCCTGTAGTATACCCAGATCCTCATACCTACCCTTTTTACGATCATACAGAAAACCGTGAATCAGAGGAAACAGTGTTGAATAATTCTGTAACTCCTCCCTGTTAAACATCAAAAAATAATCAGGATTATTCAGGCTTATTACTGTTGAAAAACGGTCAGAGGGAACACTCATCAACTCATTACCATCCTTTTTCCATATCCAGTACCTCTTTACAAAAGAACCTTCCTGCTTGGCTTCCAGATTACCATCATTTCCATACCAGATATCAACCGTACCCTTTTCCACCGGAATATGGGTCATTCCTGTAATCATCATAGCACTTCCGTTTTGTATTTCGGTAAAACGCAGGTATTCTTCTTTTCTAACCTCACCTATATTAGGAAACACCAGTTCCCCTCTCTTTGTATCCAGCAACACAACCTTCTGAAATGAACTGTTTACACCTCCTCCATCTCTTGTTTCTTCTTTAAGAATCAAAAAACTTTCTGAAGGTGTTTCTTCCATACTCCGGATCATACCCGGCGCAGCATACACGCTCTCTACTTTATTACCGGAATACTTTACCAGCTGAGTCTCCCTGCCTGATTTTTTTACGATATACAATACAGATCCTGAACCGCTCACCTTAAAATACTGCACCCGCTCTACTTTCTCCAGCAGAGCAGATTTCGCATCATAGATATGAAGAATACTGTCACTAGTCTGCAAAAAATACTTATCCCCTTTCTCCATCACTCCACTCTGCATTACATTTACTGATTCTCTGCCCTCCCGGCCTGTCTTCGGTTCTTTCTGCATTCCGGTCCGCAGATTCCACAGCACTGCTTTTCCCTGCCCCAATGCCAGCAGCTGGTCACCTTTTACAAACGAGTACTGGTATTTTTTGGTCAGTGTGCCTACCAGGGATGTTACCCCTGACCTCCCTGTAGCCAGTACTACTGCCGTATCATAATTCTGCCTGTAGACTTTTGTGGCCACTATCCACTTCCCGTCATCAGACACTTTGTTAACGGCAATATTGTAAAATTCTGAACTTTCATCTCTCACTGAATCCTGCCGAAACTGTCCATAACAGATCATCCCCATAAGAATCAATAAAAGAATTATCAGTTTATTGATATTAATAGCCATTATTCTGAGGTTTTAAATTAGGATTAAGCAACAGATCTTTCTGGGGAACCGGCCATAGGCTGTGAAAAGATTTCCAGTTTGGTTTTACCGCCTGCAAATCAACAAGTCTGTTATTTCGTTTTAAATCCAGGAATCGGTGTCCCATTTCGGTAAAGAACTCCCTCCTGTTTTCTAAAAGGATTTCACTCAGCAACACTTCTTTTGAAACTGATGCTAAAGCATTCAGTCCTGCTCTCTGCCTCACCGGATTGATATACTGCAATGCTTCCCCAACTTTATTCTGCTGAGTCAGTGCTTCAGTGAGCAGTAAATACACTTCTTCCAAACGAAACACTATAGAATCCTCCGTATCATTACTAGTTATATTTTTATACTTATTCACGCGATACCAGGTATTTCCTCCTACAGTTACCGCAGCCATCCACTGCTGTTTTCTAAGGTCTCCCGCTTCAAAAGAACTCATCAGACTTTCAGACAGCGCATATCCCGTAGGCGCTGCCCCTGAAAAGTAATACACCATGGCTTCTTTCACAGGATCACCGGGATTCGCAGGTTTTATCTGCCATATTATATGTTTTGAATCCCTCTGAAACACTTTTGACAGGTCATTCTGAAAATTATACAGCGGACTTCCCAGAATCGTTTTCAGGACAGTTTCTGCCTGAGCCCACTTCTGCTCCAGCATATACACTCTGGCCAGCATCAGCTCAGCTCCTTTACGGTTAGGATATACCCTTTCGGCATCCCTGTACTGATCTGGAAGCAACTCTCCACAACGTACAAGATCCGCTTCCAGTCTTGACAGCACTTCTATAGATTCTACCCTTGGCAGAGACTGATTTACTGTATAATCCGTACTTACCGGGTAAGGAACCGCCCCAAAGAGTTGCTGAAGATAAAACAGCATGATGCTTCGCACCAGAAGGGCTTCCCCTTCTATCCTATTCTTTTCATTACCCGGCAGCGCAGATGCTCTGACGCCTTCAATAATAGCATTGGCAGCATAGATGTGCTGATAGGCCGTAGACCATACCGAATACACCGTAGAATTGGTATCGGTCTGCTGGTTATGATACAGCGCCAGTACGCCATTGGTATCCGTTAAGGCATAAGAATCCAGATCATCCGTATAGACTCCTAGGAAAGCTCCCAGTGACTCCCCTGAGAGCGGTGAGTTATCTCTCAATCCTGCATACAACCCAGCCAGCGCTGCATTAGCGGTCTGAACATCCGCAAAGACCTTATCCTTTCCGATCTGATTGGAAGGCGTTTCCACTTCCAGCATCTTCTCACAGGAGAAAAGAAGCACACACAACAGCAGGACCAATCCCCTGCTTCTAAAGAACCTCATCAATTGACAACATTGATTTATATTGATTTTAGAATTTTTCATTATTAATTTTTTAGCTTTTATATTTTATAGTGTAATCAAAACCCCCATTGAATAGGTTTTTAAAGGAGGCAGGAAGCCAATATTCCTGAACTCAGGATCAGGCCCGAAATACTTCGTAAAAGTCAGCAGGTTCTGTCCCTGAAAATAGACCTTCACACTTTTAAAAGCTCCTTTTACCGGAACCTTATACCCCAGCTCCAGGTTCTTAAGGCGGATGAATGAAGCATCAGACACCGCTGCCGTACTGTTCATAAAAAATACATGAAGCTGATTCTTGATCCCATTGCTCCCTGAAGAATACGGCATATAGGTTCCGACCGGATTCTCAGCAGACCATACATCCATTACCTCCTGAGGCTGGTTATTCATCGTTCCCGGTATGGGCATGATATTGTTATAATTCCAGTTTCTCTGTTTCACAAACTGAAAGAGAAATGACAGGTTCCAGTTCTTAAGGCGGAGGGTATTGTTCCATCCCCCAAAATACCGTACACCGATATTTTCTATGGCCTGCCTGTCGTCCGGAGCTGAGATCTTCCCATCCCCGTTAAAATCTTTGAACCGATACAGTCCTGTAGCCGGATCAATCCCTTCATACTGATATACTTTTACCGATGTAATGGGCTGTCCTATAACATAGGTATTGGCATAGGTAGAACCTGCCAGCCCCGGAAAAGAAACCAGCTTGTTTTTAGGAAAACTGATATTGATCCCGGATTCCCACTGAAAATCTCCTCCTGAAAAAGGTTTAGCGGAAAGTTCCAGTTCCCAGCCTGAATTCTCCACTACGGCATCCAGATTGGCCAGTACACTTGGAAACCCTGTTATAGATGGAAGCTGATAACCTACCAGCTGGCTTGAAGAACGGTTCCTGTACCACGCCGCAGTCAGGTTAATCTTGTTCTTGAAAAATCCCAGCTCCAAAGCTGCTTCCAGCTTAGTGGTCTTCTCCCAGCTGTAATTGGGATTATACAACCTTGAAGGATTCAGCCCTGCGGTATTGTTATACAGGTATTCTGAGAGGTCATAGGTATCCAGATACCCATAGTCTCCTATATTATCACTTCCGGTAGTTCCGTAGCTGCTACGAAGTTTCCCAAAGCTCAGCCATTTCTTATTTTTCAGGAAAGATTCCTGAGAGAATATCCATGCTGCTCCCACAGCCCCGAAATTCGCAAACTTATTACTGGGACCAAATCGGCTGCTTCCATCCCTTCTTCCGGTCACATTCAGGATATACCTTCCGGCATACTGGTAATTCACCCTTCCAAAGAATGCAGCATACCGGTATTCCGTTCTGATCTGATCGGTAATGATCTTCGTCCTGGCTGCTCCTACATTCTTTATAAAAGCATTGCTCTCAAATCCAATTCCGATCATAGAACCCTGCGTGCCTGTTTCCCGCTGAAAGGTAGTCCCTACTAGCACATCCAAGGCATGTCTGCCCTTCTTCATCCGCCAGTTGAGCTGAGGTTCCAGAATAAACGAAAACCGATCCTGATTACTCTTATACGACTGCGAGCTTGCACTGGACTGTCCCTGATAGGAAGCAGGATTATACATGGTATTAGGCTTTAAGGACCTTTCATCAAAAGACTGGTAATTCAGTCCCCCATTAAATTTCAGAAACCAATGTTCGAGCAGTTCATACTGCACATTCATATTGGTTAAAAACTGCTTGTTCTCATAGGAATAAGAACTGTTATAGAGTCCTGCCGGATTGTTAAAGGTATTGTTCTCCCAATTGAGGCTTCCATCCGCCAGATACAAAGCCGGAGCATTGGGTACTATCAGGAAAGCCTGTCTGGTGATATCCTCACTCAGTACATTATTCTTTTGAAGCGAGAACCTGCTGGAAACACTCAGCTGAAAACGTTTATCTTCAGAACTGTGGCTGATATTGGCAGAAAGATTATCCGCCTTATACTTAAAGTCTTTTGAAAACACGGTAGATTGCTCATTGTGTCCATAGCCTACCAAAAAACTTGTTCTCTCATTCCCTCCGCTTAGAGAGACATTCGTGGTAAAAGCATCTGCGGTATTTCCGATCAGTGATTTCCTCCAATCCATATATCTCCCCTGATCCCACACTCCATTGATATCATAGGCATTAGCCGGATAGGAAGAAATCCCGTCATTCTGATAAGCCTGCCTTCGCATCCTTAGATAATCCCCAGTCTTCATCATGGTAAGGTTATTAATCACAGAACTTACTGCATAGGAAGTCCCCACATTTAATCCCAGATTCCCTGCTCCTCCTGCACCTGCACCAGCTTTCCCGCTCTTCCCTTTCTTCGTGGTCACCAGCACTACTCCATTCGCTCCCCTAGATCCATAGATCGAGGTTGCATCCGCATCTTTCAGAATCTCAATACTCTCAATATCCGCAGGATTAATACTGTTAAGCGGGTTGATACTGCTGGCAGGCAGTACCGCTCCTGAAAACTGGGAAGCCATTTCTCCTCCTACCGGAACCCCGTCCACTACATACAGTGGATTATTTCCAAGAGACCTGAGACTATTCTTCCCTCTTATCTGAATATCATACCCTCCACCCGGCATTCCCGAGTTCTGTACAATATTCACTCCCGCTACCCTTCCCTGAGCCGCTGAGAGTACATTGGTGACAGGTTGATTTCCGATATCTTTTGCTAAAACTTTGGCGATACTACCGGTTCTTTCTTTGTCTTTAACCTTATAGTAGCCAGCGTTGAGAATAACTTCTTCGATTCCCTTTACTTTTTGTTCTAAACTGATATTAACGACTTTCTGATTAGTGAGTGTGAATTTTTCTTCTGCATAATCAGGGTGTCTGAACAATAGGATGGTATTTTCTGCTGAAACCTGTATTGTGTAGGTTCCGTTGTTGCCGGTCATGGTTATCTGATCCCTACCCTCTTGGGAGATTATAACTCCCTGTAAAGGTTTGCCGGATGAGGTTACAGTACCGGAAATGGTGCGTGTTTGGGCTTTTGTATCGATGCTTACAGCGGTAAACATGAGCCCAAAGAAAATGCCTCCTATATGGTAATAGGAATTTTTCATAGATTTGTAAAGGTTTTTAATTTTTAAAGATTAATTACTGAACTACGCTCTTTCCCGTTGGTCTGCAAACTCTATGGGAAGGGGCTTTTTTCTTTCTTCTGATTTTTAAGTTGAGTAGTTTTTTGATTCATTTATTAAATAAAGACTT
The DNA here is from genome assembly GCF_024399315.1 of Chryseobacterium sp. MA9. Lineage (NCBI taxonomy): Bacteria > Pseudomonadati > Bacteroidota > Flavobacteriia > Flavobacteriales > Weeksellaceae > Chryseobacterium > Chryseobacterium sp. MA9. The sequence goes on along the minus strand of NZ_CP075170.1, from coordinate 206,236 downwards.
TCCTGATGCCCTTTGGTATGAAAAAGGACTGGTGAAGTTCTGTAATCAGTGACCTTTAGGGCACCGGAAAGAATTTAATATGAATGAAATCTGTGTTCCCGTGTAAGCTTTTTAAAGCCGCAATAGGTTGTACCCTCCTATTGTATCGTGTAATCTGATACTATTTTTGAAAGCGGGCTTAGATTTTTATGTAAAGATAAAGCGAACAGCATTGAAAAAAGACGGCGTGGGAACTCTACATTATCCGATTCGGGGTACTGGTATACCTTACATGCAGATAAGAGAGCCCACGCCTAGGTCGTGAGCTTAATACTTATCGTCTCGCATGTTAAAAATTACCAGTTTTCGAATCGAGATTCTAAGCAATAGCTTCTATTATTCTTTGAAGTATCGCAAAATTACGTTTATTGTAACTTATTTTACAAATATAAGAAAAAAAAGATATTCGATACAAATTTGTATCGAATAATATTATTTAATATTTCAATTTTTACTATATGAAAGAATATAGTAATGACGAAATCTATGCTCTAGGTCTGCAAATTGGTTGTATAATTCGAACTGAAAGACTCAAGAAAAAAATTTCTCAGGAAGATTTGGGTCTCCTTATAGGTTCTAATAGTACAACTATCGGTAGAATAGAAAGATATGAAAACAGTACTAGCTGGGAACTTCTAATTAAAATTTGTCAATCATTAGAAATTGACTTTTACTCTTTATTTAAGTTACATCCTTTGAGTTATATTTTAATGACAATCAAAGAGGCATTAAGTCTTGAGACTAAATTAACAAAACAAAAAGAACAGTACTATTCAGATCTTGAAAAAACAGTAAAGCTTGCATTTAAGAAAATAAAAACCTAACAAATACAAGTTTATTAATTCTATTCTATGACCAGTTAAATTTTTTTTGACCTAAAAATTTTATCTCCCACTGATAATATTAACTTACTTTATTCAACAGTAAGCAACCTATTATAACCAAATTACATTATTTCTACAAAAATTATTACTAATAACAATAGATTTAATATTACATAATCATATGATAAGAGGTGAGCATTCGATAATTGTCCTATAAAACTTCAAAAACCAGTCAAACAAGTCCATCAAAAACTTTATCTTTGTTTGCTAAATTCGCTTTGAACATTAGAAGTAATGAAAGGAAAAACAACAACAAAATCAATAGAACCAAATATTGCAGATTTAGCAAATGGATGGCTTAAAAAATATAAATTAGATTATAAATTAGAGCAGGAGTCACTGAACAACGAAATTGACAAAGCTCTTTCAGACTATTTTACAAAGAATGGCGGAGTAGGAGCAAATCGACCAGATGTAAAACTACTATTACAAGATAAGTATCAAAATTTTTTTCCTGTATTAATTGAATATAAAGGCTACAAAGGCAAACTCGTAAAATTAGATGGTGATGGTCAAGTAGAAAATAGAACGGTAAAAAATGAACCTAATTTAAAAAACATCAATTCATATGCTGTAAACGGAGCAGTGCATTATGCAAACGCCTTACTTCATCATACAAGTTATACCGATATTATCGCTATCGGAATGACTGGTTACAAAGATGAAACAGAAAAAATTCATCATGAAATAGGTGTTTATTATGTTTCAAAAAGCAATTTGGGAGCAGGGCAGAAAATTGGTAATTATACTGATTTTTCATTTTTAGCACCTAAAAATTTTGACACTTTTATTGATACTGTTAAAACTCTTCAACTTTCACAGGAAGAACTTGATAGACTTAAGGAACAACGAGAAAGAGAAATTGACCAAAGTCTTGTAAAACTTAACAATGACATTTACCAAAATGAAAAAGGTTTAGGAGAAAATGACCGTGTTTATTTAGTAGCTGCTTCAATTATTGCAACACTTGGTATTCCAGGAAAAGTCTCACCTCTCGAAAAATCAGACTTAAAATCATCAAAGGAGAAAGGTTATAGGGATGGGGATTTAATGATTAAAAAGATAGAATCATTTTTAAGTCATAAGGAGATTCCAGATGAAAAACGACAACTAATTGTAAGAACATTATCTAACACACTATTAACGGAGAACATTAATAAAGTTGAAGACGGAGAAAGCCAACTAAAAAGAGTGTTTGGTAAAATTGTAGATGATTTAGGCATCTATTACAAAATTGGCTTGACCACAGATTTTACAGGCAAACTGTTCAATGAAATGTACGGTTGGTTAGGTTTTTCTCAAGACAAATTAAATGACGTTGTACTTACACCTTCGTATGTTGCTTCTCTATTAGTAAAACTTGCAAGAGTTAACAAAGATTCTTATGTGTGGGATTTTGCCACAGGCTCAGCAGGTTTGTTAGTTGCCGCAATGAATGAAATGTTGAATGATGCTAAAAACACTATTCAATCCCCAGACGAACTAACCCAAAAAGAAATTAAAATCAAAGCAGAACAATTGCTTGGTTTAGAGCTGCTATCAAGTGTTTATATGTTAGCAATCTTAAATATGATTTTGATGGGTGACGGTAGTTCTAACATCTTAAATACAGACTCAATTAAAGACTTTGACGGTAAGTATGGATTTGGAAAACCTAAAACCAAATTCCCTGCGAATGCTTTTATTCTCAATCCTCCTTATTCTGCTTCAGGAAATGGAATGAACTTTGTCGAAAAAGCATTGAATATGATGAATAAAGGCTATGCTGCAATCATTATTCAACACTCATCTGGTTCAGGTAAAGCAGTTGACTATAATAAAAGAATCTTGACTAAGCATACGCTTTTGGCAAGTATCAAAATGCCAATTGATATTTTCATTGGTAAATCTAGCGTACAAACCCAAATCTATGTGTTTAAAGTAAACGAAAAACATCATAAAGATGAGATTGTAAAATTTATTGATTTTAGTAATGATGGTTACGCAAGGTCTAACCGAAAAAAATCCAGTAATAATTTAAAAGATATCGATCGTGCCCAAGAACGCTATCAAGAAGTTGTTGATTTGGTCCGTTTTGGTAAAAGCAAATTGAATATTTTTAAAGAAAATGAATACTACGAAGGCCATATTGATCCGAATAATGGAGCCGACTGGAATCAATCTGCACCAACTGAGACCAAACCAACTCTGCAAGATTTAAAAAAAACAGTGAGCGCCTATTTATCTTGGGATATAAGTAACTTACTAGAACAAAATTCAGTTGATGAAGAATTGGGAAAGTAGAATCCCCGCTTAACAAAAAATTGAAAAATGTTGAGTGGGGGAAATTTAGAGTTGGTCAATTATTCAAAATTGAAAACACTCTTAGTTTTAATACTAATAAATTGGTTTCAGGAAAACAATTTGATTACGTAACAAGAACATCTCAAAACCAAGGAGTTTTACAAAAAACTGGTTTTGTAAATAGTAAAAATATAAACCAGGCAGGCAATTGGAGCTTGGGGCTTCTGCAAATGGATTTTTTCTACCGGCAAACCCCCTGGTATGCAGGTCAATTCGTTCGTAAAGTAGTTCCTAAAATTGATATTAGACCCATAACAATTCCTTTTTTTACATCAGCATTAAATAAATTAAAGCAACCCTTATTGTCAGTACTAGTTAGAAATGTGGATAAAACATTTTTAAATTCGGAATTAACCTTACCAATAAAGAAAAACGGAGATATTGATTTTGACTTTATGGAGCGTTTTGTTGCTGAGTTGGAAGCAGAACGAATGGAAAAACTTGAAAAATATCTTTCTGAAAATAGATTAAGTAATTATGATTTAACAGAACAGGAGACGAACGCTTTAGAGAACTTTGAAAATATTGAATGGAGCGAGTTTAAAATTGGAAATCTATTTGAAAGAATAAATACAAAAAAGTTACCTTTCAAAGCGGATGAATTATCAAAACATATGACAGAAAAATATAATCTTCCGTGTCTCACATCTAGCTTCAAGAACCAAGGATTGAACTACTTTGTACCTAAAGAGGGAGCAACTATTTTAAAGAATGTGATTTCTATTCCTTCAAATAGTGATATTTACCGAGCTTACTACCAATCTAATGAATTTACGGTTTTATCAGATGCTTATGCAATTCGCTGGATTTTAGATGACAATAAATTATTGCCGAATCAGTATTTATTTGCTGTTCAATGTATTAATAAAGTAACTGATTTACCTTTATATTCATATAAAAATAAATTAGGTGGATGGAATGTAGTAAAAAACAAATACATTCAATTACCTGTCAAAAATGATAAACCTGACTATGAAATAATGGACTTTCTAATTTCCGCCATTAATAAATCAATAGTCCGAAAGGTAGTTTTGTATGTAGAGAGAAAAAAGACAGAATTAAATGAATTGATTGAAAATGCCAACGCATGAAGCGTAATAGTCATGACTTAATCTGACCGTTAGGGTTAAAATCATTGTAAATTATCAAAAATCCTTACTTTTGGAAGTAAGGATTTTTTTACTACTTCAGACTCTCTAAGTCGTCAACAGGATCATATTCCTTCTTATGAATCTTCTTACTCGTCAAATCAATTTTAACAGTTTCAATAAAGTCTTTAAAATCATTATTCATTGCCAGCTTATTCATTGTTTCAAAGTCTAAATTCTTTTTGTATTTAGCCGGAAGAATCACATCAGAAGAATGCGGATCGTCGAGATCAAGCTCGATAACCCCAATACCAAATGATGCAGCTAACCTCGACAATTCATTCATAAAATCTTCATCCTCTGATATTCTTGCAGCCACTAGATAAGACTCATTTGCCCAAGAAGAATTTGAAACACATTGAAAAAAACTTTCTCTCAAGTTGCCGAAGCTTAACTCTCTTTTGATTTCAAATGAATATAAAACGATGGAATTTACGCCAACGGCACTGCTAAATTCATTGATTTCCGGCTTCCAATCTTCCATACGATAATAGCATCCCACCATATCAGGGTGCACCCATTCTCCAAATTCTTTCTTACTAGAAGTATGATGCTTTATTGTTTTGGTATAACAATTTAAATGATAATAAACGAAATAGGTTAAGTATTTATGAAGGTCTTTTTCTAAAAAATCAAATTTCTTTTTTTTCAGTGGTGGTAGATCTTCTGGAATTGTATTTTCATAATCTTCCAATACCCCTTCCATTGATTTTAGATAAAATCTTTTCGGTCGTGAATCTGTTTTAGCAAAAACTGATTTCGGATTGTCTTTGCTATTCACATAGATCTGAGCTCCTAATGTTGACCATGGAGTCTTTCCCTGTGAATTTAGTTTTTTATTGTATCCTTTTTCGACAGCAAGGTTCCAAATCTCAGTGGCTGTCAATGGTTTCTTTTCTTCTTTTAATATGGATTGAGCAAGTTCTAGAAAGGTCATTGCACGTTTTTTTAATTAGATTAAATATCTAGCATTTATGTATTTAAATATTGATAATTGCCGATATCAATTAACTTTTAGCCAAAGATAACATATCTAAAATTTCCATGCACTAATTAAGATAAAATTATCAATCCCAAAAAGCAATCAAAGCAACTAAAACTTGAACAAATTCAAAAAGCTATTAAAAGAAATCAATAATATATTGTTTTTCATATTTAATTCAGTGAAAATACTGATCTACAAAAGCTAAGTAATATCTATTTTTGATTTTACGGAAAACCGTAATTATTACAATTATATATAAACTATTTTTTGATAACATTTTAAATATTACGATTTATTCAAAAGATTACAAAAAAGTAAAAGAATGAAATATTTATATCAGTTATTTTTAGCTTTTAACTCAACTTGGCTGATTGCTGTGGTATTTCTTGTAAAAGACAAATATGTATTTATAGTTCTTGAAAAATATTCGATGTATTTTTCCTGGGGCTTATTTATATTGATTCCAATTCTTTTGACAGCTCTGAGTTTTATGATTGCAAGAAAATTACCAAAAGATAATTTGCAAAGTGGTTCAGTGATGGAAATTGAATTGGCAAATAACAATTTCTTACCAACTTATTTAGGATATTTTTTTGTGTCTTTGGGTGTAAATGATATTCCAACTTTAATCGTAGTTTTTTTAATCATCTATATTTTCACCTACTTATCACAGACACTTTATTTTAATCCTATTTTTTTACTATTTGGTTATCATTTCTATTTTATAAAGACCTCGGCAAATATTAAAATATTCCTGATAACGAAAAGACAGCTAAAGACTCCTGGTAATGATCATTTTAATAATTTAAGGAGAATCAATAATTATACATTTATAGAACTTTAAAACACTTTGTATATGGCAACTTTTATTTATGGTAAAGTAAAAAGAAAACATAATATATTTCGAGTAATTGAAACAGAAGAAGAGGTATATAATACTTCGCAATTAAATTTAGTTGGAGTAGATTATAACCCAGTTACATTAATCGAAAATGAAGAGCTTTATAAAGTTACGCAGTTTTCTCAATCAGGCTATTCATTTGATTTTATTAATAATGATTTGAACTCTGTAAATCATGATCAAATAACAAGAAATGATCTTACAAAATTATCTTTTATTTGTACCGTACAGAATAATCTGTACTTTTTTCAAATTATTAACTCTAGCTTCTTTATCAGCAAAAAATGGTTTTCAATTGATGAACTAAGAATTGAAACAGAAAAACCAATTATCACAGTGAATCCATTTGCTGATGCTATATATGATAAGAATACTGATATATTATACTTCAAAAAGCTACCTGCGGCTCAGAAAATTTTTAAAGGAATGGATCAGTTATACAAAGAAGCAACTGCTTCAGAGACTGATTCCTTTTTACAAAACGATTTTCTTGCAGTAGATCCTAATTTCAGTAACAGAAATGTATCAGTCCCTAATAGAAAAAGAATTGCATTAGTAATGGAGACGTTAAATAATTTATCTGCTCCTGAAAAACAGGCTGTATATTCTTATACCAGTCAATACAGCCAAATAGTATTTGAAAATGGAAAATTTAAAATTGAAACAGATGAAGATCTTAAATTTGTTTTATGGGGAATTGAACAGAGATTTTATACCACTCCAATCGGAGGTGAAAAGAGAATTGCCAATTCAATCATTAGTATTTAGCTAATGTCAAAAGAATCTTTGTTAAGTTTATCCCAGTTGATAGAAAATCGAGGATGATTTAATTTGACAGTATCCCAGGAAGTATGTAAGATAAAATCCTCTACCTCGTACCCCCTCTATTTCAATACACTATAAGCCTTTAAAATCTTTCTCATTCTCCGTATTCTTAAACGAAAGTTTCCCATCTCTCTACCAAACCTCACACACTTGATACCTTTTCGCCATTACAAAGAAAAGTTTGTAAATTTTACAGAGTTGAATTTTATTTCAATATTTTAGAGCTTATCTACTCACAGATAGGCTCTTTTTATCTAATATATGGTGAATTTACTTAAGTGGCCTGATCATAGAATAAGTTGGTAAAATATGATTTAACCTCCTGTTTTAGGATCTGTAAATATTTCTAATTCAAGACGTATTTTAAACTCCCATGTATCCCATTTGCGAAGTCGTTGTTGATATTGATCGAATGTACAGTGCAACTCGAAATGCCGCTTATTTTCATCCCCATGAAATTCTACGATGGCACTTTTATCATCTGGATGAATTTCTTCCCTTATAGTAGCTTTAAGTTTCATAATATATTTTTTCAAAGCTATAACGGTAATACGACAGAATGTGTCATAAAATAAAATATAAATTGAAAAGTTTCCCCCTCACAACTTCTTCCCTTTCGATTTGCCAGAAACCTTCTTGAAGTCTTTCTCCTCCTTCCACACATTCTGGTCTTCATAAAATAGCTAAGACAGTCTTTTAAATTTAAGATCTACTTTTTCATTACAAAATATATCATCCATTACATCGATATCTAAATATTTATATGTAAACTCTACCAAAGTATACAAAGAAAAAGGACTGGTAAAGTTTTCAATCAAAGTGATTACATCATTAAAAATTAGCTTTTCCCATAGCTCTGGTAAACATACAAATAACTGAACACTATAGGTCGGGTTCATTTTTTCTAAATTGTAAAAAAGAAATTCTAAATGATTCGCTGATAATATTTTTCCTAAATAATTATTATCAACTATATAAAATCTGTCTATTGGGTAATATCTTAACTGTTCTGTTTTTCTATTATTAAATAAAGAATCTGATAATTCTTTTATAGGCGATGTGATATTAATTTTATTCATTATTCTTTAGATATTGTTAACTTAGCGTTACTTGTGTTTACTTTAGTACTAAAGAATAGTTATCTCTGTAAGCTATAAGGAAATGTTTTGTCTTGTGTTGTTTTATTTTTTAACCTTGTCAACATTATTCTAAACCTTAATTAAGCTCCATTTTAAATAACATATGTAGTCTAAAAAATATCTATTTCAATCTCAATTTTTATTTCCTCCATTTTTAGATTGCTTGCATTATCTAGGTTAAATTTACCTTTTGCAGTAAAGGCTTTATTGTAAAATATATTTTCATTATCTAACTCTAATAATGTTCCACTAGTAGAGAAAAAGCCGTCATTAACCAAAAAGACTCCATTAGGAATATCAATCTCAATATCCGTTGGACTGATGTCTACTTTCCAATGGTTACAAACAAAATCCTTTGGCTGTGTATTATTTAGCACATCATGCCATGTACTGCAATCATTGCTCAATTTTTCTGCAAGCCTGTTTTTTATTTTATTAATATTCATATAAGATCAGGTCAAAGGTCAAAGCCGCGTGGCAGATCGTTTTTGATTTTTATTCTTTTGGCTTCATTTTGTTATGTTGATTTAATTTTTAATATTCACACATTTTCTTTTGATAAGAATTTACAGTAGCTGGTCCATATTGCCGTTTATATTTCTATTTAGCTTTTGAATTGCCTTTCTTAAACCTGATCAGGTATAAGAAAAACATTGGGATTCAATCAACCTAAGATTTTATCGTATTCAGAACCGGGATCAGGATAGCCTCCTATATCATTATAGCGCACGCTATCTCCAAACTGATACCATTGGTTAATGCCGGCAATCATGTATTCGTAGTGTGTTATATAGTGATCTATAGCTTTGAGGTGCGCCCCAAAAACAGGGTGATCGGGCCCAAAATCGGGAAGCGCCTTATGTATAGCATGGAACTCTGCTACATCGGCATAGTGTATTTTCATGGCCTCTTGGTAGGCTTCCTCCAATGATATTTTGTTTTCATGTTGAATGATCAATATTAAATTCATCATTTCCAAACTTCCTCTTGACATCTCTCTTGCCAGGGATGACACATCGTTTTGTACTGCAATAATTCTATTCATCAGAACAACCAAACGCTGGATCATCGGATGCTTAAATACCTCTGGCGGCAGATAACAATCGGTTGCAGGCTCAATCATATCAACATAAGGGCACATACCTACTGTAAATTCATGAATATGCATATAATGAACCAACGAAGGGAAGCGTTTCTTCTCGGCCACTTTGTAAACAGCTTCTTCTATAATACCATAAGTTATGTATTTATAAAATGAATGCGCCAGACGATCAAACCAAAAGCCCGGTGCTCCAAGCGCCCTGATTTCTTCAGTGGTTTTAGCGATTTGTCTGAAAAGCCCAATATCATTCTGATGAGGTTTTGCCCCCAATACCACGTCAATGAAATGGTCTCGTATTCCATATAGTTTATCCACAGGGCAGTTCTCGAAGTAATCGTCAAATACGGTATGATATATTAAATAACGAGTGACAGGCATAATGCGATGCCATTCTGTGACGGTAGGCAACATCCAGACAGTTACCTGCGAGAGACCGTGTTGCTTGTATTTTTCTCTAGCTTTAGGCGACAAAAATGTATAGTCGGTATCGTACCATTCACGTTCTTCATAAAAGTCTCTCCTCGCAAAAGGAGAAACAGGAGCCGTCCATGGATATGTTGGCATAGGAAAAATTAGTTTTATAGTTTCCATAAATAATTAGTATTTTGTTTTATAATTAAGTATTTTTAATTTAATAGTTTTATAATATTACCTCGAATTTTATTTTCTCATTTCGGTTGCTTTTGGTTCAGCTTTTTTCTTTTAATTCCTTAGCATTTGGAAACTCCATATCATTATAACGGGCCAGTTTTGTAGAGATATTCTTCCATCCACTTAAAACCATGCTCATATAATGGATCCAGTTGACAACAGCATCCTGCCAAATGCCAAAATCGGGAAGAGAGGATTGTAATTCCACAAACTCCCTAAGATCTTCATTGTGAAGGCGCAGATCTTCCAGGCAGGCTTCTTCCAGGGAAATTTGCCGTTCGTTCTGGATGACTTTTACAATGTTATAATAAATACTTCCTGTAGCTTCATCCTTCACTACAGACTGCACTTCATTAAAATAAGTTACCAAGTGGCAGGCTAATGCCTGTAAACGACGTATCACGGGATGTTCATGAATTTCCTGAGGAAGGATAACACCGGTTTCCACTTCTGTCAGCTGCAAAAAAGGATATAGGCAGATTGAATCTTCCCGCAGGGCGATACATTCCGTTATTGTCGGGAATTTTTTATTTTTTTTATACTGCACTTCTTTTTCTAATCCGATGAAATATCTGTTAATCATTTGAGCGAATCTTGAGATTGATTCCTCCGGGATAAATTGCAGAAGCTCCTGTCTCAGTGAAAATAGCATGGCTCCCAAAGGAATGGTTGATTCATCGGTATTAATTTCACCATTCAGAATAGCGATAGATTGGCTTCGAACGGCCTCAATATTCTCTGGCTCACTTTCTTCATAGATATCATCATTGTAAAGTGTCCAAAGCATCAGTCGGCAAATAGGCTTAAAACGTTCAACGGGTGCAGTTGGAAACCACTGAGCAGCGATATGAGCCGTTTTGGTTTTCTTGTACTTCTTTCGCACGTCTGGATTTTGCTCGTAAAGCCACAGGTATTCTCCGTCAATCCAGTCATTTTCGGTAATCTCCTGCAAAAGATCTGCATTAGGATTTTTTAATGTTGGGAATGGATACTTAAAATGATTATTAAGTAGGGATAGGGTGTTCATGGCGGTATTATTTATTAATTTTTCATAGGGAGTATTTATTTTATTGATCAAAAAATCAGTGCTGATGGAATGATCAAGTTTCATTAATAGAGTAATATCTAAAAACCTAATGCAATCCATCACTTTAGTTTTTTTAAGATTGGGATCGATTATATAAAACAGAGATAGGCAAAACAATTTCTATCCCAAGTCAATCACCACAAAGCGTAGTAAATCTCTACTGATGATTACATAACGGTACCGGATTCAGGGGAGCTAAATATCTGTATGAATATTTATTGGAAAATTAAAAACGTGGATGATTTCAATTTTCTATTTTATTAAGGAGTATATTTTTCATATTTAATGATTTGGTAGTTAACATTTTGTGGTATTAATTTCTCTTACTAAATTAAAAAATTATTTAATATAAGTTAATTTTTTAAAGGAAATTTTAAACTTTAGCTTTTATGGTTAAAAAAATATATGGATTGTGCCTTTGATGATTCATTTTCTTTTGTGAGTTGAAATGGTTACAGGAAATAAGTTTTATGATGTGACAGCATATCTTGGTAGTCTTCTTTTTTTTTGAACATATGATCTGTATTTTCCTGTTGATAACTATTAGTGCTTTGATGTAAGGAAAAGGATTAATTTCTAAAATTTTAAAAAAATTTTCTTGGCGGGTGTATCCAGACGTTCATTTCAGTTTCAATTGCACCGGTTTCTTCTGTGCTCAGAAATTCGCTATTAGCCATCACATACTCGTACCCTATCGCTGTTTGATTATAATTAGGATTAATTCTTTCAAACGGGTTTCCTGGCCGAGGTCTTAGAATTAAATGATTTATGGTTTCCATATCTTGTTTATCGATCTCCACAAATTCCCAATCAGCAATAGTATAACCTTCGGGCTGTACAATTTCCTTCCCTTTTTTATCAGAAATTTCTCTCCTTTTATATTCTGATAGAAATAGGAGTAAGTAAATTTTTTCCCAATTGTGTATATGATATTATTGCTGTTATAAACTTCATTATATGTTCTGATGCCGTCAGGTTTTTCAACCGTTATACCATCATCAATAATATATTTTTCAGGATCCGTTTGTGAAAAACAAGAAATACTCAATAAATACATCTCAAGATTGAGACATATTAAAATTAATTATTTTTTTTAGATAATACAGTAAAATCGGTTACAAAAGATTGTATTCCAGACAATCCAAGCCAAATACTCACCTTTAGTGCCATCTTCATCTTATCTTATGCTATTACCCATAACTTCAATGGTAATTCAAAATTTAATATCATGGAAGATAGCACAAACACTCAAAACCCTGATCCCTCTTCACTCAATACTCTATTGGTTTTCAATCCCAAAACCCAGAAGATTGAAGCGGTAAAGACTGTTGATGAAAAAGGAGACCTTATGACAGTACCCAATACTCAAAAAAATCAAAATCAGTTTTTAAAAATTGATAAACATGGCGATTTACTCTCCAACTTTTTTTCCAATTTTCTGAGCCAGCTCAAAAACCCGACTTTATTCAACTTCTTCACCTGCCCACTCAAAGAATCTGAAAAGATTGGAAAACAGATTCAAAATCACCTCGAGCATCCAAGTACGGAGGGCCAAGAATTTCTAAACACCTATAAAATAGTAACCCCAAACACCAATAGTATGAGTACAAACCCATTATCAGAAAAAGAGAATCAATATTCCCCGGACCAGATTGACTGGGAAATGATGTCAAAATTTGGCTTAACCCAGGAAAAATTAGAAAAAGCAAATGCTTTGGAACCTATGTTAAGAGGATTTAAAACAAACGGCCTCGTTCCCATTAGTCTGAATCTCGGGTCAGCGCTTATCCGAATAGACGCCCGTCTTTCACTGAGCACCAATGATGCAGGAGATGTAAGGATTAATCTCCATGGCATCAGAAAAGAACCCAATTTCAATTTTAAGTTTCTGGGCCATGAATTTACCGCTGAAGACAGACAGAATTTAATCGAAAACGGAAATATGGGACGTGTGGTGGATCTTATCAACCCAAAGACAGATGAAATCATTCCTTCCCTTATCAGCAGAGACCGGCTGACCAATGAACTGGTTGCTTATAAAGTAGAGCATATTAAAATTCCTGATGAGATCAAGGGTATCAGATTAGATGAATCCCAAAAACAGACGTTGATAGAAGGCAAAGCCCTATATCTGGAAGGAATGATTTCTACCAAAGGGGAACCCTTCAATGCCCATGTTCAGTTTAATGCAGATAAAAAGTATGTTGAATTTCTTTTTGATCACAAGCAGAGTCAGCAACAATCTCAATCACATTCACAGACCGAAGTCCCAAGAACATTCAGAGGCAAGGAATTAAATGATGAGCAGTATGACCGTTTTAAAGCTGGCCAAACGATTTATTTAGATGGACTGCTGGATAAAAAGAATCAGCCTTACCAGGGATATATCACCCTTAATCAGGAGAACGGAAAGATCGATTTTTCATTTAAGGACCCTGATAAAATCCAGCAGCAGGCAAAACCTACGGAGGAGCACAAAACACAGACAGCGGTGAATTCGGAAGGCAAGACCAACGAAGCCACCAAACATCTAAAGGAACCTTTACAGAAAGGCCAGCAATCCCCGAAAGACAAAAGCCAGCAGGTAAAGCAGGACAAACCTCAGCCCCGCGCTAGAAAACGCATATAAATACCAACTTCAATCCATATTATTATGAAAGTAGTATTAGCAGAGAAGCCAAGTATTGCCAGAGAAATAGCCATAGCCTTAGGAGCAACAGAAAAAAAAGAGGGATATCTGACAGGTAATGGCTATGCTGTTACCTGGGCTTTTGCCCATTTAATAACATTGGGTATGCCGGAAGATTATGGAATTTCAGCTTTTAGCAAGCAGCAGCTGCCCGTTTTGCCAAGCACTTTTAAGCTGGTCATCAGAAAAGTAAAAAAAGGCAGCCAGCTGATCACTGATCCGTTCGCATCCAAACAATTAAAAATAATAGAAAAACTGTTTAGTGCATGCAGCAGTATAATCGTTGCTACGGAGCCAGGAAGAGAAGGCGAACTGATCTTCCGGTATATTTATGAATATCTAAACTGTACCCAGCCATTTGAAAGATTATGGATCAGTTTTCTCACTGAAAAAGCTATAAAGCAAGGTTTTCAAAACCTGAAGCCGGGTCATCTATATGACGGGTTGTTTCAGTCTGCTCAATGCAAAAGCAGAGCCGATTGGTTATTAAGCATCAATACGACTCAGGCATTGGGTATAGCAACAGGTGACGGCTTATATTCACTAGGCAGGGTTCAGACTCCGACATTGGCTTTACTCTGTAAACGTTATCATGAGCATACAAATTTTAAGAGTCAAAACTACTGGCAGATTGAGCTGATACATCAAAAAGATTTTACTGAGTTCAAAAGTCTTGGTGAGTTCAAGTTCAGCGAAAGAAAACAAGCTGAAGACCTTATCAAATCACTAGAAAGAACCCGGGCAACAGCAACAGTCTCCTCTATTAATACAAAAATAATAACAGAACAGGTTCCCCTTCTGTTTGATTTGAGCGGCCTTCAAAAGGAAGCCAACAAAAGATTCAGCTTTAGTGCTGAGAAAACACTGAATATTGCCCAAAGCCTCTACGAAAGAAAGTTCATTACTTATCCACGGACCGGCAGTCCATACATTCCTCAAGATGTATGGCCGCGCATTCCCGATCTCATAAGAATTCTGCAGGAACAAGAACCCTATAATAGCACAGCAGGCACAATTCCATGGGGAAACTTCAATAAAAGCATTGTGAATGATGCTAAAGTTACCGATCACCACGGACTGCTCACTACAGAAAAAATTCCTTCGGCACTTACAGCAGAAGAAAAAGCAATATACAACCTGATTGCTTTTCGATTATTTGAAGCTGTTTCACAACCCTGTGTCAAAGAAATCACAGAGATCAGTTTACAGGTGCTTCACTATGATTTCACAGCTAAAGGAGACAAGATATTGCAAACAGGCTGGCGCAATATCAACGGTATTATTTCAACCGACAATGAGATGATTTATGAATTTCCTGAAGTAAAAGAAGGAATGGAGCTAAAGATTAAAACGGTTGCTGTTCTGGAAAAGAAAACCCAGGCTCCAAATCTTTTTACTGAAGGGACTCTGCTGTCTGCAATGGAAACTGCAGGCAAAAGCATTGAAGAAACAGAACAGCGAAAAGCCTTAAGGAAGATTAGCATCGGCACTCCTGCAACACGTGCATCCATTATTGAAACCTTGATTGATAGAGATTATATCAGAAGAGAAAAAAAATTACTTATTCCTACTGATAAAGGCTTACAGGTTTATGATTTAGTTAAGGACAAAAAAATCGCAGACATTTCTAAGACTGCAGAATGGGAGCAGTCCATACAGAATATTGAGAATAATGAGTTGAGTCCAGCTGAATTCCAAAAGAACATTGAGAGCTATACAAAGTCTGTTACGGAAGAATTGCTGCAGATTCACCTTGAAAAACCTTATCTTCCTGTCCTTCTGTGTCCTAAATGCAGAACTCAGCAATTGATTATTAATGATAGCATTGTACAATGTCCCGATATACATTGCAGCTGGCATCAATTTAGAAATGTCTGCGGAGTCCGGATCGAACCTGCCGACCTTGAAAGACTTATCAAAAATGGAAGGACTTCATTGATTAAAGGCATGAAAAGCAGATCAGGAAAAAGTTTTAACGCCTTTATTATCCTAAAGGACAATGCTGAAAGTTCTTTTGAGTTTGAAAGCAAGCAAGGAAAAACAGCGAAACCCGTCTAGTTTTTAGCCTCTGAAAACAACTCTCATAAAAATCATTTAATTATAATACCACACATAGACTGAAACTTCTCTCTTTATTTTAAATTTGCACCCGATTTCTCATGTTAATTTGAGTTTTCATGGTAATTAGTTTTATCCCCGGCTTACGGGGATTTTTTTACTTTATTCCTTTGGTATTAAATGCTGCAACTCAGGGTCAGCTTTAATGCGCTCCATTTCATTTTCAATAATCGTTACAATATCAAGCTTCACTTTTTTATAATTTTCTTCAATAAGCGGTGTCATCCTATCTTCTCCATTCTCATTAACAAACGATAAAATCTCAGGGATGGGCTGATAGGATTTAGTTTCGGCCGCTACCTTTTCATGATCAACGACGATCTCAGCATGGAACATTTTCTGCTCGATACGTTCATCAAAATTATCAGATACAGCTCCCACAAACATTCCCTGGCTTAATGTTGAAATTTTAGAGGCCGGTATTAAACTGTCCAATTGAGTAGATATAGAGCTCGATGTATCATTTCGGTTGATGGTCAGGCTCTGTCTTTTCTGCAAAACCTTTCCAAAACGCTCCGAGAGACTTTTAGCGGTATCTCCTACCACCTGTCCGCTGAATATATTACCAACGGTATTCTGAATCACTTTACTTTCTTTGTCTCCGTAATCTCTTGTCAGCTGAGAAAAATCCTGAAACCCCAGGCATACCGCTACCTTATTGCTTCTTGCTGTTGCAATCAAATTATCAAGTCCCCGGAAATAAATGGTGGGAAGCTCATCAATTATGACTGAACTTTTTAACTGTCCTTTTTTATTGATAAACTTTACAATTCTGGAATTATACAAACCCAGCGCCGCCGAATAAATATTCTGTCGGTCAGGGTTATTTCCGACACATAAAATCTTAGGTTCTTTAGGATTGTTGATATCCAGAGAAAAGTCATCTCCGGTCATGACCCAGTATAACTGGGGAGATATCATCCGTGATAAAGGAATCTTTGCAGAGGCAATCTGTCCCTGAAGTTGATCCTGCGCCCCGCCCTGCCATGCATCCATAAAAGGAGAAAGATAATTTTCCAGATCAGCATAGGAAGTCAAAATGGTAAAAACATCGGAATACTTTTTATTCAGCAATTCAATGGCATGAGGAAAAGTACAGTATTTACCCTTTTCATAGATCTTCAGGAACCAGATAATAGCTGCTAGTAATATAATAGGAGATTCGACAAAGAAATCTCCCTGCTTTTGGATCCAGCTCCGGTTCAGATTTAACATGATGGTGTATGCCGCCTCATAGGCATCTGATATATCAGTCATAAAATCAGGATTCAAAGGATTACATCGGTGGCTTCTTCTCGGATCATCAAAATTAATCACATAAAACTTCGGTTTTACTGTATACCGATCATGATATTTCAGTACATGGTTATAGGCAATAGTCGAGAGATCATCAAACTTAAAATCATAGATATACATAGAAAAACCCTTTTCTATCTGCTGTTTGATATAGTTGTTGACAATAGCATAGGACTTCCCCGATCCTGGCGTTCCCAGGACAATAGTTGCCCGAAAGGGATTGACAATATTAATCCAGCCCTGATTCCATTTTCCTTTATAGTAGAATTTAGTCGGAAGGTTGACAGAATATTCATTTTCCATCAGCCGGGTTTCCTGCATAAAGCTTTCATTCTCATTGTTAAAAACATCATTCATAAGATTATTCTTCAATAAACGGCTCATCCATACGCCTGCCATCATCAAAGAGATATACCCTGCTGACATTGAAAACATATAGAGCATGTTTCCGATATTTCCAGACCGTCTTAACAGAAAAGTATTAGAGAAAAACAATATACACCCAATTCCCAGAACCCCAATAATCTGAGTCCATGTGAGTTTTTCATTTTTTACCCCTTTTGTTCCCAGGCAGCTTAAAGAGAGTAAGAGAAGGATAAAAACTTTCGTATACAGAGGGTGAGAAAACAGTCCTGCCGTTCTCTGGAAATTGTACAGTATTGTATTGATGACTTCCAATGTCCATCCTTTTTCAAGAAAAAAAGAGTAACAGTACCAGTAATAATGCATCAGCAGTATTACAATGCTGACCGCTCGCATGAATGCCATAATTTTGGCTAACCCTCTGAGATCATCTTCACCCTGCATATCAATTTTTTTAAGTTAGGATGATGAATTTAGCTGTTGATGGAAAGCCAATTTTTATGCTGGCAGTTCCTGTCGTTATAAGGAAGTATTTGGCACCATAAAAAAACTGATTTTCTGCTGAATCATTTAAGCTATTGATAAAGGAATTTCTAAATTTGCCTTATAACAAAATGCCTATGAAACCTATCCCATCAAAATATACAGATCTACTCGACAGCATAGGATCCGCTATTGAGATAGCAAGACAAAATGCAGTGAAAGCGGTCAATACTGAACTGGTGAAAGCAAACTGGGAAATTGGCAGGCACATTGTGGAGTACGAGCAGCATGGTGAAGAACGGGCCGAATACGGAAGTAACTTATTGGCCACACTTTCCAAGGACCTGAGGCAGCGTTACGGCAAAGGTTTTGGCAGGCGTAACATTTTGGATATGCGCAGGTTTTATCTGGCGTATCAAAAATGGCAGGCAGTGCCTGCCAAATTAAGCTGGACCCATCTTGTTACTTTATTAGGAATTTCTGATGATACGGCAAGAAAATTCTATGAAAAACAGGCCGTACTGGAAAACTGGGGGTATCGTGAACTGGAAAGACAGATTGGTTCTTCCCTTTTTGAAAGACTGGCTCTGAGCAAGGACAAAAAAGGCGTATTGCAGCTGGCAGAAAAAGGTCATATCATCACGGATTCCACAGAAGCCATAAAAGATCCTTATGTTCTTGATTTTCTCAAATTACCGCAAAGCCACCGTGTTACGGAAAAAGCGTTGGAACAAAAGATTATTGATAATCTGCAGATGTTCCTTCTGGAACTCGGAAAAGGTTTCGCATTTGTAGGAAGACAGTATAAGATATCACTTAGAAACAGGCATTTTTATATTGATCTTGTATTCTACCACCGTATCTTAAAATGTTTTGTCCTGATTGATTTAAAAATAAAGCAGGTTGAACATAATGATATCGGACAAATGAATTTGTATCTTAATTACTTTAAATCCGAAGAAAATGTTGCAGACGACAACGAACCTATAGGGATCATCCTTTCGGCAGAAAAAGATGAGGTTCTGGTAGAATATGCAACAGGCGGAATTTCCAATAAAATATTTGTTTCCAAATACCAGCTGTACTTACCGGACAAAAAAGAATTACAGCGCAAAGTTCAGGCTATTCTGGAGAAAGAAGGATAGCATCCATTACCATTTTCTTTTCCTTTTGCGCTTGCTTATCTGCCGGGCAAAAACTTCCTCTTCATGATCTTCTCCCTCTGCCAAAGGTAAAAGTCCGGGAAACAGAACTGAAGTTTCATCATTTGAAGGATTATCACTACTCTCATTCTTCAGAAATCCGAATAAAGGGTGAAGCTGATCAGACCGTAATTGATCTGACGGCGAAGATTTAGACAGGGGAAATTTTAGTTCAGAAGCTTTTTCCATGTTTTGCTGATCCTTCCAAAGATCATTAAAAGCATTGGCTGAATACTGCTTTCCCAGATTTGAGCCATTCCATACAGTTTTTGAATGGTGATCAATGAATGTAATCCCATAAATACGTCCGGATTCATTTCTTCTGACAACGGTACTAATATCCCATGAATTTAGCCTTTTAACAAAATCATTTTCCCCTTTACTATATTTGAGAACATTATCAATTCCGGTTTTTATCTCAGACCTGCCGGAAGAGTTTAAAACTAATTCTTTGCTTTTTAAAAAGTGTAACTCCAATGCAGCCAGTCCCGCATTCTTCCCTATCCTTGAAGCTTTGAAAGGATGTCCTATCTTGTTTTTATTTTTATCCAATGCAAAATACACCAGGCCACGCTGAGGTTCACCGTGCAACTCACCTTCAATTTTTTCAACCGCTATATTAAAAAGTGAAAGCAGAGCATTATACTCTCCAAGGGTCTTAAACGAATACTCCCCAGGTATATTTCTGATCACGGAAGCTATCTGGCGTTTGACATTTCCCTTATGATAATCAACAGGACTAAAAATCAGGCTATTTTCAGAACTCTTCTGCTCTACTGCGGGCAGTAAATTATAAGTCTTTTCCAGTTTCCTGCATATTTCCATTGAACGTCTTTTTTCAAACTTATCTGAGATTTTCCGGCCGTTTTCATCAACGCATACGGAAACAATATGCAAATGAGTACGGTCAATATCGGTATGCTTGAATATAATATAGGGTTGCTCTCCATAGCCCATCTCCTTCATGTACTCTTCTGCCATCTTTATAAAATATGTCTCACTGACCTTGTCCTTGGGATCCGGGTTAAGTGATAGATGCAGAGTATACTTTTCCGTATTTCTATTGGCTGCTAAATAAGGGTCAAAAGATTCTGCCAGCTGTGGTATGGTATACCTGCCATTTGGAGTTTCAACCATTTTATTCATGAACAAAATCTTACCTTTTTCCTGCTCTACTTTATTATGATTGTAAGCCAACGCGCCATACAAATTACTGCTTCTCCCAATTTTCGCAACCATTATGCTGTTATTTTTTTAAGCTCCGGCTGTTAAATTCGTCAGCCAATTCAATAATTTCCCTGCATAAAACCGCCAGTTCAGCGGTATTTTTTTCCAGCCGATACAGAAATGTCGCTGCTTTTTTTTCAGTAAAATGCGTATATAATAATTTCACCACCTGATTGTAATTGACTCCTACTGCTCTGAACTGAGCATAAAAAGAAGTTAATCTCATGTAAAAATCAACAGTTCCCTTATCTATTTTCACTGTTTTTATCTCTTTTGAAAACAGCAAAGACGTTATAAACTGAGCTTTATTATCCATTCCCGAAGCTTCAAAAAGAGACAGGAACTTATTATTGTCCTTATCATTCAGCCGAAAAACATACCGGTGGATGCAGGGATCTATCTTTGGCTTTCTTCCGCCCTTATTCCTTTGTTTTTTTCTCTGATCGTTCATTAGACATCCATTTAAAGTTAATAACCTCGACTTTGGAGAGCGTTTCCATGCTCCCCGGCAGGGCAAGTTGTTTTGAGGCACAAAAAAACAGTTATGAGGCACTCAAAACACAACTTGCCGTGTTCCGGTGAACACCCCTGTCTACCTCATCAAAAAAGTTAGCGCAACAAGCGTCCAACAGAATTAAGATGTTGTATTGAGCTACAAACTCCCCTCTAAAAATCATTACAACAATGTATATAGAATCAACCAAATACATACAATACTACCGACTGCCAATTACTGCCAAATCATTCCATTAATCACCTGGAAATTAGCATCGGTTTTGATTTTTTTTTCATTTACAGTAAAATATAAAACTGATTATAAAAGGGGTAAAAAATAAAGAGGTAAAGTTTTACAAGTGTAAAAGTGTAAAAGCAATTGTAACTCTTTAAGAGTTATCATATAGCCAACAAAACAATTGCAGATAGAAACAGAAAAGAAGGTAAATATATACAGATATTCAAAATCATACATCCATTAAAAAATATGTAAATACATACTGATCAAAAGAAAATAAAATTACAAAGCAATAATAAACAAGTACATAATGAAAGCAACAAAAAATCCTTTAAAAGTAAGTTTCTTTACCCAAAAAGGGGGTGTAGGAAAATCAACGATGACCACATTAATGGCCAGTATACTGCATTACCGATTGGGTTTTAATGTTTTAGTCATGGACTGCGATTTTCCACAATACAGCATAAGCAATATGAGGGAGCGGGAAAAAAAGGCAATCATACTCCATGAATACCATAAAAAAGCAGCAATGAGACAGTTTCAATTAATCAATAAGAAAGCTTATCACATTATACGTTGCAAAGCAGAGAATGCATTAGAGGAAGCTTCTCAATACATCAGCCAGGCTTCCGTAATTCCGGATATTCTATTCTTTGATCTGCCGGGTACCGCTAATACCAAAGGCGTTCTGACCACCTTAAAAACAATGGATTTTATTTTTGCTCCATTAACCGCTGACCGGCTGGTTGTAGAAAGTACATTGGGATTTACCAAAGCATTCCTGGGTCTTCCCCATGCAGCGCATGGCAGTAAAGAACAAGCGATCTGGCTATTTTGGAATCAGATTGATGGAAGAGAGAAAACAGGATTATATGAAATATATGAAAAGACTATTGCAGCACTCCAGCTGAATATCATGGAAACAAGGATCATGGATAGCAAAAGGTTTCGCAAGGAGTCGGAGGATATGGGTAACAGCATTTTCAGGTCTACTCTATTACCTGCAGATCTTTCACTCTTAAAAGCGACCAGAATGAATCTGTTTATCGAGGAATTCCTACAAATCACACCACTATAAAACTTGAACAATGAGAACGGATAAAGAAAAAAAAGATTTTGAAAAACCACATGTTGATGAAGAATACCTGATGCAGATAATCAGTGGTGACCAGAATGCTCCAGAGGTAAAGAGCAATGAAGCTAAAGAATCTATGCATCAAAAGCCAAGGGAAAAAGCACGAAGCAGTACATCCAAAAAAGCACATTATGAGGACCTCTTTCTCATCAACCGGTTTCCTTCGGGGCGTAGTGGTAAGGTTGTTTATATAAGACCCGAATACCATGAAAGACTGTTGAGAATCGTACAGCTCAGCCGGGAGGAAAGAACAACATTATACTCATATATCGATAATATCCTTGAGCAGCATTTTCTGGAATACGGAAATGAGATCACTGAGTATTTCAACAATCATTTTAAACCCATTTTATAACCATGGAAATTCTCATTATTATAAACCTATTGATCATTATCCTGTTATTACTGCATAAAAAAATCGGTATTAAAAAATCCCCTTTTCCCATTATAAAAAATCAAACAAACATTGAAAGCCCTTATCACATTATAGGAGAAACCAAAACTTCAGTAAGCCACCCGGAGACAATATCCTCCCCTGAAAGACAAAAGGAAGAAACTGGGTTTGATCCCTCTAATTTAGACATAGCATATGACATCAGTGAAAATGTACATCTTCAAAATCCGCAGGAAGAACCGGAATATGGTTTTAATAGCAACCTTGATTTTACTGAAGAGGAAGAAGAATGGAAAAAATATAGAATTATTGATGAAAATGACGGTTTTGCCCAGGGAGCTACCTTTGAAGAACTAAGCGCTGTGCAGATGATCTTACAGCAAAAAGTTGGTGATCCATCTGAAAAGGAAACAGCAGCAGCGGCAGTTCAGAAAATATATGGAACCGAATTATTCAACCTATTGGAAAATTCTATGGAAAATGCTTCCCAAATCATTGCCGAGCTATTGGATAACAGTTTTACACATGCTGAGGAAACCGGTTCTTCCACTTTGCGGACAGACGATATGAAAGATTTCAATATTGAAAACTTCACCTGATCCTTTAATTGAATGAATTCCTGAATTCTACAGGAGAAAGACCGGTCTGAACCCTAAACATTTTACTGAATGACTGTGGATGTTCAAAGCCTAATTCATAGGCTATTTCAGCTACCGTCAAATCAGTGGAAATCAATCTTTCCTTAGCTTTTTCAGTAACCTTCTCACGAATGTACTGCTG
The DNA here is from genome assembly GCF_024399315.1 of Chryseobacterium sp. MA9. Lineage (NCBI taxonomy): Bacteria > Pseudomonadati > Bacteroidota > Flavobacteriia > Flavobacteriales > Weeksellaceae > Chryseobacterium > Chryseobacterium sp. MA9. The sequence continues at coordinate 182,712 of NZ_CP075170.1, read as the reverse complement.
GGTATTTTTCCCAATCACCGATCGTAAAACATCACTCAGATAGCCGGGTGAGATACTGAGCTGATCAGAGAGATACTGCACGGTGGGAAGACCCTGATGCATTGATTCCTGATCGTTAAGGTAATGGTCCAGGATGGTTTCTGTTTTTTGAAGAACATCGCTATTGACTACTTTTCTAGTAATAAACTGACGTTTGTAAAATCTGTTGACATAACTCAAGAGCAGTTCTATCTGCGCAATCACTACCTCCTGACTGAATTCATCAACGCGGCTATTGAGCTCCTGTTCCATAATCCTGAAAACAGAAAGAATGATCTCCTTCTCAGTGTCTGACACATGCAGAGCCTCATTAGATGAATACGAAAAATAGCTGTACTGCTTTATTTTACCGGCTATAGGATGTCCCAGCAGGAAGTCAGGATGAATCAACAGCAAATAGCAGTAAGTTTCGCTGTTATAATCCGTGCTCCCTACCAATTGATTAGGAGCCAGAAACAGCATGCTGCCCTCATTATAGTCGTAAAAACTTCTGCCGTACTTAAGTCGTCCTTTGTTTCTTGTGATAAAAGTAATCTTATAGAAACTCAAGAGATTATACACAGGTGCCATTTCCGCATTGAAAGGATTGTCTTTATTGAAATGAATAAGACTGATCAAAGGATGCTGCGGGGCAGGCAGTCCGAAGGCTTTATGGCTTTCCGATATCGATATAAACCGTATCAATTTATCCTCTTTGCTTTTCATACTATAAATGTATAAAAAACCTATGACTGTGGATCATAGGTTTAATGTTAAAAATCCTACCACGGAAGAACGTTGTCTTTTCTGCCGAAATTCGCCGGACCGGTAAAACTACCTGTAGGAAGATCTTCTGTCAAGGCTACTCTGATCGGTTCCTTCGAACCTTCTTCAACAGAGTCTGTCCCCTCAAAATTATTAAGTGCCGTGGCCGTGAATCCCGGACTCACCATATGAACCTTGATATTGGTCTTCTCCAGTTCTATGGCTAAAGAGAGAAAAATTCCATTGAGTGCCGTCTTAGAAGCACCATATACCGCATCGAAATGTACACGATATGGGTTTTCGGGATTGGCATTGATCGTAAGAGAACCCAAGACACTGGAAACCGTCACAATACGTGAAGCAGGCGCTTTATGTAATAATGGCAGGAAAGCCTGTGTAAGAGCAAGGGTTCCAAACACATTGGTATCCCATACCGATTTCAGTTCATCTATAGTTGCAATGCTGGCACGCTGCGAACCCAATATTTCTTCCATAGTACGGCTGGCTTTTCCCGCATGTGAGATTGCCGCATTATTAACAAGCAGTGTAAGGTATCCGTATTCACCTTCAATAGTTTCTACAGCGGCTCTGATCGACTCATTATCGGTAATATCCAGCTGAATCGCTTTTGCCTTCCCACCTATTTCAGCTGTGGCCACCTGACCTTTTTGTAAATCGCGGGAACCTGCATAGACCACGTATCCGTTTTCTGCCAGCGCTTTAGCAATCTGAAATCCCACCCCGGTGTTAGCACCTGATACCAGTGCTATCTTATTTTCATTATTCGTTATCATATTCATTGATTTAAATTTTGTACAGCAAAGTTGCAGAATACAGAAACTATACGCGTAGTCAGATTGAGGATATCTGAAGCCGTATTGAGGTTTCAATGGGAATGTAAAAAGATATAATTCTTCCAACAGAAATCTGACAAGATAACTTATCAATGCCAAACAATTCCTCCGGATTCCTAATTTCAATTTAGCATCCTGCTACCCTACATCTTTGTCTCAGCACCCGTAAAGTGCGGGTTTCATCAACCAAAAAATCTATTATTATGAAAAGACAAAGAAAAAAAATCATGTTCACAGCTTTACTCCTGGCAATTAGCTGGAGTATCAATGCCCAAGGTAACGGTTCCGCCGGAATTACTGAGGCCACACAGATGGTCACTTCTTATTTTGATCCTGCCACAAAGCTTATCTATGCTATCGGCGCTGTGGTAGGCCTGATCGGAGGAGTCAAAGTATATAACAAATTCAGCAGTGGTGATCCTGATACCAGTAAGACTGCTGCCAGCTGGTTCGGAGCCTGTATCTTCTTAATAGTAGCGGCAACCATCCTCCGCTCATTCTTCCTTTAATTGAATAATGATGGACACCTATCACATTAATAAAGGAATAGGAAGAACCGTTGAGTTTAAAGGACTGAAAGCACAGTACCTGTTTATTTTTGCAGGCGGATTATTAGCAGTACTGATACTGGTGATGATCATGTATATGGCTGGTGTAAACACCTATCTCTGTCTTATTCTCGGCGGAGTCAGTGCCGGTATTCTGATCTGGAAAACCTTCTCTCTCAACAGAAAATACGCAGAGCACGGCCTGATGAAATTGGGAGCTAAAAAGAAGCATCCCCGATATATTATCAGCCGTAAGTCAATCTATAGATATCTAAAATCGAACTCCAAAAAAGCTTCACCATGAGAAATCAATCAAAAGCGGCAACATTGGAAAGCATGTTTCCACTACTGGCAGTTGAAGAAAACTGTATTATCTCTAAAGATGCAGATGTTACCGTTTGCTTTAAAGTCAGTTTACCTGAACTGTTTACTGTAGCTTCAACTGAGTATGAAGCCATTCATTCAGCCTGGTTCAAGGCAGTGAAAACACTACCGGACTATTGTATTGTGCATAAGCAGGATTGGTTTATTAAGGAAAACTACAGACCGGATCTCTCCGGTGATGATCAAAGCTTTCTATCCAAATCATTTGAAAGGCACTTTAACGAAAGACCTTTTCTGAATCATTACTGCTATCTCTTTATCACCAAAACCACTAAGGAAAGAATGAAAATGCAGAGCAATTTCTCATCCCTCTGTAAAGGAGTTTTAATTCCTAAAGAAATAAGGGATAAAGATATCATCACCAGATTTATGGAAGCGGTGGATCAGTTTGAAAGAATTATGAATGACAGCGGATATATTTTTCTGAAAAGAATGACCGCTGACGAGATAACCGGAACTGATAAACAGTCGGGATTGCTGGAACAGTACCTGACCTTATCCAGAGAAGCCAACCCATCATTACAGGATTTGAATCTTGGCGCAGAAGAAATGCGTATCGGAAACAACCGTATCAGTATGCATACATTGTCTGATACAGATGATCTTCCGGCAACCGTTTCTTCCCACAGCCGGTATGAAAAGCTCAGCACGGACCGAAGTGACTGTCTGCTTTCATTTGCATCTCCGGTAGGACTGCTGTTAAGCTCTAATCATATCTACAATCAATACCTGTTTATTGACAACAGTGATGATAACCTTCGCCTATTTGAAAAATCTGCCAGAAATATGCATTCTCTGGCAAGGTATAGCAGAGCCAATCAGATCAACAAGGAATGGATTGAAAAATATCTGAATGAAGCCCATTCCTATGGACTTCAATCCATCCGTGCCCATTTCAATGTGATGTCATGGTCGGACAATCCAGCTGAACTCAAACAGCTAAAGAATGATACCGGGAGCGCCTTGGCACTTATGGAATGTAAACCCCGTCATAACACCACAGATACCGCTACATTATACTGGGCAGGTATTCCCGGAAATGCCGGAGATTTTCCGAGCGAAGAAAGTTTCTACACATTTATAGAGCCTGCGTTATGTTTTTTCACTGAAGAAACCAATTATCAGAACTCACCATCCCCTTTTGGTATCAAGATGGCTGACCGGCTGACAGGTAAACCCATTCATCTGGATATTTCTGATCTTCCAATGAAGCAGGGCATTATTACCAACCGAAACAAGTTTATCCTCGGACCTTCGGGAAGCGGTAAATCTTTCTTTACCAATCACATGGTTAGGCAGTATTATGAACAGGGAGCTCATGTACTCCTGGTCGATACCGGAAACTCTTACCAGGGATTGTGCGAACTGATCAAAGGCAAAACCAAAGGCGAAGACGGAGTTTATTTTACCTATACAGAAGATCATCCAATTGCTTTTAATCCTTTCTACACTGATGACGGTGTATTTGACATTGAGAAAAGAGAAAGCATTAAAACACTGATTCTGACTTTATGGAAAAGAGATAATGAGCCACCGACACGTTCTGAGGAAGTGGCACTGTCTAATGCTGTCAGTGGATACATTGAAAATATTAAAAGCTATGACGGGCACTCTTCCTTTAATGGCTTTTATGAATATGTCAAAAATGATTATCAAAGAATATTGGAGCAGAAAAAAGTCAGGGAAAAGGATTTTGACATCGCCAATTTCCTGAATGTTCTGGAGCCTTACTATAAAGGCGGCGAATATGATTATCTGCTGAATTCAGACAAACAGTTAGATCTACTGTCCAAACGGTTTATCGTTTTCGAGATTGATGCAATTAAAGACCATAAGATCCTTTTTCCGATTGTAACCATCATTATTATGGAAGTCTTCATCAATAAGATGCGGAGACTGAAGGGAATCAGAAAACTCATCCTGATTGAAGAAGCCTGGAAGGCCATTGCCAAAGAAGGGATGGCAGAATACATCAAATACCTCTTTAAAACGGTAAGAAAATTTTTTGGGGAAGCGATTGTCGTGACTCAGGAGGTAGATGATATCATACAATCGCCGATTGTTAAAGAGAGCATTATCAATAATTCAGATTGTAAGATTCTACTTGATCAACGTAAATACATGAACAAGTTTGATGACATTCAGACGATGTTAGGATTGACTGACAAAGAAAAATCCCAGGTTTTATCAATCAATATGAACAATGATCCTAAAAGGCTCTACAAAGAGGTATGGATTGGATTGGGCGGGACTCATTCAGCCGTCTACGCTACAGAAGTATCCACAGAGGAATATCTGGCTTACACCACAGAGGAAACTGAAAAAATGGAAGTCATGGATCTGGCTCTGGAACTTGACGGCAATGTAGAGCATGCCATCAAGAGGATTTCTCTTAGGAGAATCAAACCGCACAAAAAAGAACATTAAATCAATTAAAATATTACGACAATGAAACATTCAATCATTACAACAATGATAATACTTGCTATGGCAATATCATCATTTGCAAAAGCACAATTTGTAGTTACCGATCCTGCCAATCTGGCATCAGGGATTCTGAATTCAGCCAATGAAATTGTACAGACTTCATCCACGGTTTCGAATGTGATTAAAAACTTCAATGAAGTCAAGAAGGTGTATGAACAGGGCAAAGAATATTATGATAAACTTAAAGCTGTAAATAATCTGGTTAAGGATGCCCGTAAGGTTCAGCAGACTGTTCTTTTGGTCGGTGATGTCTCGGAGCTGTATGTCAACAATTTCGGGAAGATGCTTAATGATCCTAATTTCAATACGCAGGAACTCACAGCCATTGCCAATGGCTACTCTACATTACTCAATGAAAGCACCGAACTGCTCAAAGAATTAAAGCAGATTGTCACTTCAACCAACTTATCATTGAATGACAAAGAAAGAATGGATATTATTGACCGGGTATACAAAGAGGTAAAGGATTATCATAATCTGGTTAGATATTATACCAATAAGAATATCTCTGTCAGCTACCTAAGGGCTAAAAAGCAGAATAATACCCAAAGGGTCCTGAATCTGTACGGAACAGCTAATCAAAAATACTGGTAAGATGGAACCTAATAATTTACATGAAGTCCTACGTTCTGTTTATGAAGAGATGATGCCATTATGCGCAGATATGGCTGCCGTAGCAAAAGGAGTAGCTGGATTAGGTGCATTATTTTATGTATCATTAAAAGTATGGCAGGCATTAAGCCGCGCCGAACCTATTGATCTGTTTCCGATGTTAAGACCCTTTGCTATCGGTATCTGCATCATGTTTTTTTCAACGCTGGTGCTGGGAAGCATTAACGGGGTTTTGAATCCCGTTGTTCAGGGCAGCCATTCGATGCTGGAAGGTCAGGTCTTAGACCTTAATGAACTGCAGCAGAAAAAAGATTTTCTGGAAAAAGAGGCCATGCTTCGAAACCCTGAAATGGCCTATCTGATTTCGGATGAAGAATTTGATAAAAAGCTGGAAGAGCTCGGATGGTCACCGTCAGATCTGGTCACCATGTCAGGAATGTATATCGAAAGAGAAATGTTCGCCATTAAGAAAGATATCAGAGACGGATTCCGTGAATTTCTGGAAATACTCTTTCAGGCTGCCGCTCTGGTCATCGATACGATCAGGACATTTTTTCTCATTGTATTATCTATTCTCGGACCTATTGCTTTTGCCATATCGGTATGGGATGGTTTTCAGTCTACTCTTACACAATGGTTAACCCGGTACATAAGTGTGTATTTATGGCTTCCTGTAGCAGATATGTTCAGTGCTGTTCTTGCCAAGATCCAGTCATTGATTATTGAAAGGGATATCGAGATGCTCGCTGATCCCGACTTTATTCCTGACACTTCCAATACGGTCTATATCATCTATATGATTATTGGAATCATCGGGTATTTTACGGTTCCTACGGTTACAGGATGGGTCATTCAGGCAGGAGGTGCCGGCAACTTTATGCGCAATGTTACGCAGATGGCACAGAAATCAGGAAATGTCGCAGGTGCTGCGGCCGGTTCAGCAGCGGGCAACATATCCGGCAGACTTCTTAAATAATAAAATCATAAAACAATGGAATTTAAAATCTTAAGAAATATAGAAAACAGTTTCAGGCAGATCAGGCTGTTCACTTTTGTATTTGCCCTGCTATGCTTGGGAGTTGTTGGTATAGCTGTTTATAAGTCATACAGCTTTGCAGAGGAACAGAGACAAAAGATTTATGTATTGGACAATGGTAAATCATTGATGGTTGCACTTTCTCAGGATATATCCATCAACAGACCGGTAGAAGCAAGGGAACATGTTAGGCGTTTCCATGAGCTTTTCTTTACAGTAGCTCCCGATAAAAGTGCAATTGAAAGCAATGTTAAAAGAGCATTCAATCTGGCTGACCAGTCGGCGTTCAATTATTACAAAGATCTTTCTGAAAAAGGATACTACAACCGAATCATCAGCGGAAATATACAACAGAGAATTGAAGTTGACAGTATAACCGCAGATTTCAGCAGCTATCCCTATGCAGTCAAGACATATGGCAAACAGTTTATTATTCGTTCAAGCAACCTGACCATAAGAAACCTGATCACCCAGTGCTCATTGGTTAATTCTGTCCGATCTGACAGCAATCCCCAGGGATTTACAATTGAAAAGTTCAATGTCGTTGAGAATAAAGATTTAGAAACAGTTAACCGATAAAGGAAAGAGCATGAAAAAATTAAGAATAAGAATTGATCAGTGGGTAAAAAGTACGGAGGCCCAATGGAAAACATTTCCCATAAAAAGACAACGTTTTCTGACCGCACTGTTTTTTACAGGATATTCACTGATGACCTTACTGATGATCATCATTCAGATAGCATCGAAAAAAGGAAGCGACAGCAAAGATATGCCACCCATAAGGCATATCATTACTAAGCCTGCAGATGTAACAATCAAAAATAAAGCAGGTTACCACTCACTCTATAATTCCTCACAAAATAATCAAGATGAAAAACCAAAATAGTTCCAATATCAGAGTAACGGAAGGTGATAAAAATGATGAACCAAAAAACCGTAAGCTGACCATTGAGCAGTTGAAGAAACCTGTCATTTACTTTCTAATGACCATTGTATGTGCAGGTTGTTTGTATTTGATTTTTAACCCCAAAGAAGAGAAAGACCATAGTGCAAAGATAGGGTTCAATTCAGTTATACCCCAGGCCTCTGATGGCCAGCTGCAGTCCGATAAGCAGAAAGCGTATGAACAGCAATTACTGGAACAGAAAAATGAAGAAAAGAAAAATGCGCTCAAAACCTTATCGGATTACTGGACTGATTCTTCTCAAGGTACCTCAGCTCCAAATCCAATACTTTTACAAAATGAATCTGGCACTGCACCAGTATCCAATCAGAATCCAACCAGCAGTTACCGGAATGCCCAGCAGGCATTAAGTTCATTTTACAGTAGGGATGATAAGGAAGTGAATACTCTTAAAAGGGAAATCCATAGACTAAAAACAGAAGCTTCACAACGCGAAGCAGTACCTGTCGGCACCAGCATTAATGATCAACTGGAACTAATGGAAAGATCTTATCAGCTGGCCGCCAAATATCTTCCGGCATCCAAGCATGAGGTGCCTGAAAATAAAAGTGGGATAAAAGAAGTATCAGCTTCTGCTAAAGCCAGAATCACTGTTGCAACACCAGTCACGCATTCTGTGGTTTCAAGTTTGTACCGGGATTCTGCAGACAGTATCATTTTCCGTAGTTTAAATGATAAAAGATTTACCGGAATTCAAGATAAGCAGTTCCAGGAATCTACACCCGGCAACAGCATCCGGGCTGCTATCCATGAAACAAAAATGGTCACCTCTGAAAGCATGGTCGCAATAAGGCTATTGGAGTCTCTCATGCTTGGAAAAATAAAACTCCCTGTCGGAACCGTGTTAAAAGCTAAGGTTAACTTTCAGGGTGGAAGATTACACCTGAACATCTCTACCATAGCGTACGGGGGAATCATTGAACCTGTTGATGTTAATATCTATGATAATGATGGACAATTGGGACTGTATATACCCTACTCCTCTGAACAAAACGCTCTCAGTGATATTGCAGCCAATATGGGTCAGAACTCAGGAACAAACATCATGATGACCCGGTCTGCAGGACAACAGGTGACTGCTGATCTGACCAAAGGACTCATTCAGGGAATATCAGGATATTTTCAGAAAAAAGTCAGACAGCAAAAAATTACAGTCAAAATAGGACACCTTGTGTTTTTAGTTTCAAAAAATAATTAACAAATAACCATATAATAATGAGAATAACTTTTAATATAAAGCTCTTAGCAATTGTTTTAACTTCTTTCCTATCCATTGTTACAGCGCAGGATACCATTGGGTTTAGAGCGCTATATAAGGCAAGGATTGATCCACAGAAAATGCAAGTCACGTATGATAAAACAACACACCTCTTATTTCCTTCTCCTATACGATATGTTGATTTAGGCAGTGATTATATTACGGCTGGCAAAACTGATGATTTGGAAAACGTTTTAAGAATTAAAGCAGCCGTAAAAGATTTTGAACCCGAAACCAATTTTTCAGTGATCACCAAAGATGGCAAATTCTATAGTTTTGATGTATTGTACAGCCCTTATCCTGAGGCTCTCAGCTATGATCTTTCAAAATTACGAATGGACAATTACAAAGGCAATAATTCTGAAATACTTTTTGAAGAACTGAAAGGTGATTCCTCCTCTGTTACAGATCATATCATGAAAACACTTAGTGAAAGTTCAAAACGCAGTACCCGGCACATCCATTCGAAAAGTGATGGCATAGAATTCATAGTAAAGTCATTGAACCTATATAAGGGAAGGTTCTATTTTGTTCTGCAAATTAAGAACAGCCGAAATATTAATTATCAGGTTGATTATATCAATTTCAAAATCACTGATAAAAAAAACCTGAAGCGTACCGTTGTTCAGAATAAAATATTATACCCACTTCGGATATACTCCCCAGCCGAAAGTATTGAATCCCAATCTACATCTAGCAGTGTTTATCTTTTTGACCAATTTACGTTACCTAACGATCAGGTATTGTTTATTGAAATATTTGAAAAAAATGGCGGCCGACATCAGCGGATCAAAGTAAAGAATAAAGACTTAATCAAAGCAGAGCCCATCGAAAAACATTTCTAATACCAAAATAAAATTTACTGCGAAAAGACACTTTGACTGTAGGGAGATCTGTCTTTTCGCCCGAAGTTTAGAAAGCAAAAACGGCAATTAAAACTTGCCGTTTTTTTACTATTCGTAAAATTTCAAAATTACTTATAGTAATCCTTCATCAGCAAATGATAGATATTCCGTAGAAGTTAAAATACAATGGTCAAGCAGTTGTATATTTAAAAATTCCGATGCATCCTTTATTTTATTGGTCATTTTTACATCTTCGGATGATGGTTTTAGATTTCCTGATGGATGATTATGCGTAACAATAAGAGATGATGCATTACATAAAAGTGCGGCCTGCATAATAATTCTAATGTCTACCAAGGTTGAGGAAATTCCTGATTCCGAAATTCTTTTTATTCCCAGAACCTTATGGGCGTTATTCAAATACAGTGCATAAAATGATTCCCTATAATCAATTTCACCACTATCAAAATGTGCCCTGAATACTTCAACGGCATCATTGGAATTAGTTATTAATTTTTCAGCATTCCCCTCCCTTGAATAGGTTAATTTAATTTCGTTGACAATATTAAACTTCATTTGTTTTGCTCCGTGTACGGCGGAGCCTTTATTTTCCCGTACCTGCTTAATAATTAATTCCCTTTTCCTATCAAAGCTTTTGGGCCTTGCTAATATTTTTCAAAAGAAAAACCGGAAAAAAGAAAGCAGAAAATTGTTACGGGCAAGGTAAAAGTCAAAAGGAAACGGAATAAATGGAGGGTACCATTTGGGAGGAAACCGTTTATGCCGTAGTCTTTTGGCAGGGCTAGGAAGGCTGGCCGTTACAACTTGGCTACCTTTTTATCGGTTTATTATGGATATATTAATAAAGAACAGATACAGCACAAATCTCAAGAAACTATTAACCAATCTGTATTCATTATACTTTTCATTTTTACATTTTTTTAAAATAAAATTTTAGCGAATTCGTCTGCAAACTTTTTAAAGCTGGTAGCCCCGGGCAATACACGCTGACTTTCTTTAAAAAAGGCTCTCAGCAAAGTTCCTTCCCTTAAAGCAATTCCCATATCTATAATATATGTATGGGCCACTTCAGGACTCATTCCCTGCTTTAAAAGACTTTCAAGCAATTGCTGATTGGGAAATTCCACCCATCGCAAATCCGGAATATTTGTGGCCTTTCCCAAAGTTTCTGCAATTTCTTTTCCTGTAATTTCATTACTTACTACATACAAACTATTTTTCTTATTAAAATTACGATGATGTAATGCTTCAAATGCCGCCTGCGCTATATCATGAGGATGAGAAAGGGGCAGGATGATATTTCCACCGAAGTTATTGCCGATGATATGTTTTAGAATGGGCTGAAAAGTACAATTCTATTAAGGATTTATTGGCTGAAGAAAGCGAATTGAAATTTAAACCTGAAAATTTATCAATCACACTTTTCACCGCTAAATACATCAGATTTCAAGAAGAAAAAAATCAAATATCTCAATATATTCTGCTGGATCGGTAGATCGATGACAGGTAAAGTCAGTAAAGATCAGAGCCTATCAGTTGTTAAAAAGATATTCAACAGACACCAAGCCTTATTTATTGATATCATTGGAGGAGAAATCAGACCGACCATTTTTGATGATCATCTTGAGGATAACACAATGGAGACGTTTCAGGCATTTTACAGCTATAATACTACTTATGATATGACATTTAAATGGATTACAGAGAAAGGACCTTTTAAATATGAATATCAATGGTTGACCACTAAATATTCAAATGAAGAGAAGATGATATGGAAGTTACGATTAATCACAGTAAAAATACAGCAAACAATACATTTGGAAGGACAAACATATCAGCTAAAAAAAGTAATGATTTGCCAAACTATACAGCAGAAGATACTGAATATCGATACTCTGATATTAATGGTGAGATAACTCTTTTAAGAAAAGATTTTGACATAGTCGTTTTTTACCATGAACGAGAGCCTCAAACTCAGAAATCTACTAAGATAACTTCATATTAAACTATATCTTTCCTTCTCGACAGTTCAAAATATTATATTCACAAATTCTGTAAACCATATATTTATTGTCTGTCGAAAAACTTAAACAACTTTCATCTGTGAAGCTCGTAGGATTTGCTCTGTATTCTTTCAAAAACTTCTCGAAATCTTCTGCTTTTGATGGTACAATGACAATCTCAAAATAACGAAAAGTCAATAAATCCTCTAAACTTTTCAAAATTTCTTTTTTGTGTTGTACAGCCTGATTGTAATTCATAGCTATTATGGATTTCTTTTATGGCTAATTTACAAAAATATATGGCTAATCATTATATATAAGTTAAGTTTTTAACTATATATCGATAATATTTTTAATTATATATTGTAAATGTTAATTAAAATATTTAAATTTGAGATACCCGATTAAATATTAAGATATTATTCTTAACGCTATTGCCACATTTTTGTGGCAATATTGTTTTAAACAATATTTGTGAGAATTTTAATATTACTTATGAGAATTTTCTGATATTTATCAACTCAATGTTGAATTGTAATTAGTCTGAGAAATGCAAAAGAATCAAGTGTAATTTTATAGTAAATATTAAAATAGTATTATTTTTTTATTGAAATAGTGAAATTCATGTGTTTTAAGGTCTTCCTTTTATAGGAAGGCTTTTTAAATCATACTGAGATAAATTACAATCTATTTATTCATAAAAAATACAATGGAAAAAAAATCACACTTTGCTATTCATAGCAACTTATCTTACGTGCTATACATAAATCTATTTACTTCTAGAAACATCAAAAAAAAATATTTAATAAATTATCAATATGGCATATTGGAAGACAATTGCATTAAAGAATGCTGATAATCTTTTTAGTTTATCATTTTATAGTGTGTGCATTCATTCATTTCATATTCCTAAAAGACTAATATTGTTGTTTATATTTAAAAAAAGTAAAAAAATCGTTAATTCTAGAGGAGTTTTTCATTTTCAGAGCCTAAAGTTTATAAAAGTCAATTAAAAAATAAAACTTCCAATATAGTAAGTAAAAATAAAGCGAAAAAAGAAACATATTGAATGAATTATGAAAAAGTAGTTTCGAAAGATTAAGGTTTAAATCATTAAAACCCCTTCTTGATAGGGAACTCTTTTCTCATCATGTGCGATTATTCAAGAGGTTAAGAAGGGGAATCTAAAATAGTATATGGAGAAAGTGACTTTCTTAAATCAAATATAATCAATTCTATAATAATAATTAAATTTAAATGTTAAATAACTGTAATAATATTGTTTTTATTATACATTTGAGAACGAAAATTTTTTTTTTCATCATTTGTGTTTTTTGAATCCTCCTTTATGGGAGACTTTTTATTTTCAGTCTAAGTGTTTAACTCAGGAAATCCGTGGGGAGAAAAAACAGATATTGAGCTAGGCAAAATTCAGATTATTGGCGGGAAATAAAAAATAGTAAATCATCTCCTCACTATTATGACCTAAGAGCAAAGTACAATAAGCTACTAGGGACGTATCAACTTAATACCATAAATCTACATGGCCTACTTCTTTATTGTCAATAAAAAGAAAATATTCATTTTTTTTTAACAAATTCTTCTTGGGATACTCACTTGGTGTATAGAAGCTATATCTAATGGTATTTTTTACATTATTCAATTTGGATCTAGTAAAATATTTGCTATTTATCTTATAATCTCCTTGATTATTATAAAATATAAATTGATTTACCTTTTTCTTTATCATCAATTATTCGATATTCTAGACGCACAATATAGCATTATTATTCTTTGTGTCCACTATTTTCCACCAATTTATTCTTTGTCCTGCATTGTTTATATAGCCCTCAACTAAATACTGGCTAAAACTGCCTTCAATTTTTATTAAGGAATCGCTCAAGATAGTTTTGTTAACTTTTTTCAAAGTTTTCAAATTTGTCGCAATTGAAAAATAATCATTAGTAATAATATCTGTTTTTCCTTCATTCTCCTTTTTAGGTTTACTACAGGAAACAAATAAAAGTATATTTATAAAAATAAAAATCTATATTTTATTATTTAAGCTTTTTGATTTTTGCCTGTCTTGATGAATCTGTTCTATCTATTAAGCGCGGATAAGCTAATGTATCATTTCTCCTACGCCAGATACCAGGAATACATTTTGCTCACTCCAAACAACAAAAAATCCTTTAAACACTAAGATTTAAAACATCTTACAAAACTATGATGAATTTACACATCTAAAAGCATTACAGCAAATTGATTTAAACGATTCACAAGCTGTCGAAATTTTTAAGGAAACCCACTTTGTAACAGATGAAGATATTACTTTGATGCAGGATATTACATTGTTACCAGACAGAACCGTTCAGGATTACCACTCAACGTATAATGATGTCTGCGATTGGTTCAGACGAGAAAAGCAAGGCAAAGAAGCCGAAGAATCTAAGATAGATTGGGATGATGTTGTCTTTGAAATCGATTTATTAAAATCGCAGGAAATAAATCTTGATTATATTCTAGAACTGATTTTTGAACACAACAAGAAAACCAAAGATAAAGGAACTTTAGTTGAAGAAGCGCGTCGTGTTATTAGAGCCAGTATTGGAAATAGGGCAAAAGAAGGTTTGGTCGTTGATTTTATCAATGAAACTGATTTAAACAGTATACTAGATAAAGCGAATATCATTGATAGGTTCTTCGCATATGCACAAAACAAACAAAAAGAGGAAGTTTCAGAATTAATTACAGATGAAAATCTGAATGAAGAAGCTGCCAAAAGATATTTAGCAACATCATTAAAAAAGGAATTCGCTACTGAAAATGGAACAGAACTAAATGCAATTTTACCTAAAATGAGTCCTCTAAATCCACAGTATTTAACAAAGAAACAAAGCGTTTTTAAAAAGATTATTGATTTTGTTGAAAAATTTAAGGGTATTGGTGGGCAATTGTAAGCATTTTTCTAGATCTTGAATTGGATAAAATATATTATCAAAAATTTTTAAAATCATATGAAAGTTTATGGTTAGATTCTGAACCAACCTGGAAATCTCTTCAAAAAATCAGATTAAATAATGGTCTACTTAAATATACAGTCGATCTTAATTACACCGATGAAATGGGAGTTGACACCAAATTAGCAGCATCAATAAATTCTGTTGGTGGTAACATTGGCCGGTGTATTTACTGGAATCACAAAGGTTATGTACAGGTTTGAGGTGGAGTTTTGGCCAAAGGATCAAATTTTATAAAAAATAATTACACGAGAATCTTAATTTTTAAATAATCAATTGTATTACTATTTTGAGATTAGTTTTTTTTAGGTGAGACTTGAGGTGAAAAGTCAAGTTTAAATTCTTTTCCTAAGCCCTTTCTTATATACATAGAAATATCGCTAATTTTTGCAAGAAAACAATAGTCTTCGATCTGAGTTATTTTGATGACGCTTAGATTTGATTTGAGAGAGAATTCCTTTTTTGAACATAGGCGTTTTGCTTTAAGCTTTAGACCGATAATAAATAATTGGTATTGATATCCAAATATTTCTTCGCTTAAATTTAACTCTTTTAGCAAATCCTCTTTTAAACTTTTCCAATCATTTTTAGCTTTCTCATCAGGTTTATTAAGAACATCTTCTGGTATTGAAAAAAGAAACCTACTATAATGTTTGTAAAATGGTGTTCTTAATTGTTTATCAAAACCTAAATTTTGATAATCTGGATATGTACCAAAATTCGTATTATAGTCATAATCCTCATAAAGATATATACTCGCTTCTAACATGAATAGCATTCTCATTTGTTTATTAACATCTAATGATCTTAGATATTCTAAAAACTCGTCCATTGAAAAGTTATAATATGGGTTCATATATTCTTACAAAAAATTATCACTTGAAAAATACACCACTCTCACTATATTAAAGTGCTTAAGTGATTACTCGTTATTTTATTTGCCATGAAATTAAAAATTATTTTTGTAAAAGGGTTAATTGATAAAATAATTGTGTAATTTGTTTGATTTAGTATATTTGAAAAATTTATTCATCTTTAAAAAATTTCACATGTGTTCATGATGAAAACAAACTTAGATAAAAACTAATAAACTTTTACCATGGAATATGATTATATAATTGTTCAAAGTGTTCTAACAAACGAAAGAGGAAAACATGGTCCTATACACATTAAACCTCTTCCCGGACAAGATCCTTATGATGAAAATATGTATGTGCAGTGTTCAAAAACAATGTCAAATGATTATCCCGTTGGAACAAAATTTAGAATAAAAGCTAAAATTGTTTACCCAGAAAACAAACGACCCTTTATCTCTACACATTATACTTGGGCGTTTGACATTGTTGAAGATTAGTAATTGTAATGTAAACTTTTTGATATGGATAACCTTTTAAAATCATTTAAGTTTGAATCTGAGAATATTATATTGTTTTTAGATTTAAAAAAGGAGATTTCTGATACAGCTATAAAAATGATAATCAGAGCTCGAATAGAAAATAACAATCCTGAGGTTACTATGACTGAATCTTTTAATGGTTCGTCTCATGATATATATCTGAAATATAAAACAGGCTCTTTTTTGTATATTGGATCAAATGATTGGAAAGGTGTCCGCTGGGATAAGTCTAAAAACGAATCTAAGTACATAATTTATCGAAGCATTAGTGAAATGAAGGAAGCTTACATAAAGCAAAGAGAGTTTATTATCCTTATCTCAAATTATTTCTATGATTCGATAAAAAAATTTAAAAACCTAAAGCTTCTTTTTGAAACTCCATTGGAGGATATATATTCAGATGAATAAAATCAGTTATAGAATTTTTAGACTTAAAGGTACTTTTGGAAAGATACTTTTTTAAGGTAAATTAACTAGACTCTCACTAAAATATCTAAAACTCATATACTAATTATCATTTGTACCATGAAATCATCAAATATAACAGCCATACTAACCACACTAATTTCAATTTGTGCTCTCGTTATCGCAACACTTAGTTATCGAAGAGATCGTAATAAGTCAAATCAAGATTTTCTATTTCAAGAAAAAGTTCTTGCATACAAAGAATTGATTTTTCATGTCAATTTTATATTTGAATCATTTTTTGATATAATGGATGAAATGCTAGATCACGAGAGATTCACTATAAAATGGGAAAAATTTTTGAATAAAGAATCAGAATATTATGATAGTCTAGTTGCTGATCTTTATTAATCAATATTCAGAGCTCTACCAATGATTCCGAGCGACATTTACAAAGAACTTATAAAATTCGGTCAAGATTCAACACAATTTATAGATTCTGCATTTGACAAAAATGAAGCTCTTACAATAGAAGTGCATGAAAAGCTTGACAAAAATTTAAGAAAGATTATTAATCTTGTAAGAAAAGATTTAAATGTAGATAATTTGAATCTTTCTTTATCCAATAGATTGAAATAATCGAAGGTGTAAAATTCTTAACTTAATAAGTTGCGTAAAAATCTGTAAATAAAATCTCGGTTCACTTTTTGGAGCATAGTACGACAACGAGAGCGAAGAAAATTTTAATGGTAGTGTCTCACTAACTTTTTAACTTACACAGTTAGTGAGACACTACCTAAAAAATAACTGATAGCATAATTTTAAGTTTTGCGTGCTATTAACGAATAGATTTTTATGAAAATTTCGTTTTGTTTTTCTTTCAGTTCAGTAATTGTTTTTAGTTTTTCATTAAAAGCTTTCAAAACTTCGATACTCATAAGTTTTTCAGCATTAGCTATTTTTGCTACCTGGTTGATGTTATTTTCAATCTTCGCAAAAAGATTATCCTGCTTTTCTATGAATGCAAGTATTTTTCTTCTTTCATCATCAAAAATTCTACTTTCTACTGAATCAATAATTAAACTGCTCAAAGAAATTCCTTTTTTAGAACAGAGTTTTTTCCAATTTTCTTTACGATGTTTTTGGAACCTTATGAAAATACGTTCTTCTTTTCCAGAGTTCTTCATTGTGCTTAATAATTGTTAAAAATTCTGACCCAAAATTAGTATCAAAAACAATAACAAGTCAATAGTAATGAGTACGTTTACCTCAAATAAGGTTATTCTGGAATCACATAGAGTTTCAAAAGATTAAAAAATAATAAATTGGATTATTTTGGAAGCTTAAACCTAATTTCAAGGAAAATAAAAACTAAGTTACGAAGTTTTTCCCATTGCAAAAAAGGCAAGATTACCTATAATATATATACACATCTCCATGGCGATCAAACTTGATTAGTATTTCATCTTTGAGAACACTTGCTGTTGATACTATTGAAGAGGTAATACTATTTCGATAGTTGATAAATAATTAATAGTCAATCAAATAAAAAAAAGAATATTACCTTAGAATCTTATCAATGAGCAAAGTTCATTTTCAAACGTAACTAAAATTAATGATGAAAGCATCTTAAGAATTTGTTTCAATTACGTAAAAAAATAAATTCTTACGTTTGGAGTTTTTTTAGTCTTTTATGCTTTCTAAAGTTGTGTATAAACTCTATTGTAATTATTTACCATTAGTGATAAAGCTTCTCGGTTATAATTGATATAATTCTCAATTGAAATATATTTACTATTATCCGGTACTATAATACCATTATCTAATGTCACAGGTTCATTTGATATCTTTTCATCATCGACAATAATCGTTCTTGTTATAAAATAACATAATCCCATTCTTAAAGCATCCATTTCATTATCAGGAGCAATCTGTATACGAAATATCTCATTGGCAACCTCATTATATTCTGTTGCTGTAAAAAGCTTTGAGTAGGGTTTAATTCCAAGTGAGCATACTCCTCCTGTATAAACTTCAGATTTATTATCTGTATAATCAATAAAAACCTGAAATAAAGGAAGATATCCAGCATTACCAGTTAACAAAGTAAAATATAATGATGTAACTATCGAATCTGGATTATATATATCTACAATTACTTTAAATTTTTCTATACTTTTTTCAAGTTTAGAAAAAACATGATTAATAAACTCTGCCCATTGTGGAGTATGATGAAGGCTTTTTTGACAGTTTACCCAGATTTCTTTTAATCTCTCCTTTTGGATTGATTCTGAGAAACCCACAAATTTATTAAAGCTACCACCATCATAGCCTTTTAATTCTTTTAAGAGTAACTCATTATTGTACCTTGGATCCGTATTAAAGATTCCATATCGGTTTATTGATATGATTGACCATTTTTGTGCTTCTATAATACTTTCAAATTTCTCAGAATAACCAACTTCGATAGTATCAGTATAAAGTCCCATTTCGAGAGATGCTATAAATACTTGTTCTAGATAATCCAAATATTCTTCATTACTTTCAAAATCATCTTTTACCATATCCAAATGCTGCTCCCCATCTAATATATCAATAAAGTTCAACAGTTCTTCTATTGAATATTTTTGGAATGCTGCATTTATAGCAAAACAATATGGAAGTGCCTTATTAATAGGGGCATCCAAATCGATGGCTATATAATCAGAAACTCCCGCTTTTTGTAATTTTTGATTAAGGATTTGGTGTGCTTCCCTTCGTTTCTCGATGGAGTTAAACAAATATAATATTTGTGTAGACATGAATTTTCGGGAGAAAACCCTAGAGGAAATTGGAATTACTTCTTCCATGGCTTCAGGCATATTTGTTTGAGGATTGGTGTAAATTTGTAACCCTTTTATTAAAAAATTTGATGTAAAGCAAGCATGGGAAAAAGCACGGATAATTTCGTTCCAATGAGTGGAAATTATAATGATTTTTATCTCACTATTACGGGCATTATATATTTTTTTAATAAGTTCTGCATATTTAAACACTTCTGTAAATGTTTGTCTAGCCGCAGAATCAGATCTTTTAATTTCTATAATTACAAAATTATTATAAATATCCTTACACAAAATATCAATAAAACCACTGCTCCCCATTTCGTCTGGTAAATAGTGCTCTTTTTCTATAACTTCCAATCCTTGTTCTATGAAATCAGGATGGAGAACCAGCCAATCTCGTATAGTGTGTTCAATTTTCATAAGTCCATTTATTAACAATTACTTTTTTCTCTCGACTTCATTTTCTCTTGCCTTAAATAAAGTGAAAAACAATTAAGATTAAGTTTACAGATTAAAATTAATAAATATTTGGATTAATAAATTTCTAAATACAAAAAAGAATAATCTGGACTAATTTGAAAACTTTGAATAAAGTTTCAACAAAAAACTGAGTTCCGAAGTTTTTCCCCTTTTTGCAAAAAAGGCAAGATCGTCTTTGTAGGTACAACTTGAAAAGTTTGTACGTACAAAGACACATCTTGCCGTTACTTTACATTAATTAAATAGAAATATTTTAGAGCTTTAAAAATATGAAAGTATTATTATTCAAACCACTAGTAATCAATGCTTTAATTTTTACTAAAATAATTTTTACTGCTGAAAGAAAAAAGAGTCGATTGGTAGGAAAGGAAAAAATAGACCGACTTGTATTCTTTTTACTCACGTTGGAGCATAACCTGTATCTATTTACGTACCCTACCTGTGAAGGGTGCGTAAAATAAACACAGCTTGGAAGAAACCTGCGTAAAAATTACACAGGTGTTACAATAAAATGGATGAGGATTACTCATGATTAAATAATAATATTTTACAACTCTCAAATATCACATATTGTGTTAATTATAAATTATAACCAATATAGCATCTACAGGGTGAACATTACATCTTGCCAGGCGTCAAAGACCTATAGGTAGCATTTGTCACTGTAGTTTGCTTTCATGTTGCTTGGTAACCTGTATCTATTTTACGCAGGTGCTACAATAAGGTGGGTAAATTTTACCCAGATAGAAAGAAAACCTGCGTAAAAATTATGCAGGCTACGATCTTTCCATTTGATTTTAGTTGATTTCTGTTAGGGTAACTTTTCGATCGAATTGATTCGGTTTCGAGGACACTCGACTTTTTCTTTTCCTTAACAATTGTAAAGCAGAACTTTTTATTGATGAGTTTCTGATTAGGTTAGAGTAATTTTGATTGAATTGATTCGTATGACTGAGGTTCCGACTTTTTCTTTGACCATGACCCATAGTGCAGGATCAGGCACATAAAACCGGAATGGAAAGCCTTGAAATGGAGGCTCCGAAATCTTTTTGTCCGCAGGATTCAGGAGTTTCTGAAAAAATTATTGAAACCTAGTTGAAAGAATTTTTTGAGATACCCAAAAAGATTTTTTTATGTGAATGATGCTGTTCTAAATTTGCAAAAGTAAAAAGTAACAACAGTTAGAAAATTAAATAGTTTTTTAGCTTTCAAATCACAATAACGGACTTCTCCGCAAAACCAAAGCCGATTACAGAACTGCAAAACAGAATAATTGCACACTTTAAAACAAGAATTCTGTTCTGTAATCCAGTGCTTATGCTGGTGAAAGAAAAAAATGTCCGGCTTATGCTTTAAGTACCCTCGCAAAATCAATAAAGTATGAAAGGCCTAAAAATCAAGATCTCAAAAAGGAAGCTTCAAAGAAAACACTTTTTATGAAGTGAATCTTATTTGTAAAAAAAGCTTAGGAAAATAAAATTTCATTTTCAACCTTGAAGAGATTTTTAAGAACAAAGAAAGAATCAGTTTCTATTTTCTTTGTTAAAAAGAGACATTCAAAGAACAAATATTGATATTTCCCAAGAAGAAAGTGAGTATCAAAATTTAATGTCTAATCAATCTAGAATAGCATAAAGAGTATATCAATTTTGTCTCAAAAATAGTTGCAAGTTGAATACCTTCCAGTTATCAATAAGTGTACATTTATTGAAAAACTTTAAAGATAATTTTAATACGTCAAGTTTTGTCGTTACCAACTCTGATCTTCGCAACAAGAAAAAATAATGAAAAAAGATGAAGATTATTAAGGAAGTCCTGAACTCATTGTTAAGGAACACATCATTATTAATAATAAGTTTTCATACTATGATAAAAACTCAACAGATCCTGCATTATTTAATTAATAATACATTAGATCGTGTTAAAATAAGTTAACACACGACGACACATGGTACTTTTATTATATATTTAACAAAACTATTTATAAATTAATAACCATTAATATCCCTAAGAATACTCAACATCTTTTTACAAATTTTCCAATCCCAACCTAGTTTAATAGCTTATTTTATTAGACAACCTCAATAATATAAACAAAATCAAATCACTACAATGACAGAAAATGAGATCACTGCAGATCCTATTGCAGAAAACACACCCACCCAAACACTTTTCAGATTTGTGAGCTTACGAAGCCCCCAGCTTTCTGATGAAACAGACCAGGATAAAAGGTTTATTTTTTTTCCAGAACAGATGAAGTCCGATACGGTTTTTTATAAGCCGGTAACGGAAGGTACAGGACCTAAACAAAAGCTTTTAAGAGAAAGAGCCGAGGTTTTTAAATCAAATGCTGACCGTATCGAGAGCCTGGCTGATTTTAAAGCCGACTATCCTGAACTGTATGCATTTGCCACTTGGCTGGCGGTCAATAAGACGAGATGCAGTTACGAAGAATTTGAAGCAACAAAACAAGAGATGTTACCACCGGGTTATCCCGCCCCTGAGCTTCATGTTTTATGGAATAACTTAATCTACCAGGTTGTCACACAAGAAAATTTCTATCTCAAGGAGACTCTTATACAAATGCTCCTGGCCCTTCATACGCTTGCTGTTACGGGTGAGAATAATGTCCTGTTAGCCCTTACAGCAAAAGTCGTTCTTCCCAAAGAGCTGATGATGGATGATCAGAACATAGCCACAGCACCTTCCAGCTCTAAGGCCCTGGGTAGGGAGGTTGTGCCCTCTCTTCCTACTGATGATATGAAAAAACAGCAGGAAATGTCTGCTGTAAAAATGAAGCTTAGTAGAATTGAGCTGCTGAACAGGAATCTTTCTGTCATCGTAAAACAATACAATAAAGACTACCAGGCAGAATTTAAAATTCAGAATCAAGCACATCAAGAGAGAGTGATTCCTCTTCTTGAAGAATATAACAAAGCTGTTGCTGATTCTAAACAAGAATATTGCAGCACCAGACCTCCCGGGACAGAATACAACCCTGAAGACCCATGCCAGCAGCTCCCGGCAGTTCCTTTTCCAAGACTGCCGGAGTTCGAATTCAAGTTTAGGGATGAGGTAAGTGCGGAATCGTTGGTAACAGAACTAAAACCGGAAAATTTAGAAGCTTTACTCGATGTCCTGGGATATAAGTTTGATCCCGAAAAAGAGCCGTCTCTACGTTCTGTGGAAGAAAGCATTAGTGATCTTGAATCTGTTTTAGAAGGGAGGAATACATTTGTAGAAATCAATACTGCTGTTGATAAAAATGTCGAGGAACTTAATAACCTAATCGTCCAGAATTTTCAGGGAAATGAAGAAGTTTATAAAAGCATCGGAGGTATTCTCATTCCCGCCTCAAGGACTATTTCTGTTCCATTTACTTTCCAGGTTTGCCCATATTTCATATACAAATGGTATACTCTTAACCTGGCTTTGAATGTTCCGGATTCTTCATGGGATGTGAACTTGTTATCCTATACCCTCACTCCCAATGGATCACCCACCTCAATTGACGGAGACTACTTTGTTAAAACCAGAACGGGAAATACCATTTTCTTAAATGATTTATACAGTCCAGGTGTAGATTTTTATGCCATTCAGGATTCTACCTTAAGGGTTAAAGTGGTGTTTGTTAACGGTAGGGTTGCCGAGTTTACCGTTCCCGGTATTACGGCAAGAGCATGCAATACAGGAGATTTTGTTCTTCAGGTTGAAGAAGGGGAAGATCCTGAGATCATTGACGATGAAAATAACTTTATCCCTTCCGGGTTTGGGTTTAAAAACATTGGTATCGCCGATTATTTAAAGGTGGAGCAAAGTACCCATGCTTATGTAGAGGGCGAAGTTGCCCATATAGAAAACGTGATGGCCAGGGAATACCGCGAAAAATCTACCAGAAGATTAAGAAGAAGTGAAAACACAACCACTACATCATCAGATACGGAACGGGAACAGCTTACGGATACCACTACAGCCAATCGTTTTGAAATGCAGAGCGAGATTTCAAAAATTTTGCAGGAAGCTTCCGATAACAGCACACAATTTGGTGTAAGCGCAGGTTATAGTGGTGGAGGCTTTAATATTAATACAAGTTTAGGCTTAAGTAATGCTCATCAGACATCAAAAGAAGAAAGCACCAGACAAGCCACAACACAGGCTCAGGATATCACCTCCAGGGCGATGGATAGGATTGTAACAAAAATTCATGAAGAAAGAATTGAAAAAATCATTGATGAATTTGAAGAAAATAATTCTCACGGCCTGGATAACAGAAAAGGTGATAAACATGTTGTCGGGGTATATAGATGGGTTGATAAACTCATGAAAAACCAGATCTATAATTATGGCAAAAGAACGATGTTTGAGTTCATGATCCCTGAACCCGCCAGGCTTCATTTATTAGGGATGAAAGAAATAAAAGACCCTGACCAGATGGACTTGATAAAACCTGTTGATCCGAGAGCAGATAGTGATATGCAGATTAGTGATTACAGCGCTTTATCCAATGAGGTGAAATTGAAATACTGGATGGGTAAATATAATGCAGAGCTTGATGAAAAGCCCATGGAGTCTTTTTCCATCACCAAGGCTTTTACGGGTCGGGATCCTGGATTTAGCGGTAAAGATGACGGAAATACCCAGGTCGTAAATGGAAACGGGGAAGTTATTATTCCTGAAGGATATGCTGCTACCAGTGTTGAGTATGTGTTCAATACCTGGCCTCATGGCTTTCTTGGTAACCATGCTGCCTTTATGTCTATAGCGGGTAAAAGCACGTCATGGATCATGAGTACCGCAGATACCCAAAAAAGCGGCACCATCGACGGGTTAAATGTAAAAGATAAACTTGAATTCTCATTTGCAACAGGAGAAAGCCCAATTATGCAGGGGGCTTTAAATATCACGTGCCGGCTTACTCAGGAGGCTAAAAATGCATGGCTGCAAAAAACCTTCAATGCTATTATCAATGCCTATGAAGATGCTCTTATAGCTTACAATAATGCTAAAGCTGAGGCGGATAATAAAGCCGTAGTTATTAAGGATTCAAATCCAAATTTCTACAGACAGATTGAAAATACTGTTTTACGCAAAAATTGTATTTCCTACATGTCTGACAGAGCTGCTGGTTCTACCCATGGATATGGTTTATCCGGACTTACACAGGGAGGCTCATTTAACGATTATGAAACCGTACTTTCTTCAAAACTCGACAAGTACACAGCTTTTGTAAAATTCATGGAACAGGCTTTTGAGTGGGATAATCTCTCTTATTACCTGTATCCTTACTATTGGGCGAACAGGCAAAACTGGGTGGATTTGTATCAGTCAGAAAATACGGATCCTTTGTTTAGAAATTTCCTACAGAGCGGTATGGCTAGAGTAATTGTAACGGTGCGTCCCGGTTTTGAAGATTCCGTTCAGTTCTACCTGGCTACCGGCAAGATCTGGAATGGCGGCGAAGTTCCTGTTATTGGGGATGAATTGTACTTATCGATCGTAGATGAAATGAAAGAACCTAAAGGTAAAAAAGAAGGAAAGGCATGGCTGACAAGAATCCCTACGGCATTAAATATCCTTCAGGCAGAAAGTATTGGTTTAAAAGTAGCGCATGCATTACCATTTACTACAGAAAACCCTGATGATTTTGAAGTGCCGTCAGAAGTAATTACTCCGGAGAAGTTCAATTTTGTACCAAATGATAACCTCCTGGGCGTGCAGCCGGGTGAAGAACAAAAAATCATTACCGGAGACTGGCTGTAAAAAATCCTTTAATTAAAAAATAAAAAGCATGTCCAATATAGGAAAAATTATAAGAGTAAATGCCCTGCCTCCAGCGGGTGAAAGGGAGATTAACGTCATTTACCAGGTAGCGGCATTAGGCTCTGCTACTTATACAGACTATGCCATTGATTCCAATGGAGACTTAAAAACCCATGCCGTGGTTGAAGGATCAATCCCGGTAGAGCTGTCAGACGACCATGTCAGCATTTCAGATCTGGATCTTATTTCAGAAGGAATTACAACCCAGGCGCAGTACAATACCAATACCCGGGAAAGATTAACCCTAAAATTAGATATTCCGGAGGTAGATGGTAATGCCCAGGATTATCCAAAGATCATAGGATTGAATGTTAATGGAGAAGCTGCAAAACTTCCTGCGGGAGACCTGGGCAAGAATATTGCCAATTCATCCCTGACAACAGTGGCCGGAGCCGGGCTTACCTTAGGAGCCAACTGGACGCTCAATACTTCAGGGCTTTATTATTCGATTACAGGACTTAGCGATAAATCCGCAGATACAACATTCAGCAGGATGATGGTTCAGAATGCTTCCGGACAGGTTTCCTGGACCAACGGAAAAAATATAATCTCAAATTATCCTTTATTACTAAACGATACTGAAAAAACAGCATGGAGAAATAATATGAAACTTTCGACAGAAAATTTCTCAACAGGAACTCCAAGAATTGATGTGCTGTTATTACCTTTTATTGATAATACCAAAAACTTCATCCAGTATACCACATTGGTTGGTCTCAACCTTTTTGTTGATAATATTTCACCCAATGCCTATATCAAAATTAAGAGGATTAAAGATGTAAACGGAACTAACCTTCCTGTTCCTGAAGAGTATAGTGTAGATAATTTTACGGTGATGCAGAATTTCCCTAATAATCTCAATTTCGGAATCAACTGGAGTACAAAGCCGGAAGGCTATTATCAGGTATTTGTAACACATAATGGGTTAACTAATGTCAGCTCACCGGAATTGGTTGTAAAAGCAGGCCTGACCTATAGTCAATTTAATGGTATAGCCAATTGGGTTATCAACAGTGGCTCAGGAACGATAAATGATACTGCGGTTGCTTTAGGATTGCTATGTAATACGACCTCCGACTACCTTATATCTACAAGTGATATTAATTCAGGATTTATGGTTTCGTTCGCTGTAGATAATGCACAAGGAAATAATGGAGCTAATTTCGTTACCTGGTGGCAATGTGGGTTGATCGGTGATGATAACGTATTCTATGGAGTCGTATATGCGGGAGTTTCTGGCGAATGGAAAATATATAACGGTCCTAATTTAACACTTACCCGAAATGATACAATTCATATCGCCTACTACAATGGGGTCATATATGTAATTGCGGAAGGCAATGGCCAAACGTATCAACAGTTTAACAGTTCTTATGACCTCTATCCCAGAAGGTTTATGGCCACAAGAGGCGGCGGGGGGATAGGATCATTAAGTATGACGCTAATAGGGAAAATATTATTGTCTTAACACATTAAAAAAAATAAAATCATGAACGAACATTTAATTATACCTCAAAACATTCAGGAAGTGCTTAATAATATCGAAGGGACTTCTTTAGGCCTTGCAGAACTACCAATGCACGCACATCCAATCCTTTCCCAGTTTGATAGAAGTATCCGTGTACTGGACATTGATGCTAAATCTGAACAGCAGTTTATCTATTTCAGATATGAGCAGGTCTTGAAAGATAAAGAAAGCGGTGAAGAGCTGAAAATCTCTTTGCCGGCTCCGGAATGGGTGATCTACAAAGAAACGACGAGCTATCTTCTTGATGATGAATTCAGTAGCCCGATAGAGCTTCCGCTAAAAGAACCGACAGAAGATATGACCCATGACAAGGTAAAAGTACCGAGCTATAAATATATGCTATGGCTCTTGAAAAACAACAAAGTCAGATTTTTAGAACTTTTGACCTATTATCTCCAGGAGTTCGCGAAAGCTCACAAAGATGAACTGGATAAACTCTCATAATTAAAATAAAGGCAGAGCCTGAAAACTCTGCCTTTTTAATCTTAAAAATCACAAAATGAGTTTAGATCTTTTAAATAGTAAAGGAAGGGGGAATCTAATTGGTTCTAAAGTCCTTTCAGAAGATGATATACAAAATGGATTGCTTGGTAAGCAAAACTTCTTCAATAGTAAAAAAAATACTTTTGAAGAAATCAGTGCATTTAAAGACAGTCCTTTTGGACAGTATTGGGAAAAAAGATTACCGTCATTTGCATTAGCCGATTATGGACCTGCAAGAGTCTTCAATGAAACAAATTTCAGTATTATTGATCTCCCTAAAAAGTTCAGTTCTGCATTGACTTCATTTTACAACAATTCTATAAATGAAAACTGGGATGATATAAAGTTTGTGGTATATGCTAATCCTGACGGACAGGAAATTCTAAAACAATATGCTAATCCGGACTTTAAACCAAAAGAGAATGAGGTTATGTTTTTAATAGAAACAGATGATGGGAGATTTGATTTTGGAAGAATTGTAAGGGTAAAACTTGGTATAAAAGCAGTACAAAAACTAAATCATCAGTTCCCATTATTAGGGCAAACAGATGCGGAAGAACTAACAGCAGAATTTTTAAAAAGGCCCTTTGAGTTAAAAAATGATTCAAGTTTAGAATTTGCTGCAACCAGTAAAGAAACGAAACTTAATACCGGTGAATTAAAAAATCTTTTAGCAAAAGCTATAAAATATGATTACAAACAAAAGAAATTTGATGACTTATCATGGTTTTTACTTTTTTTACAAGGTGAAGAGTATATTGGTTTAAATACTCCTAAGAAGATATTAGAAATCTCTCAACAGATGAGATTGAAAAAATATGAAGAGGAAAAGTTTTGGAATGCATTATTAGAAAAAGGTTTTACACCAGCCTTTCTACCAAATGTTATAGTTCCGCAAAATAGAGAAGGTATAAAAGAATCAATAAAAGCAAAGCTAAAAAAGCAGATTGAAAACATCACAAAACCAGAACAAAATGATGTAATTATAGAGAAGATCTTTAAAGAAATATTAAACAATGTTTTATTATATTTGTTTGATAAGTTTTCTTCCTTGATAGATAGCGGGTTAAAAATACTGGATGATATTTTACCTGCGGGAGAAATGCTTAATGAGATTTACAATCTCAATGCTTTTTTAGTTGGTCTTTGGAATGGATGTATAGAGTTTGTTGCCGGAATTGTAGATTTAGTCTCTTTACTAATGATTATTGCAAGAGATGGAATTGGCTTTGCGCTGACAGATGCATTAGGAGAAGCTTTCGAAAATCTTTTAAATGAAATTGTTTATAATTTTGAAGATTTTCTAAAAAAGCTATGGGAGAAATTTCGGACTGCAATAAAAGAATTCCCCGATTGGTATTTAAAGTATGGTAGTAATCAATATTTCCGGTATAAAGAACTTGGAGAGCTGATGCCAGACATTATTACTCTTTTAGTTCCGGCATTAAAGGCTGGAAAAGCAAGCAAGATTGCAGAGGAAGCTTCTTTATTGAAAAATCTTTCCAAAGCTGAAAAAGAGTTAGCACTAGAAAAGCAAACTCAAAAATATCTTGAAGGTTATTATGAAACTTTGAGGAAAGAATCTGATGATTTTTCTAAGAAACTGGAAGGGAAAACTGCGGAAAGTGAAGTTAAAGAAGTTTTTGATGATGCCGAAAATGAATTAGATGAAATAGTTAATACTAAAATCTTTGAAAAACTAAAAAAGTTTAATTCAATCACAAATAAATATCCAAATGATCCAAATCCTTTAGATGGGAAATTTTATGGCATTGTACAAATTGATAATGGTTTGCTAAGAATTGTAGATAAGCTAATTAATTATGAAGATGTAGATTTTGTTATTACAAATAATGGAGAATTGAGATTAGGGTTCAGACATGTATTTCTTGCGAATGAAAACGAAATAATAGCTGCAGGTGGCCTTACTGTAAGAAAGGGAACTGTAAAGAAAATTACAAATTTATCAGGTCATTTTTGGCCAACTTTAGATGAGGCACACATATTTCCTGATATTTTTGAAACATTAGGAGTAAACTTAGATAAAGCTTGGTTGCGTATAACCTATGAAAGTAAAGAATCACTTGACGGGACAAAAACTATTCAAAAAAAGATAAAAAAATAATTATTATGAAGGCATTAGATATTATTGATCAAATACAAAATAACAATCAAGATCTAAACGACTATAGCACATTTTTTAAAAATCTTGATAAAAAAAGCAAAAAAGAATTTTGGGTTGAATCTTTTTCAATTGATAATATACTTTTAAAAGAAGATCTATTTATTGGTCTACCTGAGATCTGGATGAACTTTGATAAAGAGGATTGGATAGATGTTTTAAAAGAAAACTCTCCAAGACCAGTTATAGAGAAAAATTCTGATTCTAGAATTTGGGATATAAATAATTTCAAAGATTTAATAATATTAAATAAATATTTTAAAATTAATCCTTTCGATTTATTATTGGAAAATAAAGACCAACTTACAAAGACTGATTTAAAAAGTTGTTTTAATTACGGAATTTTATTAAGTGGATTATTTTATGATCCCGAAGATTATATTATAGAATTACTTGAAGATAGTAATTTAAAATATTCTGATCTCAAAGAAAATTCAAATAAACTAAAATTACAAGGCTGCAAAGAAAGACTTGACAATCCTGATTTATTAAAAAATTGGTTAAATGAAAAATTAGAATTCTTTAATTAGAACTAGTTTGCTACAGAAATTGTTTTTTATAAGTATGATTCAGCAGGCATAGTTGGCTTTGCGCTGACAGATGCATTAGGAGAAGCTTTCGAAAATCTTTTAAATGAAATTGTTTATAAATTTGAAGATTTTCTAAAAAAGCTATGGGAGAAATTTCGGACTGCAATAAAAGAATTCCCCGATTGGTATTTAAAGTATGGTAGTAATCAATATTTCCGGTATAAAGAACTTGGAGAGCTGATGCCAGACATTATTACTCTTTTAGTTCCGGCATTAAAGGCTGGAAAAGCAAGCAAGATTGCAGAGGAAGCTTCTTTATTGAAAAATCTTTCCAAAGCAGAAAAAGAGTTAGCACTAGAAAAGCAAACTCAAAAATATCTTGAAGGTTATTATGAAACTTTGAGGAAAGAGTCTGATGATTTTTCTAAGAAACTGGAAGAAAAAACAGCTGAAAGTGAAGTTAAGGAATCTTTTGATAATGTAAAAAATGAATTAGATGAACAAATCCCGACACAAAAAGAAATTTTAAAAAATAAACTTAAAATTAAATATGAAAATAATGTTAGAAAATATTTTTATGAAGACGTTGAAATGGGAAGTGCCAGTATCTCTAATGGGGGATATCTTTCTTTTGATATTAATATTCCTAGAAACCTTCAAAAACAAAAGTTTAGCACAGAAATTATTGAAGAATCCATCTCTTTTTTTGAAAAACAAGGCAAGATGGTAAATGGAATTCAGGCAAGATGGCTATCTGCAGCAAAATATGAAAATGGAGTTTCAACAAACTTAAAATCATTTTCCTTTGATTATTTAGATAATCATCTATCTAAAGAAATTTCTGCATTTAATACTCCTACTGGGAAAATAGCTAAGAAAAATGGATTTACAAAAGTATTAATTGATGACTGGGATGTTCTCGACCTGGGAGGTAATAGACCTGCCGAAATATATTGGATTGAATTGAAATTTAAAAAACCATAAAAATGAAAAAATTATATACATATGATAATAAAAGAATTACTGTTTGTAATGATTTTGAATTAAAGTTTAAGAGCTTTTTATCTTTTATAAAAAAAGATGATGAAAAAATATATTTACTCCTAATCAATTCTTCTGACTTTAATATAAACAGGGAAGTACTTTTGGAAAAATTCCAAGGATTTTTTGAGAATTGGTTAAAAGACCATTTTGCCCTAAACCAACCTCTATCAATTAATAGTTTAGAAATTATTTTTAATGAAATTAAAATGACCGATAATAGATATGAGGAATTTTTTTCATATTATAATTTCTATAAAAAATTATTTGACTCAAAAGATATGAATTTGTTTTTTTATGATTCACAATCAAAAACACCACATGGACATTTTAAAAAATATTTGAATGAACTTTAAATTTTCACGTAAGTTTTTATAATGTCTTTTATTCCACTCAAAAATAAAGCACAACGGTTTGCTTCATTAATCCGTATATGAAATTTGAGCGTAAAAAAGATTTTTGTTAGAGAAAAAAATGAAATTTAAAACAAATATTCAAGCTCAATTTGAAAAAGTTCAGGGAATTTGGTTTGAAGTAGAAGATAAGATAAAAAAAAGACAAACCAATCGAGTTGTTTTACATCTAAAAATTTGGGATGGCGATATAGCAAAACTCCAAAAGCAGTTTTCAGATTGGCCTATAGAAGGACTGGAAGAAGTAATGTATATAACCAAAGAAGGAAAAATTAACTATTTAACGATAAAAAAGTAAAAAATATGTCGCTTACTTATTACTTAAAATTTAAAAGAAAAGTCGAAGAGAAAAAAAATTAGCTGATTTAATCGAAAAAAATAAAAGCTCAATTTTCTTAATTTCAGATATTCGTTCCTCAAAGTTTGGATATGTTCATGGTAATTTTGACAATCAAATCGTTGATTTAGAATTAGATAACGCTTCGTATATTTCCATGGATGTATTACAAAAAGACGCAGATCCAATATTGTTAAGAAAATCGGTATTACAAATGGTTCATAAAATTGTCAGTGAAATTTATCCTGATGACGACTACTATTTTGATCTTAACGGAGATTATATTTTTGAAAAAAGAGAAAATGGTATTGTTAAAAGAAATAGCAATACTGACTTTTATGATGGCTTAGATTAAATAGAAAAAATTAAAATCATATCATATCATTTCATATCATATCATTTCATATCATTTCATTAGATTATTAAACAACAGAAAATTTGCAAGGTGGGATTGGCTTTGCGCTTACTGATGCATTAGGAGAAGCTTTCGAAAATCTTTTAAGTCAAATCGTTTATAATTTTGAAGATTTTCTAAAAAAGCTATGGGAAAAGTTTCGCATTGCAATAAAAGAAATTCCTAATTGGTATTTGAAATATGGCAGTAATCAGTATTATCGCTATAAAGAACTTGGAGAGCTGATGCCAGATATTATTACTCTTCTAGTTCCGGCATTAAAAGCCGGGAAAGCCAGTAAAGCCGCAGAGGAAATTTCTTTATTGAAAAATCTTTCCAAAGCAGAAAAAGAGTTAGCACTAGAAAAGCAAACTCAAAAATATCTTGAAGGTTATTATGAAACTTTGAGGAAAGAGTCTGATGATTTTTCTAAGAAACTGGAAGAGAAAACGGCTGAAAGTGAAGTTAAAGAAGTTTTTGATGATGCCGAAAATGAATTAGATGAAATAGTTAATACTAAAATCTTTGAAAAACTAAAAAAGTTTAATTCAATCACAAATAAATATCCAAATGATCCAATTCCTTTAGATGGTAAATTTTATGGTACTGCAGAAGTTGAAAATGGATTAATTAAGATTGATGGAGCTCTGGCAAATTATCCACAAAATGTTGACTATATAATTACAAACGATGGTAAATTGCTATTAGGACGTAAACATCACTTTTTGGGAGAAGCAAAAGATGTTTTAGCAGCAGGAGATTTGAAATTGGTTAAAGGAAAAGTAAAAAGAATATCAAATTTGTCGGGGCATTATCAGCCAACAAAAATAGAAGCTGAACAGTTTCCCGAAATATTTAAGATATTAAATGTAGACTTAAAAAATTCTAATTTGAATATAGGTTATCAAACTACAGAAAATTTGCAAGGATGGAAGGAAATTACAACAAAAATAAAGTAATGATATGAGTGCAATAGATTTTATAAAAATGATGGATAGCAATCCTAATATTGATTATTCGGAATTATATAAAGAATACTTCAAACAATTCTCCAAAAGAGAAAGGATTGATGCTTTTATATATTCTATGACTTTATATAAGGTCACTAAAGGTTTATTTATATCAAATCCGGAATTATGGATAGATTTTACAAAGCAGGATTGGCAAGAGGTTTTGATAAAGAACACTAATAGGCCAGCAATACCTGACAATCCGGATGGAAGGATTATCGATCTATATGAATATGATGATTTGATCATCTTGAATAAATTTTTAAAAATAAATCCGTTTAGTATTATACTTGAAAATAAAGATAAAATCAGTAGGAATAATTTATTGAATTGCCTCAAATATGGATATTTTATGTCTACTTTTTTCTATCAGTCTGATGAGTTTTTAGTTGAAGATTTTGAAGATTTTTCTAACATATCATATGTTGAAGTTCAAGAATACTCCAAAAATTTAATTACAGAAGGATGTGAAAAACGACTAAATACTCCAGAGGAATTATATTCTTGGTTGGAAGAAAAAATAAAAGCAATCTAAATTTTATCCTCAATCAATTTAGATTTTTGACCAGAGTAATGCTGAGTAACCTAATATTTGAAGATTAACGTGAATAAAGGAGAATTGATAGAGCTAGGATATAAAATAGTAAACAGTGAAGGAACTGAAGAAGAAATAGATGAGTATTACGAATTATTCAGTAAAATGTTCCTCATCCTAATGGAGCTAATCTATTTTTTTATCCAGAAAATTATAACGCACGAACAGATGATTTATCTAAGTATGATCCTAGTGTCGAGGAAATTGTAGAACTGGCATTATCTTATCAATCTAAGACAATGTAATTTAATCAGCTCGAGCTACAGTTAATATATGATCTTAAAATTAAAAAAAACAATCCAAGACACAGCTAATCTTATTGGTGGCTTTGATATCGGTACAAGTTCATTCTTTTGAAGATATTATTGAGAGTGAAGGTAAAGGAAATCGTTTTTATAATAACCCGGTTCCAGTAGGAGGTTTTATTGCCGTGGGTGATTTTCTGGATAACGTGTATGTATTTGAACCAGAGTAATGCTGGGTAATGTTCCAAATATGTTGGTTTCTTTTATCAATGGGGCTTGACATAAATTATTTTAAATAAATTAATCAAGAACAGGCAATCTAAAATGTATAAACGGCAAAACAATTCATCCAAAAATATAAGTAAAGCATCCGATTTGGATGCTTTTTTTAAATACTGTTTAAACCCTATTTAACTGCGGTTTCACCATTAATAAAATCTTTTAATTATCTTACGGGTCCCCTGTCTATTTGAAACTGTATTAATGTGAACTAGTTAATACTTAATCTGTTTTAAAGTTATTCAATTTGATTATAACTGTCAGATTAAGTATTGACTAATTCATATAATATGGGAAAAATTTTTCTACTTAATTTTCGATATTCTTGAAAATTACAACAATATAAAAAAAGCTCAATCATCTGATTGAACCTTTTTTTATATTGTTGTAATTATTTATTTAACCTGAGTTCGGTTTAAGCAAAATTTAAAAATAGTTGACCGTCATTTACTTTTTTCAAGTTAAATGACGGTTTTTTTGGAACACTATCCCATAAAGTGTGTAAGTTAAAAAGTCAGGGCTTAGATTTTATAATCTGAGCCTTTTTTCAAAAATAAGCATAAATTGGTTGAGAACAACACCCCAATTCTGAATAGGCATCGACCATTTTTTAGTAGCTTCTTTTAATGCGAGATACACTGATTTCATTACGGCATCATCTGTCGGAAACGGATCATGAATTTATCATTATATATTCCTGAAATTCAAAAGTATTTTGTAAAACAAAACAGTGACAGTTATTATCTTTTAAATTTGATTGAAGAAGTAAAGAGGGATACTAATGAAGATGAAATGTATAAAGCTTTTACCATTGCAGAACATAGTTTATTCTTCTTGATTAAAATACGGCTTGATCATTTTAAAAATCTAATAAAAAACAGCTTTGCTGAAAAAGAAAACACGGATAACCGATTAATTACTGATATTACCGATCAGAAGGATGAACCCCTTGATATGGCAGTTGAAACCATTATATCATCTAAAGAACTCGAAGAGATGTATCTCTTTCATAAAGTTGTATACGGAGAAATCACCACCTATTATTTATTGCTAATCGGATTTAATATCAGCAATGATTTTCTAAGGAATATCAGGCATAAAATAAGAAACAGAAGTGCTGAAACTAACGATTATGTTCTCATTGCTCATGACCGCCAATGGATTCAGAAAAGTTTATGTATCCAACAACCTTTTTTTGTTAATATCATACAGAAAAAAAACAAAATCTATGAATCTAACCCTTATCATCCTGAGCCTCATTGGGAAAACCCTCATGATACTTCTTATTCGAATTATCTTAGTTTACAAAGCTTCTGTAAATCCACAGAGAGCAGTGCTAAACAGTTTTTGGGTATTGTAAAGAATAAAGAGGAAAACTATCAGGGACTACCGTATGTATTTTCTTTATTTTTCCTTTCATTTTGCAGGACTTATATTTTTGCAAAGCTTTGCTACGAACCCCATTATCTTCCCAGCCATTTTTTATGGAAATTATGCCTGTATGCAAATCCTGAATTAAAAAGACATGAATACTTATTTGATGAGTTCAGGCTTAAATTTTTCTCTTTTCTGGATCACAACAGAACACTGCATCATCGGGAAGATTATTTTGAAAGGAAGATATCGAAAAAATGAAAGCCATTGTAAACAAGCTGATGAATGAACTGTATGAATTAGTTGCAGAGAAAGGATTAATTTCTAAAATTGAGAAAAATGAAACAGCTGAGTGAACCTTTAAGTGAATCTATTGTAGATTTTATAGAACGTCATCCTCCCAAAACTTTGAAAAGAAATCTTTTCTCTATATTTGTTGAATATGTATATTCTGTCAGAGAAATGATTCCTAATGATCTTTGTGAAGTTACTTCTGATTTTAAAGCGCTCTTCCTCCTTCTTGATAAAATAGAGGATGAAATCGAAAAATATAAGGTCAGCAAAGGGGAATCTACTATCTAATTTGATGAACTATATATAATTACCAATAAAAATATTTAGCACCTAAATTAGCACCTGAAAATAAAAAATCCCTGTAAATGGTCATTTACAGGGATTTTGGCGGAGAGTGAGGGATTCGAACCCCCGGACCTATTACAGTCAACAGTTTTCAAGACTGCCGCAATCGACCACTCTGCCAACTCTCCCTAAACTCCGGCTATACCGTTGTTTTCAGTGGTGCAAATATAGAACGATTTTTAATTTCCGCAAAACTTTTGCAACACAAATTTTAACAAAACTTAATAATAGACTAGAAATCAAGGGAATTATTTTTCCCGAACAGATCATCTATTCCTTGTCTACGATTGTAATGAAGCTGTTTTTTAAAAGATCAGACGGATATACAAACTGATCTCCATCTTCTCCCTTAACCACAATAGCCCCCTGCTCATCGTTCAGGCATTTGTCCAGCTGGCTTTTCAGTTCATTAAGTTTTCCATGAGGAGCCTCAATGATGTAGGTTCCGGTAACGTGTATTATTTTGATGACTTTTGATTCCATATTCTTTTTAATAGTCGTTAAATGTAGGAATTTTACTTTAAGTATGAAGACATTTATTATAATGAATGGAACTCCTTTAGAAATGATTCAAAAACACGACATATGAAGCTTGACTAAAAAATACAAATCTCCTACATTGTAGTAAGAGACTGTATTCTATTTTTTAAAACTCTTGGGCCTTCTGTTGTAAAATCAATCGGGTTACTCCCCTGCCGGTTCAAATAATTCGATCTTGTTTCCTTCCGGATCAAGGATGTGTACAAATTTTCCATACTCGTAAGTAGCCACCTCATCCAGAACTGTTACACCTTCTTTTTTTAATTCCTCTACCAATGTTTCAATATTTTCTACATGGTAATTGATCATAAATTCTTTGGATGAAGGTTCAAAATATTGGGTAGACTCTTTAAAAGGGCTCCATAGTGTATATCCTTTCTTTTCAGACTCTGCTTCTTTCCAGTCGAATTTGGCTCCGTATGGACTGGTTGGTAATCCGAGATGGGTTTTGTACCATTCGTTTACTTGTTCCGGGTCTTTACACTTAAAGAAGATGCCTCCAATGGCGGTTACTCTTTTCATTTTTTATTCGTTTTTTGTTCAGTTTATAGTTTCTTACATGCAATTTCGAGTCGTTTTGTAATTTCACAAATATATCAATGTTTTTATTAGATATTTCATGAATTTTCATCTGAATATTTGGTATTTCTTACGTCTTAAAAATTATACATAAAGAACTAAAAAAATTGCGCCTTTGCGATTCTCCAACAGAATATAAAACAAAAAAGCGCACCCATCGGGTACGCTTTTATTGTAAACTGAATAATATTAGTGTAATTCAGCTAAGTATTTCTCTGCATCCATTGCAGACATACACCCGCTTCCTGCAGCTGTAATAGCCTGTCTGTAGATATGATCCTGAACATCTCCAGCAGCAAATACTCCCGGAAGATTTGTTCTTGAAGAACCTTTCTCTGTTAAGATATATCCATTCTCATCAAGATCTACCTGACCTGCGAAAATATCAGTATTCGGTTTGTGGCCAATTGCGATAAAGATTCCTTCAACATCTACTGTAGATTTCTCCTGAGTCTGGTTGTTGATGATCACAGCTCTTTCTACTAAGCTGTTTTCTCCTTCAATCCCGATTAATTCATGGTGAAACTTCACTTCAATGTTCGGAGTACTTTCCACTCTGTGAACCATTGCTTTTGAAGCTCTGAAAACGTCTTTTCTTACCAATAATGTTACTTTCTTACATAGTTTTGCAAGGTAAGTAGCCTCTTCAGCTGCTGTATCTCCTGCTCCTACCACTACTACATCTTTTCCTCTGTAGAAGAATCCGTCACACGTAGCACAAGCAGAAACACCACCTCCTGCATATTTTTTCTCATCATCAAGACCTAAATACTTTGCAGTAGCTCCTGTAGAGATAATTACTGTTTTTGCCAGAATCTCTTTGTTTCCTGCATATAATTTGTGAACACCACCAACTTCCTTAGAGAATTCAGCTTTAGTGATCATTTCATAATGAACTTTGGTATCAAATCTTTCTGCCTGTTTTTGCAGATCCATCATCATTTCAGGACCTGTAATCCCAGCTGGATACCCTGGAAAGTTATCCACTTCCGTAGTTGTAGTTAATTGTCCGCCCGGCTCCAAACCTGTATACAATTCAGGTTTCAAGTCTGCTCTTGCTGCATAGATAGCAGCGGTGAAGCCAGAAGGCCCAGATCCAACGATCACACAATCTAAAATGTTTTGCTCCATAATTTACTTTGTTCGAAAAGATTTAATTTGAATTAAGACTGCTAATTTCGGAATTTTTACCGTCTTTTTAAAGTTATTTTAATGATACTTGTCAATATCTGATATGTTGAATTTCGATAGTTGTTGCAGGGTTGGGATTCAGGGTTTCGGATTGTAAAAATTAAAAACTTCTGTTTTCATTTCCCGTAATCAGCATATCCCGCAAACTCACCTCACACCTTCATTTTGATCTTATCTACATTGATGATCTTATATACAAGTTCTCTGATCAGTTCCGCTTCTCCCATATTCACAGCTCCAAGCCCCTTTCCTTTCATATCGAATTCCCGTAAAATAGAAATGACTCTTGTGGCATGTTTTAAAGGATAAAGCCTGGCACTTTCCGCATAATCTTTGATGAAGTAAGGATTTACCCCCATCTGGGATGCAATTGCCTGTGGAGGCTGCCCAGCCATCGTTTGATAGATAATAACGTTTGAAAAGTAATTATAAAGACTTGCCAGCATCATTACAAAAGGATTGTTCTTCGGGTTCTTTCCCATAAAATGGGCTATTTTAAAGGCTGCATTGGCATTTTTAGTTCCTAAAGCCTTTTGAAGTTCAAAAATATTGTATTCTTTACTGATTCCGATATGATTTTCAACAATGGTTCCGTCAAGGATTTCTCCTTCTTTAAGAATGATTTTTAATTTGTTGAGTTCATTGACAATTCTTGACAGATCGTTACCAAGATATTCTGCCAGAAGATGAGAAATATTGGGCGCTGTATTGATTTTAAGTTTCACACATTCATCTGAAATCCATTTGGGAAGATTGCTTTCCTTTACAGATTCACTCAGAAAAAGTGCTTTGGCTTTATCTAAAGCTTTAGCAGCCTTTTTTCGGCTGTCCAGTTTCTTGTGTTTGTGTGCAAAAACCAATACTGTAGAAGGAACAGGGTTTTCTACATAAGATTCTAAAATTCTGTTTTCCTCTTCATTGAATCGTAAATCTTGAGCTTCTTTCACTATAATCACCTGCTTGTCTCCCATCATCGGAAACTGTCTTGCCAGAGAAAGGACTTCCTGATAAGAAGTATCTTTTCCGTAGGTAACCGTTTGGTTGAAAGCTTTTTCATCTTCTTCCAAAAAGTTATGTTCAAGGGCTTTCACAGCGACATCAATAAAGTAAGCTTCTTCTCCGTGGAAAAAATAAATAGGTAAAACTTCTTTATTTTTAATATTTTTGAGGATTAAATCTAATTCTTTCATCTTATTAATGGAACTTCCAAAACTGAATTTTCAGGAAACTTTTGATTTTAAATTCAAGAAAGACAAAGATAAGTTTTTTATTTATGATTTGGTTCGTAAAACTTATCTTCTGCTCACTCCTGAGGAATGGGTAAGGCAGCATTGGATACATTATTACCTTACTGTAAAATCCTATTCTACATCAGCCCTGATCACCGAAAAAAAGATTGTCCTGAATGGGCTGACCAAACGTGTTGACCTTCTGGTGACCGAGAAAACAGAACCTATAATTCTGATAGAATGCAAAGCACCGCAAATCAAATTAACGGAAAAAACATTCGAACAGACGGCCAGATATAACTCGATTATCGGAGCCAGAGAAATTATTCTGACCAATGGGCTTCAGCATATCAATGCGTACTATAAAGACGGGCAGTATCAGTTTTACAGACCAGAATAAATAAAGCCTGATTTTAAGACTAAGCACAATACCAATTAATATGAAAATCAAGAACATTATTTTCGATTTCGGAGGTGTACTGATGGACTGGAATCCGAGATATTTTTTCAAAGATTATTTTAACGATAACGAAAAAATGGAATATTTCCTGGAAAATATTGCCCAGGATGAGTGGAATGTAGAACAGGACAGAGGAAGAAGCCTTGCTGAAGGAACAGAAATCCAGGTGAAAAAATTTCCTGAATGGGAAAAAGAGATCCGGGCTTTCTACGATAATTGGACCGTCATGCTGAAAAGTGAGATCCCACAAAATGTAGAAGTGCTGAGAAAACTGAAAAACACGGATTATCACCTGTTCGGACTCACTAACTGGTCTGAAGAAACCTTCCCTTACGCATTGGAAAACTATGATTTCTTTCAGATATTCGAGGGCAAAATTGTAGTTTCGGGAACTGAAAAGCTGATAAAACCTGATCCTGAAATCTGGCATGTGCTGTTGGAAAGATACAATATCAAGGCTGACGAATCGGTTTTCATTGATGATAATCCGAAGAATATTGAAATGGCACAGTCACTGGGCTTCATTACCGTTCAGGTTTTTCCGGATACCGATTTAACGAAGGAATTGAAGAAGTTTGGAATTAATCTTTAATTCATTTAAATATTTCTTAATTTTAATCTGTTTTACAATTCACTAATTCACAAATAATTAATTATGATACGTTCTATTTTATTAGCCACAATGATTATGGCTTCAGGAACCTTATTCAGTCAGAAACTTAAAACTGTTTCCTATCAGGACGGTGCACAGAAACTGAATGGCTTAATCACCTCCAATGCAGGAAAAAAACTTCCGGGAGTTCTTATTCTCCCAGCCTGGAAAGGGATTGATGAAGAAGCTAAAACAGCCGCTCTTGAACTTGAAAAACAAGGTTACATTGCCTTTATCGCTGATATTTATGGTGAAGGAAAAATTCCTGCTGACAATGAATCTGCTGCTAAAACTTCAGGATACTACAAACAGAATTATAACGAATATCAGAAAAGAATTTCGCTGGCTTTGGAACAGCTGAAGAAAAATGGTGCTATTTCTGATAAAACAGCTGTTATCGGCTATTGTTTTGGCGGCACCGGAGCATTAGAATCAGCCAGAGGACACCTTCCTGTTGCAGGAATAGTTTCTATCCATGGAAGTCTGGGGAGAGATCAGAGCAGAAAAAATGAAGCATTAACTGCTAAAATCCTGGTTGAAAATCCAGCTGATGACAGAGGAGTAACTCCTGATGATTACAATAACCTCATCAAAGAGATGAATGAAGGAAATGCCGACTGGCAAATTATCACATATGCCCACTCAAAACATACTTTCACGGATCCAAAGTCACCGGATTATAATGAAACCATGGCGAAAAGAGCATGGAACCACACCCTGATGTTCCTGAAAGAGATTTTGAAATAAACATAAAAAAGGCAAATCCATAGATTTGCCTTTTTATATTTTTAAAATTTTCTTAATCTACTCCTTCCTCTTCCCTATGCACCAACTCCATAGAAAATGCAGGCAGACAAATTGCAAGATATTCGCAAGGTTCTGAAAATGGATTACTGTAACGGATTCTCGCTCCTTTTTCAATAAGAATACTCTGGCCTTTTTCCAGTGTAATGATTTCTCCGTCTATTTCAAATTGCTTTTTTCCTGAAATAATATAAGTAAATTCATCAAATTCGGGCGTCTGATGAGGCTCGCTCCAGTCTGGAGGTGCTACCATATGGGCAATAGAAACATTAGAATTCCCGGTAGAGTTTCCCCAATGTTCTTCGATCAGTTTGCCATCTGTAGTAGGCACTACAAATGGTGACTGTTGAATTTTATATTTTTTCATACCCAGGCTTCTTTTGTGATTTCATATACAAAATTGGTTCTTGTAGGCTCTGCAAAATAAGCAACTTCTTCTTCAGCAATTTTTTGCCCTCCAAGTCTTTCCAAAGCTGTCTGTGAACGGAAATTTTCTTTTCCGATATGAAAATGAACCTTATCTACAAACTGGAAGATATAATCCAGCATCAGCTTTTTAACCTGAGGATTGATTCCTTTTCCCCATGATTTTGTTCCATAGAAAGTATATCCGATGAAAATATGATTATCTTCTTCATCAAAGTCATAATAACGGCTGCTTCCCAATACATCTCCGGTAGCTTTCTCAATAATTTTGAAAGCACCTTTACTCTCCATAGCTCCTGTAAAAAAGTTTTCAAAAACCTCTTTCTTATAACGGTCTTTGTTTGGGTGTTGTTCCCAGACTTTGGGATCGGAAGCTACTTCATATAAAGATTCAAAATCCCCTTGCTGTAAAGGGATTAATTGAAATTCTTCATTCTCTAAAACAGGCTGAACAGAAAAATTCATTGTTTAGCTCTTTTTAGTAGAATCTGATTCTATTTTCTTGATTTCTTTCAATTTGTCAGAAATCTTGATTACAGTGTCTAATTTTGATGGCTTCAAAGGAACTTCTGCCTGAGCCATATCCCATTTGATGACTAAGTTTCCGGTGTTTTCGTCTGTAGGATTCAGGGTGATTTCAAACCACTCCTGTTTGTCTGTCAGTTTATTTACTGGTACGGTAACATCCACTACGTCCTGTTTAGGATCATAAGTATAAGCTCCCCACTGTTGGAAATCTTTATTCAGGATCACTTTCCATTCTTTTTCTGTAGGAACAATGAATAATCCATAGGTTCCTGCAGGCACTGTTTTCCCACCGAAATTAACGGCCTGTCCGAAAGTAATTTTCGTAGATGAGTTAGCTCCTGCTCTCCAAACCTGGCCATAAGGAACCAATTCTCCGAAAATCTTGCGTCCTTTCACTCCTGGTCTTCCATAATCGATAGAGATCTTGGACATTGAAAACTGCTGCTCTACCTTCTGACGCGGGCTTGCTGCCGGCACAGAATAATCCTGAGCAAAACTGAATGCTGAAACTGAAATGCAAACTGCTGCTAATAACTTTTTCACGTGTAAATTTTTGTTTAAAATTACAAAAAATCAAAATAAAATAACCTTTTCCAGCTCTACTAATTTTTGTTTTCCCGATATTTTTCTATTAACATATTATTCCGGTCTAATCTTTTTTAAAATCAATACCTGGCCATTGGAAATTTTACTTCTTTTAATCATTTTTCCTTTTTCTCAGCTGGATTGAGTGAAGAAACATTTTAAAAAAAATTACTAAAACAAAATAGCCTTTTCCAGCTCCAGTAATTTTTGTTTTCTCCAGATCCCTCCTCCATAGCCAGTTAGTTGTCCGTTGCTACCAATCACACGGTGACAGGGTATCATAATGGATATTTTATTCAAAAGATTGCAGAGTGTTTTACAACCGAAAAATGAACATCTATTTTTCAATAATCTCTAAATTCTAACTTCAGTTTTAAAATAGAATAGCTTTTTCAAGCTCCAACAGCTTTTGTTTTCTCCAGATACCACCGGCATAGCCTACCAATTCTCCATTGGAACCTATCACACGATGACAAGGGATTAAAATGGCAATTTTATTAATTCCGTTGGCTGTTCCTACAGCACGTATTGCCTTTGGATTTCCTAATATTTCTGACTGCTGCTTATAGCTTCT
Source organism: Chryseobacterium sp. MA9 (assembly GCF_024399315.1). NCBI lineage: Bacteria > Pseudomonadati > Bacteroidota > Flavobacteriia > Flavobacteriales > Weeksellaceae > Chryseobacterium > Chryseobacterium sp. MA9. Next base: position 138,353 of record NZ_CP075170.1, on the reverse strand, counting down.
TATTTCTCCCATCGGAATTTCACGGAGAAGCTGCCAGACTTTTTCCTGAAATTCTGTTCCTGTGGTAAACAATGGAACTTCAAAATGGTTTCTTTTTCCTTCAAAATATTCTTTCAACTCTTCTTCCAGCTGTCTGAAATGAAGATGTTCTTTTTCTACAATCTCTGCTTTCAAAACCTTTGACAAAGCCTTCAGTTGTTTTTCAATATTCTTCCGGTCTGTGAATTCAAGCAGACAGATTCCCTGGTCTATGGCACAGGCAATCATTTCTCCCAATGGAGTTGATATGTTTTTTTGGTGTATTTTCATTTTGTGACAATAAAAAACCTCATAAGTTTTCTTACGAGGTTTAAATTTATATAAAAAAAAAATTAATATCCATAAATAGCAGATATTCTGAAATCATCATTTGGAGTATTATCTGAAATCTTCTCCTGATAATAAATTATGGAAGGGAGGCCATCATTTTGATACTGAGAAACCATTTTAAATTCTTTTTTTGGACTATCAGGCAACGAACCAAAATAATACTTTATCTTTTTATGCACATTATTCCTGGAAATTTGTGAATAATCCTGAAGCATAAAAATATTATAAGCATATTCAGGTAATGCCAATATTCTGTTTCTGTCAATCAAAAAATCAGGGTTTATATTCTGATCATATTCATAGGTTATCACATCCCTCAGCTTGGATAAATTTCCTTCCTCATATCTTTCAATTTTGGAAACATTCTGATTACTTATAAAGATTTTAAGCATTTCTGTGTTGAAGGGTGTTCCGAAATAATTAATATAGTTTTTAACCATAATGACATCTGCGGATGGATATTCAAAGGTTTTGTAATTCTTTTCGTAGTTTGGATTTAAATTTTCTACTTTTACAAGTCTTTGATTATCATCATAAATAAGCTTTCTTTTTTCACTAAACGGAGAAGGGTCAGATAGTCCGGGATAAGTGTTTCCTTCGATAGAAATTGAGGTTAGTAATCCATTGGTGTAGCCAAGATTTTCAGTATAATTGCCATTAAGATCCCAGATCTTAACCAATTTATCATTGTTGTATTCAAACTTAAAATCTAGTTTTTCGATAAGGGAAACTGTACCATTTGCCAGTTCTTCATCTTTAATGGTAAGCGTTTTAATTTTACCTAATGGAGGTTCATTAGTGGATTTTAGATTATCAAGATCATCTGAACTTCCACATGATACAATCGAAAATAATAAAATTCCCAGTAAATATTTTTTCATAAAAGGTTTTTAGCTCCGCAAAACTAGGAAAATTTCATCTACAACTCCAACTTTTATGAATTGAGTATTCTCTGAATCTGCCCAATATGTCTTTCATTGTGATAAATAACAAAACGGAAGGTATCTCCCAGCTTCAGCTTGATCAGCTTTGAAATGCTTATATTAGTCTTTACCTTTTCCAGATTCGTGTGTCGGGCTTCTTCCAATAATTCAAGTAATTTTTCCTGTTGTTTTATGAAGCTATCAATTACCCCTTTATTCATCTGGCTGTGGATAGGATTCATTGTTTTAAGCGTTTTCATCTTGTTCGGTTTCTCTTTGGGAAGCATACTTTTAGCAAAATAATTCCCAAGAATTCCAGGCTTAAAATAAGGTTGTGGAGTCTTCCCGGCAGAAGAAATATTATGGCTGATTTCAGGAATATAAAAATTTCCGTAGCGATTGAGATGTTCCAGACATTCTAATGTACTCCAGCTGTCTGCTGAAGTTCTGAAATTCAGCTCTTCTTCTGTTTTTAGGGTGAGGGTCTGCGCATATTCTAAATGCTGGCTGGTTCTTTCCTTTAATTCATCTAATAATGCTGAAGCTGAAATTTTCATTACGTTTTTTATGCAAATATCCTGAACAGATCATTCTTAAATCTTGACTGAACTCAAGATTTTTTAAGCCTTGATAAAGTTTCCGGTGACATCCTCAGATAATTAGCAATGTATTTATTGGGAACTTCCTGAAACAGCTTCGGGCTTCGTTTTAAAACTCTCTCAAAGCGTTCTCCCGGAGCATTGATGAGTAAATCTTTTTCTCTTTCTAGCTGCTGCAATACCAGATCTTCCAGAATACTCATCCAAAATTTCAGGTGTTTTTCACCGGATTGTACAAATTCATAAAAAGTTTTTTTTGAAGCTATTTTTACTGTTGTTTTCTTAATCGCCTGAATATAAAGCTCCGAAGGTTTCCCTGATAAAAAGGAATCCAGGCTGACAATAATATTTCCGGTGTATCCGAAACGAATGATTCTTTCTTCATTTTCATCCATCATAAAAATCCGGATACTTCCATTTTCAATAAAATAAATAGAGGTATCTGTACTGCCAGAAATCTTCAGGAACTCATTTCGTTTGAATTCTTTCTCTTCCCAATGGATTCCGCTTTGAAGTAACTTTTCAACCATTTCATTTTATTATTTGCTTTTCCAAAGATAATAGGTAATTTTAAAGTTTTAAAACACTAATCACTGATAATGCTCAAAAGAACAGTCCTTTTCATGCTGCTTTCTATTGGATTTTCCGGTATGAAAGCCCAGCAAACCATTCCTTTCCGGATCACAAAACACAATAATATCATTGTGAAGACCCTTGTCAACAAAAAAGATTCGCTGGACCTGATGTTCCAGATCGCAATGAAAGATTATTCAATTTCCCCCGAACGAAAGCGGAAAGCGGATCATATTGTTTTCAACAAAGATGAAGTCAGTGACCATAATACCGTAGAAATTGGGAAAATCACCCAGAAAAATGTACGCTTTTTTGATAATCAACTAACCGGACATGAAGCTGACGGAAAAATCGGCACCAGTATTTTTGAAGGGAAAGCATTTAAAATTGATTACGACAACAATCAGTTTGTGATGTATGATAAAATGCCAGACCTGAAAGGTTACCAGCCTGTCAATATTATTTTAGACCATGATGGGTTTTATCTTGCAGCAGATAATATTATTGATGGTGATCAACAGCAGGAAGCATATTTTGTACTGCAATCCGGATTTTCAGGAACGCTTCTTTACAGTAACGAGTTTGCTGAAGCAAAGAATCTGGATAAAAAACTGAAGGTAACAGGAGAGAAGACACTGAAAAATTCTGAAGGTAAAACTTTAACGACCAAACAGGCCATTCTTCCATATTTCAAGCTGGGAAATAGTGTATTTAAAGATGTTTCCGTAGGATATTTCTCCGGAGAACTGAAAACACAAAATGTGAGTTATCTCGGTGCTGATATGCTCCGCAGGTTTATCTGGATCTTTGATGCAGAAAGGAAAATGGCTTACATCAAACCAAGCAAATACTTTTCAGAGCCTTACTACAAAATGAATTAGAATATAATAAACTCGTAACTATTAACAAAGATGAAGATCAAAACTATCGCAACCCTTTTATGTTTTCAACTGGTTATTCTCAGCTGTCAGAAAGAAGAGAAGAAAACAGCTACCACAGAAACAAAAACCACGAATGATACTTTAAAAACAGTAAAAACTGAAGAGAAAATAGATTATACTCATTTTAATATTTTCAGTTTATCTGTCATTTCATCTGCGGAAAAAAATTCTGATATGGATATTTTCATTTCTGTTTCAGATGTCTATAAAGGAAAGCAGCCTGTTCCTGCAGATATTATTAAAAATCAGAAGCAGATGTCTTTTGAAGAACGCCAACATTTTGAACTGGATGCTCCCAGCAGAAAAAAACTGCTCAACGGAATTCAGCTCACTGAAAATGATTCATTGTATATTTATGAGTACGGTTCTAATAAACTTCAAAGAATGCCGATCAGCCAATTAAAGGCAGTAGCTTATTTAAGTCCTTATTCAGATGATGAAGAATTAGATCCGGAGTCTTATATGATGGGATTTCAGGTAGCCACTCACCAAAAAACAACAGAGTACGACCGATACAATAATGCCATCGCCTATTTTGGGAATAAAAATCCTTTCGTAGAAAATAAAATGCAGGCTATAAAATGGCAAAAAGCAAGTACTGATGTTTCAAAAAAATACTTTAGCCAATCAAGATTGATTCACGGAAAGACTTATCAGGCACAGTATGATAATATGACCTATTATCTGCAGGATTATCTTGAAGAAGGAAATGTCACAGAACGCAAGCTTGTAGCCATCAATGATCGTAAAGAAAAGATTGCTGAGAAGACGTTTAGTCTTGCAGGAAGTGATGGTGGAGAATTCAGGCCTCTTTATGGAATAGATGCCGATAAAGTCAATGCTTCCCAGTGGACAGGTTATCTTTTTAAAGGAAAACCTCCTGTTATTTTTGGGTTCATTGCGCAGTCTTTTGGATGTCCCTCTATTAGTTTTTTAGATCAAAAGGAGAAAGATTTTCCAATCAATTGTGATAATAGACATTAAGAAAGGGTTCTTGGAAAGAATCAGCGCAATCAGCAAAATCTGCGAGAAAAAACAATAATCCATTGGCTTTAGCCAAACTTCATTTTAGAATTATAATGCATAAAAAAAGCAAATCTGTTTATAAGCGGATTTGCTTTTTATTTTAAATTCATTATTTCTTAGGATAATATTTATCTTTCAGATTCATAAAATAGGTTTCGGACTCTTTAAAACTATTGCTCTTCATGAATTTGATCACTACATTCAAATAAGCTTCCGATGGGATAAAGTCTGCTCCCATTTTTTCGGAAAACTTTTTATAATCTTCTTCAAGAAGTTGGGGATTTTTAGCAAGTTGCTTTATATCCGTCCTGAAGCCTTTAAATATGAATTTTAAAGCCTCATAATTCCCTGGATAAGAAACAGTTCCGTGGGTTTCTCCTTCAAAAAAACTATGTTTATAGTTCAGAGATCCGTTCTTTTCTATGATCCCTTTAAACTCTTCAATTGCCTGCGTCATATCGGAATTCCAGTTTTTCTGCTGTTCTTCATTATCTGCCTGGGAAACATATAAGGATTTCTTTGCCGGAAACTTTTTATTCTTTTCTAAATAGTCTTTTGATCTTGAAATCATAATTTTGTTATCCCACCATAAGCTCGGGTCATTAGCAACATAGGCATTGAAATAATCAGGATGTGAAAGAAATGTATTGATAGCAAATAATCCTCCGAAAGAATGACCTACCAACACAGAATAGTCCTGAGTTCTGTAGTTTTTATTGATGAATGGTTTCAGCTCTTCCTGCATAAATTTTACAAAATTTTCACTTCCTCCGCTGTCTGCAAAAAGAATAATATCTGTATTTACCGGGCTTTTCTTCTGAGCTTTCGTTGGCGTAAGATCTCTTGTTCTTTCTGTATTTTTAATTCCTACTACAATACATTCCGGAATATCGGCATACGGAGTTCTGGCAATGAAATCCGCTAATCCTGAATAATATTCAAAATTGATTTCTCCGTCTAAGAGATAGATCACCGGATATCTTGCAGGATTGATGGCATTATCGTTATAGGTTTTAGGCAGATGAACCCAAATTTCCCTGTTTTCGTTTAAAACTTTTGAAAATAAGTTTTGCTTCTCTCCTATTGTCAGTTTTTCCTGAGCTTTTCCTACTATGAAAAGTAAAAATAAGGGAAGATATATAATTTTAAACCAGCTGTTCATGGTGTGAATCTTTTCTGTGTTGATGAATGTTTTTAATTTCTTTATTCTTTTTTGGCGATTTGTTTCTTCTGCCCCACCAGATCAGGAATCCGGTAATCGGGAGACTTGTACAGATAATTCCGATAATGAAGGTGAATATTTTACCGAACATTCCGCCCCAATATCCTACATGAAGATCAAAATTCATATGCTCTATCACTTCATGCATCTGAACTTCTTTAGGATAATCAATTTCCTTTCCTGTGTATTTATCCGTTTCCATGCTTTTTCCGTTGACAAGGCTTTTTAAGCCAATAAACTGAGCTGCAACCACATGATAGACTGTTGCTGAATCATTTCTTGGAATACTCATTCTGAACTGTTTCGCCTCTGGAAATTCCTTGAATTTTTCGTCTACAAAATCAGCATAGGTTAAAGCTTTTTTCTCAGGATCAAATTTTGGCTCATACTTTTCTGCAATGGTATGAGCATCTACAGCTCCACCAAAAGCCTGCTGGGTAAGATTGGTTAAGACCTCATACGCCATAATCAGTCCTGTAATGGTAATAAACACTGCCGGAAGCAATGAATAAAAGCCAAATACATTATGAAAATCGTAGTTTTTCCTACGCCATTTTGTTCCGGATTTGATTTTAAAAGCTGTTGTTCTTGTTGTTTTGTTCCATTTTTTAGGCCACCAAAGGATCAATCCGCTGATAAGCTGGACAAAAAAGATGATAGACGCAATTCCGACTACGGTTTTTCCGAACTTCCCTGCCAGCAGCTGGGCATGAATATGGGCTACAACATAAAAAAATTCATAGCTTTTTGTAGAACCGATGACTTTTCCGGTGTAAGGATCAAGGTAATGATAGGCAAATACTCCTCTTGGGCCACGACCTTTCTTCTTTGGTTTTTCTGCTTTATCTGCGTTTTTGTCTTTAGGCGGCTTCGTTGCCGATGCTACTCTAAAGCTCCTGTCTGCTTCTTTATAAGTATCAAAATAGAATGCTTTTCTGTCCGGAACCTGTTGATGAAACCGGGCAAGCAATTCTTCAGGTGTCATTTTTTTAGCATGAGCCGGTGCCTGAACGTATTTAGCATTTCCGCCGCACAGGTCTATGATTTCGTCACAAAAGACAAATACAGTCCCCGAAAGTGTAACTGTAAGCACAATGATTCCTGAAACCAGTCCGAGCCAAAGATGCAGCCAGCCAGTGATTCTTTTGGTAAGGGATTTCCCCTGCCTTTTTTTAGGATTAGTTTTTTTATTCTCCATATCTGTTTTCATCTACTCAAGAATGTAATTGTAGAAAATGCAAAGGCGCAATACAATTTATAACGGCATGTTTGTAAAGTGAAAAGAGTTATTCCTTGCTGCCATTTACTTTAGCATATTTGAAGGCATCAGAAATAGGTATGTATTATAAATCAAACACTTGCACCTTTGCGGTTTTCATCCTTATATTTTCGTTGAGATTATTTTCTGTTTTTTCAGGTATTAAAATTTAAATGCAAAATTGGCAAGGATTTCTCTTGGTTTCTGTGGTTGTCCGTAGAAGTTCCAATAGTTTTCATTCAAAGCATTATTCATTTTCAGACCGATTCTGTATTTTTTCTTGTCATAGAAAATTGTAGCACTTACCGTTGTATAAGGAGGGGCAAGAAAAAATGATTTACAATGTTGATATATGTTTGGTCTACAAAATTAAATCCGGCTCCGAAACCAAGTCCTTCATAAGCTCCATCCATAATTTTGTAGCTTGTCCATAGGTTAGCTACATGTTTTGGGGTCCAGGCGATTCTTTTTCCGCTGTCTTTGCTTCGATCATCATATTTGTTATCGTTATATCCATATCCGGCAACGATATTCCATCCTCTGAAAGGGTTGGCAATGATACCTATTTCCAGTCCCTGACTTTTGATATTACCATCCTGCATACTTCCTATTCCACCCGGATCCGCAACCAGTCTGTTTTTTACATTAATATTATAATAGCTCACCGTTGTCAGTAATTTTTTATGGAAAAGATCTACTTTAAAACCTGTTTCAATCTGATTTCCCTGTTCCGGATCCCATTTTGTCAAAACACCGACTTCATTCAGTGACGGAGCGTAGTTTTTAAATCCATTCACATAATTGGCGAAGAATGAGATCTGATCTTTTACAATTTCATAAACCAATCCGAACTTTGGTGAAAACTGTGTCTGGCTGTAGCCTGTAGCTTTATTTTCCGGATATCCATTCTTGGTTGAAACCTCTACACCGTTTACCACTGTATCATCATTTTTATAGCTGTCTACTCTCAAACTGGCCATTACCAGTAAGTTATCTGTGATATTCAACACATCAGAGATATAACCACTAATCGTTCTGAATGTTGTAATATCCGATTCTGTGGATTTTCTCTCCTTATTCATGAATTTGTTTCTTGAGATAGGATCCCACGCTGAAGAGCTGTCGAGATTCACTTTGTCATAAGGCATGAAAACATTGCTGTATCCGTTGGCTTCATAGTATGGGAATTGATATTTTGTTCTTTGCTGGAAATAATCTATTCCTACAACCAAGCGGTTTCTTAGGCCTCCTATTTTAAAATCTCCTGTAAAATTCTGCTGGATATTATCTGTCGTCACTTTAAAGCTGTCGAAAGGACGGATCATTCTTTCTACCTGATTGTTATTCAAATATTTAAGAACCAAAAAGATAGATTCATTTTCATTGGCTTCACCTCTTTGGTAAGATGTTCTTGAGGTCCATTGATCATTGAGTTTATGAGTCACCTCAGCCATCGTTACAAAGTTTGTTCTTTTGGAACCGATATCATTACTTGTAAATGCTCTTTTATAGGCAACTTCCAGATCTTTCATTGAATGCAAGGTCAGTTTTTCTGAGTTTCTTACGTAAGCATTCAATGTTTTGTCTGGTGCGTGGAACTCGGTATCAAGTGTTACTGTGGTTTTGTCGCTTACTTTATACAAAACACTTCCTGAGAAGAACAAACCTTTGTTATAGCCTGCATCCTGAAAAGAATCCTGAGAATACGCTGCAACATTGAATCTAGCCAATGCTGTTTTTTCTTTATTCAATGGAGTATTCACATCTGCTGTAATTCTGTTCATTCCCCAGCTTCCGGTAGTATAATTGATAATTCCTCCGAAATTTTCCTGTGGCTTTTTAGTGACTATATTCACCACACCTCCGTAGTTGGCTAAAGTTCCTCCGAATAAGGTTCCGGATGGCCCTTTAATTACTTCTACTCTTTCAATATTAGCAATCTCAGACTGTACTCTTGGGTTTTGGATCAGTCCGTTTCTGAAACTTGCATTGGAACTGAATCCCCTCATGAAAATATCATTCCCGCTGTCGTTTACACTGTTGCTTACAACCACTCCTGGAGCAGAAGCCATTGCTGTGTTGAAATCCATTGCTCCCATTTCACTGATGATTTCTTTGGGAACAAGGTTATAAACAGTAGGATTTTCAAGGTTTTCCAGAGGAAGTCTTGCTATGGATTCAGATTTTTTGGTTCTGTAGTTATGGGTTCCCTGAAGGGATACGGACTGGATTTCAGCCACTTTAATAGTATCCGTTTCCTGGGCCCTCAGCATACTTACGGCTAATAGAACTGCAGAAATAATAGTTTTTTTCATTTTTATAATTAAGTTAGTTCCGCAAAATTATCTTATTTTTATTAATTCTAAATAAAAATATGACACAAATCATAAAACTTACTTAATGAAATAGCCCATTAATAGAGAGTTTTATTAAAATCTGAAATGATATTACTATTGATTATTTCCTTTGAAAATAGTATTCTGTGTAATTGGAATTTAGATTTTTCTTATATTAATACCTTTAATGAATCTATTCTTAATTATAAATTTCAACAATGAGCAACAATATCCAAGAGAACATTCAGCAATTTCTTCAGTTTCTTTCGGAGAGAAATCTTACAGAATTGATCAACCTATTTTCTGACACAGTAGACTGGTATATACCTGGAGATGAGCAAAAAGCGCCCTGGCTTGGAGAACGGAAGAACAAACAGGAAATATCTGATTTTTTTGAACTATTATGGAAAAATACAGAACCCGTTTCTGCTAAAATTGACCACATCTTCAACGATGATGAAAATGTAGTTATTACAGGAGAATTTGCGACAAAAATGCTTGTAACGGGTAATATTGTAGAGTCTTTATTCTGTATTCAGATGCGTATTCATAATGATAAAATTATACGCTACAGACTATTGGAAGATAGTTTAGCTGTGTCAAAGGCTTTAGATAGGTAATTAAGAACTATCTAGTTTATTGATAGTAAATGAGATTCTTCCTGCGTCAGAATGATATTTCTGTTAAGGTTTAAAACTATTTTTTATATCACGGCAGATGCTATCATCGACATATAATAATTGGCACAATGCAGTGCATTAATTAAAACAATTTCTCTTTCCGGAAAGCTTTCAAACGCATCAGATGTTGTAATCTGGTATTCGTAATTCAGGGAAGCCCATTTCAGATTGGGCTTTATAATCATCAGCTCAACTCCTTCCTGATCTGTAAGGACAAATGATTCTTTAAAGATGCCTCTGTGCTTAAAAAGATAGCCACTCTTCACGCCATCAAAATAAGTCTGCACCACAATTTCCCCATTCCAGTTCATCCTGAATTTCAAAAGAACTCTTTCATGATCTTTGAGCTCAATGGTAGTCCCCCAAAACCCTTTTGGTTCCACCTGATAAGTCTGACCATCCGCAATTTCAATGACAGCATTAAATTTAAACCAACTTGTATAAATAAGTTTTCCAATTAATTTTTCTTCTCTTGTAACTTCAAAAGATAAAGAATTGCTTGATTTTGCGTAATATTCTGCCATGGTTATATTTTGATTTGGTGGAATTTTTATTAGTTTTTTAAATAATAATAACAGCTTGAATTTTAACGCTCTAATTTATAAATAATTCGGTAAACATAAATGCATTTTTAAGATGGTGTGATAAAAATGATTGATAATTAGTTGAGAGTTATGCTTTTTCAATCAAGTTTTTCATAATAATGATTCGAATCCGCACTTAGAACAATCTTAGGTTTTTCAAAAATCCCATTTAAAAAATAGGTTTTATAAGCAGCTGACTGACCAAAATCTGTATAATGAAGTTCTATTTCAGGATTTATTCCATTATCTAATTTATATGTCCCAATCCCGTAAAATTTACTTTTAAACGTATTATCTTTATATAAAACTAAAGTATCAGCGGTATGAGGAGCTTCCACACAGCAAATTGGCTTATCAAAATTCATGTTAATATATTTTCCATAGATATTTTGCTTTCTTAATGGAAAATTGATATTGAGAATAAATATAACTCCCAATACAAAAGTGAATGCAAAATTTTTTTTTTTCATAAAATAATTGATAATGCCACGATATTCTTAATCGAAATATTTACTGACCTAAATTATAAAATTTATAGAAAAAACCTCATAGATTTCAGAAATCTATGAGGTTTGAATTGTTTTCAGATCAATTTTATTCAATCTTTGTAAGTGTCATTGTTTCATCATGATCTATACTTTCAGGCCGTTTCCCATTCATGTTGATCAGCATAAGGAATTTTGAATCGTTAACCGGAACTATAATTCCTAGCAGTCTTCCTTTTTCCTGATTATCTTTTACTGCAATAAAATCAATTTCAATTGGTGTTTTATCCATATCAATTTTATATTTTAGTTCTCCCTTTTGTCCATTATTAGGACCTCCGTGGATGATAAAATTCTTGCCGTCAATTTCTTCTCCGTTAATTGTAATGGATACATATCCATCTTTTGTAAAGCCTGCTTTGCCTTTACTCTTCCAGTAATCAATGGATTCCCAGTTTCCGACAATATTAAACTCGGATTTTTGAGCTTTGGCCTGAAAACCAATAATAAGTATAAACGCTATTACGCTTTTTAGAAAAGCCCGTTGTATTTTCAAATAAAAATTCATAGTCAACTTTTAATTAATTTTATAAACATAATCCTTACTGATATATCTGTTTTTATTTATTAATTCTGAAGGATAAAAAATGGTTCCATTAATCTCAACACTCTTAATCCTATATCTCCAGCTTCCATTATGGCTTTTGTAAATTTTTGTTGTTGAATTTGGATAAAGCTCAAGAACAATGGAAGAATCTTTTATTTCTATTTTTTCAAGAGACTTTGGATTTTTGATTTTATAGAAAGACCGAGGTGACAATATTCCACTTTCATAATTAAATGCAAAGCTGTCGGCTTCATTATCAATTGCTTTTGAGATGGGATAACTGTAATTGATCTTAATTATTTTTTTGGAGTCAGTCAGGTTTTGAATATAGAAATCAGTTATCCAGGAACATCCTGAAAGCACTGCTACGAAAATACAACATAGAAATCCTATCGTAATTGATTTTATACTCATTGTACTGGAGTTTAAATGGCTTTTGCAAAAGTAAACAGAATCCTTTATTTTTTCTGGATTAATTGATAAAAAAATCCCACAAGAAAACTTGTGGGATTTTAATATTTATTCTAGTTCGAAATTACATCGTCTCCATTTTGAAACTCATACTTTCGATTACTTTTAAGATGGCCTCTACAGTATCCATTGAAGTTAAACAAGGAACACCGTTTTCCACACTCATTCTTCTGATCTGGAATCCGTCTCTTTCAGCCTGCTTACCTTTTGTAGTAGTGTTTACAACATACTGAACTTTTCCTTTCTGGATCAGGTCGATAAGATTTACACTTTCTTCTCCTATTTTGTATCCTATTTTGCAAGGAATTCCTTTTTCTCCGAAGAATTTCGCTGTACCTTCCGTAGCCCAGATTCTGAATCCTACTTCATGGAATCTTGCTGCAAGCGCTGCTGCTTCTTCTTTGTGCTTATCTGCTACTGTAAAAAGGATAGATCCGTGCATAGGAACTTTTCTTCCTGCTGCAACCAATCCTTTATAAAGCGCTTTTTCAAGGGTCGTATCTTTCCCCATAACTTCTCCTGTAGACTTCATTTCAGGGCCTAAAGAGATATCAACTTTCGTTAGTTTAGAGAAAGAGAATACCGGTACTTTTACAAATACTCCTTCTTTGTTTGGTACCAATCCGTTTTTGTATCCTAAATCTTTCAGTTTCTGTCCCAGGATTGCCTTTGTTGCAAGGTTAGCCATTGGAACTTCTGTGATTTTGGATAAGAAAGGAACTGTTCTTGAAGAACGAGGGTTTACTTCGATTACGTATACATTTCCTTCGAAAAGAACGTACTGGATGTTCATTAATCCGATAACCTTCAATCCTTTTGCCAGTCTTTGTGTATAGTCTACCAAAGTATCAATTTCGCTTTGGGAGATATTTTGCGGCGGATACACTGCGATAGAGTCTCCGGAGTGAACTCCTGCTCTTTCGATGTGTTCCATAATTCCAGGAATCACTACAGTTTCACCGTCACAGATGGCATCTACTTCAATCTCCTTTCCTACCATGTACTTGTCTACCAATACAGGGTGTTCCGGGCTTGCTTCAACTGCATTTTCCATGTAGTGAGCCAATTCTGCTTCTGCATATACAATTTCCATCGCTCTACCTCCAAGAACGTAGCTTGGACGTACTAATACCGGGTAACCGATCTCGTTAGCAATTTCTATAGCTTCTTCTTTCGAAGTTGAAGTTCTTCCTTTTGGTTGAGGAATTCCAAGTTCCTGAAGTGCTTTTTCAAATTTATCTCTGTTTTCGGCTCTGTCAAGATCTTCTAATGAAGTTCCTAAGATCTGTACTCCATGAGAGGCTAATTTATCTGCAAGGTTGATCGCAGTCTGCCCTCCGAACTGTACTACCACTCCTTTTGGCTTTTCAAGCTCGATGATGTTCATTACATCTTCTTCTGTAAGCGGCTCAAAGTATAATTTGTCAGAGATTGAGAAGTCTGTAGAAACCGTTTCAGGGTTGTTGTTGATAATAATGGCTTCGTAACCCATTTCTTTGATCGCCCATACTGAGTGAACAGTTGCGTAATCAAATTCAACTCCCTGTCCGATTCTGATAGGTCCTGAACCTAGTACGATGATTTTTTCTTTGTCTGAAACAACACTTTCATTCTCTTCTTCGTAAGTTCCGTAGAAATAAGGGGTTTCACTTTCAAATTCAGCCGCACAAGTGTCTACCATTTTGTAAACCGGCATGATTCCATTTTCTTTTCTGAAGTTGAAAATCTCACGTTCTTTTACATCCCAAAGAACTGCGATATTGATATCTGCGAAACCTAATTTCTTAGCTTCAATTAATGTTTCTTTATCAAATTTGTTGGCAGCGATTACTTTTTCAAAATCAACTAACTTTTTCAGTTTCCAGATAAAGAACTTGTCGATTTTGCTCCATTCTACGATCTGTTCCCAGTCGTATCCTCTTCTTAAAGCATCTCCGATGATGAATAATCTCTCATCATCACATACTCTGATTCTTCTTTCGATTTCTTCAGCAGTAAGTGCCTCAGCCTGTTTTGTTTTTAATCCTAAATGCTTGATTCCTGTTTCTAATGAACGGATGGCTTTCTGTAAAGATTCTTCAAGGTTTCTTCCGATAGCCATTACTTCACCTGTCGCTTTCATCTGAGTAGAAAGTCTTCTGTCTGCAGTTTCAAATTTATCGAATGGGAATCTTGGGAATTTTGTTACTACGTAGTCAAGAGCCGGCTCAAAACATGCATATGTTTTTCCTGTTACCGGGTTCATGATCTCATCAAGCGTTAATCCTACAGCAATCTTTGCAGCAATCTTTGCAATCGGGTATCCTGTTGCCTTACTTGCTAAAGCTGATGAACGGGAAACTCTCGGGTTTACCTCAATGATATAATATTCAAATGAATGCGGATCTAAAGCCAGCTGTACGTTACATCCTCCTTCAATTCCTAAAGCTCTGATGATCTTTAATGAAGCATTTCTCAATAACTGATACTCTCTGTCTGAAAGGGTCTGAGAAGGTGCTACTACGATAGAGTCTCCTGTGTGAACTCCTACCGGGTCTATATTTTCCATGTTACAAACCACAATGGCGTTGTCGTTTGCATCACGCATTACTTCGTATTCAATTTCTTTGAAACCAGCGATTGATTTTTCAATCAAACATTGGGTAACTGGGCTGTGCTTTAATCCTAATTCGGCAATTTCTTTCAATTCAACTTCTGTGGAAGCAATACCTCCTCCTGTTCCTCCCATTGTAAAGGCAGGACGAACAATTACAGGATAACCGATTTCATCTGCGAAAGCAAGTGCTCCTTCTACCGTATTTACGATATCAGATTCCGGAACCGGCTCGTTCAATTCTCTCATCAGCTCACGGAAAAGGTCTCTGTCTTCCGCTCTGTTGATTGCAGAAAGCTTTGTTCCCAATACTTCCACTTTGCATTCTTCAAGAATTCCTGATTTTTCCAATTCTACCGCCATATTCAGACCTGTCTGGCCTCCTAGTGTCGGTAATAATGCATCAGGACGTTCTTTTCTGATGATGTGGCTTACAAACTGTAATGAAATCGGCTCGATATATACCTTATCCGCGATTTCCACATCTGTCATAATTGTTGCAGGATTTGAATTGATCAAAATTACCTTGTAGCCTTCTTCTTTCAGAGACAGACAAGCCTGCGTTCCTGCGTAATCAAATTCAGCTGCCTGACCGATGATGATAGGTCCTGAACCGATTACTAAAATTGTTTTTATATCGTTTCTTTTCATAGGGGTTTAAAATGTAACAATTTATCAATCTAACAGTGTAACAATGTTACTGTCCGTTTTCATTTGATAAACTTGTGCTTAAAATTTTATAAATAATCTTTCCAATTTCTATAATCTGTGTTTCCAAGTTTTCATTAATGGATAACTTTGAGAATGTTTACACAGATATAACCAATATTTTGTTTCTTCAAGCTCTTTAGCAGCAATTTTAATTTTATTCACAAAATCTTTTTTACTGTAGGGATTTTGTGCTTCAAAAGAATTTGCGCCAATACTTGTTCCAGAACGTAATAATTGTTTAGCAATAATAAATTTCTTTTTACTTTCCAATAATTCACAGAACTCTATAATATCTAATGAGAACTTAACGGTTTTTTCAATTAAAGGATTGTTTTCGAAATTGATCATTTTAATTATTGTTAAACTGGTACATTTTTAAATTGGTACATTAGATCAATGAACTCATCAAACAGGTAGTTTGCATCTTCCGGGCCAGGGCTCGCTTCAGGGTGATACTGCACAGAGAAACAAGGGTGGATTTTGTGTCTTAATCCTTCGTTGGTTCTGTCGTTTAATGCAATATGAGTTTCGATAAGATCTGTTCCTTTTAAACTTTCCTGATCTACCGCATATCCGTGGTTCTGAGAAGTAATGGCTACTGTATTTTTCTCTAAATCCAATACCGGGTGGTTTCCTCCTCTGTGTCCGAATTTCAGCTTGAAAGTTTTTGCTCCACAAGCAAGGCCAATTAACTGGTGTCCTAAACAGATTCCGAAGATTGGAACTTTTCCTAATAATCCTCTGATCATATCTAAAGCGTGTGGTACATCTTCCGGGTCACCAGGACCGTTTGACAGCATGATTCCGTCCGGATTCATCAATAAGATTTCTTCTGCCGTTGTATCATGAGAAACCACAATGATATCACAGTTTCTTTGAGACAGTTCTCTGATAATTCCCAATTTTGCACCGAAGTCTACCAATACTACTTTGAAACCTCTGTTAGGGTTAGCATAAGGTGTTTTTGTTGAAACCTCTTCTACCTGATTGGTTGGGAAATTTGTTGATTTCAATTCAGAAGCTACTGCCGCGTCATCCGCATCAGCGTTTACAATTTTTCCTTTTACTACTCCAGAGTTACGAAGAATTCTTGTCAGTCTTCTTGTGTCAATTCCTGAAATTCCTGAAAGGTTTTTCTTTTTAAATAATTCATCTAAAGTAATCTGAGTACGGAAATTGGAAGGAAGATCGCAAAGTTCTTTTACGATAAGCCCTTTGATTGCCGGCTCAATACTTTCATAATCATCACGGTTAATACCATAATTTCCGATAAGCGGATAGGTCATACAAACTATCTGACCACAATACGACGGGTCAGAAATCAATTCCTGATATCCTGTCATTCCGGTATTGAAAACTACTTCTCCTGCAGTTTCCAACTCTGCTCCGAAACCTTCTCCATGAAACACTTCACCGGACTCCAGTATTAATTTTTTCTTCATTTTTAAAAATTAGATTTTCTATTATTTTTTTGTACAATGTATTCACGTACTAATGTATTCATGAATACTTTTTACATTTTATTTTTTACAACTTATTTAAAGGTAAACCCTTTTTCTTCCAACGCTTCTTTCAAAATGGCCATTCTGGCGAAAACACCGTTTTCCATTTGTTTGAAGATTCTTGATCTTTCACATTCTACAAGATCTGAATCTATTTCCACTCCTCTGTTGATGGGTGCTGGGTGCATAATGACTGCTCCTTTTTTCATGGCTTTCTCTCTTTCTTTGGTCAGTCCATATCTTTTATGGTATTCTGAAGCGGTAAAACTCATGGCGGCATCGTGTCTTTCATGCTGTATTCTCAATAACATCAGAACATCTACTTCAGCAATCAGCTCATCTACTGAAAGATAGGTCCCGTTGATCAAAGCTCCTTCATCAAACCATTGTTCGGGTCCTGAAAAGTATACTTTAGCACCTAATCTTCTTAATGCCTCTGCATTTGAATTGGCAACACGGCTGTGTTTTACATCGCCTACAATTCCTACTTTTAATCCTTCAAACTTTCCGAATTCCTGATAGATGGTCATCAGATCCAGCATACATTGTGAAGGATGGTTTCCTGTTCCGTCTCCTCCATTGATTACAGGAATCTTAATATTTTTCAGTTCTTCAAAGTATCTGTCTTTCTTATCGCGGATTACCACAAGATTTACTCCTATACTTTCAATGGTTTTTACTGTATCATAAAGGCTTTCCCCTTTGTTTACCGAACTGTGTGATGCATCAAACGGAACTACCTGAAGTCCCAGTTTTCTTTCTGCAAGATCAAAACTTGTTTTCGTTCTTGTACTGTCTTCGAAGAAAAGGTTTGAGCAAAAAACTTCTCCTTCAATTTTAGCAGTTTTACCGTTCGCAAAAGCCAGCGCTTCTGTCAGTATACTGTTGATTCTCTCGGTGCTTAGTTCTGTAATCGTAAACATAATTCTTATTTTTGGGCATAAAAAAAGCGAAGACAACAATCTTCGCTAATAACAATAAATATCGTAAAGGGCGCTTTCGCCCGGTAAATCTAATGATATAAATGCTTTTTTATTCATTAGGTGCAAAGATACAACAATTTTATGAACCCACAAAAACAAAGTTTAAAATAAATTAAAAACCTCAGTATTTCCTTATTCTCATTTAAAATTAATATTTTTGTTACAACTCAAATTATTTTATGGATTTAAAAGACAAAATGATTCTCAGCATTATTCAGGAAGACTCTACATTATCGGTTAAAGAAATTTCCGAAAAGATTGGTCTTACCTTTACTCCTACGTATGAGCGAATCAAACAATTGGAGAAACATGGGATCATTCAGAAATATGTAGGACTTTTAAACCGTGAAAAACTGGGGCTAAATATTGTAGTCTACTGTAATGTCCGTCTTAAAGAACAATCCAAGAAAGTATTGGAGACTTTTGAGGGGCACATCGGAAAATATGATGAAGTACAGGAAATCATCAGCCTTTCCGGAGAGTATGACTACATGCTAAAGATCATTGCCAAAGACATTAATTCTTATAATGAATTTGCCGTGAATGTTATTTCAAACATTCCTAACATCGGGCAATACCACAGTTCTATTGTACTTCATGAAGTGAAAAAATCTACCAAGTTTAAAATTGATCTGGAATAAATTCTTTTAATTAAACCATTAAGAGCTTTTAAGAGGTGAAAGATAATTAAGGAATTCGCAAGCGAATTTTAAAACTATACAGCTAAAAAACGCAGATTTTCTTAACTTACCTTACAGTCTTCATCTACCTTAATGCTTCGGTTTATCAATCATCAAATTCAAAGAGCAGAGTAAAATCCAACCATTAAGATCACTTAAGCAGATAAGATTTATAAGATTAAGGCTTTCACAACGAAAAGACAGCAGGCTAAAATAATTTTAGAAATTCCACTGATTTTTTGCTTAAATTTTTGATGACCTTAATGGCTTAGATTCTAACCCAATAATTTATTTTTCAGTTTATTGAACTGATATTCTATTTTATCCAGACAGAGGTTTCCGATACTTCCCTGGTGGGTATGTTCCAAATTTCCAGGTTCAAACTCAAACGCATTGTTCTCAATCTCCTGCCCTACTTTCACATAAGCATCACGAAATGAGCTTCCGCTTTTCACTTCTTCATTAATCTTTTCTACGCTGAAAAGGTATTTATATTTTTCATCTTCCAGAATTCCGTCTTTTACCTGAATATTGGGTAAAGTATAGCTTAAGATTTCCAGACATTCCTTTAAAGAATCTATCGCAGGGAAAAGAATTTCCTTGGTCAATTGTACATCTCTGTGATATCCTGAAGGCAGATTACTTGTCAGAAGAATCAGTTCGTTTGGAAGTGACTGGATTCTGTTACACCGTGCACGAACCAGCTCAAAGATATCCGGATTCTTTTTATGAGGCATGATACTGCTTCCTGTTGTAAATTCCTTTGGAAAACTGATAAAATCAAAATTCTGGCTCAGATACAGACAAACATCATAAGCAAACTTACCAAGTGTTCCGGCTAAAGTAGCCATTGCCATTGATAACATTTTTTCCGACTTTCCACGGGTCATCTGAGCATACACCGAGTTATAATTCATCGACTGGAAGCCCAGATTATACGTGGTGCTTTCACGATTGATCGGAAACGAAGAACCATAACCAGCTGCAGACCCCAGTGGGTTTTTATTAATGATATTCTTTACTGAAAACAACATTTCCACATCATCTAAAAGCGCTTCTGCATAAGCTCCAAACCACAATCCGAATGATGAAGGCATCGCAATCTGCAAATGGGTATATCCTGGAAGTAAAACATTCTTATGCTGATCTGCCAGTTGAATTAAAATCTGGAAAAACTCGTCTGTAAGAGCAGTTATTTCACGGATCTCATCCAGTAAGTATAATTTTATATCCAGTAAAACCTGATCATTTCTTGATCTTGCTGTATGGATTTTCTTTCCTGTATCGCCTAATTCTTCAATGAGAATAGCTTCTACCTGAGAATGGATATCCTCAGCATCTTTATCAATTTCAAAACTACCATCTTCAATTTTATTTAAAATAGTATTCAAAACAAACAACATCTGTTCTGATTCTTCCTGAGTGATAATTCCGGTTTCTGCCAGCATTTTGCAATGTGCCATAGAACCTTTAACGTCATATTTGGCTAAACGCTCGTCAAAGTCAAGATCTTTCCCGACTGTAAATTGATTGACTAATATATTGGTGGCAAGGTCATCCTTCTGCCATATTTTTTTCATGATACAATTTGATTTAAAACATTTGTTGGTTTTGACATGCCCGGCAAGGCAATCCTTATTACTATTAACTATAAAAAAACATTTCCTTATCCAAAGCTTTCATTTCTAATTTTCTTTTTGCATAAATCTTATTAAAAACTAAACTTCACTGCCTGCCGGGCGGAGTCAAAACATATATTGTGCTGGAAGCCTCAAGCTGGAGACTGGAAGCTAATAACATACTGTAATAACTTCCCTCTTCCTACACCCATCTTCCATTTTTATAACACTTTTTCTAAAATTCTGATGTAGATTTCTATTCCTTCTTCTATTTCGTGGATATAGATAAATTCATCTGCAGTGTGAGAGCGCCTACTGTCTCCAGGGCCCAATTTTACCGATGTGCATGGAATAATCGCCTGATCTGAAGAGGTGGGCGAACCATACGTTGTCCTTCCAATTTCAATCCCCGCTTTTACAAACGGATGATCCATTTCAATCTTTGAAGAATTCAGTCTGAATGATCTCGCCGTTAAAGTAGATTTCATCTGAGACTGGATGATTTCAAATGCTTCCTGATTAGAATACTCATCTGTCACCCTCACATCCAGCGTAAAATTGCACGATTCCGGAACGACGTTATGCTGTACTCCTGCATGAATTCCTGATAAAGTAACTTTAACTTCTCCCAGATATTCTGAAACCTTTGGAAATTTAAAGTCTAAAATATTCTGCAGATCCTGCAAACATTTTATAATTGAGTTATCATTATTAGGATGAGCAGCATGAGAAGGAGTACCTTTCATTTCTCCATCAATCACAAGAAGTCCTTTTTCTGCAATCGCCAGATTCATCTGCGTGGGTTCTCCTACAATGGCGAGTTCTACGTTGGGCAGCTGCGGAAACAGAGCTTCAATTCCGTCAAATCCTGAGATCTCCTCCTCTGCCGTCAAAGCAATAACTAAATTATATTTTAAATCTTCTTTATCATAAAAATGTAAAAAAACCTGCGCCATAGAAACCAAAGAAGCTCCGGCATCATTACTTCCCAATCCAAACAGTTTACCGTCTTTTTCAATAGGAACGAAAGGATCCAGCGTATAAGCTTTATTAGGTTTTACCGTATCATGATGGGTATTCAGCAAAACGGAAGGTTTAAAAACATCAAAATGTTTGTTCACCGCCCAGATATTGTTTTTAAAACGTTTGGTAGGAATCTGGTGTTTTTTGAAAAAATTCTCAATTTCTACCGATGTATTAAACTCATCTTTACTGAATGAAGGAATCTCAATCAAATTTTTAAGCAATCCGACCGCATTATTCAATAGCTCTTCTTTATTATAAACAGATTTCAGTTCCTGCATGATGATTTTCTATATGGTTTTTCAATTCTGTTTCTTTGATCAGAAACACTTTATCTACATTATTTTTTATGGCTCCCAGAGCATTTTCAAGTTTGGGTAAAATCCCTTTGTGAAGCTTTCCTTCTTCTTTTAATACAGTAAAATCTTCTTCAGTAACACTTTTGATTACTGATTCAGGATCGTTCACATCTTCTAAAACTCCTTCTTTATCAAAACAATACAATAATTCAACTTCATATTTCTCTGAAAGAGCCTGTGCCATTACAGATGCAATGGTATCTGCATTGGTATTGAAAAGATTTCCTTTTCTATCATGGGTGATTGCTGAAAACACAGGAACAAGATCCAGCTTGATCAGTTTTGAAACCAGCTTCCTGTTCACACTTTTCTTATTGATATCTCCAACAAATCCAAAATCGATTTCAGGATGTACTCTTTTTTTAGCTTTGATTAAGTTTCCATCAGCTCCGGAAAAACCTATGGCATTGCATTTCTTATGCTGCAGCTTCTCAACAATATTTTTATTGATTCCTCCCGCATACACCATCGTTACAATATCCAGAGTTTCTTTATCCGTGATCCTCCTTCCGTTGATCATTTTCTGCTCAATGCCCAGCTTATCAGCCAGCGTTGTAGCCAATTTGCCTCCACCATGTACAAGGATCTTCTTTTCCTGAATTTCAGAAAATTGTTCTAAAAATTGAGTTAATAATTCCTCATCATCAATTAAAGCTCCGCCAATTTTTATGATGTATAACTTTTCTTTCATTTGTAAACTTTTTGAGATCCTTACCTCTTCTATCCTTGTCAAGATTTTGAACCTTGATAAGGGTCATTATTTGGCTTTTAATTCATCTAAAATTTCACTGAACACAGCCTGTGCAGAGAAAATACGGTTTTTGGCCTGCTGGTAGATGATAGAATGGTCTCCATCCATTACCTCGTCACTCAGCTCCACATTACGGCGAACCGGAAGACAATGCATTACTTTTGCATTATTGGTATTGGCTAATTTTTCGTTGGTAAGCATCCAGTCACCTTTTACTTCAGGCATTGCTGCATAATCATCAAAAGAAGACCAGTTTTTTACATAAATAAAATCTGCATCCTTTAAAGCTTCGTCCTGATCATGGATTACTTTCACATCTTTTGTAAAGTTTTTATCCAGATCATATCCCTCAGGGTTTGCAATGACTAACTCCACATCCATTTCCTGCATCCATTCTGCAAAAGAGTTTCCAACTGCATGAGCGATAGGCTTGATATGCGGCGCCCAGGTCAACACGACTTTTGGTTTATGATCTTTTTTCCAGTTTTCTGTAATCGTGATACAGTCTGCTAAGCTTTGTAGCGGGTGACGCGTGGCAGATTCCAATGAAATAACAGGTACTTTTGCATGCTTTTCAAACTGGCTTAAAATGCTTTCATTCACATCGTCTTCTTTGCTTTTCATTCCCGCAAAACAACGTACCGCAATGATATCGCAATATTGGTTTAAAACTTCAATTGCATCTTTGATATGTTCCACTGTATCACCGTTCATGACAGCTCCATCAGCAAATTCAAGATTCCAGGCTTCCTGTGCAGCATTTAATGTCAAAATATTCAAACCAAGATTTTGTGCTGCAATCTGACTGCTCAGACGGGTTCTCAGGCTTGAGTTTAAAAATACAAGTCCAATTGTTTTTCCCTTTCCTTTTTCTGTTTCAGTAAGGGGGTCTGCTTTTATCTGTAAAGCTTTTTTTATGATTTCCTGTAAGTTTTCTACATCACTTACAGAGGTAAATTTTTTCATTTGAATTAATTTTAAAGATTTTGTTTTTAAATCCCTTAGATATTCCCCAACACCACTTTCAAAGCGCTGATGAAAAGATCTGTTTCCTCTTTTTTGATATTCAGTGCCGGAAGAATCCTAAGTACTGTTTTATCATTCGAGTTTCCTGTGAAAATATGATGACCGAACAGTAATTCTTTCCTTACTTCCGAACAGTCTCTATCGAGTTCTATTCCGATCATCAATCCTTTCCTTCGAATGGATTTAATATGTGGTAAATCTTTAATTTCATTTTCAATATACCCGCCCATCTGCCGAGCATTTTCAATAAGATTTTCATCTTTCATGACATCAAGTACAGCAATTGAAGCTGCACAAGCCAAGTGATTTCCTCCAAATGTAGTTCCTAGCAAACCATTGCTTGCCTGGAATTTAGGATGGATCAAAACTCCACCCACAGGAAATCCGTTCCCCATTCCTTTTGCTGTAGTAATAATATCTGCCTCTACACCAAATTCCTGATGGGCAAAGAAATATCCGCTTCTTCCATATCCGGACTGCACTTCATCCAAAATAAGAACAGCATCATATTTTTTGCACAGTTCTTTGATTTTAGATAAAAATTCAGGCGTTGGAATCATAATTCCTCCTACTCCCTGAATTCCTTCAATGATTACCGATGAAATTTCACTTCCAAATTTCTCAAAGGTTTCTTCAAGCTGTTGTACATCATTCCATTCTGATTTGATGAATCTTTCGGAAAAGTTAACCGGTGCAACAATTTTTGGATTATCAGTTACCGAAACTGCTGCGGAAGTTCTTCCATGAAATGAACCTGAAAAATAAAGCACTTTGCTTTTTCCGTTATGAAAAGAAGCCAGTTTCAAAGCATTTTCATTGGCTTCAGCTCCAGAATTACATAAGAAAAGGTTGTAATCTTCATATCCCGAAAGCTTTCCTAATTTTTCAGCCAATTCTGTCTGCAATTCATTCTGAACAGAGTTGGAATAGAAAGATATTTTTTCCAGCTGATCCTTTAATTTGTTTTGATAATAGGGATGGTTATGCCCAATGGAAATAACAGCATGACCTCCGTAAAAATCAAGATATTGTTCTCCTTTATCATCCCAAAGAAAAGATCCCTGAGCTTTTACCGGATTTATGTTGAATAATGGATATACGTTGAATAAATTCATTTTTTTGTTTTTTATTTTTCTTTTGTCTTGAAACAAAAGAAACAAAAGTTCAAGACCTGGAAACTTCCGCTAAAAATTAGTTCTATTCTCTAAAAATTCTAAAACTTGTGCGAAATCCAAATGGGTTCTTCGGTTTTATATTTTCCTCGCACTTCGAACAGTAGAATTTTCTTAACGTTCATAGAATTAATTTTCTTAACGCTCTTTTTCCTAAGTCAGATTTACTTCTTATTTAAAATTCTCAATTAATTATTGTCAATTTAAAAGGCTATCGGTTTCAGGTTTAATCCTGCATTTTCTTCCCAGTTCATAGCCAGATTCATATTCTGGACTGCCTGTCCTGAAGCACCTTTTAACAAATTGTCAATCGCTGAGTGAATAACTACCACATTTCCACTCTTCTCTATCTGAATCACACAGCGATTGGTATTGACAACCTGCTTTAAATCAATTGCCCTGCTACTTACCGTAACGAAAGGCTCCTCCGCATAAAAATCCTGATACCATTGTTCTATTTCCTCCAGCTCAAAATCCGTCTTCATGGTGGAACTTGTAAAAATTCCTCTTGCAAAATCTCCTCTCCATGGAACAAAATTCAAGTTTACTTCTTTATTATTAAATGAAATCAGCTGCTGCAAAATCTCATCTACATGCTGATGAGTTAATGTTTTATATGCTGATACATTATCATTTCTCCAGGTAAAATGAGTTGTCGCCTGCAAAGACTGTCCGGCTCCTGTAGAACCTGTAATCCCTGTAGTAAAAACTTCACTTAATGCTCCTTTTTCTGCTAATGGCAATAAGGCCAATTGAATGGCTGTTGCAAAACATCCCGGGTTCGCAATGCTTTTTGCACCTGCCAGTTGTTTTTTATTGATTTCCGGTAATCCGTAGATAAAATCTCTGTTTCCGAAATCCCCTTCTAAACGGAAGTCGTTTCCAAGATCTATAACCAGCGTTTCATCTTTGACAGGATTCTGAGTTAACCAGTTTTGACTTTCCTTATGGGGAAGACACAGAAAAAGAATGTCTGCGTCTTCAGGTTTATCGGTCAAAACCATTTCACAAACTGTCGTTAAATCCGGGTACAGATCCGAAATTCTTGTTCCCGAATTCGAACGACTATATAAAAAACTCAATGTCACATGGGGATGAAAAGCCAGTAAGCGTATCAGCTCACTTCCTGTATAACCGTTGGCACCAATTATTCCTACTGTTTTCTTCATTTTGATTCTGGCAGAATTTTATTCTGTCTTTCATTAATCGTCCCTTCGGAACTAATTGATATTTTGGTTAATCTGGTGGTATATATTTAAAGAATTGCTTACAATCTTTGTATAACCTTTCACGTCATCTCCCGTCCATGCTCTGTTGGCTTCTCCATAGCTTCCGAATTTATCAGACATCAGGTCATGATCAGATTCAATTCCATTAAGAATAAATCTGTATGGATGAAGAGTCACAAATACTTTTCCGCTTACTGTTTTCTGAGAATCCGTAAGGAAAGATTCAATATTTCTCATGACAGGATCTAAGAAAAGTGCTTCATGAAGCCAGTTTCCATACCAATCGGATAGCTGTGATTTCATCATTTGCTGATATTTTGAAAGGGTATGCTTTTCTAATAAATGGTGTGCTTTGATGATTACCGATGCGGCGGCAGCTTCAAACCCTACTCGTCCTTTAATCCCCACAATCGTATCACCTACGTGAATATCACGGCCAATTCCATATGCTGAAGCCAATTCTTCTATTTTTTGAATAGCATATACTGAATGCTCAAAGCTTTCTCCATTTACTGCTACTACTTCTCCGTTTTTAAACTCGATCTCCAGTTCTGAAGGCTGAGTTTCTTTGATTTGAGACGGAAAAGCTTCTTCCGGAAGATAATTTCTTGATGTCAATGTTTCTTTTCCTCCTACTGAAGTTCCCCAAAGTCCTTTATTTACGGAATATTGAGCTTTTTGGAATTCCATTTCATAACCGTGGCCTTTCAAAAACTCGATTTCTTCTTCACGGGACAAAGCCATATCGCGGATTGGCGTAATAATCTCAATATTCGGACACATTACCTGGAAAATCAAATCAAAACGAACCTGATCGTTTCCAGCTCCTGTACTTCCGTGAGCAATAGCATCTGCATGTACCTCAATTGCATATTTTGCAATTTCCTGCGCCTGAATAGTACGCTCAGCACTTACAGAAAGAGGATAAGTATTATTTTTCAATACATTCCCGAAAATCAAGTATTTCACACATGAATTATAATAATCTTCCTGAGCGTCTACACACTTGTATTCTTTTACCCCAAGGTTTAAAGCTTTTCTCTCCAACTCTTTTTCTTCTTCTTTTGAAAAACCTCCGGTATTTACAGTAACTGCATATACATCATATCCTAGTGTTTCACTAAGATATTTAGCACAGTAGGAAGTATCTAAACCTCCGCTAAACGCTAAGATGACTTTCTTTTTCATCTGGACTTTTTTTATTATTATTAATGGTCACATGGAATTCATCAATTTTTTTTTGAATCATTCCATCATATTTACTTTCAGGCAGATTATGTACTACCTCATCTTTTTTTTTATCATTTTCAGGAACAAATAACATGGCTGTACACAGACAGTTTTTACGTTCCTTCATCATTAAAATCTCATAGTTCACACAGTTCTTGCATCCGTTCCAGAATTCCTCATCCTGAGTAAGTTCAGAATAGATTACCGGTTTATAGCCTAAATCGCTATTGATTTTCATCACTGCCAACCCTGTTGTTAATCCAAATACCTTCGCATCTGGATATTTATCTCTAGATAATTGGAAAACCCTCTGCTTGATTTGAGTTGCTACCCCTCCGTTCCTGAACTTCGGCGACACGATCAGCCCTGAATTAGCCACGAACTTCCCATGTGACCAGGTCTCTATATAACAGAAACCTACCCACTCACCGTTTTCAGTGGCTACCACAGCATTGCCTTCTGAAATCTTCTTGCTCAAATATTCTATAGAACGTTTTGCGATACCCGTTCCTCTGCGCTGTGCAGAATCGTACATTTCCTGCTGTATTTCACTCACATACATTAGATGTTCGCATGAGGAAATTTCTATTTCCATTTATTTATCTAATTTTTTTGGCAAATTTAAAATATAATTTCTTTTAAATCCAAATAAAAAAGATATTTTTTTTTGTTTTAAAGTTTTAAACAGGTAAAATTATCTTTATACAAAAATATACATTTGCTAATTTATTATATATTTGCTAAAATAATATAGTTATGGAAAATATGTGCCCTAAATGCAACAGTACCAAAGTAGTAAAAAGCGGTATCATCAATGAAAAACAACGCTTCCACTGTAAAGACTGCAAATATTATTTCACCGTTAAAAAGCTGGGAAAACAGATTGATGATTATTATGTCACCAAAGCACTTCAGCTGTATTTGGAAGGACTTAGCTATCGCGAAATTGAAAGAATTATCGGAGTTTCGCACGTTACTATAAGCTCATGGATTAAAAAATACAATATTACGAGACCTCCCCACTCCGAGTTCCATCCTGTTTATAAAATATTAAAACAGAATGAGCTCATTGAATATATCGCCCAGGAAGAAAACATTAAAAATTCGGGAATTATCATTACTCAGTTTGCTGATAAGTACATGCTGATTAAGTGGGAACGGTTTAAGAAGTAGATGCAGGGTACAGATATGGAGTGATAGTTTCAGGATGTGAATTTGAGTTATATGACACAAAGTTGAAAGGTGTGGATCATGAGGCATGAAATACAAGATCAGAGCATAAAAAATAAAACACTGAATATCAATCAATTAAAACAAATAATAATAAAAAACAAACCTCAAACCTCGAATCCTGCACCCCGAAACCCTGATCCCAAACCCTGAAGCTCACAACCCTCAACAACTCATAACTATACTATTACCATTAATATATATTAAATTTTCATAAATAAATTATTAATTACAATTTGGCATTCACAAAAAATAACGCCAAAAATTGATAATTTATGAAGAAATTACTTACATTCATTGGATTGGCTTTAATCAGCAGTTCTGTATACTCACAAGGTTCTCCTGATTACGGCAATGGCTTAAAAATAAATCTCAATCCGGATGGTGATAAATTCGTCCGATTTATTTTATGGGACCAGCTTTGGCTGAGAAATACCTCTATGAATCCCGGAAGTATGGTAGGCAATGAACCCACAGACAACTCCTGGAGCATAGGAAACAGACGATTACGTGCTTTAGCGTATGCACAAGTCTCTAAAAGATACATGATCCTCCTTCATTTCGGAATCAACAACCAAACCTTCATCAATGGCGGGGCCACAGGTACTTCCGGCACCGGAGGTTACGGAAACGGAAAGAAAACCCAGTTATTTTTTCATGATGCCTGGAACGAATATGCAGTTATTTTACCTGGAGAAGCAGGAAAATTCAGTTTATCTTTAGGGGCAGGCCTTCATTACTACATGGGACTTTCCCGTATGACGATGGCTTCTACGCTTAACTTCCTTACATTAGATTCTCCCGTTTTTTCATGGCCTTTGATTGATAACTCGGACCAATTCGCAAGACAGCTGGGATTGTTTGCGAAAGGTAAATACGGAAAACTGGAATACCGTTTCAGCTTAAATAAACCTTTCGCTACAGATCTTATCCCTGTGAATGTGACAGATCCCTCAAAAGCTGTTGCGGTAGACAACAACGGAAATCCCAGTTTTTCAAAAGCAGGGTATGTGGAATATCAGTTTCTTGATGAGGAATCAAATACGCTTCCATATAAAGTGGGATCTTATCTGGGAACAAAGAAAGTCTTCAATGTAGGAGCCGGTTTCTATCATCAGGCAGACGGAACAAGAACTTCTGTGAACTCCAACATTGAGAAGCATGACATTACTCTTTTTGCGGTAGATGCTTTTGCAGATATTCCTTTGGGAGAAGCAAAAAACAAAATGGCAGTCTCTGCTTATGCAGGATATTATAACTACAATTTCGGGCCAAATTATGTAAGAAATCTTGGAACAATGAATATTGCAGCTTCAGATCCTAATTTTATCGGAAATAAAGCCATCGCAGGACCAGGAAATCTACAACCGACGATCGGGACAGGTAATATTATCTACGCACAGGCAGGTTTACTATTACCAAGCCAGGCAGAAAAGCCAAAAATCAGAATACAGCCTTTTGCAGCCTATACTCACAAAAGCTTTGAGGCTTTCGATAAATCATCCTCTCAGTTTGACGTTGGAGCCAATTGGTTTATAGACGGACATCATGCAAAAATCACTACACAATATTCAACGAGACCTGTTTATACAAGTCCTACGGAAAGTCCTTCTTCTAAAGGAGAATTTATTGTACAATTTCAGATCTACTTGTAAAATTTAAACCATTAAGAATCGTAAAGAAATTAAGATAAGTTAAGCTTCATCAACGATGGATAGGAAGAATACAGCTGAATAAAATAGCTTTAGCTATAATCTTAATTATTCTTATCAACTTAAAATCTCTTAATGGTTCAAAAGCAATTTCAAATAAAATCCTATTCCATTAACATCAAAAACTAATCTATATGAGCGAAAATCATCACGAAAGCTACGAAAATATGACCGACAGGCAGAAAAACCGCACCATCTGGAGCGTCATCACTGCGTCATCACTCGGAACACTCATAGAATGGTATGACTTCTACATCTTCGGAAGTTTAGCCGTTGTTTTAGCAACCAAATTTTTCCCTGCTGATAATCCTACTGCTGCATTTTTATCCACTCTGGCTACTTTTGCTGCCGGATTTGTTGTAAGACCCTTCGGAGCTTTATTTTTCGGAAGACTGGGAGATATCATCGGAAGAAAATATACTTTCCTTGTTACTTTACTGATCATGGGATTTTCTACTTTCCTGATCGGCTGTATTCCAAGTTATAAAACCATTGGATTTATGGCTCCGGTTTTAGTTTTAATTTTAAGATTGCTTCAGGGCCTTGCTCTGGGAGGAGAATACGGAGGTGCCGCCACTTATGTTGCAGAATATGCCCAACCTCACCGAAGAGGCTACTGGACTTCATGGATTCAGACCACCGCAACAGCTGGGCTTTTCATTTCACTGATTGTGATTCTCATCACAAAAACTACGCTTTCTGCAGAAGAATTTGATACCTGGGGGTGGAGAGTTCCTTTCTGGATTTCCATTTTAATGGTAGCCGTTTCTTATATCATCAGAAAGAACATGAAAGAATCTCCACTTTTTGCTAAGGCTAAAAGCGAAGGAAAAACTTCTAAAAATCCTTTAAAAGAAAGCTTCGGGAATAAATACAATTTCAAGTTTGTATTATTGGCTTTATTCGGAGCTGCAATGGGACAAGGGGTAATCTGGTACACAGGTCAGTTCTATGCGATGAGTTTCCTTCAAAAGGTAATGAATGTGGAATCTGCACAGGTGGATTCATTGATGGCTACCGCTTTATTTTTAGGAACGCCTTTCTTTGTATTTTTCGGATGGCTGTCTGATAAAATCGGGCGAAAAGCTGTAATGATGACCGGAATGCTGGTTGCTATTTTAGCTTACAGACCTATTTATGACAGTATGTTCAAAAGTGTAAACCTTGAAAGTAAAACTGTTGCTGCTAATGGAATTACGGAAAAAAGAACTGCAAAAATCCATAGTGATATTGCGACAGACAGCCTGGTTACTTTTCACAAAGAAACTCTTTATACAGACGGAACTTTAATCAAAAAAGACAGTGTAGTTCACTGGTCACCTGCAGGGGTTGTTATGAAAGACGGAAAAGCGGAAGAAGCCAAAGTTTCTCAAAGTTTAAAGTTAAGTGATAACACCAAGTGGTA
The DNA here is from genome assembly GCF_024399315.1 of Chryseobacterium sp. MA9. Lineage (NCBI taxonomy): Bacteria > Pseudomonadati > Bacteroidota > Flavobacteriia > Flavobacteriales > Weeksellaceae > Chryseobacterium > Chryseobacterium sp. MA9. Next base: position 107,054 of record NZ_CP075170.1, on the reverse strand, counting down.
TCTCGTCTTCCTTGTATTCATCCAGGTTATATTTGTAACTATGGTATACGGGCCTATCGCTGCTTTTCTTGTTGAAATGTTCCCTGTGAGAATCCGTTATACCTCAATGTCATTACCTTATCATATCGGAAACGGTGTATTCGGAGGTCTTCTTCCGGCAGTAGCAACCTATCTGGTAACCACCGGAAAAGAAGCGGGACATGCGACGTGGTATCTGGAAGGACTCTGGTATCCGATTGGAGTTGCCACAGTATGTTTGATCATCGGATTATTTTATCTTAAAAATAAGAATAATAATCTTCACGATTAGGTACTGAATCACTCAAATTTTTATTAATTTTAAAACTACTAAAATGAACGGACTAAAAAAAATATTAGGCATTGTCTGGATTGCAATCGCGGTAATTGTAGGTTATTTCGGAATTACAGTATTGGGAATCCCGAAAATAACATCCGGAAAACAGGAAGATCTGGTTTTTGGTATCATTATTCTTTTTGTACTGATGCCGATTATCTCAGGCGGGATGGCCATTTTCGGTTACTATGCCTTAAAAGGAGAATATTCTGACGATAAAATTTAAAAGCAATATGGATAATTGATGAATGCAGTCATTCATCAATTATCTTTTATCAATTATAAAAAAAATGAACATCACAATTAAAGCAATTCCTCACCCCTCTGAAGATAAAAGAGCTATTGATCTAATCCATAGATTAAATACTTCTCTTATTACAATCTCTGGTGAGAGTGGAAGCAAAAGCGCAAACCTTGACGACTTTACTCAGGAGAAAGCTTTGTTTATAATTGCTGTAAGTGATGAAAAAGCTATTGCCTGCGGAGGTTTTCGCCCTATCTCACCGGAGATATGTGAAGTTAAACGCATGTTTTCTCTAAAGAAAAATATGGGACTAGGCGGAAAGATTCTCTCAGCATTAGAAATAGCGGCAAAACAATTTGACTACAAATACATTTACCTGGAAACCCGTAAAAAAAATGAGAATGCTGTAAAGTTTTATCTGAAAAAAGGATATAAGGTCATTGAAAATTATGGAATTTACACTGGACGTGAAGAAGCTATATGCTTCAGTAAAGAACTAAGATAATTATGAAAAAGAGACATGAACAAAAACTGATTATTCTGAGCTTCGGAATGATGATCGCTTTCAGCATCCCTATTTCTCTTCTGTTCAACAATGAGAAAGAAGTTCTGGGCTATCCTATGATCCTGATTTACCTGTTCGTGATATGGATGATTTCCATTATCATTTCTTTTGTAATTGTAAAAAGGTATGATGAGTAGTTTTGCCTTATTTTTTGTGGTTCTGTTTTATCTGGCTCTTCTATTCTTAGTTGCTCATCTGGCGGAAAAGAAAAGAAGTAAGATATGGATCAACAATCCCTACATCTATGCGTTGTCTCTTGCAGTATATTGTACTGCATGGACCTATTATGGAAGCATTGGCGTTGCTGCAACAAGCGGATTAAATTACCTGCCAATTTACATTGGCCCCATTATGATTATTCCGGCATGGATTTATATCAACACCCGGATTGTGAGAATTTCAAGGGTTAATAAAATAAGCAGTCTTGCTGATTTCATTTCATTAAGATACGGTAACAGCAGAAGTCTGAGTGCCATTATCACGGTGGTTTGTCTTCTTGCAATCGTTCCTTATATCGGACTGCAGATCAAAGCTATTTCTGAAACCTTCCATCTGGTAACTGAAACTCCAATGTCGAAAGATATTCTGACCGATAATGCGACCTTTGTGGTGGTTTTAATTGCCTTATTTTCCTCTTATTATGGAACCCGATATGTGGATGCTTCGGAAAAACGTCTGGGAATTATCTCAGCGATTGCTCTGGAAAGTTTTTTAAAGTTATTCTTTATTATTATTCTCGGACTTTTCGTGATTTATTACGCCTTCGATGGATTTTCAGATATTTATGAGAAGGCAAGCAAATTCGAAGATTTTAAAGAAAAAAATACATTCAACGGGATTGAAGGTGCTATGAACTGGATGATTCTCTGCATGATTTCTGCTACGGCGATCTGCATTTTACCGAGGCAGTTTCACACCGCGATTATTGAGAACAGACAGGAGAAACACATCAGAACAGCCATCTGGTTTTTCCCGCTTTACCTGTTGATCTTTACTGTTTTTATTTTCCCGATTGCCTGGGGAGGAAGATTGATTTTTGACGGACAGAAAGTAAATCCTGAGTTCTACTCTATTCTTATTCCGCAGCATTTTAATAATACCTTAATCACAGTGCTTGTTTTTCTTGGTGGACTGAGCTCATGTATTTCCATGATCATTATTTCTGCCATTACCCTCTCCATCATGCTTTCCAATAACCTCATCATTCCATATGGGTTGCTTGGAAAATTAAAATCTGAAAATGAAGAGAAAAATACAAGAAGTATTACCAATATCAGAAAATTCAGCATTTTCGCTCTGATTATCATGGCTTTTGCCTTCTATAAATATTTCATCCTGAAAACCTCACTGGACTCTGTAGGATTGATCTCATTTGTTGTCATTGCTCAACTGGCACCTGCATTCTTCGGAGCTTTATTCTGGAGAAGAGGAAGTTATAAAGGCGCCGTCACAGGACTTTTAGCGGGATTAGTGATCTGTTATTTCGGACTGATCATTCCACAGTATTATTTTTCGTACAACCAAGAGTTTAAAGGAATAATCAGGGAAATGTATGACGCTTTCGGCTTTTTCACCATTCCTTATTTGGGAAGAATTCCGCAGATCTTTTTCTGGTCGATGCTAATAAATACAAGCCTGTTTGCCATTGTTTCCGTAAGCTCTAAAGGGAATTACCGTGAAAGAAACTTTGCTGAGCTGTATGTAGATATTGACAAATACATTCAGAATCATGAAAATGCTTTTATCTGGCGCGGAACAGCTTATATTTCCGATATTCAGAATATTCTTGAACGTTTTTTAGGCAGAAATAAGACAGAGCAAGCACTCCGAATTTTTAATTTAAAATATAACATCGATTCCAAAACGGAAACAGCAGACTCAAGATTTATCAAATTCTCGGAAAACCTTTTAGCAGGAAGAATTGGGACAGCTTCAGCAAAAATACTGATCGAAGGGGTAACCAAAGAAGATAAAATATCTTTAAAAGAAGTTTTAAACATCCTTGAAGAATCAAAAGAAAACATCAGCTTAAATAAAAAACTTACCGAACAATCTGTGGAACTGCAGAAACTTTCTGATGACCTGAGAACCGCCAACGAAAGTCTGATTGTTAAAGATCGCCAAAAAGACGACTTCCTTGACTCTGTTGCCCACGAACTGAGAACTCCGATCACCGCTATCCGCTCTGCCGGAGAAATTTTAGCTGACGACGACGATATTCCTTTTGACATCAAACAGGAATTTTTAAACAATATCATCACAGAATCCGACAGATTGAGCGAAATCATCAACGATATTCTTTATCTGGACAAACTCCAGCACGGTGAAATTTCTTTACATATTCAGGAAAATAATATTATTGAAACTTATAAAAAAGCATTAAATCCGCTTCTTCACCTGATACAGCAGAAAAATATTCATTTAAGTGAAGTTAATCTTCTGAATCAGTTTATATTTGAATATGATGAAGCGAGAATGATTCAGCTGTTTCAGAATATTTGGGGAAATGCCTTAAAATTCACAGAAGAACAAGGAACAATCCAGACCAAATTATTTGAAAAAGATCAACAGTTGACCATTACCATTTTCAACACTGGGAAACACATTCCGGAAGAGGATCTGGAAATGATTTTTGACAAGTTTTATCAGTCAAAAAACCAAAACATTTTAAAACCTACAGGAAGCGGACTGGGACTGGCCATTTCCAAAAAAATTGTACAGGCACACGGAGGAAGTATAAAAGCAGAAAACAGCGGACTGGGTGTAACTTTCACCATAAGCATTCCCGAAAAAACTAAAAAAGAGATTACAAATGAAGTTGAACACCATTAAAACCTTCTTATGAAAAAGATAATCATTGCGGATGACGAACACAAAATATTAATGTCGTTAGAATACAGCTTTAAGAAAAACGGATACGATGTCTATATTGCCCGTGACGGAACAGAAGTCCTTGAATTTCTTAAAACAATGGTTCCCGATGTGATCCTTCTTGACATTATGATGCCTAATCTTGATGGATACAGCACTTTAGACCTTATTAAGCAGGATGAAAAACTAAAAGACACCAAAGTTATCTTTCTGAGTGCCAAAAACAATCCCAGAGATATTGAAAAGGGATTGGAAATGGGCGCTGATGCTTACGTAACTAAGCCCTATTCGATTAAAAAACTGATGCAGCAGATTGAGGAAATGTTTTAACATGTAGAATTAAGATCATTAAGAGATTTGCTTCGCCTTTGGCTTGCAATTATCCTTGTCAAAGTTTAAAATCTTGACAAGGGTAAAAAAATCAAACACAAGACTATTGACATGAATACCGATATTTTATTTAAGCAAAGCATAGAAAACAAAGAAGATTTCTGGAAGGAACAGGCCGGACAAATAAAGTGGTTTGATTTTCCTACTCAGATTCTCTCTAATGACGAAAATAACTACCCACAATGGTTTTCTGATGGAAAGCTCAATATGTGTTACTTATGTATTGACAAGCACATTGAAGGCGGATTCGGAGATCAGATTGCAGTCATTTATGATTCGCCTGTAACCAATCAGAAGAAAACCTATACTTTCAATCAGGCGAAAGAGGAAATTTCAAAATTCGCTGGAGGACTGGCTTCTTTAGGTTTAAAAAAAGGAGACACAGCAGTTATCTATATGCCAATGATTCCTCAGACTCTTTTTGCTATGCTTGCATGTGCGAGAATCGGGGTTATTCATAATGTGGTCTTTGGAGGCTTTGCTCCACATGAACTTGTGGTAAGAATTGATGACTGTAAACCTAAAGTTTTAATTACTGCTACAGCCGGTGTGGAAATTGCCAAAAGAATTCCCTATCTGCCGTTAGTAGAAAAAGCGATTGAACTGGCACAGGATAAAGTAGACCACATTGTTGTGTACAACAGAAAATTAGTAGATAATCAGGATGAAATGTTTGACGGACTGATTGATTATGAAGAGCTGGTTGAAAAATCAGCTCCAGCAGACTGCATTTCTGTGGAATCTGTCCACCCGCTTTATTTACTTTACACTTCGGGAACTACAGGCAAACCCAAAGGTATTGTTCGTGATACCGGAGGTTACGCAACTGCTTTAAAATTTTCCATGACGTATGTCTACGGAGTGGAACCGGGAGAAACTTATTGGGCTGCCTCAGATTTCGGATGGGCAGTTGGCCATAGCTTTTCGGTTTATGGACCATTAATCAACAGAAATACAACTATTATTTTTGAAGGAAAGCCTATCATGACTCCTGATGCAGGTACATTTTGGAGAATAATTTCAGAATATAAGGTTTCAGTAATGTTTACTGCACCTACTGCTATCAGAGCAATTAAAAAAGAAGACCCAAATGGAGAACTGGTAAAAAAATATGATTTAACCCATTTCAATAAGCAGTTTCTGGCTGGTGAAAGATGTGATGTTGCTACTCTGGACTGGTTTGCAGAACACATCAGAGTTCCGGCCATAGACCACTGGTGGCAGACAGAATCCGGATGGCCTATGCTTGGATTGCTGACTTATGATGAAAATTATCAGATCAAAAGAGCTTCAGCAGGAAAACCTGTTCCGGGATATGACATTAAAATTTTTGATGAAAACGGACTGGAACTCGATCCTCATCACGAAGGTTATCTGGTGATCAAACTTCCTCTCCCGCCCGGTGCTATGCTTGGAATATGGAAAGATTATGAACGTTTTGAAAACAGTTACCTCTCTCAATACAAAGGTTACTATTTTTCAGGAGACGGTGCTATTCAGGATGAGGACGGCTATATTTTCATCACAGGAAGAGTGGATGATGTAATCAACGTTGCGGGGCATAGACTTTCCACTTCTGAAATGGAGGAAATTGTTTCTTCACATCCGGATGTCGCAGAATGTGCTGTGGTAGGTATTGATGATGATTTAAAAGGACAGGTACCTTTTGCTGCTGTTGTTTTGAAAAACGGCTCTGCTATTTCTAAAGAAGACATTGAAAAAGATATTATCCAGATGGTCCGCAACAAAATCGGAGCGGTAGCTTTTCTGAAAAACGCTATGGTTGTCAAACGATTACCTAAAACACGCTCCGGAAAGATTTTAAGAAAACTGATCCGAACTTTACTTGACGGAAAGGATTTCCAGATTCCTTCAACGATTGACGATGAGAAAATCATTGATGAAATTCAGGAAAAAATCAAGGAATACAGGGCTTAAGCCGGAAATTAAACATAAATTTAAATAAAATAAATTCAAATTTCAAAAAACGAAAGGGATATGAGAAATTACTTAATAGAAGATTTACCACAGTATTTTGAAGATTATAAAAAGTCTATCAAAAATCCTAAAAAATTCTGGGATAAGGTAGCAGATCAAAATTTCGTGTGGTACCAAAGATGGAGCAAGGTTGTTAAGTACGATATGAATGAAGCTAAAATTACCTGGTTCAAAAACGCGAAACTGAATATTACCAAAAACTGTATTGACAGACATCTTGCCGTAAGAGGAGATAAAACGGCCATCATCTGGGAACCCAATGATCCAAAGGAAGAAGCACAGCATATTTCCTACCAGGAATTGTATACCCGTGTGAATAAAACGGCTAATGTTTTACATGATATGGGTATTAAAAAGGGAGACAGGGTGTGTATTTATCTCCCTATGATCCCTGAATTGGCTATTACAATGCTTGCCTGTGCAAAGCTTGGGGCAGTGCACTCCGTTATTTTTGCAGGATTCTCTGCTTCTGCAGTTGCATCAAGGGTAAATGATTGTGAAGCAAAAATGGTGATCACATCGGATGGAAGCTACAGAGGAAATAAAGTTCTTGACCTGAAAAGTATTGTTGATGATGCTTTGGAAAAAACACCAACGGTTGAAAACGTTCTTGTAGTCAAGAGAACCCACAACGAAATTAAAATGAAAGAAGGAAGAGACCACTGGATGGCCGATTTATATGAAAAAGCTTCTCCTGATTTCGTAACGGTGATTATGGATTCTGAAGATCCGCTTTTCATTTTATATACTTCCGGATCTACAGGAAAGCCCAAAGGAATGCTGCATACCTGCGCCGGCTATATGGTATATACCGCTTACACTTTCAAAAATGTATTTAACTATAAAGAAAATGATATTTATTGGTGTACTGCAGACATCGGATGGATTACAGGACATTCTTATATTCTTTACGGACCTTTATTAAATGGTGCTACAACCGTAATTTTTGAAGGCATTCCTACCTATCCTGAACCGGACCGCTTCTGGGAAGTGATTGAAAAACATAAGATCACTCAGTTTTATACCGCTCCTACAGCTATCCGTTCTCTAGCAAAAGAAAGTGCAGAATGGGTAGATAAACATGACCTAAGTTCCCTGAAAGTAATTGGTTCTGTGGGTGAACCTATCAACGATGAGGCATGGCATTGGTTCAATGATCATGTTGGAAAGAAAAAATGTCCGATCGTTGATACGTGGTGGCAAACTGAAACAGGAGGAATCATGATTTCACCGCTTCCTTTTGTTACCCCAACGAAACCTACTTATGCCACTCTTCCACTGCCAGGTGTGCAGCCTGTTTTGATGGACGATAAACGAAATGAAATTACCGGAAATCAGGTGACCGGAAATCTTTGTATCCGTTTCCCATGGCCTGGAATCGCGAGAACCATCTGGGGTGACCATCAACGATATAAAGAAACGTATTTTACGGCTTTTCCCGGGAAATATTTCACCGGAGATGGCGCATTAAGAGATGAAGTGGGTTATTACAGAATTACGGGACGTGTAGATGATGTGATCATCGTTTCCGGACACAATCTTGGAACCGCTCCTATTGAAGACAGCATCAACCAACACCCGGCCGTTGCGGAATCCGCTATTGTAGGCTATCCGCATGATATCAAAGGAAATGCACTATACGGTTATGTAATGCTTAAAGAATCCGGAGAAGGACGTGATAAGGAAAACCTGAAAAAAGAGATTAATCAGTTGATTTCAGATCAGATCGGGCCGATTGCGAAACTGGACAAAATACAGTTTGTTTCCGGACTTCCGAAAACACGTTCAGGAAAAATTATGCGTAGAATACTGAGAAAAATTGCAGAGGGTGACTTCAGTAATTTTGGAGATATCAGCACACTTTTAAATCCTGAAATTGTAGAAGAAATCAAAAACGAAAGAATTTAAATGTATTCAATTTTTTAACCAATGAAAGCCCTGAAAGTTATTTTTCGGGGTTTTTTTGTGGTATTTGCACTTTAAAAAGTTACGACAAGTTTTGTCGCCTCATAAAGATAATTTTACATCATCATAAAACAAATTTTATTATAAATAAAGAGATTTAAATAATTAATAGTATGATTTACAGCATATCACATTAAAGTAATTTTGATATCTTAAAAAATGTTAAATTCGCAAAATTTCTAATTAATAACTCAGAAAACAACATTGAAATGAAAAAGTTCTATATCAGTGCATTTACTTTATGCACAGCCATGGGTATCTCTGCCCAGATACTACAACTATTGATCAGCAATATCTGATTACTGGAAGTTCTATTTGAAGTAATAAGTTGTAATCTTTAGATAAAAGCCATGGCTTTACAGTGCAATACAAAATCTGTAAAAAGCTTATGTTTTTACAGGATATCCAAATCTAAAACTTACAGAATTAAAATAATGGGAATAAAAAGCAAATGTAAGATTGTAAAAAAAAAATAAATTAAAATGAAAAAAAAGATATTCACAATATATTTACTAAGTTCAAGCCTTGCTTACAGTCAGAAATTAAGTTCTGAAAACATGAAACAATACTTACCTGATGTAATACCTGCAGCTCCTTCTGTAGCAAACTTGATGAAATTTGAAGAAGTTCCAGTGAATAACTATACAGGGGTTCCTGATATATCTTTTCCTCTAGGAAGTATACCTACATCAATCCCCAACATCCCAATAAATATAGCATTAAAATATCATATCTATAATGCTAAATCAGATTCAAAAGCAGGTGAAGTGGGATTAGGCTGGAGTTTATTGGCTGGAGGATCTATTTCGAGAACTATAGTAGGAAGTCCTGATGAGATGACTGTTTCACTTTCAGCCAATAAAGTAAAAATTGGAATATATTATGATGAGCTTACAAGCAGTATTGCAAGTAGGAAAAATTATTTTCATATGATTATTGATGACCCTAATTTAGCTTCACAGTTTATCGATATCAATCAATATGCATTTGATACTTATTTTGGCAATAAATATGATTCACAATATGACTTGTATCAGTATAATTTCATGAACTATACCGGTAGATTTATTGTGAAGAAAGTTGGAAATATCTTACAGGCTGTGAAGTTGGATAAAAATAATCTTAAAATAAAGGTTAATCATAGTATAACTGTTGATACTAGGTCTGCATTTGAGCCTTTGTCCTTTGAGATTACTGATGATCAGGGAAATGTCTTTATTTTTGATGTGACGGAAAAGTCTACAATGAATAAACTATCCAGCTCGGAGGGTTTATTTGGACAGTTATATACTGACGGATCTACATTGGTAAACAACTATAACAGTGCCTATCATCTAAGTAAAATCAAAAAAAATGAACAGGATGTTGTAAGATTAAGCTACGCGGCTCCTACAACAATAGTAACAGCAGACAGAGTTTGGTACAGTAACCGATATGTGTCTACTATAGACCAGCAGGCTTCGGGTATAATAGCTAATGAATCTTCACTTCCAAGAAAAAGTGAAAATCATATGACAACTACTAGAACAGAATCACGATCACTGCAAGAGATAGAAGTGGTTGACAGAGGAAAGATAAATTTTGAGTACGAGTATGGTAGACAAGATAGTAATTTTGAAGTAGGGTCCAATCAACCTAGCCTTAAGAGAGTCATTATAAAAAGTAAAGATGGACAATACGATGAAAGCTATGACTTTAATTACAATTATAAAAATAAGGGAATTTCCAAAAGATTATTTCTAAGTTCTGTTGAGAAGAAAAATAAAAAAGATAATAACTATATACTAAATCAGAAATATACTTTTGGATATTATGGAGACAGTGGAATAATACTTCCTTCTTATCCTGAGTTGGTAGCAGGTAATGATCGCTTTTTTTCCTGTGCGGGAAATCTTGCTTTTACAAAATGTCCTTCAGCTGAAGTTTTACAGTCAATTATATATCCAACAAAAGGAAAAGTAGAATTTGTATTTGAATCTAATACCTACAGTTATAAACCGCAGACAACTTCGGACCAGGCAACAGGAGCAGAAGAAATTACAAATTTTGATGGTAATCCCTTAAATTGGGATACTTATAATACAGATGTATCTTTTAATAACTTTAATCAGGGGTATAAATTTGCTTTTAGTTTTATTAACCAGACCAATGTAAGTATTAATATTAATTCTTCACAAATAGATCCATACAGCTGGCTGATAAAAATATACAGAAAGGAAGGGAATAATTACATTTACATCCCTGGAGCTGATTTTGGAAGTGCTTTTGATCAAAACCTTCAGGCACCCGCTTCAGTTGAGAGGCAGTTATCTGCTGGGGAATATTATTTTAAACTGGTAAAGTTAGATAATAATAATTATCCGGATTTCTTGTCTAATTTCCACTCAACCTATAGTGTAAGAAACTCAAATAATTACAAATTTTTATTTGATAATAGGGGAATCCGCATTGGAAATATCAGATACTTTTCCACTGACAATGAGAGTACTCCGGATAGAATTATGAATTTTAATTATCAGGATCTGAATGATTCTAAAAAGAGCACTGGTGCCCTGGTTTTTCCCTTACCTATAACTTCTTATGATGAATCTTATCGCACCATTCTGGAATACGCTTTTGGACAAGGAATAACTACAGAGGATTTTTCAGCAGAACTTACCAGAACATCCAGCAGAGATTATCTTGCTGCACAAAAAACAAAAGGCAGTGATATAGGATATCAATATGTATCAGTTTATGAAAGTGGTAAAGGAAAAACGGTATATCAATATACGTCTCCTATAGATAAACCAAACCTATATTCTCCTTCCGGCCAACCACCTTTTATTCCTGTACCGAATTATGATTTTATGAGAGGAAATCTGCTCAACAAAAAAGTATATAATCAAAATAATACACTTCTATCCGAATCAAAATTTCAGTATAATTTTAATTCGTTTATGATTTCTACCGGCGTGGGATTTGAAGCCAAGCAGAAAGGGTCGGCAGGATATTATTTGTACGGAGGTAAATATCCTACTTATTTATCTTATGTTATAGCAGCAAATGGAGGTGGAGGCGCGGCTTCTGTATTTGGAACTGATGTAAGTTCGTTTTTACAACAGATTAGCTATTCTGAACTGGTAGGAACTACTAATATGATTCAAGAAGAGCAAATTCAGTACTATCCAAATCAGCATTCTGTAAAACAAATTCAGGATAATACTTATAATACTTTAGATTATCTTACCCGCAATAAGATAACCTATTCTGATAATACAATAACAGAAACAGCCTATCAATACGCTTCAGAAAAAGGTAACCAGTTGATGATTAGTAAAAATATGATTGGGATTCCTTTAGAAACAGAAATCAAAAAAAATGGGGAAACAATTTCTAAAGTGGAGTCTCTATATCCGATAAGCCAGGCCGATGCAGATACAAAAACTTCAGGGCTGGCATTACCTTACCAGATTAATTCTACTGATTTATCAAATACAATTTCGAAAGAGGTTTCGTATGATAAATATGATGAAATGGGAAACATACTGCAATATACCGCAAGAGACGGAGTTTCAACAGTTATTATCTGGGGGTATAATAAAACCCTTCCTATTGCTAAAATTGTAGGGATTACTTTAAGTGAAATTCCGGATGCTATCATTACAGCAGTGGTAAATTCTTCCAATGCTGACGCAGCCAATCCGGCTAATGAATCTGTCTTAATTAATGATTTGATTACTTTCAGAAAAGCAGTTGAAGCCCTACCGAGAAGAATACCTCAAATTACAACTTACACACACGATGCTTTAATTGGGGTAACCACCATTACTCCTCCATCAGGAATCAGAGAAAATTATATTTATGATTCCGCAGGCCGACTTGAAAAAGTGATCAACATGGACGGTAAATTGTTGAAGGAGACGAAATACAATTATAAAAACTAAACATTAGCAGGAGGAAAAATACAGCAAAAGATAAAAAGGGGAAAATGAAATTTAATTTAAGAAAAGGAATTGATAATATAATTATTAATGGAGATTTTGACAATAAGTAGAGTGTTACATTTTCAGAATACTTCCCCGGTATTGGAATGCATATGAATTAATATTCAATCTCCTCCCGGCTGACGTAAGCGTTTCGCTCGTATCCATAGAGGAAACAGAAAAAACTACTGTGTTGGCAGTAATTTTATTTTATTTAAGCTGTTATCCAAATGCCGCTAGCTCATAAAGCTATGCGTTATAGTATCAAAGATTTCGCTAAACCCAATATTATCCAATTGTTAAAATTAAACACCCGTTCAATGATTATTCTCAAATATTGTCCCAGTCTATTAAAAATAGAATATTAATTAACAAATTATATTACCTTAAACGCAATGATAATCAGAAAATTATTACTAACTTTAGTCATAACTTTAAAACCAATTAACTATGTCACATATATTAGCTGGACTATTTGATTATCACAGCGACTACAAAAAACTGGAAAGTGATCTGGAAAATTCAGGATTTGAAAACTCAGATTACATTGTGTATCTTAACAGTGGTTCTAATAATTCCCAATATCTGGCAAGTGTTACCGTAAATGATATCAATCAGATTGACCTTGCACGGAGCGCATTTATTCAGAATGCAGCATTGAAATCATACCTATTTGAAAACATGAATATCAATGAAACGAATTATGATACCATTAAAAAGTATATTGATGCAAGAAACAGAGCTGAAATTCAGAACAGCCCTGATATTAAAATCAAAACATCAAGTGACGGTATGAATTCTGAAGTTAAATTCTAATCGATATAAAATCTAATAGCCGGAGATCCGCAGTGTATTCTGCGGATCTTTTATCTTTGAAAAAACTAAAAAATTTCGTATTTTCGTCTTATTATAGGCACGTGCACAAATGAGTTACGATTTAGAACAAGAGAATAAGGAGATCCTTGCAAGATATAAGGACCTGATTTCTAATACATACAGAACATTGGATGAGGAAAACAACAAGCTCATCCGAAAGGCATTCGATATTGCATTGGATGCCCACAAGGATCAAAGGAGAAAATCCGGAGAACCTTACATCTACCACCCTATTGCTGTTGCTAAAATTGTAGCAACAGAGATTGGCTTGGGGGCTACTTCTATTGCCTGTGCCCTTTTGCATGACGTAATTGAAGATTCCGATTATACTTACGAAGATCTGAAAAAAATCTTTGGAGAAAAGATCGCCAGTATCGTGAATGGGCTGACTAAGATCTCCATCATGAACCACCAGAATATCTCTGTGCAATCTGAAAATTACAGGAAACTGTTATTGACTTTATCTGAGGATTTCAGAGTTATTCTGATTAAAATTGCAGACCGTCTTCATAATATGAGGACCCTGGAAAGTATGGCTCCGGACAAGCAGAAAAAAATCGCATCAGAAACGGTTTATATCTACGCTCCGATGGCCCACCGTCTTGGATTGTACAACATCAAATCTGAGCTGGAAGATCTTTCTTTAAAATATAACAGTCCCGAAGTATACAACGAGATCACCGAGAAATTGGAACTCGCCAAGGAAAGCCGTGAAAGATATATTGAAGAGTTTAAGAAAGAAGTATCAGAAAGACTTCGTGAAGAAGGCTTAAACTTTAAAATCAAAGGCCGGGCAAAAGCTATTTCCTCTATTTACAGAAAAATGCTGAAGCAGGGAGTTTCCTTTGAAGAGGTTTTTGATAATTATGCTATCAGGATTATCTATAAATCAGATGCAAAAAATGAAAAATTTCTTGCATGGAAGATCTACTCTATTGTTACGGATGTATACCACAGTAATCCGTCAAGAATGCGTGACTGGATTACACAGCCCCGTTCTACAGGATACGAAAGTTTACACTTAACGGTTTTAGGTCCGGACAGAAAATGGATTGAAGTTCAGATCCGTTCTGAGCGTATGGATGAAATCGCTGAAAAAGGTGTTGCCGCTCACTACAAATACAAAGAAGGCTACAAACAGAGTTCTGATGACAGAAACTTTGAAAAATGGGTAACCGAAATCCGCGAAGTTCTGGAACAGCAGCAGAACCTTTCTACTTCGGAGCTTTTGGATAATATTAAGCTAAATTTATACTCCAAAGAGGTATTTGTATTTACCCCGAAAGGAGAAATTAAGATTCTCCCAACCAATGCTACTGCTCTGGATTTTGCATTCTCAGTCCATTCCGACTTAGGAATGAAATGTTTGGGAGCTAAAATCAATGGAAAACTGGTTCCTATTTCCTATATCCTTCAAAACGGGGATCAGGTGGATATTCTTTCTTCGCAGAATCAGAAACCAAAATCTGACTGGCTGGAATTCGTAGTGACTTCTAAGGCCAAATCAAAGATCAAAAGTTATCTGAACTCTCAGAAAAACCAACTGGTAGAGGAAGGAAAAGAAATCCTGCAAAGAAAGCTGCGTCATGCAAAAATCAATTTCAATGATGAAGAAATTAATAAACTTCAAAAGTTCTTTAATTTAAAATCTTCTCAAGAGCTTTTTCTTAAATTCCAAAGCAACGAACTCGATGTCAGCAGTTTGAGAAAATATATTGAAAGCAAAAACGTATTTAACAATTTACTGTCCAGATTTAGAAAATCTCCGCCAAAAAATCAACATTTCGAGGAACCCAAAGAGGAAAACCTTGACATGATTATCTTTGGGAAAGATGAGGAAAAACTAAACTACAGTTATGCAAAATGCTGTACGGTAATTCCAGGGGACAAAATTTTCGGATTCATCACCATTTCGGACGGAATTAAAGTTCACAGTGATACCTGCCCAAATGCCATCAACCTGAGAGCGCAGTATGACTACCGTGTAATTCCTGCCAAATGGGTCAATGCAGAAAGCTTTAAGAACAGAGTGAAAATTGAAATTGAAGGACTTGACAGAATGGGTATGATCAATGATATCACTACTGTCATCAGCGGAAGTATGGGTATGGACATGAAAAGTCTCTCTATTGAATCCAATAATGGGGTTTTCACAGGGAATATCATTCTCGAAGTTAAAAATAAAGGCCAGCTGGAAGAGACCTTCAAAAAACTTAAAAATATTAATGGTGTTTCAAGAGTGAGACGACTACAATCATAAACATGAATTTATCTCTATATTTTAAAAAATTTTTCAACAATAGCCAGTCTTCAGGAATTATTCTTATTTTCTGTGTATTGGTTTCATTGCTTATTGCCAATTCATCAGCTGCAGAAAACTTCCAGCATTTTTTGGACAAAGAAGTGGGTACCCATCTTTTTGGACTGGAATATCCTGTGAGCATCTGGATTAATGACGGATTGATGGCAGTATTCTTCCTTCTCGTAGGCCTTGAAATAAAACGGGAGCTTGTAGAAGGTGAACTTTCATCCTTTAAAAATGCTTCGCTTCCCATTTTTGCTGCTGTAGGCGGAATGCTTGTTCCGGCAGTGATTTACAGTATTTTCAATACCGGAACAGAATATGGCAATGGCTGGGGAATTCCCATGGCTACGGATATTGCTTTTTCACTGGCAATTATTTCGATGCTGGGAAAAAAGATTCCCAATTCTATCAAGATATTTTTAGCAGCATTGGCTATTGTAGATGATCTTGGAGCTATTCTTGTGATTGCAATTTTCTATACTGAGCAAATTCACTGGAGCTATCTCCTATTGTCTTTTGGAGTAACTGCCCTGCTTTTTATTTTAAATTTTTTAAAAGTAACCAAAACTATATTTTATATTATTCCCGGACTGTTTTTATGGTATTTCCTTCATCACTCCGGAATTCACGCTACCATAGCAGGTGTGTTACTTGCATTTTCAATACCTACCAACGCTTCCAATGTAGAAATATCACCATTGGAAAAACTGGAGCATAAGCTTCACATTCCGGTAAGCTTTCTGATCATGCCTGTATTTGCTTTGACGAATACCAATATCACTTTTTCCAGTGAAATGGTTGCCGGTGTTACCAGTACATTAGGGTTGGGAATTATTTGTGGTTTGGTATTGGGTAAACTAATCGGTATCAATCTGTTTTCACTGATTGCTATTAAATTAAAACTTAGTTCTCTGCCTCAAAACAGCAACTGGCTTCAAATGATTGGCGTAGGTCTATTGGCCGGAATTGGATTTACTATGTCCATTTTTATCGCATTGCTTTCCTTTAAAGGAGAAATTCCTATTCAGGATGAAGCGAAATTTGCTATTTTGATTGCCTCCTTTATAGCTGCTATTGCAGGATTTACCATATTAAGTATAAGTTCAAAAGAAAACCCTGAACTGGAAGAGAATTAGTCTTTCTTTGGGGTTTCCAGTTTTCTTTTATGCTCTTCATCACCCTCGAAGTCAGGTTCTGTAATCTGGGTGTGATAGTGTATGGTTTCTCTCTGGATCTCATCAGACAGCAGTTTTTCAATTCTGAGCTTTCTGATGGCCATATTCAGTTCATTACCGAATAAAAGCAGATATACATTTACATTCACCCAAACCATCAGCAGAATCATACTTCCGATGGATCCATAAAGAACATTATAACGAGCAATATCCTTTACATAAATAGCAAAAATATAAGTAGTAACAACGAAGAGTATCGTGGTTAAAATAGCACCGGGAACTGCTTGTCGGAATCGTGTAATCTTCACGGTTCCCAGCCAGTAAAATAAAGTCAGAAGAATAAAGTAAAAAAGAGGAAAAGAAACGAATCCTATAATACTGGAGAGGTTATCTACAAGCCAGGTAATATCATAAGCTGGTGTAAAAAGCTTCATCACAACTTCCACATAATACACGCCGAAAAGTGCTAAAAAAACAATAGTGATAAAGCCTATTGTAATAAAGAATGAAAGAATAAATTCCTTTACATCACTCAGTTTTTCATCTGTATTTTCATTAAAACCATTGATCAGGGAAAATGTACCGTTCGTGGCAAAAATAAGTGCCAGAACAATGGTCAGATTACTGATCCCTCTCATATTTGGAATAATATTATTTTCTATATACCCTCTTACATCTCCTTCCATATTTGAAGGGAAAACATTATGCATTAGCACATCAAAAATATAGAACTGCAGTTTATCATAATGCGGCATATAAGGCAAAACGGAAAGCAAGAACAGAATAAACGGAAAAAGGCTTATGGTAAAGCTCCAGGAAATTGCAGCTGCTTTTCTACCAATTTTACCTTTGAAAATCCCGGAGATATAGATCTGAAACATCTGCCAAAGCGATATTCCCAAAACAGGAATATGGATGCTGTCAAAAAACTCTTGAATCTTCAAAATAAATCTGGGAACCTTTACACTCATCGATCTGTTTGTCTTTATACAAATGTAGGGGAATTAAATTAAATAAGGAAAAGATGAAAAGTTATATGTGGCAGATAGAAGGTGGCAGGGATTAGTAATTAGGGAAAATATTCTGTGAAATAGAAATGAAGGTTCATTGAGTCAAGAGCAAGGAGCCAATAATCAAGGTAATAACAGCCAAAATAGAACCAGGAACAAAAAGAAACTAACAACTAGCAACAAAAAAACCACCAGTAACCTTAAACCTTGAACTTTAAACATCCTGCAACATTCAACCCAAAACTTTGAACTTTGCTCCCCGAAGCCCTATCTTTGCTCTCTGAAACTTCTTACAATGCGAATCAGTTTACTTTGTATCGGTAAAACAGACGATAAAGAAATTACGTCTTTAATTAATTACTATCTCAACCGTTTGCCTAAACACTGGAATTTTGAAATTACTGAAATCCCGGATGTGAAAAATGCTAAAAACCTTTCCCCTGATCTTCTCAAAAAGGAAGAAGCTAAATTGTTTTTAAATCATATCGACAAAAACGACCTGGTAGTGATTCTTGATGAAAAAGGAAAGCAGTTTACCAGCCGTGAATTTTCGCAGAAAATTGATACCTGGATGAATGCTTCTGTGAAAAAAGTACATATTCTGATTGGGGGCGCTTATGGCTTTTCTGAAGAGATTTACAGCAGAGCGAATGAAAAAATGTCTTTATCCAAAATGACCTTTACCCACCAGATGATCCGTCTGTTTATTGTAGAACAGCTTTACCGTGCTGATCAGATTTTACAGGGTAAACCTTATCATAACGATTAATACAAAAGAAAACTGTCTCAAAAATCAAATAGTTTGACTTTTGAGACAGCGTATTTTTATTTCTTTAGGTTTTACTGCCTTTTATTGAAATTTACTATTTCAGATTGATCTGTCTTTTTGCTTCACCCACTACAAAAGCAACGGAATTGGCAATATTAAAGCTCCTGATCAGTTTAGACATAGGAATTGTAAGATGATTTTCAAAACGATCCAGAACCTCTTTGCTCAGGCCTACACTCTCTTTTCCGAAAACCAACCAATCCCCATCCTGAAAATCGGTTTCCAGATATGATTTTTCAGCATGTGAACTCATTAAAAAAACACGGGACTTATCAGGAATCTGTTTAATCCATTCTTCAACATCTGCATATTCAGAAACATCGAGATGTATCCAGTAATCCAGTCCGGAACGCTTCAGGTTTTTATCATTAATTACAAATCCAAATGGGTGGACCAGGTGTAATCTGCTTTCGGTTCCTACACATAATCTTCCGATATTCCCAGTATTATTCGGTATTTCGGGTTCTACAAGAACAATATTCAACATCTCTATCTCTTTATTCGCTTTTTTAAACGGTTAAACCAGGTTTTAGTATTTTCGTTTGGATTTATTTAAATAATCAGGTTGTAAATTTTAATTTATTTCTTGCCACATTTAGCATAGGAATCTGTCAGCACCGCTTTTTCGTAGCCCAAAGCAACCGCTTTATCCAGGTTTGCGCAGGCTTCCTTAAGTTTGGAAGTATCCAGCAGAATCATGGCTTTGCTCACATAAGATTGTGCAAATTTCGGATCTATAGAAATGGCTTTATTGGCATCGGTAAGTGCTTCTTTATATTTTTTCATTTTAAAATATACATCAGCACGTCCGTTGTAAAGCAATGATTCCGGTTTTTCAGCAAGAAGTATGTTGTAATCTTTTAAAGCGCCGTCCAGATCTCCGTTATTTTTTTTCAGATTGGCAAGTCCTGTTTTTGCAAAAATATTATCTGGTGCAAAAATCAGAATCTGATTAAGATCTTTGATGGCAAGGTCCTTTTTTCCCTGGCTGTCATAGATTTTGGAACGGGTAAGGTATAAATCCGGCGTTTCAGGATTCACTTTCAATCCTTTTTCTACATATTCCAGTGCCTTTACCTTATTCCCTTTCTGGCTGTAAAGCGATGACAGGTTCACATAAACGGAAATAGACATAGGATTTGCTTTTAAGGCAGAATCATAGGATTTAAAAGCCTGAGTAGTCTTCCCCAGCCTTCTCTGAGCTGTTCCGAGATAATCATAATATTCCGACTGAAATTTTTGAATCTGTTCTTTTTCTGCCAGTTTTAAGTATTGCTCTTCGGCACACTTATAATCAGCTTTATTAAAACAGTCTTCCGCCAGTTTTTTATCCTGAGCATAAAAATTAAGAGAGAAACAAAGGGATGTTACTAATAATAAAGTTTTTTTCATGAAGTTATAGTTTGTTTATTGATCACTTTTTTGGCGAGTGCACCAAATATCACTCCCAATAAAGATCCAACAAACGCCCCCACCAAAATATCAATTGGGAAATGCACTCCTAAATAGATTCGGCTGTAAGAAACAACCAGAGCCCATGCAAATATAGCATAAGGAAACCATTTAATCTTCTTTTTCAGTAAAATACCTAAATAAGT
Source organism: Chryseobacterium sp. MA9 (assembly GCF_024399315.1). Classification (NCBI taxonomy): domain Bacteria; kingdom Pseudomonadati; phylum Bacteroidota; class Flavobacteriia; order Flavobacteriales; family Weeksellaceae; genus Chryseobacterium; species Chryseobacterium sp. MA9. The sequence continues at coordinate 86,908 of NZ_CP075170.1, read as the reverse complement.
TGCCAAAAAGAAGGTATTGGAAGCATGAGCAGAATAAAACCCAAACTGTCCGCCACATTTCACAATTCTCATATGATGCTCCAAAGTAGGGTCATGGCACGGTCTCAACCTCGCTACCCCATATTTGAAAATATTGGCAAGCTGATCAGAAACTACAGCCCCAAGCCCAATAAATATAAGAATAAAAACTAAAGTTCTTAGTTGATAATTTTTGTATAAAAAATAAAGAAAAATAATATAAAGAGGTACCCAGATCCAGGTACTTGAAATCAGCATCCAAAACTGGTCGAAAGATGAATCGCCCAAATTATTAAGGTAAAGAAATACCTTTTTATCTTCCTGAATAATCTCCTCCATGATTATCTGCTTACAGGTCCTTCATAAGTCTCATCATCAGCAGGCTTCGGCTTTGGAGGTTCATTAGAAGCAAGAGTACCTGGTTCCGTCAGAATATCTTTTTCGATATCCTTCATCGGGTTGAAATCTTTCGCAGCATCTTTTACCTTTTCAATCTCACGCTTTATTTCAGAAACAGGATTATCTGTCTCCTTCATGATTTCAGTTTTGATATCTTCTACTGCTCCACGCATTTTTCTAACGCCTGCACCTAAGTCACGCGCAATCTGAGGCAGTTTATCCGGTCCGAATAATACAACGATTGCAATGGCAATGAGTGCCATTTCTCCAATGCTTAATTCCATGGTGTAAAATTACGAAAGATTATTGCATTTATGGATGGCAAACTAAAAATTTAAACAAATTTTAAGATTTTGTAAAAGTTCAGGGTTTTGAGCTCAAAGTTTAAGGTTTAGGGTTGCTGGTTGTTTTTTGTTGCTACCTCGATTCTTGGTTCAAGGGTTAGGGTTTAAAAATTAGGGTTAGAAGTTAAGAAATTGAATATTGATCATTATGGGAAACACTCCCCCTAATCCCTAATCCCTGCTACCTTTAAATTAACAAATAATTAATTCAAAACAATGAGAATTACATAACAATTCAGTATATTTATAATGCACAACCAAATAAATATATATTATGAAAAAACTAGTGACTACTTTTAAAGTTTTCGCCGTATTATCGGTATTGGCATTCAACAGCTGCCAGAATGAAAACAACGAATTGAACCAGCAGGAAACAGTTCAGGCAAAAATAACCGCCGCTGACCTGAAAAAAGAGATCACCCCTCTTTCTTCTCAAATTGTTCCTGAAGCAGTACAGCTTCAACTGAATGAATCCGGAAAAAACCTTGAAACTTATCTGAACAACGATCTGCAGATTGCTGAAGTGAAGGTATTGGGAAAAATCTCAACCCAGAAAGGCATTGACCTCTCCAAAAGTATGATCACTGACAAAGACCAGTTTATTGCAACAGGAAACATCATGGATCCGTCTTCAGTAAAGATTGGAAAAATTGGAGATTTATATAGCGGAGATGATCTGACAACTGCCCAGCAGGGATTGAGAGAGGCTGTCACTGAGGAAGTGAAATCAGGTACCAACGTTATGGAAATAACATGGAACAGCAAAAATGGAAAATTTACTACATTGTGTTTTTACAAAGATTCAGGGATTATCTGGGACAATATTTTCGGAGGTCTTATCATGATGGATCCACGTGGAAATACGGAAGCTTCCAACAACAATCAGGCAGCAAAAGTGGCTTCTACCTGGTATAAACAATGGTGGACAGCCAGCTGGCTATGGGGTTCCAAGAGAGGTGAAGCCGGATATCAGATTACGATTTATTATTCCGGTTCTACAGTTTCCAATGCAGATGTAAGTGACTGGGGATATATCAGTTTAGGGAAAGCGAAAAGTGAGAGCAAGATTACAAAGAGAACAGGAGCTTATGGACAATGCCGTTATGCGCTGGGACTTTGTACACCTACAGGTTCTTTAAGCTTTAATAGCAGTAATTTCTCAGTGTCATTTTCAGGATTGGGCAGTAATATTGTAAGTAACGGGACAAAATCCCTTTATCCATAATTTTCATAAAAATCAGATTTCAAAAAAACGGGGAGCTTGCTGAGCTTCCCGTTTGTATTTTATATCAAGGCTATATTTGAAGGTATCAATTTTTGATTTTTTGATTTCAATACTTCTACTGCATTTTCTTTCAGTCCGAAAGTATTTTTCAGCATGTCAAACAATTCTTCATTATTATTAATCAAAACCGATTCTTTTCCACCATTTTCATATCTTATATTCAGTGTATTTTGACTGAAAGTATAACGGGCTTCTTCATCTACCTTAGAAAGTACAAGGTTTTTCTTAAAATTGGATTCAGGATGTGTAGACAAGTACCAGTTTGAAATTTCAAGATCTACATGTTCTACCAGTTCTAATGTAAAACGATAAATGGGCAGCCACTTTTCATTCCATATCCAAAGGAAATACATTCCTTCTTTTTGTGAAATCTTAAAGAGTCCGTTTGGTGTCTGTTGTGGTTCTTCGTTATTCAACAATAAAGGTGTAGTAAGTGTAGTCGTCCCAAAACCGCAATCTACAAGATATTTTTGCCCTTCTATATCAGCAATCAGCATCAAATGGCTTTTGGCAGCACTGCTGTTTTCTTCTCTTCTCCATACTACCCTTCCCAATTGTAATTCAACATGGAATCCCAAACTGGAAAGTACTTCCCTTAAAAGTAAATTTTGTTCATAGCAATATCCTCCTCTCGATTCTGTAACCAGTTTTTTAAAAATATCATCCAGATCCAGAGAAGGCACTGTTCCTGTATAGGAGTCAATATTTTCAAAAGGAATGTGTTTAGGATGAAGCTGATGTATTGTTTTCAATACCTCCATACTCATTTCCGGAGTTCCGGAGAAATGAATTCGTTCGAAATACTTTTCCAGGCTAAATGCATTCATAATTTATTTGTTTTAAAAAGTAGAAAGACTACTTCTGTAAAATTATTGAATAGATTGAACCCGGAGCGGTATATATGTTCAGAATAGAACAAATCTATTGTTTCCGAAAATCTTTTTCTGAAGTTACATCAACTAAATTTTTATTTTTCTTCTGAAAAGCAGAATAAGTAATCACTACACTGACAGCCATTAAAATAAACGCTAAAAAGAAAGGTGCACCGGAAAACTTAAATGGCGCTTCATCATGCGTGAAAAAGTAAAATAAATTCGTCATCATTGGAGGTCCGATAATAGACGTTGCACTCATTAAACTCGTCAATGCTCCCTGAAGTTCACCCTGCTCATTGGAAGGAACACTTTTCGTGATAACAGACTGTAAAGCCGGGCCACAGATTCCTCCTAAACAATAGGGAACCAAGAATACGAACATCATCCATCCTTCAGAGGCAAAAGCAAACAGCAACATTCCTACTGCATAGAAAGCCAATCCGTAATAAATACTTTTCTGCTCACCAAGCCTTGGAGTAGTCCATCTGATAAGCCCACCCTGTACCAAACCGACCAGTAAGCCTACTACTCCTAATGAAATCCCCACCATCCTTTCTGTCCAGTTGAACTTATACATTGTAAAGAAGCTCCAGTTACTCTGTACAGCATGACCTGCAATATAGATCAATATTAAGGAAAGAATAAGTCCGGAAATTTCAGGGTGCTTACCTAAAAATTTAAATGAACTTATAGGGTTTGCACGTTTCCAGTCAAACTCTCTTCTTTTATCTTTATCCAAACTTTCAGGAAGAATGAAATACCCATACAGGAAATTAAGCAAACATAAGCCCGCAGCCGCATAGAAAGGAACTCTGGCACCATAATGACCAAGTACCCCGCCCAGGACCGGACCTATAATAAATCCGAGCCCAAAAGCAGCTCCTATCAGTCCAAAATTCTTGGCTCTGTCTTCATCAGTGGAAATATCTGCAATATAGGCACTGGCAGTGGTGACACTTGCACCCGTTATCCCGGCAATAACTCTTCCCAGAAACAGCCACCAGATTGTGGGAGCCAGTGCAAGAAAAATATAATCCACGGCAAATCCGAAAAGAGAGATCAGGATCACAGGTCTGCGTCCATATTTATCACTCAGATTTCCAACAAGCGGAGAAAATATAAATTGTGTAAATGCATAGGCAAATCCGAGCCAGCCACCATATTTTGCGGCTTCACTAATATCTGCGTGAATAAGTTCCTCAATTAATTTGGGAACAACGGGAATGATGATTCCCCATCCCGTAATATCTATCAGTAAAGTAATAAATATGAAGCCTATAGCCGCTTTTTTCTTTGAATTTTCCATGATGGTGCAAAATTAATCAAATCTGGAAAATAATGATTCTAAATTTTAGCATATTAAATAAGCATAATATGAAATAGTAAAATAAAATACACAGCATACATCGAAAAAGCCTGCTTCAGACTTATTGTTGAAACAGGCTTTTATCATTAATTTGAAATCATTTGCTAATTGCTCTTCAGCTTAGTATACAGTACTCTGTTGGTAATAATACATTTGATCAGGCAGCTTTGTTTTAAAGTCACTTTAACCATATTACTGTACTGGTAGGCCGTCGTATTCCCATTCAGTACAGATCTCACTCCTCTTCGGTAATAGGTTGTCTGTGTAACTGGCGGTGCATCATACGTAGTAGATGTAGCATTGGTAATATTTATAAAAGTTACATTATCAGTTGAACTTTGCCATTGGTATTCCGCAAAGCCGCTTACCTGCGCAGCTGTAATCTGATTAAATGCAACGGGATCATTGCTGATATCCATACACACCGTTTGGTCTGCAGCAATAGTTCCAGGGTCATTTACAGAGTTCACAAAAAGTCTTCCCACAGTAGAAATTGCCTGGAAGGAACATGTATGGAAGCTGGAGTTGGCAACTACACGGTATTGATTATTATTAAATCCTACAGGAACATTGCTAATAGTAAGAGTGGATGAAGTCACATTGCTGTAGTTGGTACCATTGGTCAGATTGATCCACGTACTTCCGTTAAGAACCTGCCATTGGTAAGTAATATTATCCGGAGTTTCATCTGTAGGAGTATTATTGATCACTGCAGTCATTGTTGTAGAACCACCTGCTGCTACCGTTTTATCTGAAGGCTGAGACAGATAAGTCATAGGAGCCAGATAATACTCTGAAAGAATGTTATACACTCTCATCTGACTGAATGAGAAACCTATTCCTATAGCTTCTCCAAAAGCCAGCTGTACTTCATCCCATGCTGCTGTGGGAATCACCTTAATGATCCGGCGCTCCTGGTTATCGCCAAAATCAAAAAAGAAATGTCCGTTGATACCTGTACGGTAGACTTCCTGTCCATTATTGTAAAAAACAAAGTTCCCCCCATTAAAACTAGGGTTAAAATTGAAACCATCCGAAGCAAAGTCAATATATACAGGTTTATTCGCCTGAAAATCGGCTCCATTGGTTCCTACGCCTACATACATACTACAGAAGAGGCCTGCACCTGTACCTGGTTTTAAAGAGGCGAATGAATTGACATCTGTATCAGTCATATTGTTAGGATTAACCGCTTCTTTTCCCAATCTGAAACAAAGGAAACCACCATCACTTGAACTTGATGTATTCGTGTCCAATAGCCTTCCGCATCCCCCGTTGGGAAGTGTTACCATTTCTTGAGATGTCATTTTACCTGATATAAAAAGACATAATGCTATAAGCACATATTGTAATATTGAATTTTTTTTCATAATCAATAATTTTTAAAGTTAATTATACACGGGATACTCATCCCTGAACAAGGATGATCATAATGGCTGTGTGCCTCTTAAAATTATTTGATTACAAATACAATATTCACGAAAGAGCAGGCAGTAGCCGATCCTATTACATCATAGTGAAGTATTCCATTGGCATCAATGCTTACATTGCTTAAAACCGTACTGTCAAAATCAGTCACATAATAATACAGATCCGATGCATTCGCAAAGAAAGGGATCACACCCGGAGCTCCCGTACTAGAAACTTTTGGGGCAGAAAACTGAGCTTTATAAAGCTGAAATAAGTCTTTCGTTCTTCCTGTTCCTAACGTAGAAGTATCAATACTGATGGAAGGCATATAAAAGAATTTAACAATATTCCCACTAATTGGGATCCAGTTTGGGCTGGCAGGTGTTCCTATATTCTGGGTCAAGGCCTGCCTTTTAAGATCATAAACCAGCAAACCATTAGCTGGAGTAGCTATTGTTGAGAGATCGGAAATCCTGGGGATCAATACGCCTTTATTGGTACCGGTAACATCTAATGCAGAACTTTTATCAGGATTTGAAGTACTAATCCCTACCTGCGCGTGAAGGAAGCTGACAGCACATAACACTGCAGCAGCGAATAATTTTTCGAATTTCATTTTTGTTTTGTTTTCAGTAAATATAAAATAATTTATTACATAAAACTCTTATTTTTTAATAATTTTTAAACAAAACAACCATTTTATTACAAACCCATAAAAATCCTTTATTATCCAGTGATTACACATAAATAAATTAATCTCTGAAATTTGACTTATTATAGATAATTCCACTTTACATCAATTTATAAAAAACGAAATTCACAAAATAATTAAAGAAAAATAGATTACAGAAACACAAATAAATAATTACAAATAGAAAAAGAATAAAATAATTATAAATTAAATAAAAAGTCATCCATTTACCATGAAAATATCCAGAATAACTGTAGAGAGATGCATTATTTGCCATCAGAAAGATAAATCCTTCAAAAAACCTAGAGGCATAAGGAAGAATAAAAAAAGACCGTTTCTTTCGAAACGGTCTTTACTAATTTATTGTAGTTTGTATTACTTTGAAGCAAGTTCTTCTTTTGTAGAAGTGGTTTTTCCATGTACCTCTTCTTCTTTTCCTGTTTTAAGGAAGTCATAAGCAATTGCAGACGCAATAAAGATAGATGAATACGTACCGAATCCAATACCAATTAACATAGCAAACATAAATCCTCTCAGGTTATCACCACCGAAAATGAAAATCGCAAGGATAACAAGAATTGTAGTAAATGAGGTGTTGAATGTTCTACCCAATGTACTTGAAATAGAGTCATCAAACAGACCAGCTAACGTTAAAGATTTTTTCTCTCTCAGGTATTCTCTAATTCTATCGAAGATAATTACTGTATCATTGATTGAGTAACCTAATACTGTAAGGATTGCAGCAACGAAATCCTGATTGATCTCCATGTTGAATGGCATGAACTTATGAAGTAATGAATAAGCTCCCAAAATGATAACAGCATCGTGGAATAACGCTGCAACAGCACCAAGAGAGAACTGCCATTTTCTAAATCTTACCAGGATATAGATGAAAATACCTGCTAATGCTGCAACTACAGCAAGAATACCATGAGTCTTGATATCATCTGCAACAGTAGGTCCTACTTTCTCAGAAGAGATAATTCCTGAATGATCTTTATCTGCAGATTTGAAGTCTTTTAATGTCATGTTTGCAGGTAAGCTGGATTTTAATCCGTCATACAATTTCTGCTCAACAGTCTGGTCAGCTTTCAAAGATTCGTCTTCGATAAGGTAATCTGTAGAGATCTTCAGCTGTTTGTCATTACCGAAAGTTTTAGCTTCTACAGAAGAGTTTTTCCCATCCTCAGTCTGGAACACTTTTACTAATTTAGCTTCAACATCTTCAGCATTTACAGCCTTATCAAATCTTACCACATAGTTTCTACCTCCTGTAAAGTCAATACCATATTTGAATCCGTGGATTGCAATAGATGCGATACAAACAATGGTTAAAATACCGGAAATGATGTAAGCATATTTTCTTTTTCCAATAAAATCAATCCAAGTATTTCTGAAAAGATTTTTGGTAGCACCTGTCCAAACAGAAAGGTGTTTTCCTTTATTCAGTCTTGAGAAGATCATTACTCTTGAAATCAATACTGAAGTAAAGAATGTCATCAAGATACCGATTCCTAATGTCAATGCAAAACCTTTGATTGGCCCTGTTCCAAAAAGGAATAGCACACCTGCCGTTAATAATGTCGTTAAGTGACCATCAACAATTGCATTTAATGCATGTTTGAAACCGTCTTTGTATGCTTCAAGAATACTTTTTCCTGCGAAAAGTTCTTCTTTAGTTCTTTCATAGATAATTACGTTCGTATCTACCGCCATGGCCATTGTAAGTACAATACCTGCGATACCAGGAAGCGTAAGTGTAGCATCCACGGAATCCATAATTCCGAAAATGTAGAATAAGTTGATTATCATTGCAATTACTGCATAAATACCGGCTCCACCGTAATAGAAAATGATATAAGCAATAATTAATAAGAATGCGATACCAAATGACATAACACCAGCATCAATAGACTCTTGTCCTAATGAAGGACCTACAACCGTAGCCTGAACTACTTTTGCACCTGCCGGTAATTTACCTGCTCCTAAAACATCTACCAATTCTTTAGCTTCTTCCTGAGAGAAGTTACCAGAGATCTGTGTTCTACCGTTCGGAATTGCATTTACAACGTTTGGTGCAGTATAAACTCTACCGTCAAGCGTTACAGCAACCGGCTTACCAACGTTTTTCTCTGTTAATGTTTTCCAATCTTTTGCTCCTTTGGAGTCCATCTGCATATCAACTACTACTCTGCTCAGCTCATCATAGCTGATGTTTGCAGTTTCTACTGCACCGTCTACCGGAGCTTTTTGGTTGATATTACCTCTGATTGCATACAAAACTAAGCTTTCAGTATCTGTAGCTTCAGGTTTGTACCCCCACATGAACTGTGTATATTTAATGTTAGCCGGACGTAAAGACTGTCCTACTTTGCTGTTTAAAATTTTATTTACAACAGCAGTATCGGATAATTTTACATTAGCAACACCATTCGTTCTTAATTTGTCAAGCTGTAAAAGGCTCATGAAGTTCACATTCTTTGCCACTCCCATAGAATCTCCTTTTGCAGCAACCATAGTTGTCAAAGTCTGGAAATAAGGTGCAATCTCAGGAACCTGCTGTACTTCCCAGAACTGAAGTTTTGCAGAAGTCTGAAGCATTTTTTTCACTTTATCGATGTCCTTCATACCAGGCATTTCTACAGAAATTCTAGCTGTTCCAGGTACTCTCTGAACGTTTGGCTGCACAGCACCCATTTTATCAATTCTCGTTCTGATTACCTCAAAAGCTGTTCCTACAGATGCATCAATTTTTCTTTTAACAATGCTTTTCACCTGCTCATCAGGAGTGTTGTACTTCACCTCAGTAAGGGTTGTATTTCCGAAAATTTCCGGATCTGCCAACTTAAGGTTTGTACCTTTAGCTTTGTTAACTACATCGAACTGCTCGAAGAAATTATCGATGTAAGCTTTTGTAGAATTCTTCTGTGCTTCATCAGTTTTGTTTAAAGCCTCAATAAGAACAGGATTTGTAGAATAATTCGTTAAATCATTCACAAGATCTCTCTGGTTGATTTCCAAAAGAACGTTGATCCCTCCTTTCAAGTCAAGACCAAGTTTCATTTCTTTGTCTTTGGCTTTAGTGTAATAAAGTTTTGTGAATCCTAGATTCAAAGTATCCTTAGAAAGTCTAGCAATTTCTTTCTGATACTTCTCCGGATTGTCTCCTGCAATAGCAGTCGCCTGCTTTTCAATTTTGCTGGCGTACCATGTTGGTAATAGCTCGTTTAAGCAAATCAACCCTAGTACAATAGCGACAATTGTAATAAGTCCTTTTCCTTGCATTTTGTTATAACTACGTTAAATTAAGTCGGCAAATATAATGATTTTCTTGTATTTTATGAATTTTTAACAACAGAAATGGTTTATTTTCAGATATATTGGTATTCTGAGTTCTATTTAAGATTTAACAATTTTTTCATGGTATCATAATGAAGTCTTCAAAATTCGATTGGTACAAAATTTTCATTCACTTTATCAACACCTTAACTATCAAAATATTATGAAAAAACTACTTTTTACCATTAGTATCTTTTCTTCCCTAATTGCTAATTCTCAAAGCATTAATTTGGAAGAATTTGCCACGGGACTTACCAGCCCGGTAGAGATTACAAACGCCAATGACAGCCGGCTTTTTGTTGTTCAGCAGAACGGAATTATTAAAATTATTCAACCCAACGGGACAATTAATGCCACCAATTTTCTGAATATCGGTTCAAAAATTATTTTTGGCGGAGAAAGAGGTCTTCTGGGACTTGCATTTCATCCACAATACTCTACCAACGGGTATTTTTTTGTGTATTATAACAACCCGGCCGGCAATATCATTGTAGCAAGATACAGTGTCAGCTCAACTGATCCTAATGTGGCTGATCCTGCTTCTGAAAAAATACTGCTCAACATTCCCAAACCATTCGACAATCACAATGGAGGAAGTATTCATTTTGCTCCTGACGGAAAATTATGGATTATCACCGGAGACGGAGGAAGTGGCGGAGATCCGAATAATAATGCCCAAAACAAGAATTCATTGCTTGGAAAAATGCTGAGAATAGATGTGGATGCTACCGGTCCCTATAATATTCCAACGGATAATCCTTTTGCAGGAACCATAGATGGTGCTGATGAAATATGGGCGTATGGTCTAAGAAATGCCTGGAAATTTTCCTTTGACCTGACTACAGGAAATGCGATGATTGCAGATGTAGGTCAGGGAGCTATAGAAGAAATCAATAAAATGCCTATAACACAAGCCGGCTTAAACTATGGATGGCGCTGCTATGAAGGAAATAATGCCTACAATACAGCAGGATGTGCTGCACAGTCTACAATGACGTTTCCTGTTGCTGTATATGATCATTCAGGTGGAAAATGTTCCATCACGGGTGGTTATGTTTACAGAGGAACACAATATCCGTCACTTCAGGGAAAATATTTTTTTGCAGACTACTGTTCTACCCAGATCGGAATTCTGGATAGCAATAATACCATTACATGGACGAGTCCGTATTCGGGAAATAATTTTTCTACTTTCGGCGAAGATTATCAGAAAGGGCTGTACGTAGCTGCTGTGAACAGTGGAAAAATCTTTAAAATATCCACAGGAAGTTTAGGAACTCAGGAAAATACTTTAGGAACCGTAAAAGTTTATCCTAATCCTGCTTCAAAAGAAATTTTCATTGATGGCGTTACAGATAAAAAAGCAACCCTGGAAATTATCAGTACAGAAGGAAGAAAAGTGCTGGAAACAGATCAGATCACTCATGGCAAAAGTATAAACATTTCAGGAATACCTGCAGGCGTATACTATATCAATCTGAAATCCGGAGATTTGAAATCATATACTCAGAAATTGATTATCAAATAGAATTATTCTTTAACATAGCACAATTCTGGTCTGCTCAGCATGACAACTATTTTGGCCATAGATTACTATTTCAACTAAAATTTTAATTCAAAATAAAAGCGGCTCAGATTTGAACCGCTTTTAATTTATATTGTCATGGAGAAAATCCTTGTTTCAGGTTTATTTCTCATCATTCTCAGGTCAAAAACCATAGCTACATTTCTTGTGAATGCTCTTCCGGCTTCTGTAATTTTAACTTCAGTTCCATTAATCTCCACCAATCCGTCATTTTCCATTTTCTTTCAACATTTCTAAGGCATTTTCAAGCTCAGGAAAAGAATTATTGATATCAAAAGTTGTTTCAAGCTGGCACATCAGATTCAGAATATGTCTTCTTACAATCAGATCTTCTTCACTCAGAACATGTCCTTTTACGACAGGGATTTCACCTTCTTCAACCATTTTCTGATATTCTTCCACTGTTTTTACATTCTGGGCAAAAGCATACCATGAATCTGAAATAGCAGACATACCAAGTCCTACCATCAGTTGGGTTTTGCTTGAAGTATATCCCATGAAATTTCTGTGAAGTTTTTTATGAATCAAAGACTGATACAGATCATCATGCTCAAGAGAGAAATGATCCATTCCTACCTCGATATATCCTAAATCCTGAAGCAGTCTTTTACCATCTTCATACAAACGGCGTTTTTCTTCTCCACTTGGAAGGTCATTTTCATCAAAACCTCTCTGCCCAACTCCTTTCACCCATGGAACGTGTGCATAAGAGTAGAAGGCAAGTCTGTCCGGCTTCAATTCCATTGTTTTTCTGATTGTGTGTTCCATTGCCTCCCAGTTCTGATGCGGAAGTCCAAACACAAGATCATGGCTGATTCCTCTGTACCCGATTTCCTTTGCCCATTCTGTAACATTTTTTACGTTTTCAAAGGGCTGAATTCTGTTGATTGCTTTCTGAACTTTGGGATCATAATCCTGAACTCCAAAGCTTACTCTTCTGAAGCCAAGGTCATATAAAGTCTGAAGATGTTCTTTCGTTGTATTGTTAGGATGCCCTTCAAAAGAAAATTCCGGGTGTTCCGCAATGTCTACTGTTGAAAAAATTCCCTCCAACAATGTTTTTAAGTTCTCAGGAGAGAAAAACGTAGGAGTACCGCCTCCTAAGTGTAATTCTTTCAGTTTAGGTTTTTCGGTGAACAGGTCAAGATAAAGTTTCCACTCTTTCAAAACACTTTCCAGATAGGGCACTTCAACGCTGTGCTGTTTGGTAATACGTTTATGACATGCACAGAATGTACACAAAGCCTCACAGAAAGGCAAATGGATATAAATAGAAATCCCCTCCTCTGCATTACTCTCATGAAAAGACCTGATTACTGTTTCTTTCCATTTCTCCTGTGAAAATGTTGATTCATCCCAATATGGAACGGTAGGATAAGAAGTGTAACGCGGTCCGGGAATATTATACTTATCTATTAAAGAGTTCATCTTGAAAATTAAAATTTTATAAGGGCATGAAAATTAACATCATTAAATTTCATCTTACAAAATTAACCATTAGTTATGAATTTTAACCTATGAATTATATTAGGTTCTATTTTATAATGAGTCTAAATACGTATGATCAACCTTTTGGCAAATAGTGATAAATTCTATACCTTATATTTAAAATTTTAATTTCATCACTGCAATTCTGCTATTTCCAGCAAGAACAACATTATTGCCATCTATCCATTGGCAGACGAAGAAATTTTTTTCATCAGAAATTTTTTTCCATGTCTTTCCAAAATCTGAAGAATAGCTGATATGCTTGTCTCCAACTGCAATGATTTCTTTTCCTTTTGATCCGGGCTTAATTTTCACACAGGTTGTATATCCAGCATTCTGTCCTGAAGCCTGAATCTTCCAGGTTTCTCCGCCATCATTAGTTGTTGCAATATTATTGACATTGGCATCCTGCTTTGTATAATCTCCTCCTGCTGCAACCCCAAACTGATCTTTATAAAAATCTATAGAGTACATCCCCTGAGAAGATTCTCCCTGTACAAATGGTGTATTGAAGATTTCAAACTTTTCATCTTTCAGATTCATTCTTAGAATTCTTGAAGCTTTTCCTCCGGTTGCAATCCACAGATATTTTTTAGATGATGAAATATTGGTATTACTGGCAGCAAATGCAGCCTCACCCTCGTTTAATTTTACATTATTCTTAAACATGCTCCACTTATCTTCTTTGTATATGGCCAGCTTCAGCATCTGATCTTTATCTGCATCGCTGAAAGTATAGGCTATTTTATCATTAACAAAATGTAGAGCATCATAAAAAGCTGTTTTTGCAGTGTCTTTAAAGACAATCTGTGATTTCAGATCTTTTTTATCTATTTTAAAAAAACGGGCAGGGCTTTCAATATTGATAGCATAGAAAGAAACTTTATCCTGTGCCAGCGTTCTGAACTGAAGCTTATCTTCAGATAGTTTTATCTGCTTCTGATTTTTATAATCTTCTAGATCTACAAACCCGAATTTGGAATCCGTACCGCTATACCAGACCTTGTTGTCATATAATTCAAGAGCTCTGATACTGATTTTATCATTAAGAATGGTTTCAAAGCTTTCCACTTGCTGGGAAAACGCTGTAAGCCCAATGGACAAAAATAAAATGGAAAAAATCTTTTTCATATTACAGGAAGATAAAAAAAACCGCCGAAGCGGTTTATATTGTTATTATTCTGCGTCCTGATATTTTTCAGGATTATTAAGTTTACTATTTGATTTTCCATAAAGGAAATAGACTAAACCTCCTAAGAACAACCATACAGCAGAAAGTTCCAATGCATGGGCACTTAAGTTAAATATCAAATAAATATTGATAAACACTCCCAATGCTACAACTATTTTGTAAGCCGGAACTTTGAAAGGTCTGATCAAATTAGGTTCTTTTTTTCTCATCACCCAAACAGCAATACAAACCAGTGTAAATGCAAACAGGGTTCCGAAACTTGTCATATCTGCCAACGTTGAAATTGGAGTAAATGCAGCGATCAGTGCCACTACAATTCCTAACAAAATAATTCCTTTGTAAGGTGTTTTTGTTTTTGGATGAAGCTGACCGAAGAATCCAGGAATCAACCCGTCTTTTGCCATCCCGATGAAAATTCTTGACTGTCCCATCATCATTACCATTACTACAGAAATTAATCCTACAGTAGCAGCAATCGTTACTATATTACTTGCCCAGTGTTTTCCGGCAATTTCAAAAGCATAGGCTACAGGTGCTTTAATGGCATCAGGATATTTCCCTTCAGGATTAAAGTCTGTATAATGCATCATACCTGTCAATACAAGCGATACACAAATGTAAAGCGCTGTACACACCAACAAGGATGCAATAATTGCAAAGGGAACATCTTTTTTAGGATTAATAGCTTCTCCAGCTTGTGTAGAAACAGCATCAAAACCAATATAAGCAAAGAAAATAGCTGCTGCTCCGGAAATAATCCCTTTAATACCATAGGCGGAAACCAGATCTCCTTCAGAATTTTTGATCTGTACCTGATCCGGAATAAAAGGTTTCCAGTTTTTAACACCATCTACAGCGTTGTAAAGATCAGTATTAGAAAAAATGATATAGACTCCTGCGATAATTACAAAGATAACTGCAGAAGTTTTCATCAAAACAATCAGGTTATTAGCCCCTGCCGCTTCTTTAGTACCTTTTACCAATAATGCAGTAATTAAAAGAACAAGAATAAATGCCGGCAGGTTCATTGAAAAACCATCTCCTGTATAACTGGCAGGATCTGATGTAAGATAGGCCGGTAAATGAATATTAAATATTTTCAAAAATTTGTTAAAATAACCGGACCAACTCACGGAAACGGCCATACTCGCCATGGCATATTCGAGGATGAGACACCACCCCATGGCCCATGCAAAAATTTCTCCTACTGTTCCATATGCATAGGCATAAGCTGAACCTTCTACAGGAATAATGGATGCAAATTCTGCATAGCATAATGCAGCAAAAACGCAGGCAATACCTGCTATGATAAAAGAAATGGCAAGTGCTGGCCCTGCATGATAATAGGCTCCCGTTCCGGTAAGAACAAAGATTCCACCACCGATGATAGCACCCACTCCAATTGCTGTTAAACTCCATTTTCCAAGGACTTTCTTCAGCTCACTTTTCTTCATATCTGCCTCATAGGCACTTAGTGGCTTTTTAACCCAAATTTTCGACATGTTTTTTTATTTATTAAGGATTTACGAAAATATAAAAAATTTAGAGACTCTCACGTTAATCGTTAAAATTTCCTTATTTATTTTACATTAAAGCCCTTAAAAACCTGAACAACATATTATATAATCCATTTTAAAAAGTCCATTTTTTTGCTTATTTTTGATTACATGAATTTATATGATCTTTTTGTAAAGCCTTATGAAAGCTATGATTCCTTACAAATTACATTGGAAGCATCAGGTGCTATTTTCGGAATACTGAGCGTATATTTTTCCATTAAGAAAAATATATGGGTATACCCTACCGGCATTATTTCAACCCTGATCTATGTATACCTTCTTTTCAATGCCGGGCTGCTAGGAGACTGTATGATTAACGTCTATTATACTGTCATGAGTATTTACGGCTGGGTTCTATGGGCAAGAAATTCTGAAGATCATGTTCATGTAGAAGTTACATGGGCTACCCGAAAAGAATGGATATATGCAAGTATTCTTTTCATACTGAGTCTGGCACTTGTTACTCTTATTTATTATT
Organism: Chryseobacterium sp. MA9; assembly: GCF_024399315.1. Taxonomy (NCBI): domain Bacteria; kingdom Pseudomonadati; phylum Bacteroidota; class Flavobacteriia; order Flavobacteriales; family Weeksellaceae; genus Chryseobacterium; species Chryseobacterium sp. MA9. The sequence goes on along the minus strand of NZ_CP075170.1, from coordinate 70,879 downwards.
ATAAGCCATATATTGATAATCAGTTTTCTATGGAGGGAACCAGTTTAGGATTGTATCATTTGGACTGGGCAAATTGGATGGATGTTTTTACAACTTCAATATTTTTAGTAGGAATGTGGTTCATGGCCAAACAGCGCATTGAGAACTGGATTTTCTGGATTATCGGAGATATTATCTGCATCCCTATGATGATTTTTAAGGGACTTGGAATCACTTCGGTTCAATATTTGGTATTTACTATAATGGCTATCTTAGGATACCTTAATTGGAAAAAAAGTTTTAAAGAAAAAAAAGTACAATAAAGTCATGAAAAATTTATTTAAAATAGCAGTCAGTATTTTTGCTATTACCAGTTTAACATCTTGTTTAGCATATACCGATGGATACGGAAGCAATAATGGTGGTTATGGATATGGTGATCCCTATTATAACAACGGGTATTACTATGCACCTTCCGGATATTACGGAAGCGGTGGGTATTATGGTAATGACGGCTATTATTACAGAAATAACGTTAATTACTACTATGATAATGGAATTCCTTATTACTATGACAGTTATAATAACTCCAGAAGAAAAGTCTATGTAGAAAGAAGATCTTCTTCTTCCTCAAGACCTCAAAACGGATTCCAGAATACACGTACAACAAATAGTAACGGTTCATACAATAATAACGGAGGATTCAATAATAATAGAAACTCCAATAGTAACAGTGGATTCAGAAACCAAAATAGTGGTTATCAGAACAATCAAGGTAACCAAAACAACAGCGGATTCAGAAATTCCAACAGTAATAGCGGATTCAGAAATCAAAGCAGTGGTAGCCAGAATAATCAAGGTAACCAAAACAACAGTGGATTCAGAAACCAAAACAGCGGCAGTCAAAACAGCGGCAGATCAGAATCTTCCAGCGGTGGATTCAGAAACAGCTCAAGCGGCCAAAGCAGTAGCTCAAACAGACAACAGAGCGGCGGAGGCGGCTTTAGATAAAACGATTATAAATAAGGAAACGAACAGTTAACACTGTTCGTTTTTCATTTTAAATATATTAATTTTGCTTCTTCATTTAACAAAAAAATATGGAATTTTATAAATATCAGGGAACAGGGAATGATTTTGTAATGGTAGACAACCGTGATCTGCAATTTACTAAAGACAAAGGTATTATTGAAAAACTATGTGACAGACGTTTTGGGATAGGTGCTGACGGCCTTATTCTGCTGGAAAACGATCCAAACTACGACTTCAAAATGGTGTACTACAATTCTGACGGAGGAGAAAGTACCATGTGCGGAAACGGAGGAAGATGTCTTGTAGCTTTTGCTTTTTTCCTTGACATCTTTGAAGATAAATGCAAATTTATCGCAACAGACGGAGAACATGAAGCTGAAATCCATAACGGGATCATTAAATTGAAAATGATTAATGTAGACACCATTTCACAAGATGGAAATGACTTTGTTCTGAATACAGGATCTCCACATTATGTAAAATATGTAGAAAATCTTCCGGATTACAACGTGTATAGTGAAGGAAACGGGATCAGAAATTCGGAAAAATATAAAGAAAAAGGAATCAATGTAAACTTTGTAGAAAAAATTTCTGATAATGAAATTTTTGTAAGAACCTATGAACGAGGCGTTGAGGACGAAACTTACAGTTGCGGAACAGGAGTTACAGCTTCTGCTTTAACTTTTCTTCAAAAACATAATCTAACCTCTGTAAAAGTTAAAACTTTAGGCGGAAATCTTAAAGTACATGCTGAAAAAAGCGGAGATACATTCCAGAACATTTGGCTGGAAGGTCCTGCAAAGCAAGTTTTTAGAGGTAAAACAGATCTTCTTTAAAAACAAAAACTTTTAATCAATATTTATAAGAATGAAAAAAGCTATTCTCATTATTATTCTGCTGGTTTTTGTAGCCGCAGGATTTTTTGGTTTGAGATTTTATAATAAATATTTAGGAAATAACGTAGAAAAAGACGGTTATGTTCTGATTCCTCATAGAGCTGGTTTTAAACAGATCCTAGACTCTATTGCTCCTTATATTAAAGACAGAGAGTCTTTTGAAGCTGTGGCTAAGGAGAAAGGTCTTGAAACTAATTTTAAAGCAGGACGTTATCACATCCAGAGCGGAACAGGAAATAAGAACCTTGTCAATATGATCAAAGCAGGTAATCAGGCAGCAAACTCTTACAGAATCGGGGATTTTGGGGATATGTATCAGATGATTGGTAAGGTAACTAAAAAAACGGAAATTGATTCGTTACATTTTATAAATGATCTGGATGCTGTGGCACAGGAGAAAGGCTATAAAAATGTTGAGGATTTAAAAAAATATTTTTTCATTGATACTTATAATTTCTTCTGGACCGTAAGCCCGAGAGAATTTTTTGCAAAGTTTGAAAATCAGTATAATGATTTCTGGACGAGTGAAAGAAAAAACAAAGAACAGCAGTCTGGCCTTACAAGAGATCAGATTTATGCACTCGCTTCTATTGTTTATAAAGAATCCGGAGGAAAAAAAGATGAGATGAAAACGATTGCCGGATTGTATTTAAACCGTTACAGAAAAGGGATGAAACTTCAGTCTGATCCTACTGTAATTTATGCGATCAATAAGCAGACTAATTTTAAAGAATCTATTAAAAGGGTATTATATAAGCATTTGTCTACACCATCACCTTACAATACTTATGCAAACGCAGGTATTCCTCCTGGACCAATCTGTGTAGTGGATAAAAATTCAGTTGATGCTGTTTTAAATGCTGAAAACAACAATTATATATTTATGTGTGCTGATCCGGCAAGATTGGGATACCATAAGTTTACGGCAAGTGCTGAAGAACATGCTGTGAATGCAAAGGCCTACCAGGACTGGCTCAACTCAAAAAATATAAAATAAGTTTAGAAAGCACCTAAAAATTTATACAGTTAGAAAAACAATAAACAATCATAATATTTTGAAGATCAGATTGATATGGATATTCAAAATATTAGGGGTTATCCTTTCACGATTTTATACAAAAAAATAACCTATGAAGAATAAGACAGAAATTGTCAATATTTTCACCAGAAAAACTTTAGGACTTACGTTAGTACTTTCAGCTGCAGCGATGGCTTTTGCACAGGAGAAGGCTGGAGTTTCGGGGACTATTGTCAACAAAAAAAACCAACCGGTTCCTTATGCCTCTGTAACTTTCAGCAATAAGGCAAATAAAGCATTAAGTGATGCGGTACTGGCAGATGAAAAGGGGCAGTATAAGCTTGAGCTTGTGCCGGGAGATTATGATATTACGGTAGAAGCTATTGATTATAAAAAAAATGTAATCAGTAAAAATATTGCAATAGCAGGTAATATCGGAGCATTATCTTTAGAGCCTGAAGCTGCTACAACTATTGATGGAAAAACAAAAGAAATCCAGGGTGTTGTGATCACTGCTTCAGCAGCCAAACCTTATAAAGTAGAACTTGACAAGAAAACATATGATCCTTCACAGGATATCGTAAGCAAAGGAGGAAGTCTTCAGGATGTATTGACCAATGTTCCTTCAGTTTCTGTAGATACGGATGGAACGGTTTCTATGAGAGGGAGTACTAATGTAAAATTTCTGATCAACGGAAAGCCTTCTGCCCTTCTGGGAATAGATGATGGTGCCAATGCCTTACAAAGTATCCCGGCTGATCAGATTGAAAGAATTGAAGTAATTACCAACCCTTCTTCTAAATTTGAAGCAAGCGGAACTTCCGGTATTCTGAATATCATCCTTAAAAAGAACAAAAAAATTGGATTTAACGGTAGCGTTGTAGGGTCATTAGGATATTTCCCAAGAACCTCGCTTAATACCAATCTGAGCTGGAGAAAAAATAACTGGACCTGGTTTGTGAACGGAGGTGGCGGCTACACGGAAAACAAAACTAAAAATAACTCGGAAACGACTTACCACAATATTACTTTTCCTAAGATACTTCCTAATACGCAGCCAAATGATGTTCTTGAGCATCAGCTGCAAAACTCCACCAGTAAAACGTATAACAAAAATTATAATGTAAGTGCTGGTTTTGTATATGATCTGTCTGACAAAACATCCATCAACGTAACAGGATTGGTAAGAACTTTTGAAGGAGACGGAAATGAGCTTCTGCAGACTTATGACAGTTTCCACAGATTTTTCAAAGATCCTTCAGATCCTAATGGAACTGCGGGAACATGGCAATTATTAAACCCTTACGGACAAAGAGAATCTAAAACTATATTTAATAACCTTGCATTCCAGGGAGATGTAGGTGTAGATCACAAATTTGATGATAATGGTCAAAATTTATCAGTATCATTAAGTTTACAAAGAAACAGAAGTAATAATAATGCTGATATTCTTGAAACCAATGACCTGCTTCCGGATATACAGGATATTACCAGAAGACATTCTGTAAGTAAAACGGTTATCGGGAAAGCAGACTACGAATTGCCAATAGGAGAAAAGTCTAAGATTGAAGCAGGATACAGATTGGATGTGAATGATAATACTTATGATAACTTCGTAAGCAGCACTTCCAGTAATCCTTATATCCCGAACTATAATAACAATACGGATTACAGGGAGATCTTCAATGCTTTCTATTTACAGTTTAAGAGTAAAATCGGAGAAAAATTTGCTTATCAGCTTGGTTTAAGGGATGAACTTTCCAATGTAAAGATCAATTACATCAATCAAAATCCTAATGATCCACAAATAAATAAAACAAAGAACTACAACAATTTATTTCCGAGTGTATTCTTAAGCTATGATATATCTAAAAACAATCAGATTTTAGTTAATTATTCCCGTAGGATAGACAGACCAAGATCTTTCTTTATGGTTCCCTTCCCGAATTACAGCAACAGCCAGAATATTTTTGAAGGAAACATAGATCTTAACCCATCTTATGTAGATTCATTTGAAGTAGGGTATAATATTACAAGAAAGAAGTTTACTATTAATCCTACCCTATACTACAGACATGCCACTGATGACACTAAAATGCTAGTCTACAGACCTGATGAAAATCTGGGAGTATTCTATACAAAACCTATCAACCTTGGAAGTGACGACCGTTATGGTTTGGATCTGAACTTTACCTATGACCCTTTTGCGTGGTTAAAAATAATGGGTAGCTTAGACATGTTCGGATATAAAACTACCGGAATTGCTTATTATGATGCTTTCGATAAGAATAAGCAGAAGCAAACCCGAAATATGGACTTTACCGGAGATGGTTTCTCTACCAGAGCACGTCTTAATACGACATTCAAACTTGATAAAACGTTAAGTGTACAGTTGCAGGGATTCTATAGAGGAGCTCAGAAATCTGCCAACCAAAACACTCAGGACATGTATGCCCTGAACCTTGGTGCTTCCAAAACGATCTGGAAAGGAGACGGAACAATTTCCTTCAATATTCAGGATATCTTCAATACGAGAAGCAGAGAAGTATTCAGTTTCAATGAGGATTATACACGAAGAAACTATATGCAGTGGCAGCCAAGACAGTTTTCTATTTCTTTAACCTATAGATTTAAGCAGGGTGAAAAAGTAGATCAGCCTAAAAAGAAAAAGGATATCAATTCCAATGCAGCCGGAGACGACCAACAAGGTGGTCCGATGTAATACAACAAAAATCCCGAAAAATAATTTTCGGGATTTTTTATTACTGTTATTTTACAGGTTCAGCTCTGGAGTCTTTTTCTTTTTCAGCTTCATAGATTCTTCTTCTCAGATCACTGGTGGAAAACCTATGGTCTCTTTTGTTATAAAAGATCTCAATTCCTTTTTCTTCACAGTATTTCTTACCTGTAAAGTCTTTGTCCATATAATCATCCCCAATGATTCTTACATCAATCACAAATGATTTTAAAATATCCAGAAGATCTTCTTCCGTATAATAAGGAATGATCTCATCCACAGCATTTACTGCTTTCAGCTGAATATACCTTTCAACGATAGTCTGGCTTGGCTTATTTTTGTTGGGACGATCATGGGAAGGGTCGATCTGAAGCCCAACGATTAAATAGTCACATACAGTTTTAGCTTCTTCAAGCATTTTGATGTGCCCTGCATGTAATAAGTCAAATGAGGAAAATGTAATCCCTATTCTCTGTGTCTTCATATTAATTTTGAATTAAAACTTCACTGAAATAAATGTTCTTTTAAATAAGGATAAAAGACAGAAGATTCAGGAAGACGTTTTGTAATTTGTTTATATAATTCGTTTTTAAATTGTTCTTTCATATGGTCAGGAAAATTTCATGACCATTGAAATTATGCATTCCTTGTATTCAAATACTTCTGCCATTCCCAAACCGTTCTTAAAGATTCTTCCAGAGACGTTTCAGACTTCCAGTTGAGTTCTTTCTCGGCCTTTTCAGCGTTGGCATACGCAACAGTGATATCTCCTTCTCTTCTGGCGCAGATCTGATAGGGCACCTCTACATTATTAGCCTTTTCAAATGCTTTCACTACTTCCAGCACAGATGATCCTTTTCCTGTTCCCAGGTTATAGGTATCAATCACAGCTTCAGATGAAGAGTCTTCTATCAGTTTCTTTAATGCTGCAACATGTGCTTTCGCCAGATCAACAACATAAATATAATCACGAACGGCTGTTCCATCCTCTGTAGCATAATCATCTCCCCAGACATTCAGTTTCTCACGTACTCCTGAAGCCGTCTGCATCACATAAGGTACCAGGTTATTAGGAACACCTATTGGCAGCTCTCCAAGTTTTGCAGAAGGATGGGCTCCAATCGGGTTAAAATATCTTAATAACGAAACTTTACGGTGATAGGCATTTGCAAAATCAATCAGGATCTGCTCTCCCATTTGTTTTGTTTTCCCATACACACTTTCAGGTACTTTTAAAGGAGTATTTTCATCAATCGGCATTACATCAGCCTGTCCGTATACGGTGCAGGATGAACTGAAAATAAAGTTAGAGATTTCTCTTACCTTAAATTCCTGAAGAATATTGATTAATGAGAACAAATTATTCTCATAATAATCCACAGGTTTTATCTGGCTCTCTCCTACCGCTTTAGAAGCCGCAAAATTGATACAGCCATCAATCTGATGGGCATCAAAAACCTGAGTAAGAAGTTCTTTCCTTCTTAGATCAAAAGGATAAAAAGCCGGCTTTTTACCTGTAATTTCTTCTATATTTTTTAAAATAAATCTTTCCGTATTGGATAAATCATCTACAATAACTACTTCAAAGCCGCTATTGATAAGTTCTACCACCGTATGAGAACCAATATAACCAAGTCCTCCCGTAACAAGTATTGCCATTTTATTTTTTAATCTTCGCGTTTTCCTATATTTTCTATTTCGTTAACTCCCTTATATCTTTTCACCTTAAACATATTTACAATCAGTAAACTCAATATCAATGCAATTAAAAATTTAAAAGTAAAATGTCCTGTAACATAATATCCATTTAAAAATCCAAGTAATAAAGGATAACCCAAAATAACTATGGATAAAAATAAACTAAGATTCAGGAACAAAATAGCTTTATCATATTTTTCAACTAAATTGACAAATGCAAATGAATTAATAACTAACGAAATACCAATAATTAATGTTTTAAATAGACTAAAATCATTAAATATATCAAGAACCAAAAATGCTGATATTATAAAAAGTAACAAGCTGGTGATTATCGCTAAATAGTATACCAACTTGTACTTAAATATCTTTTTTTTCATTAATTATTTCATAAACTCAAGAACAGCATCCGTAATATACTTCAGTTGTTCTTCGTCTAATTCTGTATGCATTGGTAAAGAAATTACCTGATCCAACAGCTTGTCTGTATTCACAAAGTCTGCATCATTACTTTCCTGGAAATAAGCTTTTTGCTTTCTTAATGCTACCGGATAATAGATCATTGCAGGGATTTCTTTTTCTGTTAAAAACTTCTGAAGCTCATTACGTTTTCCGTTCAGAATTCTTAAAGTATACTGGTGGAATACGTGAGTAGAATTCTCAGCTCTTTTTGGAGTCAGGATATTGGGGTTTCCTTCAAATGCTTCATCATAAAAATCTGCGGCTCTTTTTCTTGCTTCGTTGTAAGAATCAAGGTGAGGAAGTTTTTTTCTTAAAACCGCAGCCTGAATGCTGTCCAGACGGGAGTTTACTCCTACCTCATCATGGTAGTACCTTTCGTACATTCCATGGTTTACAATCCCTCTCAAACGGTGTGCTAACTCATCATTATTAGTGAAAATAGCTCCTCCATCTCCGTAGCATCCAAGATTTTTTGAAGGGAAGAAAGAAGTTGTTCCAACTGTAGACATTGTTCCTGCCTGTTTTACACTTCCGTCGGAGAATGTATATTCTGAACCGATTGCCTGAGCGTTGTCTTCAATAACATATAGATTGTGCTCTTCAGCAATTTTCAAAATTTCTTCCATATTGGCGCACTGTCCGAAAATGTGCACAGGAATAATCGCTTTTGTTCTTGGCGTAATAGCTTTTTTAATCTGTTCTGTAGAAATGGTGAATGTATCATAATCTACATCTACCAATACAGATTTTAACTTAAGCAGGTGAATTACTTCTACTGTTGCAGCAAAAGTAAAATCAGCTGTGATGATCTCATCTCCTTCTTTCAGATCCAGGGCCATTAAGGCAATTTGTAATGCGTCTGTACCATTGGCACATGGAATCACATGTTTTACTTCTAAATAAGACTCCAATTCATTCTGGAAAGACTTTACTTCAGGTCCGTTAATAAACGCTGCAGAGTCCATTACATTCAAAACGGCATTGTCTACATCATTCTTTATTTTGTAATACTGACTTTGCAAGTCAACCATCTGAATTTTTTTCATATAATAAATATTTCTGTAAAAATAAGGAATTTAATATCCTATCAAAAATTTTATTGATTTTGTTTTTATCTTTATACAAAATAATCTTATGAAAAAACTTTTACTCTTTTGTTTCCTAACGGGTTATCTTCATGTATCTGCCCAAACAGAACTTGTGTTTGTTTTCTTTACGGATAAGCCCAACAAAGCTGCGTTTTATGCCAATCCGCTTTCTGAACTCAGCCAGAAATCACTCAACAGACGTACAACGCTGGGAATTCCTCTCAACGATCAGGATGCCCCTATTGAACAGTCTTATCTTCAGAATCTTCAAAATTTAGGATTTACCGTTACAGATTATTCAAAATGGCTTAACGGAGCGGCAGTCAATGCTACTCCTGCCCAAAAAACACTGCTGCAGGCTCAATCTTTTGTTTTATCTGTTGAAAGTTTTGCAAGAAACAGTTCTACTACCGTAAAAACATTACCCGTAAAATGGAAAGACGATGCAAGTGTCAATAAAATACTCACCAACTTTAATTATGGTTCAGGTGCCGGCCAAATCGACCAGGTCAATATCCGGCCACTTCACCTGGCAGGTTATACCGGAACAGGGATTTCTATAGCAGTCATTGATGCCGGATTTCCAACAGTAAATACAGGAACAGCTTTTTCAAGATTATGGAATGGTAATCATATAAAAGCGGCCTATGATTTTGTTACCAAAACCGGAAATATTTACAATACAGCACTCAGTCCCCATGGTTCTGTTGTTTTAGGAGCTATTGGCGGGTATCTGGAAAATATATTTGTTGGCGCTGCTCCTGATGCTGATTTCTATCTCTACCGAAGTGAAAATGCCAATGTAGAGGTTCCTGAAGAAGAACTATACTGGATTGAAGCTGCTGAGGAAGCAGACAGAAAAGGGGTAGAAATCATCACCTCATCACTGGGATACAATATTTTTGATGAGAGCCGTTACAATTATACGTATGCAAATATGAACGGAAGTACTTCTTTCATTGCGCGGGGAGCAGGTATTGCTGCTGAAAAAGGAATTTTTGTTCTTGCTGCTGCCGGAAATTCCGGGCTGCAGCCATGGCATTATCTGATGACACCGTCTGACAATGCTAAAGTATTTTCTATCGGGTCTGTAGATTCAGCCGGAAATGCATCCGGATTTTCTTCTTTCGGGCCTAACTCTCTTGGAGTGGTAAAACCTGACGGAAGCACTCAAGGAACCGCTACAACTACAGTGTATGATAATGCTACTACAATTGTGAACGGAACATCCATTTCTACTCCTATTGCTGCCGGAGGTGTGGCATGCCTTATCCAGGCATTTCCAACGATGAACAGGGAGCAGATGAGAACAAAGCTAAGGCAAACTGCTTCACTTTATCCTGCCCATTCAGATCAGACAGGATATGGTATTCTTAATTTCGGAAGTTTGTATAATCTCGTTCTGAATACTTCTGAAATCGTAAAAAAGGAAAACTTTTCTATATTCCCGAATCCTGTTAAAAACATCCTGAATATAGCATCAGAGCAGGAGGTTCTGTCTTTGGAAATTTATGATAACCTTGGAAGGCTAATCAGAAAAAGCAACCATCAGAAATCTATAAAAGTGGATGATTTTGCAAAAGGGACTTATTACCTGAAAATTCAGATGAAGGATAAAGTTTACTATGAGAAATTCTTAAAGGAATAATTTTTTTGTCTCTCGCAGATTGAACTGATTTTTGATGTAGTATTGAATGTGTTGAATGTGCGAGGGATTTTCTTCTGAAACTGTGTACAATCTATTTTAGCTAAAGCCGATGGATAGGTTAATAAAAAAAGAATGGGCTAAAAGCCCATTCCTATTAATATATTACTGTACGTTAAGTACAAAAAATTGATATAAAATAACTTAAGCAGAGTTTCTGCTTGCATTAATATTCCCGAATAAAGAACGTGTTACCAGCTTTTCATAAGCTTCTTTATTTCCTTCTCCTTTCTGTATTTTCATCAAGGCATATTGTTGAATGCTCAATAACGGAAGTACAATCTTTTCACGGATCTTCACTGATTTTCTTGACAAAGGATCTTCTTCCTGAAGCATTTTGAAGCCAGTCAGTTCCAGCATAATTTCTCTTGAAAGCTCATATTCATCAAAAAGAATATTCCAGAATGCACCAAATTTCGGGTTGCTTTTAATATAATAAGTCAAAGGGAAATAAGATTTGTTCATGCTCATCATGGAGTTCAATACTAGAGTTTTAAAGAAATCAGAACCTTTATACAGTTCTCTTACTTCTTCAAACCTTCCCTGCTCTTTCATCTTTTGCATTGCATATCCAAAGCCAAAGAACCCAGGAACGTTCTGTTTCAACTGTGACCATGAGCCCACAAACGGAATAGCCCTCAGATCTTCAAACTTCAGTTCACTTCCGTTTCCTCTTTTTGAAGGGCGGCTTCCGATATTTGTTTTCCCGTAATATTCAAGGGTACTCATTTCCTGAAGATATGGAACAAACATAGGATGGGCTTTTAAATCTGAATATTTTCCATAGCTGATATCCGCCAATTCGATGATTAACGCTCTTTCCTTTTCCGTAAGCTCTTTTTTTGCATTTTTAAATACATCATTTTCCACACCAGCTGTCAGAAGCTGTTCAAAGTTGTATTTTGCCTGCTCTTTATTTCCAAAAATACTGGTAATGGTCTGACCTTGGATCGTAAGTTCAATCTTATTATTGGCAATAGTTTTTCCCTGAGAAGCATAGAAATCGTGGGTTTTTCCTCCTCCTCTGGCTGGCGGTCCTCCTCTGCCATCAAAGAAAACGACTTTGATGTTATTTAGCTCGGAAAGCTTGGTCAATACTTCTTTTGCTTTATAAATTTCCCAGTTGGCTTTTAAGTATCCACCATCTTTGGTCCCATCGGAAAATCCAAGCATAATGGTCTGTTGGTTTCCTCTTTTTTCCAGGTGCTTTTTATAGACAGGATTGTGATAGAGTTCATTCATCACATTCTCAGCATTGGCAAGACCTTCCATCGTTTCAAAAAGCGGAACGATATCCATATTAATATCTTCATCTTTATAACCACAAATCTTAAAGAATGCATAAACATTCATCACATCTTTTACCGCATCAGAATTGGAAATAATATAACGGTTCATTCCTCTTAATCCATTTAGATTCTGAATGTCTGTAACCTGTAAAACTGTTAATAAGGTATCTTTCACAATATCTTCAAAATCTTCAGCATTTACCGTTTCCGAAATCTGAATAAGTTGATTGAATTTCTGTTCGTAATCAGCATCTTCATTGGTATAGATTTTTGCATAAACCTCATCAATCACTTTCTGATGAATCCTGCTGTCCTGGCGGATATCCAACGTCGCAAAGTGAGTTCCGAAGATCATTACACGATCTCTGAAATTAGCCAGAAGATCTAAAAACAAAGAATTATGCTCATTGACTAATATTTTTTCTGCTTCTGCAGCTTTCTTTAAAATATCTTCAGCTGTAATATTTTTTCCATCAAAAATGGCAGCGTAGAGCTCTTCACTTAATTGGGTTAAAACTTCAGAAACCCCTCTGAAACTCAATCTTCTTCTGATGAATTTCAAATGGCTATAATAGGACTTCAGAATTGCGGAACGAAGTTCTTCTGCTACCCTTTTCGTTACATCTGCTGTTACAAATGGATTTCCATCCCTGTCTCCTCCAGGCCAGAATCCAAGCTGGATAATATCTTCATGAAGATGAAAATGCCCGTTTCCGAAAGTCTTTTTAATCTTCGTAAACAATTCGCCAATGGTATCGTAATACACATATCTCAGGTATGAAATGATACTCAAAGCTTCATCTATAGGGGTCGGTTTTTCTTTGTTGACAAAAGGGGTTTTTCCCAACTGCTGCAGAAGCATATCGATCTGAGTAACGGAGTCGCTGGTAATCGCTCCTCTTAAGTCTTGAATAATCCTTTGTACCGAACTTGGATAAAACTGAGTGGGATGTGCCGTAAATACAACCTTTACACTAAAATCTTTTAATTTTTCGCGTACTTTTTCAATTTTATGATCCTGAAAAGAGCGTTCAAAAAGATTGGTTACAGTACCACTGTCACTTTCAGAGTGGAGATTGGGAAAAGCAGCATCTTCAATGCTATCAAACAAAACTACCTGTCTTTCTATGTACTGAATAATCTTGAAAAGCAGTTCGAGTTTCTGTTCCTCGGTCTGAAGATCGGTATGGTTTTTAAAAAATTCTTCGACGATATTTTCGGGAGTTTTTCCTGCTTCATAGCCGGTTCTGCTTTCCTCATAAAGAAACGGAAGCAGCATTCCGATATTCGTCATTTTATCATAAGGCAGGCTCATAAATAATGAATTGTAGATCTGGAACTTATTTTCCACGATCTGCCTGAATTTTTCTGCGCGTTGGTCGTGTATCATACTAACAAATGTAAGCGATTTTGAAATTAGTTGGATTGACAAATGACAAAAATTAAGGTTATAAAAATGAAATTTATATTAATTTTTGTTCAGAGTGTTAGTGATCTCTCTAAATGAGTTTCAAAAAGGTTTGGTCGGATTTCCCTACCTTTGCAGGATAATTCAACCCAATGGGCTATATCAGAGAATATTACGAACAAATCGTCAAACTGCAGGAATCAGAATGGGCATTTATAGCAGGACATTTTCACAGAAAGGTTTTTACTAAAAATGAGATCATCACCCAGCAGGGCCATACAGAAAATTACTTATCTTTTATTGAATCGGGATTGGTAAGGTTTTATATTCCTGATGATGAATATGGTTATACTTTCAGCTTCAGTTTTGAAAAAGAATTCAGTTGTGCTTATGACTCTTTTCTTACCCGAACTCCTTCTGAATATGAGATGCAGGCTTTAACGGAAACTGTAGCATGGCAGATTTCTTATGATGATCTTCAGAAAATTTACAGCCAGACCAATGTAGGAAATCATTTGGGCCGTTTTGCTTCTGAAAAATTATTCCTCAACAAAAGCAAGAGAGAACTTTCTCTACTAAAGCTTACGGCAAAAGAACGCTATCTGAAATTATTTACTGAACAACCGGAAATACTGAAACGTGTTCCCTTAAAATATATCGCTTCATATATCGGAATTACACCACAGGCTCTAAGCAGAATCCGCAGACAGATTAATTAACATAGGTTCATTGTATATCTTTTCTCTTCTGCTGAACTTTGCAGGAAAATACAACAATGAATTTATCTATTCTGGCTTATGGCAATCCTATTTTAAAACAAAAATGCTTACAGATCAAGGAAAACGCTCCGGAGATACAGAAACTGGTAACTGATATGTGGGATACGATGGAAAATGCCAATGGCTGCGGCCTTGCCTCTCCCCAAATTGGAAAAACATTACAGCTTTTCGTTGTTGACAGTCAGATTACGTATAAAAACCTGGATACAGAAGACCAGATCTTATATTTCGGGAAAGATGATAAAGGTATTAAAGAAACCTTCATCAATGCAAAAATCACCCACAGTTCAAAAGAAACCTGGGAAGATTATGAAGGGTGTCTGAGTATTCCCGGACTTTCTCAAAAAGTAAAAAGACCCTGGGGGATTACGATTGAATATCAGGATCAGAACTTTACAAAGCATACGAAAACCTTCACAGGATTAACCGCCAGAATTATCCAGCATGAATATGATCATACTTTGGGAATCTTATATACCGATCATCTGAAACCTCTGACCAAAAAAATGATGGAATCTAAGCTTAAGAAGATCACTAATGGAAATGTTATGGTAGGATATCCGATGAAGTTTTTATAAATTTGACACCAACCATATATGTCAAATTCTTTTCAATGATAAAGCTAAATTTTGGAATTATTTTTTACATCATTTTAGGCACGTTAGCCCTATTCGCAGGTATTTATCTATTACAATATTTCATTCCTCTTTCACTTATTTTTTTCATTGGTTCCTTCATCAATGCAGTTTTCATTTATAAAGAATATTCTCTTCAAAAAAATGATAAAATTCAATATGATGAAAATTCAATTCCGGATGAAATTATAGTCAAATATTCACGTTCGGGTAGAATTATTGCTATTGCTACCTACAGTATGTTTATAATTCTAGGATTATTTTTTCTTTTAAGTCTTAAGTTTAAATTCAATGGAACAGCAATATTTGTATTATTTATACTTCTTGGATTTACCGGCTATTTTGTTTTTAAAATAGTTTCAGAGATCAAAAAAATATCACAAATTATTATTTCCATCAATGGAAAAGGAATTCAGGTAAAAAATAATTCGAGGTATTTGTGGAGTGAAATTCAGCTTGAAAAGATTATTGTAAAACGTTTAGTAAGCCGTGAATCCAAACATGATTACAAGCCTGAAGTAAATTATTTATACTTTTTTCACCATAATGAAAAAATAGAAATCAACATCGATGATTTTGATATCACAGATGATCAGCTTGCACAGGTCTTGAAAATATTCAGAGCCCGTTTTAATAATTCAGGGTTAATATAATTTTGGTTAATTTTACTATTCACCAACATCCATAATCCATGAAAAAAATATTTACTTTTTTACTCATAGCACTTCTGTTCATCTCTTGTGAAAAAGACTGTTACAACGCACCGTTACCCATCATTTTTGAGTTCGTAAATTCCAACAATGAAAATCTTATTGCCAACGGGGCATTGACTACCTATTCAATTCTGGATGAAAACAATGTTAATGTACAATTAACCAAAACATCCGACAACAAGGTTATTGTAGAAAATGTAGGCGCCTATAACGGAACAAAAAATTATAAATTCTATTCTAATATTAAAAACCTTGATCTTTCAATACAGTCATCAGAATTTAAAGGTGCTTGTGATGGGTATCAAATCAATAAACTGACTTTTACAGGGATAGATATTGAAGTAACGGATGAAAAAGGATATTATAAAATTGTATTGGAATAATTCTCTTTAAATTTGCACTGAAAACACTTTCTCTATGAAAATCATCATCGCTTTTTCCCTGATCCTTTCCAATCTGCTTTTTGGCCAGATCAAGGTTCCTGATGATTATAAAAAAATCCCTGATATCCTTGATACGGTAGATTATCTCTACCCTTTCATTGTTCCTGATAAAGATTATGCCTACTGGCGGGTACTCAGCAATGATACTGATTATGAAAAAGCAGTGATCTATGAAAGCCAGGCTCCCGATTTTATGACCATCAATGAACCATTTCCGGAAAGGGGATTTTTCCAGAAGTGTATTGGCAACAACTGTTTTTCATACATTCTTGCATGCAAAAATGAAAGATCTGTTTATTTTTCCAATGAACAGCAGTTAAGAGATTTTATCGGAACAGTAGACAATCTTCCGGAAGCTATTTTGCTGGCAAAAACCTATGGTTATTCGGTAGATACCAGCAACCGCTATACCGGAGCCTATAAAATCGAGGACCGTCATATTTCCATGTACCTTATGCAGTCTAAGGGTTGTCCGGCTGTGAAAGAGTCTTTTTTTGTTAAAATCAATAGAAAAACCGGAAGGTTGGAGGCAAAAAACAATGGAGTGTATGCCAAGGATGAAAACTGCACTTCTTTATAATTTTTTGAAAACGCAAAGGCGCAAATAAATTTACATATATCCTGTTTTAAGACACGAGGATTTTACCTGTGATAAAATTGATAAACCGATAAAACCATTAAGATTTTTAACATTATTTCTTTATATATTAATCGCTCCCTGTCCGGATGCAATCAGATAAGCTTCCTTCAAAGTTTCAGAATAGGTTGGATGGGCATAGGAAATGCGGAACATATCTTCTGCCGTTACTTCATATTCCTGAGCAATAACACCCTGAGCAATCAAATCAGCTGCTCTGGCCCCAATGATATGAACTCCCAGCACTTCTCCGTATTTCGGATCTACCAAAACTTTTGCAAAACCTTCCATATCCATTGAAGCCCGGGCCCTAGCACTGGCAGAAAACGGGAATTTTCCAACGTTGTAAGCTATATTATTTTTTTTCAGATATTCCTCGGTATACCCTACTGAAGCTACTTCAGGCCATGTATACACTACGGAAGGAATCCGGCTGTAATGAATGTGGCGTTTTTGTCCATTAATGGTTTCTGCTACAAAAACACCTTCTTCTTCAGCTTTATGAGCCAGCATTACCCCACCGATAACATCACCAATCGCGTAGATATTGGAAGCTGATGTACGGTTATTTTCATCCACTTTAATAAATCCTCTCTCGTCAAGCTGTACGTCTGTATTTTCAAGACCGAGACCTTTTACGTAAGGACTTCTCCCTACAGCAACCAAAATATACTCTGCATCCAGATCTCCTTCTGCTCCGTTTTTATCTTTAAAAAAAACCTTTGCTGAAGAACCTGTATTTTCAGTTTTATAAACAGCTTGGTTAAGACGGATATCAATCCCTTCTTTTTTAAGGATTTTGTGAAGATTTTTTCCCAATTCATGATCCATTGCAGCAATCAGATGATCTGCATATTCCAGAATGGTCACTTTCGTCCCGATACGATTGAAAATAGAAGCCATTTCCACTCCAATCACTCCTCCGCCAATAATCACCATAGATTCAGGTTTTTCTGTTAGAGACAGTGCTTCAGTAGAAGTAATGATTCTTTTCTTATCAATGTCCACCCCCGGAATACTTGAAGGTTTTGACCCTGTAGCAATGATATAATGCTGCGCTGTTAGTTCTTTTGTTTCGGGCCCGTTTATAATTTTTACAGTAGAATTATTGATAAAACCTGCTGTTCCTTTCAGTCGGGTAATTTTATTTTTGTTCATTAAAAAATCGAGACCTCCAGTATTTTTAGAGACTACGTCTGCCTTTCTTCTGTACATTTGGGAGAAGTCAAGCTCTATCTTACCCAGCCTGATGCCATGTTCATTGAATTTATGCTGTGCTTCTGCATAGTGGTGGGTACTGTCCAATAAAGCTTTAGTCGGAATACAGCCCACATTGGTGCATGTTCCTCCCAATGTATCATACTTCTCTATAATTACTGTTTTATATCCAAGTTGTGCGCTTCTTATCGCTGCTACATATCCACCAGGTCCGGAGCCAATTACGGCGATGTCATAATGATCCATTTGATTTATTAATTTTTTATGATTAAATTTACTTGCAAAACAAAAGCAAAGTTAAAATAATCACTTTTATTTTGCAAGTATTATTTTGAAATTAACGATATGAGTAAAAAAAGATCAGACTGCCCGATCAGTTGTTCACTGGAAATGTGGGGTGATAAATGGTCTCTGTTAATCATAAGAGATCTTATGCTGAAAAAGGAATGCACTTATGGCGACTTCCTCAAAGCAGATGAAAAAATCGCTACCAACATTCTGGCTTCAAAGCTTCAAAATCTTCTGGACAATGGGATTATTGATAAAAAAGACCACCCGGACAGCAAGTTGAAGATTCTCTATTTTCTGACTCAAAAAGGCATCGATCTTATTCCAGTGATCGTTGAAATCAATCTTTGGGGAGATCAATACCTCACTATTCCTGATGACCGGAAAAAACTATTGGAGGAGATTAAAAAGGATAAGGAAAATTTTATCAAAAGAGCTAAAGCCTATCTCTCATCTGAGGTTTAATAGACTTCAAAGAGAAATATAATTCAGGGTTTCAGAACCGTTAACAGCAATAGCTTTCATAAAATATAATAATAGCAATTTTAAAATTTCGTTAACTCAATTTTCCTTTTTCATTCCGTAAATTTGGGTAAAATAAATTTAGAACAATGCTTAATTTCGAGTTTAAGAATCCAACAAAAATACTTTTCGGGAAAGGTGAAATTGCCAAAATTTCCAAAGAAATCCCTAAAAACGCCAGAATATTAATGATTTACGGAGGTGGAAGCATCAAAAACAATGGTGTTTACGACCAGGTAAAAGAGGCTTTGAAAGATCATGATGTATATGAATTTGGTGGAGTTCCTGCCAATCCGGAATACGAAGTCTTAATCAATGCCTTAAGCTTTATTAAAGAAAACGATATCAATTACCTTCTTGCTGTTGGTGGCGGATCTGTGATTGACGGTACGAAATTTATCTCCGCAGCAGCTAATTATGCTGGTGAACCATGGGATATTCTGAGAAATTCGGTAAGAACTTTTGAAGGAGAAGGAATGCCGTTCGGAAGTATTTTAACGCTGCCTGCAACCGGTTCAGAAATGAACTCAGGATATGTTATCTCAAGAAGAGAAACGAATGAAAAATTGTCTTCAGGAGGACCGGGACTTTTCCCTCAATTTTCTGTACTGGATCCGGAGGTAATCAGATCAATTCCAAAAAATCAAATCGTAAACGGGATTACAGATGCCTACACCCACGTTTTGGAACAATATATGACGGCTCCTTCTTCTGCTGATCTGCAGGAAAGAATTGCAGAAAGTATTCTGATCAGTCTTCAGGAGACCGCTCCTAAAGTATTAGCTGATGATTTCAACTATGATGCTGCCGGAAACTTTATGTGGTGCTGTACAATGGCTCTGAACGGCCTGATCCAGAAAGGAGTAATTACAGACTGGGCAGTACACGCAATGGGGCACGAACTGACTGCTTATTTTGGTATTGATCATGCAAGAACACTGGCAATCATTGCTCCATCGCATTACCGTTACAATTTTGATGATAAAAAAGGAAAATTGGCCCAATATGCAGAGAGAGTTTGGGGAATCAAAGACGGAAGTGTAGAAGAAAAAGCAGAGCAGGGAATCAAAAAAATGGAAGAATTCTTCCACAGCCTTCATATCAAAACCAAACTTTCTGAATATACAGAAGATTTTAAAGGAACAGCTGAAAAGGTTGAGAAAGCCTTTACAGACAGAAACTGGCTAGGTCTTGGAGAGTATAAAAAACTGACTCCACAGGATGCTTATAAGATTGTAGAAATGAGCTACTAGAAGTTCAAAATTTAAGATTATGCTGAGTCTATTAAATTTTGATTGAAGCCGGAGTAGCAATTAATTTATATGAGAAGCGGGTTTAGCCCGCTTCTTTTGATTTTGATGATATTCACAGGTATTGTGTTGTATGCTCTTTAATCAATTTCTTAAGTTTTAGCGGTTTTATTCGATTGAAAATACTGATTCCACTCTCAAAATTATTCAATTTACAAACATTCGTTTAAAAAATCATTATTTCATTATAGATATTTCAAATTTATTTATATTTTAGCATATTCTTAAATTTGTGAAAATGAAAAAACAGCTACTTTTATTTGCCTTTTCTGCCCTGGCGCTTACTTCTTGTAAAGATGACAATCTTGATGCATATGAAATGGATATCATGAAGGGAGATTGGAAGGAAGTTAAAAGGGAAATAATTTCCGGAAAAGATAATAAAACAGTGCTTCAAAGCTATCCAAACACCGGATGTGCAACTAAAAACACTCTTTTCTTCAGAACAGATTATTACGTAAGCTATACAGCATATACAGGAGTAGGTGCAGACTGTCAAATGGATCAAAAAAGTGAAGGAAGATACACTTATGATGCTGACTCAAAAGTCTTGGGAATTAAGCTTGGTGATGAAGAAGCATCGGCAAATTACAGAGTGGATGTCTTGACAGGCAAAGAACTTAGGCTTGCCCAGCAGTTTGGAAATTTTGATCTGGATGGAGACAAAATTCCTGAAGTTACTTATGTTACCTACAAAAGATAAATCATAAAGCTCCCGTTAATCGGGAGTTTTTTATTACTTTTATATTTAATTTAAAACTGAATATAATGAAGAAGATTCTATCAGCATTTTTGTTGCTGTTTTTTACTATTGCCTTTTCTCAGGAAAAAAAACCAATGTTCTGGCAGGACATTCAGGAATTCAAAAAACAAGATCAGCAAAACCCGCCGCCAAAGGATGCCATTTTATTTCTGGGAAGCTCATCATTCACAAAATGGACTGATATAGCAGATTATTTTCCTGATAAAAAAATTATCAACAGAGGATTTGGGGGATCCAGACTTACAGACCTTAATGATTTCGCGAATGATCTTTTAGCTCCATATCAGCCTAAACAGATCATTATTTATTGTGGTGAAAATGATTTTGCAGACAACCATCAGCTAAAAGCAAAAGTAGTGGTTGACAGATATAAAGCTTTTTATAAAAAAATACGTGAAAGATTTCCCAATATTGAAGTTGATTATATCTCTATCAAGTACTCCCCAAGCAGAGAAGTGATTTGGCCACAGATGAAAATTGCCAACAAAAAGATCGCTGCATTTATGAAAAAAGAACCCAATGCTGAATACATTGACGTTACTAAAGCAATGGAAGATGCTGACGGAAATGTAAGGAAAGATATTTTTGTGGAAGATATGCTTCATTTTAAACCGGAAGGATATAAGATATGGACAAAGGTTATTACTCCTTACCTGAAATAAACTACAACCCATGATAAAAAAACCAATAACCATTTTATTTTTTGTTTTATTATATTCTCTTTCATTTTCTCAGGAGAAACCGGATGAAAAAACAGTTCTTCAGGAACTATCAGAAAACGCCTGTAAATGTGCTGATTCTATTTCTCTGTCTAACAGGAAGAAGGAAGATATTATAAAAGATGTTCATGAATGTATTGACAAATACACCGGAGCGCTTCAAATATCTACCCTTTTGAAAGGAGCAGAAAAACAGTCTGAAAACGCACCTAAAGTAAACGGGAAAAAAGAGATTAATCTGACTTTTAATACAAGTAAGAATTCACAACAGTACAAGGACAGCTATAATGAACTGGAGCGATATCTGATGCAAAACTGCGAAAGTGTAAAAAAAGCTACCACAGCTTCAGAAACCAGTTATGACAAGTTTTCAAAAAATAAAACAGCACTTGATTTCTATGAGAAAGCCATTGACGCATCCAAACAGGAAAACTGGAAAGAAGCTATTCAGAATTATGAGCAGGCTGTAAAAGTTGATCCAAAATTCATTTATGCATGGGATAATCTGGGAATTTCCTATAGAAGAATCGGAGAATATGATAAGGCTCTTAATGCTTATAAACAGTCATTGGCTGCTGATCCAAAAGGTAAAATGCCTTTACAGAATATAGCAATCACGTATGTTTATAAAAAGGAATATCAGAAAGCTATTGATGCATATAATGATTTTGACAAAGTATATCCCGGTGATCCGGAAGTTTATTATGGAATGGGGCAAGTCTACTTCGCTCATCTGAAGAATAATGAGAAAGGTCTTGATAATATTTGTAAAGCATACAGGATTTATTCCGAACAAAAATCACCTTACCGGTCTGATGCTGAAAAAATGATAGGCTATATTTACAAAAGTATGAAGGAGGAGGGCAAAGCAGATAAGTTTAAAGAAATTTTAAAAAATAACAATATTCAATTCGATTAAAAATAAAAAACGATTCCTGATATGGGAATCGTTTTTTATTTTATTTCTTTCTTTTCGATTTTGATATTGCTTTCTGTTGGGCTCTGTTGGCTCCAAACTTCTTAGGTGCTTTTCTTTTGGAAGGCCCACCCCAGTTTTCTTTTGTGTTTTTAGCTTTTTTATCATGGAAAGCTCCTCCTCCATCATTCAGTTTTACCTGTGCAGGATTTTTCATAATAACCTGATCTTCTTCATCAGCGATCTTTTTAGGATTGATCTTAACTCCTTCCGGGAATTCATTAAATTTCAATTCTTTATCCATCAATAGCTCAATATCAAGAATCAAAGGTTCTTCTTTTTTAGTTACAAAAGTAACCGCCTTTCCTTCTTTGTCAGCTCTACCAGTTCTACCGATTCTGTGGATATACTGCTCAGGAATATCAGGTGTTTCAAAGTTGATAACATGCGTAACATTTGAAATATCAAGGCCTCTTGCCATTACATCCGTAGTAATCAAGCCTCTTACCTCTTCATTCTCAAAGCTTTTCATAGCCTTAAGTCTGTAATTCTGAGACTTATTAGAGTGAATCACATCAAACTGTTCAGGGAAAAGCTCATCAATTTTAGTAAAGAGCATGTCGGCATGTCTTTTATTATTGTTAAAAATCAAGACCTTGGACATATCTGTATCATTCTTCAGTAAATATTCAAGTAAGTTGATCTTAGTATTGAAGTTTTCTACTTTATAAGCAGTCTGTTCAATTTTTTCAAGCGGCGTTCCGGATTTTGCTAATGAAATTTCAATCGGACTTGCAAAATATACATCCAACATTTCATCTACTGCTTCCGTCATGGTTGCAGAGAAAAGGATATTTTGTCTCTTCGCTTTCATCATTTCAAAAATATGAGTAAGCTGCGGTCTGAAACCTAGGTTAAGCATCTCATCAAATTCATCAATGACCAATTTCTGAACTTCTTTAAGAGAAATGGCGTTGTCTATGGAAAGGTCCATTACTCTTCCCGGTGTTCCTACCAAAATATCACAACCATCGTTGAACAATAGTTTTTGAGTATTGATATTTTTCCCACCGTATATTCCGATTACTCTTGCAGTAATATTTTCTGTCAGTTTCTCAAGGATTTCAGTTACCTGTACCACCAATTCTCTTGTAGGAACAAGCACTAAAACAGTTGGATTTCCTGTCTTGCTGTATTTCCATGTTTTCAGAACGGGCAAAAGATAAGCTAATGTTTTTCCAGTTCCGGTCTGCGCAATTCCCATTACATCTCTTCCAGAAAGAATAGGCTTTAAGCTCTTCTCCTGAATGGGTGTAGGTTCAAATAATTCCAAATCCGCTAAAACATCAAGAATTTTAACCGGAAGGTCAAAATCTGCAAAAGTGAGTTTTTCCATTTTGCAAAGATAGGTATTTAATTTTGTAGTATGGAAGCATGAAGTTTGAAGCTGGGAGATTATCAAACGTTATTCTAATTTTTTGAATTTACTATGAAACAGTTTGATGTATTAACAGGAATCATTATCTTCCCTTTCCAGCCTCCATCATCCAGCTATTATAGTCAATTCACCTTTACGCTTTTACTCTTAATTTTAATGTCATCATCTTCCCATTTGCTGGAGGTAACAATAACGTACCCTTCCTTTTTCAGGTCTTTTTTGATAGGGAATTTATCTTCTTCCCACTGATTACAGTGAGTGGAAATAGATGGCAACAATGGTTTCCAGCCCGTTTTACTTAAAGTATATACATAGAACGGATGCCAGCAGCTGGTGCACCAGTTGGGATAAAAACCAATCTCATCTTTCCCGTCATCATTAAGATCTCCCAGATTATACAGACTCCCTTGGTTCGCAGGTGTAATAGTTATAGGTTTTATATTTTTATCACTGAAATATATGGTAGTTTCACACTTTCCTTCACATTCATCACCACAGTCACTTACTTTTGTATAGGCATATTCTTTTGTTCCGTTCCCGTCAAAATCTCCCTGAAGATTCTCTTCATTTCCCTGCTGTGCACTACAATATGAGCTGAATAAGGTGATTGCTGTTATAATAAGTGTTTTCATTGTGGGATTATAAGTTATGGGTTACGATGTACGTTTTTTTGGGTAATTAGTTTTATTACGTTTATTTTCTTGTTACTCTCAGTAGGAGGATCAGGACTAAAATGACTGAAAAAATAAAACCTAAGACTGCCACCAAAGACAACTCTCCGATTCTAGGACCGGATTCTGAACTAAACACAATTGCTGTCGCAATAATATTCGCTCCTAAGACCATGGCCAAAATCAAATTGACAACACTGGATTTGATCAGTTGGTTGGTTTTGTCTATATTTTTGATCTCACTGGAAATAGTAAACTTATTTTCATCCAGTTTTTGAAGCACGGAACGAAGCTCTTTCGGGATTTCATCCACGTTATCTGTGAAATTCATCATCCGGTCCATTCCTGTTTTTAAGAGATTCTTTGGATTTATTTTTTTGGTGAAAATCTTTTTGGTGTAAGGATGAAGACTTTTCACAATATCCAGATCAGGATTGATGCTTCTTCCAACTCCTTCTATAAGGCTGATTCCTTTAAATAAAAGATAGAAATAATCTGGCATATAAAGCCTGTTGTCCTTTAAAATATCCTTCATCTTGTTGATGATCACCTGTACATTGATATCCTGTAATGATGAGCTGTGAACAAAATTCAGAATATCATCAACATCATTTTCAAACCGCCTTTCATCAGGAATTTCATAGCTTATAGCCATTTTTTTGAGTGACCGGACTATTTTATGTGAATTTTTCGCGACAAAACTTACGATAAGATTTTCAAGAATTTCTTTATCATTAGGCTGAATTTTTCCTACCGCTCCAAAATCTATGAACACTATCTTACCGTCTTTTTTCACTAAAATATTGCCCGCGTGAGGATCTGCATGGAAGAATCCATAGTCTAAGATCTGTGATACGAACAGTCTTAATCCCGCTTCGGAAACTTTTACAGGGTCTATATCATTTGCCAGAAGTACTGATTTATCCGTAACCTTTATTCCATCAATGAACTCCATACAAAGAATATTGTTGTTGGAAAATTCTTCATAGACTTTAGGAACATATGTTTCTTTATTATTCTTAAAATTTAAACGGAACTGCAGTATATTATTTTTTTCATTAATCAGAGAAACTTCTTCCAGTAAAGACCTTTCAAAAGTGGAAATAGCCTGCTTCAGATTCAGTTTTTCTCCTATTTCCGAATAGGCAGATATCAGCTTTTCAATATCTTTAATTAAAAGTAAATCATCTTCAATGACTGATTGAACATCAGGTTTTCTCAATTTTAAAATTACCGGACTTCCATCCAGCAAAACAGCTTTATACACCTGTGCAATGGAAGCTGTAGCCAGAGGCTGTTTCTGAATTTCCAGGAAATAATCTTTAACGGAAATATTGAATTCGTTCTCCAATGCTTCTTCTACATCCATATCAACCGTTTCCACCTTGTCCTGAAGCTTCTGTAGCTCCTGAATAAGTTCCGGTGGCAAAAGGTCTTCCCGGTTACTGAATGTCTGGCCAAGCTTTACAAAAGTAGGTCCCAGCTCTTCGAGAGCCAGTCTTATTCTTTCGTAAACGGTTCCTTTTGAAATAATCTCGTCTGAATTGGAGGTGTCTTCCTGCTTATTTCCTCCATTCATCCTTGCCAGCATATCTTTGAATCCATATTTACTCAATACGGAAATCAGTCTTGCGGATCTTTTCAGTTTCCTTTGGGGCTTGTCAAACATAGTGTATCAATAGTTGGTGCAATTTACTCCAAAAATTGTTCCTTTATGAAAAGAATTATTGATAACACTACTACCCCACAAAATTAAAAACAACAACACATAATCAATATTTTAAAGAATAAAATACATCAATAATAACAAAAACCATCACATATCATAAAAATCAATATATTTACAGCGTACAAATAAAACAAACCAAAAGTATTAGAACATGAAAAATTTACGTAGCAACAAACTTTCAAGAGAGCAATTAAAAGGGATTGCAGGAAGCGGAATCATTATCGGAAACTGCTCCAACCAATGCTGCCCTACAGATGGAAGACCAAGATGTCCGAAACTAATCTGCCCTGCTGTAGTATGTCCTGAGTATATGTAATTCACTCAAAGAAAATTTCAGGTAAAATAAAAACAGAATGCTTTCGCATTCTGTTTTTATTATTTAAGATAGGTTTCGTACAGATCTTTTCGGCGGTCTTTCATCACCTGAACAGATCCGTTGTGATGGAGATCTTTTAACAGATTCAGGTCTACGTCTACAATCAGAGTCATTTCTGTATTGGGAGTCGCTTCTCCTTTTACGGCGTTTGACGGGAAGGCAAAATCAGAAGGGGTAAATACGGCAGCCTGTCCAAACTGGATATCCATATTGTTTACCTTCGGAAGATTTCCTACACAGCCGGCAATGGCTACATAACATTCATTTTCTATAGCTCTTGCAGCAGCACAGTGGCGTACCCTCATATAAGCATTCTGAGTATCTGTCAGATAAGGAACAAACAGGATTTTCATTCCCTGATCGGCCAGAATTCTTGGCAATTCCGGGAATTCCACGTCATAGCAGATCACAAGACCTATTTTACCACAGTCGGTATCAAAAACTTTGATTTCATTTCCACCTTTCATTCCATAATATCTTTTTTCATTCGGGGTAATATGAATTTTTCTGTACTCATCCATACGGCCGTCGCGGTGTAAAAGATAACTTACATTATACAAATCATTATTGTCATTATCAAAAACAGGCATACTTCCGGAAATAATATTCACATTATAACTGATCGCCAGGTCTGAAATTTTATTTTTGATCTCTTCAGTAAGTTTTGCCAGCTCTATCATACTGTCCCTTTCGGAAAGGTTATTGAAGGGAGCCAGTAAAGGGGTATTGAAGAGTTCAGGGAAAAGAACAAAGTCTGATTTATAATCTCCCATTACATTGACGAAAAACTCCACCTGTTCATAAAAAGCATCTATATCTTTGAAGTGCCTCATCTGCCATTGAACTAATCCAAGGCGGATAATGCTGTCCTGCATCGTATTTGGTTTTCTGCTGTAATAGATGTTGTTCCATTGTAAAAGAACTGCATTTTCTCTCGAAGCTTCATCTTCAGGAAGATATTTTTTCAGGATTCTTATTGGAAGAAAGTTATTGGAAAGCTGGAAAGACAATACCGGATCATAAATTTCTTTATCCCTTACTTTTCTGATATATTCTCTTGGAGAAAACTCGTGGCTGTATTTGTGATAATTCGGGATTCTACCGCCCAGAACAATAGATTTCAGGTTTAAATGCTCACAAAGCTCTTTCCGGGCATCATAAAGTCTTCTTCCCAAACGCAGTTCACGAAACTCAGGGTCTACAAAAACTTCTATTCCGTAGAGAACATTTCCTGTGGAAGAATGGGTATTGAATGTATAATTTCCTGTAATATCACTATAGGTATGATCATCCCCAAATTCTTCATAATTGACTATGATAGAAAGCGCTACAGCAGCCAGCTTCCCGTCTACCGTAATACAAATCTGTCCATTAGGGAACATTTTTGTAAGCTTATCAATACTTTTTTTGGACCAAATGGATTCCGACATCTGCGGGTAGGCCCTTTTCATCGTTTCCGCCAGTTCATCATAATCCTGAAGAGTCAGGTTTCTTGTTTCTATTTGCATTTGATGTAATTTTACTTAAATTTAGTGAAAATTTGTTTTAATAGACTATTACCAAGCAAAACATTAACCAAAATACCAATTAGAAATGGCAATAATTTTTCTTAATCAAAGTGAATGCCCTATTTGCAAAAAAAACTTTAGACGTAGGACAGGACATTGTTTTATTTCCACCTTTTACTTCTGATAAGAATAATAAGTTTTACATTTTTAATGACGAAGGAGTTCACCGTTCTTGTTTACAGAAAACAGAGCTTGGTATAGAAGCACTACAATTTTTAGAAACAAAATTTCCAATATAAATAAAAAATCCCACCCAAAGCGGGCAGGATTTATATTTTAAATTCAAGTCAAAAATTATTCCCACTCAATAGTTGCAGGTGGTTTGCTTGAAATATCGTAAGCTACTCTGTTGATTCCTCTTACTTCGTTGATGATTCTGCTGGAAACAGTATCAAGGAACTCGTAAGGAAGTCTGCTCCATGTTGCTGTCATAAAGTCAATCGTGTTGGCAGAACGAACTACAGCGGTGTATTCATATGTTCTTTCGTCTCCCATTACTCCTACAGATTTCACCGGAAGAAGAACAACGAATGCCTGAGATACTTTTTCGTAAAGATCATTTTTGTATAATTCTTCGATGAAGATATCATCAGCTTCCTGAAGGATTCTTACTTTCTCAGCATCTACAGCTCCCAATACTCTGATTCCAAGTCCCGGACCTGGGAAAGGGTGTCTGTATACCATGTGGTGAGGAATTCCTAATTCTTCTCCTACTCTTCTTACTTCGTCCTTGAAAAGCTCTCTTAACGGCTCTAATAATTCGAAGTCCATATCTTCAGGAAGTCCACCTACGTTGTGGTGAGACTTGATTACTGCAGATGGCCCGTTTACAGACTGGCTTTCGATAACGTCAGGATAAATAGTACCTTGAGCAAGGAATTTAGCGCCTTCAATTTTGTGAGATTCTTCGTCAAAAACGTGGATAAATTCGTTTCCAATGATTTTTCTCTTCGCTTCAGGATCATCTACTCCAGCTAATTTTGTAAGGAATCTATCCTGAGCATCTACCATTTTAATGTTCATATGGAAATGTTCTCCGTACTGATCCATTACTTTTTTGCCCTCATCCTTTCTCAATAGTCCCGTATCTACGAAGATACAAGTCAACTGATCACCGATTGCTTTGTGGATCAAAACAGCCGCTACAGAAGAGTCTACACCTCCGGAAAGTCCAAGGATTACTTTGTTGTCTCCTACTTTCTCACGGATTTCCTCAACTGTTTTTTCAATATAGTTAGTCAGTTTCCAGTTTTTCTCTGAGTTACAGATTCCGAAAACGAAGTTTTCAAGCATTTTCCCTCCTTCTTCTGTATGAGAAACTTCCGGGTGGAACTGAACACAGTAGATTTTACTTTCTTCGTTAGAGATAGAAGCAATTACTCCTGATTTTGCGTTAAGCTCAAAACCCGCAGGCAATTCTCCTACTTCGTCAAAGTGGCTCATCCAAACTACAGAGTTCTGAGTAACTCCCTTTAGTAAAGAACTTTCTTTAACGATCTCAAGGTTTGCTTTACCATATTCTCCTTTTTCTCCTTTGTTTACTTTTCCTCCTAAAAGGTGAGCCGTCATCTGCATTCCGTAGCAGATTCCCAACACAGGAACTCCCTGTTCGTATAATTCTTTTTCAACCAGGTGGGCATTTTCTGCATTTACAGAGCTTGGTCCACCGGAAAGGATGATTCCTTTTGGCTGTTTTGCTAAAATATCTTGTAATGGTGTATTGTAAGGTAAGATCTCAGAATATACACCCATCTCACGGATTCTTCTTCCGATAAGCTGGTTGTACTGGGATCCGAAATCTAAAATAATAATACCGTTGTTCATTGTTGATAATTGTGATAAATGATGATTAATTTAAAAGCTTAAAGCGATAGGCTTTTTATACCGCAATAATCGTACTGCCTGTAGCCTAAAGCTTATTGCTTATTTAACTGTTTTACAAAAAAAGACTTGGAATTGCTCCAAATCTTTTTTCGTGATTTTTATTAAAACTTTCCGATGTCGTCTCTGTAGAAGCCGTAATCGAAATGTACATGACTTGCATCTTCGTAAGCTTTTTTGCGGGCATCTTCGAAAGTAGCACCTGTAGCTACAATGTTCAGAACTCTACCACCGTTGGAAACCACTTTGTCTCCTTTGCTGATAGCTCCTGCGTATAAAAGTTTGCTATGTTTAAGCTTATCTTCTCCTGTAATTTCGAAGCCTGTTTCGATGTTTCTTGGATAACCTCCTGAACACATTACAAGACAAACTGCTTTTTCGTCTTTAAATTTAAGCTCAATGTCTTTTCCTTCCATACAATCCTGGATCACATCAAGAAGATTGTTTTCCATAAGTGCCATCAATACCTGCGTTTCAGGATCTCCGAATCTCATGTTGTATTCAAGAAGGTAAGCTCCGTTTTTCGTAACCATCAATCCGAAGAAGATGATTCCTTTAAATCCGAAACCTTCTGCTTTAAGCCCTGTAATGGTAGGCTCTAAGATATTTTTCTCGAAATCTGCATAGTGCTCCTGAGTAAATTCTGGGCTTGGTGCTATTGAACCCATACCTCCTGTATTAGGCCCTGTATCTCCGTTTCCAGCTTTTTTATAGTCTTTTGCTGCTACACATGGGAACAATTTATCCCCGTTAGAGAAAGCAATGATAGACGCTTCAAAACCTTGTAAATATTCTTCAATAACTAAGCGGATTCCTGCATCTCCATAGATTCTTCTGATCATGAAGTCGTGGATGGTAGCTTCAGCTTCTTCAAGGTTATCACAAATAACAACACCTTTTCCGCCTGCTAAACCACTGGCTTTGATCACCAAAGGATACTGCTGTGTCTGCACATATTCTTTAGCATCGTTGTATGAATCAAATACTACCGCCTTAGCTGTTTTGATATCATAGGTCTGCATAAATTTCTTAGAGAAAGCTTTACTTCCTTCAAGGCTTGCTACTTTCTGAGTAGGACCGAAAACTTTAAGATCGTGTTTTTTAAATTCGTCCTTAATACCCGCTACAAGAGGAGCTTCCGGACCTACGATCGTAAGATCAATCTTTTCTTTAATTGCGAAATCTCTAAGTTCTTTAATTTCCGATAAATGAACATTTTTCCCTATTACATCGGTAGTAGCATTCCCGTTGGCAAAAAACATTTTAGAAATTCTTGAGTCATTCTGAAGCTTTGCCGCTAAAGCAGATTCTCTACCGCCTTCACCTATGATTAATATTCTCATACTTTATATTATTATCTAGTCTTATTTTACAAATATATAATTTTGAATGCTAAAAATACAATCCCTAATTATTTTTTAATTCTATTTTAATTAGTGGAAAAAGTGTCTAACACCTGTAAACATCATTGGGATACCGTGCTCATTTGCAGCCTCTACGCTATCCTGATCTTTTACACTTCCACCTGGCTGAATAATTGCCTTGATACCTTCCTGAGCGCAGAAATCTACCACATCACGGAAAGGGAAAAATGCATCTGAAGCCAATACCAGATCTCCGGAGAATTTTTCTTTTGCTCTTTCGATAGCCTGCTGAGTCGCCCAGATTCTGTTTACCTGTCCGCCACCGATACCGAATGCCTGAATTCCGTTGGAAACTACAATTGCATTAGACTTCACATATTTTACCACTCTCTGAGAGAAAAGTAAAGCTTTTTTCTGCTCTTCTGTAGGTTGTACTTCTGTAACTACTTTGATATCGTCAGAGAAGTGAGTATCATTATCCTGAACCAGAATACCGCCATCTACTTTTACCCAAGTCTGTTTGTCAGAAACAGGGTTTACGATTTTGATAATTCTTAAGTTTTTCTTTTTTCTTAAAATTTCAAGAGCTTCTTCATCAAATTCAGGAGCCATTACAATCTCAAGGAATGTTTTATTTAGTTCTTCTGCTGTTGCTGCATCTATTTTATAGTTCATTGCAACAATTCCGCCAAAGATAGAAACCGGATCACATTCGAATGTTTTCTGGTAAGTCTCTAACGCTGAAGTTCCGATAGCAACTCCACAAGGGGTAGAGTGTTTTACGGCACAACAAGCCATTTCTTCTTTGAATTCATTTACCACTTTCCAGCAAAGGTCCATGTCACGAAGATTGTTGAAAGAAAGTTCTTTACCTCCAAGCTGTTCGAAGTCTTTCATTGCTCCGTTTTCGAAAGTAGAAACATAGTAAGCTGCTGTCTGGTGAGGATTTTCTCCATATCTTAAATCAGCAACTTTTTTATAAGAAGCGTTCAGATATGTAGGATATTCTTCGTCTAAAAGCATTCTTGAAATGGCTGCATCGTAGGCAGAAGTAAGGTTGAATACCTTTCCTGCAAGCTTTTTACGGGTCTCAATGTATGTATCTCCGTTTTGCTCCATTTCGATTTTTACTGCCGCATAGTCCTCCACATCGGTAATTACCGTTACAGAATCAAAGTTTTTAGCTGCAGAACGAAGCATTGAAGGACCTCCGATATCGATAAACTCTACTTTCTCATGTAAAGAAATGTCTTTGTTCACATTTTCAAAGAAAGGGTAAAGGTTTACGATCACCATATCAATCAGACCAATTCCGTGCTCCTGAACGGTTTTCATGTGCTCTTCATTGTTACGAACAGCCAATAATCCACCGTGAACTTTCGGGTGTAAAGTTTTCACTCTTCCATCCAACATTTCAGGGAAATTGGTTACCTCATCAATCTGAATAGGATTTAAACCAGCGTCTTTCAAATGTTTGAACGTTCCTCCTGTAGAGATCAACTCATAATTCTGAGCTTCCAAAAACTGCGCGAATTCTATTAATCCACTTTTGTCAGAAACACTGATTAAAACTCTCTTTTTACTCATTTTACTTTCAATTTTTTACTTTTTACAGCTATTTCAAACTGTGTCCGGGTCTTTCACCTCCGAACTTACTTTTATTTTACTTAGATTTTTGCTAATGTAGCAATGTATCAGTTTAACAATGTAACAATAAACTATTGGTAAATTGATACGTTGTTAGATTGGTACATTATTTATTTCCCAGGACCTTATTGATCGCTATTGGAAATATTTCATATTCAATCTGGTGAACTTTCTGAGCCAGGGTTTCAGGAGTATCGTCAGCTGTTACTTCAAAAGATTTCTGAAGAATAGCTTCTCCTTCATCAATGCCTGATGTTACAAAATGTACAGTCGCCCCACTCTCTACTTCTTTGGCTTCAATGACTGCATTGTGAACGTTCATTCCCCACATTCCTTTTCCTCCGAATTTCGGAAGCAAAGCAGGATGAATATTGATTATTTTACCGTTCCAGTTTTCACAGAATTCAGATTTTAAGATGGATAAAAATCCTGCCAATACGATCAGATCGGTATTTTCAGGGATTACTTTAGCCAATTCACTGCTGAAATTCTTTCCTCTTGGAATAAGTATGTTTTCTATATTGTGATTCTTTGCTCTTTCCAGTCCGAAACATTCTCTGTCAGCTACTACCAAAGATACTTTTGCATTCTGGATTTCCCCAGCATCAATGGTATCAATAATTCTCTGCAGATTGGTTCCTGAGCCGGATACAAGTACAACGATGTTCTTCATGTCAATAATGTAACAGTGTATCAGTCTAGCAATGTAACAATAATTAAATTGGTACACCGGCACATTGTTATATTCTTATATTGTTATAATGATAAATTGATTTTTTCTACTCCTTCAGTGATTTCTCCGATTTCGTAAGCGTCATCTAAAAGGTGTAATACTTTTTCAGCATGTTCAGCATCTACAACGATTACCATACCTACACCCATATTGAATGTTCCATACATTTCCTCACGTGTCACCCCACCTCTCTTTTCAAGCTCAAGCATTACACTTGGAATTCTCACTTTAGAACCATCAATAGAAGCACAAAGCCCTTCAGGAATGATTCTTGGAACGTTTTCATAAAGACCGCCTCCAGTAATGTGAGCAATTCCGCTTACTTTTACTTCTTCCAATACTTTATGGATATCTTTATAGTACAGTCTTGTAGGAACTAAAAGGGTTTCATATAAAGGTTTTCCTTCAAATTCTTCTTCGAAGTTAGGGAATACTTTTCTTACTAAAGAGAATCCGTTTGAGTGAAATCCTGAGCTTGGTAATGCAATAATTTTGTTACCTGCTTTGATCGTAGAACCATCAATGATCTGATCTTTTTCTACGATTCCTACGCAGAATCCTGCAACATCATAATCTCCAGGCTGGTACATTCCCGGCATTTCAGCAGTTTCTCCACCAATTAGTGCACAGTTGTTATCCTTACAAGCGGCTACCATTCCTAAAACAATTTCTGCAGCGATTTCTGAATCAAGTTTTCCGCAAGCCAGATAATCCAGGAAGAATAAAGGTTTTGCTCCGTGACAAAGAATATCATTGGCACACATTGCGAAACAATCTACCCCAATAGAATCATATTTTTTGGTATCTAAAGCTACTTTCAGCTTTGTTCCTACTCCATCTGTTCCTGATACAAGAACCGGATTTTTGTATCCACCGATCTCATAGAAAGCACCAAAACTCCCCAAGTGGTTCAGTACATTGGAATTGTGGGTTTCACCGACCGCTTTTTTGATCTTGTCAACCGTTTTGTATCCTTCTTCTTTGTCTACTCCT
Source organism: Chryseobacterium sp. MA9 (assembly GCF_024399315.1). Taxonomy (NCBI): domain Bacteria; kingdom Pseudomonadati; phylum Bacteroidota; class Flavobacteriia; order Flavobacteriales; family Weeksellaceae; genus Chryseobacterium; species Chryseobacterium sp. MA9. Next base: position 36,224 of record NZ_CP075170.1, on the reverse strand, counting down.
GCTGATTTGTAAGTGTTGCTCATGTTTAATAATTTATAATAATCTAACAATATAACAATCTAATTAATGTAACAATAAGTTGAATTGTTAGACTGGTACATTGATAAATTGGTACATTACATATTTACTTTTATACTCGATTTTAGAAAACAAAAAAGCCGACAATCTTTTCAGATTATCGGCCGTTATTTTATCTCAGAATTTCAGAGCCCACAATTTTCCCTTTATGAGAAAAACATTGTTTATAGGAGGTCTGAATTTTCATCTCTTTTCTTTTTGCAAAAATAGTAATTTTAAATGAATATTCAAATTCTATTTTTCAAGGATGGTTTCAATAGCCGCAATCTTCTTTATTTTTTCTTTTAACTCATTGACCTTCTCTTCATTAGAAATTCTCTGAGTTCCTTTATCAAAGTTATCATTAAAGAAAGGAAGAGAAAAAGTTTCCACCACATTTCCTCCATGGAAAGGGAAACGCTTTGATGCGGCTTCCAAAACTCCAGCTCCACCTCTACCTCCAGGAGATGTTGACATCAATAGCATTGGTACTTCATTCCAAACTGTTCTGTCTTTGATTCTGGACACCCAGTCGAACACATTCTTGAATGCTGTAGAATACGTTCCGTTGTGCTCTCCCAAAGAAACCAATAATACGTTAGCTCCATCGATTTTTGCTGCAAAATCATGAGCTTCCTGAGGAACACCATTTGCAAGTTCTCTTTCATGCTTGTAGATTGGCATTTCGAAAGGGTTCAGATCTATTACTTCTACTTCTGCATTTTCAAATAATGTTGACGCGTATGCTACCAATTGTTTGTTCATTGAAGCTTCTGAGTTACTTCCTGCTATTGCTAAAATTTTCATAGGTGAGATTTATTTTTAAGATTACAAATTTAGTTTTTTATTTAAGATAAGACGGCAGTTCCATTGGTACTTCCATTAATAATACTTCTGTGTCTTCTACAGCTTCAATATTAAAACTCTGAGTATCCCAGATTCCCAATCCGTCTCTTTCATTCAGAACACGGTCTCCAATTTTTGCGCTTCCTTTTAAAACAAATGCATAGACTCCGTTTCCTTTTTTGTTGAGCATATAATTTTTGCCGTTTCCTTTTGTAAAATTGGCCAAATTAAACCATGCATCCTGATGAATCCAAACTCCGTCATCATTTTTATTAGGAGATAAAATCTGTTGGAATCCGTTGATCTTTTCACCTTCTTTAATACTTTTCTGATCGTATCGCGGTTCAACATCCAGTTCTCTTGGAAAAACCCAGATCTGTAGAAACTTTACTTCTTCATCTTTATTTTTATTATATTCACTGTGCTTAACTCCAGTTCCGGCACTCATCACCTGGATTTCTCCTTTTTTGATCACCGCTGTAGTTCCCATTGAATCTTTATGCTCTAAATCTCCTTCCAAAGGAATGGATATAATTTCCATATCCCTGTGCGGGTGTGTTCCGAAGCCCATTCCCTGAGAAACGGTGTCATCATTCAATACTCTTAAAACACCAAAGTTCGTTCTGTCTCTGTTCTGATAGTTGGCAAAACTGAATGTATGGTAAGAATTTAACCATCCGTGGTTGGCATGGCCTCTTGAATCTGCTTTATGATATACTGTTTTCATTTTCTGTGATTATTTATGGTACAAATGTACGGTATAGGGGTATTTTAAAAGTTGATGTAGGTTAAGAAAGGATGTTTATAGGTTAAAAAGGTTGAGGAAGTGAAAATATAGGATAGGTTGGATTACGCAAAGACGCAATTTTTTTACATTCGATATTTTTTAAGACATAAGGATTTTATCTGCGATAAAATTTCATGCCACGAATATCCTTTTTTCCGAAGATCAAGTAGATATGAATAAACGTAAACATCTGTGTTATCCGTGAAATCTGTGGGAGGCTAATAGATTCTGAACAGTAATTATAGATTTAAGTTTGGGCTAAAGCCCCTATTGAATTTTATTGTTATTATTTTTTAAATAGTATTGTAGTATAATCCGTATTATAAGTTCTTGTTTCTATATTGAGTTTATTTAAAAGCATTTCGGCTTCAAGTCTTATATTTTTCCATGTTTCATGTTGGTCTAAAAAGTCCCAGTCCCAAATTTCCACAGGGATACCATCTACTTTCTTTTTAAATTGCAGCAAATCTTCTTTAAATGATTCATCAATCCGTTTATTTCTAAAGACAGAATCAAACAAAACCGGGATGAATGCATAATCAAGCTCCTCATAAAGTTCCGTCAATGGATCTATTAAAATGGGAGCCATTTCACCCAATTGGTTTACATTATAAGTATAAAGAATCAATGAGTTGATGATATTGGCATAATAGAAATCTACGTGTTTATCGTATTGAAGCATTTCTTCCTGAAGTAATTCTTCTTCAGTGAACCATCTATAATTAGTAACATTTTTCTTTTGTAAGGAAAAAATTTTATTCAAAATACTAAATTTCATTAATTTATGTAAAAAATTGGTTCTTATACAAAAATAGATAAGTTTTGGCTAAAGCCAATTGATAAACGCGTAAAAAAAGCGGGCTAAAGCCCGCTCCTATTGATATTTCAAATTTAAACTTGTTCAATTTTTAAAAATGCACCTGTTTGATTTCTTCTTCAATTTCCTTAGGGGTTTCATCTTCTGATTTAACAAAAATCATGGTCACTACAGCTCCTATCAGCATACAAACACCTCCTACCACAACATAATCCATGGCCTGTTTTCCGAAAACACCGCTTACAACAGGACCTCCAAATAATCCATTGATTATCTGCGGAATAACAATAAAGAAATTGAATATCCCCATATAAACTCCCATTTTTCTCTGTGGAATCACTTCAATAAGCATCGCATAAGGCATTGCAAGAATACTTGCCCAAGCGAAACCTAATCCGATCATTGATATCCATAAATTGTCGACATCTTTAATGAAATACATTGAAACGAGCCCCAAACCGCCACACAATAAAGCCAAAGCATGAGTCTGTTTTTTACCGATCAGTTTCGCTATAGGTGTCAATAAAAAAGCAAATGGGATTGCCCATAAATTGTACATTCCGAAAAGCTTTCCAGTTAAATCCCCGGCATCATTAAATGCTTTGGAATGGGTATCTTCCGGAGAAAGACCAAAATGATGGGTAGCTAATGCACTGGTGGTAAAAACCCACATGGTAAATAAAGCAAACCATGAAAAAAACTGAACAATTCCCAGCTTTTTCATCTGTACAGGAATTGCCGCAAAATCTTTGAAAATATCCGAAAACTTAGATTCCTGCTTCTCAACTTCTTTTCCATCTTCAAAATCAGCAAACTCCTGTGGAGAGTATTCCCTGGTTGTCATTATGGTGTAAAGAATTGATATGATAAGCAATCCTGCTCCTATATAAAAAGAATAAATCACATTATCTGCTACAAACCCTGCCGGGGCTTCGTTGGAAATCCCCATTTTTGTTAACCAATCCGGTAAATAAGAGCCCAATACAGCCCCGATTCCAATCAGAATTGTCTGTACTGAAAATCCTATTGTTCCCTGATGTTTCGGGAGCATATCCCCTACCAAAGCTCTGAAAGGCTCCATCGCAATGTTTACGGAAGCATCCATCATAGCAAGGAATATTACTGCTAATAAAAGCGCATTAGCAGCGAACATCTGAGTCACAGAAGCAGCATTCGGAAGAAGCACCAGTCCAATAGCACATAAAACTGCTCCAATTAAAAAGTAAGGTTTTCTTCTTCCCAGTGGACTCCATGTATTGTCACCCATATGGCCGATAATAGGCTGAACAATCAAACCTGTAACAGGAGCAACCAGCCAGAACCAGGACAGTTCGTGAACATCAGCTCCTAAATTACCCAGAATACGGCTTGCATTTCCATTTTGTAATCCGAATGCCATTTGAATCCCAAGGAATCCCATACTCATATTAATAATCTGGAGCATGGATAAATCTGGCTTTTTTCTTTTTCCAAATGGCCCCGTATTATATCTCCCCACCATTTCTGCCATTATGACTTCAATTTTTGGATTAATGCGTCCTCGATAGGCGTTTTTTCAACCACCACTTTATCAACCACCTCATTAGGAACCGTCACAGAAAGGACATATTGTTTTACTTTCCAGCTTCCGTTGATTTTTTCTACCACTCCGGAGCCTCTGCATATTTTCATCTGGGTATCCAATAGTTCATCGAACCACGCCAGTTTACCATCTTTGCTGAAGTAGATATTTCTTTTAAGAGCTTTAAAATTCCAGGTTTTCTTTTTGTCAAAATAAGGTTTTGCCCATACCATAAATGCTTTTTTATCCCAGATTTCGGTAGCATCCGTTCCAATGAAGGTAGATTCGTCCGCAAAGAGATTAAAATAGGCGTTGTAGTCCGCTATCGCCGCAGCTGCATTGAATGCATCAAGCATGGTACTGATTTCCGATTTTTCTTTCTCAAATACGGTCTTCGACTGTGCACTCAATAAAGAAAATCCCAGTACAAAGAGGATTAATGTATAAGCAGTCGTTAGTTTTTTCATATGTATTAATTATTTTTCAAGTTCAATGATCAATGGAGTTTTTGCAGAAATATTGATTGTATTCTGCAACATAAATTCTTTTCCTGAAATAACCTCTTTCCCTTTTGTAAATCCATTAAGTGATTCGGCAAATCGTTTCAAGTTTAACATCTGATCTTTTTCATTATTGTTGATGACCACCATTACACTTTCTTTTTCATTGTATCTGAAATACACAAAAACACCATCCTGAGGAACGAAATTTTTAGTTTTCCCATTATGAATAACTTCCTTACCTTTTCTCCAGTTTAGTAGTTTCTGAGAAAACCTGAAAAATTCCTTTTGTTCCGGAGTCTGAGCAGATGGATTGAAAGCATTCTGAGAATCAGACTTCCAGCCTCCCGGAAAATCCCGTCGGCTATCTGCATCACCTCCCTTCGTCTTATCTCCTCTCATTCCTATTTCTGATCCGTAATAGATCTGGGGAATTCCTCTTACTGTTGAGATGAGAGCAAGTCCTATTTTGTAGGCGTCAGGATTTGCATTAAAGATTTCATTCCATCTTTCTGTATCATGATTTTCAAAGAAAACCAGAAGGTTATTAATATCCGGATAAAGGAAATCACTTGTAAAAGAGTCATAAATTCTAATCATACCTTTATCCCAGCTTTCCTTTTCTTTAAGAGCTTTAGGCATATTTTCAAATAGCATAAAATCCATTACCGATGGTAAATTTGAATTATATCCTTCTATTTCTCCTATTTTCGAATTTTTCTGCCACGCTGCAATTTGTGCTGCCGTATAAAGCCAGGTTTCTCCAACGATATTGAATTTTGGATATTCATCGGTAATCGCTTTAGCCCATTTTGCCATACCATCTTTATCATTATAAGGATAGGTATCTACCCGAAATCCTCCTAATTCTGCATATTCTATCCACCAGATTGCATTTTGAATCAAATATTTCAAAACCAGTGGATTTTTTTGATTAATATCTGGCATGGTGGTATCAAACCATCCGTTCAGCGCATATTTTTTATCAATATCTGAAGCATTGGTATCGAATTGCGTTGTCGTTTTATAATTGGAACGTTTAAACCCTTTTTCTCCTTCATCAAACCAGTGTATCCAATCTTTTGAAGGAAGATCTTTGATCATCCAGTGTGAACCGCCCCAATGGTTGGTGACATAATCCATCACCAACATCATATTTCGTTTATTCAGCTCTTTGGATAAAGTTTTATAGTCTTCATTGGTTCCGTAGCGGGCATCAATTTTATACAGATCGGTCTGGGCATATCCGTGATAGGAATACACTTTCTCATTGTCTTCATTTACCGGAGTCAGCCAAACTGCTGTTGCTCCCAGATTCTGAATATAGTCAAGATGATTAATGATACCGCTGAGATCTCCGCCATGTCTTCCATTAGGCAGAGTGCGATCTGCTTTTTCTGTAAGTTCCGGTTTTGAATCATTTTTTTCATTACCATTGGCAAAGCGGTCCGGCATGATCAGATACATGACATCTTTTGAGGTAAACGATTCGCGGTTGGCAGATCCGGGATTCCTTTGCTTCAGTTCATATGTGTAGGAACTTAGATTTTTATTCCCTTTTTTAATATTAATAGTAAACTTCGGAACATTTATTTCGTTGGTATTTACAGTAATAAAAACGTAATTCGGATTATCAACTTTCCGAATATCTTTGATCTGTATTCCATCTGAAAGTACAATCTCGTTATAGGCAACGTCTTTTCCGTAAACAAGAATCTGAAGTTCAGGGTTCTTCATTCCTTTCCACCAGAAAGCCGGCTCTATTCTTTCCAACACTTTTTGGGAAAAGGCTGCAGAAGCTATTGAAAGGGCTAATGCTGCAAATATTGTCTTCATATTAGTGTTCAATTTAGCATTTAATTTTCATATAGACATTCAAAATATAGTAGAATGTCCCCTTTTTTCATCCTGGCACCTGTAATTTTTCAAAATTTGGCTTTCATTTTTTAACTTTTATAGAAAAAGATTAAATTTTTCATAAAAAATTCATCTTAAAAGTTAATTTATCCCCCTTTTTATCTTTAGTTTTACAGAAAAAATGTTTGATTTCAGTAGTATGTTCCAAGCTGAGGGTCCAGATGTTGTTTATACATGGACCATCCCTGTATTTGCTGTAATTATTTTTGCAGAGATGGCTTACAGCCATTTTAATAAGGAAAAAATTTACGAAACTAAAGATGTAGCAACCAATGTCCTTTTTGCTTTGCTCAACTACGGATTAGACATCATCATGAAAGGGTTCTCTTTGTTTGTCATGATGTTTTTTTATCATCACCGCATTTTCGACTGGCAAGAGGGAATTTGGTATTGGATTGCTGTATTTCTGGCTCAGGATTTCGCTTATTATGTTCATCATTATGTAGATCATCACTCACGAGTCTTCTGGGCTGTACATATTACCCATCACAATTCTGATTATTTCAACATCAGCACAGGATTCAGAAGTCCCGTATTTCAGCCATTATACAGATATTTGTTTTTCTCTCCTCTAGCGTTTATGGGCTTCCATCCATGGCATATTCTGGTAGCGTATTCTGCGATACAGATTTACGGCACCTTTGTTCATACACAGTCTATTAAAAGTATGGGATTTTTAGAATATATTCTGGTTACTCCTTCTCATCACAGAGTACATCATGCCTGTAACATCAAATATCTGGATCGTAATATGGGAATGGGACTGATTATCTGGGATAAAATTTTCGGAACTTTTGAAAAAGAAGATCCCGAAGTCCCTGTGAAATATGGTGTATATCCAAAAATAAAGTCCAAAGATCCAGCAACCATGCTTTTCTATGAATGGAGAAGAATAGGAAAAGATATCAGACAGCCCGGACTTTCTTTCAAAGACCGTATAAAGTATCTTTTTTATTCGCCGGGATGGAGACATGATGGTACCGGAAAAACGGTAAAGCAGTATCAGAAGGAATACAACAAGCATAAGGAAAAAATAAAAAATGAAAGTACCCCTTTAAAGGAGCAGACACCCGGCACTGAATATCAATATTCACAACTGAACCAGCATGCAGCAGATAAATAATCTGTCAAAAAAATACCCCGGACATCGAAAAACCGATGAACCGGGGCACCTTAGTGTCTCTTTAAAATTATTTTACTGGTTTAATTGAAATTGCGAAACCGCCGCTTCTTGCCATTTTAAAATTAATTTTTGACTTGCCTGTAATCTCTTTCTTGTAGATATTATAGCTTTGAGGATTATCAATATAATCAGCATCTTTTCCATCTTCATAGATCGTTGCTTCATATTTTTTTCCTTTATCCAGGAACGAGAAGTCTACGGTATACTCGCGTTTGTTTTCATCGGTAATACCTCCTACAAACCAATTTTCAGTACCTTTTGCTTTTCTTGCTGTAACTACATAATCTCCCGGTTCTGCAGATAAGATTTTTGTATCATCCCAATCTGCTGCTACATCCTTGATAAACTGGAATGCATCCATATGCTTTTTGTAGTTTTCAGGAAGATCCGCAGCCATCTGAAGCGGCATGTACATTGTTACATAAAGGGCCAATTGTTTTACCAGAGTAGTTTTTACGAAACGGTTATCTCCAGGGAAATAATAATCTAATTTCGTCTGGAAAATACCAGGTGTATAATCCATAGAACCTCCCATCCATCTTGTAAACGGAAGGACCGTCTGGTGATCTGGCTTGTTTCCTCCGAATGCTTCATATTCTGTTCCACGTGCTGCTTCGGCAGAGATATAGTTCGGATAGGTACGGCTTTCTCCTGTAGGACGTACAGATTCGTGAGAATTGACCATGATTTTATAGTCGTTTGCCTTTTCTGCAATTCTATAGTAATGGTTAATTGTCCATTGAGAATAATGATGTTCTCCTCTAGGAATAATATCTCCTACATATCCTGTTTTCACAGCATCATAGCCGTATTTATTCATGGTTTGGAATGCTTTATCTGCCCATCTTTCGTAGTTCGTTGCAGAACCTGAAGTTTCATGGTGCATGATCAGCTTAATTCCTTTTGAATGGGCATATTCATTCAACATTTTGATATCGAAATCCGGGTAAGGGGTAATGAAGTCAAAAACATATTCTTTTGAGTGTCCGAACCAGTCTTCCCAACCGATATTCCAACCTTCGATCAATAATCCCTGGAATCCATTTTCTGCCGCAAAGTCAATATATTCTTTAACTTTTGTATTGTTGGCTGCATGTTTTCCATTCGGTGTCAATTTAGCAAAATCAGTTTTACCTAAATGAACATTTTCAGCTGTGGAATACGCCCACTGAGATTTTCCGATGATCATTTCCCACCAAACTCCCATGTACTTTGTAGGATGAATGTAAGAAGTATCTGTATACTTTGTAGGCTCGTTAAGGTTGAAGATCATTTTAGAATCCATCACCTGCTCTGCTTTCGGAGCTACGATAATTGTTCTCCAAGGGGTAACTGACGGAGTCTGAATATATCCTTTTGCTCCCTGTCTGTCAGCAGTTAAATGTGTTTTAAACTTAAAGTTCTGCGCATCTACTTCCAGGTGTGAAGCCGGATAATCCAACACCGCTGCTTCAGCAACGTTGATATATAAGGGCTCTTTTCCTTCTCTTTTAAGCATTAACGGAGACTGAACTGCATTTTTCACCAAAGACTGTGAAGCGTTTGCATCATATGCTTTATCCCATTTTGCCGGAATTTCAGATACTTTTGTTTCCTGATACTGATATTCCTGAGAGTCATAATCTGCTACCATCCACCATGCCTTCATATCGGTAGGAAAATCAATTTCAGAATCTTCTTCTCTGATGACAAAATAATTAAGATTCTTCTGCTGTGGGAATTCATATCGGAATCCTAATCCATCATTAAACAATCTGAACTTCACCACGATGCTTCTGTCTGTAGAAGCCTGATTCAAGGTAACTGCCAGTTCGTTATAATGATTGATATAATTTTTCTTTTCTCCTAAAACCGGCTGCCAGGTTTCATTTTTGGAGTCTCTTTTTTCATCTGTCTTCGCAAAACCGTTGTTCAGATCGAATTTTGCATCTTCTGGTTTAGCTATCTCAGAAGCGAATTTTATGGCTGTGTCTTTAAATAATCTCAATCCCAATTTAGAATCTTCAACTACCACTGCTCCATTATACTTCAGGTTGTAGTAAGGTACTCCTTCTTTCAACTGAAAATTCATTTCGAACTTTCCGTCCGGAGATTTTAAAGATTGGGCTTTCACACCTGTAAACATCATTGAGAGCAAAAGCGCTCCAACTGTAATTTTCTTCATAATGACTATTTATTAACTTAAAAAATAGATAAAGTGCTGCGGTAAAGCAGCACTTTACTTTATTTAGTTTGATTTATAATTTTGTAATGGTTAGCTTATAATATGCTGAATTATGTAAATCCAGTTCAATTTTATAATTACCTGCCTGTGATACTTTATATCCTGGATCTCCTGTTACAGTTCCTTCTAAACTTAAATAGGATTGAACACCTGTTCCTGAAACCAAAGTCTGATCTGCATCTTTTGGTTGGAACTTTATGGCCCAATCATCATTAGCTCTGAATTTAAATACTCCTGTATTGGATAATGCGATGGAATTGATCACATACGTTTTGGTTGCAGGATTATACACAAAATCAGTATCTGATCCCCATCCCGTAGGCGTTGCGTCGCCAATAATTCCGAAGTTTGCTAACACAGCAGAATATGTATTTGCTGCCCAGTCTACTTTCATGTAATACGTTCCTGCTGCTGCAGGAACTATATCTGACCCATCAACTTTTAGTTTTCCGGTATTGGTTCCATCATCCCCTTTATTTCCCGGCCAATCCTGATTAATTGCAAATTTGTATTTCCCATTATCACCTGAAGCATCTTTAATGAAGATAAATCCTCTGTATTTATCATTTTTCTCAGGAGAAAAAAGATTCGGTGAATTGGATGGAGTCCAGTTTGCATAACCCGCCGCTCCTGCATATGCCCCAGGTACATTGATCTTTGGATATACCAAATCAGGGTTTGGAGTATAAGGAGTTACTTTAAGGGCAATTACGTTGGAGTAAAAAGCAGCTGATCCTACAGAAGTTTTCAGTCTAACTTCAATATCATTAACAACATCTGGCACAGCTCCAATTGCAAACATTGCTGCGTTCATAGTTGCATGAGTTACAGAACCCGAAGTCATATCATTGGAAAAATCAACGGTAGCACTTTTTTTGAAGCCATCACCTTTGATTCCAAATTCTACTTTCTGATTGGGAACTACGGCAATACTAAATGTCGGTTTTGTCCATGTAAAAGTAATGATGGCATCATTGGCATTAAGCTCATTAAGAACAACTGCACTTTTATCAGCAGATATTTTACCAGCAGAAGTTTCATTAATAACTGCCTGATCTTCGTCTTTTTCGCAGGAAATAATGAAAAATCCCGTAAAAACCAGGGCTAATATTTTAAATAAATTTTTCATGTTTAACAGGATTTAAAATTAATATCCAGGATTCTGAACCAGATTAGGGTTTGCTACAATGTCTTTAGCGGGGATCGGGAAAAGGTTTCTGTAACTTTCTACTGCTTTACCATCTTTTACATTTCCTTTCCATGGCCATAAATAATCTGCTGTTGTAAATTTGTTGAAACGTACAAGATCACTTCTTCTGGTCATTTCCCAAGACAACTCTCTTCCTCTTTCATCTAAAATAAAGTTGAGATTTATAGAAGATACATCTCCACTTGTATTTCCGTAAGCACGTTGTCTCAGCTGATTAATATAACCGATTGCTGTAGCCTGACTTCCTCCAGCTCCTCCTCTAAGTACTGCTTCTGCATACATCAGATAGATATCTGCCAAACGGTACAATGGGATATCAGCTTCAACCCAGTTGGTATGAGCGCCGACAGATCCATTACTTTTAACATTTTTAAATTTAATAAAAGCATAACCATCTGTAAATGATCCCAAATCATTAATTTCTAAATTCTGTCCTGAAGTAAAGAATCTTCCTCTTTTATCACTTCCATTAGTAGGGAATAAGCCTACAAATGCTTTTGTAGTTCTTAAACCACTCCATCCACCATTCACTCCAAAATCAGCAGCTTTCATATCTCCGCCTATTGCAGCATGTACCAGGAAGGTAGTTCCACCATTGGTTTGTGTATTGATCCCGTCAAAATTTACACTTAAAATCTGCTCTGGGTTATTGATGTTATTATCAGCAAGGAATAAATCGTCATACTTCGGTTTTAAAGAATATCCTGCTGCAATTACCTTATTACAGTATGTGATACAGTCTGTATTTCTTTGAGTTCCTGTATAGACTTCAGCGTTTAAATATAATTTTGCCAACAGTGACCATACAGCTGCTTTATCTGCTCTTCCATACTCATTGGTTTTAGGGTCTTTTAATTCTCCTGCTACGGCAAGTAATTCAGATTCGATATAATTAAACAATGCTTTTCTTTCTATCCTTTGTGGCGGATTAATAGATCCTGGTAGATATGATTCGTCTACAAAAGGAACATTTCCGAACATATCAATCGCATGATAATACGACTGTGCTCTCAGAAAACGAGCTTCTGCTCTCATTAATTTTGCCTGATTAAGATTGTCTCCTGTAATATTATTGGAAGCTAATTTTTCATCTGTCACATTTCTCAGAAATTCATTACAAAAAGCAATTTCGGTATATATCCTGTAATACATAGCAGCAATAAATTCATTGGAAGCATCCCAAGTCATTTTGTGAAGCGTGTGAAGGTTACCGTCATTCCATCCAATAACAGCCTCATCTGTTGTTACTACATTCAGATTGTACATCAATCTGGTATACTGAGAAAAACCACCATTGATTCCGTTGATATCACTATCCGGCTGATCACCGTCTCCGCTTACCTGGCCCCCCATGGCAAGTCCTCCATAAAGTTTTGCCAAAACATTTTTATAATTGGCAAAATCTTTATAAATACTGGCTGAAGTAACATCTGTGATAGGTTCTCTTTCAAGATCTTTCACACAAGAAGCTGCTGTCAATAAAAATACTGCTGAAAGAGGCAATACTATATTTTTAAGTTTAATTCTATTTAGTTTCATTGAATTCTTATTTAAAATTGGAAGTTAAAACCTAAAGAATAAATCTTAGGCATTTGGTAGTAACCGTTATCTATTCCACCAAAAACTTCAGGATCTACTCCAGAGTATTTAGTGATCACAAAAACATTCTGTGCCATTGCATATACTTTCAGATTGCTTCCTTTAGTGAAAATTTCTCCGAAATTATAGCCAACATTGATATTATCAAGTCTTAGGAATGAAGCATTCTCAACATAAATATCAGATTTGTACTGAGGAACAGCAAACTTATACTGAGGAGCTGTAGAGAATACGTTCTGAAGGTATTCGTTTGTAGATGCTGACTGCAGTGAACTATTTGAAGCAGCGTTATTATATACATAGTTTCCTAATACTGCCCTTGCACTTAATGCAAAATCCCAATTCTTATGAGATACTTTGGTAGAAAAACCTAAAATTGCATCAGGTGTTGTGGATTTGTAATAATACATATCTTTTGTACTGATCACACCATCACCATTTCTGTCTACAAAGGCACCATCAACAGGCTTTCCATTTGTATCATATACCTGCTGATATACCCAGAATGAATTAGGAGCATATCCCACTGCATGTGCCTGAATTCTGTTTCCTGAACCTCCTTCAATACCTCCTACTTCCATATTAAATGATTCATCAGCTCTATCTTTAAGTTTAGTAACAACCGGCTTGTAATGAGTGGCATTAAAACTTACTTCCCACGTGGTATTTTGGTTTTTAACCGGGATTACTGTAATGCTTCCTTCAATCCCTTCGTTTTTCATATCACCTACGTTCTGCCAGCTTGCATTACTTAAACCTCCTGCAGGCTCATCTGCATATACAAGAAGATCTTTTGTATCTTTTCTGAAAACATCTATTGATCCTGTGATTCTGTTTTTATTAAAACCAAAGTCTAATCCTAAGTTTTTAGTAGTGGTAGTTTCCCAGGTAAGATTCGGATTATAGTTTGCAGGTCTGAACATAAAATAGAATTCATTTCCGAACTGATATCCTGCTCCCTGATAACTTGGATTATAAGCTGCAAAAGCCGGATAATTATTTGGTTTATTACCGTTAAGTGCCGGCAATTCCTGCTGACCTGTTTTACCCCATCCTGCTCTCAATTTTAACGTGCTGATTGAGGATATATTTTTGATAAAATTTTCTTCATTAAGCTTCCAGGCTAAGGAAACTCCCGGGAAAACACCCCATACATTATCTCTGGTACCGTTAAAGAATCTTGAAGAACCATCTTTACGAACCGATCCTGAAATAACATATTTATTAGCTATTGTGAAAATAGCTCTTCCATAGAATGAGATCAATGTATTTTGAGTTTTGAAGTCTAAATCTTGCGAGTTAATTCCTGTTCCCCTGTAAGTGATAGCTCCTGGAAGATAAATATTGAAATCCTGATAAGAATACCCTGCAGTAATATCCACACCAGTATTAATGGCATTGATATTTTTCACATAATTAAAGTAGGTTTCCAAAAGCTTGTTTTTCTTTTCCATAGAATAGAAATTTGAGCTTCCTTTATCTTCAAAACCTGGTCTCAGACGAGCATCTTTAAACTTGTGTCCGTCACTTTTTGTATAATCATATCCGGCATTTACATTGAAATGAAGGTCTGGAAGAAAGTGAAACTTATAATCTAACTGAATATTTCCCAACCCTCTAAGGACAGAAGATATATCTCTTATCCCATTGATCATTCCAAGTGGATTGGAATTGGCATTTACGTTATAACCTGTTGCAGATCCTGCATCCAGCCATTCATAATACCCTCCGTAATTAGAGTTTCCTGAATATACCGGTTGAGTAGGATCAAAATAAGTAGCTGCCTTGATCACTCCACCGTCTACAAATCTGTTATCGGTAAATGTTCCCTTTGCATTTACATTTACGGATAAATGATTATCAAAGAATTTAGGGTTTAAGTTCAAACCTACAGAAGTTCTGCGGAAAGAATTTGATTTTACAATACCGTTCTGCTCATTATATCCTAATGATAAACGGTATGGCAGGCCTTTAATACCTCCTGAAAGGGCAACGTTATTATCTGTACCCCATGCTGCCTGATAAATTTGATCCTGCCAATCGGTATCAGCATTTCCAAGTTTGGTTTTATAACCAGCAGGTGCATACGTATTAACAAAATCTCTAAACTCCTGAGCATTTAATACGTCTACCTTGCCCATTTTAGTAGAAACCGAAGTAACTGTTGAGAAATTAACTTTAAACTTTCCTGCTGTTCCTTTCTTGGTTGTAATGAGAATAACCCCATTGGAAGCTCTGTTACCATAGATAGCAGTAGCGGAAGCATCTTTAAGGATATCGAATGTTTCAATATCGTTCGGGTTAATTAATGATAAAGGATCAGAAACACCATTCATTCCCACGAAATCCTGAGGAACTCCATCAATTACAATCAAAGGAGAGTTTTCTCCACTTAAAGAAGATGTTCCCCTGATCCTGATCTTGGTCCCGGAGCCCGGAGCTCCACTGTTATTGGTAATCTGTACACCTGGAGTCTTCCCCTGAATCAGCTGTCCGGCAGAAGTTGCTCCCCCGTTAAAGTCTTTTGCCGTAACAGAAGTTATAGAACCGGTAAGATCAGATTTTTTCTGCTTTCCATACCCGATTAATACAACTTCCTCAATTTTCTTCTCCTGAGGAACAGAGTCTTTTGTCTGCGCATGCATTATTGTGCTGGCCAATAAAAAAGCAGGCGCGATTTTCAATACTGTTGTAAAATTATTCACAATCATATTTTTTTATAGTTTCGTTTTTTCAGTCTTAATTCGGCTTCTAGCCAGACTCGCAATTTAAAAAAAAATTAGAATTATTATAAATTTAATATAATTTTAGTTAAAATTATGTATATTACGAAACCGATTTTAGTTAGTTTTTTAGGATCCAATATTTTACAGCGTCTTATGCTATGCATAACATTTGTTTTAAATTAATAAAATGTTAAACAACCGTTTAACTTAATTTCATATTCAGCACTTAAAATTTGCATTCTGCATCATAATAACACCACCAATAGCGGTATTCAACAGATATTCCTTATCTTTGCAGTCAAAACTTTACTATAAATGTCAAACAGAAAGATGATTACGGCAGCTTTGCCTTATGCAAACGGGCCGGTTCATATAGGACATTTGGCAGGTGTTTATATTCCTGCGGATGTTTACGCAAGATTTCAGAGAAGATTAGGAAAAGATGTAGCGTTTATCTGTGGTTCGGATGAGCACGGGATTCCTATTACCATAAGAGCTAAAAAAGAAGGGGTAACACCTCAGGATATCGTTGATAAATATCACGAGATCATTAAAAAATCTTTTTCTGACCTTGGAATTTCATTTGATGAGTATTCCAGAACAACGTCTAAAAAACATTATGAAACCAGTCAGGATTTCTTCAAGGTTTTATACGAGAAAGGAAAATTCACTGAAGAAGTTTCTGAGCAGTATTTTGATGAGCAGGCAGGAGAATTCCTTGCTGACCGTTATATTGTAGGAACGTGTCCTAATTGTGGTAATGAGAACGCTTACGGAGACCAGTGTGAGAAATGTGGTTCTACCCTTTCTCCTTCTGAGCTGATCAATCCGAAATCAATGCTTAGCGGAAATGTTCCTATCCTTAAAGAAACAAAAAACTGGTATCTTCCATTAAATGAATACGAAGACTTCTTAAATGAGTGGATCATTGAAGGCCATAAAGACGACTGGAAGCCTAATGTATACGGACAGGTTAAATCATGGTTAAATGACGGCCTTAAGCCTCGTGCCATGACCAGAGATCTGAACTGGGGTGTTCCCGTTCCGCTTCCGAATGCTGAAGGAAAAGTATTATATGTATGGTTTGATGCTCCAATAGGTTATATCTCTTTTACCAAAGAATGGGCAGAGAAAAACGGAAAAGACTGGAAAGACTACTGGCAAAGTGAAGACAGTGATCTGGTACACTTTATCGGAAAGGATAATATTGTTTTCCACTGTATTATTTTCCCTTCGATGATGAAAGCGCATGGAGATTATATTATGCCGGCTAACGTTCCTGCTTTTGAATTCCTGAACCTTGAGAATGATAAGATCTCAACGTCAAGAAACTGGGCAGTATGGGCTCATGAATATGTAGAAGATTTCCCTGGACAACAGGATGTTTTAAGATATGCTCTTCTTTCATCTGCTCCGGAAACAAAGGATAATAACTTTACATGGAAAGATTTCCAGACTAAGAATAATTCTGAATTAGCTAATATTTTCGGTAACTTCATTAATCGTGTTGCAGTATTAATTAACAAAAACTTTGAAGGAAAAGTTCCTGAAGGAGATATAAATGCACCAGAATTAGAAGAAATCAGCAAAAGAGCTGTAGAAATCAGAAACTCTCTTGAAAATTATGAATTCAGAAATGCCTTAACAGCATTTATGAATCTTGCAAGATTTGGGAATCAATACTTGCAAAATGAAGAGCCTTGGAAAACGGTTAAAAATGACATTGAGAAAACCAAAAATACATTATTTATTGGAGCCCAAATTTCAGTTGCACTAGCAAATTTAGCTGAACCATTTTTACCTTTTACAGCACAAAAATTATATGAAATTTTTAATGTAGAACAAAAAACATGGTCTGAAGTTGAGAATTCAAAAGTATTAATTGAAGCTGGTCATTCAATAATGGCTAATGCTCCAATTTTATTCTCTCAAATTTCGGATGATGTCATCGAAGCTCAAATCCAAAAGCTGGAAAATACAAAACAAAACAATAAAAAAACAAACCCTAACGCAAACCCTATGAAAGAAGAGATCACATTTGATGACTTTACTAAAATAGACCTTAGAACAGCTACCATTTTAGAAGCTGAAAAAGTAGAAAAAGCAGATAAATTATTAAAACTTACTGTAGATACAGGAGTAGATGTAAGAACTGTTGTTTCCGGTATTGCAGAAAGTTTCACTCCTGAAGAATTAATCGGGAAACAGGTAATGATCCTGTTGAACCTTGCTCCAAGAAAAATCAGAGGAATTGAATCTCAGGGAATGTTATTATTAACAACAAAACCAGACGGAAAATTATCTTTCGTAACACCGGATGACAGCAATGTTGAAAACGGTATTGAGATCGGATAATTAACCTCATGATAAAGATAACAGGCTGTTTCAATAGAAGCAGCCTTTCTTTTGATAATACAATTTATGGTCAATAAAAGTGTTTTAAGAAAACTCTCCAACAAGGAATTGGAGGCTTATTTACAAGAAGGCAACCGCTTTGTTCCGGAGGCCGTTCAGGCAGCTTTTGAAATTCTGGAAGAAAGAGGACTTGTTTTCTGTGAGCAGGAAAAAACAGCCGTTCAGCAATTGATTCAGCATAAAAAGGAAGAAGAGGAAGCAAAATTTACGGAAGAACATGAACTTTGGAAAGATCATATTACCGAAGATTCAAATGCTATTAAACTTTTCCCGAGAGAATTTATTTTACTGATCGGCGGACTTTTGGGAACCATCCCTGGAGCTTTATTATTAGGATTGAATTTTATTAAGCTTAAAAAATACGGAGCCGCAATTCTGACATTTATTTTCGGGATTGTCTTTTTGCCTATCCAGAACTTTTTAGTTCCTCTCATTTATAAGGAAAGTACACAAGGCTTTTTTACTTACAGAAAAAGTCCGGAATTTTTCATGGCTGCTGTAAGTACTTTAATTTTACTGGTGTTCTGGGTATTGTTTACACCAAAAAAGCTACCCTACAGAGCAGCTTCTTATATATTTCCGGGTATTCTTTCACTGATAATGTTAGCAATTATCATCAAGTATCCCGAATGGTTTTCCGGTTACCTCTTAATCAGTTTTGCTAAATAAGAATCTTCGTCTTTCAAAACTCTTTCTATTTTAAAGCCGTTATTTTTAGCTGCATTTTTCAAAGTGTTGAAATCAAGGTACAGCCAGGTAATTGGTTCTTCAGATTCGCCTTTATAATGAACCACATATTCCAGTTCCCCATAATATCCGCCTGCAGGAATATACACGCCGCCATCTTTATCACGGTCAAACATATAAAGAATATCCGTACTGTCAATCAGAATTTGTCCTCCCTTATTTAATAAAGAATATAATTTCTGAAGGTAGGTGTCAATTTTCGCAAGGCTTTCAAAAACTCCGGTACCGTTCATCAACAATAAAATGGTATCAAAAGTTTCTCCTGAGAAATCAAGCATATTTTCACAAACTGCTTTTTTAATTCCTCTTAACTTACAGACCTCAACGGATTTGGGTGAAATATCCAATGCTGTCACATCAAGATTTCTTTCGTTTTGAAGGTATAGCGAATGAGAACCTGCACCTGATCCAATATCCAAAATTCTTCCTTCAGATAATTGCAGTGCTTTCTGCTCTATATCATTCATTTCTTCAAAATCTCTGAATAAATAATCCACCGGAAGTTCATCCAGCTCAGAAATTGACGTTTCAGTCTGCAGATCTTCCGGATTGTCATTGTTGTAATAATCCCAGATCGCTCTGCCCATTAAATCTTTCATAGTGCAAAGATAAGGGTTCAGGGTGATAGTTGCCAGTTTATTTTGTTGCAGGGTGCTGGTTTAGGGATGCGGAGTACGAGTTGCAAGTTGATGGTTATTTTTATTTCTAGTTACCCACACATTAAACTCTCAAACTCAAAATCCCTAATCCCTGCTACCTACTTCATCGAATCCTTCTCCTTATGTCTGTCTGCCTGCGATTCATTTTCTGCTACACCTGCTTTCCAGTACGAATAAGCGTATAATTCCTGAGAGGTCCAGTTTTTTTCTTTTCTGAGATAAGTACGAATTTCTTTCACGCTTGAGAATTCACATGCAATGTAACCAAATTTGGTTGTCTCGGGAAGATCAATACTTTTTACAGCATCTGAAATTTCACTGCTGATCTGCGGTTGTGCATTGTGTAACCATTTAAAATCAATTTGGGCTTTCGTTTCAAGCAGCTGCTCGTCTTCTTTTCCATGAACTTCAATCATACAAATACCTTTTGCTGTTTCGGGCAGTGTTTCCAAAATAGCACTGATGACCGGAATGGCTGTAGCATCTCCTACCAGCAAATACCAATCTGCTGCAGGATACAGTTCTTTTCCTTCCAAACGCATCATTACACCCAGTTTTGAACCGGCTTCAGCTTCTCTTACCCATCTGGAGGCAGGACCGCCATCTCCATGGTCTACAAAGTCGATGATCAGTTCATTTTTTTTCAGATCAATTCCCCTGTGGGTATAGGTTCTGATGGCCGGAGCCACTTCTTTAGGTGGATAAACCCACTGATGATTTTCGTCCAGCGTCGGAAAATGAATCTCGTTCAGTCCAGCCGGAGGCACTGCAATCTTATTATTGTCGCCTATCATGGTATTTTTGAATATCTGAACTTCCGGTGAGTATAAATACACTCTGATAAAATGGTCAGTAATGTATTCTTTTCTGGTGACTTCGGCAACAATCTGCCCTGTTGAAGTTTTTGCCATAACTGATTTTTTTTAAGTTAAAATCCGGTTTCCGATAATCTCAGAAACCGGATTTGAAATACAATATATTTTTCAGATCAAGGCATTTTTACCTTCATCTTATTTTTAAAATTCAAAAGTGTAAGAAAGGTTGAATGTTCTGCCTCTTCCTTTATAATTAAACAATTCCGGAAGTCCGTAAGTAGAATATAAAACCTGAGAACGCTTGCTCCATATCGTCTGATAGTCTGTATTGAATAGATTCTGGATTCCTAAGTTGAATTTTCCAAAATGGAATCTGTATCCTATCATCAAATCTGAAGTATTATAGCCTTCCACAACATTATTAAGCTCGTCTTTCTGTTTGAAATTCTGCAAAGACTGGAATCTGAATGACCAGTTTTTAATGTTATATCCAATATAAGTCACTAATTTTGAAGGGGAAGCATTGTAAATTTCCTGTTTTTGCCACTCTCCTTTATTATCTACCTCAGATTTGATCAGAAGTCCGCTTGCTCCGAAATAAACTCCATTGCTTAGGGAATAAGAAACCTCAGCTTCAATTCCCATGTTCCTTAATTTCAAATCATTGACAAGAATCTGAAAGGTCTTTTTATCTACAGCAACCGTTTTATCAGAATTACTCAGAAATCCTGCAATCTGAGCTCTTAACCCTCCTCTGTTGACACGGTATCCTACTTCAAACTGATTGGTTTTGATAGCTTGAAGAGGCTGTTCTTTTACATTGATACTGGATACTACATCCCAGTTGGTTCCAACAAGTTTATACTGGCCAATTCCATAAAACTTAGCTGGATCTGCTAAGCTTGCTCCCTGGGAAAAAGTTCCCCAAACCTGATGCTGCTCATTAAATTTATATAATAATCCAGCATTCATTAGTGTCACATTATAAGAGCTTTCCCCTCCCGGAATTGCAGATGCTGAACTTCCATAGCCCATGGCAATCTGTGTCTGCTGTTCTGAACCGACAAAGTCATCCATTTTCACATTGATATGCTGATAACGGATTCCTCCATTCACTTGCAATTTTGGAAGAATATTATATTTTGCCTGAACATATCCTGCGTAGCTCTGTGAGTGATTGGTTGGATATCTTCCCAGACTGTATTTGGTTTCATTGACTAAACCTCCGCTGGACATTGTCTTCGCAATATCATAAACAGATTGTGTTCCCTCAAATTTTTCAAAATCGAAGTCTGCTCCATAAGTCACGTTCAATCCTCGCCACGATTTTGATAATAAAGCCTTAATTCCTGAATAATAGGTATCCTGCTGTGATGAGGACATATAAGGTATTTTCCCTGTCTGCAGAGTAACATTTCCCGGGAATGGATAAAATCCTAATTTTTCACCACGGGTAGCCACTTGTACATATAAATCCTGTCCGCCTAAAATTCCGTTTCCGTTATAAGCTACCGTTGCCATATAACGCTCCGTTCCAACATTTTTATCTGATGAGAAGCCATCTCTCATTTCGAGTAATGAAGCATTTTTGGTAGTAAATGCACTTAGATTTTCACCTAAAAACAAACTTCTGTCCCCATTAAATTTGGAATTGTAATATTGAACAGAGGCTGTAATTTTGTGCTTATTATTAAACTGATATCCTCCTGTAGCAAGGATGTCAATTGATTGGTTGTATTGAAGGTCAGTCTGTGTAATGTCTGTAAAAAGCTGTTTCTGATCTGCTCCATACACACCGCCATTCTGTTGATAAGCAACTCCCAATCTTCCGAAGAACTTATCTCCTTTTGCTGCAATAGACTGTGCTGCACGGAAATCATGATCATCTTTTCCCATAAATCCGGTACGTACTCCCAGTTCAGTTTCACCGCTGATTCCTTTTTTGGAAGGTGTTTTTGTAATAATATTGATAATCCCACCGGTAGCATTGCCTCCATAAATTGAACTTGCTCCAGAAAGCACTTCAATTCTTTCAATATTAAAAGGATCAATAGCATCCAGCTGGCGACTGATTGCACGGATACTGTTCAGAGAAACTCCATCAATCATTACAAGTGCTGAACGTCCTCTCATGTTCTGTCCGTAATTGGTTCTTCCCTGGGGACCAATATCCATAGAGGGAATCAGAATCGACAACATTTCTTTGATGGGAACTCCGCTTTTAGCCTGCTCCTGAATCTTTTCTTTTTGTACAACCCAAACCGTTCCGGGAACTTCAGAGATTTTTGTAGGTTTTCTGGAGGCTACGATCACCACATCTTCAATACCTTTAGAGGCTATAGAATCTTTTACTGTCTGGGAAAGCATAACTCCCGAAACCAAAAGACCTATGAATGCATACTGCTTTTTCATTCTTTCTACTTCAAAGTTTTATAATTCCACAAAGATAATTCTTATTTAGAAAGAATAAAAATAACAAAGTATGAGATTTTTCCTCTTTTAAAAAAATAGAAGCTGGAAGTTATTTATGATCTTTAATCTAATAAAAGTTATAATAACTTCTTTTGGATTAAAGATTTTAAATAAAATAAATAGCTATAAACCGTCTTTCATTACTTCCCTCTTCCAGCATCCAGTTTCTCCTTTAAAAAGCGTAAAATCCCAGCCCAATGAAGGACCAGGATTTTACTAGTGAAAAACAAGGTATTTTTATATTGCAGGCCCAGCCGCATCTTTTATTTCTTCTAGTAATTTTTTCCTTTCACGAAGTCTTCTTCTCGCAATAACAGATTTACCGCCAAGAACTCTCACAAATCTGAAATACTGAAAACGTTTTGCTCCAAAATGATGGGTGGCAACATAAATCAATACTCCAAATCCGACTAAAATAATATATCCGAATATCTTTTTGGTAGCTATGATGATTGCATTTAGCTGAATGGCTTTCATATTAGCCGCTACATTCTGAGGAGTAACCGTCATTCCGTCCATATAAACGGCAAGATCACCAATTGCTGTAACCTGAAAACGATACTGAAACCATGAATAGAGCGTTGAAAAAATTCCTACGGCAAGGAAAGTTCTCCAAACCAATACAAGTCCGATGGCTGCCAGCATTTCATCCATTTCAAGCTTATCCAGTGTATAAAACCATACGGAGATAAACAGTGAACACATTCCGTAACCCTTTAAAAACATAGGCAGATACCAGTTGTCATAACTGAATTCCAATACCATAGAAAAGTACATAATAATGGCATATGCAACCATTGCAGAGAAACCGGAAAAAATATACATTTTTAAAGGTTTTTCTTTTTTGAACCAGAAAATGGCAATGACTCCGGCTAAAATAATTCCGGGAATCATCAGCAGACTCAGTCTGGTATTTGTCAATTGGTCATAGCCCAACACACCAACCGCAAAAGTATTCTGAATAGAAGCTGTTCCTAAAAACATTCCCAGCCAGAAAAGCATGAACAAGCCGTGCTGTACATTATTTTTTGTAAAAATTTTAAAAGAAAGGTATGGTCTTTTTAAAGTTAACTGACGGATAGAAAGCAATGCAAAACTCACAAAAGCTGTAATACTTGCATACATAATATTCTTCGAATTGAACCAATCCTGCTGTCTTCCGAATGAATACACATAAGCCGAAAACATGAACGTTGAAATGAAAAGCAAAATACTTAACCAGTCAATATAATGCAGTGGAACTTTTAACGCAAAATATTTATTATGCATAAAAATCCAGTGTATTAAAGCTAAAATAAAACATAAAACGGCTGTGAACAGGTAAAACTGCTGCCAGTTGTAGACAAGTGCAAATTCAGCTGCATAATAGGTTGCCACCTGATTCATCACAAGAACGAAGGTATAGAAAGCTCCGTAAAACATACCACGGTTTCCAATCATGACCATCAGTGGCAGGAACAGTTCTATGGTGACCATCATTTTCATAAAACCTATCACTAAAGAGGTAAATATGAAAATCATTGGCTGTAAAGTAGTTCCGTTTACATAACTGAGCAATCCTAAAAGTACCAGAAGTAAAACCATCTTATCCCTTACTTTGAACCTCATTTTGATTCTGAGAACAACAGGCATACAGGCTCCCATCCCAATGGTAGTGGCATAGTTAGCCCACATAAAATATTCTGTCATGGCACCGGTACCACTTACCAGAGAACTGATATTTCCGGTATACACCCCACCGATTGGCATTACCACGGCAAGCAGTAATACAATCAGCAGCAGCTGTACGGGTTTCGGTACCCAATCGCTATATAATCCTTTGTTGTACATGATTTTTTAGGTAATAGGTTTCAGATATCAGATGACAGACTTTCAACATTCAGCCTCAGCTTTCCACAGCATAATGTCTGAAATCTGATATCTTCCGCCTTCTAGTCTTTATTAATATTCACATTCATATTCATTCCTGCACTCAACTTATCCATATCTTCTTTTTTATTGGATGCTGTAAACTCGATTCTTACAGGAATTCTCTGCTGTACTTTAATGAAGTTTCCGGTAGAGTTATCGGTAGGCACACTTGAATATCTTGATCCGGTAGCCGCTGAAACCGCTGTTACTACTCCTTCAAATTTTTTACCGCCTAAAGCATCAGCTGTCATAGAAATTTTTTCTCCTACTTTGATATTTGGCATCTGGCTTTCCAGGAAGTTGGCTGTTACCCATTTCTGACCATTCAGAACGATAGTTGCAACCTGTTGTCCCGGCTGAATCAACTGACCTTCAGAAATGGTTCTTCTTCCCATTACTCCATCGTAAGGTGCGGTAATAACTGTATACGAAAGATTGATTCTGGCCATATCCAAAGCAGATTTTGTTCTTTTAATTTCAGCATCATTAATTCCCAATCTGCTTTTCACTTCTGTAGTAGAAAGATTTGCAGATTGTTTCTGATTCACTAGAGTTTCATAGGCTGCTTTTTGCGCATCATATTCCGTCTTCACCTGATCATATTGCTGTCTTGTAACCGCTTCGGCTGATAAAAGATTTCTGTATCTGTTTAAGTTCTGTTCTGCATTCCATAATCTGGCTTTTGCTCCCGCAATATTAGACTGCATTACGTTGATATTGTTGGAAACAGTATTCACAGAAGAACTTGTTGCAGTTTTTTGCGCCATAGCATTCTGATAAGCTGCTTCTGCCTGTCCCAGCTGTGTAAGAATTTCACGTTCGTCAAGAATTACCAGCGTATCTCCTTTTTTTACGCGCTGATGTTCAATAAACTTAATTTCTTTGATGTATGCCGAAACTCTTGTATTGATGGGGTTGATAAATTCTTCTACCTGTGCTGCTTCCGTATAGGTTTTGCTTCCGATGTGGAAATATTCACGTATCAACCAGAATAATCCGAAACCGATCACCAGAAAAACGATGATATTAGAAATGATGGCTCTGATTTTATTGGTTTTATTTTTCTTTTTCTTATTTTCCGCAACAGATGTTGCTGGAGTTGGTGTCGTATTTTGAGTAGTTTGTTCCTTGTTTTCCATTGTGTTGATTGTCAGTTTTAAAAATTAAAGTGTTCCTGTAGATTTCAAAAGGTTGTAATACTGATACAAAACATTGATTTCAGCATTGGCATAATCAAGTTCCGACTGTAGTTTCTGGTTCTGAGCATCAATCATTTCTGCCTGTACAGCCAATTGATTCAGATATTTGGCTTCTGTAATCTTGTAGTTTTCTTCTGCCAGTCTTTTGGAATCATTCAGAATATCTGCCTGCTGAATTGCTTCCTGATATTTTGTATAGGCTGCATTCACTCCCATATCTACATTCTGCTGTACAAGAGTCATGGCATCATTCGCTTGGTTCTTTTGCAGTTCCCCTAATTTTACTTTTTCTTTCGTTTTATAAAGGGTATCAATATTATAACTGAGAGAAACCCCGGTCTGCCATCCTCCTGAGTACATATCCAAAACTGGATTTCTAGTCGTGATCGGTCTTTGGAGTGTATATCCTCCAAATCCAGCCAGTGTAGGTGCATTGTCCGTTTTGATAATCTCAATATTTTTATCTGCAACCGCAATATTTTTTTGAGCAGACTTCAACAATGGATTACTTTCATGAGCAAGATCTGTATAGTATTCCATGCCTATTCCGAATTCTTTGTTTTCTAAACTTTCTGTAGGAACAATCTCCGTGTCAGAAGATAAGCCTAAAGCAATATTCAAATTATAATTAAGGATTTTCCTATTGTTGGTAAGAGTAAGAATTCCCTGATCCAGGTTTTTAATAGCCAATTCTCCACGAATGACCTCATTTCTGGTTACCATCCCCTGCTGGTAGAATTTCTGAATGTTTTTAAGACGCTCCTGAGCGAGTTTTTTGTTATTCTGAAATACTTCTTCCTGATTGATGATTTTATAGACATCCAGATAATTGGAAATCACTAAAAATTTTACATCCTGTTTATTTTTCTCTAAATCCAGTTCGGAAAGCTGCTCACGAAGTCCTGCCATTTCAACAGACTTATTCACCAATCCTCCTTTGAAGATAAGCTGTGTTGCCTGTACCGCGTACGAACTTCCGTAATGTGGCATCGGAACTTTTGTAGAATTCGAGAAGTCTTTGTCAATAGCTACCGCGTCTCCTAAATAGAACTGACTCGTAGAAGCGGTGATTGTAGGAAGTTTCTGAAGTTTAACAACATTTGTATTCTGCTTTGCAATATCAATGTTCTGAGCAGAAACTTTGAGCTGCTGGTGATTTTGAACAGCAAGTTCCGCCACCTCACCTGCGGTCATCTGTTTAATCTGTTGTGAAAAAAACAGCGCAGGAAAAGCTGCTATCAATACAGATAGTGCTGTTTTTATTTTTTGTGTCATTTTACCTTGTTTTACAGATGCAAAGTTAGGTCAACAATAAAATCAATCAAATGTTTGATTTTTGGAAAAAGATGTTCAAATGTAAGATTTCAGCTTTCGAACTGATGTCTATACTGTGTAGGACTTACCTCCAGATGCTTCTTAAAAAAGTGAGAAAACGAGTATTGATCACTGAATCCGAGAATAGAAGAAACCTCTGAAACCGGTTTATTGGAAGAGTTTAAGAGTACTTTCGCCTCATTGATGACAATTAAAGCGATGATTTGACTTGCAGATTTGCCTGTAATGGTCTTCACCACAGAAGATAGATGTCTGGTTGTAATTGACTGCCGTTCGGCATAAAACTCAACGGTTCTTTCTGTAAGATGGTGTTCCGCGATATCAGTAAGAAATACAAACACGATTTCTTCCTGCCTGGACATCTGATTCATAGAACTGTTATCTTCCTTGGAAATAATCCCGGCCATCTGATAGCAGAAAACAGAGAAAAGATGCTCTACCATTTCTTTCTTATAGAGCATTTCGGTTTCAGAATCCAGAATATATTTCAGGAAATTGACACTTTTCCAGACTACTTCCATTTCGTCCTCAGGAAAAGGAACTCCTTTATTCATCTGCTGTCTGAAATAACGATAGGTAATGAGACGGTTAAATTTCAATGACAAAGCTGAAATAAATTCTCTCTTATAGGAAACCATCCTGGACTGAAAATCATCAGTTACTCCCACCACTTCATAAATGGTTTGTGGATCGGTTACCATAAACATATTGGCAGAAACCTCCAGATCACTGAAATGCTGGCGAAGTTTTATAGTTCCTGATTTAATAAATATAAAAGCAGGATTATCGGGACGAAACGGTTTACCCACAGCTATTCGCTCGAAAATATTATGTTCCGTAAAAATATCAACTCCGAATTTTTCTAGGGCAGACATAAAGCAAATGTAAGCAATCTTACCAGTGATTACAAAATTTTATTATTTTAGCATTAATCCAATTTCCTGTCAGTATGAGAAAGGTTGATTTATTATTTGCCGAATACAGTAAAAGCCATAGAAATGCGACCAACAAGTTCATTCACTGGATTTGTGTGCCTTTAATCTTCTGGACAATTCTGGGCTTTGCTTCCCTGATTCCCTCACCTCATTTCTGTGCTTCATATTTCGGATGTGTCAGTATCATAAGCCTTATTGTGATTATTCTGATTACTCTGTTCTACATAAGACTGTCTTTTTTGATCGCTATCGTGATGATTGTGATAATGCTTATCATGGAGCATTTCATCTATCTGACCAATATCAGTGTCGGAAGGCAATCATGGATGGTTTATCTTTCTGTATTCATCATCACCTGGATTTTCCAGTTGATAGGACATAAAATAGAAGGACAAAAGCCGTCCTTCCTCAAAGATCTTCAGTTTCTTTTGATAGGACCTATCTGGCTTTTAGGTTTTATTCTGAAAAAAATCGGAATCAAATATTAATCTTCCAGAGCATATACGGCAAAACTTGCCAGCCAGTGGTCTCCGCCATAATTTCCCTGGAAAAGTAGCGGCAGTCCGTTGGCAAGAAATATATCTGCCGTTTTTCTGAATTCTTTTTTCAGCGGATGGTTGACAGGAAGTGCGTTTGAAATTCCTTTCATACACCATGCTTTGGAAAAAGATAATCCCACAAGGTGAACGGTCTGATAATCGCTAAGATCACTAACTACAGGGATTTTTTCTACATTTTCCAGGCTTCTTTTTTCGTAGAAAGCACTCAGCCACTGTACAAATTCTTTTTGAGGAAGAACTCTGCGCATCAGATCTGCAATTTCCAGACTTGGCGAAAAGAAATCCGATCCGTCCGGTTCCAGATAAGCAGGAGTTTTCTGATCTTTTAAGAAAAAGTATTTGGCCTTTTCTATCAGCTGGTTTTCAAACTCTTTATCTTTATTGGCTCTTGCCCAATCTATAGCAAATGCCATTGCAAAAGCAGTATTGGGATGAACTCCGGTTCTGTTTGGATAGGTTTGCTTGGGAAGATAGGTTTTCCAGGATTTCAGAATCTGATCTGTAAGTGGTTTCAGGTTCTCATGCCATATTTTAGCTTTTGGATGATCCCAGTTGGTAAGTTCTTCATCCAGTTTTAGGATCCATGCCCAGCCATAGGTTCTTTCGAAAGTTCCTGTTAACTGATATTTTGTAAAATAATCTGCTTCTATCTTCAGTTTATCTTTCTGAAATGATTCATCCAGAATTTTTTCAATTTCTTTGGCACTAGACAGATTAGGTTTTGTTTTCAAAAGTCTTGTCAGCATCCAATGTCCATGAACAGAGCTATGCCAGTCGAAACAGCCATAAAAACTGGGGTGAAGATCTTTGGGAGTCAAAGGAACCTCCCCTGCATTATTAATGATATGGGCTGTTTTATTCGGGTATTCCTGATTGATACAGTGAAGAGGTTTGTCGGACAATTTCAACGCCATTTCGTCTGTAAGTTTCGGAGCTTCCTGAGCATACATAAGAAATGGAGAAAACACAAATGCTAAAAGACTTTTTTTCATGAATTAAAAATAAAAATAATTTATGAGTCTCAGCAATTTTCAGGTCAGTTTTAAACCCGTTTATTGATTTTGCATTCAACATTCTATCGTTTTAAATTTTCACCCATTTTACAAATGATCATTTTTGAGCACACTTTTTGATCATATTCATAAAAGCTAACTAACCCATGAAAAAAATTATTTTCCTATTATCTGGTCTTATTCTGATCAATTGCAGCAAATCAGGCGGTGACAAACATGAAGTGAAAGCCGACATGATGGAAGTTCTAATCGAAAATAAAGCGCCTTCTGCAGAAGCTGTATCTCCACCACATTTTATTTCCGAAAAGTTACTTACAGATGACAATGGAACAAACAAAGATCTTTATACCCAAAAGAAAACAGATACAATCTCCAAAAAAATCATCAAAAACGGTGATATGAAGATTCAGGTGGGTGATATTAAAAAAACACAGAACCAAGTCAATGAGATCATCAAGAAAAACAATGCTTATATCCAAAAAGAAGAGTTTCAAAATACGGATATGGATGATAACCTTACTCTGATCATCCGTGTACCTCATAAAAATTTTGACGCTCTCATCAACTCATTTTCGGACGGAGTAGGATCTGTTTTGTCTAAAAATATTTCATCCAATGATGTGACGGAGGAATATACTGATGTAGCCATTAAGCTGGCCAACAAAAGAATATATCTTGAAAAATACCGTGACATGCTTAAAAGTGCCAGCACAACTAAAGATATGCTTGAAATTCAGGAAAAGATCAGAGAGCTTGAAGATGAGATTGATGTTGCTGAAGGCAGACTTCGCTTTATTGATGACCGTGTGAATTACAGTACGCTGAATTTAAACCTGTATAAAGAGAAAGTAAGAAGTTCAGCTACCTCAAAAATAGGTTTTGGAAGCCGTTTTATAGATTCTCTGACGGAAGGCTGGAACAGTTTTGTAAGCTTTCTGCTAGGAATGGTTTCATTATGGCCACTCTTTTTGCTTATTCCTGTTATTATTGTTCTTTGGAGAAAATGGAAATCAAAGAAGAAAGATCAGAATTAATTTATTAAAAATCCGGGCATCTTCGATGCCCGGATTTTTACTGCATTATCAACAATTTATACTGTTTCCAGTAGAGTGTTTAAAAACAAGAATAATGCAATAGTCTTGTTAACAGCTGTTAAATATTTTCGAAAAAAAAGAAATTAAAAATTTCTAAGACAGCGAAGAATTCATTTATTTAGATCCCAATAATTTATGATAAAAAAAGCCGCCTTTTATGATAAGGCAGCTTTTGTTATTTTCTATATTCTTTTGTTATTTTCTGATGGTTTTAGTGATACTGTTTCCATCTTTGTAAAGGATCTTCACAAAATATATTCCAGATTGAAGACTGCTGATATTCATATTGTCTTTTCCTGGGTTCATAAAGGTCATGATCCGAAGTCCGTGAGGAGTAATGACCTCTACTCTGCGTATTTTATCATAGAAGCTTTCAGGTGCAAAATTGATCAAATGCTCAGATACGATCACTGAAAGATCATTTTCTTTACTGGTAAGACCTGATGTTTTACAACTCTGTCCTTCATTGCAGTCGCTTACAACTTTCCACACAGCATTACTTCCCGGTGCTTCTCCAGGATTTGCATACCACTTGTTTTCCCAGATCTTGCAGGCATAGAAAACCTTCGTTCCTGATGTCGGATAAGTTTTTACAGGATTATATTCCTGTGCCCCACAATAAGTCACCGGACCGCTTGATTCACAGCCAGGACCTTCTGTACATGCACTTACTTCCTCCCATACCATATTGGCTCCTGGAAGTTCTCCCGGATTTGCATACCACTTGTTTTTCCAGATTTTACAGGAGTAGAAAACTTTCATTCCGGCTGTAGGATATGCATTGGCTGCATTATATTGCTCTGCTCCACAATACGTCTGACCATTACCCGGTGTAACTTTCTTCGTTCTGACTTTTAATTCATTACTCATATCAGAGAGCTGATCGTTCATCGCAACAGATCTTACTGTATAACGATATTCTGTGTCTTGCGCTAATCCTGTTCGTATAAAACTTGTTTGCACAGTTTCTCCTACTTTGATCCCATTTTCAAATACATGATAATTTTTGATGCCTTGTGTATGTGTAGAGGCCATCCACATGAGTGACACGGAGTTCTCTGTAACTCCCATTGAATGGAGGTTTGATGGTGCTGTAGGTTTTTCGAGAGTACCTTCAGTATTCGTTTTTACATTGAGTGGTGCACTTTTCCCTGACGTAAGCCCTGAAGAACCTTTTGCCTGTATTTCATACGTATAAACTGTATTAGCAGTCAAACCGGTATCTTCAAATGTTGCCACACTTACCTGCTGAATATTTTGTCCGTTGCGGAAAATAGTATATGACACTGCATCTGACTGTGGAGTCCAACTTATTTTAGCTGAAGAACTGGTAACTCCCAGCTGGGTTAATCCTGTAGGAGTGGCAGGTGCAGAAACTCCTGTTCCGGAGGTTACGTTAACATCAATCACATTATAAAATGCATTGGTAGTATCTGCTACATCCCAGACCGCTAAAATTATATGATAGCCTGTACGGTTAGCAGGAACTGTAATCTGATGAGAAACATTATCCTGCGGCGGTGTCCCATTATGCACAACTGTACCAATAAGCTCAAGATCCTGACGGGAAAGAGGCTGATTAGGATTCCAGCCCTGCTTTGTCATATAATAATGCCATTTCGCAGAGGCATGGTAAGCCAGATATTTCCATATAAAGGCATTCACTCCGGTGGTGATATTGGTTTTCTTCCAGCGGTCAGCTGTTTGAATATCCAGTGTAGTGTCTCCACCAATACTTCCATTAGCGGAAGCAATCTTTCCATCTATAGGACCAGATGCTGGAAAACCTTTTGGAGCTTCCAGAGACCCCGGTTCATTAATTACTGAACCATATTTTCCAAATGCTACAGAATAACCAAGCGAAGCCTTATCCAGACTTCCCTGATATCCTCTTGAAGCAGGACTTAGTACATATCCGTGTGCGGACAGATGAATTAAAGAAGGTACCAGTATGGCCAGCATCAGCAATACCGGAAAAAAAATTTTACGTGTAATCATATTTAAATATTTGGTGTTGGTTGTATTGAATCAATTTTATATAAAACTGAATTTTTAACCTGTTGTATTCTTAATAACTAAATGAATACAAAAGATATTATCTTAAAGCTACGAAAACAGTTTAAATTATAAAATATTAAATAAAATTTAATTAAAATAAAACAAATTAGTTAATATTATAAATTACAATACGAAATAATAATTCATAATATATTATATTTATATATAAATTTAGAATACTATACAATAGAAAAAGGTGAAAAATACGATAATATTAATCACCTTTTATTGAAATATAATCAATTTGAGTTATGATTGAGCAGCCAGAAGAAAGAAAAAAGGCTGAAAAATTGATCATGAAAACCAATTCCCAGCCTCTAAATCTAAAAAACTCCTTATGTTTAAATTTATTAAATCTAAAGGAGTTAAATTTATTTCCCAAGCACAAATACCGCTGGTATTTTATGAAGTTCCGGTTTTTGTTTTTGCCAGTCTTTTATAGATTTTGTTTTGATGAGTTCATGTTCCGGGTCGTTGATATTGGCCGCAATACACAGTTTGGTATTGGGTGACAAAAACTTACACAAATCTTCAAAAAGCTGATTATTTCTGTAAGGTGTTTCCATGAAAATCTGTGAATATCCGGTTTTCTGAACAAGGCTTTCAAGATTCATGATCTGTTTCTTTTTCTCGCCTTTATCAATAGGAAGATAGCCATGGAAGCTAAATTCCTGTCCATTAAATCCGCTGGAAATCAAAGCAAGTATAATAGATGAGGGGCCTGAAATAGGGATTACTCTGATGTTTTTCTCATGACACCATTTCACAATCAGATTTCCGGGATCTGCAATACAAGGCAGACCAGCTTCTGATAACAATCCGAAATCCTGCCCTTTCAGCATCAGTTCCTGAGCTTCTTTGATATCTGCATTTTCCGTGTATTTGTCTAATAAAAATAACTTCAGATCAGCCTGCTTTTTTTCCGGAGCAAAAAATTTAACAACCTTTCGAGCTGTTTTCTCATTTTCCACAAAGAAATAGTCTGTCTGCATAATATAATCCTTCAAAACAGGTGAAAAGTGGTTGATAGAAGTATTTTCTGATAAGTAAGCAGGGAGTAAAAAAAGCATTGTATTATTTTTTAATTCTTTCGTTTAATGAAGGTTGAGGGTAATATTTTGTCAGATCCATGGAAAAGGTAACGGAAGTAATCTTCCAGGTTCCGTTGATCTTCATCAATGTCCAGATCTCTTTTCCCCAGTTTTCCATTTTACCATCGTACCAAAAGCTGTAATCGAAATTAGCAGAAGCTACTGCTCCATCTTCTACGATCTTAATATTGTCAAATTTTTCTTCAGATTTGCCATCTTTAAAACTTTTGATGAAATCTTTATAGTTATCTGCAAAGTAGTAATCCGCTTTAGGATTTTTCTCCAGACGCTTTGCCTGTGTTCTGTCTTTATAAATTCCGGTCCAGAGTACAGGTTCCTGGAATAACGAGAGATATTTGGCTTCATCTCTGGATTTAATGCACCCCATAAAGTCACTCATTACTTTACGGATTTCAATTTCATCTTTGGTTTGGGCAAAAGAAAAATTAAAGCTTACCAAGAGCAGCAACAGCAGTTTTTTCATAATTATGATTGGAGTATTTGGTTTTTAATAGCATCACATCCCTTATCCAGAAGCTGAAAGACCTTTTCAAAATCGCTCATATCTCCCCAATAAGGGTCCGGAACCTCAGCATTTTTATGATCTCCCAATATTTCCAGAAACAAAGATACTTTCTGACGTTCTTCTTCATTCCTGGTTTTAGAGACCACATCTTCAAATACATCAATATCCATGCAGTAGATCTTATCAAAAGTTTCAAAATCTTTTCTGGTAATAGGTCTTGATCTCTGTTTTGAGATGTCAATATTATGTTTGGCAGCAGTTTTAACAGCTCTTTTGTCTGGATGTTCTCCTTCATGCATTGAAATAGTTCCGGCTGAATCTACCACAAAGTTTCCCGGCACCTTGGTTTTCATAATTCCCTCTGCCAGAGGGCTTCTGCATATATTGCCCAGACAGACCATTAATATTTTCATATCCTATCTATTTAAAAAGAGTCTTTTGTTCCAACAAAACTAAATAAAAAATGAAGAATAAAACTATCCTTCATTTCAATTTATGTTTGTTCAACAATGTTATTGTTTGATTCTTTCTGTAAGGTCTTTTACATACTTCTTGATTTCTTTATCAATTTTAGATACATCTTTGATGGTATCACAAGCATACATTACCGTAGAGTGATCTTTGCCTCCCATTTCTTCACCGATTTTAGTAAATGTAGAATTGGTGAATTCTTTAGAGAAGTACATAGCAAGCTGTCTTGGTAATGCAATCTCTCTTTTTCTTGTTTTTGACAGTAGCTGTTCTTTTTTGATTCCAAAATAATCACATACTACTTCCTGGATGTAAGGAATGTTGATGATCTTTTTCTGGTTGGCAGCAATCCTGTTAATGGTCTCCTTAAGCAATTCAAGACTCAGGTCTCTCTTGTATACTGTAGAGTAAGCGATCACAGAGTTAATTACTCCGATAAGTTCTCTTACATTGGTTTTCGTTTCCACAGCAAGGAAGTCAAGCATATCTCCCGGAAGAACAATTCCGTCTCTGCTTAGTTTATCTTCAATGATTTGCCTTCTTGTGGATAGATCCGGAGATTTGATTTCTGCAGAAAGTCCCCATTTGAAACGGGAAACAATTCTGTCCTGAATATCCATAATATCAGCAGGAGCCTTATCTGATGTAAGGATAATCTGTTTTCCGTTCTGATGCAGATGATCAAAAATATGGAAGAAACTATCCTGTGTTGCTGATTTTCCGGATAAGAACTGAATATCATCAATAATCAGCACATCCACCATTTGGTAGAAATTCGCAAATTCCGTCTGCTTGTGTGCTTTGGCAGCAGAGATAAACTGCTGGATAAACTTTTCAGAAGACAGATAAAGAACTACTTTATCAGGGAACTGGTTTTTTACTTCAAGACCCACAGCTTGTCCTAAGTGGGTTTTTCCAACTCCGTAACCTCCGTATAAGAATAACGGGTTGAAGGCAGTTGCGCCAGGTCTTTTTGCAATGGATCTGGCTACAGTGGCTGCAAATTTATTGCTTTCTCCTTCTACATAACTATCAAAAGAATAGTCAGGCTTAAGGTTAGAATCTATATTTACTTTTCTTATTCCAGGAACTACAAACGGATTTACAATATTAGCAGAGAATCCTTGTGGCATTGTTTCCTGTGTTTTTGGAGTAGGAACACTTTGTCCCTTGATGTTCATGGTAACTGGCTTTTCTTCACCTTTTGGTCTGTTTTCCATCACAGAATACCATAATTTCACTCCTTTTCCAATATTTTTCTTCAGGGCAGCAGAAAGTAAGGACAGATAATTGTCCTCTATATATTCCTTGTAAAAATCACTCGGTACGATAAGCGTAAGGTTGTTTGCTACTAATGAAAGCGGCTGAACCTTATCGAATAACATATCGAAAGATTTTTCAAGTTTTTTCAAGTCAGAATTGTCTTCAGCTGCGTTCAGGTTATCACGCATAAACTGAAGGCATTTCTGCCATATCATCATTAAATTGTCATCCAT